>JAHLLS010000009.1 GCA_020444045.1 Deltaproteobacteria bacterium
TGGGAAAGCCAAGAGAATGGTTCTTTTCTCTTACACCACTTGACGGGACGTGACCGTTTCGCCCTCAGACAGATTGGCCAGATAACGTGAAAGATGCGTTTTGGCTTCGTGTATATTGACTCTAATCATAGTCTAATAAAAAGTCATATAGTTGACTAAGTCAATGGTCATATTGAATCAAAAAAAGAGTGTATGTCATCCTATGCACCACCGTGGATATCAAGAAAATTGTCCGATCAGAATCCATTCCCCACCATGGTGCCTCTGTGAGCAGGAACCGCTATCACATTTGGATTAAAGCGTTGCAGTTTGTCCGGCAAGCACGATATGAAACCGCAGACTCTCTCAGGAGAATGGATGGCGACAGGACCCTTTACGGAACATCCTGGTATCGACGAATCGACAATAGCTGATGTAAAAGCCCGTCTTGACATGAACGATAAAAAATCGATCATCGCCCTGAACGGCGCCGTGTTCCTGCTGATGTTCGGGGTCGGGATGATCGTGGCCCGATTGCCCGACAAAATTCTTCAGTTGTCCGGCTCCGTGACGCAGGTCGGGGCACTGGCGGCAACATTCGCCGTTTCATATATTCTATTCCAGGTACCGATCGGAAGGCTGGCGGACCGCTTCGGCTGCAAGTGGTTTCTATCAGGCGGCTATTTCGTATGCGCCCTGGCAGGCCTGCTGTTCTATCTGGCCGACACCTCCATGGCCTTGCTGATCGGCCGCATGATCCAGGGCATCGGTGAAGCGCCGGTATGGGCCTTGGCCCCGGCCCTGCTGTCGATTCTGTATCCCAACAACAAAGCCCGCGTGATGGGCTGGTACAACGCCTCCCTGCACATTGGCCTGATGGCCGGCAGCCTGACAGGCGTTCTGCTCTCCCGCGTCTGGCATGATACCGAAGCCTTTTTGCTTTTCAGCGTACTCAGTGCACTGGGCGGATTGTGGATCGGGGCCGCGGTTTCCTCTCCAAAAATCGAAAGACGGGACACGCTGCCCACGACGGGAAGAATGCGGAACATGCGCGCCCTGCTCGGCGACCGATCCGTCCTCATCGTATTCTGGGGTATTTTGCTCTACGGCATCGGCTACGGCCTGTTCCTGACCATTATCCCGGCCTTTCTCATCCAGGCCAAACAGGCCACAGCGGACTCGGTTGGCTATTTTTTCGCGCTTTTCTACATCGCGATCAGTTTCGCACAGATCGTCATCGGGCCAATCGCCGACAGAACCGGACGGAAGATTCCCATGATCGCCGGAATGCTGGCGGCGGCATCGGGCATGTTTATCTTCCCTCTATTTTCATTGCCCGTGGCGATTGCGGTACTGGCGTTTTCCGGATGTGGCCTGGGGGTCTTTCTGGTCGCCTCCCTGGCGTTCCTCAACGATCAGGTATCGGCCGCCTACAAAGCCACCGTCTCCGGCACTTTCTACCTCTTTTGGGGGCTGGGTTTTTTCCTGGGACCGATACTCATGGGGGTGGCCGGCGACGCGGGTTGGTATGCGGGAGGGTTTGCCGTCATGGGTGCCTTATACTTGCTGCTGGTACTCCTGCTGCTGCCTTTACCCGACAGCGAACAAGGTCATTGAGCCCACTGGGGCAGGCGGTTTAAAACGTATACTGCAATCCCCGACGCTCGATAATATGAATGTTTTTGGCATCCGCTGCGGAACCCAGACCCGGTGCCGGAGAAGAGGGCAGATGGGTCGACATCTCGATACGGATGGGTTCTTGCGGTGCGGCATCTTCAGCCGGTGCCAATTGGGCTGGCATAATGGTCTCGATATCCACCCGGTAGACGCGGGCCAGGTGGTGGGCCACATCCGCCATGGGCAGGCCGGCATCAACGGCCGCCAGGTAAGCATCCACGGCTGCGTTGGCCTCCCCCCGGCGCTCGTGGAGTCGTCCCAGAACGACCCGTGCTTCCTGCCGGTCCCTGCCGATGGCCTCATCGACCACGCTTTGAATCATCGCCGTTGCCAGGGCGTCGTCGTTTTGCCCGTAAAACAAAAAACAACCTGAAAAAAGGCGGTAACGTACACTCCCAATCATGGGGTTCGCCGTTTCAACGAGCTTGCGCTGCATCTCTCCCAGTCTGCCCGGCGTGATGCCCATGGTGTCGTTGGCCAGCAATGGCAACGAAATATCCTGATTCAGCAGAGCCTCCACCTCCGCCCGGCGGTCCGCCATGATCAGCGGATACAGCTGGTCAAGCCCGACCCCGGCTTTTAGCAATGGTTCGCGCTCCTTGTGAGCCATTGCGACAAGGATCAGGGATCGCAGTGGGGGTTTCAACTCCGGGTCCGCCGCCACAGCCGCCTGGTAGTGGATCAATGCGCTGCTGTAGTCCTCCCCAATCAGCGCCAGGTTGCCCATGGCCGCATGGGCCGGCCCGTAATCCGGATCAAGGTCAATGACGGTTTCAAGTTCTGACCGGGCGGTTTGGTAATCGCCCTGTTTATAGAACTTGCAGGCCTGGTTGTAGCGGTGCAGGGTTTCTTCGCGATAGATCTCCGTTCGAAGCCCGCTGCAGGAAAATAGAATCGTCTGGAGGAATAAAAACAACGCTAAAAATTGCCTGGGATTGTGATATTTCATTTTCCCCGTCCGGTATCTGTTATCGGTGAAAAGACGACCCATTAGAAACGGAATCCCATCCCCACCTCCACTTGTCTTTCAAAATCGAAGGCGGACCGATTGCCCAGCGACGCATAGGTAACCATCTGATAGCGATGCAGCATTTCGTGGCGGTATTCTACCCGCCCGAAAAAGTTATAACCGTTGTCCTCTTCGTTCTCGCTGTAGCGCGTCTGCACCTGCACCCCCCAGTACGTATTATCCCAATCCAGACGCAGGCTGGCTTCCTCATAGGGAGAAAGAACAGAGGCATCGATGGTGCGCCGGATCCATTCCAACGCCAAGCGGGCGGTCTGCTCTTCCCGGTGGTAGGTGGTGTCCAGGGTAAAGCGCAAGGTGCCGGAGTCCTCCGCATCGATATAGTTGGTCTGCAGGCTGGTGGCCCACCACGGGTTCCATTGGTGGGTGGCGGTTCCCAGGAAGGTATGGGTGGTGCCGTCTTCATTCTCCTGTCCGTACCAGCTGAGGAAAAAAGTGTCCTGTTCGCCGATGGCAAACCGCAATGATGTGTCGATTTCGCGCACCGTTTCATCGTCGTTGTGACGCTTGAGATCAAAAACACGCATGGTTATTATGGGGTTTCGAACGTACCGCCAGGTACTCGGCACTGAATAGTCGGCGCTGGCTTCGATTCCCCTGGCATCAGAGGTGACGCCGTGCAGGGGATCGGCAAAGTCGGCCGCGAAGTCTTCCCCCAGATCGATATAACCCGCTGATAACCGCAGGCGTCCCTGGTCGTATGCCGCAATGGCCGTATAGCCATTGTCGCTGCTCTTCTCGCTGTCCTCGGTGTGAATAAATTCGACCGACAAGGTCAGCGGTTCGAGTATCGGCACCCTCAGATCCGCAGCCATGGCCTGGTTGCGGTAGCGATCATCACTGCCGTCAGGCAGCAAGTCCTCCCGGTGAGTAAAGCCGCCCCCCAATTGCCAGCTATCCTCTTCCCCGTATCGCAGGCGAGCCGCGGCCCCGGATTCTTCCGTATCCACATCTCCTTCAGTGGTGTAGGCAAGCCCCGTGGCCTGCAGTGCGCCCAAACCCTGATCCACGCGAAATCCAAATTTTTTGCGTTCGCTCTTGAAATCGCTGAAAAGTTTGATCGGATCGTCAAAGCTCCCCAGCCCCTCCCGGAACACACCTTTGATCCTGCCGTTTCCCCATCGTCGTTCGGCAAAAGCCTGGCTGGCGTCGTAGTTCGCATCACCGCCGGGATATGTGTCGATGACCGACAACACACCGTCGGCGCGGCGGTTGTCATCCGCATATGAGAATTGCGTGCGCATGCGAACCTGACCTGTGTCTTCGTGGTTTTCCCCGTCGTGACGCCAGAATGAGGAGACCGAGCCGCTTATCTTGTAATTATGCTTTTCCGGCGGCAGGGGTTCCGGCGCAGGCACTCCCGGCGCCTGCTGGACAGTGGCGATCCGAACGGTAACCAGGCCGAGCCCGCGGCTGCCATCCTTGAATCGCACCTCGAACAACAGCTCGTAGTTTCCGTCCGGCAGACGTTCTTCATTCTGGTCCCGGCCATCCCAGTCAAACGAATGGTCCCCGGCCAGAAGTTCGACAAATCGATATTGACGGACCACCTGCCCCCGGAAGTCGCGAACACGCACGGACACATCTTCAGCGTCCTTTAAAAGTTCGTACGCGACTACCAGCGGTCCTCGACCGGGATTGAAGATGCCGGCATCATTCAACGGAATCCTGAGATCCCCCTGTGCCCGCGCCTGACTGACCGGGCATAGAAGAAAGCCGCACAGGATGACGAATACACCAATGACCCTGAACGACCACAACCCGGAGGTCTCACAACGACACGCTCCCATCAAGAGCAATCTCCGACACTGATGGTAATGCTATCGACGGCCTGGACCCCATCCGTGGTCTCGATGGTCGCTTCGATCTCGTATTGCCCCGTCGGGCCGTAGATGACATCCCCGCAGTTTACGCTGAAAGTCGTACCGTCGATGATCGTCGTCGGACACGTATCGCCTGCCCCCCATGGGCCGTGTACGGTGATACGGCGTAGCGTTCCGCTGCCGGTGCTGTAGGTCCCCGTCACCGTCAAGTTGTCGCATATGAAATAATCGCCGTTGGCAGGAGAAGTGATGATGATCGATGGTGGTGTAAAGGCCGTTGTGCGGAATATGTAGCCCGAAGCGGACCCGCGGACGCCGTTGCTGTCGGCTCCCGTCACCTCGATGGTATTGGCACCGTCGGCAAGGGTAACCATGGCCCCGAAACGGCCGCCTGCGCGGTTGAAGGACACCGGCCCTTGCATGGCGCTGTTGACGTGAACCTCTATCCAGTCGATAAATTCGGCACTGCTGGTTATGGTTCCCTGCAGACGGAATGTGCCGGCACTGGTGGTGGGAGGCAATCGATCCAGGGTAAGCATCATGCCGGTGTCGATCGGAATCGTTGGCTGAAAGATCGGGATAGTCAGCGGCAGGATCCATTCTTCGCCCCCGTCGCCATCGAGGGTGAGATCAAAATAGGCGGCATAGGGGTCACTGATGGTCTTTGCCAGAATGTCGCTTCCGATCTGAAGGTCAAACCCTTTCATGGGCACCAGGATGCTTCCGGGGGCCATTGTCCCGTAGGTTACGCTTTCGGTTTCGACGACAATGTCCAGATCTTCAGAGGAAAGGCGGCCGGTGCACGACAGATCGTCCTCGGTGTCGTTGCGCAGCGCAATGAACAGCCGCACCAATTCTCCGGGATTGGCACGACCATCGCCGTTTTGGTCTTCGAGCTCCATCAAGGTCAGGCCATCGATAACCATCCCGTTTCCGCTGCTCTGGAAGGGCGTCGAAATCTCCATGGCCCGGGTGAAGCGCAGGCTGCCGCTGGCCTGGTTTCCATGGCTGTCGGTGGCAGTGATTTTGGCCACATGCGGCCCATCGGCAAGTGTCAACGGCCCATCCACCGCAAAATAACCGCTGGCCGCATCATAAAACAGCATCGACGCGTTCACCGGCTGTCCATCGATGGTCAAGGCCAGACCGCTGATATCCAGATCCCCGCCGCGGTCGATGACCATGGCCGTCAAAGCCGGTCCGCCGATCTTACGCACGGGGTCCGGCATCACCTTAAAATTGCTGATGAAGGGGGCCAGTTGGTAGTCGAAAGCGGCTGCCGTTTCCGCCCAAAGACCGGTGGCATCCGTGGCCCGGAAGCGCGCCAGGTGTTGCCCTTCTTCAACGCCCGCAACGTAGCCGGCCTTGAAATCAAAAAAGCGGTTCCAGCCTGGCACCTTTGTGTGAGAATACAGCGTAAAGGGGCGCAATACCTGATCATCCAGCCACAGGGTGGTTTTCTCCGCAACGATCTGAGAATCGTCCTTGGCCTCCGCCGTCATGTAGGCGGAAGCTTGTCCCCCGTGACGACGAATAAGGTGGCCGGTTTGCTGCGTTTCTGCCACAAGGCTCACCTCGGGAGGCTCCCGTGGCAGCATAACGTCAACGACCACCCGATTCCTGTTGCCCGCTTTGTCTTCGGCGCTAATCTCAAAAACGAAAAACTCCCCGCGGGAAGGTGTAACGAACTGGCTGGCGAGTATCCCGTTTTGAAACGTAAACGGGGGACGGCTGCCTGTGCTGTGCAATCGATATCCCCAGTCGGCACTATTGCGGTTCGAATCGCTTTTGGCGGTCAGAGTGATCGCGAGTTCGGATAACGGCATGCCGTGGTCATGGATCGACGCCATCAGACGATCGGTTGCCGGATCAAACGTCGGGCGAATGACCGGCGCCAGGATATCCCGTTCCTCCATGCGGCACTGCTTGGTTTCCTTTGACGTAAAATACAGACCGAATCCAAATCCGCTATTCCGTAAGGGGATGTAGCGATTGCCATCCCTGGCCATTACCGCGAAATAGAAATTCCGCCCGGCGCCACTTGCCGATTGCCCGCCTGTTATCGATATGGAGGTAATTCCTCCGGCCCTTTCGGGAATCGGCTCGTAACGGGAGGCGTCATAGCTATTCCCGAAGAACGCCATATGGATCGGCAAATTTTTGGAAACCGCCCGCCGGCTCTCAACAACATTCCCAGGATCACGGGATCGCAATTGAACCAGTCGCATGGATGCGGGTTGACTATCGATCGTAACGAAACGGCCATTTTGATAGTAACCCCACTTCATTACATTATCGCAGATCTCCACCAGGGCCTTGCCATTCCCCTTGGTGCCAATCACGCGATCGATGTCGCTTGTGCCAGGCGTGTGTGTATAGGGACCGCGGATCGACGAATCCGGAGCATTCTCATCGGTATCGTCTGATTCGGCTTGTCCAAAGACTTGGCAGTTGTCCGTAGTGGTCTGTTCGGCGAAATCCGTAACGCTTAACGATGCGGTTAAAACCGCAAGCGGCGTGTAGGGAAGTGCCGCTTCCAATCTTCCCGTCGCCGGATCGAAGGTATGGTCAAGGCGATAGTCTGAAACCCAGAGTTCGATGGCGAGAGCCTCCAGCGGCGTCCCCTGATCATCTATGTCGGCATGCAGCGTATTCTTCTCACGGTCATAGCGAAAATTTTCAATTTTAGGCGGATCCAGACAAACGATGATATCGCCGTTATTCATCATGGTCCGATTGCCGGTGGTGGCATTCCCGTATGGGTTCGCAAACTCGGCGATTTTATGGGTTGCGGCTATTTGGTAATGCACCAGGCCTTCGTGGGCCGGGCCCTTGGCCACGCAATTTTCCCCCTGCCGTTCAAACCAGTATTTGTCGCCTTCAAACGCGAACCAGGAAGCACCGGTATCCATGAGTTCGATCGGACTGGTTTTCACCGTGGCGACCAGGTGGTTCTCTTCCTGCTCGACACTCAGGCTAAAGGGTGCCGGCGCGGTTTCCAAATAAACGGGGATGGCAATGGTCTCGAAGGTATAGATAAAAGCATCCTCCGGGATGTGGTGATAGATGCAGTCATCCGGGTCAAGGGGATTGACTTGGCTTCTGGACGCGCAAAAATTGACTTTCGAAGAATCGATCCTGAATGCCACGGGCGCCTTGACTAGCAACGTTTCCATCTGGTCGCCCATAGGGGTGGGATTTTGTTGGCTGATGCTGAATGAAATCCGGCTGTCCTTAAAATCGCTGTCTTCCTGTTTGTGGATGGTGACGTTGCCCGAAGCGCTTTGAATGTCGATTAGATCCCCGACAACTTTCTGGAAAAAGGTGTTCATGGTAACGATTTCGGCTTCGGTCTCCCGATCAATCCCATTGGATCTCATTATCGAACGAATGTTATCGGGATAATGATAATTCTTTCCAAAACATCCGCGCGCGAACACATCAAGCTGCCGATCCCTCCCGACACGCAAAGCCATAGCGCTGTAAGCGGGTTCCACGAGGAATTCGCCGCCGGCTTCAAGATAGATGTCCTGGTGACGGCATTGATAGACCGTAAACAGGGGGGAAACCAGGCTCCTGATGGTAAATGTTTTACTGGTCCGCCCGACATTGCCGGCCCGATCCTGCAGGGATACCGACACGGTGAAGTCGTCATCATGCTCGGCGGCCCCTCCGGGAAACGCAACAAAAACAGTCAGGTCGAGTTCGTTCTCCCTAAAGGAGAGAATTCTGTTTTGGAGGGTGGCACCGCTGACCGCTACGTTCAGCGCGCATTCCGCAGGATCGATGGAAACCCCCGAGCCGTTTTTCGGATCGGTGATCCTGAAGCGAATCGCGCCTGCGCTGCGCGGGAAAAAATCGCCTTCGGGTTCTACCTGTTCGATAAGCGGGGGCTTGGAATCCACGATGAAAAGAAGCGCTTTGCGGTCTTTCTGATGACCATCCGGCGTCAGGGTTTTAATGGCGCCACGGTGACGCCCGTCTTCAAGATCGGGCAGGTTGCCGCCCAGGTCGATTTGCCCCTCGGAGCCGGGCACCAGTTGAAATGCCGTTGGTTCGCCGTTGGTTGTGGCTTCGACCAAAGTCGGATCATTGGGAACCGATCCGGGCGAATGGTCAGGCACGAGTGTAGCGGTAAAAGAATCTCCGCCGGACTTGATGTAAATGACCTGATCCTCGACGCCATTCTCGGCGAAAAGGTTAGAGGGGCACCACAACGAAATGCATACGCCAACCAAAAGGAAAATGGCGCAATGCTCTGTCCGGAAGCTCGCTGTTAACGGAAACGGGTGATAGCCTCGCTGGATTCTTTTTAAACACCGCACAAACCAATTCATCGTGTTAGCATCCCAAAGTTGTGGGGGAAAAGGGGGCCGACGCACACCCCATCCGTCCAGAGGAACGCTGTTTCCTGTGGCAAAAGGAATGCCAATCATCACATGAACGGCGTCTTATCCGTGAAAAGCAGAAGGAAAACGCAGGCGGCTTTGTGGGGGGCGAAAGGGTATTGGAAAAATTATGGATTAATATCAGTTAGATAAGAATTATAAACGCCGTCAGCTTCACATATCAATCACGGCGTTTGTCGATCAGGAGTACAGAAAATGCGGCGCTTTTTTGGGGAGTCTTGGCAATGTCGATGCAATACAACGCAATGATCCGCACTGCGGGATGGGCATCCTGCACTGCTAACAGTGCAGGATAAAGGGGAGGTATCCCCGGTGGACACCGTGGTCAGTAAACAGGTCCGGACGATTCAGTTCGTCACAAGATGAAATAATCGCTCAAAAAACCTGTCGCAGAACGCCGCTTAGGAATCAATAAATTCGATTGACAAACATAGCCCCCCCGGTGTCTAGTTCACCCATACACAAACAGCAGGGATTCGGAATCCCCCCAGTGCTGTCGATGCACCTTGCATTTAATTCAGCAGGCAACGGATATCCTACCGGGAGCACGTGCAAATTGGGGAAAAGGATCGCTACTGTCAGCCAGGCCATCTGGCGCCGAATAAGGCAGCCTTTCCAGACAGATGTGCGCCAGAGGAACAGTTCTGGAACCGTCGTCCGTTTTCGGAATCGGCCTGCCACGCCACCATTTCACCAAAGCGGCAAAGATCACAGCACCTCACTGCCCCTTCCAAGAAACATTCTCGCTCGTTCGAAGGCGTTCCTACGATCCAGTGCCGTCAACGACCACGGGCACCTAACGCGCTCGGATGCATCCGACCGGTTGCGCTATCTCCTTTGCCGGCAAAACAGCACCCCTGACATCCGGAAGATGAATGCGCTTTTACGGATGCCGCAGGTGTTATTGGAAATCGGGTGTGGTGACGCCGAGGCGTCCCGCCAAATCGCCCTTAAGAACCCTGGTATCGGGGTCATCGCCACCGATCTCTATGACTGGTCGCATCAGCCTTCGAGCGGCTCCGGCTATGGCAAGATCGCCCAGGCATGGCGTGAGCGTCAGCTATCGGCGCAAACGGACTCACCTGCCAACCTTGTCATCCTTCGCGCCGAAGCGGATTTGCTGCGCTGCTTGCCGGTCGGGGCCATCGATACCATTTTGATGGTCAACCCCGAACCCCGTGTGGGAAAATTCTTTCTCGACCTGCTCCAGGGGGAATCTCTTGGCGTGAGGATCAAACAAGGTCCGAACCAGATCGTCATCCTGCCCTATTCCCGCGAAATCGGCGTGACGGCTTGCGGTGGCTGTTCGTTCGAACATGACGCCGACTGGTCCAGGGGGTTGGGGTTCATTCTGGGCAGCGGGCTCGGGTTCCGGCGAGGCGCTTCGGTATACTGGGGGGTGGATTTATCCCGGATATCGGCCTATACGGGAAACTCTACCCAGCGGGACATCTATGTCTGCGGACAACCGCTGTCCTGACCCCTTTCAGCGGCCCACCGGACAGGCCAGCTCACACAGGCGGCAATAGGCGATCTTGAACCGGGTCGGCATCCCCACGACCGGCGAGGCCAGCACGACGGGGTCGCTCTCGTTTTTTTCCATCTGCTGCCGGCAGCGATCATGCCGGTAGGCCCCACCGGCAAACGCCTCCTTCGGACAAGCCCGCATACAGAACCCCTCGCATGTTTCGCAAGGGGAAAAACCGGTCAGCGGACCGGTACACTGTACGAAACGGTCGAGAAGCAGCGCTCTGAGGCGCACCCGGGGCCCATATTGCGGCGTGACGAGCAGATTGTTCTTACCCATCACCCCCAATCCTGCCAGGACCGCGGCATCCTTTAGGAAAACCCCTCTCTGGTGAGCGTTATAAGGAAGTTCGCTCGCTTCGACAGCATATGTTTTCCGGAACCACTTTTTCAGTTTTCGATTGATTTTGATCAGCCGACGATTGCCCGGGGTTCGGCCTTGCCGGTTGTCCCACCAGTCCATCTCCGGCTTCGCATCGTCATGCGCCAGGGCAAGAACAAGCACGGAGCGGGCCTCTTGAACACGCCAGTCAATTTGAAAACGCCGATGGGAAGGAGACGCCAGAAGCGTAACGACATGGGCCGCGCCGACAAGCGACGCCCCCAGCGAAACCGCTTGGGTCGCGATCTTATCAAATGGCAGGGCAGGGTCCACGGCGTGCTCCCGTTAACCTTGAGCTCTGGATTAAAAGGGCGATGCCTGATGATCGGCAGCTTGTTGACCATAGCAACCATTGGATGCGACTTCAACCGTCGGGCGTCATCTACAGGCAGCACTGTCGATACGTGCCATTGGTTTGAAGCGATAAGACCCCGGCGGTAAGAATCGGGCCGTGCCGTCTTGCAGCATTATCTTTTCGCTTGTCCCAGATAAGGCAGCCGGATGCTACAGGGTTCCGAGGGCTGAGCGGTAGTGGCCGGCTTGTTCGAGAAGCCCTTGCCGGGTTTCGTCTGTCATCCGATCCCAGGAGCGGTAGATCATGGCCAGCCGGTGATTTCTGGCAAGCCTGGCGCGATGCCGGTGAAGGAAATCCCAATAGAGGCTGTTGAACGGGCAGGCATGCTCTCCCGTCCGCGTCCCGGGGTCGTACCGACAAGCGCTGCAATAATCACTCATCTTCCGAATGTAATTGGCCGAGGAGATATACGGTTTGGTGGCCACGACGCCTCCGTCGGCAAATTGACTCATCCCGCGGGTGTTGACAATCTCTACCCACTGGATGGCATCGATATAAATCCCCAGATACCAGGCATCCACTTCATCCGGATGCACGCCCGCCAGAAGGGCAAAATTGCCGGTGATCATCAGCCGCTGGATATGATGGGCGTAGGCCGTCTCGAGGGACTGGGATATCGAGACACGCATGCAGTTCATATGCGTGTCCGCCGTCCAGTAGTAATCCGGCAGGGCGGCCTGATGGTCGAAGTGATTAAGGGTTTCATATTGCGGCATGTGGGCCCAGTAGATGCCGCGCATGTATTCCCGCCAACCGAGTATCTGCCGTATGAACCCCTCCAGTTGTTCGAGCCCGATCGTTCGGCCGGCATTTTCCTGCGCGGCCGTGACGGCCGTCTGGATCACTTCCATGGGATGAAGCATCTTGGTGTTGAGCGCAAAGGACAGCCGTGAATGAAACAGGGACCCGTTATCGGTCACCATGGCATCCTGGTAGGTACCGAAATAGGCCAGTCGTTTCTGAACGAAATCTTGCAGCTGATTTACGGCCTGTTTGCGGTTGACAGGCCAGACGAAATACTGCGGGTCAATCTCCCCGATGGTTTTTACACCGCATCGATCGATCATTGCGACGATATCGCTGACATCGTTGCGGAATGTTTTGGCAGACGGCAGCGGCACGGCACCGTCATAACGGTTGCGGTTGCTGTGGTCGTAATTCCACTTGCCGCCCAGGGGCCTGCCGTCTACCTCCATGAGAATGGCATACTTCCGGCGCATGTGACGATAAAAGGTCTCCATGAGAAATCGCTTTTTGCCTTTGAACAGCGCCTCGACATCTCCCCTGGCGGTCAGGAAGTGTTCGGTGTCCACGGAGGCAACGGGAACCGGCAGGCGTTCCGCCATCGTTTCCAACTGGCGGTCCAGACGATATTCGTCCGGGAGCAGATATTCCAAACGGGTGGCATTTTCCTTGGCAATCCATTTTGTAAGGTTTTCCTCGAGGCCCTGCTCATTTTCGGGATCGTCCAGGCAGAGATAAATTACACGATGCCCCTGCTGGGATAAGGCTTCGGCGAAATGACGCATGGCGGCAAAGAAGCCGACCACCTTCTGGATATGGTGCCTGACGTAGTCGGTCTCCTGGCGCACTTCCATCATGATGTAAACAATATGATTCTGTGGCTGTCGGAACCAGCTGTGCTGGGCGTTCAACTGGTCGCCCAGAATCAGCCGCAGGATTTTTCCCTTTGCCATTCCGTTCGGTCCTTTTGATTCGCCATCTTTGCGGTCATGCGTCTTTGTTATCTCCCAGGAGGGGCCGCACCCGCATCAATTCGAAGAAAACGAGGAATTTGGGGTCTTTTTCAGGATCGGTATCCGAGGAGAAGCGTCGACGCCGGAGTTCATAGAGCCGTTCGGTCTCTTTTTCTTCCCGGATTTTCTTCAGATAGAGGCGCTTGCCGCTGTATCCGCGGCGATGCTCCACGAAAAGATAGCTTGCAAAGGGATTGGACTGCAGGTTCGCGTGGGACAGGCGATCCCGCATAATGAATGCCAGGGTGCCGTCTTCCATGAAGTGCGGCTTGGCGTAAATGGCAGAATTGACATGTCCGTTGCCGTCGGCCGTGGCCAACACACCGATCCCGTTAACATTTTCAAAATATTGGGGAAGTTCCATCGATAAGACTCCTATGTTTGGGAATTCAAGTTGCGTGCGGGCAGCGTGCCCAGGCGCTCCGCCCTGGAAAAACATGCTTGGTAAATGCTTGCGGCCCAGGCGGCGCTGAAATGCATCTCAGCGCTTAAGACGGTCGGTAAATATCGCGGCCGCCTCCGCCATAGGGTTTGGTCTTTACTTAAAGGTGCGCAAGGCCCCCATGCCGCCGTCCACATGGAGAATCTGACCTGTCACCCAGGACCCGGCTTCGCCCAGAAGGTAAAGTGCCGCGGCGGCAATGTCCGGCGGTTGGCCGATACGCTTGAGCGGATGGCGGTCGTCAGCCGCTTTCTGCTTTTCTTCGCTGTTGAGAAGAGACGCGGCCAGGGGGGTGGCCGTCAATGAAGGCGCGATGGCATTGACCCTGATCTTAGGGGCCAGTTCGGCTGCCAGCGAGCGCGTGAGACCTTCCACGGCCCCTTTCGCACTGGCGATGCTGGCGTGATAGGGCATGCCGGTCTGCACCGCAACCGTGCTGAAAAGGACGATGCCGGGACGATTATCGGCTTTCTTGAGCGCCGGAAGACAGGCCTGAATCGACTGAACCGCACCGAGGACATTGATCTGATAATCAGCAATGAAATCCTCTTCCTTGAGTCCACGGAAGGGGCGCAGGCGAATCGAGCCCGGGCAGTAGACCAGTCCATCAATCTTTTTCGGCAAGGCATCTGCAGGTATTGGGTCTGTCGTAACATTCAGGGGCATATGCGTCACGCCGGTGATACCCGCCAACGCTTCCGATGTTCGTGACCCAACGACCACGTGGTGGCCCTGGGCGGCCAACTGCCGGGTCACCTCCCATCCGATTCCCGAACTGCCTCCGATGACGACATAATGCTTCTGATCCATTCGCTTGCATTCCTTTCCCGACCCTATTCGTGCGGATCGTAAAAACACCGTTTTGGGCTGACACTACCCCCGGCCCTAATGGCGGTGCCGAAATGGTCATCCACCCGGTTTATCGGCAATCAACCACACATAGAGATTTACCATCTCCCGGATACGCCCTACGCCAAATCCGCTATGCTTCAGTGCCGAGACGAAGGCGGCCCGATCAAAACGGTCTTTTTGCGGATGTTTCATCGCGTTTCATTTTGGATCGCGCCGGCCTTCTGGTTGCCAATGAAAATTTACGGCTTGCAATTCTCTTGCGCGCTGTGACGTCCAACAAAGCAACCCATTGGATCGTATGCATTGGACGATAAGGCTGCTTCCGAGGTTTGACAAACCGTCAAGCAATATTCTGATCGATACGTGTCTCTCGTCAACGACGCGGCGCAGGATCACGGCCGCGCATGGCATGATAGCGCTCATAGGCCTGCGTCCATGTCGGCGACATACGGACGCGTCGGGTGGGCCAGGAAAAACCGAAATGACCGCAAAGGCGGCAGAAGACGTCGAGATCTTCCCGCATGTCGTCCCCCGGCGGCGGCAGGCATTCCCGCCCCCGTCCGAAACCAAAAACCCGGTCGATGGCACCGGCGATCGCGCAGGGATAATATCCATGTGGTGTCAAACCAAGGCCGCAGTCTTCCAGAATGCGACAGCCGCAGCTGGTGTCGGCCCACCGATATAACGGACGGTCGATCGGGGCGACATTGAAAGGACGAAACAGCCGCTGCCGGCCCCCTTTCCACGTGTTCTTGATGTCGATGCCGGCCGGCAAATTATCCAGGCGACGACGAACAGAGGAGCCGCATCCGTTGGTGCAAACCACGACGCGCAGGCCAGGGTTCGCGCTGGCCTGATAATCCATCAGCATCTTGATAATCGACGTAAAATCAGGGTGCAGGGTCGGCTCACCGCCCAGCAGGCGGATGCGTTCCCATGATCGACCGGTTGCTACACTTTCCCGGATGAAGGCAGCAACGGCTGCCACAGACATATCACACCGGCTTGGCGCCTGCGTGCAGGATCGGTTACAGTTGCGGCACTGCAGATTGCAGCGATAGGTCAGGTCGAGCTCGATATACCGCCTGCTGATACGAAAGGGTCGCCCCAGGCGATGCACCACCGGGCGCTGGCAACGAACGAAGTGATAAAGATCTTTTGCCAAACGCGGCACGGTAATATTGCGATGAATCCTGGCCGACGCCATATGATGATGCCCTGCTGAAGCATTGCGGGCGGCAGCGGCAGCCCCTGACCTCATGCCATGATCACCGCTGCATCCAGCGCAACGGTGCAGCCTTTTGCAGCCCTGCACATTTTTAGTAGTTTTAACCTATCGTCTAACTATAATTTTAATATCGTTGCCAGATGCAATTCCATGTCTAAATTGTACTATAAGAAGGGCAGCGACCCGCAACAATCCAACCGACAAGGAGAAACACCATGGAAAATACACGAACGGACGACTACACCAAAGACGACAATGATGGTCATGTGGATACCCGTGAACAGAATCAGAACTGTGAAAAACCGGATCCCCATTTGGGATGTGATCTCGGCATCGATGTCGCAGGGTAAACGCGCGGCGGTGCGTCGTGACAGGCTTCGGAACAACAATAGCCATTCCTGGATACGGCATCAAGCGTTGTGAGAAAAACGTTGCAGCCCGCGTAAAAACTGGACCATCAAGTTTAAAGGCAGAGTTTCAAGAAAAAGGCAACAATCATAATACCCCACGGATCTGAACTGGGCGGACTAATGGATTGACTTCGGAACGATAGACTGGAATGCAACGAGCAGAATCAAAATAGAATGTAGGGGCTGATACCATGAAGAAATCTGGGTTAAGCCATTCCTCCATTACAATTATCGTGCATCAACCTAATATTTTATGAATTTTCTTTCGACCAATTCCGGCAAGACCAATGATACCGATTCCCATAAGCAAGATGGATGACGGCTCAGGAACTGGGGTAGGCGCAGTACATGAAACGCCGTGGATAGTTAATTGGCTGTAGTCGAGTATCCAATTGTCTGCAGGTTGATTACTAACAGTATAACCGCCTTTCGCATACTGAGTTTCTACCCTGATCAATACATGACCGTCCTCTAAAAGATTCAGGTTTGAGGAAAGATCAAATGTATCCAGTCGAGCATAGTTTTTCCCTCCGCTTTCCCCATCCGTAAGATAGCCAATCTCCTCCCCATCGACAAGCAATCGGCTAAGTCCGTAGAATCCTTGCCCTCCGGTGAAAATTTCCAAATATGCATCTGTGATAGTAAATTCTTCCCCTATAATAAAATCGTGCTCCCAAGAAAAATGTGGGAGAATTCCCCTGTTAGTCCATCCATCAGTTATTTGACCAGCAGCAAGTCCGTAATTCATATCAAAAATTACAACTTGGCCTTCAAGTACATTTAGGCCAAACCCATCCTTGTCTCCAACAAGGTCCGTGAAGGATACAACGCTGTTCGGCGTAACTTCCAGGGCATTGACCGGCGAGCAAAAAAACAGAGCGAACAGAACGATCACCACCACTTTCAACCCTTTGCCCATTCTACCTCCTTTGCAAACCTGCAAATCATATAATTGCAAGCGGCTGAGTAGGAATTTTGTTGCTAACATTTCCGAATATTCAAAGCCTCGGTTTATGCTTTGCAATTAATACGCCTATACTAAAGCAATTTGAGAATAAAAACTTACTGTATTCACAGACAGATAGAAACGTAGACATTATCTGGCACCCAGGTTGAGAACTATAGTTCCCATCTTATTGGAGACTATTTTTCTTATTAATAGATCCTCGACCTATTAGATCGAGTTTGGATAAGCGCCCGATA
This sequence comes from Deltaproteobacteria bacterium, assembly GCA_020444045.1. GTDB lineage: Bacteria > Desulfobacterota > Desulfobacteria > Desulfobacterales > UBA5852 > JABZFP01. The sequence goes on from JAHLLS010000009.1 coordinate 17,072, forward strand.
AAGCGTCGCCTATTCCAATGATTTGGGAAATAGATCACTGCGTTAATCCGGATAGGTCCGCGGTCCGTATGGTGCCGGAGGGGTTCCATCTTCCGGGAAATCGTCTTCATCAGCGGGCGCAACTTTGGGCGCCTCCCGCTTGACCGGTGTGGGCGACTTTCCAAAGCGGCGGGCGTAGCTGCGGGTCATGGGGTCGGTGCGGCGGGATAATTCCTGTGGAATGAACACCACATCGCCTTTGCGTAAATCGTTTGTTCGGAGATTGGGGGTAATCTTGGCCAGAATCCGGGCGTTTCCTTCGTTTCCGGTATACCAGCGGGCAATCACCGATAGCGATTCCTCCGGCCAGCGCACCTCGTGCAGATAACAGGGAACGCCCTGATAGGTTACGCTGGGCAGCACAACCTTGCGGGGCGGGGCCTTGCTGCTGGCAGTCAGGGGTTCCACTTTCGGCTTAAAGGCCGTGCAGGCCGTCAGACTAAAAAACAGGAGTGTGAAAAGTGCCCAGCCGCAGAATAGTCGCCAACCGCATCGTCTCATGGTGGTGAAGAAAAACGGCCTTCCATCCGCGCCAGATAGCTGATCGCCCTGACATTGTGGGGGTTGTAGCGAAGTGCGCCGTGGAGGCTCCGGGCTGCTGCCTGCCGATCGCCCTGAAAGTCCTGAATAATGGCCAGATTAAACAGCACTTCGTCAAGGTAAGCCGGCGCCTGATCGACCACCTGCCCATATTGCAGCGTGGCCTCGTCGTAACGCCCCATCTTAGCATAGGCAAAGCCCAGGTTAAAGCGTGCGTCGGTCATCCGGTCATCAAGCGCCAGAACCCGCTCAAAGGCATGAATGGCCTGCGGATAGTCTTCCAGTCTTAACAGCACCAACCCGAGGTTGAAATGGGCCCGGATATTGTTCGGCGCACCTTCGATCACCTGTCGCCAAAGATCCACAGCCTTTTGCGGTTCCGAAACCATCAGAGAACGCGCCTGCTGCTCGAGCGGCAACAGGTGAGGCGCCAGCGATCCGGAGCTTTGCAAAACAGTCTTTTCTTCAGCGCCGATCGACACGGCTGTTTCCTTAAAGTTCCGCGCCTGAAAGGCTTCAAGGGACTGCCCCTGGTTTTTACCGGGAATATGCCAGCGCACCCACATGAAAAAAAACGCCACCACCAGAAAGCCGGCAAGGCCTAACCGCAGCCATCGCCAACCGGGTGTGCGCATGGTTTTTGACGGTGACGCAAAGGGGTGATAATGAAAGGCGCCCTTCGATGGAACCGGGTCAGAACCGGGATTGGTGTCCCGCGGTTCCAGGGTGTCGGGCAGGGCCTGGCCGGCCATGAGGCCCCGCAGCTGGGTCTCCTCCGCCATTTTGTCTTCGGCAAACAGGTCGCTGACGAGGTCCCCCAGATGTCTCTCGATGGATCGGGAGGAGAGATCGCCCAGACATTCTTCGATGGCCGCCAAGGCCACCGCGCAGTCCGAGAAACGGTCCGCCGGTCGGACGGCCAGAAGGCCCTGAAAAACGTGGCGGAGTTCCGGGCTCAAATCCGGCAGGCATTCTTCCGGCGGCGTAAATTCGCCGGTTTGCGCCCGCCGCAGGATTTCCATGGTATTGCCGTGATACAGGCGTCGCCCGGTAAGCAGCTCATACAGTATAATGCCGACGGCAAATATATCGGAGCGGTGATCGATGATTTTCCCCTGGGCCTGCTCAGGGGACATATAGGCCACTTTTCCCTTCAGCACCCCGGCTTCGGTGGTATCCCCGCGATCGGTGGCTTTGGCAATACCAAAATCGAGGATTTTGACCTGGCCGGCATAGGTCACGAAAATATTCTGAGGGCTGATGTCGCGGTGTACGATATGCAGTGGCTGACCGGCCATGTCGGAAAGGCGATGCGCGTACTCCAGTCCGGAACATATGGACGCCGCAACGGCGAGGCTGTTTTCTACGCCCAGCGGACGCTTGTGATCAGCCAGGGCCGTCGTCAGGGTGCGTAAATCCTTGCCCTGCAGATACTCCATGACAATGAAATAAGCCTCATCCCGGCAGCCAAAATCGTAAATCTGGACAATATTGGGGTGTTGCAGGAAAGCGGCCAGCTTGGCCTCTTCGATAAACGCCTCGACCACCTCCGGTTCGATCGAGAAATGGGCGTGCATCTTTTTGACCGCGACCAGTTTTTGAAACCCCTGCTCACCCTGGATCCTGGCACGGAAAAGCTCCGCCATGCCACCAAAGGCAATGCGGTCAAGAATCTGGTATTTACCGAATTGCGTAAAGGCTTCCATTTTCGAAATCCATGGCAGGGTTATCCCCCGCCCCTCTGTGCACGCTCGTCAACGGCCGATGTAAAATGAATCGTATCAAAGCGTTAGGGGATAGATCAACTCCCTTTAGAAATCATGTCCCCTGGCGCACCCCGCTCCGTTAGGGCAAAACAGCGGCGGCAAGGGGCATCCAACTGTCAGAGATGGATGCCGGCCTGGCGGTTCAGTTTCTGCCAGTAGCGTCGGTAGGACCAGCAAGGAGGCTTCCCAAGGCCCGTTCTCGCGGACGACAGGCGGTTGATTTGGCGTTCCGTCCAGTCCCGGGAACGACGAAAGGCCCCGGCTGTGATGGTGATTTTCGAGCGGCCTGTGATTGCGCCGGTCTCCTGAAACAGGTCCGCCTGCAAAGTCTGCCGCTCTGCGCAGCAGGCTGCCGAGCCCGCTTCGAAATCCAGCAGCAACCGACGGTGGAACTGCTCGTGGCACCACCACAAAGAGGCCGGATCGAAATGGCGTTGCGGCGCAGGACCGATATCCGGCAAAACGTCACCGGAAAACCAGACCGGTTTGAATAACGAGGTGCACGGTGCGGAGGTCCCCGTCACCCAAAACGTCGAATCGCCCGGCTGCAAATGGGCCACCAGGGACCCGGTCGTCTGGCTGGCGTTGCGGGTCAACCCGTTGGCGGCATGGGCACAAATGCGATCGCCCAGCCAATGGCTGTCCGGCCGGTAGGCGGCGCTCCCATGATCCTGCAGCACCCGGATGGCCAAGGGGGTGTCGATCTGACCGTCGGCAGTCCGCAGATGCGCCTGGGCGCATGCGCGCCGGGCACGCGAGGCCGAGAAAAAGGTGTAAAAACGATCCGCAAAATGACGGGCGAAATGCAGGGGTTTGCCCCGTGGTTTGAGACGGGCCAGGTCGGGATGGGCCCGATCGAAATCAGCCCCGAGAGTCAGTCCGTTGCTGATGGCGTAAGACCCCTGGATGCGTTTCGCTGCCCATAAATGTCCGGCGGTTTCCATGACCCAGGCGATTTGCGGATCGGCCAGGATAAAGCTATTGTGATACGCCATGCGGCGGTCGCGGTAGCCGCAGATCCCGCCCTGCCCGAAATCGTGCAGCAGGCCGGCCATGACGTCCACCCCCTGCTCCGCCGTTCCCGCCCGCTCCAGGGCCAAGCGCAGCATATCCATGCCGGTCAGGCCGTCCTTGCGGTTCAGCGGCATTCGGGTCCATACGGCCTCGTTGCCGATCACCAGACCCGCCGCATTGGCCCCCATCTCCGCCCCCCACATCCAGAACGGACGGCAGAGCAACACTGCGCGTGTGGCGGGCACCTGGGGGATGTCGATATAGGTGCACCGCAGGCGGGCTCCGGGTGGGTATTCCCGCGCCGGATGATATTCGAGGGCCTGGGCCTCATTGGCTTCCCGGTCGCTGTTCTTGCCGAAAATCACCGAACCGTCGGCCGTGGCGGCTGCCGTTGCTACGAATGTGTCGCACATGAAATCGTCACCGTTTGATCGGCCCGGGAAGAATAAATTCGTAGCGACGGCGCAACAGATACCGGGACAGCCATCGATCCATTCGCCGAAATGCCAGAAACAGTGTCCAGATGATGCGATCACTGCGGTAATAGCGATCCACCGTTTTCGGCTGGATTGGCCGGTCCAGAACGGTCGAATAGTGGTTGATGGTCTCGGTCACGGGGACAATCAGATCCGGCCGCTGCTCCTTGTATAGATTAGCGATCAGGTCGATCACCACGTCACGGTGGGAATAATAGCGATTCATCACATCGGCCAGAAAAAACCGTCTGAGAATCCAACGCAGGGCGCCCGGCGCACTTTTCAGCAGTTTTTCGGGATCCAGTTGTTCCCGGCCGTCGATTCGGAACAACGGGGTGCTCGTGTCGATATACAGCACCGCATGCGATGGATCGTACACGGAACGCACCCAGTTGGACAACTGCCCGTCCAGGGCCAGTTCCAGGTACGGCTTGCGGGTAGCGTTGAAGGCCCAGACACCGTCGATCAGCCTCACGATGTCGCGTATCAGCAACAGCACATCGTCACGGTCGATCGCATGGATGAGATGATGGCCGAAGTCTTCATCCGGCAGCTGCCGCTGCACAATATAGAGGACAACACCCCCGCCGGCCGATGGAACCACGGCGGTGGCCTGCTCCGGAAGGGTCAGTCCGGCCTCCCCAAGGTGCCGGCTGTAGGTGTGGAACATCGCCGCATAGGATTCGGCTTCCGGGACCGTGCCGAAAATCGGCATGCGCTTGAACGCGACCGCCGGCATCCCTTCGATGGCAAAAATACTCGATATTTCACCATATCCCAGGATACGGGCCGGAATCCGGGACGTCTCGGGATGCTGGGGATCCAGCCCCGTTTCAAAGCGTTCCAGAAATTCCCGGTCGACGGACAAGGAGTGTTCCATCAGAACCATCACACCTCGATTGCGGGCGACCCACCTGTGGCGGCGCACCAGGTCAGCCCCAGTCGGATTTCAACCCAGGGTCTCACGAAATTCAGCCGCCGCCGCGAGCGCCTGATCCAGGCGTTCCAGCACCCATGGGACACGATCGAGCGCCATGGTCAGCGGCGGCAGACATTGGCACACCGCCGGTGCATTGTTGGCGTATACCATCAGAAGGCCGTGGTCATAGGCGGTTTTGGAAAGGATGGGACCGCACCAATCATCTTGCAATTCGAGCCCCATCATCAATCCAAGCTGGCGAACACCCCGGAAGAAAGGGTTGTGCCGGACCTGAAGCGCTTCGAATCCTTCCCGGAAATGATGGGCCAGGGCCTGCACATGGGCCAAGAAATCGGGATGGGCCGACAGTTCCAGGACCTTGCGGGCAACGGGGCACCCGAGTTCCGCCCCCCCGAAAGTCGAAATATGAATGAAGGGGTCGGCGTGGAACACCGCTTCCAACGGTTGCCGAAGGATCGTGGCGCTCATGGGATAAAGCCCCCCGGAAAGGCCTTTGCCGATGACGACCATATCCGGCTGGACCGCGAAATGCTCGAACCCCCAAAACCGTCCGGTGCGACCCAGACCGGTTTGAACCTCGTCCAGAATCAGGAGAGCGCCGACCCCGTCGCACATCCGGCGGACATCGGCAAAGTAGGTGTCGGCTGCCAGGGCCATGCCCAAGGTGGCCGGCACCGTCTCCAGGATAACCGCGGCCGTGTCTTCATCCAGGGCTTCTGCCAAAGCGCCAGCATCGTTGAAAGGCACCTGCTGGAAACCGGACGGCTGGGGACCGAAAGGCTGACGGTATTTGAGGTCGCCCGTGGCCAGGGCCAGCCCGGTATGGCCGTGATACCCCCCCTGGGCGGAAATGATCGTGGCGCGACCGGTATGGGCCCGGGCCACCTTGATGGCCAGATCCACGGCTTCACCGCCGCCCGAGGCAAAAACAGCGTAATCCAGATCCCCCGGCATAAGCGCCGCCAAGTCACGGGCCAGCAGGGCCCGCTCCGTGCTGATCAGGTGGTGGTTGCCGATGTCGAGGCGATCCAGGCTTTCTTTCAGGACATCGATCAAGACCGGATGACGGTGCCCCAAATTGAAAACACCGCCGTTGGAGTGCAGGTTGAAAAGTTTTTTCGCGCCATCCTGGTCGTGGAGAAACAGGCCGCGGCGCTCGCCCATGACGAAATCCATCCCGAATTGCCGGAAAAAAGCCACTTTACCGGAGGATACATGGGCTTCAAAGGCATTGATGGCGTCTTCTCTGTTCATAAGGGATGTTCCCGCTTTGCTGCCGAATGGCAGACATCGCCGCGGTCGTCAGGGGGATCCCATTCCCGGTTGTCCCCACCCTGAAACAATCGGCCGCCTACCATAGGGGGATTTGCGCCAGTATATCCGGATGGCGGCGTTCCAGCCATGTCCGCAAGGACTCCGGGCCGGACGAAGCGACATCATCGGACAATGAAAAATCGGCAAGCGATTCGGTCTGATACCGAGTGTAATTTTCCAGAAGCGCCGGATTATTGTTCTTGAGCCACAGCCGGATCTTGGCGTCTGTCATCTTGTCCATGGAAAACCTCTGATAGCAAACATACTATGGGTTGAAGGCGGCGGTCATCCCCGCAGTCCAAATGCCGATGATCGTCATCAGGCATGATATCATTATCGGCCGCCTACCACGCAGGCTTGCCGCGTCCCGCTTTCAGGAATTCTCATCCGACGGGCGATGCCATCGGCGTCGATGGGCTGTTCGGTTCTATTGAAATTGCACGGGCATGTCAAACACTGCTGCTGACCATTACCCATCCCGGGATATGAGATTCGCCAGGCGCACGAATTCTTCGACCGCCAAGGTCTCCGCCCGGCGCCGGGGTTCGATATCAGCGCGTGCGAGCCATCTTTCCACCTGAGCGTGATCGGCATTCAGGATGTTTCCGGCCAGGGCATTGCGAAGGGTTTTGCGACGCTGCGAGAAGCCGGCTTTCACCACGCGGGACAGCATCTGCTCGTCATCGGCCGGATAGGGGATACGCTCCTCGATGGTCACGCTGATCACCTGCGAATCAACCTTGGGGCGGGGATAAAACAGGTTGGCCGGGGCTTCCGCAACCACTTTGACGTCACAGCCATACTGCAGCATGACCGACAAACGGCCGTAATCGCGATTCCCTGGAGCGGCAATCAGCCGCTGAGCCATTTCTTTCTGAAGCATGAGAAGCGCGCGCCGGATATACGCACGTGAGGCGATCAGAAGGACAATAATCTGGGAGGAAATGTTATACGGCAAATTCCCGATGACGATGACCGGCGGTTTCTCAGGGCCGAAAAGGTCCGCAAAATTCACGGTCAGAATATCCTGATGGACCAGTTCGACATTGGAAAGATGATGAACCGCCAGCTCCGTGCGCAGCAGATCGAGCAGCTGTGCATCCTTATCCACGGCCACGAGACGGGCTGCTTTTTTAGCCGCTGGAATGGTGATGGCCCCCAGCCCGCAGCCAATTTCAAGAACGTGGTCATTTTCTTTGATTCCGGCACGATCCACGATGGTCTCCGCCAGGGCCTGGTTCAGCAGAAAATTCTGACCAAGACTTTTCTTGGGCCTGAGGTTCGATACTTTGAGTAAAATACGAGGCGATGTCATAAAATGGTTTTTCCTTAACGCCTGTCAGGATGGCATTTTTTTCTTGACGGCGTCGTCCGGAAGCGGACCTGCGGCAAGCATAGAAAATACGATAGCCCCATCTGGACTACCGGAAAGGGGCGGCCTTGGCAAGCCATTTGGCACCCGATGACAAATTGACTTAATTCGATTCCATGCCGCTTGACTTTAGATATTTCGTAAGTAATTTTTTCTGACGGCATGGACACATACCGCAACAACCGGACGCCCTTTACCGACATTGGTTCGATCCACCGTGAAAAATGGGCCTGCAGCATAGCCGACCAAGCCGTTGCACGTCGGTAGGATAAGTCATTCACCAATGACCAACAAGGATAAGGATTCGAATCGGTTGCGAAGGAGGAAAACATGACGCGCAAAAAAGGAAAAGCGGTGAGCTTTGACGCCATGGTAAAATTTTTTATCCAAAATTATAATATTCCGACCAAAAATGACCTGGACAAGCTCCATGTGCGTCTTGACCAGATCGAACGCCTCCTCCGATCCGGCAGCGCCCGAGCAAGCGCCACGGGCAAGAACAGGGGCGCCGCTAAAATTGGCGCGGTGACCGCGCTGGATACCGTCTTCGATATCATCCAGAAGGCCCCGAAGGGATCGTCCTTCAAAGACATTCAGAACAAGACCGGCTATGACGATAAGAAGATTCGCAACGTCATTTTCCGTCTCAATAAAATGGAGAAAATTAAACGTAAAAGCCGCGGCATCTACGTGGCGTCCTGATCATCCGACCATTTTCGCTGCCTGAGGCGGACATGGTCATGCCACCACAACGCGTCCGCAAGCCAATTCTATTTCCCCCATACGACAAGGATGCCCATGACATTGCCGAAAATTAGCCCAGCCCCCCCTGTGCTGGCCGTGGGTGATACCTCCCACGGCTTTACCGTAAAAAAAGCCGTTCCGCTGCCGCATCTGAACGGCATCTTTTATTCACTGGTGCACGTCCCCACCAATGCCCAGTATATACACATCCAGTGCCCCGACCGCGAAAATGCTTTCGGGGTGGCCCTCAAGACCGTTCCCACGGATTCCACCGGTGTGGCCCACATTCTCGAGCATACGGTGCTGTGCGGTTCCCGGAAGTTTCCGGTCCGCGATCCGTTTTTTTCCATGCTCAAGCGAAGCCTGAGCACTTTCATGAATGCCTTCACGGCTTCCGACTGGACGCTCTATCCGTTTGCGACGCAAAACCACAAGGACTTTTATAACCTTCTGGATGTCTACCTGGACGCTGTTTTCTTTCCCCGGCTGGAGCGACTGAGCTTCAAACAGGAGGGGCATCGCATCGAGTTTGAAAACAACGCCGATGGTGATCAACGGTTGGTGTACAAGGGTGTGGTATATAACGAGATGAAAGGCGCCATGTCCTCACCGGATCAGGTGCTGGGCCGTTCGCTCTTGCACGCCCTTTACCCTGACTCCACCTATCGCTTTAATTCCGGCGGCGATCCCCAGGCGATTCCGGATCTGACGATCGCCGATCTGCGCGCGTTCCATCAGCGCCACTATCACCCGAGCAATGCTTTTTTCTACTCCTATGGGAATCTCCCGCTGACGGATCATCTGGCGTTTATCAGCCGCAAAGTTCTGGATGAATTCGAGCGCATCGACCCTCAAACGGAAGTTCCCTCCCAGCCGCGCTGGGAAAAACCGCGGGAAGCCGAATATCGCTATCCTCTTGCGCCGGGCGAAGATCCCACCCGTAAATGCCAGATCGGGATTGCCTGGCTGACAACGGATATCCAGGATGTATTTGAAGGGCTGGTGCTGACCCTCATCGAACAGATTCTTTTGGGCAATCCGGCCTCGCCCCTGCGCAAAGTGCTGCTGGAATCAGGCTTGGGGTCCACCCTGGCGGATGCCACAGGTTTCGATGCCGATAACCGCGACACGCTCTTCTTCTGCGGTCTGAAAGATGTCGCCCTATCGGACGAAAGCCACATCACCGACCTCATCCTTTCGACCCTGACCCGGTTGTACGAAGACGGGATCGATCAGGATTTGATTGAAAGCGCCATTCACCAGGTTGAATTTCATCGCCGCGAAATCACGAACACCCCCTATCCTTACGGTCTTAAGGTGCTGGTTGCCATGACCGGCACCTGGATTCACGGCGGCGAGCCCCACCGTCTGGTTCAGTTTGAAGAAGACATCGACAGGCTGCGCCGTCAGATGACGACCCCCCGGTTCTTTGAAGACCGCCTGCGCCGGCATTTTCTGGACAACCCCCATCGCGTCATTTTCAAACTGGTACCGGACCAGGAGCTGGCGGGGCGGCATCAGCAGGCTGAAATCGACAGGCTCAGCGCCACCCAAGCCGCTCTGACGCCGGATGATATCATACGCATTGGGGAAGATGCCGAAGCCCTGAAGCGTCTTCAGGAAACGGATGAAGATATCGCCGTCCTGCCGACTCTCGCAATCGAAGATATTCCTCCCCTGGTGAACCGGGTCGAAACGACAGCCATCCGCGATGACCGCCTCTACTTGTACTCCCAGCCGACGGGCGGCATCTTTTACTTTTCGTCGGCAATGGGCATCGAATCGGTTGCTCCGGAAAACCTTCCCCTGTTGCCATTGTTCTGTTTCGCCATTTCACGCATGGGAACGGCCACCCGGGATTATGTCGAACTGGCCCGCTACCTGGATCGCTACACTGGCGGATTCGGCCTGTCCGTCCAGGCGCGTACGCGCTTTGACGCGGACGGCCCGTCCCTGCCCATGATCACCATGGGAGGAAAATGCCTCGATCGGAACCGGGAAAGGCTCTTCGCCATTATTAGCGAGCTGCTGCACCAGATTCGCTTCTCCGATCTCGACCAGTTAAACCGTCTCCTCGGAGAATTTCGGGCCATGCAGGAGAGTGCGGTCGTTCACAACGGCCATCGCCTGGCCATGTCATTGGCCAGCCGCCGCATGACGCCGTCCGCCCATCTGAATGAAATCTGGCACGGGGTTCACCAGCTTAAAACCATCAAGGACCTGACCCGGGCCATCGAGGGCGATGCAACCCTGTTAGAAAAAACCAGCGTGCAGCTCGCGGAAATCGCCCGCAACATCTTCCAACGGGACAACATGAAGATCGCGCTCATCGGGGATAGCACCGGGTTGGATACTGCAGAAACACAAGCCCTCGACATCCTGAATGGCCTTCCGGGATCTATGAACGCCGGCCGCCGCGCGCCCATTGCGCCGCCGGATCTTCCGACGGTTTGGGAGGGATGGCACACCGGCACCGCGGTGTCTTTCGTAGCCCAAGCACTTCAATGTGTCCGCTACGACCATGAAGACGCTCCGGCCCTGGCGGTTCTCGCCAAATTGCTGCGATCCCTGTATCTGCATCGTGAAATTCGGGAAAAGGGCGGTGCGTACGGCGGATTCGCAAGCTATAATCCGGAAGACGGCCTTTTCGCATTCGGGTCCTATCGCGACCCCCATATCAAAAGAACCATCGATGTCTATGCCGGAGTTGCCGATTTTATTGCATCCGGCGCCTACACCGAAAACGATATCCGGGAAGCCATCCTCCAGGTCTGCTCGGAAATCGACAAACCGGATCCGCCCGGTCCCGCGGCGCGTAAAGCCTTTTATCGGAAATTGGTCGGTCTCGAAGATGAGCAGCGCCAGCGGTTCAAGGAACGTCTGCTGGCCTTGAATCGCACTGCCGTCGGTGACGTGGCCAGGCGCTACCTGGGCTGTCTTGACAGCGACCGCACAGCGACGGCCGTCGTCTCTTCCGAGGAATTATTGACCAAAGCCAACCAGGATCTGCAGGATCGACCTCTGACGCTGCATGCCATTTAGTCAGTGTCCATCCAGAAATTGGCAAATTTGGTTGAGATCAAGGCGCGCGAAAAATTTAACCGCAGGCATATGGTTGATATTCTGAGGATTCAATTTTTCGCGCAACACCGATATTTATCCGCCTCAGGCGGGTCGGGCAAATTGGACATTTATGGATGGGCACTAGTTAGGGGTTCGACACCATCGGTCCGGCAGGAAGGCCCATAGGACGCGCCGTCAAGACCGACCCAGAAGGTCGGCCATTTCACTGAGCTTGTCGGCGCGCACGCTGCCTTGCGCGAGCGGCAGCGTGTAACGGCCGAGTACCTGGTAAAACGGCAGTAAATCCGGAAGAGACTGTTCGATCTTGCGGCAGTGGGCTTCAACCGTATCGATGTCGCCCCGCGCAATCGGGCCGGTCAGGGCGTCGGCAACCCCCCTTTTTTCAATATTATTCAGAGTACCGCGTACGAGCGGCAAAATCACCTTGAGAGTTTCTTCGGGCGCAATGCCGCTTCCTTCCAGCAACCGTGTGGATGCGGCCAGCAGGGTCACCAGATAATTGGAGGCCACCACTGCAGCGGCATGGTAGAGGGTTTTATGCTCCGTTTCGATTGTTAAAAACGTGGCCTGGAAGCCGGTTGCAATCTCGCGGGCGAGATCCAGGGCCTTGTCGTCACCTTCCCCGGCCATGATGATACCCCGAAAAGGATTTTCCGGGAAAGCTGGCGCAGCAAAGCTCTGCAGGGGGTGCAGCGACCCGGCATGCGCCCCGCAGCGCCGCACGGCGGCAATGATCTCCGATGACAGGGCACCGCTGCAGTGCAGCACCACCGCCCCGCGCTTAAGGCCCTTGTGTTCGGCCAAACCCGCCGCTACGGAACCAATCGTCCCATCGGGCGTTGTGATGAAAACAACGTCCGCATCCGCGGCTGCCTCCCAGGGATCGCGACAAACCCGCCCACCGCCAGCGCTTTCAGCGGCGGCGTGGGCCGATGCCGAACGACGGCTGGCGAACCCAAGCGGCAGGTATCCAATGTGCGCCAGATGCCAGGCCAGGGTGACCCCGACCTTCCCGCAACCTACAATGGCAAAGGTTCGTGGTTTCATGCCGATCTCTCCAGTCTTTTGGCCGCGCTACGTAGGATCCATAAATGATTTTCAAAAAGACATACAGGTGTCCGGTTCAAAAAGACTTTTTTGCGATCGCTTCTTAGCAGACTGTTGAAAAACGTCATGAGCGTAGGCAAGACAAGGCAAAATCCGACGAAAAAACGCAGTTTATGTGCAATAAATGAGCATTTTGAGGAGGATTTTAACACCGTATTGCCAAGCGCAATAGTTTTTCAACAGCCTGTTAGTCGTAGCAGTGCTCTTGCGCCGGAAAGCGCGCCGCACGGACATCCTCGGCATATTCGCCCAGACCGTTGCGCACCTCCACCGCCAGCTGCCGGTATTGTTTGACAAACTTCGGGACATGGCGCTGACTCAACCCCAGCAGGTCGTGCAGCACCAGAATTTGTCCGTCACAAGCCGGGCCCGCGCCGATACCGATGGTGGGAATCTTCAACCGCTGGGTAATCTTGGTGGCAATCGCGGTGGGAATGCCCTCCAGGACAACCGAAAAAGCGCCGGCCTGCTCCACCTTGAGGGCATCCTCGACCAGGCGCTCCTCATCGCGCTGGACCCGGTAGCCCCCCATCTGGTGCACCGACTGGGGCGTCAACCCGATGTGGGCCTGGACAGGGATACCGGCCGATGAAATGGCCTGGATCATGGGACTGACCGAGACACCGCCTTCCAGCTTCACCGCCACGGCGCCCGCCTCCTTGATGAATCGCCCGGCATTGCGGATCGCTTCGGCAGGTTCCGCCTGGTAGGCCATGAACGGCATGTCGCCCACCACCATGGCGCGCCGGGTAGCCCGGGCCACCATGCCGGTATGGTAGATCATTTCATCCATGGTCACAGGCAGGGTATTGCTGCGTCCCTGCACCACCATGCCAAGGGAATCGCCCACCAGAATCATGTCGATGCCGGCAGCATCCGCCAGCTGACCGAAAGCAAAATCATAGGCGGTCACCGCCACGATCTTCTCCTGCTTCTCCTTCATTTCCCACAGGCGGGGAATTGTCACCGTTGCCGCCATCATCGTCCTCCTTTTCTATTATGAAGAGAAAATCTGATAAAGCGCTGCGCAATTTCCCGTTGGGCAGAGCCGCCCAAGGGCTCGAAGCGAGGCGTACTGAAGTACGCCGCAGCGGTCGAACCCGCGAAGAACGCAGCCCGGCAAGGAACGGCGCAGTAATGCTTAGCGTGCCACCATTCCCGCCAACCACATGGTCAACGGCGCATAAAAAGTCACAACCATCAGATCGATCAAGAGCACCAGTAAAAAAGGAACAATGCGCCAGGCAATCGCCCCCAGCCGGTCACCGGATATGGTTCCGGCTACAATCAGGCAGATGCCCATGGGCGGCGTGAGCATGCCGATGGCCAGGTTGGTCACGACAATGACCCCGAGCTGCACCAGGTCGATCCCCAGGGCCGGCAGCATGGCGACGATCATGGGGACCAGCAAGATCAGGGCCGCCGTGGTCTCCACAAAGGTACCGGCGATCAACAGAATCAGGTTGATCAACAGGAGCAAAAACACGCGATCGGTGGTCAGTGCCAAAAGCACCCCGGCCAACCGGGCCGGCAGTTCTTCGATGGCGGCGATCCAGCTGAAAATCGAAGCGGCCGCAATGATGAACATCACCAAGGAAGCCGTGACAGCGGCATCGATTAAAATTTTCGGAAGCTGACGCCACTGGATCTCCCGGTACACCGCCATGCTGACCACCAGGGCATAGACGACCGCAATGGCAGCCGACTCGGTGGCCGTAAAAATCCCCAGCAGAATGCCCCCCAGAATAATCAGTGGTGCTCCCAAAGCCAGAAGCGCCTTCCGAAAGGTGCGCCCTACTTGCCTTACCGAAAATTGGAAAGTCGCGCCGTAACCACGGCGTTTCGAAATCACCGAGGCCACCACGATCAGCGAGCTCCCCACCAGAAGCCCCGGCAGGATGCCGCCGGCAAACAGCTGGCCGATCGACGCACCGGTCAGGAAACCGAAGATGATCATCGGGATCGAAGGGGGGATAATGACACCGATGGAGCCCCCCGAAGCCAAAACGGCCGCTGAAAAATCCGAGTCGTAGGCGGATTTTTTCATGGCCGGAATCAGGATGGCCCCCACGGCCGCCGCATCCGCAGCCGCCGAACCGGAAATCCCCGCAAAAAACATGGCCGAAACGATCGTCACCGCCGCCAGACCACCGGGCAGCCATCCCACCAACGCATTGGCCAGATCGATGATGCGGCGGCTGATGCCGCCGGCTTCCATGAGGGCCCCGGCAAACATGAACAGCGGCACGGCCAGCAGGTGAAACGAGTCCGTTCCGCCGAACATGCGCTGGGCCATGACCATCATCGGGAAATCGCCCTGGATTAGGATGCCCACCACCGAAGCACCGCCGATAGCGATGGCGATGGGCGCATTCAGGGCAAACAGCACCAGCAGGGTAACGATCAGGACTTCGGCCGTCACGAAGCGTGCTCCCTGGGCTCCGATACGATGGCCGCCAGGGCATGCAGGATCATGACCATACCGCTGATCGGCAGCACCAGCATGACGATCCACTTGGGAATCTGGAGGGCCGGTGATATCTGCAGCCGCACAAAATAGGCGAACTGTGCGCCATAAATGACGAGCACACTGAAAAAGGCCATGGCAACCAAATGGGTACCAACATGAATGGCCCGGGCACCGCGCGTGCCAAAACGGGAGACAAACAAGTCGATGCGCGGATGAACACCGCGCCGATAGGCCACGCTGGCACCGAGAAACGTCAACCAGACCAGAATGTAACGGGCCAGTTCCTCCGACCAGAAAAGGGAATGGTTCAGCACGTACCGGAAGAAGACCTGGGCCGCCACGACCCCGATCATCAGGATGCCCAAGCCCAGCAGTGACTGTTCGACCACGGCATTGGTGCGCCGGCTGAACCGGTCAAGGGGGTTGTTGCGGAGGCCTTGGGTCATCATGGCGGTCCATTTTCCAATCGATCAGCGGGTCGCTTCCAGCATGCGGCGCAGAAGATCATTCACCCTGGGGTCGCTGTAAATCGAATTTGATTGCAGGGAGGCCAGTTTGGCACGAAAGGCGGTAAGATCAGGGACCTCTTCAACCTCCATCCCTTTCTCCTTGAGAAAAACCAGGCGAGCGGCATCTTTTTCCCTGTTGTCCTTACGCTGATAGTCGGCGGCTTCGCGAATCGCCTTCAAAATCATATCCTGCATCGGGGCTTTGAGGGTGTTCCACCACGTCAGGGAGGCCACATCAATGTGGGGCGAGTAGACATGCCGCGTCAAGGTCATGTATTTCTGAATTTCGTAAAACTTGTATTCCTGCATCACCCAGAGCGGGTTCTCCTGTCCGTCGATAACGCCCTGTTCCAGTTCGGTATAGATCGGCCAGGGCATGGGGGTGGGGTTGGCACCCAGGGTCTGCCAGATCGTTTTGTGCAGCGCCGAAGACATAACACGGATTTTTAACCCGTCGACATCGTCCGGAACCCGCACGGCACGTTTGTTGTTGGTCAGGTTGCGAAACCCGTTTTCAGAAAAACAAAGCCCTTTAAACCCTGAACTTTCAAGGCTTGTCAGAATTTCCTGGCCCAGAGGTCCATCGAGGATGGCATCGGCCTGTTCGTTGTTCTTGAACAGGAAGGGATAGTTGACAACGCGGACGATCGGATCGAAGGTGTCGAAGGGGCCCACCGTGATAATGCCCATCTGAACCGTGTTCATCTGGATTTGCTGCAGGATCTCGGTTTCGTTGCCGATGGATTTGGAATGATAGATCTTGACGGCCACCTCGCCGCCGGAGCGCTCTTCCATCAGCGCTTTGAATTTCTCGGCAACGATATTCTGGGCCGACCCGGGCTTGGTCACCACCCCGAGCTTGATGGTCATGGCGCCGAAAGCGCTTAGCGGGGTCAACCAAAAACATCCAATGAGCATTGCCAACAACAGTTTCTGCATGGTCGCTCCTCCATTCAGCCTGGTGCGGCCTTTGGGGCCGCGGTATCCATTACTTGTAAGTATCCGCTAAACTTTAATTTTTAACGGATTCCGGCATAAAAGTCCAACTCAAATACCGATCGCGCCGGGCGACGGCCCTCGCGCTATCCTCCTATAAAGACTGGGGCGAACAATGCTGTTGACTAACCCTTCGCAGGTAATATAGACAATATGATTTTAATTGATGACGCCGCCATCGTTTTTTAAGATCGGCAACCGGTGCACGCGGCACGGAACAGATACGGCAACGACCATGACACCACTGCAGTCCATCAAAGGGTTCAAAGATATTCTGCCGGGTGAATCCGAACTCTGGCAATCCATCGAACAGCAGGCCAAAACGATCTTCGATGCGTTTGGTTTCCATGAAGTCCGTTTGCCCCTGCTGGAAAAGACCGAGCTTTTCGCCCGCAGCATCGGTGAAAGCACCGATATCGTCGAAAAAGAAATGTATACCTTCCAGGACCGTGGCGGCGACCTTTTGACCATGCGGCCCGAGGCCACGGCCGGCATCGTGCGGGCCTACCTGCAGCACAAGCTCTATGCCCGGGAAGCGGTCCACAAATTCTACACCATTGGCCCCATGTTCCGTCGGGAACGGCCGCAAAAAGGCCGCTACCGCCAGTTCAGCCAGATCAATGCCGAAATCTTCGGTGTGGCATCACCCTATGCCGACGCGCAGTTGATTCTGGTGCTGGTGCACCTCATGAACGCTCTGGGGGTGACGGATGCCACGCCGCACATCAATTCCCTGGGCTGCCCCGCGTGCCGCCCAGCTTTTCGTACAGCGCTGAAAACCTTCCTGGACGGGGCCGGCGACCATCTCTGCAGCGACTGTGTGCGCCGCCGCGAGACCAACCCGCTGCGGGTTCTGGATTGCAAGGTTCCGGGCTGCCGTGAGGCCACCGCAAACGCGCCGGCCCTGGCGGACTATCTGTGCCCGGAATGCCAGACGCATTTTGCGACCGTGCAACAGGCGCTCGAGGGCCAGGGCGTGGCCTTCACCATCGACGACCGCCTCGTGCGGGGCCTGGACTACTATATCCGCACCACTTTTGAAATCCAGACCAGTGCGCTGGGCGCCCAGAACGCCATTGCCGGCGGCGGGCGCTATGACGGCCTGGCGCACACCCTGGGAGGGCCGGATATCCCAGCCACCGGCTTTGCGATCGGATTGGACCGCCTGGCCGAAATTGTCGGCACCATTCGCCAACCGGCACCGCTTCAGCCGGCGCTTTTTATTGCCGCGTTAGGAGAGGAAGCACGGAGGAAAGCCTTCCAGTGGCTCTGTCAATTGAACACCAGCGGTATTGCCGCGGAAATGGAGTACGGCGATAAAAGCCTCAAGAGCCAGATGAAACGCGCCGATAAACTGGGCGCATCCCATGTACTGATTCTCGGGGAAAAAGAAATGCAGCGAGGCACCGCGACCCTGCGCAACATGGCCAGCAAGGAACAGATAGACGTACCCATGCGGGATCTGGCAAACCGCCTCATCGAACGCTTTAAGAAGACCTGAGACTGAGAACCGTTTCCGGCCATACACATCGAACATCCGTCACCATCGGACAATAAGGAGTCATCGCATTGACAGGGGACATACTCGGCACAATGAGACGCAGCCACCACTGCCAGGAACTCACCGCAACGGCCATCGGTCAGGAAGTCGTCCTGATGGGATGGGTTCAGCGGCGCCGCGACCATGGTGGTGTTATTTTCGTTGACCTGCGTGACCGCGAGGGCCTGACTCAGGTCGTATTCAACCCGGCCATCAGCCCGGAAGTGCATGACAAGGCTCAGGCCCTGCGCAATGAGTTTGTGATTGCGGTGCGGGGCAAAGTCGATCATCGACCGGAAGGCATGACCAACCCCCAGCTCTTCACGGGTGAGATTGAAATTCTTGTCACAGAGCTCAGAATTTTGAACGCCGCCCAAACCCCGCCGTTCATGATCGAAGATCAGGTGGATGCCTCCGAAACCATCCGGTTGAAACACCGGCATCTGGACCTGCGCCGCGCGGCCCTGCAGAAAAATTTGATGCTGCGCCACAAAGCGACGGCCAGCATCCGATCCTTTTTGAATGCCAATGGCTTTCTGGATATTGAAACGCCGATGCTCACCCGCAGCACACCCGAAGGCGCGCGCGATTACCTGGTTCCCAGCCGGGTCAACCCCGGCACCTTTTTTGCGCTACCCCAGTCGCCCCAGATCTTCAAGCAACTCCTCATGATCGCCGGGTTCGACCGCTACTACCAGATCGTCAAGTGCTTCCGTGATGAAGATCTTCGCGCGGACCGCCAGCCGGAATTCACCCAGGTGGATATGGAGATGTCTTTCGTCGGCGAAGAAGATGTCATGGCGGTGAGCGAGGGCCTTATTACTGCGCTGTTCAAAGATACACTTGACGAAGAACTTCAGCCGCCCTTCGAGCGCCTCGACTATGCCGAAGCGATTCAACGTTTTGGATTGGACAAGCCGGATATGCGCTTTGGGCTTGAGCTCAAGGAGCTGTCGGACATCGTCGCCCAATCCGATTTCAAGGTCTTTGCCAATGTCGTCAAAAACGGGGGCATCGTCAAAGCGCTCAATGCCAAGGGATGCAGCACTTTTTCCCGCAAGGAAATCGACGACCTGACGGAATATGTCGCCGTTTACCGCGCCAAGGGCATGGCCTGGATCAAGGTCAAGGAAGATGCCTGGCAGTCGCCGATTGCCAAGTTCTTTTCCGACGCAGAAAAGGCCGCTTTAACCGAACGATTGGATATGGCCCCCGGTGACATCGTCTTTTTTGTGGCCGACCAGCCCAAAGTCGTCAACGAATCCCTCGGGCACCTGCGCAACCATCTCGGCCAGAAACTGGGCCTCATCGATCCAGATGAGTTCCGCTTCGTCTGGGTCACACATTTCCCCATGATGGAATACGATGAAAACGAAAAACGTTACGAGGCATTGCACCATCCGTTTACGGCCCCTCTGGAAGACGATCTTGCCAACCTGACAGTCCAACCGGACAAGGTCCGCTCCCGGGCCTACGACCTGGTGTTGAATGGTACGGAAATCGGAGGGGGCAGTATCCGTATTCATCAGCCGGAAGTGCAGCGCGCTGTTTTCAAGGCGCTAGGCCTTTCAGAGGACGACTACACCGAAAAATTCGGGTTTCTCCTATCCGCGCTGGAATCCGGGGCACCGCCCCACGGCGGGATCGCTTTCGGGCTGGACCGCATTCTCTGCATGCTGTGCGGCAGCGAGTCCATTCGCGACGTCATCGCCTTCCCCAAGACCCAGCGGGCAGCCTGCCTGCTGACCAATGCCCCGTCGGAAGCCGGTGCCGCGCAACTCGATGAGCTTCATCTGCGCATTCGTAACCTGAATGTCTCATAATCAAGGCAAAAGAGTCCTCAAAAAAAACGCCTGCTGCGAATCCTTTTTGTTGCGGCACAGATGCTTATAACTTGCTGATAAAAATGATTTTACCCCATTGACGGCCGAGGAACCCGCGGCCTTTTGGATTTATCGTGACTTCACTAATTTTTGCTTGACAAGATCGGGCACTTTGGGTAATTCAGTGTTCTTTCGATTTATTCCCCAGTAGCTCAGTCGGCAGAGCAGGTGGCTGTTAACCACCGAGTCCGCGGTTCGAGTCCGTGCTGGGGAGCCAAATAAAACAGGGGGTTAGAGATTACGGTCTTTAACCCCCTTTTTTTATACCCACTACTATACCCACCAAAGAATTTATATTTCCAAGTAACTCCAGGTGAAAGAAAGTGCAGCATCCTGCGTACCGGACCGCCAGTCCCTGCCCTACCCCTTTATAACGTCAACGTAATCCGGGTCCGATAATGATCAGGTCTTCTATCCCGCCCTGCGAACTACAGTTAGATAGGGTACCACCCCCTCTTTTTATGACAGAACAACTTTTTGTATATATACCATAAAATCCCACCGGCTTAGATCAGACTTTCCCCAAATCCTCTACCTAACAACTGATAGGTTATCAGTTGCTCAAGTGTCCCGATCCTTATATCTTATCAAATGATATCAATGGCTTATTCTTTGTTGAATAAGTCCCTTGTTAGTTTTGGGTCCAGTTTGGGGACGCCTGATAGACCAACGGGTCAAAGAAATCCTCTGTTTAAATGACCAGTAAACTGGACAAAGGGGCAAAAGGCAACCATATCCTTTTGTTAGAAATAAATGACATATCCGGCGGATACGGAATTATAGGGGCTACCGAACTCTTGCTGTCGCGACAGACGAACCCGCAGACCGGTTCGCGGCGTCAGGTCGATTGCCTGTTCGAGGGAAATGTCATAGGAACCGCATGTGCTGCCAAGGGTAAAAGCAAGTGCGCGCCCACGTAACGCCATACGCCACTTTTCGGTCAACTCAATAATAACTCCGCCACTTGGGCCTGCGCCTAATGCCAGATAGTCGTCAAAACGGTCACTGACAACCGCCATCGCTTCGGCAAACAAAAATGCCCTGGCGTCTTGCGCAAATTCATAACTCAACCCGGCGCCGATATTGACCTGACCGGTGATCGGCCGGTCATCGTCATCGAATTGCATCCGCTTCAGGCCTGCAGTAGCTTTCCAAGACCACGGCTTTATAAATCGGTCCCGGGTCGGTATTGACATGATGTCAACGAAGTCCAGATATTCCAGGACCAGTTTGTCGTCGCGCATATAGTATCGCCCTGCGGCATCAAGGAATTCAAGCTTGGCGCCGTCGATATAGCCGCCGGACGGATCAACCAGATCGTGCAGCGCAGGCCTGAGACCCAGCTGTAAAAATGGCTGGTCATTTTCATAGCCGTAGCTGATTTCAGCACGTCCACTCCGATGCCCTTGATCTGGTCTTTCGGGCGGCTGTTCTATCCATGGTCTTTGCGGTGGTATATCCAGTTTACTCCTAGACGTTAAAATCTGCATCAACCAGGGATCGTTTTCTGCTGTATCTTCCTTTTGCACGGCATACCGATAGCCAACATATTCCATCGCTAATTCAAGTATCTTGGCCTGGTCCAGGGGGGACAGCCCTCTGTGGGAAACAGAATCGATCGGGCACCGGTCCTCTCCAATGCATTTAGCGATGTTTTGCAATTCGGGGGCGAGTTGGTTCGCCCTTTCCTGAAGCACCGTTCTTCGGGAAGGGCGAAAGGTTGTGGACGATATCAGATCTTTTTCATTGGCGACGGCCCGAACGGTATCGGCCGGAACAGCCCACAGGCCAAATCGATCCAGAAGGTGCATGGACGGACGAGCGGCTTCCAACAGCGAAAGCAGCTGATAAGAACAATTTTCGTCCAGGAAATAGTAGTCCAGGCCGGCAGACCTGAGCTCCCAGGTATGCATCAGCATGCGAAGCACTTCTTCGTGGGACAGGGTGAGGTGGTATTCCCAGATGTCTCTATTTTCGATATCCCCGTACCGTTTCACCTGAGCATAATACGGCGCGACGGAAAAGCTGCCTTCATAGCCCCCGAACAATCCTTTCAAAGCATATGACAATCCGGGCTCTTCCTGGGTATCGGCCGCATAATTGACGGTGAAGTCGAGCAGGCGGGTTTCCTTGCTCCATTGTTTCGAGTCGATGCGAAGCAGTGTATGCCCGAACATGGAAGCGGGATTATTAAGATAGGCAGCGGGGAAAACGAGGGTCACCGCATCCGGGTCCATCTCGGCCACCCAGTCGTCAAATTGGGGGCAGGCATATTCCGGAAGGCTTTCGGCATCAAAGCCAAGTTCCTGCTTCAACCATTGGTAGCGCGCAATAAATTTACACTGGGGGTGTTCGGCTCCCTCCTCCTGATCAGGAGGTGCAAAGAAGCTTGCCAGCGTGGCGTCGAGTTCGGCTTGGGGATCGTATTTGCCGGAAGGGCTCAGGAAGAATGCGGCATCATCGACCTGGCTTTCTGCGCCTCCGCTCCAAAGGCGAGGCTGGTAGTGAAGCAATACCTGCCAATGACGATGCTCCCACAGCCTTTTGGCTTGGGCTGCTTTTTGAAGCTGAATCAGGTAGGCTTCGTCGCTGGCTGCCGCGGCGACAGAAAACGGCGAGTGGGAACAAGGCCACATCATGTTTATAAATACACCCATGATGCACGCAATCGCCTTGCGGGAGATTGAGTATCTTACAGGCCTTGTTCGCAAACGACGCCTTCGTTTTTGCCGCAAAGGCTATTTGAGCAAATAGGGATTGGCGTTTAGTTCAGTGTCGAGCCGCGCCAACAGTTCCTCGGCGGTTGTATTTTCGGGACCAAACAGCGTGCTGAAATTCGTTTTTGTCAGGGTGAAAAATTCCTGCTGGTTGCGGGCCGGGATATCCAGCAAGGTGGCCAGCGAAGTGAGATGCTCGCCTCCTCCCAGAGCTATATCGGTTTTGATTCGCTCGAGGTTCACCTTCGAAAAGGCCAATGCTTGTTCTTTTTTTGCCAAATCCGATGAACCACCACCCGGGCTGGTACTGGAGGTAAATTTGCTGGATGCATCGGTCGTGTTATGAAAGGTCTTGGTTGATGATTCGGTGGGAGCCGTTGTCGTCGCACAGGCGTATACCATGCTTATAATGCCTAGTACTGCAACCACGCGCCAAAACGCATTGATCTTCGTGCCCATAATGCCCTCCTCTTGGATAAAATTGTCCTCGGCTTAATAGGATATAATAATCATTTTTGCGATATGTAAACCAAGAAAAATAGACTTCATGAGGAAATTGGCCTTCTGAAACCTCGTCAAGGTTTCTAAG
Source organism: Deltaproteobacteria bacterium (assembly GCA_020444045.1). Lineage (GTDB taxonomy): Bacteria > Desulfobacterota > Desulfobacteria > Desulfobacterales > UBA5852 > JABZFP01. The sequence goes on from JAHLLS010000009.1 coordinate 40,172, forward strand.
AAAGGTCATTAGGTCTTTCCCCATTGTATCCTCCTTCGGTGTTGATTTGTTTGTTCAAATTATAATTCTTTCCTCCATGTCGTATAAAAATGATCATCACGATTTCCGTCGTCTCTCGCGTCGCCACCCCCATGGAGGTTTCGCATGATGATAGGACCACCATCCCACTTTATATACCGTGACCTGCTCTCCACCCTCAGCATAATCTTGCTTATGTTGACCACTACATTTTGCCATTTAGCATCGGGTGGCGATCCCCCACGACAAATTTAAGCTCCCTCAGAGTAATTGCTGGTCGGCTGGTGTGCGAAACTCTCTTCACTTGACGATGCCCCCCTTCTTTTGGAACCGGGTGGTGCAAGCTTTTACTTGCAGGGCCGGTCATAAGTGAATATCGTCCCTTCCCGACCATCTCCCCCTCTAGGCATACCTCTCATTTGGGTCTCCCCAGGGATTCCCACCCCCCAATAAAACTGACCTGCGTTCCGTTTCTCAAACACTCCCTGATGTGCATTGAATCCTTCATAATTTGAAGAAATTTTTGTATCCAATAGAATTTATTGAAGATTCAAACAAATAACCCCTTTAAAAATAGGGGCATGGGGTTACGTGCACATGTCCCAGGGCTCTACCCCCCTTGACCGCGTCTGCCATGTGGCCAGGCTATTCGGAACTCCCCCCTCCCCCTTCCTTGAAGTGTTGATTAACGGGTGCAACTCCCTCCCTTGCCAAAGGGGGGGGGAATGAGGAAAAGAGGCCAACTCCCCCTGCGAACCCCGTGGCAATATATAATCATCACATATTGTAGCCATTCCTTTCATTCGGACTTTATTAATTATAAATATATCTAACTATTATTATTTTTGCTTAATTTTATATAATTTTTTTAAATTCATTTACCTGCACATGCTGAGGTTACAGTCCGAATCCGATCGGTACTCTTGGCAGGGTCCACATATAGGAGATGCCTCCCAAAGGGTTGACGTATTGGCGAGTCGTTGCAGGGTCCTTTATATTAAGGTGCAATACAATATCCCGCACGCTTGGCCGGATTCCCAATATCGCTGGAAAGTTGTTTTAAGATTTTTAGGTACCTTCTAAATTTACCTGTAGTCTTTTAGTTGACCATTGGTCATCTTAAGATCTTATAGTCGCTAAATATGATCTTGGCGATATTCATTCTTGAGAAGCATGCGGCGGACATGATATATAATCCATCCGAATCATAATGAAATTTACCGGGTCAAGGGAAAACTCCCGATCTGAAACACCGACACTGGGCACGAAAGGCAAACGACGATGATCCGAATCAACGAAAATTACCGCAAACTGCAATCCTCCTATTTGTTCAGTGAGATTGCGAAACGCGTTTCCGCTTTTCAGGAAGCCAATCCCGATCGCGAGGTGATCAAACTGGGCATCGGTGATGTGACCCGGCCCCTTCCGGAGGCCTGCATTCGCGCTTTTCATGAAGGCGTCGACGACCTGGCCAAAGGCCCATCATTTAAAGGATATGGCCCGGAACAGGGGTACCCCTTTCTGCGGGAAAAAATCGCCACCCACGATTTCCAGTCCCGCAACGCCGACATCAATCCAAGTGAAATTTTTGTCAGCGACGGTTCCAAGTGCGACACCGCCAATATCCAGGAGCTATTTGCCACCGACATCAAAATCGCGATACCCGATCCGGTCTATCCGGTTTACCTCGACACCAATGTTATGGCGGGACGCACCGGAATTTATAAAGACGGCCGATATGGCGGCGTTGTCTATCTGCCGAGCACAGCGGAGAACGACTTTCTGCCCGACTTCCCGGAAGAACCGGTTGACTTGATTTACCTTTGCTTCCCCAACAATCCGACCGGAGCGACCATCAGCCGGGAAGCGCTGGGCCGATGGGTCGATTTCGCCCGTGACAACCAGGCCCTCATTCTTTTTGATGCGGCTTACGAATCCTTCATCCGCGATGATTCCCTGCCGCATTCGATATACGAAATCGAGGGCGCCAAAGAGGTGGCTGTCGAATTTCGCAGCTTTTCCAAAACCGCCGGCTTCACCGGAACCCGCTGCGCCTACACAGTCGTTCCCAAAACCTGCCGGGCCTATGACAGCGAAGGCACGCCCCACAACCTGAACACCCTCTGGAACCGGCGCCACACGACGAAATTCAACGGGGTTTCCTATCCCGTCCAGAAGGCCGCCGCAGCGGTCTACACCCCTGAGGGCCAGGCGCAAACCACGGCGTTGATCGACTATTATCTTAAAAACGCCGCCTTGATCCGCGACCGGATGGCGACCTTGGGGTTTGATTTCATCGGGGGCGAAAATTCGCCCTATATTTGGATTAACACAGGGAAAGACGCCTGGGCTTTTTTTGACACGCTGTTGCACAAAGCCGGTGTGGTCTGCACCCCGGGTCCTGGATTCGGCCGGTGCGGCGAGGGCTATGTTCGCATCAGCGCGTTCAATGACTTCGAAAAGGTTGAACTGGCCATGGATCGTATCCGTGAAGCGCTGCTGTAACCGGTCCGGGTTTTAGTTGCCTGACGGCCGCCATCACGGATCGACAATCCTACCCTGTTTCGTGGGGGGGCTGTGATATACAGGGGCCGGCCGGTGACATCGGCATTGCCTCTTTGGCGCCCTGTATTAATATGGAGGCGCAAAAGAGGATATTTAGCACAAATGGCGATATAGAATGGAAGCCACCATGCCGCGACGTCAGAACAACCGATACCAGCCGAAACAAGCCTGTTTGATCGCTCAAAACGCGTTGGGCGACAGGCAACCGCATGGCGTGCGCAACAAAGTCGCTACGCGCTGGATGTGGTACCTGCCCTTATTATGGATCGCCCTTGGTGTAGGTTATCTCGCAGGGCCTGCACTGGCATCGGAGGAGGTCGTCCAAATCCGTATCGTGCACCGTGACGCCAACGATATGCTGACCATGGTGCAACCGCTCATCAGTCAATATGGCTTTATCTCGGCCGATACCGCCAGCAATTCTTTGATCGTGATCGACCAAGCGGCCAATGTCCGTCGGATCCAACAGCTTGTCTCCCAAATAGACCAGCCTGTTCCGCAGCTCAAAATTCGCGTCCAATATGGCCGCCAGGAAACAAACTCGGATCAGTCGGTGGCAACCAGGGGTAAAATTGAAGTAGGGGATGCCACCGTTGCCGTTGGCAACAAAAGGAAAGAAGGCATCGATGTCGAGCTGTCGGCGGATGAAAGCCAGCGCCACGACAAGGGCGAATACACGGTTATCGTGCGATCCGGCAGCACGGCTTACATCAGTTCCGGCTATGACGTGCCTTACCCGGAACGCTGGGTCCGCCTGTCGCACAAACATGGTCATATCAAGCGTCCGGTAACCTTTAGAAAAGTAGATACCGGCTACGACGTGCGGCCGGTCCTCATGGGCAATAACGTTCAAATTGAAATCACACCGCACATCAGCTATATCGATCCCCGTGGATTGCGGCAGCCGATCCGTTTCGCGGAGGCTGCCACGCGCCTGAACGTTCCTTTGGATCAATGGGTCGACATCGCCGGGACAAGTGCCAGCTACCAGGAAATTAATCGCCAGATTCTGGGGGGAGGACGGGCCTCCAGTGACGGCCAACTGAGTATGCGCCTGATGGTCACCCGCAACTGAAGGCCGCGGCCGTCTATCCTACTTTAGAAAATATTTTTCCGGCAACCATCGACACAAGCGCCACGCTAATTGGATGCAGACCGATAGCAGCCGCTTTTTACCATCCGGCCGGACAGGCACAACCTGTTTATAACCATGAAGGGGATACCATCGAACCATGCCGCAACAGCTGACCAGTCACCAGAACAAATACCTCCGAAGTTTGGCCCATGGACTCAAACCACTGGTTCTTGTGGGGAAAAACGGCCTGACAGCCGAAGTTATTGCATCGGTCGATGCCGCCTTGGAAACACACGAATTGATCAAGGTGAAATTTATCGAACACAAAGAAAAAGAGCAGAAAAATGAACTGGTCGACGCCATCTGCCGCCAGACCCGATGCTTCCTGGCCGGAATGATCGGGCACACGGCGATTCTTTACCGACAGGCGACCAAAGCGTCGCGCCGTAAAATCATTCTTCCGGGCACGCTTCCCTCCTGACCCCGCCTAAAGGGCCATCAGGGGCCATCCGCATCCCCCTCGCCCGGAAAAATGATGAGGCGGTCACCGGGATGGATCGGGCGGTTGTGGTCGATGCGGTTCCAGATCAAAATAGCGGGCAGCGGCACGCGAAACTGTTCGGCAATGGTGGAAAGGTTGTCCCCGGACTTGACAATGTACACCCGCTCGGTTCTTTTCTGAAGCCACTCCGCATGCAATCGATTGAAACGCTCCTGGATTCCGGTCGCCGTTGTTTCCGGAACGGCCAGGGTATACGTCCCCGCCGCAAGATAATGACCGCGCAGTTCCGGGTTCAAATCCTTGATCCGCTTGAAATCCGTCTGCGCGGCAGCGGCTACTACGGCCAGGCTCGTTTCATTCCAGCAGGTCAACTCCACCAGATCAAACGCGAGGGGCGGGTAGTAATCCTCGGTTTTTAAATAAAACCCATACTGCTCCGGCTCAGTCAAAATCAGCTTGGCTGACAAAACGCGAAAAAGGTAGCGTTGGGTTTCCAGCGGAAGGTAGAGACGGTAAAAATCCCTGGTCCCCTGCACCATGATTTCCGCCTGCAACCCCTCCTCGCCCATGTTGAAAGCCGTCGCCGCCAGACTCCAAGAGCCAAATTTGCGATAAAGCGCGGCATAATAATCAGCCGCCGCTTTCGTGGAGGCCGCCAGGTTGCGACGTTGATCGATGTGGTCATTGACGATCAAGCCATAACGCCGACCGGTTTCGGGTAAAAATTGCCAAAATCCGATGGCCCCTTTGGGCGATCCGGCATGCGGCCGCAAGGCACTTTCGGCCAGGGCGATATATTTTAAATCATCGGGGAGTCCGGCCTCAGCGAGAATGCGTTCGATATAGGGGAAATAGCGGGTGGACCGCTTCAGCCACAAGATGGCCTGGTCCCGGTCCCAGAGGGATAACAAGAGCTCTTTTTCCATCCTTTCCCGCATGTCTGCATCCGCCAGCGGGACCGCTTCACCACAAAAATCCAGTTCCGGCGACAAACGCAAACTTTCTTCCAGCAGCGGCATGGCTGCCGTTCCTCCCCAGACGGTTCCCCATCCAAACACCAACAGACAAAAAAGGCCTTCTATCAATACGCGACCGAAGTGCATACGTCACCTCTCGGTAGATTTTACATCCAATAAATCCAATCATGGGGCGGGAACTCCTGCTATAGGCAAAAGAAAAAGTCCTGTCAAACCACCACGAAGCCGTTTCCATTCGTGTCCCCGCCAGTAAAAATATACGCATCGCAAAACACAACACGACCGTTGTATTTTTCAACACTTGCTATTGTAATAATAACCAATTGATTTGTATGCTTTTTTCTATTTAACAGGCCGATTATCTGTTTTTACGTTGAATCTTTCGACACTTTGATGTAAATTCCAACACTTAACATGGTTTGGATGCATCAAAATACAACAATCATTACGATGGGTTAATCCATTCTCCAATCATTCGGGCAGAAATGGCACCGTCCTTGCTTTATAACGAACCGATTTGGAACGTGATATAGACCACCATCATGGAGCCTCATTGAAAAAGGACCCCAAAAAAAAGGCGTTGCCGACAGGATCCAGAGACGTGTCCGTTAAAGCGAACACCTCACAGCCCGAACATATGCCATCGTTTCCCTCCAGGCCACGGTCCTGCGTCTGGAGCCAGGGACGCTTGAATTTGCGCAAACTCTGCGACAAAGATCACCGTTGCGCCGAATGCCCCTTAGACAAATCACTGAGTGAATCCGCCACCAAAAACAGGGATGCCCGCCGGCAGGGTAAAATTCCTCTTGTACCGGACGGGCGCATCGCTTTCACACGGGAGCGCCTGCAACTGTTGCCCAAAGGAGAACGCCCCTGCCTTCTCTACGCGAACGGCCTGATCGACTACAAAATCTGCTGCAAGAATTACGAATGCCTGTTTTGCGAATTTGACCGCTATTTTTCCGAGCAACATCAGGTCCATGCCATTGTCCGTCCCCTGGATGTCTTGAATGTCAAAGGGTTTCGTATGCCTCAGGGTTATTATTTTCACATGGGGCATGCCTGGGTCCGCATCGAAGAAAAATCGGACGTGAGTATCGGGCTGGATGATTTTACCCTGTGCCTGCTGAGCCCGTTGGACCATATCGAAGTCCCATTGATCGGAAACACCGTCCACCAGGACAAGCCGCTCATCACCGTCGGCCGCGGCCGTCACAGCGCTACGGTTCTGTCGCCCGTTAGCGGGGTGGTCTCCACCATCAATCTGTCGGTAAAAGAAAATCCCGTTATTGCGGGTGAAGATCCCTATGCCCGCGGATGGATCTTGAAGGTCCACGCCGACAACTTGCGCCAGGATCTTAAAAACCTGCTCATCGGCAGCGAATCCGTCAAACAACTGGAGCAGGAAATTCAACGCCTGCTGCGCGAAATTGAAATGACCACCGGCCGTTCGCTCTCATTCGGCACGGATGTCCACGACGATGTGGTACGCCATTTGCCGGACATTGGATGGGAACGCCTGGTCCGGCTTTTTTTTGCAGTATAAAGATCACGGGCCGATGAAAATCGGCGCCTATGTTCGGTACAACAAGAGATTCCAAGAGACGGGAGGAGCGCCATCTCGCTGATAAGACCCGGCCCCCCGACCCAGCCGGCAACATCAACGCATAGCGGAAGTCATGGCGCCACCAAGCATGTTTTGAAAGCAACTTAACTAAGGAGAAAGGCATGGACATTTCAAACAGTTGGGACTGGAATGCGGGCAGAAAGGAAATTGCCCAATTCGGGAACTGGCCGACATCGTTCGACTGGGTCGAAGAACCATATGCCAGCCCGGATGGTGAAAAAATAGCCGCCGTCGTCAAGACCGGAGAAATGGAATTCAGTGCCTGTGTCAACGGGACGGCATGGGAAAACCCGTTTGACAAAGTATGGTTCCTTCGGTTTGCGCCGGACGGCAGACTCACCGGCATTGTTTCCGATACCGGCCAATGGACACTTGCGGTGGACGGCGAGGCCTGGGAGGAGAAATTCGATTATCTCTGGGATACGCAATTTTCCCCCAACGGCAAATCCATCATCTGCGCCGCTCAAAACGGCATGCAGTACCTGATGGTCAACAACGGTACACCGTGGCAGACCGCCTTCGGCAACATGGGGCATACGGCGGTAAGCCCTGACGGCAGCCGCACCGCAGCGGTAGTCCAGACCGAAGGCTTCAAGGAGGCCGAAATATTCAAATTCCAGGAAGGCTGCTACTCTGTGGCCGTGGACGGCCAGGCCTGGGGGCGCAATTTCGTCAACGCCTGGGGACTGACCTTCTCACCCGACAATCAGCGGGTGGCCACCGAAGTGCGCGTCAATTTGTATGACTACACGATCGCCGTCGACGGTCAACCTTGGCCGACCACATTTTCTTCGATATGGAAGCCGTCCTTCAACCCGACGAACGGATCGGTTGTTGCACCGGCGAAAACGCCTGACGGCTGGGCTATGGTCAGCGACGGCCAACCCCTCTGGAACGGCCGCTATGCGCAACTTTGGCATCAGATGTACAGCCCGGATGGCAGCCACCTGGCAGCGATTGTGGCCCCCAAGTACGGTCACTGGACCATGGCCGTCGACGACAAGCCCTGGGCACGCACCTTTGACGATTTCGTCACCGATGCCAGCTTCTCACCGGACGGCAATCGTGTCGCCTGCATCGGCGTGACCAATAAGCGCCACCACATCTGTGTCGATGGTCAGGCATGGTCGGAAGGTTACGACATGGTTTGGGCGCCCGTCTTCAGCCCGGACAGCCAGCACGTCGCCGCCAAAGTCGAAAAAGACGGCCAATTCACACTGGTCATGGACGGCAAACCCTTAAAAAACACCTACACCAAGGTATGGGATCCGGTTTTCAGCCCGGACAGCCAACATGTTCTGCTGCGGGCACTGGAGGGTTCCGGATCTGACACGATCTACACCCGTTCCGTATTACCGCTTAACAAATTTCTGGGCTGAAAGGAGCGCCATTATGCATGCCATATATAATTTTGTTTCCGGCCCCCTCGCCTGGGTGGCCTTCATCCTGTTCTTCGGCGGCATTCTCTATCAGCTGATAAGCCGCGCCATGCTGGCCAAGAAAAAGGATGCCTATGTCTATGAATACTGGAACTTTTACTATGCCTTTCGTTCCATTCTGCATTGGATTTTTCCCTTTGCCAGCACGAACAGCCGCAAGCGGCCGTTTCTTTCGATCATTACCTTTATATTTCACCTCAGTATTTTCGTGGCCCCGCTTTTTCTATTTGCCCATATCACCCTGATCAATGAAGCCTTTAATGTCAGTTGGTGGTTCCTGCCGGACGGGGTTGCCGACATCCTGACCTTGGTGGTCATCGGGGCCTGCATCTTTTTCCTGGTGCGCCGCCTGGTCCAGCCCGATGTCAAATTTCTTTCTTCCACATCGGATTATGTGCTTTTAGCGCTGGTCGCGGCCCCCTTCGTGACCGGATACTGGGCTTACCACCAGTGGCCGGGCAACCAGATCGTAACGATTCTGCACATGCTGTCGGCGGAAGTTCTCCTGGCAATCATCCCATTTACGAAATTAAACCACATGTTTCTGTTCTTCTTTACCCGCGGCTATATGGGGTCGGAATTCGGCGGGGTAAGATTCGCCAGAGACTGGTAGACCACGATACGCACCCCATCAGGGAGGATATCCATCATGAAGGATGCAGCAGTTGAAAACACTCAGATTCACGATGAAGGCATTGAAAAGGGCGCCGAAAATCTGACGCCCGAAAAGATCCAGCAGGTATACCAGAAAATGATGGACGCCGAGGCCGGTGCCCGTCTGAAGACCTATGTCGAGAGTTGCGTGAGCTGCGGGCTTTGCAGTGAAGCCTGCCATTTTTATCTCTCCTATGACAAGGATCCGCGCTATTCCCCTGCCGGCAAGGTCAAACAGACCATGGCCGTTCTCATGAAGAAAAAGGGCCGGGTGAGTGTGGAATTCATGAAAAAGGCGTCCGAGATTGCCAGCACGGAATGCAATCTTTGCAAACGCTGTGCCCAGTATTGCCCCTTTGGTCTGGACATCGCCTATGTCATGCTCTTCGTGCGGCGCCTCTGCCACAAGCTGGGAATATCCCCCCAGTATATCCAGGACACGGCCCAGAGCCACTCGGTCACCTACAACCAGATGTGGGTGAAGGAAGACGAATGGATCGACAGTCTCCAATGGCAGGAAGAAGAAGCCCAGGAAGAAATCGAGGGCCTGCGCATTCCCGTCGAAAAGGAAGGCGCCGATATATTCTACTCCGTGATCGGTCCGGAACCTAAATTCCGCGCCCAGCTGATCTACCAGGCGGCCGTCATCTTCAATGCCGCCGGGCTGAACTGGACCATGCCGGCCACCCCGGGCTGGGACAATAGCGACATGGCCATGTACACCGGCGACAACGAAATCATGGCCCGCATCAAACGGATGCACTTTGAAACGGCCATGCGGCTCAAGGTCAAGCGCATCGTGATGGGCGAGTGCGGCCATGCCTTCCGCTCCATTTACGATATGGGCAACCGGGCTTTGGGCTGGCGGATGCCGCCCGTGGAAGTGACCCACTCCATCGAGTTTTTCTATGAGTTGATTAAAAACGGTAAAATCAAAATCGCCAAAAAATACGAGCCGACCGTGACCATTCACGATCCGTGCAACGTTATCCGGGGCCGGGGGCTGCATGACATGCTGCGCTATGTGGTCCATGCCATCTGTGAAAATGTCGAAGAAATGCACCCCAATCGCGAACACAACTTCTGTTGCTCCGCCGGCGGCGGCGTCATCAACTGCGGCCCGCCGTGGAAGATGAAGCGGGTCAACGGCAACAAAGTCAAAGCCCAGCAATTGTTCGATGCCAAAAGCCGGGGGGCGGAAACCTGCGTGGCACCTTGCCACAACTGCCACGGCGGTCTCGAAGACATCATTCACCACAATGAAATCGGTATGGATCTTAAATTTCTTGGCGATATCATCTACGAAGTCATGGAAAAGCCGGAAAGTGTGCTCTAGTGCGACCGGGGCATTGACTTTTCAATCCTTTTCATGAATGACAAGGGAGAAAACCTGATGCGAAAACATATTCTGTTTATTGGCGTGCTCTTGGCCGTGCTTTCCATGGCCGCCCTGACAGCCTATTCTCAGGAAGACATTGAATTCGTGGAGGACAGCGGCTTTGCGAGCAGTATGCGTCCCAAACCGGCCTTCCTGCATGACGAACACAATGAAAAAGCCGGTATCGAGGATTGCATCGAATGTCACCACTATTATGATGATGAAGGCAATCTGGTGGAAGATGAGAGCTCGGAAGACCAGGAGTGCTCCGAGTGCCACGGTGCAGAAGGCGACGAATACCCCATGGATCTGGTGCGGCATTATCATCTCAACTGTCGGGGATGCCACCAGGCCGCTAAAGCCGGGCCGGTGGCCTGCGGGGAGTGTCATGCCAAAGCGCCCTGAACGGACGCTCCCGTGCGATGACGTTGACAGTGTTGCGGTATCGCAACCTGAACCGATCAACCAACCAAAAGAAAGGCCCGATTATGGCGAAGCAAATCCTCGTAATCGACGATGACCCGGTGGTGGTGAAATACCTTACGACCTTATTTTCGGACAACGGCTATGACACCGACACGGCGTCCAACGGTGTGGAAGGGCTGGAGAAATTGAAGGCCAACAAACCCGACCTGGTCACACTCGATCTGGAAATGCCGGAGGAGTGGGGGTCGCGGCTGTATCGCAAAATGGCCAAAGACGACGCCTTGAAAGATATACCGGTCATTGTCATCAGCGGCATGGCCGGACGCCATGCCGTGAAATCCGCGGTAGCGTATATTGCCAAACCGTTTGACCCCGACAAATTGCTGGGCATTGTAAAAAAGACCATCGGATAAGGCACGCTGTACGCCACCGAAGGCAAGATATCAACGGAGGGCCGGCAACGGCCCTCCGCCCCGCCACGCCCGTTAGCCGGGTGCGGCAATAGGCTCTGGAACCCCGCCAGCGGATCGGCGCCTATCGCGCACCCGCCATTTCAGTATCTTCTGTTGCCCGTCGGTGTAATGCCATGCGGATCGCCGGCGCCACGCTCTGAAGCGGATAGACCCGACCGCGATCCGTTCGATAGTGCCCATCCATAAAATTTCCCCGTCGTTCATGCCCCGGTCTTCGTGATCTGGTAGCGTTTGACTTTGTGGTAGAGTGTCGACCGGTCAATCCCCAATACGCGGGCCCCCCGGGTCATATTCCAGTCATGGGTCTTGAGGACGTGGGTGATGTGGGCAATTTCCATCTGGCGCAGAGAACCATTGAAACTCGGCTCGGCGCATTCCGGCCGGTAAAAGGGCAGCTCTTCGGGCCGAATTCGATCGGCTTTACAGATCACCACGGCCCGCTCGATGGCGTTGCGGAGTTCCCTGACATTGCCCGGCCACTCGTGCAGCATCATCTCGTCCATGGCCCCCCGACTGATCTTAATGGCTTTCTTGCCGGTTTCATGAAGGTAACGCAAAAGAAAATGCTCGGCCAGCAGGGGGATATCTTCTTTGCGTTCACGCAGGGGCGGCATTTCCAGGGAGATGACATTCATGCGATAGTAGAGGTCCTCGCGGAAATGTCCCGCCTTGACAGCAGCCGCCAGATCACGGTTGGTGGCCGCAATCACACGGAAATTGGCTTCCAGGGGCTGCGTGCCACCGACGCGATAAAACGCCCGGTTTTCCAATACCCGCAGCAAATCGACCTGCATGCGAACACTGATCTCGCCGATTTCATCCAGGAAAAGGGTACCCCCATGGGCCAATTCCAGTCGCCCTTTTTTGGTCTCGGCGGCACTGGTAAAAGCGCCTTTCTGATAGCCGAACAGTTCGCTTTCCATAAGGTTTTCAGGGATGGCGCCGCAATTGACCGCCACAAAAGGTCCGTTTTGGCGGGTGCTGTTGGAATGGATCGCTTTGGCGGCAAGCTCTTTTCCGGTGCCGGTTTCACCTGTCACCAAAACCGTTGTGTCCATCGGCGCCACGTCCTGGATCATCTCAAAAACCCGCTGCATGGAAGCCGATTGCGCAATCATGCTTTCAAACTGATCGCCGGATCGATACGCTTTGTCCATATAAGCGCTTTTGGGGTATATTTGGTGTGCCAGGATTTCCTGCAACCGGCCGCAGAGCTCGTCCGGTTTGATTGGTTTGAGGAGGTAGTCGACAGCCCCTAATTTCATGCATTCCACCGCATTGACGATGGAGCCATAGGCAGCCATCATTATGACGGCCAGATCAGGATCAGCGGCTTTGGCCAGCCGAAGCAGGTCAAGCCCGGCATCGCCGTCCGGACCGACCTCGGCCAGCAGGATATCAAAACGCTGCCGGCCTAAAAGGGAGCGGGCCTCATCTCCGGGAGAAGTGGTCGCGACGGTGTAGCCGCGCTCCATCAGGCAGTCCGCCAAGTCGGATCGGGCCTCTTGCGCGTGGTCGACAATCAGGATGCTGCTGGGCGCATTTTGCATAAAACCTTGATCCTGCTGATCGATCCAGCATTCGCTACGCTTGACGGTTTCGTAAAACGTCCGATATCCGCGTTACGCTTCATCCCTCGTCATTGCGGCGTATCGCAAGTACGCCTCTTTCCTCGGGATTCGCAAGCCTTGATCTCGAACTTTTTACGAAACCTTCTGCGATATGATTTTTTTATAGGCCATCACGCTTGGGGTTTTAAAATTTCGAGCGCTCGGCGAACCACATGCTCAACCGTAAAGCCGAATTTTTCCTGCACCACTGGCCCGGGGGCCGAAGCGCCAAACCCATTCATACCGATAATGGCACCCGCATCCCCCACGTAACGCTCCCAGCCCATGGGAAGCCCCATCTCCACGGCCAGCCGCGTTTTGATGTCGGTCGGCAGCACGGTTTCCCGATAAGATGCCGGCATGGCCTCGAAAAGTTCCCAGCTGGGCATGCTGACCACGCGCGCCTTGACACCCTTCTCGGCCAGTCGCTCACGCGCCGCCATGACCAGATGGACTTCCGAACCGCTGGCGATCAGTATTATATCCGGCTGGCCGTCACCGTCCGCCAAAACGTACGCGCCTTTACCGAGTGAATCCTCTGGTGACAACGTGTCTCGGTCCAACACGGCAAGTTTCTGCCGCGTCAGGGCCAGTGCCACCGGGTGGTCCGTGGTCGTCACGGCGACGCGCCAGGCGTCGGCGGTTTCGGTGGCGTCTGCCGGCCGAATCACCGTCAAACCGGGGATGGCACGCAAACTGGCCAGATGCTCCACCGGTTGGTGGGTTGGCCCGTCTTCGCCTACGGCGATACTGTCATGCGTAAACACATAAATAACCGGCAACCCCATCAGAGCCGCCAACCGGATGGACGGCCGCATGTAGTCGGCAAATACCAGAAACGTTCCGCCGTAAGGTTTTACACCGCCATGCAGCGCCATACCCGACATGATGGCCGCCATGGCGTGTTCACGGACCCCGAAGCGGATGTTGCGGCCTTCATAGCTGTTTTTCTGAAATTCCGCCGCTTCGTTGAGATACGTCTTGTTGGAAGGCGCCAAATCGGCCGACCCCCCCACCAGTGTGTCGATTTTGGCGGCCAGCGCGTTGAGAACCGTTCCCGATGCAGCGCGGGTCGCCACCGGCCCGTCGCTCGGTTTAAACGTCGGCACGTTGGCGTCCCAATCTTCCGCCAATCGACCGTCCAGGGCGCGTTGCAGCGTTTCCGCCAAATCAGAATGCCGGGAGCGATAAGCATCCATCAGCCCCTGCCAGGCGGCTTCAGCATCCCCGCCCCTTTCGAGCGCCAGCCGGAAGCGGGCCTGCACACCGTCCGATATACAAAATTCAGCATCTTCCGGGCATCCCAGGCATTTTTTGGTCAAACAGACTTCTTCCTTGCCCAAAGGCGCCCCATGCGCATCAGCCGTTCCGGCCTTGTTGGGGCTTCCGTAAGCAATCTGGGTTTTCAGCATGATCAGGGAGGGGCGTTGTTTTTCCTGTCGCGCCGCATCCAATGCGGCAGCGATAGCCTTGAGATCGTTGCCGTCTTCAATGGTCTGCACATGCCAATGGAAGGCGTCAAAGCGTTTTTGCACATCTTCGGTGAAAGCGATATCGGTACTTCCCTCGATGGATATCCCGTTGTCGTCATACATGACGATCAGACGCGCCAGGCCGAGATGGCCGGCCAGAGAAGCCGCCTCGGACGAGAGCCCTTCCATGAGATCCCCGTCACCGCACATGGCATAGGTATAGTGATCGATGATGGCGGTGTCCGGCCGGTTGAAACAGGCCGCCAGGTGACGCTCTGCCATGGCCATGCCCACGGCGTTGGCAAACCCCTGGCCGAGCGGACCGGTGGTCGTCTCAACGCCCGGGGTATGACGGTATTCGGGATGCCCCGGTGTCTTGCTGCCCCATTGCCGAAAGTTTTTCAGATCATCGAGGCTGAGGTCATAACCGGTAAGATGGAGCAAACTATACAACAGCATCGAGGCATGACCGCCCGAAAGGACAAACCGATCCCGATTGACCCACTGGGGATTGGCCGGATTGTGCTTCAGGTACTGCGTCCAGAGGACGTAGGCTGCCGGGGCGAGTCCCATGGGAGCACCGGGATGCCCGGAATTGGCCTTCTGGATCGCGTCCATGGCAAGCGTTCGAATGGTGTTGATACACATGGTGTCGAGATTTTTCAAACCGGCAGACCCACCTTCTGTCATTTTAATCATCTCCCTCTGGCTAAAGCCGTCATCGTTACGAGCCGCAACGACGCTGACCCAAAAAGCGCCGTATCCATTATTGATTTCCCCGCCTCAAACATGTTGTTAACTGTTCGCTGTCTCTTGTGCGGCCAACGTCATCGTCCAACAACAACCAGTGCATTCATCACCGCCATCGACGCTCTCAAACCGGAATTATAAGGCCCGCATCGATTCCGGCTTCAGCTGAATCTCCCCTTTTAGCGCACGGTCGATCAAATCGAGCGCATGCGCCTTGTCCGCCGGCATGTTAAGCTTCAGCGGCAAATAATTGGACGCGTGATTCGCGTGAAACAAGCCACCGGACATTTCGGTATAGGCAATCATGATCCTAAGTTCCTGCAGCATGGCCTCGGGTGAAAGCAGTTCGAAGCGCCCGGCCTGATAATCGTCGTATAGTGCCGTTCCGGGGATCAGCATCAGGCTCAGGGCGCCGACATATTCCGGATCGATGGCCGAGATCACCCGCCCGGTTTCCTGCGCATGCACCATGCTGCGCTGAACACCGGCAATCCCCAGCAGCACCGTGATGGACAGTTTGATGCCGGCCTGTCGCAGCTTGCGACCGGCGTCGATCATGCCCTGGGCATTGGCACCCTTGCGCACAGCCGCCAGCGTGCTGTCGTCACCCGACTCCACCCCCATGTAGGCAATCCCAAGGCCGTTGGCATGAAGTGTCGCCAGTTCTTCGGCCGATTTCATGCGGATGCTTTTGGTGTTGGCATAAACACCCACCCGGGTCACCCACGGCAAACGCTGGCGAATGGATTGGAGGATACGCAACAACCGTTTTTGGGGAATGATGAGGGCATCCCCGTCGCAAATAAAAAGGCGGCGCTGATGACGGCAGTGGGCGGCGGCAAACGCAATATCCGCGTCGATAATCTCATCGGGCTTGATTTTGAAGCGCTCACCTTTGTAAGCCCCGCAAAAGGTGCACTTGTTATGCGAACAGCCCACCGTCGCCTGCAGCAGAATGCTGTAGGCCTCGCTGGGGGGGCGGATCATATTGCCCTCATAATGCATCGTTCGTCATTCCTTTACGTCAAATGGGGAAGCGATCGAACAGCCCGTTAATTGACGCCTTGGGAAGCGTTGCGACCAACAATAACCAATTATCTTAGCGCAACCCGGTTGACTTGAGCAACCGTTTTCCCGTGCCGACAATCGGTTTCCAATCCGTCTATAACCGGACCGGCCGGTGACACCGGCAACAGCCCCGAAGCGCCTCAGATCAACCGCCACAGGGATCGCAAGACATCGTAAATCAGGGGCAGGAATATGCCGGGCAGCATGTTGCCGATGCGCAATTTTTTGATATCCAGAATATTCAAACCGATGGCGACAATCAGTAAACCACCCACGGCACTCATCTGGGACACCACCGCCGGTGTCAAATAGGGTTTGAGATAGCTGGCGGTCAGGGTGATTGCGCCTTGGTAGACGAAAACAGCTACGGAAGAAAACATCACACCGATGCCAAGTGTGGACGCAAAAATAATGGACGTCACCCCATCCAGGAGGGATTTGGCAAAAAGAGTTTGATGATTGTCCGTCAAACCGCTTTCCAGTGCCCCCACGATCGCCATGGCCCCTACGCAAAAAACCAGACTGGCCGTCACAAACCCTTGGGATACCCCCTCGCCGGCACGCCCCAGACGATTGCCAATCCAGCGGCCAACCGCTTCCAGGCGGTCTTCGATATGCAATATTTCACCGATAACCGCACCCAGCGCCAGGCTGAAGATCACCAGCAGCAAGGCATCGGTCTGCAGGGCACTTTTCAGCCCAATCAGCAAGACCGCCAGGCCGATCGCCCCGATCACCGTTTCTTTGTATTTATCGGATATGCCGCGCCGCAGGGATACTCCCAGCAGGCTCCCGACAATGATCGCGACGGTGTTGACAATGGTTCCCAGCATGGTGTTCCTCCCGGCGGAATGGCCGCCCGACACATAGTGAATACCGCCGCAAAATGCAATCCTAAATCCGCCGCGCCATCGTAGCCTGCCGCCGACGCAGACCGTGCGCCGCAGTCTTCAACCGGGGAAGTTCCGATTTACGTCAAGATGGTGTTCAAAAGGAAGAGAAAACGCTTCAGGCCGCGCCGGGGGGATCGGTGTTCGGTCCTTCGGATTCGCTTGCAGCCGCCTGGCGGATGTGATCCTGGACCAGAAAATCATAAAACCGGCGTGGCTCGGGTTGCCGGATATAGCGCCGGATGTGACGCATCAAATAGTCACAGGTTGCGGCTTCGCCATCGTGCCACAGGCGAAAGACAAGCAGGCGCTGGAGGCGCTTGTCGTCCTTGTCCCTGTCGGGCACCATCCGCATGACGCGACGTAAAACAAACATCGCCGCCCCCCGGCGATTTTCAAGTTCAATAATATTGTGGTTCATTGGCGTTTTCATTTTTGGTTGGACACTTGCGTATGGTAAGCCTCCTTTCCGTCATCGCAAGCCGCTTCGACATGGTTTGACTTAATGCTGCTGTTCGTCAAATCTCGGTTACGCAACGAGATGGCCGAGCGCCCAACATACCAGGCGCACGAAGCGCGAATACCCTGTGTATTCAAGCGCCGCGCAACGCCGTAGGTCGGGATGCATCGGCCGGCGAATGCCGTCGTATTGACGAACAGGAGCACTTAACCCGCGTTGTCGCCCCCGAGAGCATTATGGAAGATGTTGAAAAAAAAGCAAATCCATATTAAAATATGGCAATACGGTTTGACACCGTTCCCCACCAAACGGACCCGACAGGCCTGAGGACTAGCGAATGGAAAGCGGCAGTACAGCCAATCCCATCAAAGACCTGCGCAAGGCGCTCGAGAAAGAGACCCGCACACGGCAGGCCTTGGAACACCAGCTGAGTGAGGCCCTGACCCTCCTGCAAAACACGATGAAAGACCGGGAAAAATTCCGCAATCTCGTTGAAGACACAACGGCCGTTATTTTCGCTACCGACCCCAAGGGCATGATCGTTTATATCAGCCCCATCATTCACGCTTTCACCGGCATGTATCCGGAAGACTTGGTGGGCCGTGAATTCATGACCCTGATTCACCCGGAAGACCAGCGCCGGCTGCAGAAAGTCCACGAGCGCGTCATCACCGGCGATCTTCGCTCCATCGAATACCGTATCCGACACAAACACCACGGGTATTGCTGGGTCCGGTCTTTCAGCCGCCCGCTGGTCAACGACGGGGTATTCAAAGGCTTACGCGGCGTCATGGTGGACATATCGGATCTGAAAAGCGCCGAAGCCGCTTTCCGGGAAAGCGAAAAAAAATACCAAACCATCGTGGAAAGCATTGAAGAAGGATATTTCCAAGTCGATCTCAAAGGCTATCTGACCTTCGTAAACACGCCGCTATGCCGGATCGTCGGCTATTCCCGCGATCAGCTCTTGCTGACCCATTTTCGAAAATATTTTTCCCGCCCTACCGCGCGTTATCTTTTTGGTCTCTTCAATCGGGTTTTTCGAAGTGGAATCCCGGCGACCAATCAGGACTTTGAGGCCCGCCGCAACGACCAGCGTATGATTCTGGAAATTTCCGCTTCTCTGGTGACGGACCGGGATGGTCAGCCGACAGGGTTTCGCGGCATGTTGCGCGATATCACCCATCTGCGGCGCGCCGAAGAGGAACGGCAGGAATTGGAAGAACAACTGCACCATGCCCAGCGTATCGAGGCCATTGGCACCCTGGCGGGCGGCATTGCCCACGACTTCAACAATATTCTCATGGGCATGCAGGGCAATATATCACTCATGCTGATGCGCATGCCACCGGCCAACCCGCTGATACAGAAACTTCGCAATATGGAGCAGTATGTCAAAGACGGCGCAAGCCTTACCCGTCAGCTGCTGGATTTCGCCCGCACCAAACAACGCCAGACCGCAGTGACCGATCTCAACGAGCTGGTTCGCAAAACAGCCGACATGTTTGGCCGCACCAAACGGGAAATCACCATCGATACCGAACGGTTAAGGGCCAGCTGGCCGGTCCGGGTCAACCCCGGCCAACTTGAACAGGTATTGATGAATCTTTTTGTGAATGCCTGGCAAGCCATGCCTGAAGGCGGCCGCCTGACCATCGAAACAGAAGACGGCACGCTGGATATGAAGTCCGTTCACCCGTTCGGCCTGAACCCCGGGCGCTATGTTACCATACGGGTTCATGATACCGGCATGGGGATGACCGAAGCGATCCTGCCGAAAATATTCAACCCTTTTTTCACCACCAAGGAACGCGGCCGGGGAACCGGTCTGGGCCTGTCTTCCGCATACGGCATCATCAAAAACCACCGCGGGTTTATCAAGGCCGCCAGTCAGATCGGCAAGGGTTCGGTTTTCACGATCTTCCTGCCGGCTTCCGCGTCGCCGGTGCAATCCGAAACCGAAACCATGCTGGAACCCCTGTCCGGCGCCGGAACGATCCTGGTGGTGGACGATGAGCAGTTCATCACTGAAATCACCGGCGAGTGGCTGCGGGAACTGGGCTACCAGGCCATCGGAGCTTCAAGTGGCCAGGAAGCACTGACCATTTTCGAAACCCATCGGGATGCCATCGATCTCGTTATTCTGGATATGGTCATGCCCGGCATGAACGGCAGTGAAACCTTTGACCGGCTGCAAGCCATCGATGCCGATGTCAACGTTCTCCTGATCAGCGGCTATGGACTGGACGGTAAGGTGGAAAAAATTCACGGACTGGGTTGTCGGGGATTCCTTCAAAAACCGTTTACGATTATCCAACTCTCGGAAAAAATAAAATCCATCCTGGCGAAACGCCCGTCTCGGAACATCGGTGTCGTGCGACGGATGGAGTAGCAGGCGTATCCCCCGCACGACACCTGAAGACGCCTAAAGGCCCGGCATAGCGGTTTCAAAAGGCCAGGCGACCACGCCCCCCTCTATAAACCAGACCCGATCGATACCGGCGGCATTGAGGATACGCTGGGCTTCGTAGCCCCGCATACTGACTTTGCAATAGGTTAAAATGTCCCGATCGCGCGGCAGTTCCGCCACGCGCTTCCGCAGTTGGGACAGGGGGATATGAACCATATCGGTGTGGGGAATCCACTCCATCTTGGCTTCATCGGGGGTACGAATATCCAATAGAAGGCAGTCTTGCGTGTCCATCATTCGTTTGGCCCGCAGGGGCGGAATGCCGGCGGCCAGACCATCCAGTTTGTTGGTCAGCACATGGGCACAAACGGCCAGGGGGTCGATCGGTGGTGCGAACGGCGGCGCATACCCGAAATCGATATCCGCCAGTTGATCCAGAGTGCCGCCGAAATAAATCACGCTGGCCGCGACGTCCAAGCGTTTGGCGCCATTGCCCATCCCGGCCACCTGCACGCCGAGCAATTTGCGGTCCCGCCGGGACGCCAGCATCTTGATCGCGAATAAGCGGCTCGCCGTCATATAGTGCGGGATATCCTGACCGGACCAGGTTGTCACTTCATAATCGATTCCCAGCGCGCGCACCATGCGCTCGCTCAAACCGGTGCGGCCCAGGGTGTAGTCGAATACCCGCACCACGCTGCTGCAGGTAATCCCGCTGAAGGGCGTCGGCCGGCCGGCAATGTGGTTGGCGATGACGCGGCCATGTTTGTTGGCGGTCGATCCTAACGGAACATAGAGCGGGTCACCCACCTGGCGATGGATATACGCATTGGGAACGCAATCGCCGCCGGCGTAGATGTCCGGATCACTGGTCTGGCAGTACTCATTGACCACAATGCCGCGGTTGCACTGCAATCCGGCGGCCCGGGCCAGGTCGTCATTGGGGCGCGTCCCCACTCCGATGACCACGAAATCAGCCGCGATTTTCTGTTTGTCGGTCACCACGGTATCCACCCGATCGCCGCCCTCCAGAGCGGTCACGGTTTCACCGAGCACCAGTTCCACATCGTTATCCGCCATATGGATCTGGGCCACCCGGGCGATGTCTTCATCCAGGATACCGGGCATGATCTGCTCTGCCATCTCAACCATCGTGACCTCCAGACCACGATTGACCAGGGCTTCGGCCATTTCCAATCCGATAAATCCCGCCCCCACCAGAACGGCTTTCTTGAGCCCCTGACGTTCGATTTCCGCCACCAGGCTAGCGGCATCGTCCGGATGCGTCATGAACCAGACATTTTTGAGATCCACGCCGGGTATCGGCGGTTTGAAGGGGCGCCCGCCCGTCGCCAATACCAGTTTATCATATGGCAAATCTTCCTCCTGCCCGCTTTCCAGATGGCGCACCCGGACCTGTTTCGCGGCACGGTCGATCACCAAGGCTTCGGTCCGGGTCAGGGTTTCAAACCCCTTTCCGTCTCTAAAAAATTCCGGTGTCCGGGAAACGCCCGCCGGGGTATGGGTCAGTGCATTGATGTTGGAAAACGTCCCTTCGACGTAATAGGGCAGACCGCAGGCGCCATAGGACACCAATTCGCCTTTCTCCAGCATGGTCACCTGGGCATCCGGCAGCAACCGCATGAGACGCGCCGCTGCTTTCGGGCCGCAGGCCACACCACCGATGACCAGTACACGCAGATTTCCTGACATAAATCGAATTCCTTTCTCAAATGAAGTGAATCTGAACCGACGTCGGTTTCACTGTAACCGCTTGATTGGTCCGCTGATTTATAGGAGTTCCCGCACGCGGGATCAACCGTTTTTCACCCGATGACCCTCCCTTTCAGCCAATTAATTTGACTTTTAGCGGGATGATTCCGTATAAATTCATTATTTCACTCTTCTCGACCGTTTCCGATCGTAAGTCAACCTTTCCGATGCCAGGTTTATAAAGGTGCCCGGCACCCAACTTCTCAGACGAAAGGATACGGAATGCGCGTCACTTATCAGCAAATTCTCTGCGCCATCGATCTTTCCGATGCTTCCGACCAGGCCATCGCCTACGGCATCGCCTTGGCACGTGAATTCCAGGCCCACCTGCTCATTTGCCATTGTATCGACCTGCCCGCCCCTTCGATTTACGGGGAGGCCTACCTTGCGCCGGAAGAACAATTGAACCGGAATATCGACTATGCCGGACGATGGATCGCGGAACGCATGGAAAACTGCGGGGTGGCGTGGGACCCCCTTCTTGTCGTAGGGCATGCCGCCGATGAAATCAACCGGGTGGCCCGAGAGCGTTCAGCGGATATCACACTGACGGCGACACGCGGTCGCCGGGGATTGAAACGGCTGCTGCTGGGGTCCGTCACCGAACGCCTCATGCGCACCTTACCCTGCCCGCTGCTGGTGATCCCTGCGCACCAGGAGCAAGGCGATGCGGCGCCGAAAGGCGCCTTGCGCTTCAAAAAAATAATGGTGGGGTGTGACTTCTCGCCGGATGCCGACCTGGCATTCCGGAATGCGTTGCGCATGGCACAGGAATTCCAGGCCGAACTGCACCTGGTTCACATCATCGAGACCCCGCTGTATACGGAAACGCTGAAGCCTGCTTTTGCGCATCGACCGACATCATCGATCGTCATTCAGGATTTCCTGCAGTCCAAACTGGACGGTTTGGTGCCGGAAGACGCCCGGCACTGGTGTCATCCGGTTACCACGCTGGAGGAGGGGCAACCCTATGCCCGGCTGCTGGGGTATGCCGAGACGCAGGCGATCGACCTGATAGTGCTGGGAGTTCGCGGTCATGGCCTGATGGGAACCCTGTTCGTGGGTTCCACCACCGACCGCATCATACGGCAGGCACCCTGCCCGGTCCTCTCGGTCTGCCCCAACGCCCGTAACGCCTGACGAGCCGGGGAAGTCCGACGGAGTCCCAACGTTCCGCCCGACAGGAGCGGCTACATCATGTGTTCCGCAACCGTTACGGTGCGGTCTCCCAGCATGTTGACGTAGCTTCCCATCTCATTGTCATACCAGCCGTAGATCACCGCCTGGGTAATGGGAATGCGGTAAACATGATGTTTGACGGCATCCAGGACGCTTTCCGGCAGCCCGGGGATGCTGTTGAGATCAAACGTCACTTCGGCCGTACGGGTATGGGTTTCGTGCCCTTCGATAATGGTTGCCGCACGCGGGTAGCCTACGATATCGCCCGAGACATTCTGTTTCTCGGAAAAATGGAAGTAACGGTTGGGGTCCATTTCGGCCGCCTGGCGATAGATCGTGTTGATCGTGTCCCGCCGAATGGGCTCTCCCCCCATTTCCTCCTGAAGATCGAGCACCAGAATAATCAGGGACCCGGTGGCGGTGGGGACCCGGACCGATTCCGCGATAAATCCGATTTCCTCCATTTCAGGAATCACCAGTCGCAGCGCATTGGCCGCTCCCGTGGTGGTTAGAATGATATTGTTCATGATGCTGCGGTTTTTGCGCAAGTCGCTGACGCCGGATTTCGGCAGACGATCCAGGACAGCCTGCGATCCCGTGGCGGCATGGACAGTGGCCATGGAGGCCGACAAAATCCGTTTGGGACCAAAAAAATTCAGCAGCGGTTTAACCATGTGGGCCAGACAGGTGGTCGTACAGGACGCGTTGGACACCAGCCGATGACGACGGGGATCGAAGTCGTTGGCATTGATCCCCATCACGGTGGTGACAGCGTCTTCCGGCATGGATTGCCCCTTGTCTTTGATTTTAAAAGGCGCCGAGGCCACCACGATTTCAGCACCAGCATCCAGGTGACCACGCAGCGCGCCGCTGGGATGATTTGACGGCAGGGTTGGATCAAGGAAGCGCCCGGTGGTCTCCACCACCAGCTTGACGTCATGGTCCCGCCAGCCAAGATCAACAGGATTCCGGTTGGTTTTGAGAAAGCGAACTTTGACCCCATCAATCGTCAGGCAGTTGCCGGCCTCATCGACGTCGCTGATCGGCGTGGCCGCACGGTGTCCGTATAGATATTGCCCCAAGCGGCCATAAGAGGAATCCCGTTCGACATAGTGGGCCAGGTCGGCCATGCACGTACCGGCTTCGCGGCCGATGTTGACAACGATCTCACTGAAAAACTTACGGGCTACATGGTGCCAGACGGTCAGCTTACCGATCCGCCCAAAGCCGTTCACGCCCAGTTTTCGCCCTCTGCCCACATCCGCGGGGTGTTCCATATCTCCTCCTTACACTCATCATTGCCGGACGTTGTTCCGATGCCGCCCATTCACCACAATATCGCCTTTTAAGAGTAGAATCATGATAACAGCTGCAAACATAAGCCAAATCGAATTGCCTATGCCTAATGATTCTGTTGCCCAAACGAGTTTCTCAAACAACGTTACTAGATCCATTGCCCCCCCTTTCCGCTCCCCTAATCATCTCCTGATGCTATCCGGTCCGTTGATTCATCGGATACAAGCAACAACGATTGCTTTAGGTTGGTGACGGCACGTCAGACTTCCTGGACTTTTATCAACCCTTGGTAGACGGAGCCTTCCTGACCGTTGATGCTGATATAGTCTCCCGAACTGAGAACAATATCATTGATGCGGCATAGCTTCTTTTTTTCGTCACAGATCAGGTTGCCGCAACCGACCACCCCTGTTCGTCCAAGGCGATGCGCCACCACGGCCGCATGCGAGGTCAATCCGCCCCGGGATGTCAGAAGACCGTCCGAGGCATGAATTTCACGGATATCGTCCGGCACGGTATCCGACCGGGCCAGCACCAGCGCGGTCTGCGGCTCCAGCTTGCGCCAGTAGTCGATTTCATCCAACGTAAACACCAGCCGCCCGCTCATGGCCCCGCCGCTGACACCGATCCCGTGACCGATGGGCTGTCGGTCCCCGAGGTCATCGTGATCAAAGGTCATGAATTTCTTGCGTTCCCGAATGGCCATGTCCCGGCTCTGCAAGATATAGAGATCCTCCCGGGCATCGCCTTCGAAGGTAAATTCCATCTCCTGGGGGCTCCATCCCCGTTTGAAGACCAAATCGCGTGCGAACCCTTCCAGAGCTGAAAAAATATGCGGGAAATGCGTTTCCAGCGTGATATCCGTATCCCGCATTTCCGTTTCCTGTTGAATGACGGAAATCGGCAAGGTGGTCACGAGTCCGGAAACCACGTCTTCGCCCTGATTTTCGATCGTGAAATCGCCCCACAGCCGCAGGGTATCACCGGACCAACGCGGATTGTGGGTAAAAATCACGCCGGACCCGGATTTGCGGGAAACATTCCCGAACACCATCTGTTGGATCGTTACGGCCGTACCCCAATCGTCCGAAATCCCCATGATTTTTCGATAGGTCTTGGCTTTGGTGGATTCCCAGGACTGCAGCACGCGCATGGTGGTCAACACGAGCTGTTCGAAGGGGTCCTCGGGCACGAGAATACCGGCATCCCGCACCAATTCCTTGTAGGTCAGGGCCACCTGCTGCATCTGCTCCCCGCTGAACCCTCGCTTGAGCGGAATGCCGAAACGGGCTTTGAAATCACTGATGATGGCATCGAAATCGTCGCGCTGCAGGTCGAAGGACATGCCCCAGCATTGCAGAAACCGCCGATAGTTGTCCCATGCAAACCAGGCATTGCCTGTTTTGACCGCCAACCCGGCGGCAATGTCTTCGTTCATACCCACATCCAGAAAGGTATCCATCATACCCGGCTGGGAGATGGATGACCCACTGCGCACCGACAGCAAAAGCGGATTGCGGGCGTTACCAAATTTTTTGCCAGCGTAATTCTCCAGAATGGCAATATGACGCGACACCTGGTCACGAAAATTGGCTTCCGCAGGGGGATAGCGTTCGATGACCTCGCGGCAGCGAAAGACTTCGCTGGTAACGATGAATCCCGGTGGCACCGGAAAGCCAAAATTGTGCAGCTTCACCATGTTCAACCCTTTGTTGCCGAGGTAGATGATGCCATCCACCCGCTCATTGGGCATGACCAGCGACGTCACGGCACGCTGGGGGTCGTAGTTCAGAAGGCTATGCAAGCTGTCTTTGGGAATTTTGGCCGACTGGTGAAACAGGGTATTGAGAATACGGCTGAGGAAAAGATCCAGTTGTCGCAAACCCAGCGCCAGGGAAATCAGGTCACGGAAAAAGATCTCCGATATCCGGTGCTGGGTTCGCTCTTTTTCGGCAGTGCTGTCCGCGGGCAGATATTTCGGCAGGATCTGATCCTTCGGGGTGCGCTCAATGATACCGTCCAGATTCTCTTCGTGAATGTTGTTAAAATAATCATTGATAATGTTTTTTACGGCGGTTGCAAACCCGCGGAAGATGTCCAGATATTGGGTAAACGTAAACCCCCGGGCTTCCAGTGCGTGGGACAGCATTCCCAGCTGCCGTTCGAATTCCTTGGAGGAAATGCCGTCCAGCGCAAGCGCCCGCTGGAAAAGAAGGAGTAAATCATAAATGTGATAGAACGTCGCGCGCGTGATCAGACTTAAATCAATCCGCCGAATGAGTTTTTCGAAAAGAACGTTGGTGAGGGCCTCCAGGCGAAACGACAGCCCCAAGGCATTGAATTTCATCTCGTGGTAACTGCCGTACATGGAGGGGATGTCGATGGTGAAATGGCGCTTTTTATAAATATCCTCACGAATTTCAAACGTATGATCCGAGAGGACGATGGCCTTCAATTCTTCCTGGACATCCAGCAGGCCACGCAGTTTATCACGTGAATCGCTTATCTCCAGCACACTCTCAAGCGCTTCCAGCCCTGGAAAACCCTCGTTCTTCAACTGGGCCATATAGTGGCCGAGTTCGATAAAATCGATATTATACTTCTGGTTCAACAACTTGTAGAAATTGACCGCCAGATAAACCCGCTGCCGCTCGACCGGTTCAATATCCTCGTATTCGGTCAGGACATTTTGCAGTCCCTCGTCGGGCATTCGCAATAATGCTTGCAGTTGGCCAAGTCCGCGTTCCTTGAGCCGCTGCATCGCGGTATGAACGCCGTCCACGTAAGGTCCAGTCGTCTTGATTTCGCTGAAGATATTGGGGGGGATGAACGGCCGCAACGGCTCGCTGTCACGCGTCTGCCAGAAATGTAGGACCGCTTCCATAAAATTGATGATGCGGTTGCTGCTCTCCACATGGCACTGTTTCCGCAGGAAATGGAGCAGGACATCCTTGCGGTGGTTGATCTCGTCCAGCTGGGTCGAAATGTCGCGTAATTTTCCTTCGGCCCCGATATCGTTGAAATAGACGGGGAAAAGCCGCGCCAGCTGCTTGGCGATATTGTAAACCGGCTCGACGCCACTGTTGAGAAAGCGCGTAATATCCCGCGGAAATAGGTCCGTGTCCTTGATAAAAACGCCGCACATGGAAATATGGATAATCAGATACGACATCAAGCGCGTGGACCGTTTGGGGCTGAGCTCGATCAGTTCCAGCCAGGTTCGGATATTCTGCAGATGGGCGGTATTTACCTGAATCTGCCAGTCGTTTCCCACGCCGCCGATATTGGGGGCCTGAAACCCCAGGTCGATGACCCGATCGATAAAAAAATTGATAAAATCGATATCCTGGGTGCGGTAAACCCCCTTCCCCATGTTTAAAACACAACTGAGCGCGGTGGCCGGAAAAATCGCTGCACGGGCTTTAAGAATGGAAAACGTTTTCTCCATCAGCGTGCGGATGTTCCAGGGTTTTTCGTTGTCGATGATCCAAGTCAACGCCCGGTTGATATCCCGAAGCGCCTCCTCATGGATGATCGAAAGGCCGGCCAGATTCATCTGGTAGAAAAGAAAGAGCAGACGGTAGAGATCGCCCCGTCCGTTTTTCTTACCAATGGCACTCAGGCGGTTGGGAATTTCGCGGTGTGCATTGACTATTTGGTTAAATCCGGGCAGTTCCAGCAGTCCACGCAAAACGTCAGGGGTGCGGATGTCTTCGCAGAGCAGAATCGCATCCAGCGTTTCATTGTGCCGGCGAAAAGTGGCGTTCGCAATCGGTTCAAACAGCGCATCCAGATCGACATCGGGTTTGAATTCGCCCGCCTCTTTTAAAAACCATTGTTGTGGATCCTCTTCCCTTGCCCAGTAGGCAAAGGTCTCCTGGTAGAACCGGATCATAAGCAGATTCAAATGCTGCAGGCCTATCAGTTGATCGGCAGCATGTTTCAAAGCGGCCTCTCCCAGACGATTCAACTGGTAATAGCTTTTAAGAAACAGCATGAAAATCGGGCTATCGTAACGACGAATACTCTGGAAAGCGCCGTCCAGCACAGGAATGAAACGGTCGAAGGCGTCCCCCGCATCTTTGACGATCTTCAACAGGAACAACATCAGGTTGTCCACGGCATCGATGCAGACATCGGTCCCGCGTGTCGATTCAATGGCGCGCAAATAGATATCGATATAGAGCTGGGCGGCCGCAGGGCCTGAGGGGTGGGTTTGAATCAGATGGAAATAATCCAGGGAATAGATACGGGCTTCCTTGACAATGAAATGCCAATTTTTATAGGGGTGGGACAACTCCTTTAAAAAGATAGTCAAGCCTTCCTGAAGGCCGAAATAAGAGGCCATGACCTCTTGGAGGACCGCGTACTTCCGGTCAATCTCCACTTCCACATGGTAATCCGCTATGTTGACTTCAAGTGCCTTTGAGCGGATCATTACCGTGCTCCTCCAGTCGGTTTAAAACGTCCCGCCACCATTATCATCGGCAAGGGCAATTTGATGCGTGCCCCATAATAACCGCCGACCACCTGTTATTTTTCACCGAGCACAAACCGCAGCAAGTCTTCCGCTTGTGCTAAAACTTTTATAACCGTTTGATATCAATGCCGAATAATACACATATCGATCTATATCATCTATCATAGCCCAATACGATTTGCAATGTATCGGTCCGACAGCCGTGGCGCATGAAGGATCGTCCATGCCGCCATAGAGCCGTGGGGACAGTGACATCAGGAAGCTTACGGTGGCAGCGTCTTTTAGGCGCGGCTGAGGGCCATCAACCGGTAAACGACCATTCCTGCCAGCCAGGCCGCATCTTCCGGTGAAAGGCAATCCCCAGTCGATTCGTTGAAAAGAATATTCGCCTCGGCATCGAACTCTTCGTCACCTTCCCACAGGATATACTGGAGGCACAGCTGAGGAAACACCTGGAATTGATAGGCCGCATCCCCGGCATCGATGGGTGTTCCGCCCAGTGCTTCACAGGTCCGCTGAAATGATGCGATGTCCTGGCCGAACACGTCTTTCAGAGGGTTGACCGCACGTTTAACGAACGGTCCGAAATAGAACGAAGCCCCCGGGATTTCACGATAAGCGATCATATCGCCGGGAACCCGATGTGGATTAGCGCCCACCATGTAGTGTAAGATCAACACCTGCTCCTGGAGGGGAATTTCACGCTCCGGTGCGTCCAGATCTTCAAACCGGAATCCTGGATAATCGATTCCGTATTGACGGTCCAGAAATCGTATCTGAAATCGGTGGGCGGTTATCGGCTCCAGGCCGGTCCGTGAACAGATTTCGTCAAAAGTCTGTGCTGCAAGTTTTTCTGCGGCCAGGTCACATGCCGCTCGATAGTCATCAACTCTCGCCATAATAATCCAGTTCCTTCCTGCCAAGAGAGGATACGGAGAAAAAGAAACGCTTAAGGGAGGTCACCCATCATGAAAGCACAAAAAGCCCTTCCGCCGGGAAGGGCTTTTTGTGCAATTGATCGATAAAAACCGGTAAAAGGCAGCGGTACCTTATACATCCAACCAGGAATCCGAATACAGCGTGTTGCCCAGAATAACATCAACCGTCTTTTTGTATTTCAGCAATTCTTCGGACAGTCCGCTCACATCTGGCACCTGACCGTCGAGCATGCCATAGATCAGGTCCACGATGTCCTGGCGTTTCCCTTTGGCGATAGCCGTCAACTGGTCATCCAACGGGTCGGAGATGACCGATTCCATGCCACATTTCTGCAGCATGACCATATACGTCTGGTTCAGAATGGGACGCAGGTGGTCGGGCGGTCCATTGGAAATATTGGACAGCCCGCAGGTGCTGCGAGCGCCTGGGGCCATATCCTGAAGCATTTTCTGGAATTCCATCAGGCTGATGGCCTGGGGCTGCTGAATATTGACCGGTGTCACGATCCCGTCTACCCAAATTTTCTCGTTGGGGATGCCGGCCTCATTGGCAAAATAGAGCAGTTCGACGCAAAGCGCGGCGCGTTCGTTTTCATCCCGCGGCAATCCCTCGGGTCCCCACATGAGGGCGACGAAGTCGGCACCCGCATCGGCCGTCATCGGCACCATGCGCTCATAGCGCTCAGGACGCGCCATGATGGAGTTGACAATATGCGACGCTCCGCTGGCAACCGGTTTGATGACTTTCAAGGCTGCTTCGATGGCATCAATGTTGGATGTATCCAGGGCCAAGGGCACATCGTCGACCACTTCCTGCACAGTTTTGACGACCCAGGGCATCAACTCTACCCCGTCTTTTTTGGCCGGACCGAGGTTGATGTCGATATAGTCCATGCCCTTTTCCCGCTGGAACAAGGCTTCTTCCTGAATCGGCTTGGGATCACGCTCCTTGAAGGCGCGGCCGATCTTCTTGGAAATCACGTTTAAACTCTCACCAATCAGTAACATAGATCCTCCCTCTCTCTTAACGCTTGTTTTCCGGGTTGGCCAAACAGGGGCATTCCGTCAACACCGCCCCTGCTGTACCGTCAACGCTATCGGAAGACTCACTTCCCGCGGAGAAAACCGGGCAAGTGCGCTGCTTCGCGTGGGCCCACGGTAATGGTCCAGCCAGGCAGTTCTTCTTCTACGTCGCCGGCAATCGCGGCCGCGTAACCGGGTATGATCAACTCGGTATGTTTGACCTTGTCCATGATGCCGCTCTTTTTAACAAACATGCCGACATCGTCGCCGGAAAACTTGCCGGCCGCCCAGGCGGTGAGCACCGACAGTCCTTCCGAATCCTTGATGAGCAGCCAGGCCGGCACTCTACTGGCCTCGATTTCACCGGAAACGATGAAATACGTCAGGGCGAAGTTGGTAGTTACCATGACGGGCGAATTCTCGTCCGGATTGTTGATTTCAAAAATGCCTTCCGTTACGGTCATGGGACGCTGGGGATCGGTGTAGATATTCAAGCGCTCCAAGAGCAGCGGAAATAGACTTTCGCCGGCAAAATCGGACAGCACGACGATGCTGCCGTATTTGGCGATGAACTGTCCGGCGATAAGCGTTTCCATATCCAGGTTGGACGCCATTTCACAGGGAAACGTAATGGTGGGAAACCCCACCGCCCGGTTGAGGTCCTTGAGGGCCGCGCGGCGAATCGCCACCTGGTCATCCAACGATTTTTTGACATCGCGGGATCCTGCATCGAGAACGAGATCCTTCAATCCCATTTCGGTCAGTTTGGTGGTGAGCGGCACCAGCGCCTCCACCGAATCGGCCTTGACGGCCAGCGGCAGATCCATCTCCTTGGCCAACGCGCCCAGAGCATCCACCGTGCTTTCCGTGGCGGCGTAAAGGAGCGGGCGCTTGAAGGCACAGGTCTCCGCCCCGGCTTTGAGCACATCCGGGCTCTCGCTCATCAGAATAAGGTTGAATTCCGATGTTTCCGCGATGAGTTTGGCCAGTTTGGCAAACGCCGCGGCATCGCCGCTGGCATCCTTGAGTGCCACCAGCTCCGGGCGCAGGTTCAGGCCGACGCGTTCAAACTGTAACGCATTCCATCCTTTAATTTTAGCGGCAACGTCCGCTTCCGCCGTATCCGATGTAATCGTCGCGGCCAGGGCGGTCGGGTTGAAAAATGTTTTTTCATGACGATAAAGTACGGTTTCACCCCCCACCGTCGCCTTGCGTACACCAGCGCCTAATACCACGGGTCGAATCGGAGGGGCGGATGCTTCCGCCAACTTCTCGCGGGCTTCATCGGAAACATAGGGACAACTGTCAAGCTCGGCCTTGCCCGACGCCAGATTCATGGCAAATGCCAGGCAGGTCGGCACACCGCATTCCTTGCAGTTGGTTTTCGGCAGGAGTTTGAAAATCTGAATACCGGTTAATGCCATGGTTTTCTCCTTGCTGTTGTTCAGCTATATTAAGAACCGTTGTGTATTCAAATAACGAATATAACATGATGCGCACCTGAAGCCGCTATGTGATGTCTTCAGGCGCGCATGCAATGGACATTCCCATCAGCCGATGATCGGCGGCATGGATAGGGCCGGATGGCCTTTCTCCTCCAGGAAGGGCAGGATTTCCTCTTCCGTGATGCCCACCGTTTCATCAGCAATCTTATCGACCAAATCCGGTTCACCCATTTCGGTTCCACGCTGAATCAGGCGCTCCCGGATCTCGTCTTTCAGGATCTTCGGCATCCAGACCATCCGCAGAAGGCCGCCATCACCGACGATAAACTTGCGCTGGGTGATGTTGTATTTGGAATGGCCGACAAAACCCGGCGAAGACGCCCCGCCGCCCATAACGCCGGCCAGCGTGGTGAACTTCATCCCGCAGGGGGTTTCACCGGTATATTCGCGGCTAACCGTCATGACACCGTTGCAGGACGGCAGCATGGCGGCGATACACTCGCAACAACCACACGTGGTCATGGGTTCCTGTACCATAGAGTAGAAGTTGTACTGGGTGATGGCGCCACGGGAGGCCTTGGCGACAAACTCATTCACGCCTTTGAACATGCCCAGTTTGGCGTCCAAAACCTCGCCCTTTTCGATGGGCTGGTTGGGGCCGGTCGGGTTGATCTGGTAGGACGCCCGGCAGTCCATCCAGTTGTAGGCGCCGCAAAGCCCTGTGCGTTCCGGGCTGACGGCACACACGTGGCTGGGTGCAAACGACTGGCACAAGGTACAGGAGTAGAAGATCTCCACGTCTTCATCGGTCATCTTGTCGACCCGTTCGTCACGCGTCTTGTATTCCCCGCGAGCCCTTTTGGTCAACGCATCGACATCTTCTTTTTTGGTGTAGAGGGTCACTTCGACCTTGTCCAGGATGGCACCGAAATCCTGGTGGAACTTGGCATGCAGCACGACACCGATATCCTTGACGGTGAAGCCCTTTTCTACGGCCGCCTTGCTCACACGGATCCAGGCGATATCCCGTTGCCCCATGTGCATCACGCCCTGGATATAGTTCACCAGGTGATGAATCTGGCGTTCCAGAATCGGCTCGAAATCGACCTGCATTTCACGGCCGGCGACCTCGACGTAGATGCCCAGCGGCAGAACGTCGCCTTCTTTGATGTCGCCGATATCGGGGCCGATGACATTGACCTTGCCGTCTTCGATATCGGTCATCTCGGCCAGTTTCACCAACTCGGTGGCCTGGGTCTTGCCGCCGCCCATCTGGGTATACAGATCGGCGCCACGCACCCGCTCACCCTCGTAGGCCGGACCGAAGTTGCAGGGGATATCGATCTCGGAAATGGTGACTTTGAGGCCGCGGGTTTCGACGGATTTCTGCACCATTTCGCTATGAGGCACATTAGCGATAACGTGCTCATAGGTGCAGACACCGGTGGGCAGAATTTCCGGAATGTCGGTATCGGCAAGGGTCGGGAAACCCCAGTTGACGCAGCCGGCTGCCGCGGCACCCCATTCGGTGCCCACATCGCCCAGGGCATTGACGAAGGCAAAGATGCGGTTTTTGTTATACATCAGCATCTTCTTGTAATCGCCCGGCTGAATCCCGCCGAAAGCCATGGCCGCCCGGTTGGCAAACCCGAGAGCGAAAATGGCCGAGGAGATATCGGGGCCGAAGGGCACAATCTTGGTGTTCCAACCCACCTGAACACCGGCTTCCACCAATTGCTGTGCTACACTGGTGCCATTGTGGTTGGCGGCCAGGAAGACATAAATACTGCGTTTCTGGTACTCTTCGATAATATCTTTGGCAATTTCAGGCGTGGGCGCCGCACCAACGATGGCAGCAAATCCGGGCGCCGAACCGTCCACGAACTCCACCCCGCGTTTACGAAAAACCGTATCTTCCGCAGCACCGAGCCAAAGTTTGCCGTTTTCGGGATCACACTCCTCGGAGACATAGTAGAAATCCGGTTCGTTCAAGTACCGCAAGCCTTCCTTGACCTCAAAGGCCAGAAGCGCGGCCATACCGGCATCCAGTAGAGGTCCGAGGTAGGGCAGGTGGTTGCGGGATTTGATATGCGGAGGCAGCAGTTTGCGGCAAAATGTCAATACTTTCTGCATATCTTCTAGCTTTTCGACCTTGATGCCCAGCAGCGAGTAAATCACGGGCAGGTAATACGCGGTGTTCGGGAAGCCCACCGGCGTGTCGGCGTTGAATGTTTCCAACGCCTTTTTGTAATCACCTTCGACTTTCGAAACGATATTGTATCCACCCTGAATGGCGGCGAATGCGACTAATTTGGACATGCGTTCCTCCTTCGCTGAGGATTTGTATCGTTAACTGTCAAAACCATTAACCTTCAAGCGCCATCCGATCGGACATATCCATCATGACGCGTTCGCGGGCCTTGTCGATGCCCAGTGCTTTGCGTTTTTTATCGATGTGCGCGATCATCATCCGTGCGTGTTTGATAGGATCTTTTTCGAAATCCCACATGCCGCCGTACATCTTCTCCATCTCTTCGAACAGGAAGCGCTGGAAGACCGGCGCGCCTTCGGCCGGGAAGACCGTGCCAAAGACCGTGTAGACGCCCGAGGCCACAAAATACTGGCCGATGCTGATGGCTTTCTCGCTCATCCATTCGGGGGCGCTGCCGGCTGCCGGCAGATCGCTGATGTCGTTGCCCAGCCCACCGGCTTTGACCACTTCGGTGGCTGCCAGCAGGATGCGGCTGTTGTCCACGCAGGAGCCCAGGTGCAAGACCGGCGGAATGCCGACCGTTTCACACACCTCGGCCAGTCCCGGACCGCAGAACACCTTGGCCGATTCGGGCGTCAACAGCCCCTCCATGGCACAGGCGATGGCGTTGCAGCCCGTAGTCAGGACGATGACGTCATTTTTGATCAGTTCCTTGACCACCTGGATATGGGCTTCGTTGTGCTTGGTGCGGGCATTGTTGCAGCCCACCACGCCGCCAATGCCACGGACGCGGCCGTTGATGATGTTGTCATTGAGTGTGTAATAATCGCCGCGGAAGGTCCCGCCCAAGTGATACTGGACGGATTCGACACCGAAGCCCCCCACCATCGGGGATTTATGTTTCGGGATCATGACGTCCGCACCGCGCTCGGTGAAGTTGTCGATGGCCAGTTTGACGATGCGCTGAGCATCTTCCAGAGCATGGTGCTCGTCGAACTCGATGTGCACCACGTTGTCCTGCTCCATGCGGGCGATGGGATGGGTCGTGATCAACTTGGTGTGGAAGCATTTGGCCACATTGGCCAGGTTCTGCATGATACACTGAATGTCGACCACCATGGCGTCGCAGGCGCCGGTCACAATGGCCAGTTCCTGCTGCAGAAAGGTGCCGCACAGGGGAACCCCGTGGCGCTGCAAAATCTCGTTGGCCGTACAGCAGATCCCGGACAACTGGATGCCTTTAGCGCCTTTTTCCTTGGCATAGTCGATCATTTCCTTGGTCTGGGCCACTTCCACGATCACTTCGGAGAGGACCGGTTCGTGGCCATGGATCACGATATTGACCATGTCTTCTTTCATGACACCCAGATTGGCTTCGGACACCAGCGGGAAAGGCGTACCAAACAGGACGTCCTGCATATCGGTCGCCAGCATGGAACCGCCCCAGCCATCCGCCAACGAGGCTCTTACGCCCTGCTTCATCAAGTTCTTGTAATCCTGGTCAACCCCCATGTGGGTGCGATGCATGATTTCGACGATTTCACGATCGATGTTGCGCGGCAGGACACCCTGCTTTTTCCAGATTTCATAGCGCGGCGCCGGCGCACGCTTCAGGTATTCGACCGTGCCCTCGGCCTTGCCCCATTCATTGAGGGCTTTTTCAGCCACTTCCAGGGCGATTTCGTCAATGTCGCGATCCTGAGCTTCCCCGTCGACATCCACGGTGGTCGCCACGCCGAGGTGGGGCGCGATCTGGCGAAGTTTGCCTTCGTCTTTGATTTTATAGGCTTCCGTTTCCTTGCGGGCTGCGGACATGAAAACCTCGGCTACACTGCGGCCGTGGTCGGAATGGGCGGCCGCGCCACCCGCCACCATGCGAATGAAATTACGCGCGGCAATCGTGTTGGCGGTGGCACCGCACAGACCTTTGCGCTGGTCCGTGGCTTCGTCATAGTCCTTGGGCAACGGCAGGCGGCAAGGTCCCATGCTGCAATTCTTGCAGCAGGTACCCTGGCTGCCGATGTTACAGGCCTTCATGGTGACGGCACGGTCAAAAATCGTTTCCACGCCCAGTTTCTGCGCCCGTTCGAGCATTTCACGGGTCGCGGGATCAATACTGGCCGTCGCCGGATCAGCGATCTTGGCTTTCTTAGCTACTGTTTTAATTTCTTTTACTTCTGCCATACGAGGTTCCTCCTCAATGCTGTAGGGTCCTACCGAAAATGACCGTTAATGGGGTTTTCCCTACATTCGCTTGTGAGTCCAATTGACTTTTTCGATGAGTTTTTCCGTCAGATCTTTCTGAATAGCCGCCGGTGTCAGGGTTTTTTCTGCCTCAACCTGCGCGGCCCGCGCCGCCGCCCTTTCGGCACGCTCTTTGGCGCGCAGGGCACGGAGCTCCTCGATCTCGGCGTCCATCTTGGCCGCCGCTGCGGCCTTGGCCTTGGCATCGGCTTCCGCCTTGGCCTTGGCTTCCGCTTCGGCCTTAGCTTTGGCGTCTGCTTCTGCCTTGGCTGCTGCGGCGGCATCGGCTTCCGCCTTGGCCGCGGCATCCGCCTCGGCTTTGACCTTGGCTTCCGCTTCGGCCTTGGCTTTGGCAGCAGCTTCAGCGGCTGCGTCCACCTTGGGCGCTTCGGCTACCGGTTCAGGCTTGGCGGCTGCTTTGGGGGCTTCCTTGGGAGCCGCCGGGGCAGGCTTGGCCGCCGCTTTAGGCGCTTCCTTGGGGGCCGCCGGGGCCTTCTTCGCAGCCGGCGCAGCTTTTTTCTCTTCCGCGATCGTTAAATCCGGCGCGGGGGCCAACGCTGCCAGGTCAATGCTGACATCGTCCAACATTTTTTTGACCGGCGCCACATCCGCGGCTGACCCGCCACTGTAAACGAGGTCGATGTATTCCTTGGTCATACGAATGGATTCGGGATGACGCATGATCAGGACGTCGGAACCGGCCATCAGGTAACTCACGGCTGCGACGGCCTCCATCATGATGCCGCGTTTTTCCGGATCGCCCAGGGTCGGTGCTTCATCCACCGGCTGTTTGGCTTCCTTGCACTTCCACACTTCATTGCCGATATTGTTGATCAGCGGCAGCTGGAGTTTGTCATCCCCCTGGTTCAGGGCCGCCATGCGCAGACGTTCCATCACGGAATAGGAGTATTCCATGCCATACCCCAGGCCACCGGTCGTCGGATCGACAATGACGCGATCCATGGGCATGCCCAGGTTTTCCAACAGAATGTTGACCTGCTTGGCAAGGTTGACGTCGATGGGCGAAGAGGAAATGATCGTGTGCCCAAAACCCATGGCGGCGGCCCCGATGCCTTTGTGGTTTTTGTCTTCCACGGGACCGAGGATCAAAGATTCCCCCTGGGTCTCTTCGGCGATTTTTTTGAGGACGTTCTCGTCCTTCTGGGGGTTGGCAGTGCCCCAGATGATCAGCGGCACCTTGATGGCACCCAGCACCTTCTTGACGGTGGCGGCGGCGTCCACCGGGCTGGCATCCTGCCCGTTGGGATCCGTGCTCTTCAACTGCAGCACGATCATTTCCGCCCCGTATTCGTCGACACACTTTTTGGCCCAGGCAGCCGGATCGGACAGCACGTCCTTAAACGGTGCCATGGCGGCTTCCGGCCACTCTTCAGGCGCCATGTCCCAGATCTCCATTGCGATCCTGGGTTTGTTGGGCATGTCGCCTTCGAACTGGTAAAACGGATAACAGGTCTCGCCACCAACGGTCACGGCCGAATCCCCCTTGCCCAGGGCGATTTCCTTGACGCTGCCGGCATATGATTCTTTAAAGAATTCGAAGCCCAATTTTACCTCCTTATCGGTGGGAAGAGCCGATCTCCGAACTGCCCCTCAGCTCTTGTCAGAAATGATGTGTAACGCTGCTTCCCGATGACATTATTAACTCGTTGATAGTGGCTCTAAATAAACGCCCTGCCCGTTAATAATCGTCGCGCTGCGGCCCCCCTTTCCTTGGAATTTTTTTGTGCTCACGAGGATCAGGCCCATAGCCGATCACTCAAAAAATGGTACGGAATCCTTTTATATTTGCGAATAGTATTCACTATCTTCAGTGCCGTTTTTTGTCAATAGACGATTCCCCCTGAA
Source organism: Deltaproteobacteria bacterium (assembly GCA_020444045.1). Classification (GTDB taxonomy): domain Bacteria; phylum Desulfobacterota; class Desulfobacteria; order Desulfobacterales; family UBA5852; genus JABZFP01. The sequence continues at coordinate 78,422 of JAHLLS010000009.1, forward strand.
TGGCGTTTAGTTTATCGAAAAGATTCAACTATTTGCCCGGGATGAAGCCAGGCGCGTCTTCAGTTTGGGAAACTGATTCAGGTCGGTGTGCGGCAAAAAGAGGGCCGCCACATAATGATCCATGTAGGAGGCGGTTTCCGACAACTCGAAATTGGTCATCATGCGCGTTACGTTCACAACATCCTGCCGCAACCGGTTGGTCAGGGCCGCCATCCGGGCCCCCAGCAAGGACGCGTTGCCGATGTAGGTCACTTTGTCCGCATCGGTTTCCGGCAGCAGGCCGATGACCATCGCCTTTTCCAGGTCGACATAACTGCCGAAACCGCCCGCCAGATAGATCTGTTCGATATCGGCGATGCTCATGCCCACTTCCTCGAGCAGGGTCATGCAGCCACTGTAGATGGCGCCTTTGGCCCGTATCAAATTCTCGATGTCGATTTCGGTCAACACGATGTCGCGATCGATCTGGGTTTCATCCCGCCAAGCCAGCACGTATTCCCAGACGCCCTCCCGGCTGCGAATGCGTTTCGTCTCCAGGTCCCGGTCGAACTTGCCCTGGTTGTTGATCACCCCCATCTCGAACATGACCGCCACCATGGTGATCAAGCCCGACCCGCAAATCCCCTTGGGCCGCACATTGCCGATGGTCAGCAGCATGGGCTCGTGGGACAGGGGATCGATGGAGAAGTCTTCGATGGCCCCCCGGGCGGCCCGCATGCCGAATTCGATGCCGCCGCCTTCAAAGGCCGGCCCGGCCGAACAGGCGGCACAGGCCATCCAATCTTTATTGCCGATGACGATCTCGGCATTGGTGCCGATATCCATGAAGAGCGTCAAACGCTCGGTGCGGTACATGCCGGACCCCATGACCCCGGCCACGATATCCCCGCCCACGTAGCTCGACACCTGGGGATAAACCAGGGCCGCAGCGTGTGGGCCCAAGTCCAGCCCCAGCTCAACGGCCTGGAGAGGCGGATAGATATTGCTGGCCGGCACATAGGGGGAGCGCCGGATATAGCGCGGGTTCACCTTGAGAAACAACTGCGTCATGGTGGTATTGCCCGCCAGCGTGATGGCATTGACATCGTCCAGAGACACTCCGGCCTGTTTGACAATGCTGGCGATGATCTTGTTCATGGTGGCTGTCACCACCTCATGAAGTCTGTCCAAGCCCCCCGGTTTTTCCGCCGCCATGATACGGGTGATGACATCCTCCCCGTAACTGATCTGCCCGTTGAAATCCCCTTTTTCGGCCAGCACCTTCCCCGAAATGAGATCGATCAACTGGCCGTAGACGGTGGTCGTGCCAATATCCATGGCAACCGCATAATTGCGATCGGTGGTATCGCCCGGCTGCACGTTGATAACGTGTGTCTTGCGCCCGGGCTGCACCGGGCGTGCCAGCGTAGCCGTCACGCGGAAGTTGTCTGCCCGCATCACGTCCGGCAACTTGCGAATCAGGGAAAGCCGCACGACCAATCGGTGTTCGCCGTGGTTCAATGTCAAAAAATTGACCAGCCGGGCGGCATCCGGCTGATTGTCCGCCGCGCTCGGTTCGGGCAGTTCCAGGAACACGTCCTCCACCGGAGGGACGAAAAGCCCCTGTTCTTTCAGGCTTTCAAAATCCGGTTGGTGGATGCGAGCGGCCCGCCGCGGCGTGGCCTGACGTTTGAGCACACTGGCATCGATACTTGATTCAACCGGGACCCGGATGACAACATCCGCGTCCGCGACACGCGCCTGACAGGCCAACCGGTAGCCTTTAGCCTGGTCTTCCTCGCTGATACGATCCGACAGGCCGCCTTCCACACGGCCCTCCTCGATGAGAATGCGGCATTTGGCGCACACCCCATCGCCCCCGCAGGACGCATTGATGTGCACACCGGCTTCCATGGCGGCGCGCAGCAGGCTCTCTCCTTCGGAAACTGTAATCGATTTTTCATGGGGCAGAAAAGTTACACTGGGCATTCACAACTCCTGCATGACAATGGATGTCTTAAAGTGGCGTTCATCAAAACCGCGCCCCAGGGGCGCTTCCTTAAGTTATACTTGCAGTTCCTCTTTCAAGGTATCGAAACGGCAGCTCAACGTCAGCATCTCCCCGTCGTAAAAGGAATCGATCTTGTAAGGCAGGGTCTTGAACAAACGGATCATGCCCTTGTTCTGGGGCGAGGTGAAAGCCATCAACCCGGCTATTCCGTTTTCACGCGCCGCAACGGCCAGCTTGTGGATAAACAGTTTGCCCAGCCCCTTGCCCTGATAGGCTTTGATAACCGAAAAAGCCACTTCAGCCATGTTCTTGGATTCATCCAACAGGTATTCGCCCACGGCGATGACTTTGCCGAACCCGAACTCACCCACCAGGGCCACCAGGGTCAGATCTTTAATGTAATCGATCTGGGAGACCCCCTCCACCTCTTCCCGCATGAAACTGTTTTTCTCGTGGAAAAAGCGCGAGACCACGTCTTCTTTATCCAGATTGTAGTAATGCTCCTGGATGCGGCGCTCGTCCACCGGTTTGGCGGGTCGGATGGTAACCTCCTCGCCATGGATATCCATGACCTCCTCCAACTTGACCGGATAAATACCATGCAGGGAATCGTGCAGGGTCCGCTCCACACTCAGCAGCCCCATCTCTTTGGCCTGGTGAAACAATTCGTCCCGAAAATCCGGATGGGCGATGCTGATCATGGCCATGGCCCGCTCCTGCAGGCTTTTACCAAACAGGTTGACCGCCCCGTATTCGGTCACGACATACTGGACATCGCCCCGCGGCACCACCACCGCCGTATCGACCAACTTGGGCACGATCCGGCTTTTCTTGCCGCTGACATCGGTGGAGGTGAGCATTAGGATGGCTTTACCTTCTTCGGAAGCCGCCGCCCCCCGGATAAAATCGAGCATGCCCGTCACTCCCGAAAAATGGTTGTAGGGCAACGCATCCGCCGCCACCTGGCCGGTCAAATCCATGGCCATGGCAACGTTCAAGGAAACCATGCGGCGATGCTGGGATATGATGCCGGGATCGTTCACGTAATCAGATGGATAAAACTCGATGCCGGGGTTATCGTCCAGAAAGTCATACAGCTCGGAGGAACCGATGGCGCTGCTGGCCACGACCTTGCCCTCGTTCAGCCCTTTATAGCGGTTGGTTACCACCCCCTGGGAAACCAGGTGCATGATGCGGTCGGTCACAAACTGGGTATGGATGCCGAGATCATTTTTATCGGACAATCCAGCGTAGGTCGCCTGACTGGTCGTTCCCAGGCTAATCTGCAGGGTCGAGCCGTCATCGATCAGCCGTGCGATTAAGCGCCCGATCGCGTTGGCCGATTCCATCTCCGGCGGTTCGCCGATCGTCAGCAACCCTTCTTCGTACTCGACAATGACATCGACATCGTTGACATGGATAAAACTGCGGCCCAGCACCCGCGGCATGCGGGGATTCACCTGCACGATCACCATGTCCGCCGAATAAGCGGCGGCCTGGGTGATGTCCACCGATACCCCCAGACTCATCCACCCGAAATCATCGGGCGGCGAGGCCTGGATCAAAGCGACGTGAATCGGCAGGCGACGGCTTTTGAAAAGACGGGGCACCTGGGATAGGTTGATAGGCGTGATAAACCGTAAATTGCGCGCGATGGCCTTGGAACGTGCCGAGCCCAGGTAAAAAGAACGGATGTTGATGCTCTGATCACGGGTTTTGTCGGCAATCATGGTCAAGGGAGTCGTTTCAAACGATAGCAGCCGGACCACCTCGATGCCGGACAGGGTGCGTGCCCTTTCCGACAAGGCCCGCACGAGCGCCTGGGGCTCGCCGCAGGCGGAAGCAATAAAAACACGCTGCCCCGGTCGAATGAGTTTAACCGCTTGGGTGATCGATTGTCGTTTTTCGAGGTAATTGTCCGCCCAGTAACCGGTGGACGCCATGTGTGCCTCCTATTCCGAAATGGCCGTCGGTGTCCCCCCGCCGGCAAACCGTTGGTGCACGATCCAGACGTCGCCACGAGGGTCGCTGCCACTCGACGCCTAAAATCCTAAGGTAAGGAAAAGCAATGGGGAAGTGCTCTGTCAGAAGGAAATCAATCTATCGTATCCCGGGTGAATTTTCAAGGCCTCTCCACGCCTTACGGCAATCATTTCGCTGCCGGCCTTCTGCCCTCCGGCATCGACGGTGTGATGAGGGAATTCATAGCAGGTTGATAAATGGATTGAATATCTCTATCCATATCGCTATGTAAAACCGCTGCAACCAGGGCTTGTAAATTCCGGGGCATGGGGCCTACTGGCACGGTACCGCCATGCCGCTCAAAGGGGTGTTTCGCGCCGCCCCATTTGTTTTTTACCCAACGGCATGTCATGTAGGGACGCTGGCCACACCATAAGGGATCATCCACGCTATGTTCAAGTTCATCCACACCGCCGACATCCACCTGGACAGCCCGCTGCATCGTTTGGAAAGCTACGAGGGGGCGCCCGTGGCCGAAATTCGCCAGGCCTCCCGACGGGCGTTCGAAAATCTCATCGATCTGGCGGTGACGGAGTCCGTCGACGTTGTCCTGATTGCGGGCGATCTGTTTGACGGCGACTGGAAAGACTACCATACCGGTCTTTATTTTATCACCCAGATCCACCGCCTCAAAGCGGCCGGCATTGCCGTCTTTGTCGTATCCGGCAACCACGATGCCGCCGGCCGGATGACCCGTAGTCTGCCCTACCCGGACAATGTGCATGTCTTTTCAACCCGGTCCCCCGAAACACGCAAACTGGACGCGCTGAAAATCGCCCTACACGGGCAGAGCTTCGCGACAGCCACGGTAAGGGACAACCTGGCCCTCGGCTACCCGGAACCCGTAGCCGGCTATTTCAACATCGGCCTGCTGCATACCAGCCTGACTGGCCGTGATGGTCATGAAACCTACGCCCCCTGCACCCTGGCCGATCTCCAATCCCGGGGATATGACTACTGGGCCTTGGGGCATGTGCACCAGTTTGAAATCGCGGCCGCCGACCCGCCGGTGGTCTTCCCCGGTTGTCTTCAGGGGCGGCATGCCCGGGAAACCGGTCCCAAGGGCGCCCTCCTGGTCACGGTGGCGGAAGGATCTCCGCCGGAAATCATCCACCACCCCCTCGATGTCATCCGCTGGATCCAGCTGGCGGTCAATCTGGAGGGGGCGCCAACGGAGCAGGCCTGCCTGAACCGGTTCGTTGACGCCTTGGAAGAACAGACCCGCCGGAACGCCTCTGTACCGCTCATCGTCCGCGTTTCCCTTGCCGGGAAAACCACGGCCCACGAGCAGATGGCCGGGGACCTTGAATATGTGAAAGAGGCCTTCCGGTCCACCGCCATCGCCCACTTCGGCGACCGGGTTTGGATTGACAAATTGACGGTCACCACACAGCCGCCCACGAGGGATGGACAGGCACCGATCGATCCTGGCCCCCTGCGGGAACTGGAACGTCTGGTGGCCGAGATCCAGGCCGACGATGACCTTCTGCAGCTATTGGGTGAAGAACTGACCGATCTCTTCCGCAAACTGCCCGCGGAATACCGCCAGGGACCTGGAGCGATCGATCCGGCCGACCCCGCCCACCTGCAGCACATCGTGAAACAGGCTTACGCCATGCTCACCAGGGGGCTGAAAAGGGAGACTGACGCGGCATGAAAATCAAGTCCCTGCAGCTTATCGCCTTCGGTCCGTTTACCGGCCGAACGCTGGATTTCTCCGATGACCCGGGCGCTTTTCACTTGGTCTACGGCCCCAATGAGGCCGGCAAAAGCACCGCCCTGCGAGCCCTGCGTGGCATGCTTTTCGGGATTCCGGTCCGCACGTCCGACAGTTTCCGGCATCCCCACCCCAAACTCCGGATCGGCGGCGAACTGATCCTAGGCAACGGTGAAAAAATCGCTTTTATCCGTCGCAAAGGTCAACGCAAGACCCTGCGCGGAGCGGACGACCGCTCCCTGCTGGATGAAGGCGTCCTATCGTCCTTTCTAGGGGGCGTCGATCAGGCGCTCTTCGAACAGATGTTCGCCATCGGCCATTCGGACCTGGTTCAGGGAGGCGAAGAAATCATCGCCGGGGGAGGCAGCATCGGCCAGGCGCTGTTTACAGCGGGGGCCGGATTAATCGCACTCCAGCGCTTCCAGCAGCATCTGGATCATACCATGGAGGCCTTGTTCAAACCGAGCGGTTCCAACCCCCGCATCAACCGTATCCTGACGTCGCTGAAAAACACCCGTAAAGACCAGCGGGAGGCCCTGTTGCTCGGCAAGACATGGAAAACCCATTATCGGAACCTGCAAGATGCCACCACGCGCCAGGCCGCCAACCAGCAGCGGCTGACTGAATGTAAACAGGCCTATGGCACGCTGGAACGTATCCACGAGGCCCTGCCGTTGATCGCCCGCCGTAAGGAGATCGGTGAAACCTTGCGGGCTTTCGAAGACGTGCCGGATCTGCCGGACGATTTCAGTGAAAACCGCCGCCAGGTGGAAAACACCCTGGCCATCGCCACGAATGATGTGCAACGCGCCCGGGACAGCATGGCAACCATCCAGGCCAAAATAAACGCCCTTTCGGTGCCCGTGACGCTGCTTCGGCAGGCCCATGTAGTGGAAACCCTGCAGCACGACCTCGGCAGTTACAAAAAAGCCCGGCAAGATCGCCCGGTGCTGGAAGCCCGTATGCGTGCCCTGGACCAGCGGGCCACGGCCAAACTCTCCCGGGCGGGGATCACGGATCTATCGACAAATGCCCATCAACTCCGACTGACACCGGCCGTCGTTGGCGAACTCCAGGAATTGGGCAAAACCCACGAGCGCCTGACGACCCGGCTGGATACGAGTAAGGAACGACGTCGTCAACTGGAAACCGACATCACGACCTTGGAAGATCACCTGAAGCGCCTGCCCCCGCAACAAAGTGTGGCGGCCATCAAAGCGTTGCTTCAAACGATCCAGGATGAGGGCCCGCTTGAAAAACAGATCGCCGAAACCCGGGACGCTGCTCATCATCGTGAAAAAACGCTGTCAAACCAATTGAAACGCCAGACCCTGTGGACCGGTTCTTTGGAAAACCTCGGCGGACTGCCCTGGCCGTCCCGGGAGAGTGTCGATCGATTTGAACAGCAATTCGCGGCATCGACACGGCAGATGGACCGCCTGAAGGAAGACAAGGCCCTGGTTGCCGAGAGGCTTTCCGCTATCGATACCGAACTGCAAACCATTGCGATCGGTCATGATGTCCCCACCGAAGAGAACCTCACGACGGCGCGCTCCCTGCGGGACACCGGATGGCACCTGATCCGTCGCCGGGTCGAAGGAAACGATCCGGCGGAAGCGGATGTGCAGCAGTTTACAGCACACTTTGCCAATCACCACGCGCTGCCCGACGCCTTCGAGGCAAGCATGGAAAAGGCCGACCATGTATCCGACCGGCTCCGACGCGAGGCCGGACAGGTCAGCCGCAAGAGTATGCTGGCCGCTCAAAAGGCCCAGGCCGAAAAAGAGTACCGGGAAACCGCCGCGCGCATAGAAGCCGTCGGTGCCGAACAACGGATGTTGGCAGAGCAGTGGGAAAGGGTATGGGCGCCATCCGGCATTCAGCCGCTGACGCCCGCCGAAATGCGCGCCTGGTTGTCAGACATGACCGCCATCCGTGAGAAAGCGGCCGATCTTGCGCTGGAAAAAGAAAAGATCGCCGCCCGGACGGCGGCCACCAAGACCCTGACGGCCCGTCTGGCGGCGGCCCTTGACCATGGCGGCGTACCGGTGCCCGAAGATCATACTCTGGCCAGTTTAATCGGTATCGCCCGACATCACGTGGAGTCCCAAGAAGCGCTTGGCGCTCAGATTGCGGGGATGGACAGCACACTTCGGCAGCATCGCAAGGCATTGCAAAAGGTGACCAGCGACATCGACGACACTGAAAAAGAACTTGACCGGTGGAAGGTCGCCTGGGGTCGGCATGTCGGGAAAATCGGTCTCACCGCCGAGGCCAGCCCCACGGCCGCGATGGCCGTGATCGAGAATATCCGCGAAGCTCAGCGCCAGCGGGATGAAGCCGATATCCTCAAGAAGCGCATTCAGGGCATCGACCGCGATGCCGACGCCTTCACCGAACGTGTCGCCCAACTGATAAATCGTCTTGCCGAAAAAGACTTCGCAACCTCTCCCGAAGAAGCCAGTCTGCTTCTCAATGCCAAGCTTACGGAGGCCAGAGAGGCGCAATCACGCCATACCGAGTTGCAGCGCCAGCTGGATGCCGCCCATATTGAGCACGCCGCCGCCCGGAAACGCCTGGAGGATGCCACCACACGGATGCAGTCCCTCTGCCGCGAAGCCCGCTGTACGACGCCCGCCATGCTGCCGGAAATCGAGAACCGTTCCCGCAAACGCCGGCTGCTGATGGAGGAAAGCAGTGCGCTCGAATCCCGCTTGCGCCACCTGAGTGCCGGCGCCACGGTCGACGCCTTCGTCACAGAAGCCGAAGCCATCGCGCCGGACAGCCTTGATCCGGAAATGGGGCGCCTGGCGGAGGATATCTCCGCGCTGGAGCGGGAACGATCGGAACTGGATCAAACCATCGGTACCGAGAAAGCCGAGCTCAAGCGGATGGATGGTCGGGCCGAGGCGGCCGGGCATGCCGAGGATGCCGAACGCCTGCTGGCGGGCCTTGAATCGGACGTGGCCCAATACGCGCGCACCAAAATAGCGTCGGCCATGCTGACTCGGACTATCGAGCGTTACCGCGAAAAGCACCAAGGTCCGCTCATCAAGCGGGCCAGTCAATTGTTTGCGCGAATGACGCGAAACGCCTTTCAGGGTATTCGCGCCGAATACGATGGCAAGGGCAACCCGATCCTGGTGGGCATCCGGTCCGGCGGCGGCGAGGCCGTCACCGTGGAAGGCATGAGTGACGGCACCGCCGACCAGCTCTACCTCGCGCTGCGGCTGGCCAGCCTCGAACACTACTTTAAAAACAGTGAACCGTTGCCCTTTGTCGTGGATGACATTCTGCTGCGTTTCGATGACGAACGGGCACTGGCCACGCTCGAGGTTCTGGTCGATCTGTCTCAAAAAACCCAGGTGATTTTCTTTACGCACCATCACCACCTGGTGGAATTGGCGCAAAGCACCATCGGTAACGATCGCATAACCAGCCATTTTCTGAGCGACCCATCCGCCGTAGCCCGAAATTGACAGGCCCCGAAAATGACATTATTCTCTTTCTTTTAATAAAGTGATCACACCATGAAGGAGGAGCCCCATGAGTAATGCCATCATCATGCATCAGACCGGTGGACCGGAGGTCCTCCAATGGCAACCGTTTGACCCCGGTCCCCCGCAGGCCGGTGAAGCCATCGTGCGACACGACGCCGTGGGTTTGAATTTCATCGATGTCTATCACCGCACCGGTCTCTACCCGATCGGTGATCTGCCCGCCATCCCGGGCATGGAAGGCGCCGGCCGGGTGGAAGCCGTCGGACCCGGCGTAACCGAGGTGGCTGAAGGCGATCGCGTGGCCTATGCCGGCCTGCCACCCGGGGCCTACGCCGAGCGTCGACGCATCCCTGCGCACCGTCTGGTCAAACTGCCCGATGCGATACCCGCCCCCCAAGCCGCGGCCATGATGCTGCAAGGCATGACGGCCCGCTATTTACTGAAAGGCTGCACCACCGTCCAGGCCGGCCATACCATTCTCCTTCACGCGGCGGCCGGTGGTGTCGGACTGATTGTCAGCCAATGGGCCAAACATTTAGGGGCAACCGTCATCGGGACCGTGGGCACTGAAGCCAAGGCGGAACTGGCCAAGGCGCACGGCTGTGACCACACCATCCTCTACGGAAAAGAGAATTTTGTTGACTGCGTGCGGGAGCTCACCGGCGGCCGCGGTGTTGATGTGGTCTACGATTCCGTCGGTCAGGCAACCTTCCTGTCCTCGTTGGATTGTCTGCGCCCGATGGGAATGATGGTCAGTTTCGGCCAGGCGTCCGGCCCCGTGGCGCCCTTCGATACGAGCCTGCTGGCGGCCAAGGGCTCGCTTTTCCTGACACGACCCAGCGTGATGGCCTATACGGCCGCAAGAAGTGATCTCCTGGCGCATGCCGAAGATCTTTTCGACGTCGTCCTGAAGGGCGCCGTCACAGTGGACATTCGGCAAACCTATCCGCTCGCTCAAGCCGCCGATGCCCATCGCGATCTTGAAGCCCGAAAAACCAAAGGCTCCAGTGTCTTTGTCGTTGACTGACCATTCCGCCTGCGGGTAATAAGGGACGCATTGCGAATTGCATCCGTGGAGATATCTTCATTGACCGTATTCTATGCCCCCGATGAAGCCTTGCCTCAATTTCATGCCCTTTTTCAGCAGGGTGTGGGCGTTTCGATCCAGACCGGCACCAGCCTGGAAGACCTTTTGTGCTGCCAATGGCAGATTGGTCGGGACTATGTCATGGGCCGCATCAGCACCCTGTTTCTCGACAGCAAACCGGTGGATGACCTGCCGTCGGCTGTTGTGCACGATGGTGCGACCCTGGCCCTTTCGGGCGCCATGCCCGGTTTGATCGGCGCCACCATGCGGCGCGGCGGCGTTCTGGCATCGTTTCGCACCGGCATCACCTATTGCGAACCCTCCGGATCCGATAAAGTAGGCCGCGGTCGGATCACCTTAAAGCTGTTCAATCTGCTCATCGATGAACTGGGGCCTCAATTTCTGGCCCGGGGGATATGGGTGTCCCGTTCACGTCTCGTTGAATTGTTTCCGGAAAACCCAGCCGTCATAAACGCCCCGGAAAGTGACATCGCGGTTTATATGAACGTCCCGCCCTCGCCGGCGGATTAGTGCCCGGAACTATCGCCAACACCTGATCGCCTGATAAACGTTCCTTTTTCTTCCGCCACCCCCTTCGAACCGCATGCCGTCGCTGGCGTCATGGTCGAGATATGGTTGACACTGCATTTCAATTTTTATATTGTGATTCCAAATAGATAGAACTTCAAAACGGCACTTATAGAGGTTATTTTTAGCGATATTATGACCGTTTTCATCCATCTTGGTTTTTTTTCATGCCTTATTATTTCTCGAAGAAACCAAAGCCGACCAAAAATTACACCACAGGCACATACCTGCGGTGGATTGCGATTCATCCCATAAACCGTACACGTTTTTAACCATTCTTACATATGAACAAGGAGGCAGAACATTATGGACAAAATCCTTAGAATCGACGTAGGCGCGGAGGGCGGACCCAAGGCCGTTGTCACCCCATTGGGCGAATACGAGGGCATGGGCGGACGGGGCATGACGTCCATGGTGGTATTTAAGGAAGTACCGGCCGACTGTCACCCTTTAGGGCCGGAAAACAAAATCGTTATCGCGCCCGGCATGCTGACCGGGTCGGCCGCATCGACCTCGGGCCGCATATCCGTAGGATGCAAGAGCCCTTTGACGGGCGGTATCAAAGAAGCCAATGCCGGCGGCCAGGCCGGCCAAACGCTGGCGCGTCTGGGCTATGCCGCCATCATTCTTGAAGGCGCCGCGCCAGCGAACGCCTGTTATAAGGTCCTGATCAACAAAGACGGCGTTCAGATCAGCGATGCAACAGAATACAAGGGCCTTCTGAATTACGACCTGATCGAAAAGATCAAACCCGTCTATGGCGAAAAAGTCGCTGTCATGTCCATTGGACCGGCCGGTGAAATGAAAATGGCAGCGGCCACCATCGCCGTGACGGACCGCGAAATGCGCCCCTCACGCCACGCCGGCCGCGGTGGTGTGGGTGCCGTGATGGGCACCAAAGGCATCAAGGCCATCATCATCGATGACGCCGGCACCAAGATGCGCCAGCCCAAAAACCCCGAGAAATTCAAGGCCGCCAACAAAACCTTCACCCAGGGCCTGCGCAGTCATGCCGTGACCGGAGAAGGGCTGCCGGCCTACGGCACGAATGTTTTGACCAACGTTATCAATGAAGCCGGCGCCTACCCCACCTATAACTTCAAGCAGGGCCAATACAAGGACGCCGGTAAAATCAGTGGGGAAACCATTGCCGATTTGGAAACCAAGCGGGGCGGGAACCCCACCCATGGCTGCCACGTGGGCTGCGCCATCCGCTGCTCGGGTATTTTTGTTGATAAAGATGGCAATTATGTCACCAAACAGCCGGAATACGAGACGGTGTGGGCCCACGGCGGCAACTGCGGCATCTGCGATCCGGATGCCATCGCCCGGCTCGACTTCCTGGATGACAACATCGGTCTCGATACCATCGAAATGGGTGCCACGATCGGGGTGGCCATGGAAGCCGGATTGTTAAACTTCGGGGATGCCGAAGGGGCCATCAAACTGGTCGGAGAAGTCGGACAAGGCACCCCGCTGGGCCGTATCCTGGGCGGTGGGTGCGCCCTCACCGCCAAAGCATTCGGCATCGAACGCGCCCCAGTTGTCAAAGGCCAGGCCATGCCGGCCTACGATCCACGGGCCGTCAAAGGCATCGGGGTGACCTATGCCACCACCCCCATGGGCGCCGACCATACCGCGGGCTACGCGATTGCCACCAACATCCTCAAAGTCGGTGGTGATGTGGATCCCCTGAGCACGGAAGGCCAGATCGAGCTGTCGCGCAACCTGCAAATTGCGACGGCGGCGCTGGACGCCACGGGCTATTGCCTGTTCATTGCCTTCGCCATTCTCGATCAGGAAGAAACCTTCAATGCCATGGTTGAAACCATCAACGGCATGTACGACCTCAGCCTCACCGGGGATGACGTCGTGGCCCTCGGCAAAAAAATCCTCAGCATGGAACGCGAATTCAATAAAAAAGCCGGTTTCACCAAGGAACATGACCGGCTGCCGCGCTACATGAGTCGCGAGGCCATCGCACCCCATAACGTCACATTCGATATCAGCGACGATCAACTGGACACTCTCTACAACTGGTAACTTCAGGAGGGGAGCAGCATCCTGACACCGGAAGGGCGGCCAACAGGCCGCCCTTCTTCTTTGCCCGGGCACACCCGGCAGAGCGCGAGACCGGTCCTTCACGGCGCCAAGGAGAACACCCATCCCGGGCGCTGCACTGGCAGCATTTTATGGCGAGAAAAACCGCTGATCGGAAACCGATATCAAGAGGGGAGAGGCGTCAATTGAAAAGATTTTTGATGCTGCGCAGTACCCGCTGATCCAACCGCTTGTTCACTTCCGTCTTCAATTCCAGCAGGTGTTTGTTATCCGGATCGACCTCCAGACCGGTCGTGATATAGCGGCGGGCATTGTCATAGTCGAAGCTGTTCATTTCTTTTTCCGCCAGGACCGCATAGCGATCGGCGATTTTTTCCCGGCCCCGGCGCGCTTCGTTGTTGCGGGGATCGAGCTTTTCAACTTCACGGAAAAAATACAGCGCATTATCTTCAGTCGGCTTGGTCAGCTTATAGGCATTCAGACAGTCATTGGCCTTTACCAGCAACCGTTGGATCGTCCGCTGGCGCTCTTCTTCAGCCTGCCGGTTAACTTTCTCCTTGAGCGACCACAGCCGACGACTGTCGGCATCCACCGACAGACCGGTGGCGATAAAATCAAGAGCTTTCTGGTTGTGGGAGCGCTGCATCTCACGCTCAGCCAACTGGGCGTAGCGATCGGCGATATCGGCAATGCCCTGCCGGGCGTCACGATTATCCGGATCGCGTTTGAGGACCTGCTTGTAGAAGAAATAGGCGTTGCGACCCTCTGGCTCCGTCAGATTCCATGCGGCCAAATTGTCCTGCGCTTCCTGCAACCATTTTGCCACTTGAGGATCGACCGCCGCGGCTGACGCGGATGCCAGCGTCCCATTCGCTTTGACGACCGCGGATCCGGAAGGATCCTCAGGCGTGCCCCCCGTATTGGTATTGGATGAAATCGGCACCCGAACCACCACCGGCTTGTCCTCTATGTGTCGCTGGCTGACCCAAAAGGCACCGACCGCTACGACCAGAAACAATAACAGGACGACCGACCAGAACCAGGGTCTTTTTTTCCGGCCGGCAGCAGTCGCCATGACCTCCGGTGTAAGAATCAGGGTTTCCTGATAGTCCGGATCTGTTTTCTGACCGTGATCCTCCAGCGGCGCGATGGGCTCTACTTTCCGTAGCGCCCAGGCCATGGAGGCCTCTTCGGTTTTCAGCTCGTCATCGAAAAGGCCCTTCATGAATTGGGACAGCTTTTGCCCGCTGGGACGAAAGTTCAAATGATAAATGCAGTCCTCAAGGTCGGAGAGCATATCACCGCACGAGTCATAACGATCATCCGGGTGCTTGGCCAGTGCCATGTCCAGCACGACCACCAGGCATTCGGGCAAATCCCGAATAACCCGCTCCGCCCGTGTGAAACGGGCCTCACGCGCCTGGGATAAGATATCCATGGCATCGCCTTCGTACATGAAGCGGCCCGTTACCATTTCATAGAGCAAAATACCGACGGAAAAGATATCGGAGCGGTGATCGACTTCATGGCCTTCGGCCTGCTCCGGTGACATATAGGCCACCTTGCCCTTGATCACACCGGACCGGGTATTCGTGATCCGACTGGCCGCCTTGGCAATGCCGAAATCAATGATCTTGACCTGACCGTCATAGGTCAAAAAGATGTTCTGAGGGCTGACATCGCGATGGATGATGTTGAGGAGTTGGCCCTGCAGATCCTTCATCTTGTGGGCGTAGTCCAGACCCGAACAAACTCCGGAAGCGATATGCAACAAGTTCTCGAGGCTAAGCGGCATGCCCCGCTGTCCGGCGCAGTGAAGAACGGTTTTGAGATCTTTTCCGAAAAGGTATTCCATGGCGATGAAATAGGTGTCTTCCAATCGCCCGAAATCGTATATTTGCACAATATTGGGGTGCTGCAGCAGGGCCGCCAGACGCGCTTCATCGATAAAATAACTGACGGCCTCCTTTTCGGCCGATAAATGCGGCAGGATTTTTTTGACGGCCACGGCTTTTTCAAAGCCCTCTTCACCGGAAATCTTGCCGCGAAATAATTCGGCCATCCCTCCCACCGCAATGCGATCGGTCAACCAGTATTTTCCGTATTTAAGCGGTGCCGTCGTATTCATTTTCGTATCAGCGGAACTACCTGTCCAGTCGCAAATCGTCCGTTCGAGTCCACGCGGGCAAAAGATCACCGCGCGCCGAAATCATTAGATTAATTGACGAATGATATCAAAGCAAACACTAAATGACAACTTAAAGTTGACCCCTCGCGACGAGCGCCTGGGGTAACTTACCACCGGCAACGGGGGAAGATATTACGTGCATATACCCGCCATCACGGGTTTTCATGCCACGACAACCGTCCAAATCAGAATGGAATTCAATGAAAATGGGCCCGGAAAAACCAGAGAATGATGCCGATGCGCTTTCTTCAAGCGAATCGGCGGGTTTTTCACAGGGTTCCGCAGGATCGCCAGGATCGGTAACAGGGCTGAGGCGGATGGATGAACCGGTGAGCCCGTTCAGACCGCCGGGTAGCGCGCGATAGGAGGGTAACCACCTGAAATTGAGCAATTAAATCCCTTAACGGATTGATAACAAACCACATAAGCATGTTGACAAGCCCCATTCAAACCCGTATTTTAACGATCATTATTTCGATCAGCGTTCACTATTTCCCTGCGTGATACCGATATAAGTCTATTCTGGAATAGCCAAATGAAAAAAGAAAAAACGCCCTCCAAAACGGCACAGAAACCAATCGGCACCAACGAGTTGTTCGAACGCGGGTTTCGCAAAATGAGCAACAAAGAAGCCCGTATTTTCGCACGTTTCCCCTGCTCGGAAGACACCCATTTCGCTGCCAATCGCGAGCTTTTCCAGGGAACGATCAAAAACGTCAGCGAGGGGGGGATTTACGTCCAGACCCGACAACGCTTCGTCGTCGGCCAGGAGGTGGTGGTGGCCGGCCCCTTTGGCGAAGACCGCCAGGACGTTAAACGCTATGGCAAAGTCGTCTGGTGCGACGACAGGGGAATCGCCGTTCAATTTGTCCGCAAAGTGGCCCCGACACCGCGGCGATAAAACCAGCGCGGCATCCTGCGATGAGATTTCTCAGCTGTGCCCTTTCAATGATAGATGGACACCTTCCTCAGTAAAGTGATCCGATACGACGGCATGAGTTTACATAGTTGATCATCGGACAACCACAAGGAGCCCCCGGATGCCGGACCTCAAAGAAGGCGACCTGTTAACGCGCGTCGCGCGGTATAACCTCATTCGTGACGGCCGCATGCTCTATATCGATGTACACGAAACCCTGCACGGCAAGCTCGCCGCCCCCTTTGTCGCCGTTCCCAACCTGGTCAACATCGTCGCCCGACCGGAATATCAGGGTACGGGCATGACGGAAACCGAAGCGCTCGACGACGCATTGGAAAAAATCGCAGCAATTCCCTTCGAAAATATTTTCCCCGAGCAAAAACAGCCATCACCCGGCGCCGGTGGCACCCGCAACGGGTGAATAATCGGCAGATGACGAAACCGCAACCGGTGCTATCGTTTGGCCTGCAGGCCAGTGTGTTCGGTCTGGTGTCGGCCGCGTTTACGACCATTTATATCACCCAGCCGGTCCTGCCCATTATCCAGGAAACCTACCAGGTCTCCGCCGCCCGGGCCTCCATCACGATTTCAGCCGTCGTTCTGGGCATCACACTGGCCAACCTGCCCTTCGGCGCCCTTGCGGACCGGTGGACGATTCGACCGATTATCCTGACGGGAAGCCTCATCGTGATCGCCGGCAATATCGTCTGCGCCCTTACGGATAATTTTCAGGGGCTCGTCGTGGCGCGCTTTATCCAGGGGCTGTTCATCCCCGCCTTGACCACCTGCCTGGCCGCCTTCCTTTCGCGTCGCCTGCCGGCGCAACGGCTAAATGTCGTCATGGGGACCTATGTTTCCGCCACCGTCGCCGGCGGGTTGGGCGGCCGTCTTCTGGGGGGACTGTTTCATCCCGCGTTCAACTGGCGCTGGGCCTTTGTTATCGCCGCGGGCCTGGTGGCCATCGCCTGCGGGATTGCTTGGCGCTGGCTCCCCCGTGAGGAACCAGCCGGCCCCCGCCAGTCGGCACAGTTAAGCTTTTGGCAATTGCTGGCCCAGGCCCCTTTGCGACATAATTATCTGGTGGCGTTCAGTGCTTTTTTCGTCTTTTCTTCGGTGTTCAACTACCTGCCCTTTTATTTGGCTGCGCCCCCCTTCGGTGCCCCCACGCGGACCATCACCTTGATGTATCTGGCCTACCTGATCGGCATCGTTATGGGTCCTCTGGCAGGTCAAATGAGCAATCGCTTTGGCAACGGCCGCACCATGGCCGGCGGCGCCGTCCTCTTTGGCGTGTCTTTAAGCATCACGCTCTATCCCTCCTTGCTATCGGTAATCGTCGGCCTGGCCGGCATCTGCGCTGGTTTCTTCACGATTCATGCTGCTGCCGCCGGATGGCTCAACCGGCATCTGGTGTCCAGCCGCGGGCGTGCCAATTCCCTCTATGTTCTGTTTTACTATGCCGGGGGCGCCTGCGGCATCACCCTGAGTGGCAGCGCTTATGAAGCCTTTTCGTGGCCCGGCGTTGTCGGTATGGGAGCCGTCATGCTCATGGTCCCGTTGTGGATGGGTCTGCGGGGGGTAAAATAAAACGTGAAAAACGACGAACGCGTTTTAATTGCGGTGCCAGAACCACCCGGACGCATTGAATCCCGGCAGTCCCATCGGGTACATCCAGACCGGCCCCCGATCATACCTCGCAGGCGGCTTCCACCGTGGCGACCGCCTTGGGAATCACCGGCCCCAACACTCGGCCACCGTGTGGCGTAATCTGGACCACGTCTTCAATCCGGATCCCGCCGAACTTACGATAGGCCGCCAGTTTGTCAAATGCGATAAAGTCAGACCACCGGCCTTCTTGACGCCACTGATCCATGAGCGCCGGTATAAAATAGATCCCGGGCTCCACCGTTACGACGAAATCGGCTTCGAGACGCCGCCCCAGCCGTAATGCGGCCAGGCCGAACTGATCTGAACGGATCGTCTCCGCATCGTATCCGACGTTGTCCTCGCCCAAAGCTTCCATGTCATGGACATCCAACCCCACCATATGCCCCAAGCCGTGGGGGAAAAAAAGCGCGTGCGCCCCTTCATGCACGGCATCGGCCGCCGCACCTTTCATCAGTCCCAGATCGCACAGTCCTTGACAGATTGTTGTCGCTGCCAGACGATGCACGTCCAGATAGCGCACACCGACCGCCGCTTGGGCAATAGCGGCTTTCTGGGCCGTCAAAACGATTTCATAGATATCCTTCTGCCGTGCGCTGAATCGTCCGTTCAGCGGAATCGTGCGGGTGATATCCGAAGCATAATGTTCCCGCGATTCGACCCCGATATCCATCAGCAAAAGGCCGCTGGATTTGAAAGGATGGTTGTCCGGCTGATTGTGAAGGATTTCACCCCGGCTTGTAATAATGGGGGGAAAGGCGAACCGACTGCCCGCGGCGGCGGCAATCCCCTCCAGAATACCGGCCAGCGCCACCGCGTTATTCTCCTGCCGCTGGTGCTTGACCAACGCCTGAAAAAGCTTTCGACACAGCCCCAGAGCGGATTCGATCTCCATGATCTCATCGGGTGTTTTAACCGACCGCTGGCGGACCACCGTCTGAATCAGGTGCTGTGAAGCGCCCGCGTTGACACGGTCAGGGAAGACGGCCAGCAGGCGGCCGAGCGTCAGCAACTGATCCGGACGATAGGCGGGAAGAAAATGAATCGGTCGTCCGGCGGCCTGCGCCTCCTGAACCGACACGGTCAATCGCTGTGATGCGTCGCTATGGACTATTCCGGCACCTGCGGCAAGTTCCTTCAGGGAAGGCCGCGGGCCGGTCCAGATGATATCGTCCAGGGCTGCCTCCGGGCCGTAAAGCGTTTCCCGGCCGTTGTCCATGTCGATCAACATCGCACAATCGGCGTGATTCAATCCGCTGTAGTACAGAAAACTGCTGTCCTGCCGGAAGGGATACGGATTGGCCGCAAAGTTGATCGGGCTTGCGGCGTGCCCGACAAGCAGCACCAGTCCGGTCTCCAGCTGTGCTGCGAGCGCCGCCCGACGCTGGCGGTATACGGTTTGGTCGAACATGACGCCTGCTCCTTGAGAGGGTGTTTCCGATATAAACCGGATCGTTCAGGAAATGTCCCGCAAGATGGGCCTACCGGAACGCGGGTCCAGTTGAATGACGATAGCCACCACACCGTCCAGCCGCCAGCGGACATTCCAGTCGCCAAGATGCATGCCGAAGGCCTGCTTCGGGCGTTGATCACCATAGTAGGCCGGTCGCGGGTCCAGTTGTATCACCTGGACGAGCAACCGCGCCAGATGGTGCCTTTCCGGATAGGGCATCGCGTGAAGGGTTGCCCGCACACGGGCCGCAAAACGAACCCGTAAGACCGCCTTCGGCCGCTCCCGGGCAAAGCCACCGTCCGCTTCCGGGCGGCAATCGGCGTACGGGATATAGGGTTTGATGTCCAGCACGGGGGTTTGGTCGAGAAGATCGATCCCTTTCAAACTGAGGTGAGCGCCGCCATCGTAGGCAATGCCTTCCAGTGTTACAAGCGACAGGCCGATCGGGTTGGGGCGAAAATTGGAACGGGTTCCAAAGACCCCCAAACGCCGGTTGCCGCCCAGGCGCGGCGGGCGGACTTTACTTCTATTGGCCGCCATCGCCGCGGCATGAAAGACGTACTGGAGCCATACGTGGGAAAAGCCTTCCAAACCCTCCAAATAATCCCTGCGGTTAAATGGTTCGAACAATTCCAGGGTTCCCCGGGCGTCCGGCACCAGGCCGGCCTGCCGGGGGATGCCGAACTTTTCTTTGAAACAGGAATGGACGACACCGATGGCGCGATAGTGAAATTCCATCTGCACCCGATAGCACAAATCCGGCACAAATCAAATATCGGGCAATCAATCCATCTGGGGGGGGGCAGCGTTGGCTTTTCCACCAAAATCGGGGTAAAGTGTTTTTTTAACGACAACCCTGCACGTCCGCAGGAAAGGCCTGTATGATGAATGTCCAACGGCCATCCCCCATCGTCCCCCTATCCATCCAGGAAGGCGTCCTGGCCATCCGCCGACAGCACTTGTTCTATCGGCGAATCGCTCCCCCGTTTCCGTCAGGATCAGCTCCAAAACCGTCACTTGTCTTCCTGCATGAAGGCTTGGGGTGCACGGCCATGTGGCATGACTTTCCGGCCTGCGTGGTGCGTGATACCGGGCTTCCGGCCATTGTTTATGACCGACCGGGATATGGCCGCTCCTCGGGAGCACCCCATCCCCGGGACAACCATTATCTCCATCAGGAAGCGCAGGCGGTTCTGCCGCGGGTTCTGGACGGTCTCCGGGTCGAAAGCGCCATCCTGGTCGGACATAGCGACGGTGGTTCGATCGCGCTGCTGGCCGCTGCCGCCATCCCCGAAAAAATCGCCGGCATCATTACGGAAGCCGCCCATATTTTCGTGGAGCCGATCACGATCGAAGGTATCCGGGAAGCGGTGGCCGCTTACGGTCCCCGGCACATCGAGCAACGCCTGGCGCGCTACCACGGTGCCAAAGCCCGCGAACTTTTTTTCGCCTGGTCCGATACATGGCTTTCGGAATCGTTTCAAAACTGGAATATCGAAGATTGTCTGGATCGGATTACCTGCCCCGCGCTGGTGATGCAGGGCCGCCAGGATCCTTATGGCTCCGAACGCCAGGTGCAGTCGATCGTGGCCGGCGTCGGATTACGGGCCCGCGCGATGCTGATTCCCGGCGGCCATGCCCTCCACCGAGATGCACCGGTACTCGTCCGTGAAGCGATTGCCGCGTTTGTGGAAACACTGTGAACGTTCATTACCGTCAGAGACAATGTCGTGACCGAACCAAAACGCCTTGAAATCGACTGCAGCTGGAAGGGCCTGACACGGCCGGGAGATGCCACGGACCACTTCACCATGGACCCGTTGCCGCCATTCACGCCGGATGCTGCAGGATTCCACCTCGGCAACGCCTTCTGGCTCAGTGAAATATCGCGCCTCATCTACCGCCGGAATACCGGCGAGGCTGGCGTGAATGCCTGCGGACCGTCCCGCAACACGATATTGGCTGCTGTTGGATTGCGGGAAACGTTGTTTCTGAGCCGGCAGGAAACACAATGCGCGCTATTGCGCACGGTACATCCTGCCCCCCAGCCCTTTGCCGTATTGGTCTTCAGAGGTACCACGGGATTGCGAAACTGGTTTATGGACATCGATGTCCGACCCGAACGAATCGCACCGCGAGCGGTTGCCCACCGTGGCTTTATGGAAGCGCTCGGCCACGTTTGGCACTCCCTGAAACCGCACCTGGAACAGTTGGCGGAGCCGCTTTTCATAACAGGGCACAGCATGGGAGGCGCTTTGGCCCAGTTGGCCGCCTGGCATCATTCGCCCCGGGCGGTCTATAGTTTCGGGGCCCCACGTGTGGGGGATGCCGGGTTTGCGCGGCACATGGCATCCATTCCCATCTATCGTCTGGTGAACGGCCGTGATGTGGTCCCCGACCTGCCCCCTTCCACCCGACTGCTTTCCTTCAGCGCCGCGGGCCGTCTGGTCCACATCGACCGCAAGGGACGCATCTGTGAAATCGAACCGAATGGCGAGCCTGCCAATTGTTTCGAGAGCGGCCGCCTCTCCATGTCAGCCCTCGGTGAACGCTGGTCCAACCCACCGGGTTTTTTAGTCGACCACGCCCCTATCAATTACTCGGCGAAAATTCAAAAAAGCTTGCAGGCCGCGAGGACCGCAACGCTGACGTCGGATCGGACAACCACGAATGGTATGAAGAATAATCAGATCAGGTCGGTCGCGCTTCCCATTCGTTGATATACTTTTTCACCGTTCGACGGTCGAGACCGGTGCGGCGGGCAACGGCTTCATAAGTGCCAAACCGCTGATGAAGCATGTAACAATAGCCGGTCACCAGCCGCTGGGTATCGATTTTCCCTTCGCTGAGATCCCGGGCGAGAATATCGGACAGCCGCTCTCCGGCAGGCGCCGCCGTGCGGCCGGCATAATCCTTCTTGAGCAGCACCCGCCGTACGCATTGTTCCAGTTCCCGAACATTACCGGGCCAGGGGTAGCTGTCGCCCAACTGGCTGTCAATCACGCCGCGAACCATACTCAGCAGTTCCGACGAAGATTGCCCGACCATGCGCTTGACGGTAAACTTCAACAGGTCATCCAACTCTTTGGGGCTTTCCCGAATCCGCTCCCGCAAGGGCGGCACCGTGATGATATCCGAGCATAAGCGATAGTAAAAATCATCCCTAAAAACCTTTTGATTCTCAATATCCGCCATGGACCGATTGGTGGCGGCAATCACCCGTCCCTGAAAACGCCCCTCGATATGGCTGCCCACCGCTGAATATTTGCGATCTTGCAGGACCTGCAGGAGCTTGATCTGAATCGGAATGGAAAGTTCGCCGATTTCGTCCAGCAAAATTGCGCCATACGGACTGCAGCGATCGAATACCCCCCGGTGGTCCTTGACCGCTCCGGTAAAGGCACCTTTTTTATGACCGAATAGTTCGGATTCAATTAACGTGTCGGGGAACTGTGAAAGATTGAGGGACACGAAAGAACGCGTAAAGCTCTCGACGAACGTCTTTTTTTGCTCGCTGAAGGGGATAAAACCGGAGCGGCCGATGGCCATGGCCGCCGTGCCCTTTCCGGTGCCGGTTTCACCCAGTAACAGCGTTGAAAAATCCTCCATACGGTTCCACAAGTAGCGGTCATAAAGATCAATATTGTGCGTAAACACATTGGTCCACAGATCTTGCCGAAGCTTCCGCATGCTGGCGCTGCGTCCGATGAGGGTCCGATAAATAAAATAATAGGCCCGCCGCAATTGATAGCTGAGGGCGAAATAGCGGAGCGAATCGGCCGCATTGAACCCCCGTTGGCGGAGGAATGCCAGAGCGTCGGTCGCAAACACAACCTCTTCCGGTGCATCTCCGGCTTGGATCTGATCGTGAATCAGCTGATCAA
The DNA here is from genome assembly GCA_020444045.1 of Deltaproteobacteria bacterium. GTDB lineage: Bacteria > Desulfobacterota > Desulfobacteria > Desulfobacterales > UBA5852 > JABZFP01. The sequence continues at coordinate 101,496 of JAHLLS010000009.1, forward strand.
AGCGCTCGCGGTAGGTATAGAAGAAATCGAAGAGGATACCCGCTTTGACCAGGAACCCGTCATCGGTTTGGTAGCGTGTATAGTCGATTCGTCCATTTTGCCCCAAACGCGCCAACTGACGCCGCACTTCCCGGATGGCGCGCTCGATGCGTTTCTGGGGCGATGTGCAGCTCGCCCCGGCGATCATCTGTTCGATCTGGACACGTTCATCGCTGAAAGGACTCGCCAGTCCGGCCTGGTAGACGTGAAAGAAGAAATCACGGACCGGCGGCTTCAGTTGAAAGGTTTTGGACACGTCGACCTCCTTTTTTGACAAGCAGAAGGCTATGCACAGCATGATCAGGCGCTGTACACCCTATGCCGATAAGCCATGGTATCACAGTCACCGCAAAACAAAAATATAAAGAGACTTCTTTTTGATATCAAAGGGTCGCGTCGGTCCGACCTTCCTGGCACAAAAATTGTTAATTCTAGCGACACGGCGTCATTCCGCTAACGGTTAAACAGGAGGTGTGACGATGAAAACAAATCAACCCTGTTTGGGCTACACCCCGCAGGAAGCCTTGTGGGGCAATGATGCCATGGATGACGGTTATTATTCCGTGAACCAGAACATATCCCGGAGACTGATCGCCCGCGACCATTTGGGGTATGATCCCAAATCAACGCTCTGGAAAAAAAAGATGCGTGACTTCGGGTACTATGCTATCAATGGCGGCATCACGCGCGCCCTTGAACGCTTGTCCGGAAATTTGTAATAAATCATGTCCGGCCACCCCCTGCCCTCCTACCGACGGCGCTTTACGGTTGAAACAGGGACTTATGTTCTCATTCTCGAATTGACATCACACGCTCGACTATTGGTCGGGAAATTGGGTGCGATCGATTTTCCGGCCGGCTGGTATGCTTACGCGGGCAGCGCTTGCGGACCGGGGGGACTGCCCGCCAGAATCCGACACCATCTGGGGATCGCAAGCCGACCCCACTGGCATCTGGATTACCTGAGGCCTCGGGGGTGTCTGCAGGAAATCTGGTACGGGCGGGGAGCGGGTTATGATGAACACCGCTGGACCGCTGATCTGCGGGGCATGCCCGACGCCCGCATTGTTGCGCCGGGATTTGGCAGTTCGGATTGTTGCTGCCAGACGCACCTGGTGTATTTCCCGCATCGTCCGGGCATCAAGCGCTTCCGGCAGCGACAGCGGTCCACCGCCGGGGTGACCCGCCCTCCGATTTACAGCCTGCCAATCGACGCGGTGGATGGCGGAATCGAATAGATTGCTTTCGAGGAGTAATGGAGCAGGTTGAGAATGACGCGATGCCGTTTATGGTCCGCACGATGGTTCCGCCGGATCAAACTCAATAGGTGCCGCGCGCCAGGGTTTCTATAAAATTTCTTAATATCTCTGGCAGGTTATCGAATCGGATGCCGGCTTCCCGCACCAAATCGCTGACGGCGACATTGCGCACCTGACCTTCCACGATATAGCCATGCTGACTGCCGGGCGCCCGGAGCCGCAGTCGCACACGATCACCCATTTCCAGTGGAACGCCGCCGCTTTCGTCGGCCGGCATCTCAATGCGGCACCCTTTGGGACTGATATCGGTGATGGTTCCCGCCAGCGTCTTGCGGATATCCACACGGGCCGGCACCGAACAGGGGGTCCGCGGCAACATGCGCTGTTCGATGTTGAGCACTTCATTGGGCTTGTTGAGAACAATGGCCCGGATGGGATCGGTAATCAGGCGCTCGAAACCGGCTCGAAACTGGTGATACACATCATCGGACAGGTAGCTGGCCGAAAAAACCGTTCCCGGTTCGAGACGGCTTTCAAAGTGCTCCATGCGCGGGTCAAGGCTGAGAAGCACGTCATCGGTATCAAGCGTTCCCAGAAAGCGTGACGTGAATGTAAAATCAATGCCTTCGACCTGTACCCGAAGCCCTGCCCCGACTTCAATCGCGACCCCTTCGCCGAGTTGCACCATTTCCGCCATCTTCAAGCCCTTTCGCCTTTCGCGCCGCTACCGTCAGGCGCTGACACAAACCGGTATACCGCTTGTGCTGATCATTTCTGGCCACCGCCATGGCGAGTGCCCTGCGCGTACCCACAAGCACCACCAGCCGCCGCCCGCGGGTGATGGCCGTATAAATTAGATTGCGCTGCAACAACATATAATGCTGGGTCAATATCGGTATGACGACTGCCGGGAACTCGGAGCCCTGGGATTTATGCACCGAAACCGCATAGGCCGTGACGATCTCATCCAGCTCGGTGGATGAATAGTTCACAATAAGACCGTCATAGGTTACTTCAAGTTCCTGCGCCTCTTCGCGAAGCCCCGTGATGCGTCCGACATCACCGTTGAACACCTCCTTATCATAATTATTGCGAATCTGCATAACCTTGTCGTTCAATCTGAAAACCCTGCTGCCGCGCACCATTTCGATGCCCTTCGGGTTCAAGGCGGCCTGCAGCACGCGGTTGAGTTCATCGGCGCCGGCCGCCCCCCGGTGCATGGGCGCCAGCACCTGAATATCATCAACAGGGTCCATTCCAAACCGGTTGGGAATCCGATCCGCCACGAGATGCGCAATGGTGTCCCGAGCCTGCTCCGGCGTCGCCCGCTCGACAAAGTAGAAGTCGCTATCGGCGTCGGCCGGGCCGATCACCGGCATCTGTCCCGCGTTGACGGCATGCGCGCTGGTCACAATCCGACTGGCCCGGGCCTGCCGGTGAATGTCCGTCAATTCAACCACCGGAACGGCCTCGGAAGCAATGATATCCCCGAGAACATTGCCTGGTCCCACCGACGGCAGTTGATGCACGTCCCCCACCAGAATCAGACGTGCGGTTTGCGGAATCCCCGCCAGCAAATGCGCCATCAGCAGCGTGTCCACCATGGAGGCCTCGTCCACCACGACCAGATCGGTCTCGAGGGGCCATTCCGCATTCCGCTGGAAGCCGCCCTTTTGGATGCTGTATTCCAGCAGCCGGTGGATCGTAGAAGCATTGCGGCCGGTGGCTTCCGCCATGCGTTTGGCCGCCCGTCCGGTGGGGGCCGCCAGGTGAATCGTGGCCCGCAAGGCGGCAAACACGTGCAGGATCGCCTGGATGATGGTGGTCTTGCCCGTACCCGGGCCGCCCGTGATCACCATGACCTTGGCCGCCAGCGCCTCGCGGACAGCCTCCAGCTGGCGTGGCACAAGCGCAACCGGCGAATGTTTTCGCGCCAGGGCCAGGGCGGTATTTTCCGCCTTCGAGGAAACGGCCGCCGGCACGTCCAGAAGCTGGCCGACCATGTGGGCCACGTCGCACTCGGCCTGGTTGAGATAAGGCAGATAGAGCGCCTGTCCGCGCCCCACGTCTCCCTGGCCGACCGACAAGGGTTCCATAACGATGCGCCGCTGCCGGTCCAATCGCTCAACCGCTTCACGCACCAGCATGGGCGACACGCTCAGCATCTCGGCCGCCCGGCCTTCCAGATCCCGTCGGGGGAAATAGACGTGTCCCTGGCCGGCCAATTCTTCCAGGAGAAAAAGCAGGCCCGCCTCTACCCGCATGGGGGATTCCATCGGAAACGCCATTTGGCGCGCCATGCGATCGGCGGTCTTAAAGCCGATGCCGGTAATATCGCTGGCCAGCCGGTAGGGGTTGCGGCGCAGCACGGCAATGGCGCCATGCCCGTAGCGCTTGAAGATTTTCATCGCCTGCCCGGTGGGGATGTCGTGTTGCTGAAGAAAGAGCGTCAGCTGACGGATGTCGTGTTGCTCCGCCCAGGCTCGCCGGATACTTTCCAGGCGCTTGCGGCCGATGCCCCGGACCCGTCGCAGTTGCTCGATGTCCTTCTCGATGATATCGAGCGTCCGGTCTCCGAACTGGTCGACGATGCGAGCGGCCATTTCCGGCCCCAGGCCCCGTATCAGCCCCGATCCAAGATATTTTAAAATGCTGCGCGCCGTGGTGGGCACGTGAATCGTGAAATCCGTGACCTTGAACTGCTCACCGAAGGTGCGATGCGTCGCCCATTCACCGGTCATCGCCAGCACTTCTCCGGGACGGGGATCGAGCAGACGTCCAACGACGGTCACCGCTTCCTGGCGGCCGCTGACGGCCACCCGCGCCACGGTAAAACCAGTTTCCGCGTTGAAATAGGTCACCTGTTCGATCTGGCCCGTGAGTTCAGTCATTCGGCGAAAGCCTGTTAGACCCAATCGGGCAGATGAAGGTTTTCAAACGCGCGCGAGCTGGGAATGTAACATTTGATATCCAGAACCGGTGTGCCATCAACGGCATCGATGCGATCGATGACGATCCGGGGAGGATCAAGGGCGACCACACGACAGAGGGTCATACCGATCAGATTCGGACGCAGGGGGGAATGCGTGGCAAAAACACCGGTCAGAGGGTTACGGGTATCTTTGCGGGGATGAACTTTCAACACCTGCCGCCCTTCGGCATGGTCGTTTTCATGAAACCAGAATAAAACATGGATGTGGGAAAACCCCTCCAGCCCGTCCATGGCCGGCCTGTAGGGCGCCTCAATATCAATCCAGGTTTGCGCGTCCGTCTTGTGAATGGTCCCGACAGGCGTCATATGAAAGCTCGACGGCATTCCCATCCCTTCGTCAAATGGTTGGCGCTATCCCCGCCCCGTAGCCAACGCTTTCATCCTGTTCAAAAAACAGTCGGTTTTGCAAGCGCAAATTGTGACTGGACGGGCTTGATCCGGCTGTGGGAATCAGATAATCATGGGAACGTGTGATCCAATCGAAGCGGGCCATCGGCATGATGGCTGCGGTTGGAACGGCCGGGAAAGGACCCCAGATGCACCCCATTGATTTACGATCGGATACCGTAACCCTGCCCACGGAAGCCATGCGCCAAGCCATGGCAACGGCCGAACTGGGCGATGACGTCTTTGCCGAAGACCCGACCGTTGTACGCTTGGAGGCTCTGGCGGCGGAAATGACCGGTAAGGAAGCCGCCATGCTGGTGCCCAGCGGGACGATGGCAAATCTGATCTGCCTGCTGACCCACTGCGGCCGCGGAGAAGAAGTTATCCTGGGCGACCAGGCCCACATTTTTTACTATGAGCAGGGCGGCAGCGCGGCGGTGGGCGGCATTCACCCCCGCACCGTGCCCAACCACCCCGACGGCACGCTGGATCTCACCGCCGTGCGCGACAGCATTCGCGCGGACGACCCGCACTTTCCCCGCACCCGCCTGATCGCAGTGGAAAACACCCACAACCGCTGCAGCGGCACGCCACTGGAAGCGGCCTATTTGCAAGCCGTAGCCGACCTCGCGGCAGAACACGGCCTGCGTGTCCACATGGACGGCGCCCGTATCTTCAACGCCGCGGCGGCATTGGACGTGCCGGTCGCCGATCTGGCTGGGCCGGTGGATTCTCTTTCCTTCTGCCTGAGCAAGGGCCTATCCGCTCCGGTGGGCTCGCTGGTCTGCAGCCGCGAAACGTTCATTCGGAAAGCGCGACGCAATCGCAAGCTGCTGGGGGGCGGCATGCGCCAGGCCGGTGTCATCGCCGCGGCCGGCATTGTGGCGTTGCAGGAAATGACCGGTCGCCTGGTGGATGATCATTGCAACGCCCGGCGTTTAGCGGAGGGCTTGAGCGCCATGCGCCGGGCCCGGATAGACCCGGAGCGTATCAGGACCAATATCGTCTATGTCAATCTGGACCCGGCGGGACGCCCGGCCGCCGAGATCGTGGCCCGTTTAACCGATGCGGGGGTGCGCGTGGGGGCCACCGGTCCCTATCAGTTTCGGGCCGTCACCCATTACGGCATCCATAAAGAAGACATCGACCGCGCGCTCAAGGCCTTTGCCCTTATCCTGGATTAGGCTTCGACGGTCTTGAATTTTTCCGGCGGCGCGCCGCAAACCGGGCAGGCCTTGGGGATTTTCTTGTCCGTCACATAGCCGCACACCTGGCAGACGTGATAAGCTTTGACCACGTCCTTGATCACGTTCATCATGGCACGTTCGTACAGTTTAGCGTGGTAGCCTTCGGCATCCCGGGCGTGGCTGAAGGCCAGGGCCGCCGCGGTTTCACCTTCTTCCTCGGCCGTCTTGAGAAAATCGGGATATTCATTCTCGCTGACGGATTTTTCGCGCTGGAAAGATTTCTCCAGATTGGTATCCGTATCTTTCACGAGCAGATCCTTCACGAGGTTCAGCTGGCGCGTGGCATGCACCCGCTCGGCCTCGGCGATCGCCCGAAACAGCAAGGCCACCTGGGGCACTTTCTCTTCATCCGCTTTTTCAGCATACGCCAGCAGTCTGAAGTAGGCTTTGGCTTCACCGATGAAGGCCTTGTAAACATTCTCCCGCGTTTTTTCTTTCACGATCTCCCTCCGTCCGCAATGGCTGATATTCTTTCACAAATTTCGGGTTGTTGCCTGTCGCAATCCGACCCCTACCAGATAAAAAGGGCTTTCTGTTGAACCACCAGCGGTCTTCCCGGTCCGCAGAAAAGCCATCATCATTTCTCCGTCTTTCCAGGTCATGAAAGATTAAGAACTTCCGGTCAGGTCGCCCGTTCGCATCCGGCGGGATGGTTCCTGTTTTCTACCGCCTTCCGCAAAGGGCTGTCAACACGTCCCGGTTGTATTTCCCATAGGTTTAGTGATACGAAAAAATGTCCATGCCTTTGGATCGCGTGCATGTTGACGAAAGGCAGGCCCCAATCCACCAGCCACCATTTCCAGGAGGGACGGTTATGTCTTACGCGCATATTCTGACCGAAATCGACGATCGGTTTATTGGCCACATCACCCTCAACCGGCCGGAACAACTCAACACTTTCAATACCCGACTGGCCGCGGATCTATTCCAGGCACTGAAGGCCATGGACGATGACCCGGGCGTGCGGGTCATCCTCTTAAAAGGGGCCGGAAAAGCCTTTTGCGCCGGCATCGACGTCAATGAACTGGCGGGAAAGACCGCCATGGAGTACCGGGCCTGGATCGAACACATGGAACGCCCCCTGGTGACCATATCGCAGCTCAAAAAGCCTGTGATCGCCCAATTGCAAGGCGTTGCGGCCGCCAACGGAATGGGTCTCGTCGCGGCTGCGGATCTGGCCATTGCGGCCAGCAATGCCAAAATGGGACTGACGGCCATCAACGTCGGCCTGAACTGTGTCGGTCCGGTGATTCCGGTCGCGCGCATCGTAGGTCGGAAGAAAGCCCTGGAGCTATTGTTGGGTGGGGATCTTATCAAGGCCCCCGAAGCCCATGCCCTGGGATTGGTCAACCGCGTGGTGCCCAAGGAAGAATTGGAAAAAGCAGCCCTGGATTGGGCTGTTTCCCTGGCCCAAAAAAGTCCGATTGCCATCCAGATCGCTAAAAAAGCCTTCTACGCCTCGGAAGACCTGGACTATCTCAAACAGTTCGAACTCATGAACGAAGCCTTTGCCCGGCTCTGCACCACCCACGATGCCCACGAGGGCGTGCAGGCCTTCTTTGAAAGACGCAATCCCAAGTGGGAAGAACGCTGACGAAAGGCGACACAACGGGCAGCCCTCTGATGGACCCCCGTTGTTGAAAAACCCTGGCTGTGGATCGACCGGCCGGGGTTTTTATGGGTGGGTCAATTTCTTCCTTTAAAAAAAACGTCCCATATGATCAACCCTCTCTTCATCGGAGAATCGCCTTATCTTCTTTTGCGCCTTTCAAGCCAGGCGGCCATGACCCCGGCGACAAATCCGCAGGCATGACCTTCCCAGGAAACATAGGGGACGCTCGGCAGCATCCCCCAGAAGAGTCCGCCGTAAGCCGCGATCACCAAAAGCGCGATTAGAAACGATCGGATACGCCGGTCAAAAACCCCTTTGGCGAGTAGATAGCCGAAATACCCAAAAACCAGGGCGCTGGCACCGACGTGATAGGCGGGCCGCCCCACCAGCCAGATGCCTACACCACTTAGAAGAACGATAAAGATCGAAGCTCGGCTAAATGGCGACCGGCCATTCATGGAAACCAGGCCGCCTAAAACAATCAACGGGCCGGTGTTGAGCAACAGGTGGCCCACCCCTGCATGAAGAAAAGGGCTGAAGGGGATTCCCACGAGCCCCTGTGGAGTTCGTGGGAAGATACCATAGCGGCAAAGTTGATGATCGAAAAGCAGATTGACGATCTCAACGATCCATAGAACAGCAATCAGATAAAACAGCGCTGCATATGGGGAAGGGATTTTGTGTTTTCGTGACATGAACGTTCTGGTGAATAAAATAACCGCCGTCGATCATGGCAGAAATTTTAATGAGCAACCGTAAACCAAGGGTGTCCTTTTAAAGGGCTGTCAATGCACTGCCGAATCTTCTCCGGATGTCTCTACCATTGGTATATCCAGCACCCATTGTCCCTTCTTCTCTACCAAAGGAATCGCCGCCTTCACCGCAATGTTGCCGGAGACTTCCACCAGGGCACTGTTGTCGCCCTGTTCCACAACGGTGTAGACGAGTCCGGAGGTATCCAATTCCATCCCCTCGTGACCGGCCACCTGCTGCTCGAAGATCTTCTTGGCCGTCGCTTCGGGCTTCTCCTGCGCGCAGCCAACCATCACCGCCATACCCAGAACAAGTATCACACAAAGTGTTCTTTTCACTTTCGCCTCCTGTTATTTAGAATTCGATAATATCGATCTCACTTCTGAAATACTTTTATAAATGCAAAAGCGGTACAAACCCTTAATAGCTCTCACCCCGAAAAGCGGGAGACCTCAATTAGCCCCCGGAGGGGGGGCTTGATAACGCTTTTAAGATGTCGTTGTATTCCCTTTGTCCCGCGCCGAGCATCGACGGGGCGGACGGAAATAAGCGCGCGGACTGTCTGAGCCCGCCGGAGCCCAGGCGAAGGCGGGCGAGTTTCCGCGTGCTCCGGCCACCTCGGCGACGCGCAGGATAAAGCGGGACACGGGCGTCTTCTTTTGGTTCGTTTTCTTCCACGTGGAAGAAAATGAACATCCGGTAATACCTATCCGAGTCCCCACCAGAGATGACGGGTTAAATCAATCCTAATGCTTGAAGCTTCTCTGCCCCGTAAAAACCATCGTCGCCCCCGCCTCATTGCAGGCCTCGATGACATTCCAGTCGTTCATGGCGCCGCCGGGCTGCACCACGGCCTTGACCCCTTCCCGGATACCCACCATGACGCCGTCACGGAAGGGAAAGAAGGCATCGCTAACCATGGACGATCCCGGCAGGCCGCCGTTTTCTTTGCACACCCGACTGTCGATGGCCTCTTTTTTCTCTTCGTCTTCAAGTTCGTTGTAGGCGATCCCCAGTTGCTCGAAGCAGTAGCGATCCGCCAGTTTGCGATAGGCCTTGTCGCGGGCGATTTCAGCCACGCCGACACGGTCCTGTTCACCGGTGCCGATGCCCACGGTGCAGCGATCTTTCACATAGATGACCGAGTTCGAGGTAAGCCCGGACTCCACCAGCCACCCGAAGAGGAGATCGTCCAGCTCGGCCGGGGTCGGTTTACGCGAGATCGTGTAAGTCTTGCCCTGGTATTCGCTGGATGCCAGCATCAGGTCGGCAGGTGTCAGGGTGACCGGGGCGAAAGACCATTGGGCGATAACGCCACCATCGATGAGGCTTTTGAAATCCACCACGCGTTCGCCCACGAACTGCTGCAGTTTTTCAATGGCCTGGATGCGGATCACCCGAAGATTTTTGCGGCGGGCCAGGATCTCGAGACTGCCCGCTTCGTATTCCGGCGCCACCACCACTTCGGCGTACTGGTCGGCGATGGCTTCGGCCGTGGCGTTGTCCACGGCACGGTTAAGAGCGATACAACCGCCGAAAGCCGCCACGCGGTCGGCCATGTAGGCCCGGTGATAGGCATCGGCAAGGCTCTCGGCCTGGGCCACCCCGCAGGGGTTGTTGTGTTTGACGATGACGGAAGTGGGGGTATCCGTGAAATACCGCAGAATGTTCAAGGCGTTGTCTGCATCGGTGAGGTTGGTCTTGCCGGGATGTTTGCCGGACTGCAGTAGTTCGATATCCGATGCCAGATAACGCCCCGGCTGAATGGTCTGCGTTCCGGCCAGCGCCAGATTGCCGTTCACCAAACGGTAGAGGGCCGCTTCCTGCCCTGGATTCTCACCATAGCGCAAGCCCTTGGCCTCACCGTCGATGGTCCAGGACACGCGCTCGTAAAACAGTGTCTGGCGCTGGTCGTCATCGCCGACAAACGCAATTTCCATCCGGGGCGGAAAATGATCTTTAACAATGGTGCGGTACATTTTTTTTAAATCTTCGGCCATTTTAATCATTCCTTTCGGATTGGGTCACGGTTGTAAAAGGGTGCCGGAAAACCTCTAAGAATGTCGTTATTGGTCCTGGAACCGATAGCCGGCCGCGGCCTCGTTGGCCGTGCGCGCCCCCAGGTAGCCGGCAATAGCACGATCGTAGCCGGCGGTGTGGTCAAAGGCTTTCTGGGCCAGGGCAAAGCGCATCTCCAAAGATGTTTTGCCGCCGTTTTGCTTGAGCTCGCTCACGATCGGGCCGTAGTCGGCCGGGTCAACCACCGAGGCCACACGAATGAAATTCTTGGCCGAAGCCCGTATCATGCAGGGTCCGCCGATGTCGATCTGGCCGCGAGCGCCTTCCACCGTGACCCCGGACTGAGCGATGGTCTGCTGAAAAGGGTAGAGATTCACCACCACCATGTCGATGGCCACCGCCGACGTGCGCTGGAGATCCCCCTGGTGGGCATCGTTATACGTTTCGGTGAGCAGCCCCAGGTAGATCTTGAAATCCAGCGTCTTGACCAGCCCCCCCTGGGTTTCCGGCTGTCCGGTGTATTCCGACACTTGGGTCAGATGTCCGGCCGCCTGTTCTCCCAGGATCGATTGGATCTTCCCGTAGGTGCCGCCCGTGGAGAAGATGCGCACGCCGGGACAGGTTTGCAGCAATTCGGGAATGAAGGTTTCCAGGCCGGCCTTGTCGGACACGCTGATCAGCACATGGCGGACGGGGACATTGTCATCAATTCGTTCCACGGTGTTGATGCTCATGATGCCTTCACTTTCGTTAGAATGGTTGGGACGGGGCCGCAGCCGCGAGGGCGTATGGCCCGCAGGATATTGAAGCGGGGGATCATCGCAAGGTCCTGCCGGACGGGATGCCGGGCAGGACCGTAAACAGGATCGGCACGATACGCTCGACCGTGCGATCTCCTACCACATTTCACGGCGCGAAGCAAAAAAAAGGAAGGGGCAACCAGCGGTCAAAGGCGGCCGTCAATCTCCTCCAGAAATCGTTGAAAAAATTGAACCATGAAACGGTGGCGCCCCTCCGCCACCCGGCGACCGGTCGCCGTGAGCATCCTGTCTCTGATATGGCGCAACTTGACCTGGTATTCCCGGTAGCCGGTGTCTTCCCGGGAGTAGGCCCGGGTATGGGACAGGTCGTGATTGGCGTTATGCAAACGCGCGCCCACCTCCCCGGCAAACTGGTAGGCCCGAGCAACCCCGACGGCACCGATGGCATCCAGCTTGTCGGCATCGAAAAGCACCCTCGCCTCATTCGTCTCCGGTTGGGGGGCCTTCCGAAATCGATGCGCGCGGACACAATGCACCACATTGACCTTCTGCGCCTCTGTCAGGGACAAATCCGCCACCAGGCCAGCCGCCATTTGGGCGCCCTGCTCCGCGTGACAGATCCCCCCGCGGCTTTCATCCTGACGACAGCGGCCGATGTCGTGAAAAAAGGCCGCCACCGAAAGAACCACCATGTCGACCCCTTCCCGGGGGCCGATATCACAGCACAGCCGATAGACCCTCAGGGTGTGCTCCCAGTCATGGCTTCCGGGCTCGTCGTTCAACAGCTGCTCGGCCATCTGCCGGGCCCGGGAGATGGCCGGAACCTCATATGGTTGCGAAGGGTCCGCGAGTTGAATGTCCATCATGGATTTCCTGACGCTATGACGCCGTTAACCAAGACCACCACGAACGTGATTGGTAGCCGGTTTGCCTTTAAAAAGTCAAGCATTCCCCGGTACAAGCGCGGGCCGTCGGATTTGGCTTTGGAGCGCAGGTTATCGCCATATACACCACAATGCTCCACAAATATTCATTTTGACAATATATACGATTAACATTATATAATTATTATAAAAAATAATAACGACCAAAAACTGATTTTCCTTGACTTTATGCTCATTTCATTCCATATGAATCATAAAGTGGAGTAAAGTGGATTAAAGGACCATCCTATGTTTCGTGGCAGTTCATTCCATACCATGGACAGCAAGGGACGGGTTATCATTCCCTCCCGCTTCCGGGACCTGATACGGGCCGGGGGCGGCGATCGGGTGATGGTGTCCCGTATGGACGGCTGCCTGGTGGGCTACCCCCTGGATGCATGGCGCGGCATTGAGACCCGCCTGTTGGCGCTGGCCCAGAAAAGCGACGCCATGCGACGATTCCGACGGGTATTTGTCGGGGGCGCTTATGAATGCACCTGCGACAAGCAGGAACGCATTCTGATTCCCCCCATGCTCAGGGAGTATGCCGGCTTTGAAAAAGATATCGTACTGGTCGGGGTATTGGACCACTTTGAAATATGGTCACGCGATACCTGGGAAGCGGAAAATCAGGCACTGGAAACGGATCTGAAAAAAGAGGAGGTCAGGAACGAAATCGCCAGTCTAGGACTTTGATGTGATGGCCGATTACCACATTTCCTGTATGCCGGTCGAGGCCGCGCACTATCTCAACCTGAGGCCCGGTGGAACTTACGTAGACGGTACCGTCGGCGGCGCAGGTCATTCCCGCATGATATGCAGCCGTATCCAGCCCGACGGCTTTCTCGTCGGCATCGACCAGGATCTGGACGCCATCCGACATGCGCAAGACGTTCTGGCTCCCTTCGCCCCCCGGGTTTCCCTGCATCACGACACGTTCAGCCATCTTGACCGGATTATCGGCAACTTGGGCATCGCGGGTGTCGACGGCATCCTGCTGGACCTGGGCCTCTCGCTGCACCAGCTGGAAGGCAGCGGCCGGGGGTTCAGTTTCAAACGCGAGGAACCGTTGGACATGCGCATGAATACCGAGGCCACCATCACCGCCGCCGATATCGTCAACAGCTGGGATGTCGACGACCTCATGCGCATCTTTCGCGAGTACGGCGAAGAGCACCGCGCCCGATCGATTGCCAAGGCCATTGTGAAAGCGCGCGCCCGAAAGCCGCTGGAGAGCAGCAAAGCGCTGGCGGACCTGATTTATCGATCCATGCCGCCGGCCGCCGCCCGGAAGCAGAAAATCCACCCGGCCACCCGAGTATTTCAGGCCTTGCGGATCACGGTCAACCGGGAACTGGATCGCTTGCAGCGCACGCTGCCCCTGGCCGTTAAATGTCTCAACCCGGGCGGCCGCCTGTGCGTGCTTTCCTTCCATTCACTGGAAGACCGGATCGTCAAACAAACCTTCCGGGAAATGGCCCGCACCTGCACCTGCCCCCCGCGGGCACCGGTGTGCACCTGTGAGGGGGAAGCCCAGGTGACCTTGCTGACCCGCAAGGTCGTCCGCCCCACGGCGGAAGAAATAGCAGCCAACCCGATGGCCCGCAGCACACGGTTGCGGGCGGTCGAAAAACGATAAGGATCGGGAACGAATTAAGTTGAACAAAGATTGCGAAGAATTTTGGTTTGTATTCAAGGCGCGTTGAAGACCACATACTTTACGTATGCGGGCTTTAACGCAACGCCGAAGACAGGCCAAAAGACAAGTAATATTGTTCTATTTATTGAGTTCGCGATCCTTCACAGGGCGAGGCCCATGGCCACGAACGCCACCAAGACACCGGCCCAGGGCATGAAGACCATCTGGCTGGTCATCATGCTGGTCTTTATCGTCGAATTGTTCGCCTACACCTGGTGCCGGGTCCAGTGCGTCCGCCTTGGATATGAAATCGCCACCGAAACGAGGACCTACGAAGCGCAGCGCACCATCCGTAAAAACCTGGCCATTGAACTGGCCCGACTGAAAGCGCCCAAGCGTATCGAAGCCCTGGGGCGGCAGCTGGGGTTGGCGCCTCCGGCAACCCGCCAGATTGTTGTGATGGAATGAAAACCCTATCGACCCAGAAATCACTGCGTCTCCGCATCGCCCTGATCGGTCTCCTGTTTTTTATCGGACTGGGAACGATCATTGGCCGGGCGGTCTACCTGCAGGTTTTCTTCGGACCGTCTTTGGCTGAAAAAGCCTCCGGTCAATATGAAAAAACCATTCAAACCAATGGCAAACGCGGCAGTATTTTTGACACCCGCATGCGCGAAGTGGCCGTCAGCATCGAGACCCTCTCTCTGGCCGCCTATCCCCGCAAAATTCAAGACACCCGCCAAACCGCCCGGACCATCGCGCGCATCCTCAATGTCAAACCGCAATCCATCGCCCGCAAACTGGACACCGATCGGTCCTTCGTGTGGGTCAAACGCCAGATAACGCCCAAAGAAGCCCGGGCGCTCAGGGACCTCCAGCTGAAAGGACTGGAATTTCTGCCCGAGCACAGTCGCTATTACCCCAACCGCACTCTGGCGGCCCAGCTGGTAGGCTTCACCGGCATCGACGGCAACGGACTGGAAGGCATCGAATACCTGTTCGACGCCGAACTGACCGGGCGCAAAGGGATCGCCACGGTCTTGAAGGATGCCTTTGGCCGCGGGTTCGAGGCCCAGGAGGATATGACGACCAACACGAGCGGCAACAACGTCATTTTATCCATCGACGGCGCCATTCAACATCTGGCCGAAAAAGCCCTCCAGCAGGCCGTGGAAACCCACAAGGCCAAATCCGGGATCGCCGTGGTCATGGTCCCCCGGACGGGCGACATTCTGGCCCTGGCCCATGCGCCCCTGTTCAATCCCAATGCTTTCGGCGATTTCAACCGAGATGTACGGCGCAATCGCGCGGTCACCGATGCCTTCGAACCCGGCTCCACCATGAAGCTCTTCAGCGCGGCGGCGGCCCTGGAATCGGGCTGCTGCACGCCCCACACTATTTTTTACTGCGAAAATGGCAATTACCGCATCGGCCGCAACACTGTCCACGACACCAAAAAACACGGCTGGCTGTCCCTGCAGCGCATCGTGAAATATTCGAGCAACATCGGTGCCGTCAAGATCGGCGAAACCATCGGTGCCGAAACCCTCCATGACACCCTCCAGCGTTTCGGGTTCGGCCGTCCCACCGGCATTGCGTGCCCCGGCGAGTCCAAGGGCAGCTTAGGCGCCAACAAAAAATGGTCGACCTTCGACGTGGCGGCCGTCTCTTTCGGTCATGGGGTCTCCGTCTCTGCCATCCAACTGACGGCCGCCGTGGCGGCCATCGCCAACCGCGGCATCCTGATGAAACCCCGTGTGGTTTTGAGCGTAACCGATGCCCGGGGGCGCGCCATCCGAACCTTCGACCCCCAACCGGTGGGTCGGGCCATTTCAGCCAAAACCGCCGAAGCCGTCACCCGGATGATGGAAATGGTGCTGACCGAAGGCGGCACAGGTGTTGAAGCCGCGCTGAACGGTTACACCGCCTGCGGCAAGACCGGTACGGCCCAGAAGATCGGCAAAGACGGCACCTACGCGAAAGACCGTTATGTCGCCTCTTTCGCCGGTTTCACACCTGTCGAAGATCCTCGCCTGGCCATTCTTGTGATCATTGACGAACCGCATGGCGACGACCACTACGGCGGCACGGTCGCCGCGCCGGTGTTTCGCGAAATCGCCCAGTCTGCTTTGAGCTATCTCAATGTCCGGCCCAGCGAAAGGGCGCCCAAAATGACTGTATCCAACAAAACAAAGGGGACCGGGTGATTCTCGCCAACCTCATAGACGCCATCCAGCCGACCGCAACCTTGGGGTCGACAGCACCGGAGACACCGGTCGCCTCCCTGCACTATCGGTCCGGTGACGTTGCCCCGGGCGGGGTATTCTTTGCCATTCCGGGATTGGCCGCCGACGGGCACGATTATATCGATGACGCCTGCCAGCGGGGCGCCGCGGCCGTCGTGGTCCAGAAACCGGTATCACCCGGCGTCGCAGTACTGCAGGTGGCGAACACCCGCATCGCCCTGGCCCGGGCCGCCGCCGCGTATTACGGTTATCCGTCGCGTGATCTGACCGTTGTCGGTCTGACCGGCACCAACGGTAAAACCACGGTATCCTATTTAATAGAAGCCATGCTGCGCCAGGCCGGGCTGTCCGCTGGTGTCATCGGCACCGTGAACTATCGCCATGGCCGCCACGAAGTACCGGCATCCCGAACCACCCCGGAATCCCTTGATCTTCAGCGCATTCTGGCTGATATGCGGCACCACGGCGTGACCCACGTGGTCATGGAAGTGGCCTCCCACGGCCTGAATCTGCAACGGGTCGAGGCCTGTTGGTTCGATGTGGCCGCGTTTACCAACCTGACCCAGGATCACCTCGATTTCCATGGCGACATGGAACGCTACTGGGCCAGTAAAAAATCGCTCTTCACCCGGATCTTGCCGCTGGGCCCTAAAGGGCACCACGCGCGGGCCGTGATCAATCGGGATGATCCCCACGGTGCGCGTCTGAACGAAGAGATCGCCGGGGCCCGCCCCACGCTCACGTTCGGCCAGTCGCCCGACAACGATATCTGGCCCGATGTCGAACGCAGCGACCTGACCGGCCTGGAAGCCGTCCTGCACACTCCGCGGGGACCGCTCACAATGACCTCTCCTCTGGTGGGTCGGCACAACCTCGAAAACATCCTGGCCGCCACCGGCTGCGGTATCGCTCTCGATCTCCCCCTAGAGGCCATCCAGTCCGGTATAGCCGCCACCACGGCCGTGCCCGGAAGGCTGGAATCCGTTCCCGATCCCGCCGGCCGGTTCATCTATGTGGACTATGCCCACACCCCCGATGCCCTCGAAAATGTGCTGCAAGCTTTGGATGCCCTGCGCCAGGGCCGCATCATCTGCGTTTTCGGCTGCGGCGGCGACCGCGACCGCCGCAAGCGCCCCCTCATGGGCGAAATCGCGGCCCGCATGAGCGATCTGGCCGTGGTCACCTCCGACAACCCGCGCACCGAAGACCCTCTATCCATTATTGAGGATGCGTTGGAAGGGGTGCGCCGCGCCGCGCCACGGTCCTATACGATGGATACCGTTCAAAATGGATTCAGGGGACGGGGCCACATGGTCCTGCCGGACCGGCGGGAGGCCATCGGCCTGGCCATCGGTGTCGCCGAGCCCGGGGATACCGTTCTGATCGCCGGCAAAGGCCACGAAACCTACCAAATCATCGGCCGGACTTCCATCCCCTTTGATGATCGGGAAGAAGCCCGGCAGGCCCTGGCATCGCTCAACGGGCGTGCGGCCCAGGAGACGGCCTGATGGAATGGACCACCCACGATATCCTCGCAGCCACCGGCGGTCAGCTGCTTTCCGGCTCACCCCGCACGGCCTTTGCCGGCATTGGCATCGATTCCCGCCAGCTGGCGCCGGGCAGCCTGTTTATCGCCATTGAGGGTGATATCCACGATGGCCACACCTTCGCCCCCGATGTCGTGGCCCACGGTGGGCGCGGTGTTGTCGTGCGGGACGGTCGAACCGCAGACACCACCCTGGCTGCCTGGCAGGATCGGCAGGTGGTCTGTATCAGCGTGCCGGACACCACCCGGGCCCTGGGAGCCATCGCCGCCTATCACCGGCGCCGCATGCCGGTGCGCATCATCGCCCTCACCGGCTCCAACGGCAAAACCACGACCCGTGCCATGACTGCCGCCATTTTGGACCGCAAAGGGTCCACCCTGGCCACCCAGGGCAACCTGAACAACGAGATCGGCCTGCCCTTGACCCTGCTTCAATTGACGGATGCGCACACCCTGGCGGTGGTGGAAATGGGCATGAACCATCCGGGCGAAATCGACCGGCTGGGTCAGATCGCGTCCCCCGAGATTGGTATGATTATCAACGTGGCCCCGGCCCACCTCGAAGGTCTGCATTCCATCGAGGGCGTCATGCACGCCAAAGGCGAACTGCTGCGTCACATCGCCCCCGCCGGACGGGCCATTTTGAACGCGGACGACGAATACTGCCGCCGGTTGGCGGAAACCTGCCCGGTGGAAACCCTGTTGTTTGGATTTGGCCCGGAGGCCGCGATACGGGCAGCAGATCTGGACTCCGGCCCGCGCGGCTGGGCCTTCACCCTTCAGATGCCTTCCGGCGAAATCCCGGTGAAGCTTCAGGTGCCCGGTAAATTCATGGTGGCCAACGCCCTGGCCGCTGCCGCTGCCGCCTACTGTTGTGATGTCGCTCCGGAAGACATCAAAGCCGGACTGGAATCCGTTGCGGCCGTGGACGGCCGCATGCAGCTCGTTCCTCTGCCCTGGGGGATCACGCTGATCAACGATTGCTACAACGCCAACCCCGCTTCGACGGCGGCGGCCATCGACACCCTGGCCCGCATGAAAGGCGCCTCGCGCGGAACCCTGGTGCTGGGCGACATGCTCGAACTGGGACCCGAGGCCGAGGCCTGGCACCGCAAAACCGGACGGAAAGCCGGTCAGGCCGGTCTCGATCGGCTTTTCGTGCACGGCGCATTTGCTCCGGCAGTTATCAAAGGAGCACGGGAGGCCGGCATGGCGCCGGATCGCATCATGGCCGGTGATATTGGCGAGATCAGTATCGCCCTCACCCAGTGGCTGACCCCGGGCGACTGGGTTTTGGTAAAGGGTTCCCGGGGCATGCGCATGGAACGGGTGATCGCCGCCCTGCAGGACTGGGCCGGCGGGTCAAAAGAAACCATCGAAGGATGATAACGGACCCATGATCTACCATCTCCTCTATCCGCTGCACACCAGCATCTCGGCGTTCAATGTCTTCCGGTACATTACGTTTCGGACGATCTACGCCAGTCTGACGGCGTTCATCATCTGTTTTTTCCTCGGTCCCTGGGTGATCAAGCGCTTGCGCCAGATGCAGGTCGGACAGTTCATCCGTGAAGACGGGCCGGAAACCCACTACAAAAAATCGGGCACCCCCACCATGGGGGGCGTGCTGATTATCGGCGCGGTGGTGGCGGCGACCCTGTTGTGGGCCAATCTGACCAATTTCTATATCTGGGTCGCCCTGCTGGTCATCGTGGGTTTCGGCACCATCGGTTTCGCCGATGACTATTTGATGCAGGTCAAGAAGCGCAGCAAGGGGCTCGGCGCCCGGGAAAAATTTCTGCTGCAGACCATTCTGGCAACCGTCTGCGGAGTGCTGTTCTACTCCCATGCGGACTTTTCCACCCAGGTAACGGTGCCGTTTCTCAAAAATATGCAGCCGGACCTGGGATGGGGCTATATCCTTTTCACGATTCTCGTCGTCGTGGGCGCATCCAATGCCGTCAATCTCACCGACGGCCTGGACGGACTGGCCATCGGCCCGCTCATTATCGTGGCCGCCACCTATATGGTGTTCGCCTATGTCACCGGCCACGTCAAATTCGCACAGTACCTGCAAATCAACTACGTGGCCGGGGTCGGTGAAATTTCGGTCTTCTGCGGTGCCCTGGTGGGCGCCGGCCTGGGGTTTTTATGGTTCAATGCCTATCCGGCCCAGGTCTTCATGGGTGATGTGGGCTCGCTCGCGCTGGGCAGTTCCATGGGAGCCATTGCCATCATCACCAAACAGGAAATTCTGCTGGTGTTGGTGGGCGGCTTGTTTGTCATCGAAACCCTGTCGGTCATTTTCCAGGTCGGATACTTCAAACTGACCCACGGCCGCCGGATCTTCAAAATGGCGCCCCTGCACCACCATTTCGAACTCAAGGGGTGGCCGGAACCAAAGGTGATCGTCCGTTTCTGGATCATTGCCATCGCACTGGCGCTGGTGGCCCTGAGCACGTTGAAATTGCGTTGATGGAAGGACACGGTCGCACCATGACCCGTTGGACACCTGACAACCTGAAGGGCAAAGCCGTCACTGTGGTGGGACTGGGCCAAAGCGGCCTGGCGTCCGCGCGTTTCTGCCGTGCCGCAGGGGCGATCGTGACGGTGTCGGAAGCCGGTGATGCCAACGCATTTAAAAATGAAATCCGCCAGCTGGAGCCCGCCGGCGTGACCCTGGAGTTCGGCCCCCATCGACCGAGAACCTTTGAAGCGGCTGACCTCGTCGTTCTCAGTCCCGGCGTACCACACACCCTCGCGCCCCTGGAAGCGGCCCGCCGGCGGGGTATTCCGGTGGTGGGCGAAATAGCGCTGGCGGCCCGCTTTATCGCGGAGCCCATCGTGGCGGTGACCGGCACCAACGGCAAAACCACCACCACCGAACTGATCGGCGCCATGCTGGAAACCTCCGGCATGGATGTCTTCGTGGGCGGCAATATCGGCAAACCGTTGATTGAATATGTCGAAGGTGGCAAACCGGCCGACTGGCTGGTGGTAGAGGTGAGCAGCTTTCAATTGGATACGATGGACAGATTCCATCCCCGCATCGGCTGCCTCTTGAATATCAGCGAAGACCACCTGGACCGTTACCCTGACTTCACGGCCTATGCCGCCGCCAAGTGGCGGTTGTTCCGCCATCAAACGGCCGATGACACCGCCATCCTCAATGGCACCCTGAACGCCACCGGCGCCCCGAACCGGCCGCTGCCCGGCCGAACGTTGTTTTTCAATGGCGCCCCCCCCGGTCGTCAGCCATCGGCCCGCCGACGCGACGGGGTGCTGGAACTGGATCTGGGGGCCTGCTCGACCGGCATGGTACTGGACCTGTCGACCATGCAACTGATCGGCCGCCACAACGAAGAGAATGTTGCCGCCGCCGGTCTGGCCGCATTGGCGGCCGGCGCCGCGCCCACGGCTATCCAAAGCGCGCTGGACGCTTATCGCGGGAAGCCTCACCGGGTGTTTTTTGTGGGGGAAGTACAGGGGGTGCGCTACTACGACGATTCCAAGGGGACCAACGTGGACGCCGTCGCGCGTGCCCTGGACAGCTTCCACCAGCCGGTGGTGCTGATCATGGGCGGTCGCGACAAGGGCGGCAGCTATCAGGCCCTGGAAGCACGCTTGCCCAATAAAGTCCGACAAGTGATCGTGATGGGTGAAGCGGCCGAGACCATTACCCGCGCCCTGCAGCATATCGTGCCGATCCAATCCGTGACCGACATGGGTGCCGCAGTCCGGCTGGCCGCCGAAACCGCCCGGCCGGGAGAAGTGGTGCTCCTGTCCCCGGCCTGCGCCAGTTATGACATGTATGCCAACTACCACCAACGGGGAGAAGATTTTTGCCGTCACGTGCAGCAACTGGCCTGAGCCAGGGCCGTTCGAGCCGCACCCCCAGCGCCAGGCCGGCAGGCTATGATGCCCGCCTGCTGTTTCCGGTGCTGTTCCTGGTGGGCATCGGCATCGTGATGGTGTACTCCGCCAGCTCCGCCTTGGCGCTGAAAAAGTATGGCAACAGTTATTTTTTCATCAAGAAGCAGGCCATGTTCGCCCTGGTGGGATTGATGGCGCTGGTGGTCGGCCGCCATTTTCCGTATCGGGGCCTGCGGCTTCTGGCTTATCCGGCCGTGGTCCTGACCCTGGGACTGCTGTTAGCCGTGCATTTGACCGGTTTCGGTCATTCGGCCGGCGGCGCCACCCGCTGGCTGCGTATAGGCGGCTTTACCCTGCAGCCCGCGGAACTGGCCCGCATGGCCATGATTCTCTACCTGGCGTACTCGATGAGTAAAAAACAGGACCGCATCCGGGAGTTTTCCATTGGCTTTGTCCCCCACATCATGGTGCTGACGGTGCTGGTCATCCCCATCATGCTGCAGCCCGATTTCGGCTCCGTGGTCATTTTGACCCTGATCACCGGCATGATGCTCTTTGTGGGCGGTGTGCCGCTGCGCTATCTGGCCCTTGCCGGTCTGGCGGCAGCACCGGTCGGCGGCTATCTGCTCCTGTCGGCCGATTATCGCCTCAAGCGCCTGATGAGCTTTTTGAACCCCTGGGAATACCCCACCTCCGACGGCTACCAGACGATCCATTCGCTGATGGCCTTCGGGTCGGGCGGATTGTGGGGGACCGGCATCGGAAAAAGCCTGCAGAAACTGTTCTATCTTCCCGAGCCGCATACCGACTTTATCTTTTCGGTGATCGGCGAAGAATTCGGTCTGGTTGGCGTGGCCATGATCGTCATGCTTTACGGCCTCATTATCTGGCGGGGCATCGCCATCGCCCGCCAGACCACGGACCCCTTCGGCGCGCTGCTGTCGTTCGGTCTGACGACGGCTATCGCCCTGCAGGTTTGCATCAACATGGGCGTCACCATGGGGCTGTTGCCCACCAAGGGGCTGACTCTGCCCTTCCTGAGTTACGGCGGCACCAGCCTCGTATTGAATATGGCAGCGGTGGGGGTGTTGATGAATATCGGCATATCGCCCTGGGTGAAGAGGAACCCCCGATGACCACCGCCGCGCCACATATCGTGATCACGGGAGGCGGGACTGGCGGGCATTTGTTCCCGGGCATCGCCATCGCGCGGGCCTTTCAGCAGCGGATGGCCGACACCGCCATTCTTTTTGTGGGCACCGGCCGTGAACTGGAGAAACGCGTGCTCGGCGAAGCAGGGTACCGCCACGCCGTCATCCGGGTGGGGGGTCTCAAAGGCATGGGCATCTTCCGCCAGCTGCGGTCGCTGGCCTCGCTGCCCGGGGCTATCCTGCGTGCCGGGGCCATTTTGCGGCATTTCCGGCCGACCGTCGTGATCGGTGTCGGCGGCTACGCCGCCGGTCCGGTCTGTTTGGCGGCAAGGCTCCTGGGCATACCGGTCTGCCTGCAGGAACAAAACTCGCTGCCCGGCATCACCAATCGCCTGTTGGCGCGGATAGCGCAGCGCATCTATACCTCTTTCAGCGAAAGCCACGCCCATTTCCCGGCTGAAAAAGTCCGGCTGATGGGCAACCCGGTAAGGGAAGAAATTATCACCATTCGCCGCCAAATTTCGCAGCGGGAAATCAATCGCCCCTTCACGGTCCTGGTCGCCGGCGGCAGCCAGGGGGCCCGCAGCATCAATAAGGCAATCATCGCCATGCTACCCCATGTCGATAAAGCGGCATCACTGCAGCTGATCCACCAGTGCGGCCGAGACGACCTCGACCGCATCCGGCAGGCCTATGCCGCCGCCGGAATCCCAGCCCGCGTCGAAGCGTTCTTCAATGACATGGATCGCCAGTATGTCCAGGCGGACCTGGTGGTATGCCGGGCGGGAGCCACCACCGTAGCGGAGTTGACCTGTATCGGTCTTCCGGCCATTTTCATTCCGTTCCCCCACGCGGCCGACAACCACCAGGAGATCAATGCCGGCTGGGTGGTCTCCGCCGATGCCGGGGAGATGATCCTTGAAACCGACCTCACCGGCCCGGAACTCTGGCGCCACATCCGGCACCTGCGCGACACCCCCCGACGTCGGGAGGCCATGGCGGAGCGGGCTCGCGCACTGGGACGCCCGGAAGCCGCCGCTGCCATCGTAACGGATATCGTTGACCATTTTGTGCCACAGGCGTCCGCTGCCGGGCGTCCGACCATGGAAGGATAAGGATGTACCAGAAAACCTATCATATCCATTTCGTCGGCATCGGGGGCATCGGCATGAGCGGCATCGCCGAATTGCTCCTCAACCTGGGGTACCAGGTATCCGGATCAGATTTGAAAGCCACCGACATCACCCGGCGCCTGGCCGGTCTGGGCGGCACGATCTGTGCCGGTCATGCCGCCGAAAACATCCAGAATGCCGATGTCGTCGTGATTTCTTCAGCGGTGGGGGAAGACAACCCGGAAGTCATCGCCGCCCGGAATCAATCCATCCCCGTGATTCCGCGAGCCGAAATGCTGGCGGAACTGATGCGCCTCAAATACAGCGTGGCCGTGGCGGGCGCTCACGGTAAAACCACCACCACTTCCATTGTGGGGTCGGTGCTGGCCGCCGGCGACCTGGACCCCACCATCGTCATCGGTGGCAAACTGCGCAGCGTGGACACCAACGCCGTGCTGGGCCAGGGCAATTTCATCGTGGCCGAGGCCGACGAAAGCGACGGCTCCTTTCTTAAAATGTCTCCCAGCATCGCCGTGGTCACCAATATCGACCGGGAGCACCTGGACTTTTACGATGACTTGGAGGCCATCGTTGACACATTCGCGCGCTTCATCGATCGCATCCCGTTTTACGGCCTGGCGGTGCTATGCCTGGACAACGAGCACGTCCAGGATCTGATTCCTCACATCAAGAAACGCTACACGACTTACGGCGTCAGCCGCCAGGCCGATTACCAGGCCCGTGAAATCCAGTGTAAGGGACTCACCAGCCATTACCAAGTTTACCACCGGGGCCATCATTTAGGGGCCATCCGGTTGAGCCTGCCCGGCATCCACAATGTCTACAACTCTCTGGCCAGTGTCGCCGTCGGCATCGAACTCAATATCCCCTTCGACACCATCCGGTCCGCCCTGGAGAATCTGGAGGGTGTCCGCCGGCGGCTGGAAATCAAGGGGTCGGCCAAAGGCGTCACCGTGATCGACGACTACGCCCATCACCCCACCGAGATCAAAACGACCCTGCAGTCGGTCCGCACCAGCTGGCCCGACCAGCGGATCGTGGGTGTTTTTCAGCCCCATCGCTATACACGCACCCAGGCCCTTTTCGACGAGTTCACACGGGCCTTCTACCAGACGGATCAGCTGATCCTGGTACCGATTTACAGCGCTGGAGAAAAAAAAATCGACGGCGTCAGCCATACCATGCTCTGCGAGGGCATTCAGGCCCACGGCCACAAGGACGTCACCTGCACGGACAGTTTCGAAGACGCTCTGGCGCTGCTTCGACGTGACGTCCGGGAGGGCGATATTGTCATGACCATGGGAGCCGGCGACATTTTGAAACTAGGCGAGACTCTTTTACAACAGCTCGCCTGATCCCCGGGAAGGGGGTCGGTGAAACAACAGGAACCTGCATGTTTCGACGAAAAAAACGCATCCGGCAGAATACTTACAAAGGCCGGCCCAAGAACCGGCGCCGCGCCCTTTGGTCCGGAACCCTGCGGTCGACCCGGATCGTCCTTGCACTGACGGCCTTCGGCTTGTTCAACCTGATGCTGATTTTCGGACACGACTGGATTACCCAGACGGACCGGCTTGGCATCCGGACCATCACCATCACCGGATGCGAACGGTTGACGCCGGCGATCGTCAAGCACCAGGCCGGTCTGGCGGAAGCCCGCAACATCCTGACGGTCAACCTGACGACCGCACGCAAACGGCTGCTGGCCCACCCCTGGATTGCCGAGGCCCAGGTGACCCGTGACATCCCCGACAGCCTGCGAATCCACATCCGTGAACAGACCAGCCTGGCCGTGCTGGACCTCGGTCGCCGGTTTTTGATGAATGACGAAGGCGCGGTCTTCAAAGAGGTGGCGCCCGGTGAAACACCGGATGTACCGGTGGTCAGCGGCCTGATCTATACCGATTTGGGGGTTGATGCCGAAGCGCCCACACCGGTCATGCGGTCGGTGCTAGCGATATTAAAGCCCCGGCAACGCTCCAACCGGCTCGACCTTGTGGACCGGATTCGTGAAATACATGCGGATCCGGCTCTCGGCCTGACCATTTTCATGGCCGATGACCGTCGGCCGCAGGGCTATCGCACCGTTATGCTGGGGTTCGACGATTTTGATGAAAAATATGCGACTCTGCAGACAATTGACTCCTACTTAAAGAAAAACCCGCGGTACGACGGGTTTGAGTCCATAGATTTGAACAATCGCCACCGTATTGTCGTCAATCCGGCGGGGACCATCGCCACCGAAGACGCCCGGAAGGAGGTATAGAATGCAGGGACGAGGCAATCTGATTGTGGGCCTTGATATCGGGACGACCAAGATCTGCTGTGTGGTCGGGGAGCTTTCCCAGGGGGAAGTCAATGTCATCGGCATCGGCACACACCCCTCGATCGGGCTTCGCAAGGGCGTCGTCGTCAACATCGAAGCCACGGTGGACTCCATCAAAAAAGCCGTGGAAGAAGCCGAATTGATGTCCGGGTGCGAGATTTCATCGGTCTACACGGGCATCGCCGGTGGGCATATCACCGGCTTTAACAGCCGCGGCATCGTTGCCATCAAAGGCCCGGAAATCACCGAAACCGATGTCGAACGTGTCATCGATGCCGCCCGCGCCGTAGCCATTCCCATGGACCGCGAAGTCATCCACGTGCTTCCCCAGGAGTATATCGTCGATGAACAGGCCGGCATCCAGAACCCGGTCGGTATGGCCGGCGTCCGACTGGAAGCCAAGATTCACATCGTCACGGGGGCGGTCACCTCAGCCCACAATATCGTGAAATGCTGCAACCGCTCAGGGCTTGACGTGTGCGACATCGTCCTGGAGTCGCTGGCCTCCGGTGAAGCGGTGCTGACCGGCGAAGAAAAAGAACTGGGAACGGCCCTGCTGGATTTGGGAGGCGGCACCACCGACCTGGCCATCTTCTCCGACAAGAACATCCGCCACACCTTCGTGTTGGCGTTAGGCGGGAACAACCTGACCAACGACATCGCCATCGGCCTGCGGGCGCCCCATGCCGACGCCGAAAAAATCAAAACCCGCTACGGCACCTGCCTTTCCAAGAGCGTCAGTGCCGATGACATGATCGAAGTCCCCGGCATGGGCGGGCGCGAGGCCCGCAAACTGCCGCGCCAGATCCTGGGAGAGATCCTGGAACCCCGCATGGAGGAAATTTTCACCCTGGCCAAGCGGGAAGTCTACCGGGCCGGCCTGGAAAACAGCATTCCGTCCGGACTGGTCCTCACGGGCGGCACCTCCCTGCTGGAGGGAACCACCGAAATCGCCGAGTCCGTTTTCAACCTGCAGACCCGGCTCGGCAAACCCCAAGGCATTACCGGCCTGGTGGATGTGGTCAACAACCCCATGTATGCCACCGGGGTCGGTCTGGTGCTCTATGGCGCCAAAAATCAGACGGAAAAGAAATTCAGAATCCGTGACGCCCATATTTTCAACCGCATCGTGACCCAGATGAAACGCTGGTTCAAGGATGTCGTCTAACACGCAGGCTTATTTGCCGGCGGCTTTCAGTCAATCACTGAGATCCGCGGGCCCACATCATCAAATGGAAAAGGGGGGAACTATGTTTACCTACGTCGACAATGAAAATTCTGCCAAGATCAAGGTCATCGGCGTCGGCGGCGCCGGCGGAAATGCCATCAACAACATGATTTCATCGAATCTCCAGGGGGTGAAATTCATTGCCGCCAACACCGATGCCCAGGCCCTGGAAGTGTCCAAGGCCCCGGTCAAGATCCAACTGGGTGAACGGCTGACCGAAGGCTTGGGCGCCGGCGCCCAACCGGAAATCGGCCGGGAAGCCGCCATCGAAACCGCCGATGCGATCCGCAGTGCCCTGGAAGGCAGCCACATGGTGTTTATTACCGCCGGATTGGGTGGTGGAACCGGTACCGGCGCGGCGCCCGTGATCGGCGAAATCTGCAAGGAACTCGGCATCCTGACCGTGGCCGTGGTATCCAAGCCGTTTTCCTTCGAGGGCAAGAAACGCGCCCGCCAGGCCGAAAAGGGGCTGGAAAGCCTCAAGCAGATGGCCGACACCGCCATCACCATCAACAACGACCGCCTGCGCGGACTGGCCTCCAAAAAAGCCACCATGCTGGAAATGTTCCGACGGGCCGATGAGGTCCTGCTGCATTCCGTCAAAGGCATTACCGACCTGATCATGATGCCGGGTCTGGTCAATCTGGACTTTGCGGATGTCAAGGCCACCATGTCCAAAGCCGGCATGGCCATCATGGGCATCGGTTCGGCCAGCGGTGAAAACCGGGCCGTCGAAGCCGCCGAGCGGGCCATCTCCCATCCTCTGCTGGAAGATGTCTCCATCTCCGGTGCCAAAGGGGTCCTGATGAACATTACGAGCACGAGCGAACTGACCATGGAAGAAATGACCGAAGCGTCGGATCGCATTTACAACGAAGTTGGCGAGGAGGCCGACATCATCTGGGGCACCGTGGTGGATGACAGCCTGGGGGAT
Organism: Deltaproteobacteria bacterium; assembly: GCA_020444045.1. Taxonomy (GTDB): domain Bacteria; phylum Desulfobacterota; class Desulfobacteria; order Desulfobacterales; family UBA5852; genus JABZFP01. The sequence continues at coordinate 129,564 of JAHLLS010000009.1, forward strand.
GAAATGCGCGTGACCGTCATCGCCACCGGGATCGGCGGAAGCGCCCCTCAGGAGGAGGCTCCGATAAAGATCGTCGATGAAACCTACGGCGGCAAACTGCGACCGGTAACGGCCGAGGATCTGAAACATACCGTGGATTACGATGAACCGGCTTTCATGCGGCGGCGGAAAGTGGCGGGCGGGTCCATGGGATCGTCGTTCGGCGGCTTTGACAGCGAGGCCATCGATGAGAGTGATCTGGATGTGCCGACCTTTCTGCGGCGCAAGGCGGATTGACACCGGTAGTTCTGACTCCCCGGGATGCCGTGCCGGATAGCCCGGTGCTGAACTCGCGGTTTACAATGACGGCTTGCATTGACTTTCGGCCGGGAGCCGTTATGCTGATGCAACGTTCAGCGTCACGGTCGATGCCAGGCGCGCCCCCCCTTGCGCCGGCACCGACCCTGCCGTACCCGTCCAGAACAGCGGCGTCCCGGGAAGTCAGACAACATGAAGAAACACCCCTCACCACCCTCCAGTGTTGCCCTTGCAGAAGCCGGTGTCATTCGAAAACCATGGCTGGGGAAATGCCATGTCGGCCTGATCTTTCCCCAGCGGTATGGCCTGGCCATGTCCAATCTGGGGTACCAGACGGTTTACCGCCAGTTTAACGCCTTCGATGATGTTGTCTGCGAGCGCTTCTGCCTGCCGGACAAGGCCGACGGCAAGCTGCGGTCCATTGAAAGCGACCGGCCGCCCACGGCCTTCGATATGCTTGCGTTTTCGGTGTCCTTTGAAAACGACTACCCGCACATCCTCCAGCTTTTAGACCGCGCTCGACTACCCCTTCTGGCAAACAAACGCACCGCCGCCCATCCTCTTGTCGTCATCGGCGGCATCGCCGCCATGCTCAACCCCGAGCCTTTGGCTCCGTTTGCCGACATCATCCTCATCGGTGAAGCCGAAGCCATCCTGCCGGATTTCATGGACAGCTACCGCCGCTCGCCCAACCGCCGCCAATTTCTAAAGCAGGCGGCCGAGACCGTTCCCGGTGCCTATCTCCCGGCGGCCTATGCCATCACCTATGATGCCCACGGCGACATCGCCACGGTTACCCCCGACCCGGGATTTCCCGCCACGGTGAACCTGGCCCGGATGCCGGATGTCGAAACGATCGACACGTCCACCACCGTATTGACCGCCGATACCACGTTTGCCGATACCTGCCTGATCGAAGTCAGCCGTGGCTGCCCCCATGGCTGCCGTTTCTGCAGCGCCGGGTTTATCTATCGCCCGACACGTTTCCGCGATCCTGCCTTTTTGACGGAAAGCATCCACCACGCCATGGCGCGCGCTTCCCGCGTGGGCCTGGTTGGGGCCGCGGTTTCGGATTATCCCGATCTCAGCGCCATTTGCCAACAGTTTAAGGGCGCCGATCTGCGCTTCTCGTTCAGTTCACTGCGCGCGGATGCCCTCACCGACGATCTGTTGCAGGTGCTGAAAACCAACCGCACCAAAACCGCCACGATCGCACCGGAAGCCGGCTCCCAACGCATGCGGAATGTCATCAACAAGGGATTGACCGAGGAAGATATTTTGTGTGCCGCTGATAAAATCGTGACGGCCGGCATCCCCAATCTCAAGCTCTACTTCCTGGTGGGGCTGCCCACCGAAACCGAGGAAGACATCCATGCCATCGTTGCCCTTTGCCGGCAAATCAAATCGGTTTTTCTGGACGCCAGTCGCCGGCGAAAGCGCATCGGCACCATCACCGTTCATGCCAACGCCTTTATTCCGAAACCCGCCACCCCCTTCCAATGGACGGCTATGGACACCGTCGCTGCGCTCCAGGCCAAAGCCCGTATCCTGCGCAACGGGCTCAAAACCATTGCCAACGTGCGGTTCCAAATGGGAAAAATCCGCGACGGCTATGTTCAAGCCGTCCTTTCCCGCGGTGATCGCCGTGTGGCCGACCTCCTGCTGCAGCGGCACCATTCGGGAGGCAACTGGGGTCAGGCCCTCAAACAAAGTTCTTTGGACACGGCCGCCTATGTCACCCGGCAGCGCGACCGTGACACGATTCTCCCCTGGGATTTCATCGAAACCGGCATCAGTAAAGCGTTTCTCTGGCATGACTACCAGAAAGCCCTGCAAGGACGAATCACGCCGCCCTGCCCGCCCACCGGCTGCACCCGTTGCGGGGCCTGTCCGGCATGATGACGCCCGATCCGCGCGTCGATCTCCCGTGGGGTGCTTTTCCAAGCCCGTCACCGCCCATTTCGGCCCACCACCAAACCCCCCTTTTTTCAAGCCCTTGTTTTAGCCCATCTTTTTCGAACAAAGGGTTTTTTCACTGCGTATAATTTTAGGTGCGACGTAATTTTCCCTATAAAAAAAAGCACTTGCCAGAAACGGACCCCGTGTGGTAGTTGAAGTACTTCAGTTTGCCGCGCCCACTGCACCTGTAACCCAACCAATTTAAGGAACGGATCGACTATGACTTCAGAGAGAGATTTGAAGCTGGTCTACAGCGTGGCTGTCATTCTCTTTATTGTAGGTCTTTTCTGTTACGCCGCTTTTCCCGCCGCCCCCCCGGATGAGCCCATCCGCATCCAGTACCGCAGCGACACCGGTAGCGTTCTTTTCCAACATGCCAAACATGCCGCCGGCTACGGTGCATCCTGCTTCGACTGCCATCATCATCCCAGTGACGATGAGGCTGCGCTCATTGCCTGCAGTGAATGCCATCTCAAAAACCCGGAAGAAGGCGCCCCGCCGCCAGAGCGTTGCCTGGACTGCCATGGGGCCGATGAGATCGAGGATTCTGAAATGCCGGCCAAAACGGATGCATTCCACCAACAGTGCACGGACTGTCACAGCGGCATCGGGGCAGGCCCGGAAGAAAAAGACTGTTCGGAATGCCATGTACAGTAGTTTCGCAACAGGTCCGGCAATTCTCACGGTGTTTCGCCGTCTTGCGCTCGGAAGGGTCAAATTATGATGAACAACGCTTTTAGCCGCCCGGCCACCGCCGCCATTCACTACGAACTGCTTCATCAAACCCCGTTGGGGCCGCAACACGTTACCAGTTCCGGAACCGCCACGCTTTTGGTTGAAGAGAAACTCGAGCGTCAATCCCAAATCGCTCTAAAGGTTGGCGATGAGGTGCAGACGGGCCAAAAGATCACGCCCTTTACGGATCGTCCGACGTATGCCATTTCCAGTGTTACGGGTACGATTTCATCCGTTCGGCCCATGTCCGGAGATTTCGGCAAAAACTACACGGCCATCGACATTGCCCTGGCTGCGACCGAAGTGGTGGCAGAAGGCCCTGGCGACATGGAACCAACCCTAGCCAACCTGACCGAATGGCTGGCCGGCGCACCCGGAAAACCACCGCTGGATCTGTTTCGATCCGGCGACCACACCATTCATACCCTGGTGGTGGCCGGCCTCGATGCCGATCTTCTGGTGGCCACCAACCAGTTTATCATCAAGTCGGAAATGCATGCTATCAACCGGGGCATCGATATCCTGAAAGCGGCCACCGGCATTAGCCATGTTGTCATTGCCGTGCCCCGCGATCTCGTGCAGGGATTCGGCCATACTGGTGCTAGCGAACTCAAAGCCGTAGCCTCTGAATATCCCGCGGCCAATCCCAAATTGGTTATCTATGAGGCTTTTGGCCAGGAGATTCCAGCCGGTAAATCCTGTGAAGAAATGGGGTTTGCTTTTTTTAGCGCCGAAGCCGTGGCGTCCATCGGCAAAGCTTTTGATACGGGGCGGATTCCTTTTGAAAAAACCCTGACCCTGGTGGACAAGAACGGCCGTAAAACCATTCTATCGGCCCGGATCGGCACACCGATTGCCGATGTGCTCGCCGCCCACCAGATTGAAACCGGCAACAAGGACCGTTTGATCGTTGGTGGTCCCATGACGGGCGTTGCCATTTTTGACGAGCAACGACCGATTCAGGCCGATACCGACGCCATCCTGGTGCAGGATGCCACGGATGTCTCCCTGGTCTCCGACTACCCCTGCATCAACTGCGGGGAATGTGTACGTGCGTGCCCCACCCGGGTGCCGGTCAATATGCTGGTGCGATTTCTTGAGGCAGGTCAATACGAAGACGGTGCCGAGCTCTACGATCTTTACTCCTGTGTTGACTGCGGTCTCTGCAGCTTCGTGTGCGTCGCCCGCATCCCCATTTTCCAATACATCCGACTTGCAAAATACGAACTTTCCCGACTGACGGCAGCGGAGGCTTCGAATGCGCAGTGAAAAAATGTTCATCGTCTCGCATGCGCCCTTCTGGCACAATGGCAGTAATGTGGCGGAAAGACATTATGGTATGCTCCTGGCCGCCATGCCGGCGGTGGCGCTGGGCATCATACAGTACGGCTTGCCCGCGGTAGCGGTCATCGCCATGTCCATTTCCACCGCCATTTTCTGGGAATGGCTGATGAACCGGGCCACAAAACGGACCATTACCGTGGGCGACGGCAATGCCGCCCTGCTCGGCCTGCTTTTCGCCATGTTGATTCCGGCCACCACCCCTTGGTGGGTTGTGATCACCGGGACTTTCATCATGATGGTTCTCGGCAAGCATATTTTTGGCGGCATCGGCGGCAACCCGTTCCACCCGGTGGTGGTAGCGCTCATGATTCTGGCCGTTTCTTGGGAGGCCTTCTTTGATTTCAACGGCGCTTTGGTCAACTATTCTTTTTCGTTCAATGCACTCTATCCCCTAACCCTGTCCAAGAATTTCGGTGCGGCTGCGGTTTCTGATTTTACGCCTTTGAGCCTTCTGTTGGGCCGCCAGATTGGCGGCCTTGGTGCCACCTTCGGTCTCGGTCTCATCGGCGGCGGCGTTTATCTGATGGTCAAGCGCTATATCCGTTGGGAAATTGCTTTATCCTTTCTGGCCGCAATTTTTTTGACGGCGCTGCTGTTTCACCTCGCCGCACCGGAAAAGTACGCCGGCCCCCTATTTCATCTGCTGACCGGCTACACGCTCGTGGGGGCCTTTTTTCTTCTGCCGGAAGATTCGTCCTCACCGATCAATACGATCCCCATGTTGATTTATGGCGCCGGAGCCGGCATCCTCACCATGCTGATACGCAATATCGGCATCTATCCGGACGGTGTCCTGCTTGCCGTTTTACTGATGAACCTCGTCAATCCCCTACTGGATAATATCAGACCAAAAGCACTCGGAAAGGTGGGTTAAGATGGGCGAAATGATTAAAATGGTGGTGGTGCTCACCCTTCTAAGCTCTCTGTCCGGCGGCCTGCTCGCCTATGTCAAGGAAGGCACCCAGGAGCGCATCGAAAATCAGGTGCTGCAACTGGTCAAAGGGCCGGCGATCAAGGCGATCTTTAGCGGTTCTTCCAATGACCCGGTGGCGGACCGTTTCAGCCTGATGGATGGTGATACCAAAGTCGATGTCTTCGTCGCCAAATTCGATGGACAAACCAAGGCCGTTGCCTTTGAAACATTCGGTAAGGGGGGATATGGCGGTGATGTCGGCCTCATGGTGGGCATCGACGTCACCAACGATCAGATCTACGGTATGGGCGTTACTACCCACAGCGAAACTGCCGGATTGGGGGCGCGTGCCAAGACCGACCCTAAGTTTACCGCCCAATTTGCGGGCATGCCGATTAATGAAACTTTCAAGGTCACCGCGGATGGCGGGCAGGTTAATGCGTTGAGCGGCGCCACGATTACGTCACGGGCGGTCAGTTTAGGCGCGACGGAAGCCGGGGAGCGATACGAGCGACTGAAACCCCAGATCGAAGAACAGTTGAAAGCGTTCAAGTAAGAGGGAGATTCCCATGGCAAAATCGGTAACGCAAGAGTTTGTAAAAGGTCTGTGGGCGGAAATCCCGCCGTTTCGCCTCGTGCTGGGCCTTTGCCCGACGTTGGGGGTGACCACGAAAATGCAATTCGGCATTGGCATGGGACTGGCGACCACGTTTGTGCTGGTATGTGCCAACATCCTGGTTTCCATGCTTCGTAAAGCCATTCCCTCCAAAGTCCGCATCGCCTGTTTCATCATCATTATCGCCACCTTTGTTATCCTGGTGGAACTGTTGATGCAGGCCTATACCTATCCCCTGTATCAGCAACTGGGTATTTTCATCCCCCTGATCGTGGTCAACTGCATCGTGCTGGGGCGCGCCGAAGCTTTTGCCTCCAAAAATGGAATAGTTGTCTCCATCGCCGACGGTCTGGGGATCGGTATCGGCTTTACGCTGTCCCTGGCCGCTCTCGGCAGTGTGCGCGAGATCTTGGGCGCCGGAACCCTGACCCTGTGGGAGGGCATCGAGTTGTTCAACATCGCCAATGTGTTCCCCGGGTTCCAGCCGTTTAAATTCATGGTTCAAGCCCCCGGCGCGTTCATCGGACTGGGGCTCATGCTGTGCCTCATGAACATGATGGGTAAGAAATAGGAGATCTCTCATGGGTGACTATATCGTCCTCATCATCAGCTGTATCTTCGTCAACAATATTCTTTTGGCCCAGTTTCTGGGCAACTGCCCGTTTTTCGGGACTTCCAAAAAAATGGAGACGGCCGTCGGCATGGCCATGGCTGTTATCTTCGTTTTGGTCCTTTCCGGTGTCATCACCTGGTTGATCTTCACCTATCTGCTGGTTCCCTGGGCGTTGGAATACCTTCGGACCATCGCCTTTATTCTCGTGATTGCCGCTCTCGTCCAATTCGTGGAGATGTTTCTTAAAAAGAGCATTCCGGCCCTCTACGCCGGCTTAGGTATTTTTCTGCCGTTGATCACCACCAACTGTGCCGTTTTCGGCGTCTGTGTGCTCAACATCGACAAGGAATATAGTTTCATGCAGACGCTGGTGGCGTCTTTTGCCTACGCGGCCGGTTTCGGACTGGCGCTAATCCTGTTTGCCGGTCTGCGCGAACGCATTTTGCTGGCACGGGTCCCCAGCCCGTTGCAGGACACATCCATCGCACTGGTAACGGCCGGCATCGTATCGCTTTCGTTCTACGCGTTTAAGGGGATGGTTTAATACCGGCCTGCGGGTCGCCGAGCTTACCGCGGCGGTGGTCGCTGTTCACCGCACGCCACCGCAGATCGATCTCATTATGACAAATCGCCACGACGTTTACGTTTCGCATGCAACCCTGCGTATCATTCCGCTTCCCTCTGGGTTTTCCAAAGGAGTAGTGCTTCAAGGAGATCAACGTGCTTGAACCCGTCGTCATTTCGGTTATGGCCTTAATGGGTATCGGCGCCACCTGTGGTCTTGTGCTCAGCGTCGCCTCCAAAGTGTTTTACGTCTATGAAGACCCGCGCATCGCGGAAGTGGAATACTTTCTCTCCGGTGCGAATTGCGGCGGATGCGGCTATGCTGGTTGCTCGGCGGCCGCCGTGGCCGTGGTCAACGGCCAGGCCCCCCCCAGCGTCTGTATCGTGGCCGGGATGGAATCGGCCGTGGCCGTGGCCGGTGTGATGGGCGTCGATCCCGGGAGTGCCGAACCTCTGATGTCCAAAAACGAATGCACCGGCGGTGACCGTGCTGACAACCAATTTCTCTATAACGGCGTGAACAGCTGCAAAGCCCTGGCGGCCCTTTACGGCGGCCAACGAATCTGCAGCATCGGCTGCCTGGGCCAAGGCGACTGCATCGCGGCGTGTAAGTTCAACGCCGTTCATATGGGGCCCAACGGTTTCCCGGTCGTTGACGAAGCCATGTGCGTCGGATGTGGCGCCTGCGAAAAAGCCTGCCCTAAAAACATCATCCGGGTCCGCACCATGTCAGAGCGTCTGCTCCATTTCAACCAGGAAGACGACGCCTTGGCACCCTGCCAGCAGACCTGCCCGGCCGAGATCGACATTCCACGCTACATTCGCCAGATCAAAGAGGGTGACTACGAGGGCGCCGTGCACACGATTCGCGAGCGCAACCCCCTTCTGCTCACGTGCGGCCGCGTCTGCCCGCATCCTTGTGAAGACATGTGCCGCCGCGGCGTTGAAGACGAAGCGGTTTCCATCAATCAGCTCAAACGGTTTGTAGCCGACTATGAAATGAATTCCGGCCGCCGTTTGCCCATTTCCTGCGCACCTGAAACAGGCAAACGGGTTGCCGTGATCGGTGGCGGACCGGCCGGGCTCAGCTGTGCCTATTTTCTTCGACGGCTGGGACACAGCGTTACAATTTACGACATGATGCCCAAACTGGGCGGGATGACCCGCTATGGTATTCCGGAATACCGCCTCCCCAAGGAAGTCCTGCAATGGGAAACCGACGGCATCCTGAACCTCGGTATCGAATTCCAGGGCAATGTCCGTCTGGGGGTTGACTATACCGTCGATTCTCTCAAAAATGAAGCGGGTTTCGATGCTATTTTCATGGGGGTTGGCGCTTGGAAAGATTATAAACTCAGAGCCGAGGGGGAAGATCTCAGGGGCTGTTTCACCGGTATCGATTTTCTGACCCGCTTCGCCAGCCACCAGCAGGGTGACAGTCCCGATGATGTGCCCGTTGGTAAAAAATGCGTTGTCATCGGCGGCGGCAATACCGCCATCGACTGTGTGCGCACCCTCGTGCGCTTGGGTGCCGACGAAGTCTCCATCGTCTATCGGCGAACACGCAAGGAAATGCCCGCCAACATGGTGGAAATTGAAGCTGCCGAACACGAGGGCGTTCAGTTCCACTTTCTGGCCGCCCCGGTCAAAGCCATCGGCGATGACCAGGGCCATGTCAAACAGCTCGAATATCTGAAAATGGAGTTGGGCGAACCTGATGCCAGCGGACGCCGGCGCCCCGTCCCGATCGAAGGATCGGAAACCCTGATGGATATCGACATGTTGATAACCGCCATCGGTCAGGGCCCGGACGTTTCTTTCCTTGAAAAAGAAACGGCTATCAAAGATCTGGAAATCACCCGCTGGAGCACCATCGACGCCAACCCGGAAACGCTCCAGACCAATATTCCCTATGTCTTTGCCGCCGGCGACGCTCAGACGGGCGCTTCGCTCGTGGTGGAAGCCATTGGCGGCGGCCGGCGCGCTGCACGGGCGATTCATCTCTATCTGAACGACGAAGATGTCACCCCGGTGCCCAAATCACTGCGCAAAAAACACATTCCCGAGTCCCTGTTCAAATCGGTGGATGGCATCACACCGATCAAACGAACCCCCATGCCGGAAATGCCTGTTGCCGAACGCATTAAAACATTCGAAGAAGCCGATCTGGTCATCAGCGAAACCGATGCCGGACGTGAATCCAATCGCTGCCTGAACTGCTGCCGCATCTGTTACGACAAGGATTCATGCGCGGCCTGACGAATCCTTTCAGCATCCGGCACGATTCCTAAAATCGGCCTATTCCCATACGGCCCTGGGTGTCGTTCGATTGCCCAGGGCCATTTTTGTAGCCATTGCGGTGGCCCCCCAAAAGCGATCGGTTTTCATGCTTCTTCGGTGGTGCTTCCTCCTTCACGCAACAAGGTGATCAGCGCCAGCATATCGTCAGGCATTTCGGCCTCAAACTGATGCCATCGGCCATCACCGGGATGGGTGAACCCCAACCGCCAAGCATGCAGCATTTGCCGTGGAATTCTGGCAGAACGTTTTTTCGATCCGGAACCGACTTCGATCACGGTGTTATGACGCCCGCCGTATACGGGGTCGCCCATCACGGGGTGATGCAACGCGGCACAATGGACACGGATTTGATGGGTGCGGCCGGATTTCAAATCCAGCTCGAGCAAGTTGGCGCCATCAAATTTTTCCCTCACGCGGTAATGCGTCTCGGCCGAACGTGGTTTGCCGGAAACGGTCGACATCTGCTTCCGGGCTGTTGGATGACGCCCAATCGCCAGACGGATTTCCCCCTGGGGAGACGATAAATTCCCCCGCACGATGGCCAGATAGGTTTTGCGGACCGCGCGTTGTTGGAACTGTGCTGCCAAATGTTCATGCACGGCAGGTTGTTTGGCGACCACCATCACGCCCGACGTATCCTTATCGAGGCGATGGACAATGCCGGGGCGGATCTCACCGCCGAAAGCCGCCAGATCCGGGCAATGGTGCAGCAAACCGTTGACCAAGGTTCCGGAGGGATGTCCCGGGGCCGGGTGAACCACCAGGCCGGGCGGTTTGTCGATCACGATCAGGAACTCATCTTCATGTAGGATAGTGAATGGGATCGGTTCCGGTTTATTTTCGGTAAGTGTCGGCGGCGGTAGATGCCCTGAGATATGATCCTCAGACCGAACCCGATAGGACGGCTTGCAGGCGTTGGAATTGACCGACACCGCACCCTCTTGGATGAGTTGCGCGGCGTAGGAGCGAGAGCAACCCGCAAGGAAACCGGAGAGGACAAGGTCTAACCGTACGCCGATTTGTGATTCCGAAACGGTAAAGGAGAAACAGCCGTTTGAGGTATCCATTGACAGGTGGGTGGCGCGGGGATCAGGCACTCTCCGCATCGAAAAGGGATTCGATTTCTTTCAGAACGGTTTTTTCGTCAACTTTCTTGGCCGTGGAAAGTTCTTTCACAAGCAGAACCTGGGCCGTATCGTAGAGTTTGCGCTCGCCAAAGGAAAGGTCTTTGGTGATTTTTAGAATGAAAAGATCGCGGAATACTTCGGCAACGTCAAAAAGGCTGCCAGTTTTAATCTTGTCCATATATTCGCGATAGCGGCGATTCCAAGTCTGGTTGTCGCCCGATCCCGAATCGCGATCCTGCATCACGGCATAAATTTTGGGAATGTCCTTCTCATCGATAATATCGCGTAATCCGACCGAATCGACATTCCAGGTCGGTATCATGATCACCATGCCGTTTTCGAGCACTTTCATGATGTAGAAATCGTGTTCCTCGCCGTTGACAACACGGGTTTCAATAGCCGTAATTTCGCCTACGCCGTGGGCAGGGTAGACTGCCAGATCACCAATCGCAAATTTCCGGACTTTACCTTTGGTACTCTGACCTTTGATTTTTTTTTCAGTCATATAACTTTCATTTCACACGAAAATGGCTAATATTTCTATCTATTTCGCCATCTAATAGCATAGCGGCGGAAAACAATCAATAAAAAAGGATTGGCGCCACAAAGAGCACCAATCCTTTTTTTCGTCAAGCATAAGAACTGACGTCGATCATATTACATCAGGAACGGAACCATCAGCAAAGCAACGACGTTCAGGATCTTGATCATTGGGTTAACAGCCGGTCCGGCCGTATCCTTGTAGGGGTCGCCTACGGTGTCGCCGGTAACCGCAGCTTTATGGGCATCACTGCCCTTGCCGCCCAGATGACCGTCTTCGATATACTTCTTGGCATTATCCCAAGCGGCACCACCCGTGGTCATGGACAGGGCCACGAACACACCGGTAACAATGGAGCCGATCAGCAGGCCGCCCAGGGCGACTTTGCCCAGCAGGAAGCCGACGATAAGCGGTGCAATAACCGGAAGCAGCGCCGGTACCAGCATCTCTTTCAGAGCAAACTTGGTGACGATGTCAACACAGGCACCGTAATCAGGTTTGGCCGTGCCTTCCATGATGCCGGGGATTTCACGGAACTGGCGACGAACCTCATCCACCACGGCGCCACCGGCGTTGCCAACCGCCTTCATGGCGATGGAAGCAAACAGGTAGGGCAGTAGGCCACCAATGAACAGACCGATAATGACGTTAACGTCGGAGAGGTCGAATTTGATGGCTTTTTCAGCGCCCTGCATCTGGAACTCCATGACGTAGGCGGCGAAGAGCACCAGGGCGGCCAGACCGGCGGAACCGATGGCATACCCCTTGGTAACGGCCTTGGTGGTGTTACCAACCGCATCCAGCGGATCGGTAACGGCGCGGACGCTGTCATCCATTCCGGCCATTTCAGCAATACCACCGGCGTTGTCGGTGATGGGGCCGTAGGCATCGATGGCAATGACCATACCGGTCATGGAAAGCATGGACATGGCGGCCATGGCGATTCCATAGAGCCCGCCGAATTTGTGGGCCAGGAAGATGGCCAGACAGATGCTCAGAACCGGCGCCGCAGTGGCCTGCATGGAGACGGCCAGACCGGAGATGATGTTGGTGCCGTGGCCCGTGGTGGACGCCTCGGCGATGGCCTTAACCGGGCCGTAAATGCCGGTGTAGTATTCGGTAATGATGACGATAACGACCGTCAGCATCAGCCCGATCAGGGTGCAGTAATAAATGTTCATGGCGGTGATGCCAGGGATGTCCGGCATGAATTTCATCGTGGCAAAGTAGAAGGCGATACCGGCCATGATGGCCGATCCGAACATGCCTTTGTAAAGCGCGCCCATGATGTATTCGCTGCTGCCCAGACGGACGAAGAAAACGGCGATCATGGAGGCGATAATCGAAATGGCGCCCAGAACCAGCGGGAATTCGGTGGCCATCGGAACTTTCGGGAACAGCAAATGACCGATGAGCATCGCGGCCACAGCCGTTACGGCGTAGGTCTCGAACAGGTCAGCGGCCATACCGGCACAGTCCCCCACGTTGTCACCCACGTTGTCGGCGATGGTAGCCGGGTTGCGGGGATCGTCTTCGGGAATGCCGGCTTCGACCTTACCCACCAGGTCGGCGCCCACGTCGGCGCCCTTGGTGAAGATACCGCCGCCCAAACGGGCAAAAATGGAAATCAGGCTGCCGCCGAAGCCGAGGGCAACCAGTGCAACCACGTCATGGGTCATGGTGTAGTAACCCGCAACCGAGGTCAGGGCCAGGCCGGCCACGATCATGCCGGTAACCGAACCGCCCTTGAAGGCCATGGACAGACCGGCGGCCATGCCTTTTTTGGCCGCTTCGGCCGTGCGGACATTGGCCAGAACGGAAACCCGCATGCCAATGTAGCCGGCCAAAAAGGAAGCCACGGCGCCCACGAGAAAGCCGATGGCGGTTTTGGCGCCCATGGTCACAAAAATAACGCCGAAAATGATAATTCCGGCAATCCCCATGCTTTTCATCTGGCGATTGAGATAGGCGATCGCGCCTTCCTGGATGGCGCCTGCGATCTCCTGCATTTTTTCGTTTCCGGCCGGTGCGCCTTTAACGACCGCGGCCAGAAGGATGGCAAACACAATACCGGCTACGCCTACGAGTGTGCATGTCAGCGGCAGATTATTTAATACTGCGTCCATTCTTTCCTCCATCAGATGTTTCGGGTGAATTCATATTTTTCCGATGAAACCTGTTCATACCGACTTTTGCCCCATGGCAAAGGACGGTCACTGCGGCATCACTGGCTCGGGTGAGAACCGCATCCAGCATATCAATTTCCTTGCTGCTGAACGGTCCCAGTACGTGATCGATGACATCACTCCCGCGAGCCGGACGCCCGATACCGATGCGCAAGCGGGCAAACTCACCGCTGCCCAGGGCATCCATAACTGACTTCAAACCGTTGTGGCCTCCATGCCCTCCTTTCTCCTTTATTTTTATGCGTCCAAAAGCGAGATCAATATCGTCATGAATGATCAACACGTCCTTTGAGGAGATACCGTAATAAGACAATAAGCGCAAGATGGGTGGGCCGCTGCGGTTCATAAATGCCTGGGGAGCGGTAAGCATCACCGCCTGGCCCGCAATGACACCGAAACCTGAATAACTATGAAAACGCTGACAATTCAGCGTGATACCATGATCATGACTGAGGCGATCGAGAACCTGGAACCCAATATTGTGCCGGGTCTGCTGATAGGCTCGGCCTGGGTTGCCCAACCCCACCAGCATAAAGCGGGGTTGGGGGCCTTTGCGTGCGCAAGCCAGCCATTGACGAAACGTGTGAATGACCGTTGCGATCACAGCGCCACCGGTAACGGGCAGATTCCGAAAAGACCGGGAATGCGAAACAAACGGAAACGCTAGTCCGCCTCCGACTCTTCGGCGGCTTCTTCTTCGCCCTCAGCCACTTCGCCTTCTTCACCTTCTTCGACCTCTTCGACCTCTTCTTCTTCCTGGCGACCGTCGAGAATGGTCAGAATGGTAAAATTGACATCATGGACGAGTTCGACGTCACCCTCCACAGCGATATCTTCCACATGGACCGAGTCACCCACATCCATCTCGGTGATATCGATTTCAATCATTTCAGGAATTTCGGAAGGGATACACAAGGCTTCCAGTTCACGCCGGATGATCTGGATCATACCGCCCATCTCAACACCCTGACATTTTCCAACCGTCGTGACCGGGATCATGACCCGCATTTTACGATCCAGCGCGACTTCATAAAAATCGGCATGAATAAAGCTGCCACTGACCGGATGCTGCTGCAGTTCTTTGAGCATGGCCTTGCGGGTTTCACCGCCTTCGATCGCCAAATCAACAAAGATCTGGCGCCCGCCGGCGCCTTTTAGCGCCTGCTCGAGATCATAGACATTGACACTGAGGGCCACAGACGCCTTTCCGGGACCATAAATGACGGCCGGAATGGCGCCATCGCGTCGTAAAGCCCGCGCCGGACTGTTTCCCTTGGTTGTGCGTGGCTTGGCTGAAAGTTTGAGAAACTCCAAAAATCGATCCTCCCTGATGGTATCTTCCGACCGTTGCGTCAATACGTCGCCGGTCTTGGATAGTCATGTTAGTACAATAAATGAATAGGGCGGGCTGACGACAACCGCCCGGTATTCGTCACACAAATAGCGACGTGACCGAATCTCCCCGATGGCTGCGGATAATCGCTTCCCCCACCAGTGTGGCAATGCTCAACTGTTTGATCTTGTCGCAGGAAAGCGCCTTCCCCGTCAAGGGGATGGTATCTGTGACGACGACACTTTTCAAGTACGAATCGCAAATCCGGTCAATCGCCGGGCCGGACAAAACAGCATGCGAGCAACAGGCATGCACTTCGCTGGCGCCCCGGGCCATAACCGCCGCCGAGGCTTCCACCAGCGTCCCGGCCGTGTCCGCCATATCGTCCAGAATAATCGCAATTTTATCCTTTACATCCCCGATAACGGCCATGGCTTTGGCAACATTGGGCTTTTCACGGCGCTTGTCGATAATCGCCAGATCGGCGTTCAGGCGCTTGGCAAAAGCCCGTGCCCGCACAACCCCACCCGTATCCGGTGAAACCACTACCAGATTGCCGGTCAAATGCTCCCGGATGTACTCGAGAATAACGGGAGCGGCAAACAGGTTGTCCACCGGTATGTCGAAAAAGCCCTGGATCTGTGCGGCATGCAAATCCATCGTGATGACACGATTGGCCCCGGCCACTTCCAGCATATTGGCCACCAGTTTGGCACTGATGGGGACGCGCGGGGCGACTTTCTTGTCCTGACGCGCATATCCGTAATACGGGATGACAGCGGTAATGCGACGGGTTGACGATCGTTTGAAGGCGTCGATCATCAGCAACAGTTCGACCAGGTTGTGGTTCACCGGTTGACAGGTGGACTGCACGACAAAAACGTCTTTGGCCCGCACGTTTTCATCGATTTCGATCTGGATTTCACCGTCGCTGAAGGTTTTAACCTTGGCCCCCCCCAGAGGCATTTTAAGGTATTCGCAAATTTTTTGAGTCAAAAGGGGGTTCGAATTGCCGCTGAAAATCGCCAGTTTGCCCATCAATGCGTCCGGTATCGGTAAAGGGTTCATAAAAAATGGCTGGGGCGGGAGGATTCGAACCTCCGAATGCAGGGACCAAAACCCTGTGTCTTGCCACTTGACGACGCCCCAAGCACTTGAAATGAAAAATCCGCCAACGAATCTCCCGTGTTTTTCTAGACGATCAGTTTCGCCTGAAAAACTTGCCATTCGGCGTGCGCCGTCAGACGCAGCCGGGCGTTCCGGGCCTCATCAGCCGACGTGAACAGGCCGAATACGGAAGATCCACTCCCGGACATAAGGGCACCCAGCGCCCCCAATCGATTCAATTCCTTTTTTATCAATGCGATGTCCGGGCACCGGTGCATGGCAACGGGTTCCAGATCGTTGCAGAGATGCACGGCCGCATCAAAAATGCCTTGATTTAAAACGACCCCTTTAAGTTTTTTTTCACAGTTTGTCAATCTTAAATTAAGCGAACGATAGATCTCCCCGGTCGCCAAGCTGCGGCCCGGGTATACCACCACCAGGAAATAGGCCGGCAAACCGGTCCAGGACCCCAACTGTTCCCCGATACCGGTGGCCAGGGCAGGCCCACCATGGAGAAAAAAGGGAACGTCCGCTCCGAGTTGAAGCCCCAACGCGGCTAAATGCGCGGGCCGCAGCGGCGTCGGCGCCTGATTGTTGAGGGCCCTCAGGATGATCGCCGCATTGCTGCTGCCACCGCCGAGGCCGGCCCCGACCGGTATGGTTTTATGGAGTTGGATCGCAAGGCCGGCAAAGGGGAAATGCCCTCTTTGCTGTCGATAGGCATCCCGGAACAGCTCCGCCGCCCGATATACCAGATTGGATTCATCTGCGGGAACACCCGGTGCATTGCATGCCAACCGAATGTCGTGCCCCGTATAGGTCAGCACGATGCGATCACAGAGATCGATGCAGGCCATGAGCGAGGCCAATTCATGATAGCCGTCAGGACGCCGCCCGGTTACCGACAGGAACAGATTGATTTTCGCCGGGGACAAGAGATCAAGCGTCAGATCGGTCATTACCATGAAAACCCCGCAACAGGTGCAACGAACAACCGTGTCCCAGGTTGAAAGCGAACGCCACGCCACGCGTCACGGCGCCCGGCACTATCAATGGAAACCAGCCGGTCTTTCCATCGGCGAAAACACGGCAAACGCCCCAAACAGACGCGCCGCGCCTCCAGCCTACCCTTTCTCCTTGACGTAGAGAATCCGCAGATCGTAGAGAATGCTTTTCAGCATGTGGGCCTCATCCGCATTCAAATTCCCCTGCGTCTTCTCCTCCATCATTCCCAGGACATCGATGGTTTGCTTGGCCAACGTCAGGTTTTTGCTCTTTTCGCCCGTTGTCGGATCGTCCAGGATACCCAGCTGAACCAGTGCCGAAGAATTCAGCGAAATGACAAAGGTCGAAAAATCGATCTTCGGCATCCGGGCGCCGTCCTCATCTTTCAGGTACGCTTTTTTGGCCCGTACCGCCTCCGAATCGGATGCGCCCTTGCCACCGGATTCCGGTGGTTGGTCCTTAAGGATGAAATCTTTGGGATCTTCCGTCATGTTGCCCTCTCCCTGTCTATGTTCGTTCGCTTCCATCTTGATCCGGCCAGTGGCGTCACCTACCAGCCGCCGCCATGGCGCAACTGTTTGGTCCAATCAGCCCCGGCACTCCGTAAACTCGAGCGGTGTGACCGACTTGACCATCGGCAAAGCGCGCAGTTCTTCCAAAACGGCGGTGGGGATTTGGGTGTCCGTATTCAGGAAGATGATGTTGTGATTGCCCTCTTCCTCCTGCCCCACCTGCATGCGGGCAATGTTGATGTCGTGGTTGCCCAGGGTCGTCCCGATACTGCCGATGGCGCCCGGTTTGTCGAGGTTGTTGATGATCGCCATATGGCCCAGCGGAATCATTTCCAACCGGAAATTATTGATCCGCACGATTCTGGAATCCTGTTTACCGTAGATCGTACCGGCCAGGGTGCAGTCCATTTCCGTCGTTACCGCGCGCACGGTCACCAGGTTGAGAAACTCGTCCGATTCCGCGCTGGCGGTCTCACTGACCTTGATGCCGCGCGCCTTGGCCAGGATCGGCGCATTGACGGAGTTCACATCATCTTTAACCGTCGGCGTCAGTAGCCCCTTCAGGATGGCCGTGGTGACGGGCGACAAATCAAGCCCTTGAAAATCGCCGGTATATTCGACCGCCACCTCTTTGAGCGCACCCTTGAGCAATTGGGGCATCAGACAGCCCATGCGATCCCCCAGTTCCAGAAAGGGTTTCAAGCGCACCAGGAGTTCGCCGGTAACGGAAGGGACGTTCACCGCGTTGACCACGCTGCCGGACTTGAGGTAGTCCACAATTTGTTGAACCACGGCGACCGCGACATTGGTCTGGGCCTCCCGGGTCGATGCGCCCAAATGGGGGGTGCAGATCAACCGGTCGACCGCCAGCAATGGCGACCCCGCGGGGGGTTCCGCGTCGAAGACATCCAAGGCCGCCCCGGCCACTTTACCTGACACCATGGCGTCATACAGATCCGCTTCGTTGACGATACCCCCGCGGGCACAGTTGACCAGCATGACACCGTCCTTCATCTGATCGAAAGCGGCTTTGTCAATCATACCCGCTGTGTCTTTCAACTTGGGGACATGAATCGTGATGAAGTCCGCGCGTTGATAGAGCCCTTCAAGCGACACCGTCTCGAATCCGGCCTTCTCGATCCGCTCCGGATTCACGTGAGGATCGTAAACGATCACGTTGAACTTCAGTCCCCGGGCGCGATCCGCCACGATGGAGCCGATTTTACCAAATCCGATGACGCCAAGTGTTTTACCGCATATTTCGCGCCCCTGGAGTATCTTCTTGTCCCAACGCCCGGCCCTCAGCGAGGCCGTTCCCTGGGGAATGTTGCGGGCCAGGGCCATCATCATGGCAATGGCGTGCTCGGCCGTGGTGATAACGTTGCCATCGGGGGTATTCATCACCACCACGCCCCGTCTCGTCGCAGCGGGAATATCGACATTGTCCAGACCGATGCCGGCCCGTCCCACCACCTTGAGCCGGTGGGCGGCAGAGAGCAGGTCTTCGGTGACCTTGGTGGCACTGCGAATGATGAGCGCATGGTATTCGCCGATAATGTCTTTTAACGCTTCCGGGCTCAGCCCTGTTTTGACATCGACATCGATGCCGTCTTCCGCTTCCAGCATGCGGATGCCGACTTCACCCAGATTGTCACTAACCAGTACCCTCATTCGCAGCCTCCAAAAAATATTATTTAAATATTTCAGATAGTTTCAACATACTGTAAAGTGTCCGCCATATTAGAGAAAAATGAAAGGGGTTTCAACCCATTTTTTGGGCGACCTAGAGGCCTTTTCTCCATAGCGATTGAACGCGCACGCGGATTTTTAGCCGCCGGATCCCCCTTGCCAAGCCGCACACCAGCGCGTATGCTGGTTGCCGTTTTGGCATCGGAGACCGCATTGAAAAAGGAGAAACAACATGGCGGATACCTCTCAAGAAAAGCAGGTCGTCGGATGGATCGGTGCAGGTGTAATGGGGCGCTGGATGTGCCAACACCTTATCGATGCCGGCTACCCGGCCGTTGTCTACACCCGCACCCGGGCCAAAGCCGAGCCGCTGCTGGATGCCGGTGCCACCTGGGCGGATTCTCCGGCGGCGGTGGCACGGCAAGCGGACATCGTCTTCACCATGGTCGGGTATCCCGAAGACGTCAAAGCGGTCTACCAGGGAGACCAGGGGGTTTTAGCGGGTGCACGGGACGGAATGATCACCGTCGATATGACCACCACGGAGCCGCACCTGGCCAAAACCATATGTGAAGCGGCGCTCCCGATGGGCGTCCATGCTATCGATGCCCCGGTATCCGGCGGTGATGTGGGCGCCCGCAACGCCCAGCTGTCCATCATGGTGGGGGGCGACGCCGGGGCCGTTCAAACGGTCCTGCCCCTGTTAAAACGGATGGGCAAGCAGATCGTCCACCAGGGGCCGGCCGGCGCTGGTCAGCACACCAAGATGTGCAACCAGATCGTTATCGCCGGCACCATGATCGGGGTCTGTGAATCCCTTCTTTACGGCTGTCGCGCCGGCCTGGATCTCGACCAGGTGCTTGCCAGTATTTCGGGCGGGGCGGCCGGATGCTGGTCCCTGACCAATCTGGCACCGCGTATCCTGAAACGGAACTTCGACCCGGGTTTTTTCGTAGACCACTTCATCAAGGATATGGGAATCGCCCTGGACGAAGCCCGTCGCATGCATCTCTGTTTGCCCGGCCTGGCGCTGGTCCACCAGCTGTATCTTGCGGTGACGGCCAACGGCGGCGGCCAATCCGGCACACAGGCCCTGATGCTGGCGCTGGAAAGCATGAGCCAGGTCCAGGTGCATTCCGCAGCACCCGAGGTCTAACCCATTCCCCGAAAAACAACGGACGGGCCGGGATCGAAGGATCCCGCCCGCCCGCAACTTAAAAAGAACTGACCGCACACGACGCAGGATCAGCCTATCCCTGGGTCAGTTTTTCTTTCTGTTCCGCCACTTTCTGTTTCAACCGTTCAATCAACTCGTCCGGCGACTCCTTGGACAAGATCTCCTTGAACTGGGAGCGGTAGTTTTTGACCAGACTGACCCCTTCCACCTTGACGTCGTAGACCCGCCAGGTATCCCCCTTCTGAATCAGGCTGTAATCCACGGGAATGCGATTGCGGGCGGACACGATAAAGGTCTTGACCACGGCCAGCGGGCGGGCATCGTGCAGGATCTGATCGCCGAATTCGATGGTTTCGTCACTATAGCCGCCCTGAATCCGGTCCACATAGATGTTGCCCAGGAGTTCCGAAAAAACCTGTGCGAATTCCGCCTGCTGGGCATCGTTAAAATTAGCCCAGTTGCGGGCCAGGGTCCGCTTGGACAATTCGTCGAAATCAAAAACCGGCGCGACCAGGGACCAGAATTTTTCTCGCTGAACCGCTTTTTTTTCGGGATCGTCCACCTTGTATTGCGGGTCCCGCAGCAGCGCCAGCGCTTCATCCATGGGTGCCTTGAGCACGTCGGCCGGCTCGGCGGCCAAAACCGACTGACCGAATGACAGCAGCAGCACGACAACCAGCCATATCCAACCGTATCGTTTTATCATATCTGTCTCCCTTATGATGAATCCCTACCCCGCAAGGATCACTGAAGTTTAGCCACCTGCCGGTGGTCAGGCAAGGCGCACGGCGCCGCTGGTTGAATTGCGACCTCGGCCGATCAAAGGCCGCCAAAAACATATTTACTGATCAATTCTTCCAGATCCAGCGCCGATTCCGTTTCGATAATGGTGTCACCCGATTTCAAAATCAGATCCGATCCCCCCGGGCTCAATTTGATATATTTGTCGCCGATCATACCGGCTGTTTTGACCGATGCGATGGTGTCGTCGGTAAGGACCACCGAACTCTGAATTTTCAGCCGCACGCGGGCAACCTGTCGTTCGGGATCCAGGGCAATGGCCTCCACCTGGCCGATCGGCACACCGGCCATCTCAACGTTGGCCCCCACTTTCAGGCCTGTCACCGAGTCGAACTGGGCATCGACACTATAGTAATCCTTGCCCAGGATTTCCATTTTGCCCAGTTTCACGGTGAGGTAACCGACGCACAGAATCCCGATCAATACAAAAAGTCCGACCGCTGTTTCAATCGACGCTTTTTTCATATACAGACGCCTCGCTAGCACACACTGAATTGATAGAAAATCTCTTTTTGGGCCAGCGCCTGTGCCAGTGTGCGCTCCGGATGGCCGTTGCGTTCGACCTCCGCAAAACCGGCGCTGATGGCCATACAGGTGCCCTGGCATTCCTGGACATGCATGATTTCCTGTCCCTTGAGCGCTCGTCCCAATTTGGCGCAGACCATTTTGGCCTGGGACAAGCTGGTAAACGGCAGCAGCAACAGGACCGCATTGGGACCGATCAGGGTGCAGGTGTCGGTAATGCGCAGTTGAAGCCGGACACGATCGGCAAAGCGTTGGGCCACACCCGGGTCAGCCGCATCACGGGAGGACAGCATTTCCGATAGATTCTCGATGCTGAGAACGACCAGCGCAAACGGCACGTGATGACGCTGCATTCGCGCCATTTCGGCATTGAAATGCGATTTCCAGGACCCGTCCTGAATCGTGTCGGATGAATCGCCTGCCGGATTTTCAAACCCCTGGATAAATTCATGCACCACCGGGTCGGAATTGCGCTGGAGTTCGTTGGGTGTGCCGGCATAGATAATGTGTCCTTCGTGCAGCATGGCAATTCGCTGAGAAAAATAAAAGACGTCCGGAATTTCGTGGCTGATCAGGACGGCCGTAAAGCCCAGTCGCTGCTGGTATTCCGCAATCATGTTGTGAACGCTGTTTTTGCGAACCGGGTCCAATCCGGTGGTGGGTTCGTCAAAGAGAACGGCCTCCGGATCGGTCACCAGGGCGCGGGCCAGGGCTACCCGCTTCTTCATCCCACCCGACAGCTGGGACGGATAATCATTGTCGATCGCCCCGAGATCCAGATCACGCATGCGGGCATGCACACGGGCCTTGACTTCGACCGGTTTCAAGCGCCCCCGTTCCTGCAACGGCAAGGCGATGTTCTCGTAAACCGTCATCGAATCGAAAAGCGCTGAATCCTGAAACATATAGCTGAAACGCCGCCGCATATTTTTGCGTGCCCGCCCCTTCACGTCGGTCAGGCATTGGCCGTCGATCATAATGCGCCCGGCATCGGGCTCCAGCAGGCCGATGATATGCTTGAGCAATACGCTTTTGCCCCCACCGCTCTTGCCGATGATGGTCGTAATCTCGCCCTGGTAGATCGCCAGGTCGATCCCCCGCAGCACCGTATTGCCGTTGAAGGCCTTGGAAACGCCCTCGAATTGGATGAATGGTGTCGTCATAGGCTATAACAGCAGCGATGTCAGGACATAATTGGTTATCAGCACTAGTACGCTGGCGATCACCACGGCCGATGTCGTGGAAAGGCTGACCCCTTTGGCGCCAAACTCCGGCCCCTCATGCGTATGAAAGCCTTTGAAACAGCAGACCGTAATGATGATAACGGCAAATACCACCGATTTGATAAACCCGCCCATGACGTCCGCCATCTGAATGCTCGACTCGACCCGGGAAAAATAAATCCCCGAACTGATGCCCAGCATGAGAACACCGGTCAGATAACCGCCGATAATACCGACCACATCGGCCATGGCGGTCAGCAACGGCATGCTGATCAGCGTGGCGGCCAGTTTCGGACTGACCAGGAAACGGATCGGATCGATATCCATGGTCTCCAGGGCATCGATCTGTTCGGAAATCCGCATGATGCCGAGCTCGGCGGCCATGGCCGAACCCGCCCGGCCGATCAGCATGATGGCCGTCAGCACGGGGCCCAACTCACGGATCAGCGTGAGGGCGACCGCCGCCCCCAACACCCCTTCGGAACCGAATTTGACCAGGGTATAGTAGCCGTGCAGACCCAGCACCATACCGATGGAAACCGCTGTCAGGCAGATGACGGAAACCGACTTCATGCCGATGAAATAGACCTGCTGCAGGATCTTGTTCACCTGCAGGGGCCAGCTGAACATCAGCAGGAAACTGCGCAGAAAAAATAAGGCGTACCGCCCCAGAAGGCGTGAACGGGCAATGGCAAATCGCCCCAGTCGGTTCAGCGTCATCAATGGGTAGGGCACGGTGTTCATGGTTCCCGTTTCGGCTGGTCTGCGATTGGGCCAACGCCTGGCGTTGAGCGGATGAAGCCCCTGAAGCTATCGTCGGTATCGCCACCCGCTTGGTTACACATCATCTGGTCGACAGGAATATGGCCGTGCAGGAGAGATGCCATCTGGTCGGACAAAAATGCTGCAGGATATTAGGCTTGTAATTGAAAGTCAAATATAATATCCGCAAGCGGGGCGGCCGGAAGCGCCGCGGTGTTTCTCGAAAACCTTCGCTTCAGAAATGACAGCGTTATCAAAATGGCAAACCCGTTATGATCAGCATTGACAATATCCATAAAAGCTATGGCGGCCACGTTCTCTTCGACGGTGTCAGCTTCACCCTCAACCCGCGGGAGAAGGTCGGCCTGGTGGGCCGCAACGGCAACGGCAAGACCACCCTGCTGCGGATTCTGGTGGGGGAAGAAGATGTCGACAGCGGCACTATCACTATCCCGCGGCACTACCGCATCGGCCATGTGCGCCAACACCTGCGTTTCAGTGAACCCACCGTGCTGGCGGAAGGCATTGCCAGCCTGCCGGAAAACGAGGCCGACCAGCACTGGAAAGCCGAACGCATACTGGCCGGCCTGGGCTTCGGCCTCCGCGATCTGCAGCAGCCGCCCGAAATATTCTCCGGGGGCTACCAGGTCCGGCTCAATCTGGCCAAGGTGCTCATATCGGAGCCCGACCTGCTCCTGCTGGACGAACCGACCAACTACCTGGACATCGCCGCCATTCGCTGGGTGGTCAAGTTTCTGCAGGCCTGGCCGCGAGAGCTCCTGCTGATCACCCATGACCGCTCCTTCATGGATCAGGCCGTCACCCACGTCGTGGGCCTCCATCGTTGCAAAGCCCGCAAAATCGCCGGGGACACAGGGAAATATTATGATCAAATCGCCCAGGACGAAGAAATCTATGAAAAAACGCGCCTGAATGACGAACGCCGCCGCAAGGAAGTCGAGCTGTTCATTTCCCGCTTCCGGGCCAAGGCCCGCCTGGCCAACCTTGTCCAGTCCCGGATCAAAACGCTGGACAAGATGGAGAAAAAGGAAAAACTGGACACCCTCCGGGACCTCGAATTCAGTTTCCGCGAGGCCCCCTTCAAAGGCCGGCACCTGATGACGGTCGACGACCTGGCCTTCGGTTACGATGAGAACGCACCACTCTTTGAGGGCCTCTGTTTTACGGTCAACCATCACGACCGCATCGCCGTCATCGGCCGCAACGGCCAGGGCAAGACCACCCTGCTCAAAGCCCTTTCCGGCGAACTCCAGACCACCCGGGGTCATATCCACTGCAACCCCAATGTCCAAATGGGATTCTTCGACCAGACCCATATCAACCGTCTGGTGGGGGATCGCACCGTGGAAGAGGAAATTCTGTGGGCCGGTGAAGACCTCGATCGGCAAACCGCGCGCAACATCTGCGGCGCCATGATGTTTTCCGGCAACGATGCCCTCAAGCCGGTCAAGATCCTGTCCGGCGGCGAAAAAAGCCGCGTCCTGCTGGGGCAGCTCCTGGCCCGCAAACTCAACCTGCTCCTGCTGGATGAACCGTCCAACCATCTCGACATGGAATCCTGCGACGCCTTGCTGGCCGCCATCGACGCTTTCGACGGGGCGGTCATCATGGTGACCCATAACGAAATGTTTCTGCACGCCATCGCCCGGCGCCTGATCGTCTTTCAAAACCGCCAGGCAACGCTCTTCGAAGGCAGCTACCAACGCTTTCTCGACCGTCTGGGATGGCATGACGAATCCGACATCACCCGCCCCGAACGAGCACCCGCCGAAACACCTTCGGCACCGCGTCTTTCCAAAAAAGAAGCCCGCCGGGAGCGGTCGGAAATCATCACCCTGCGAAATCAGGCCATCAAACCGCTGGAGAAAAAAATCGCGCGCGCGGAAAAGCGCATCGAGGCGGGCGACGCCACCCTGCAGGACCTGCATGCCGCCATGCAGGAGGCCACCGCCGCCGGGGACGGTACAAGGATTGCCGAGTTGGGTAAATCGATCCATGCCTGTGAGCAGGAAATCGAGAAACAGTTCGGTTTCCTGGAAGAATTGACGGATCAACTGGCACTGCAGGCCCGCCCCTTCGACAAACAACTTAAACAGCTGGATGAAAAGCAGCGTTCCGGTTGAGGACACCCCATGCCTGAAACCTGTTCCGGACAACGCATCGCCGTTTTTCAACAAAGAAACAGCGCCGAAGCCAAAATCGCCGGTATCCGCCGCTACGGAGGCGGGCGATTCCATCTGGAATCTTTCGCCATCGACCAGCCGTTGCCGGATGTGCTGGATGATACCAGCGCCATTCTGCCGGCCGTTATCCATGCCGATCTGGTTCTGGACTATCTCCGGCACCCGGATCTTTCCGAAGATCTGGCCCTGCTCTGTGAGCGTCAATCCATCCCCGTGATCGCCCCGGGCCGCACCATCCGCTATGCCGTAACACCCCCGACCTGATGCGGGCTGGCCCGCCAGGATGGCTTGGGCGAATATGGCCGGCGGTTCGGCACACCTCAATTCAGCGTCAATGTCCTTGCGGGGAAATTGGTTGCCATCAACGTGCTGCGAGGCGCTCCCTGCGGCGCCACCTGGGCCGCGGCCACCAGAATGATCGGCCGCCCGGCGAACGATGCGGCAACGCGCATGGGACTCGAGGTGCAGTTTTTCTGTTCGGCCGACCCGGCCGGATGGGACCCGCTGTTTGGTCACAGCCCGGTGCATTTTGCGGGTAAGGTCCACCGGGCCGCAATCGAAGCCGCGCTAAACCGATAGGGCCTGGAAGGATTATACGGCCCTGAGCGCCCTATCCTTTGGGAGTCCGCGCCAGAATCTTCCAGATGCCGAACGCGATCACGGCACTGATCCCGCCCTGCAAGAGATTCGGCACCACTTCCGCCAGAGCAGCCGCCGCATCGGTAACGCCAAAGAACGGCATGCGCAGCGCCAGCAGAGGATACAGATAGGCTTCGAACAGGTAATAGCCCCCCACCAGAACCAGCACACCGGTTGCCAAAGCGATCACCGCACGCCATGGCCGCCTCTGAGACCCGACGATGAGACCGATCAGGATGCCCTCAACGCCTTTGACAACCGCCGTCGCCAGGATAAACTGAGGAAACCCCAGCGCATCCGCCATGGCCGGGCCGATGGCGCCCACCAGCCCGCCGACCAGCGGACCATACAAAAGGGCGGCGGCCATGACAAAAGTATCCCCCAGGTTGAAATACCCGCCCGAAGCGGGAATCGGAATCCGGATGACGGTGGTCCCCAAAAAGGCAAGGGTTGCAAACGCTGCGGTCACACCAACGAGAACCAACTGTTTCATCTGCGTGTTTGATGTCACGTTCTACTCCTGTGCTTGGGAGATGATCGACGGGGCAAAGCGTCTATTTCCCGGGCCCAAAGGGGAATAAAGCGCAGGGAGGCGCATATGCCGCTGACGCCGACCTGAACCATAGCAGCCGTCAGGCGGCGCCCCAATGATCCCAGGCTGCGCGCGCCGGCAGACCGCGAAGCACTTTCCGAAACGGCCCGCAGCAAGGCTTCCTCGCGCATCACTTCCAGGATGTTCGGAATCACAACATAGACGATGTGATTAAATACCCGGACAAACATGAGCAGGTATTTTTCCCCGGACGATATGCCGCGCGTCCCGCGCAGCAGCCGCTGTTCCAGCCGATCAAAGGGAATGGCGGCCACGATGGCCAGGGCCAGCGGAATCACGCTGAGCATATTCAGGGCCAGGCCGACGTAGTGCGCGCCATGAAGGCTGCCGGCCACGCCCGGCGAATTTCCCACGACCATCGCCAGCAGCCATGACACCAGACCGCCGGCATATACGACCGAAGAGAGAACAAGCGCTGTCACCGCAACCACATTCGCCAGAAAAGCCCGGCCGCAAACACACGCAACACCACCCAGCACCAGCAGCACATGCAGCACCGGCCCCCATGCCACGCCGGGTAAAATCTCGATCCCGGCCGGGAAAGGCGACAATCCGGCAAATACCGGCACGGCCAAGACCGTCAGGCAAAGCAGCCGTAAGAGCGGGTTCACGAAGGGCCTCCCGGTTCGGCATCGATGTGGATCCTGAAAAGGCATCCGTCGGCCCCCGACGATACGTTTTCCTTGCAAACCCGGCGCACACTGCGGGCTATGTTGCGCCACCAGGGCTTGTGCGAAATCAGTATCACGGGCACGCCACGATCGTGGGCGGCACTGACCACGGCCGCCACGAATGCCACGGCATCCGGACGACTCAGGCCCCAGTCCGGCTCGTCCAGGATCAACACCGCATCATGATCCACCAGCCGCACCGCCGTCAAAAGGATTTTCATCTCCAGCAGGCTGAGGGGGGCCGCATCGCAACGGCGCTTGCTAAAGGCGGGCAGGGCACGGCCGGCCAGCGGAGCGCGGTGGCGTATGACGTCCCGAATGGCGTCGTAGGCTGCCGCCACACCGTCGTCTTTCCCCCGAGGGGCCAGCTGCGGCATGGACCGCATCAGACTCTGGTTGAACACGTCCTGGAACAGCAGGCGCACCCGTCGTGACCCCCGGGGCCCCTCGACCCGGGCTTCGCCCGTATACGCCAGCGCGCCGGCCAGTGTTTTGGCGACAAGGCTTTTGCCCTGGCCGTTGTCCCCGCACAAAAGACAGGGTGATGCCAGGGTTTCATCCCGGGGGACCACGCCAACCCAGACGCGTCGGTCGTGCAGGCGGTCGATCAGAGAGCCGAGATCCAGTTGCAGGGCGTTTAGACGCCAGGTAAATTCCAGGGGCACAGCCGCGGGTTCGTCTCCGTCTTCACCCGCCAGGGTAGACGCCTCCCCATCTAGGGCAAAAAGTTCCAGCGCCGTGCCACGGGATCGATAATGATCCACCAACTCTCGAAACAAATGCCAGTGATCAAGGGACAGCCAGCTGAAAGGGCTGGCCACCGTCAGGCGAGCGGCACACGCCGCCATGAGGTGGGCCTTGGCCAGGGCCAACCGTACGGTCTCACCACCGGAGAGGGTGCGGATCGATTGGTGCAGGTGTCCGGACAGGCCGAAGCGTTCCGCCACCCGGCCAGGGTCGTCAGGGGATGCCCCATTCGACCGGGAAGCCGATAGCCATGCGCCCTGCAACACCTGGAATGGCGTTCCGAACGCCAGACAGTCCCGGGGATTGCTGGTGATATAGGCTTCGCCGTTCTCCGGCGCAAATACGGCCGAGCGGCTGTAGAGTCGCTGGAAATCGTCCCAGAACACCCGCGTTCCGGCATGGTAGCGCGGCACCAACCCGGCGACACGCTCGCGGAAGGCGTTTTCAAGGGCTTCGTAGGTCGCGAAATAACGCGTCGGTATGTCATGCTTCCATTCCGGCAATCGCTGTCTTGCCCCGGTTGCATTGGGCGTCGTCCCAAGGTCGCGGGTCCTCCATGGCAGGTCCACTTAACAAGGCGTCGGCAAAAGGACAACTGTTTTATCGGCAGAATGAGGGGTAGGGGCTCCCGTAAGATCGGCAACTGGCCGACCGGATCTTCACCGCTCAAACGGAACCGGATCATCCGGGGTCGGCCAGAATTTTTTCCAGCAGCACTTTGGTAATCAGGTAGGTAGGCGCCAGCCCGTCCTGGCCCATGGGACCGGAGGCCAGGGTCTGACCGCTTTTCAGCGGGTTATCCGAAGCATAATAGGCATAGCGGGTCTTGGTTTCGGGCGGAATGTTGCCCTTGATAATGGCCGCGTTGATAGCGCGCTGGTAATGCCCGCCCTCCATCTCCAGGCCCACGGCCTTCCACCCACGCTGGATGCGGTAGAGCACATCCCGGTTCTGCAGCGACGTGCCCACCACCGTCAACATGGGGCCCGTGTGAATCGGAATTTCCGATCCGAAATCTTCCGGCACCAAATCGTTGGGCACCGTGTAATTGTCGGTGGTGCCCTCGATTACGTGGGCCGTGGCCAGCATGATCTCGCCCTTTTTGCCGGTAAGAATACCGGCTTTGCCCATCACGGCGATGGACCGGATGTTGAGAAGCCGTTTTCGGTCGTCTTCCCAGTGAGGGTAAAGCAAGTTTTCCATCAGTTCAAAGGCCTGGACACCAAAAGCGTAATCCATCACCAGAATCACGGGTTTGACGGCCGCCTCACGGAGAGGGGCCATGCACAGATCCGAGTGGGCCATGTCTGGCCCCAGAAGCGCCGTGTCGATAATCTGACAATCCACATGGGTCCCGGAACGATCCGGCAGCGGGACCAACCCGGCCGTGGCCCCAATGGCGCACACATCCGTCTTCTGCTCGATCAGGCGACAGACCATGGACACCACATCGCCCATCCCAGCCTTGTCACCTTCAGCGGCGAGAGCGGCCGGTCCATAGAGAAGATTGACCACGCTGTGCAGGTTGGCGCTGATAATGTGCAGGGGGCGCTCAGCCAATCCCAACTCGACAAGCTTCGCCTTGATATCGCTGGCCCAGGGCTTGCCGTATTTGTGATGGCCGATGCTGTTCATCAGCGACGGGGTCAGGTAAACGATCAGGGCATCCTCCGGCGATTGTTTCTCTTCGTCGACGCGGCGGCCCAGGTGGTAGATCAGGGCGAACAGCCCGGCGTTGCTGTTGCATTCCTTCCGCCCGGTCTCGAGACTTTCAAAGGTTTCCCGGGTTTCCTGAAAGGTACGGCCCAGCAGGATGCTCAGGTTCCAGAGGGCCTGGTCCAACTCCCCGCCGGATGGCGGCGGCGCCTGAACGATCTTCTCCAGTTCCTTCCATTCCACCGTAAGGTGCCCGGATTCATCCCGCATGCGCTCCTGGATCTTCCTGGCTTCGATGGTCAGGAAGGTCAGGTGGGTCATGATATCGTAGATCTCGCTCAATCCGCGCGTGATGACAAAACACATCTCGGTGGCACTGACCATGAAAGAAATCCGGCGACGTTTGGGAGGTTCGATCTTTTCAAAGTTGGTCCCTTCGAACCCGCCCTCTTCCGTCAGAATGATGCGGGTGGAACGTTCGATACCCCGCGGCAGGCGGTCAATGACATATTCTAACCCCTTGAGCTCGACTACCCGGGGGTCGTTCATGGAACCATATATCTCGGGGCTCAGCGTCCGCAGGCTGTCGGCCAGAGCCTGACCGATGAGATCCTTGGGGCGATAGTACCCGCGCAGGCCGATGGCATCGACCCCCGTTTTGAAACTGCGAATCGCCACCCGGGCTTTTTGTGATCGGGTCAGTTCCGACATGCTGCCACCTCGTCATTAAGGGAAGAAAGGAAATCTGCCGTCCACTTTATGCGCAAACCGCCACAGGGTCAAGCGTACCGCCAGCTGGCAGGATACACGTTCTGTTAGGGCAGACGGGTGCCCTTCCGATCCGATCGGCTGCCGGGTGCAACCACTTAGACTGAAGCGGGCCTGACTGCACCGCCTAAAAAAGAAAGGCGCCCTTATGGAAATCAATCCGCAGGACGCCTTGATCGAAGAAAAAATACCAACCGACTTAGCCGCCTGTTAGAGCCCTTTTTGCTCAAACAGCCGAAACATTGCCAGGAACAGAATCACCATGACCGCAATCACGACCCAGTGCGACAGCCCGGTCATCTGGGGCAGCGTCACCTTGCCCAGGTTGCCCAGTCCCAAAACCGTCGTCTTCAGCGTGGGATAGATGACGGCGTATACCCCACCTCCGGCGAGCATGCCCAGAAGCCCCCAGGCCGCATCCAGACGACCTTCACCGAGTGCCCCGCCGGCCGTTCCCGGACAATAACCAAGCAGCCCCCAGCCAATACCAAACAGGGTGCCCCCCACGATCTGCCCCCCCAGGGAGGTCGCTTTCAAGCTCAAGGCCACCAGCCCCATGTCTTTCAGGGCGTATATCCCCACTGCCGCCACCATGATGGCCGTCAGCATGAATTTGAAAATCGTCATGTCGATCAGGCGCAGAGCACCGACCTGGCGGTCGTAGCGTAACACCTCCGCCCGCTGCAGCAGCACGCCGAACAGGATCCCCGATATCAACCCATAGAGTAAGCTCATGACCGACCTCCTCGATTGCCATACAGTATTTTGGCCGTCACCCAGCCGCCGCCGAAAAAGAACGCCAGGGCCACGAATCCGCTGACCGCCAGCTGGGACAAGCCGCTCAAGCCGTGCCCGCTGGGGCACCCCCCGGCCAGGCGCGCGCCGATAATGAGAACAACGCCCCCGGCAAACGCCGTCAGGTTCCGCCACAACGGGCGATCGCCGAAGCGGGCCGCCCACATGTCGGGAACGCGCTTGATTTCGAATGTTCCGGAAGCCAATGATGCCCCCAGTCCTCCTAAGGCGATCCCGAAGACGAACAGCAGCTGCCAGTTGGGAAGGGAGTCCGGGCCGTATTTCCCGCCTTTGGTGGTGAAGTATTCATAGCGGGATGTGTCCACTCCGGCCGTCTGCTCGATCGCGGCCGCCCCGCGCGCGAAGGTGGTCGAAGCACCGAAATACTGTCCGGCCACAGCCACGGACAGGACCAGCAAAAGTCCTGTCAGCGCGCCTGCCAGATAAGGGTTCCAGCTTCGTTTCATACGATCATCTCCTCTTTTGTCATGTCGTTAGCGTTGGTTTACGTCTATTTTCCTGCATACAGACCACGGTCTCGGTGAAAGGTTACAGTTGCGGCTGAAAAACCGCCCGCCTGTTTTGCTTGGCAATTGACAGGTTTTCATGCCTTGACGTATAACTCGTGTCAAGAAAGTCGGCCAATCGTCGACTTTATGCGGTCTTCCCTCTTTTTCCAATATAAAATTCCCCTCCCCTGACCGGGCCGGCATTCGGCCCCCACCCGGGAGGATACAGACCAGTTCGATTGAAAGGGGTCGGTTATGACAAAATGGGTCTATCGTTTTGACGAAGTGGATGAAGTTCAGGCCAAAGCCGGCGGCGACTGGGAAAACGTACGGACGCTTCTAGGCGGCAAAGGCGCCAATCTCGCCGAAATGGCCCGCATCGGCATGCCGGTCCCCCCGGGCTTCACCATTACCACCGAAGCGTGCAACACCTACATCGAGGCCGGCAATCTGTTCCCGGACGGCATGTGGGACCAACTGCTGGACGCCATGCAAGCCATGGAGGAAACCAGCGGCAAAGGGTTCGGCGATCCGACCCGTCCGCTGCTGGTCTCCTGCCGCAGCGGGGCCAAGTTTTCCATGCCCGGCATGATGGACACGGTATTGAACATCGGCCTGAACGACGACACCGTCCAGGGCATGGTTCAGCTGACCGGCGACAGCCGTTTCGTTTACGATGCTTATCGACGTCTGATCCAAATGTTCGGGAGCGTGGTCATGGAGATCCCGGACCACTTCTTTGAAGAAGTGCTGGAAAAAGCCCGCCTCAGCCATCAGACCGAAAACGACGCCCAACTGCCGCCCGATGCCCTCCAGGCCATCGTCGAAGCCTTCAAGGCGATCTTCTACCGTCATGCCAAAATGGAATTTCCCCAGGACCCCTACAACCAGCTGCGCCTGGCCACCGAGGCGGTTTTTAAAAGCTGGAACGGCAAGCGGGCCATCGATTACCGCAATGCCGCCGGTATAGCCCACGACCTGGGCACGGCGGTCAATATCGTCGCCATGGTGTTCGGCAACCTGGGAGAAACGAGCGCCACCGGTGTGGCCATGACCCGCAACGGCTCGACCGGTGAAAAAATGATCGAAGGCGATTACCTGACCAATGCCCAGGGCGAAGACGTCGTGGCCGGCATCCGCATGACGCGCGACATCTCCCAGTTGAAGGAGGAAATGCCCGCCGCCTATCAGGAGTTGGTCGATATCGCCGAACGGCTGGAAAAGCATTACCGCGACATGCAGGACATGGAATTCACGATCGAGGACGGCCGTCTCTGGATGCTGCAAACCCGCGATGGTAAGCGCACCGCCCAGGCGGCCGTGCGCATTGCCGTGGACATGGCCGAGGACAACCTCATCAGCCGTAAAGAAGCCGTGCTGCGGGTTTCTCCGGATCAGGTCGACTTCTTCCTGCACCCCCAGTTCAGCCTGGAATCCGCCCAGGCCGCCCGCGAAATGGGCCAGATGCTGGCCACCGGCCTCAATGTCTCCCCCGGGGCGGCCGTGGGTGTGGTGGCCCTGGAGGCCGATCTGGCAGAAGCATGGGCCAAGAACGAGGGCCGGCCGGTGATCATGGTGCGGCCGGAAACCAAGCCGGACGACGTGCACGGCATGCTGGCCGCCAAAGGCATCCTGACCAGCCGGGGAGGACGCACCAGTCACGCCGCCCTGGTGGCCCGGCAATTCGGCAAACCGGCCGTGGTAGGGGTTTCCCAACTCAAGATCGACATGGGCAAACGCCAGATCACCATCGGCAATGAAATAATCCAGGAAGGCGACTGGCTTTCCATCGACGGCACCATCGGCGAAATCTACAGCGGCCAGTTGACCACCACGGCGCCGGACATCAGGGACCCCTGGCTGATCAAGCTGCTCGCCTGGGCCGACACCTATCGTCACCTGGGGGTCTGGACCAATGCCGACTATCCGGACGACGCCCGCCGGGCACGCGAATACGGTGCGGAAGGCATCGGCCTCTGCCGCACCGAGCACATGTTCTTCGAGACCGAGCGGCTGCCGCATATCCAGAAAATGATCATGGCCGACCTGCCCATCGAACGGCGGGAAGCACTGGGTGCCCTGCTGCCGTTCCAGCGCGACGACTTTGCCGGCCTGTTCAGGGCCATGGACGGTCTGCCCGTGATCATCCGTTTGATCGACCCCCCGCTGCATGAATTCTTGCCTAACCATCTGGATTTATTGAAGGAGTTGTCCGATCTCAAAATTCGTATGCAACACGCTGCCAATCTGGAAACGATCGACGATCTGCTTGAGGCGTACGGCAAAAAGACACGTATTCTCAAACGGGTGGAAAGCTTGCGGGAGGAAAACCCCATGCTGGGGCTGCGCGGGGTTCGTCTGGGAATGCTGGTTCCCGAGCTGACGACCATGCAGGTCAGGGCGGTGTTCGAGGCCGCCTGCCAGGTCACCCGGGACGGCATTGACGTTCACCCGGAAATCATGATCCCGCTGACCAGTCACGTCAACGAGTTGAAATACCAGCGACGAATTCTGGAAGAAGAGGCCCAGCGGGTCATGGAAGAGCAGGGCATGGAGGTCGCCTACAAGTTCGGCACGATGATCGAAATTCCCCGGGCGGCCCTGACGGCCGACCAGATCGCGACCTATGCCGAATTTTTCTCTTTCGGCACCAACGACCTGACCCAGACCACCTTCGGCGTTTCACGGGATGACGCCGAAACCGGCTTCCTGGTGGACTACATGGAAAACAAAATCCTGCCCAACAACCCGTTTGCCACCATCGACCGGGAAGGCGTGGGCGAATTGATGGCCATTGCCGTCCGGAAAGGGCGCTCCGTCAATCCGGATCTGGAGTGCGGCATCTGCGGCGAGCACGGCGGCGACCCCGAATCCATCGCGCTATGCCACCACATGGGCCTCACGTACGTCTCCTGCTCTCCCTTCCGGGTGCCGGTAGCCCGTCTGGCAGCCGCCCATGCGGCCCTGAAGGACAAGGGATGACGCCAGGCCCCCTGATGTTCGGGCCGTCGCATCACCTCCCGGATACAATCTTGCGTGGGATACGGCGGCGCAGTCCCGGGGCAGCGCCGCCGGAACGCCGTTGCCATGCTTGACACCACGGGTACAGATCACTAATTATGTTGTAATATAAATTGGTTAAAAACAGACGCCCGTCAGATCAACTTAAAGCAGGTGGGTGCGGTGACGCCCTGGTATCCACACACCATGGGCAGCCGCGGCGCAGGGCGCCACAGTCGCTTTCGGACCCCTTGATCGTGATGGCCTGAAGAATGGAATTGAAGCCGATGCAGGCACAACGTCCAGTTCTGATCTGGTTATTTTGTCTGGTCCTCGGCCTGGGCATGTGGCTGCCGGGACATACGGCATCCTTGGAGGATCGCCTGGCCACAGCCCGTCTGGAGTTGGAAATCGGCGTGGCCACCGAACAGCGCATCCTGACCGAGTTGGATCGCTACCGTTCTTCCCCCGACGCTTCCCAGGACCGCATCACACTATACGAAACCTACCTGGATCGCGTCCGCCAGCTCACCGAAGAAAAAAGAAAAATCGTCCAGCAGCTCGAACAGGCCCGGAACCGCACCCGACCGGCAACCCAGGCCGGCAACCCGGATGCGCCCCTTCCCGCACCCGCCCTCGATATTCCTGAGGACCGGGAACTTGACGAGCTGCGGGCGCTCCAACGGGAGTTGGAGCAATCCATCGCCGCTTTCGATGACATGCTGCTCACTGAAACCGAACTGGCTCGGGTGGAATCCGAACTGAAGATGAAACAACTCGCCCAGGAAGCGGCCCAGGCCGCCCGGGGGCTGCGTGAAGGTGACGGCGGCGGCGGTGAGGGAACGGAAGATAGCGAAACCGGTATGGAAAGCGGGACGTCGTCATCCGGCGGCGGTGACCAGACCGGCGAAAGTTCCGAGGAAGGCGGCATGCAAGGCATGGAGGGCGAAACCGGCGAAGCCAGTCAAGATCCCGGCAGCAAGGAAACCGGCGGCGGCCGGGATCGCTCGCAACAATCGTCCAAGTCCTCCCAGGGTCAGGGTACGGAAGCGGCGGCCGGCCAATCGGAACAAACCACCGATTCCCAGGATGACGACATCGTGGCCCGGCAGTTGCGCGAAGCTGCCGAAAAGGAAACCGATCCTGTCCTGAAAGAAAAATTGTGGAAAGAATACCGCGACTACAAAAAAGGGCTGTAGTTCCCCTGGCACCGGTACGGCAGGACGCGAAACAGTGTCCCGCCGGCCGCCGGACACGTCGACGGACCGCCGGGATCATGGCGGCTGTCTATTGTCTCGCCCTGCTGACCAGTAGCTGTGCCTCCTACAACGCCCGCGAAATCAAACCCACGGGCATCCAGATCGCCCAGGTTGAAATCCCCGAAACCGAACTGCTCGACGTGGGCGTGGTGGTTTTCAGCAGTCCCGAAATGACCGAGGAGGACGCCGAGGAAGAGGGCACCAACAACAGGGTCCGGCAGTCCGAGGGACATTTCATCCCCTGTCATCTGCGCAACACCCTGCAGCAGAGCAGCCAGTGGGGGGCGGTTCGGGTCCTGCCCGAAACAGGGGCATCCCATGATGTCGTCATCAACGGCGAGATTCTGGAATCCAACGGTCAAACCCTGGTCATCAAAGTGACGGTGACCGACGCCACGGGCCGCCAGTGGTTTGAGCAGGCTTACGAGGCCACCGCCACGGGAGAAAATTATCGGGACAACATCCCCTGGCAGAAAGATGCCTTCCAGGATCTGTACAACACCATCTCCAACGAGATGGCAGCCTATCGCGAAATGCTGACACCGGAGGAAATCCTTGAAATCCGCCGGGTGTCCCAACTCAAATTCGCCCGGGATTTCGCGCCCGATGCCTATGGCGATTACCTGACGGAAAACGAAAACGGTACCCTTCAGCCCAAACGCCTGCCGGCCGACGGCGACCCCATGATGCAGCGCCTCATGACCATTCGCGAACGGGAGTATATGTTCATCGATACCCTGAACCAGTACTATGACGGATTTTACGCCAGCATGTGGACCGCCTATGAGAACTGGCGCAAGCTCGACCTCACCGAACGCCTGGCCCGGGAAGAGGTGGAGAATTCCGCCCTTATCCGCAAGGTTGGCGGCGTGCTGCTGGTGGCCGCCGCCATTGCGCTGGAGGTTTATGGCGGCAGCAGCAGCTCCAATATCCTCGAGGGCCTGCTGCTGCTCTCCGGCGGCCAGGTCTTCATGAGCGGCCTCAACATCTCCAAACAGGCCGACATGCACGCAGCCGCCATTCAGGAACTCAGCGAATCTTTCGGGGCCGACATGGAACCCATTATCCTGGACATCCAGGGACAAACGCACGAGCTTACCGGAACAGCACAGGAACAGTACCGCCAGTGGCGGGCACTGCTCAAGGAAATCTACTTGCGGGAAACGGGCATCGTACCGCCCGATGTTGTCCCCGCGGAACCGGCCGGTGGCTGAAAAATGCGCATACCACCTGCTATTGAGCCACTCCAGGGGACCATGCCCCCCAAGTCTGCCACGCAGAGCCCTCGCGTAATACCAAAAACGGCCGGAAAGGATGGCAGCGACCCGGCATGACGAATCAGCAACCCTTTCAAGCCCACCGCGGCCAGGTCCTTTTGAACCGTTTCCAGCTCTCCCACCCCCTGGGGCAAGGCGGCATGGGGGAGGTCTGGCGGGCGCACGATCGGGATCTGGACCTCGACATCGCCATCAAGCTGCTGCACCCCGCGCTGGCTTCGGCCCCGGCCCAGGTGGAATTCTTGAAAAACGAGTGCCGCCTGGCCCGCCGTCTCAACCACCCCCATATTGTCCCGGTGTACGACTTCCACCACGACGGCGAGGCCGTCTTTATCTCCATGGCGTGGGTGGACGGCCCCAGCTTCGATGGTTGGAACCAAAAGAAAGAACGTTCCTGGGAAGACCGGCTGCGCCCCTTAGGGTCGGCGGCCCGGGCCCTGGCTTACGTCCATGGGCAGGGCTTGATCCATCGGGATGTGAAAGCCGGCAACATCCTGATGGACCGGGGGGATCATCCCCGCTTGACCGACTTCGGGATTGCCGGTGTTTACCGGATCGACGCGGATCGGGCCGCCCATCACGGCGGCGGATCCCGACACTGCATGAGCCCCCAGCAGCGTCAGGGATTACCGCCGCATCCGGCCGATGACATCTACAGTTTCGGCGTCCTGCTGTTGGAGACCCTTACGGGAAGCGACGACGCGATGAATGAAGGGTTATCCGGCGAGGCCCTTCGCCGGTCCCTTGGCGCTGCCGCCCCCCTGCCGCCCGAACTGATCACGATGGTGGTCAGCATGCTGGCCACCCGCCGCGAAGATCGCCCGGAAAGTATGACCCACGTGATATCGGCCATGGACCAGGCCCTGACCGGGTATCGCCGCCGAACGATTCCACCCAGCGAAACACCGTTGCTGCCGGAAGAAGCCGCTTCTGCCGCCTCCGCCGACGTGATCACGCCCCAACCGTTTGCGGCGCAGGAAAATCGCCAGAGCCCCGACGGGAAGACCCGATCATGGCAGATGCCCGCCTTTCTCGTCATCATGGCCCTTTTGATCATGGCGGGAGGTGGATTGTTGCTCCATTATCTTGCCCGAAACCCGTTGACACCGGAACCGGCGGCGATTGTAACACCGGCACCGCCACCCGCCGCGAACCAGGCGTCACAGGCCCCAATGCCGTCCGAATCACCCCCGGCCGGTGATGAAAACACCGCAGAAAAGGCACTGGCCGATTGGCGCCAGGCCCTGTCCGATATAGAAGCCATCGGCGGTCCGGAATGGGCGCCGGAAGCTTTTGCCGTTATTTCCCGCGAGGCCATGACCGGGGATGAGGCGTTTCTGCAGACCGATTATGCCGGCGCGGCCCGGCATTACACCACAGCGGCCCAGGAGGCGCGCAACCTGCAGGCCCAGGCCCCGGACGCTCTGGCACGCCTGCTGACCGAAGGCCGGACCGCCCTGGATCAGGGGGACGGCATCCGGTCCGGCGACCGTTTCACCCTGGCCCTTAAAATCGATCCACAAAACCCGGTCGCCCAGCGTGGGCTTGAACGCGCCACCAAAATCGCCGACGTCGTGGCCCTCATGCAGACCGGCGAAACCCACGAGGCAACCGGCAACCTGGCGCTGGCCCTGGCGGATTTTGAAGCCGCCCTGGCACTGGATCCGGAGTGGCCGCCCGCCCAGGCCGCGGTTCCCCGGGTGCGCAACCAGGTGGCCGCGGCACAGTTTGAGCACCATATGTCCGCCGGTCTGGCCGCCTTTCATCGCCGGTCATATGCCGAAGCCCGCCGTGACATCAACAGGGCTCTGGCCTTCAAACCCGGAGCGCCTGAAGCCCTGGATGCCCTCAACCAGATCGATGCCGCCGCCCGCGACGATCGCATCGCAGCGTTGCGGCGGCAGGCCCAAACAGCCGAGAAATCAGAGGCCTGGCCCCAGGTGCTGGACCACTATCGCCAAGTCCTGGGAATCGATCCAACGATCCAGTTTGCCGTCCGGGGCGCGGCCCGGGCCGAAGAACGCCTGCGTCTGGAAAAACGCGTAGCGTATTACATGGAGCACCCCGAGGATCTGGCAAACGAAGTCTACCTTGCCAAGGCTGAGCAGCTCCTGGTGGAATTGCGTCAGGCATCCCCCCAGGGACCACGCCTGCAATCCCAGATTGCAACCCTGGATCGGATGGTGCAAAATGCCCAGACAACGGTCGTGGTCACCCTGACCTCCGATGACCAAACGGAAGTCACCGTCTATCGTGTCGGACGGCTGGGGCAATTCCTGTCGCGCACACTGGAGTTGCGCCCCGGCGCCTATACCGTTACAGGTGCGCGCGACGGCTATAAAGATGTCCGTCACACCATCCGAATCCGCCCCGGACAGGGGCCTACCCAGATCGTGGTGCAATGCACGGAAAAGATCTAAAATCACCGGAATCCCCCCCCATGTCGGGCACCCCTTCGCGGCACACCACCCCACCGGACACCACGGCGCCCCGGACCATTGCCCCCTTTCCCTTTGAGCCGTCACACCATGCCCCCCCGCCCCGCCCGTCCCGGCGCCGCAAGATCGTCGGCCTGATCGCCGTTTTCCTATTAGCGGGCCTGCTGTATGGCGTGTGGTTCGTGTTCACGGCCCGCCAGTTGCGTCTCACGATCCAACCGGAACCCGACCTGGTGACGATCCAGGGTGCCTTCCTGACACCGCGCTTAAAAGGCTACTATCTCCTGCGCCCCGGCAATTACCGCCTGACCGCCGTCAAAGAAGGGTATGTTCCCCTGTCAACCGAAATTGCCATCGGCGACCAGGCGCGCCAAGACGTGGACCTGTCGATGGTCAAGCTGCCGGGCCGCCTGACCATCACGGCCCATGTCGCGGACCAACCGGCGTCCGTCGTCACCGCCGCTCGCATCCGGATCGACCAGGACGTCGTCGGGGAAACGCCCCTGAACGACCTGGAAGTTGCGGCCGGACCGCATCAACTCCAGATCGAAGCCACCCTTTACCGCCCCTTCGAAGCCATGATCGACGTCGAGGGCAAAGGACGCCGACAAACCCTGACGATCGGCCTGATACCCGACTATGCCGACGTCACCGTAACCTCGAATCCCGCGCAGGCGCAGATCAGCATCGACGGCACCCCCGGGGAATTGACGCCCGCCACCCTGCCCATGGCCGCAGGCACCCGCCACCTGGAGCTGCAGCGTGCCGGCTACAAACCCTGGCAAAAAACGGTTCAGGTCACGGCCGGACAGCCCATCACGGTCGAGACCGCGATCCTGGCGCCTCTGGACGGCCGTCTGGCGATTACCTCCCAGCCGGCAGGCGCCAATGTCATGATCGGCACACAATACCAGGGGCAGACGCC
Source organism: Deltaproteobacteria bacterium (assembly GCA_020444045.1). Taxonomy (GTDB): domain Bacteria; phylum Desulfobacterota; class Desulfobacteria; order Desulfobacterales; family UBA5852; genus JABZFP01. The sequence continues at coordinate 170,395 of JAHLLS010000009.1, forward strand.
CCTGGAAGTCGATCTTGCACCGGATCAGCCCCACGTGGTCCAACTCTCCAAATCCGGCTACGCACCGGCTTCCCGGGAAGTCACCGTCCGCTCGGGAGAACAAACCGACGTCCAGATGCAGCTGACACCGCTTATGGGGATCGTCCATTTGCGCAATGCGCCGGACGGTGCAACGCTTTTCATTGACGGCCGCTCCTATGGTCCGGTCCCTGAAAAAATCTCACTGCTGGCCGTGACCCACCAGCTTGAGATTCGCCAAAAAGGATTTGCCCCGTTTTCCCGACGCATCACACCCCGGCCGGGCTTTCCGATCGAACTGCAGGTCATCAGCAAGCGCACGAATGCCACCGAGATCCCCGGCGTCATCCGGGCCCCCGATGGATACCGACTGAAACGGATCGAACCGGGCCGTTTTCAAATGGGGGCGTCCCGCCGGGAACAGGGACGCCGCGCCAACGAAACCCTGCGGGTCATTCTACTGACACGCCCGATCTTCATGGGGCTCAAAGAAGTGACCAACCGCGAGTTCCGTGCGTTTCAGCCCGATCATGATTCGGGCACCTTCAAGGGTAAAAGTCTCAACCAAGACGATCAGCCGGCGGTCCAGGTCACCTGGGAACAAGCCGCCCGCTTTTGCAACTGGCTCAGTCTCAAGGAAAAACTCCCGCCGGTCTACGTGGAAGCGAACGGGAAGCTGCGATCGACATCGCCCATCGGCAACGGCTATCGTCTGCCCACCGAAGCCGAGTGGGAATTCTGCGCGCGCTCCGGCCCCACGGCCAGGTCCTGGAAATATCCCTGGGGGGAAAGCTATCCGCCGCCGGCCAAAAGCGTCAATATCGCCGATGCCAGTGCGGCTGACATTCTAACACTCACCCTCGAAACGTACGAGGATGCCTACCCCACCGCCGCCCCGGTGGGGGCGTTTCCCCCCAACCCGGAGGGTCTCTTCGACCTGGGCGGCAACGTGGCGGAATGGTGTCATGACGTCTATACCATCTACCCTTTCCGGACCGGACAGGTCGACACGGACCCCACCGGCCCGGAAGAGGGCCAGCACCATGTCATCAAAGGCAGCAGTTGGAAACACGCATCCATAAGAAACCTGCGGGTCGCCTACCGGGATTATCAGGACGAAGCCCGCCCCGACCTGGGCTTCCGGGTATGCCGGTATGTCGACCCGGCGAAAGGTACGCCATGAACGACGATAGGCATCACGCCGCCGGACTGATCGGCATGACCTTACTTATAGCGGGTCTCTTGGGTATCTCTTCACCGGCCCTGTGGGCCCAGTCGGCCCAGACACCGCCGGCCGCAGCCGCTCCGGCCCAGACCGAAGGCGCACCTGAAGACAATCCGCCGGCGACCGCCAAAGAACCGTCGACGCAGGACCGGCAACGGGCCTATCGCCGCCAGAAAGACGAATTGAAAGAGTTTGCCCCGTCCGAAGAAATCCGGGTCGACAAGGCCGTCGATTTCCCGGTGGATATTTGACGGATTCGTGAAACGTCCAACATCGGCGTTGCGCAGCATTTCTCATCATTGCGGCGTACCGATGTACGCCTCACTCTTCGGAATTTGCGCGCCTTGATCTTGAACGTTTCACGAACCCGTCGCAAAATGTTTTAATTATTTTGCCGTTTTCCTCTTTGTCACGAAGCCGGGCATCGGGGTTGCGGGCGAGAAAAACACGGCGACTGTCTGTGCCCTGCTGCAAGCAGGGCGAGTTTCGGCGCGTCCGATCGCGGCCACGACGCGCAGGCGAACTCGAAGGGTTCGTGGCACGGGCGTTTTCTTTTGGTTCGGTGTTCTTTCACGTGAAAGAAAATGAACAGACCTATTTAAAATGCCCGGAAAGTTTTCGATTAAAAAGCACCCCTATGTGTGATTAATAGGAATTTGCCATAAAACCAGGAAAAACATTATGAAACAGAACCTTCCGGTATCCCTTGAATTCATCTACCAGGTCTTCGCCCTGATCGTCATCGTGATCCTGGTGCACGCCGCCTACGTAGCGGTCATCCGCCCCAATGCGGACGCCGTTCTCGCCGCCCAGGCCGCCGCCCTGGAAAGGGACGAGACCCCTTCCAGCGACCAGTCGCTGTTCGTGATGGTGAAGGACTACGAACAGGAAGCCTGCTTTGTTCTCATGTTCTGGGCCCTGGCCATCATGGGATACAAGGGCATCAACACCATCCGGCATCGCGGTCTGCTCAATCTCGACCTGATCCCGCTGGCCGAAGGCGTCCGCATCCTGCCGGAAGACGCCCTCGTGTTCTCGCGCCGCATTCAGGCCCTGCCGGCGGACCAGCGGCAAGCCCTCCTGCCCCGGACCCTGCTGGCGGCCCTGCACCGCTTCGGTTCGACCCGCAACATCCAGGATGTGGCCCATGCCATGCACGCCTCCTGCGAGGCCGAAGGGGAGCGCCTGGATGCCGAACTGGCCATGATCCGCTACATTGCCTGGGCCATACCCTCGATCGGCTTCATCGGCACGGTGCGCGGTATCGGCCAGGCCCTGGGGAGTGCCCACAAGGCGGTGCAGGGCGACATCCTGGAGGTAACCCAGAGCCTGGGGGTGGCCTTCAACTCGACCCTGATCGCGCTATTGATCAGCATCGTGCTCATGTTTCTCCTGCACCAGCTGCAGTTGCTGCAAGAGCGCTATGTCCTGGATACCGAAGCCTACTGTGAGGAGAAACTTACCCGGCGGCTGCATACCCGACCGACCGAGGCGGGTGCCGTATGATCGGATTGGCACTGAACGATACGGGCATCCTGGCGGCAGGTCCCGACGAAATGCTACTGGAAATTGAAACAGGCGCCCTGGCCAGTCCGGGTTTTGCCGTCATCGAAGCGGGGCACCTCCAGGTCGGCGTCGCCGCGGAACAGCGCTGCCGCCAGGTGCCGCGCCAGACCAACCACCACTTCTGGGACCAGCTGGCCAGCGCACCCCTGCAGGACCCGGCTTACGCGGGGTGGACCCATGCCGACCTGGCCCACGCCCACCTGAAAGCCATCTGGCAGCAGTTGGCCCCGGTGCACCGGGACGTCCTGGTGGCCGTGCCGGACACGTATGACGAGCCGCAGCTGGAACTGCTGGCCGGCATCATGAAAGCCTTGGCCATTCCGGTCGACGGATTTGTCTCCCATGCCCTGGCCGCACTTCCCAAAGACGCCCCGACGGAAATTCTGCTGCACCTCGATCTCCACCTGCACCGCACCGTTCTGACCGTGCTGGACTGCCGCCGTGCACCGGCCGTCCTGGGGCACGCGTCCGTCGATGGCTTCGGCCTGGACCGCTTGCGGACCGCCTGGATGCAGGCCATCGCCGATGAATTCGTCCGCCGCACCCGTTTCGATCCCTTTCACGACGCCCACACCGAACAGGCCCTTTATGACCGCCTGCCGACCCTGCTGGACGAACTGAAGCAAGCCGAAGACACCGAAGTCGCGATGGCAACCCCTGACGACACCCACCGCATCCAGCTGGCACGGGACCCGCTGGAACGCCCCCTGTTACCCCTGATGGATGCCATCCACCGCCAGATCTATATCCTGCAGCAGGACTATTTTTGCAAACAGCCCCTGGGCACGATTCTCGTCAGCCACCGCGCTGCGGGCCTGCCCGGTTTTTGTCAACGCCTCGAAGCGACTGCCAGTGCCCGCGTGCGGAAACTGTCCGAAGGCGCCGGCGCCAAAGGCGCCCTCACTTTTATCGGCGACTTTCCCCGGCCGGAAGGACGCAAAGGCGTGCCCTTTCTCAACCGGAAACCGCATGGCAATGATCGACCGGACGCCGTCGTCCCGGCTTCGATCGCCCGCCAGACCGATGATCATCCGGTCGCCACCCATCTTCTCTACCGCAGCCGGGGTTACCCGCTGTCGGAGGTCCCCCTGATCATCGGCTGCCAGATTCCGGCCGGCACTTCCGGGATTCGCATTCATGGCCGGACCGAAGGCGTTTCCCGCCGCCACTGCACCGTGGTGAAACGGGGAGGCCGTCTGGTCCTCACCGACACCAGCACCTACGGCACCTTCGTGGACGGCGTGAAAGTCATTGGGGAAACGGAACTGACCGTGGGGCAATCGATTCGGGTGGGTACTCCCGGAGAACAACTGCACGTTATCGCTTGTCTGGAAAACGATGAAACGCCGGTCGCTTAATATCTTCAGCCTGTCCTTTATCGACTGCATCTGCTGCGGTCTGGGGGCCATTATTTTGCTGTTCGTCATTGTCAACGCCCGCAGCGCCGTGCGCCGCGACCAGGTCACCCAGGACCTGACGAGCGAAGTCAACCAGTTGGAGCGCGAAGTTTTAGAGGGCCGTAAGCGCATGGTGGATCTCCGCAACGCGCTGGAGGCCACCGAACAGGAATACGTGCGCATCCAGGGATCCACCCGCCAGATTGTGCCGGTGCTGAAAGAACGTCAGCTTGAAATCGCCCACTACCAGGACAAGACCCTGGCGCAGAAAGAACACGCCAACAAGCTGAAAACCGATGTGCGTTCGCTGGACGAAGGGGTCCAACGGCTCAAGGCCGGCAGCCAGGACGAAGACGATTACGGGTCCAAGGTCCGCTCGTTTGCCGGCGAGGGCAACCGGCAGTATCTCACCGACCTGCAGGTTGGCGGCGGCCATATCCTGATTTTGCTGGACGCTTCTGCCAGCATGCTGGACAACAGCATCGTGGGTATTATCCGTCGCCGCAACCTGTCCGAAGACCAGCAGCGCAAATCCCCCAAATGGCGCAAGGCTTTAGCCACGGTGGACTGGCTGACGGCCCAGTTCCCACCCGGCAGCCGCTACCAGATCGTCGTTTTCAACGAAACCGCCCGGCCGCTGCTCCCGGGCACCGACGGCCGCTGGTTGAAAACGTCCGACGCCCCGCAGCTCAATAAGGCCATCGACCACCTCTACAAGCTGGTGCCCGAAAAAAGCACCAGTCTGGCCAGCGCCTTTGACGTCTTGCGCAAACTGCGGCCGGAACCGGATAATGTCTTCCTGGTGACGGACGGACTGCCCACTAGGGGCACCGACAAGCCCTGGTTCAGCAAAGTTTCCGGCGAAAAACGTCTCCAGCTCTTCGATCGCGCCGTCAAGATGCTGCCCGACAAAATTCCCGTCAATGTCATCCTCTTTCCCCTGGAAGGGGATCCGGCGGCGGCCAGTGCCTACTGGAAACTGGCCGCCCTGACCCGGGGCGCCTATTTCTGCCCCTCACCGGACTGGCCCTGACCATGCGCCCGCGCCGCCGCGATATCGAAGTCTTCAGCCTCTCCTTCCTGGACTGCATCTGCTGCGCCTTCGGGGCCATTATTCTGCTGTTTGTTCTTTCCAAATTCGGTGAACCCCTGGTGATTGAGCAGACCCGGACCGATCTCGATGCCGCCATCATCCGGCTGGAAGAAGAAAAGCATGACATCCGGGGCGAATCCCTAGTGATCGAGCGGGAGCTCGAAGCCAAGAGAATTCAGCTGACCGACGCCAAAAAAGAACTGGCCCGGTTGCAGGGCGATCTGTCCGCCATCGAAGGCGAATACGCCGCCGCCCGCGACAATGCCGAGGTTCAGAATATCATCGAAGGGCGCATGGCCCGCACCCTGCAGGATCTGACCGAAGAGATGAAGCGCCTGTCCGCCCGACGCCCCCCCCAACCGAGCGCCTCGGTGGGCGGCATCCCGGTGGACAGCGAGTACATCATTTTCATCATCGACACCTCCGGCAGCATGCAGCGCGGCGCCTGGGGCACCGTCCAGAAGAAGATCCGCGAGACCCTGAACGTCTATCCCAAGGTCAAAGGCATCCAGATCATGAACGATATGGGGGACTATATGTTTCCCCAGTACCGCGACCGCTGGATCCCCGACACCAAACGCCGCCGGGAAGTCATTCTGGAAGCGCTGGCCACCTGGCAGCCTTTCAGCAACAGCAGCCCGGTGGAGGGCATCACCATGGCCATCCAGTCCTTCTACGACCCCAAGAAAAACATCAGTCTCTATGTCTTCGGGGATGAATATTCCGGCCGGGACATGCAGGCCGCTGTCAAAGCCGTGGATAAAATCAACCGCGCCGGACCCGGCGGCAAACGCCGCGTGCGCATCCACGCCGTTGGCTTTCCCACCGTGCTCAACGACCCCCGGGGCATCACCGGCATCCGCTTCGCCGCCCTCATGCGCGCCATCTGCGAGCGCAACGGGGGGGCCTTCGTGGGGCTCAACCGGGCCAGGCCCTGATGCGTAGGATGTGAATCACATCAGCCTATTTGGGACTTGTTCACCAAGGTATAGGGAAATAGCGAGAGTAGCGCCGACGGATACCTCCCATTTGTTAGGTAGAATTAATCACCACTCTTAAATAGAAAGGCCAACCACCAGATGTTGGGGTTGGCCTGAATGGATTTGAGAGTTTCGTCAATTATAATTAGATAGCAGATAACAGTTATTTCGCTCTTTGTGATGTTTAACCTGATTATCGCAGACCATTAAAAGCACCAGTTGTATGGCCAGCAGAAGATTGACATGCTCAGGACCTATGAAGAAGCTGATGGAACGGTGGCCGACGCTGCCCGAATCGCCCCTGATTTGACTATAATCGGCTAACTATGCAAAACATCATCACTCTTGATACTGCGAGCCACAACAAGCGCCAGGCACTGCCGAGTGTATTCATCAATGAGTGTCAGAATCTTGATCGGCCGGCAGTCATGGGTTCGATCCATCACAAAATCATATGACCAAACATGATTGCGGTGGCTCGGACGCAGCCTGACACATGATCCATCATTGAGCCAGAGCCGAGCTCGTTTGGGTTGCTTCTTAGGGACCTTTATCGTTTGCGACTCATGATGACCTCCCTTCCTGTTGCCAGATTTTATCATAGCTCTAACTTAAAATCTGGATCAGTTTTTGGGGGGCAGGCCACGCTCTGGTGTGATCTCGTTGAAATAGATTTTGAAGAGGACGATTGATTATGTGTGATTTCGATTTTGAGGATTTTTTTTGGGGGGTTATCTGTTCGGTTCTGATCGTTAGGAGGTTCCTGGTGAACCAGAGTTAGCTAACCCTATTTATGAACCTGCACCTGTTGAAGATAATAAATAGGTTTGCTGAACGGCACGGCTCGACTGAATGTCGTGGTCGACCGAGTTTCCAAAAACGGACCCGGATGACCAAATTACGACCACTCGGGGCTGCGGTGCCAGCGGCGCGGCTACGCTGGCGGCTGGCTTGGTGACCGGCGCCACCGCGAAAAGTGCGCTAACAAACCGGCGGCCGGGGTGGATTCGGGTGCCGGGACGTCACTCAGAGGCCGTTGGCAAGTCAGATCGACGACAGACCCTGGGCGCTGACGGATGCGAGAAGGGACTGCTGCGGCACGAAAAGGCGGTTTATAACTCCCATACGCGATTCGCATTAGCGGTGGTGACCCGCTCCTCTCTGGCTTTGGCTGCTCTTCCTGTTGACTACCCCAGAGGGGCTTCCACCGCGATCCCGAGAAAGCCCCTCCGGAGAACACGTTTCTATCCAGTCGATAGACTCCCATCCCACACCAGCGAATTCGGCGCCGTGGTGAACCGCTCGTGTCCTTTGTCGGTAATCGCAAAAGAGTCTTCAATGTTGTACGGTCCCGGCGCTGGCGCTCCCGCCGCTGCCATGTACGAGGTCTCCAAACTCACGCACATGCCGGGCTGGAATTCGATATCCATACCGGGTGCGAACTTGGGATCGTCCTCGACCGTAGGAGAGACGCTGATGCTGTGCCCCACGTGGCCCCGGGCGTAGACTGGAAGGAGTGGCGACTTTTCCACTTCTGCCCGCACAGCAGCATAGAGATCCGACATCTTCACGCCATTTCAACGGCTTGCCAATTTTTTGGGGCCACCATGCCAGAAAAATCTCCTCCCCTTTCCTCTGAAAACCCAAAATCTCCCTGTTTTCGCGCGAACCACTCCATTCACTCCTTCTACAGCGAATGCACATCCACCCAAGGTTCATCGTAACCCGGCCAGTTATCCTCAAATGGTTCATGGTTGCGACCGAATTCAATTTCCGACTACGCTGCTGCAAAAGAATTAGGTGGAGGTCGTTTCCTGGAAAACTCCTCCCATACCTTCTTGATGCATTCCCGCCCCATCGGTGATGGAATCCGCGTGGGCCGGAATTCTGCAATCTCGATAATTTCTATGCCGCCAGCTCCATCTGCCGCGCCCTTCCCCACCTCTTGCTCCAGCTTCTTCCGGTCACCCCGCATACGGTTGGAGTACCACCCGTAGTAACGCACCAGCTGAAACGACTGTTCCGGGATATGCTGCGTTATGGCCGCGATGTAATCAAGGGCACTGAAGATTTCAAAATTCTTCTTATTCCTGCCGTGGGTCATTTTTGACCGGTAGATGACCCGGCCGGTCTCCTGATGATGGAATGAGGGCCATATACGGGCCTAAAAAAGCCCCTTGATCCATTTTTCTATGACATTGGGGACAACCGGGGTGATGTTGAAACCGATCATCCATTCCGGCCCAAACAGGTCCGGCTGTACGACGTAATAGTTCGCTTCAAATTCGAGTTTGACAGGCAATTTGCCGAACATGACGGTTTTACTCACATCCAAATTCAGGGGGATGGTCCATTCCTCGGCCTCCCCAATCGTAATTCATGATCGGTGTACTCCCCACGGCCCAGCCGTCGCCGGGAAGGAATTTCAAAAACACCTGAAGTTGTGAGGTGCTGTATGTAATAGCCGTAATAACGAGCCATCTACAATTCTTTAGGGCTTTGCCCGTCTTGTCCGAAAGGCTAGAAGAAAGGCTTCTTCTGCAGGGACATTATCACCGGAATAATATTCAGCTTTATCCTCCATTCAGGGCCAAAATCATCCTGGCGTACCAGCGCATATTCTACGCCAAGCTGCAACTTCACCGGCAGGTTGCCGATCTTTGTCATCTTCGTCACAACGGGCCCAAAAGGCACATTCCACTTGTTCCCCGAAGTGGCTTTGTCGTTATAAGTGATATTCGGGAGGAAGCCAATCTGCCAGGCGTCCGGCAGGTTGTAGAAGAAAAAAGGAAGTATCACGCCGTGGCTGGTACTTGGTGTGTCCTCACCGGCACTGTTGCTGCCATACTCTGCATAAGACCACCAGTATTGGCCGAAAAGGCCCATCGTGGTTTTCTCTGTTTTATAGGTGACGACAGCCGCCGGACCGGCCTCCCAGGTATTCGTGCCCAGTTCAGATGAAGTGTGGGTGGGAAGCTGAAAGGTCGGGCCAATGCCGAATGAAAAAGCGGCCCCAGGTTTCGGCACGGGTGAGAGCAGAAGCGGCAAAGAAATATCGCCCAAACCACCCTTGTTGGAAAAATCGGCCGTGCCGTCCGGATTGAGGCCGGTTGGTACCGGCGTGCTGAATATAACCGGCACGACCGGCCTTGTCAGCAATTTTAAATTTTCGGTGAACTTAAAGGGCATGATCGGCTGAAAGATCATAGCTGTGCCAAATTTATAATCATCGTCGCTTAAGTCACCCCGACTCCACTGAAAATCAAACTCGGTGAACAAAGCCCAGACATCCGACGTCGGGTCGCTGAGCTTCGCCCCCAGTTCACCGAGACTGCCGTGTTCCGTGCCGTCGCCGGTGGGCTTTGCGGTCTTTGTCTCCTCGGCCAGTGCTGCGGTTGAGAACAGAGCCAACAGCAGAACAAGCGACAACGCGAACCGCTGCCAGTGACACAAGGTCGGTTTGCTTAACGCTCTGTTTTTCTCAATACATTTCTTAATAAAAAACATGTCAATCTTCCTTTGCTCTCTATCCATCAATTATTTTGGCGGGAACACTTTTTTCCAGTCCCTCTTCATATCCACAATGATCCTGCGTGATCTTGCCCTTTGCCAGCAGCATCTTGAGCACCTTGTGGCGGAATATCTGCTCCAGGGCTTTGGCATCGATCGCCGGTGAGACGGAAAACATGCCATTCTTATGGAAACAACCATCGGAAACCAGGATTTGAAGGTGAGGATGAAACCCCAGAGGGGCTTCCACCGCGATTCCGAGAAAGCCCCTCCGGAGAACACGTTCCTATCCAGTCGCTATACTCCCATCCCAGACCAGTGAATCCGGCACTGTGGTGAACCGATCGTATCCATTCTTAGTAATCACAAAGGAATCTTCAATGTTGTACGGTCCCGGTGCATAGGCGCCCTGCGCTGCCATGTAGGAGGTCTCCATACTCACGCACATACCGGGCTGGAATTCGACATCAAAACCGGGCGCGAACAGTGGATGATCCTCGAGCAACGGAGAGAGGCTGACGCTGTGCCCCATGTGGCCTCGGGCGTAGTTAGGAAAGATTGGAGACTTTTGCACTTCTGCCCGTACTTCAGCATAGAGTTCCGACATCTTCACGCCAGGCTTGAGCAATGTGAGGCCTTTCTGGAACCCCGCATACAATGCGTCATATGTCTCTTCATGCTTGGCGTCCGGCGAACCGCCAACGGCCCAGGTGCGCGTGATGTCACTAATGTACCCAAAATGCGTCCCGCCGCCATCAATACGCATAAGATCGCCCTTTTTGATCACGTAGTTCCGAGGCGACTGGGATACGCCCCAATAAGGTCCGATTCCGATCTGGTAGGCCATGCCTGACATAGAGTATTCCTTATCTTCTGCCCAGCCCGCGGCCATGATCATATTATCGAGAACCGCGGCATTCATCCCGGGCTCAAGCTGCTGAGCCACGCGCGACTGGACGCGCTCCATGTGCTGGGCCGCCATGCGCAGCATATCGATTTCCCATGGTGTCTTGATCAGGCGTGCTTCAAATAACAAGTCGTCGGAGTTCACTGACTGATCTTCTTTCACCTGACTGTTGAGATAGGCCATAAGCCCTCCGAGCAGCGCGCCCTTCTCGATACCGATTTTGCCGTTGGAAGCCATGCCTTGGGCGACTTTCAAAGCATCTTTGAAGCCGGCCAGTGGGTCAATGGTCGCGCTGCGTTCCTTGCGCGACTCGGGTGTCCCATCGTCTACGAAAACGAAACCCGGCATGGCCGAAACATCAACATCTTTGGTCATTCTTGGGGCATCATCACTTTCCATCAGGTTGATGAACAGATGGGCATTGCCTTTTGCCGGAATAACGGCGGCTGCCTGGCTTCCCGCTGGAACACCGGCTCCATAGGCGAACCTGGATACGTAGCCCGTAGCATAGGCTATATTTTCTGGTCTCACGATAACGAGCGCGCCAATCCCGTCGCGCTTCATAAGGCCTTGAATACGGCCCAATATAGCCTTCTGATCGCGCTTGGCCAGCAAGGGGTGGATGTTCATACCAGCCGGGGGGGCGGCAAAAGATTTCATGCCCTTTCCGGCCTTCGCTTGGGTCTTCGCCGTGGCCAGCCCGGGAACGACCAAACCGGCGGCGGTAACCGCTGAAAAAATACTAAACTGTCGACGATTCATTTTCATAGGATATCTCCTAATTTTTAGTTGTGAACAGGTCCCTATCTCGAAGAGAATGAGGAGATAGGGACTTGGCCCCCCAAACCCAATACTTGCCGCTGACCTGGGCGGAGCGCTTGAAGCGTGTGTTTGATATTGATATTTCCATTTGTCCTTTGTGCGGTGGCACGCTGCGGGTGATATCGGACATCACGGATCCGGACAGCATCCAGACCATTTTGGAACACCTCAAGCAGCGCGCCCCACCGGGGCTATCGCCTGGACGGGCACCGCCGTCGAGTGCTCAGACGGACCTCTTTGCCGCTTCCTGAACGTTGCATGCTTGGGAAGTTAGCCCTGGCTCATCGGTACACCTGGTTCGCAATCGTCTAGCAATGCCGTAAGCGCCAAGCCACCTCTGCTGACCGACTTCCCCCAAAACTAAAGAACAAGGGCGTTCTAAGGTTGAACGCTGCTATTTCGATACTTCACTGAGAGTCCGTATAACCCCATTAAAATGACTATCCTCTCATTAACCTTTTTCCTTTCTTCGTATCTGGTATTTGCGTTCTATTCCTCGTGCCCCTTTGGCGTTCGCCGGATCTGCTGTCCCGGCAGGGCTTCGGTGTCAATCTTGCCGTCCTTCAAAATGAAGACGCCGTTGACGAGGGTGTGATGAAAGCCGTCGTTGAGCGCTGCGACATCGTCCCAGGTGGCGTTGGCCTTTACGGTCTTGGGGTCGAACACCGTAATGTCCGCGTCCATGCCCACCTGCAGGCGCCCCTTGGTGTTGAACTGGGGAATGTGTGGGCCCAGCTCCTTGGCGGGAACAATGGTGGAGTTGGCGAGCGCCTGCATCAGGGTCAGCGCACCCTGCTCTCGCACCCATTTCCCCAGGATGATCGCGTGGGTGCTGGTGGTTCGCGGCTGGCCGCCGGCATCCTTTGGCAAGGGCCAGACATCAACCCCGGACCCCAGGCCCAGTTTGTCCGCGCCCTTGGGTTTGCCCTCCCACGCGATGGGCGTTCCATCGGCGGCCGGGATGGTCTCGGGGAAGGTCACCGCGGCGCGCATCGCGGCCAGGCCCTCGGGCGTGCTCTCGTCGATGTACTCCATCTGCACGAATTCAATGGGATGTTCCTTCTGGTACTTCTGGAAGTCGGCCTTATCCTTGAAAGTGTAGTGGGGCTTCTTCTCGGTGCGGATCTCGTTCCACTTGAAGCCGATGCGCTCATCGGAGTTCTCCCATTTCAGGTAGTCGGCGGATATCGGTGGAGCGGTGCCGCCGAAGGGATAGACCTCGGTAGTGAGCCTGAGCCCGGCCTTGCGACCGGCGTCGATGACGTCGAGCATCATGTAGGGATCGCTGAGGCCGAGCAGTTGGATGTGGCAGACAAGGGCGTGGGCGCCCGATGAGGCGGCCAGGCCTAGCATCTCGTTCATGGCTTGAACCGAGCTGTTCGGATCAAGCATGGACTGATAGCGCGCATGGACCGAAACCGGCACGTTGTTGGCCGCCGCCTTCTTCCACAGCTTGATCGCCTCCTTCAAGCCGGCACCGCTGCCGTAGGCGGGGGGGTAGCCGATTGCGAGGGCTCCATCGTCAAGATCCTTCTGGATCAGCGCCAGGATCTGCTTTTCCTGCTCGGGATTTGAGACCGTCTCGCCCCACCCTTCGAAAGCCTCCGTCAGGCCTTCGAAGGTCGCCTCGCCCTTGAAGCCCGTCATGACCTCGGCCCGCCGCATGGGCCAGCTGGAGGAAAAGCCGTAGTTGATTGGGTGACCGCCGCGCTTTGCCACGATGTCGTAGGCCTCGGCCACGGGACTGCGGCCAAACTCCAACTCCATGTGGGTGGTGGTACCGTCCTGCGCCGCAAGTCGGCCATCGGCAATGTCGAGGCTGTGCTGGTGGGTGTCGATGAAGCCCGGCGAAACCACGAGCCCTTTCACATCGATGATTTCCTTGCCAGAGAGTTCGTCCTCGGTCACCGCGGCAATCTTGCCGCCCTTGATGCCCACATTCATGACCGCATCGAGCGAGGTCTCCGGGTCCATGACCCGCCCACCCTTCAGCACAACGTCATAGTCCTGCGCGTGGGCTGTAACCGCTCCGATCAGCGCTAGCGCCATTAGCATCGTCAGCACTTTGCTCATAAATAACTTTCTCATAGCATATCTCCTAATTTTCAATTGTTAACAGGTTCGTATCTCGAAGAGAATGAGGAGCTACGGACTTGGCTCCTCAAACCGAGTACTTGCCGCTGGCGCCGGTCGGATCGCCGGCGCTATTTCACCGGTCTTATGGAAACAACCATCGGAAACCAGGATGTGCAGGTGAGGATGAAACCCCAGAGGGGCTTCCACCGCGATTCCGAGAAAGCCCCTCCGGAGAACACGTTCCTATCCAGTCGCTATACGTTCCAGATTATCGAATCTGGGGCCATGGTGAACCGCTCGTATCCATCTTCGGTAATCACAAAGGAATCTTCAATGTTGTACGGTCCCGGTGCTGGAGCACCCTTCGCCGCCATATACGAGCACTCCATACTAATGCACATGCCAGGCTGGAATACGGTTTCCTCAGTTGCCGAGATCTTCGGAATGTCCTCTGCTGTCGGAGCCACGCTAATGCCGTGCCCCATGTGTCCTCGGGGGTATTTAGGAATAACCGACGACTTTTCGACTTCTTTTCGGATTGCAGCATAAAGATCCTTCATCTTCACGCCAGGCCCGAGCATCTCAAGGCCTTTTGCGAATCCGGCATACAATGCGTCATAAGTCTCCACATATTTTTCACCCGGCTTCGAGCCACCAACGACCCAGGTACGCGAGATGTCACTGATATAGCCCAAATGCGTCCCTCCGCCATCAATACGCGCAACATCGCCCTCCTGGATTACATAGTTCCGAGGTGCTAAGCCGATGCCCCAATAAGGTCCTATTCCAGTCTGGTAGCCAAGAGTGCTCATGGAGTTTTCTCTATCTTCTTCCCAAGCCGCTATTTGAATCATTTGATCAAAAGCCATGGCGTTCATCCCAGGTTTCAGTTCCCGAGCTGCGCGCGTCATGAAACGCTCCGCGTGTTGGGCCGCCAATCTCAGCATACCGACTTCCCAAGGAAACTTGATCAGGCGCGCTTCATACATCAACATGCCATAGTCCGCTAACCGCTTACCTATTTGACTATCTATATAATCCTTAAATCCTGCGAGCAACATGCCCTCCTCGATACCGATTTTTCCATTGGGAGCCACGTCCTGTGCAATGGATACTGCTTGTTTAATGGTAAGAGCTGGGTCAAGGACGGCATCGCGTTCCGAATGTGACTCCGGGGTTCCGTCATCTACAAAAACGAAACCGGCTACGGACGAATACTCAACATCTATTGTCTGTCTTGGGGCATCATCTTCTTCGTACAAGCTAACGATTAGATGTGCCTTACCTTTTGCCGGAATAACTGCCGCTGTCTGGGCTCCTGCAGGAACCCCTGGTGCATAGGCGAATTTGGAAAAATAGCCCGTTGAATAGAGTATATTTTCCGGTGTCAGCAGTATGAGAGCCTCAAATCCATCTCGCTTCATAAGGCCTTGAATACGGGCTAGAATATCGTTATGAGGTCGCTCGGCCGCCAAGGGGTGCCAGTTCTTGCCCTCCGCGGGGGGCGCCGCGGTGAACTTGTTCTTTGATCCTTCGAACATGTTCGTTTGGGCCTTCGCTGTGGTCACCCCGGGAACGACCAAACCGGCGGCGGATACCGCTGCAAAAAAATTAAACTGTCGGCGATTCATTTTCATAATAAACCTCCTTGTTTTTAGTTAATAACAGGTCCTTATATCGAAGAAAATGAGGGGAAGGAATTGAACCCCTCAAACGGAATACTTGCCGCTGTCGCCGGTCGGATTGCCGGCGCTATTTCACTGGCACCGTCAGGATCGGACCCCCGCCGCCACCCGAGGGGGCAATCTCCATGTTGAAGAGGTCGTAGACCGCATTGAACAAGCGCTTGGAGACGTGATCACGATCGTCTAAGTAGAACCAGCTGCCGCGATGCTTCACGGCGACGAAGGCGTTCGCCGGGCGCTCGCTGCTCGACTGAACGACGAACTTGTCAGAGAGGTCGACCGCGCGTCCCTCGCTAACCGCCTGATCGTATGAGGCCTTGGTGAAGGCCCGGCCTTCCTCCTCGTCCTTCGGGGGGATATCGATGCCGTAGGCAAGCAGGTTCAGCACCGAGTAGAAGGAGCGCAGCTGCATCCTAACCTCTGGCCGAGGATCGTCGGGCACATTTTCGAAGTCCGTACCCTCTACAACCCGGTTCGGAGAAAAGGACCAGACTCTTTTCAAGGGAGTGGGCTGCAGATTCAGAATCTCAATTATGCGCTTACCATCACTTGATGTTCGAGCCTCCGGGTCAATCCACATGGCTGGATAATCGTGCTTATCGGTGAAATAGTAGGTCTTTCCGCCATCATAGCTTCGAAATCGACCCACACCGCTGCCAAGGGCGATGGCGGTAAGCTGGTTATCGACCGTAATATCTTCGCGCTTGTAGGTAATGTCAGAGTAGGGATCGTTCCAACTGAAGGTCCCCACTTTGAGTTGTCCTTTGTCAATGAGTCTTCCTACCGATTGGATGACTTCAATAAATTCCTTATCACCCGGGCGGAAATCGGTGCCAACACCAGTCTCGGGTCCGCGAACATCGGTAAGTCCCTCGGCCATCAATGCCAGCAGAAAATCAAAACGGTAGCCAGCATTGGCCATCTTGGCGATCGTAAGGACACTCATCCGCGAGGTCAGGGGTCCGAGGATCTCGGTGCCCTGCCGGGGCGTGATGGTGACGGTCGGCGAATCGAGCCAGTTGAGACTGCCGCCAATGTCGCCCGTCGTGGGTATGCCCTGGTTGCCGAAGGTGGAGCCTCCGGAAATGCCGGCCGAAGTGCTCATGCTCGTGGTGATGTTCGAAACCGTCACGAACTGAGGCGCTTCGTAATACCGCCGGCGAACAATGTTGAGCAGAAGCTCCTCTTGGATTACCTGCTCGATGGCCTTGTTGTACTCGATATGGGAATTCAGGACGAGCTGCGGCCCGAATGTGCTGCAGCCGGAGAGAAGTAGCACCACGAACAGGGTGCCAAGTCTCCTGAAGACTCGTAGCCAATTGATCGCTATCCGTCGCTCTGATAATCTATCGCGCATTCGTCGGTCTCCAATTCTTCTAATCGGTTCTCTATAGAGCTCAAGTAGCCATTGGGTGTGACCGGATCTGTCACGCGGCGATGTTACAACAGCCTCAAATCGTCGATATAAGGAGGCTGTCATGACAGACTTTACGATCACCGAAGATTTCCCCAAAAGCGAAATCGAATTTGACGCACGCTTTTCAGATCCCAACGCTTGTTACGATTATTTGTTCAAACAAAAGTGGGCCTTCTCAAAAAAGTGGACACACCGAACAGCCAAGTTGTATGAGGCTACAGGAGGTGTACCACCATGGGAAAACGGTTTGGCAAAGAGTTTAAAATCGAAGCGGTGCGGCTGGCCTCGGAGCCAGGCAACACCCAATCCGGAATCGAACGCGATCTTGGCATAAGCCAGAGGATAGAAAACCAACCGCAAGCAACGCAAAAAGCGCTATCTGTCTCATCATGATATCCTCTAGTGGTCTTTGCTATTGCAAATATGATTGGGTTCCTTTGCAACTAGCGTTTAAAGCCGTTGCAGGCAGAAAGCGCCAATGGACTTTGCGCAAGATTAGAAAAGTTGTTCTAAATCAGAATGATACTTTTTATCCGGGGATACATCCCATGCAATTGGGTAAAAACAGGGGATAGCCACCACCATTGACCACAAAAAAGTGCGTCCGCATCGATTGCGGCCGATGGAGGGCAAGGGGGGTTAGAGGATACCCGCGTCTAGTGCTTTGGCTACTGCCGCGCGGCGGTTGTGGACATCGAGTTTGCGGTAGATGTGTTTTAGATGGGTGCTCACGGTAGCGGTTGAAATGAAAAGTTTTTCAGCGATTTCCTTGCTATGCAGCCGTTGCGCCAGCAGCTCAAGGATATCGCGCTCCCGATTTGTCATAAGCGTATCCTTTGGTTCGACATTTGAAGATGGGGCAATAGGGCTTGGGGAAAAAGCGGCCAGAAGCTGCTGGATATAATCTCTGGCGTCGTTTCTTGCAAACAGCCGCTCCAACAGACCTCCCATGGTCGGGCCCAATTCAACAAAGGGACGGATGAACCCGCCTGGTTTTGCCAGATCGACCGCCGCTTTCAAAACGGCCAGGGCGTCGTCGGTTCGGCCCTGCTTCTCTAAAGTCAAGGCCAGCAGGGCTCTGATGGTAATCTTCTGAAAGGTGTTGTGTTGCTTCCGGCCTAATTGCAGATATGCCTGGAGCCTCTGTTCAGCTTCCCGCAGGCCTTCGTCTGATCCTCCCGCAAGAAGCACCCGGCATTGCGTGATACTGGGGATTTCCAGAAAAATAAACATGGCCTCACCACCCGATGTTGTATCGATGCCTGGCAGGCTGGATGCAAACGGTGTTTCTCCCTTCATCAAGGACAAACGTGCCCTGCAGGAATGAGCGATTTCCAAAAAGGTGGCGCCTTTTGAAGAATGGATATATCCCAAAAGACGCTCCATTGTTGCGGTGACTTTATCCGTCTGTTGCGTGGCCTGATACGCCAGCGCCAGCCCTGCCATGCAGTCGACGCTTATTCTCCTTGGCATGATATAGATGTTTTCTGCTACTTGACTGAGATAATCGATGGCCATATCCAGTTCATTCCGACAAAAGTGGATAACGCCTTGAAACCATGAACTCGATGCAACATTAGGAATGGATTCGGTATTGATAGCGAAGCGATTTAATTGTTGACTTAGCGTTGCGGCTAAGGCCAGGTTTCCGGATACAATGTGGACACTAGCGATGCTTAACATCACGCGGGCTTTCCGTTTATCATGCAGCGAAGGTTGATGGAGCAGACCAGATAGCACATCCAAAATCCTTTCCTCCTGACCATGCATCTGACCTGCAAATCCAAAATAGCTTTCTGCAAAACCCCGAATCATGGGATAGGTTGTCGGAATCCGTTCCAATGCTTCTTCAATATATTTAAGGCTGGGTGAGCCATCACCTTGCAAAAAGCAAAGAACACCCTTGAAAAGAAAAATCTCTCCGTATAGCAGTTTCTCTTTTGACTTATTGCGTATTAAGGACTCGGCGACATCGAGAACCGATGGAATGAGTGTAAGCCTGAAATGAAAATAGTGAATCCAGGCCTGTGCCAGTAAGAGTTCCGGTCGCTGCTGAATAAGGGTATTCGGCAGCATGGACAGCCATTTTTCAAGGACGTACCATCTGTCAGTATTGAGCATCGCCTGTCGATGCTGCTCGACCAATTGCGCGGCTCCAATCTCGTCAGCGCCGGCCAAAGCGTGCCGGATAGCCTCATCTATAAAACCGTTGTCGGCTAACCACGCACTGGCCTGGGCATGGAGGGCGTTGATGTCCTCGGCGCTGAAATGACGTTTTAACTGGTTTAAGAGCAGCTTCTGAAACAAATGGTGAAAACGAAACCATCGGTTTTCAGCGTCCAGGGGAATCAGGAACATGTTTTCCGTTTTTAACCAGGCAAGAAACGTCCAGCCGCTGATTTCGCCTGACTGGGAGTCACCCGCCGGCCTGCAAACCGCCTCGCACAACGGGGCGCAGAAGCGCTCCAAGATGCTGATACTTATTAGATATTTTTTGTTGACCGGGGGGTGTTGGCTGAAGACCTCGGAAAAAAGGTATTCCATCACATACTGAGCATCCACATGCGGCTCGAGCAATTTGGGCTCCGGTTTGGTGCGGTGACGCATGGAAAGCACCGCCAACCGCAAACCGGTCACCCAGCCTTCCGTTTTTTTGATTAAGGCGGTGGCCGTGGATGGGTCGACCGTAATTCCCAGCAGCTGCGTCAGATAATCCTCTGTTTGCCTTAGATCAAATCGCAGGTCCCGTGTTCGGATCTCAGTTACCAGACTTTTGGATCGCAGCGAGGAAATCGGCAACGCAGGATCGTGACGGCCAATCAATACCAGATGCATGGCTCGAGGTGGATGAGACAATAGAAAACGCATCATATCGAGCACGGCTTCGTTCTTGATGAAATGAAAATCATCCAGCGCCAGGATAAATGACTGCTCGATACCGTTCAGCTCATTGATCAATATAGCGCCCATTTCTGCAGCCGGCGGAAGATCGGGAGCGGTTAGCAGCCCTTCCGTTTTCCGGCAGGCGCCGGGGAAAAGCTTCTTGACAGCCGCGACAAAATATCCCGCAAACATCCGCAAATCGTTGTCGTTTTCATCCAGCGACAACCATGACCCGGGGGTATTACAAGACTCGAGCCAACAGCGGATCAAAATACTTTTGCCGTATCCGGCCGGGGCCGACACCAGGGTCAACGGCCTGCTGCGACGCTGTTCAAGGCGTTCCAGCAGGAGCGGCCGGTGAACATGAAGCCTGTCAATCGGAGCCCGGTGAAGTTTGGTGGCGATTAATGGAAGTGAATCAGTTCCACTTGCCATATATTTCCCTTGGTCTTGTTTTGGGTTTAATGCAGTGGAGATTCTTAGTCTCAATTACCAAAAATTAAATGTCAATAAAATATTTAGATTCAATTAGTTATATTGATAATATGGGATGAGAACACTACGTCAAGGGGCGCGGCGCGTCCCGGAGCCAGTTCTGAATTTTCCTTGTTGATTCTGCCCTGCTTGATTTCTTGAAGCTGATACAACCGGATAGCCGGTCCGATGCCGGCTAGGATCCATCGGTTGCCTTCATGTCTTGCCAGAAACCCAAATCTGATTGAACAACAGAGTCGGGTAGCCCAGGGGAATCTCACCCCCAGGCCCCCACAGAACGGTACGTGACAGTCTCCTGTCATACCGCTCATGCCAGCCTTTCTCTTGAAACCTCTCGGTTTCAAGCCGACGCGGTATACTGCGGCTCCTCCCAGATCCCTGGTTGACCATCGCTTATCGCGAACTGACTCATCCCCTTCGCTCCAATCCCATTACAGGATCTTCAACACTATTACGGGATGATCCGCCCCTGTGCTTCGCATCGGTACTCTCATCCTCGTGGGGTCGCCACTTGGATTTCTCCCTTAGCATCGTAACGACAGGTTCCCACGTTCCGCACAAAAGCCTAACCCAGATTCACGCCATCTTTACGCCGGAGGCCGTTTAGGCAGTATGCAGGTGTCCCCTAAACTTATCCTGGAACCAATCTAGTACCCCAGTTTTGACCTCGCCTATAATCTTTCGACGCCTCATCGAGTGGTTCGCTTGCGCTCGTCTCTCTGAGTCATACCTGCCACGATCCCATGCCGCGACTTTTCCTAAACGCTCACTACCCTGGCTCTTTACCAACGCAGCTTTAGGTGGTTTGAAGCCTGCTCCTGCAAACCGGCTCCGAGGGGCCTGCCCTCATCTTTCGTGCAGTTACGCACACTTTATGAAAAAGTGCGCTCGTGGCGCACTAGATTGAGACTAGTCCACGAAAAGCGACCCGATCAAAATTTGAGATTACGTGCCACGATGCGGATCATAATGATTTTTCAGGCAGGAAACGCTAATCCCAAATCCCACCACTACCTGTTACATTTATCCCGCAGCTGCCCCGAGCACTTAAACGTCACCACCTTCCGATCAGGCAACAACATCGAACCACCCGTTGCCGGATTCCTGCCACGCCGCTGGGATTTTTCCTTGACGCAGAATTTGCCAAATCCACTGATCAGGTCATCCTCGCCGGATGCCAGGGTCTCTTTCATGATTTCCACTAGCGTTTCGACAGCTTGAAGGGATTGATTTTTTGGTAAGCGGGTTTCTTGCGAAAGGAAAGACACCTTGTCAAACCTCTTCGGCGGTGTGGCCATTTAATATGGATCGGCCATTTCGGGCGGGCGATTATATCGTATTCGACATTAACGAGGGGGGAAGTGATTCAGTTCGGCTCGCGAAGCACGTGCATCCAGACCCGAGACATGGCACTGAAGGTAAACCATCTATCGACGATCGGCGTCAGCGCGAAAGGAGGCCTTCTTGGCATCGCCAACATTCAAGTACCAAGACAGATAGGTCATTCTGGCCGTCGGACTTTTATGGGTTTCCATCCTGGCGGGATGCCAGTCCATGGGCCAACGGGATATGGGCAAGTATGTGCCCCCCGGCAACCGGGTGGCCGGCAACCGTCTAAAGGTGTGGGGGGCGAGTGAGATCCGTTTTGAAAGCATCAACGAGCTGGTCTTTCACCTCTACTTCCTGGATGAACGGAGCACGGTGATCAGCATCCACGATTTCTTCTCGTTTCTCGATCACAGCAATTTCATTGCGCTCAAAGACAATAAGCGCCAGTTCCATCGTGATTTCACCGTTCCTGGAGGGGCGGTGGCCTTTGCCCTCGGCTATATCGGGGAGACCGCGCACAACCGGGAGGAGGCGGACATTACCTTTATGCATTTTCCGTTCGAGTAGGGTCGGGTTACGTAATCCGGCAGTGTCAACCAAGAGAGAAAGGTGGTATTGTTGTCGAACCGACAGGCGGATTACGAAACGACATAGCGATCCTTACCCCAAAAAAGGGGGACCATGGAAAAACCCTCACCGGCGTCACTGTTTTTGCTGATCCATCCGCTTGTCCAATTGGGTTTCATTGTGCGCGTCCTGATGCGGCCTCACCGCGAGCCTGCCTCGCGGATCGCCTGGGTGGTGGTGATTCTCGGTTTTTCGGTTGTAGGGATCGGCGCCTATATCGTTTTCGGTGAAACCAACCTGGGTCGCTCCCGTGTGGAACGGACACGGGCCGTCATAAAGGCGTTGCCGGATATAGGGGCTGCCTCGGGCGCGTCCGACACGGCGCTGCCGGCCGGTATGCCCGAGCGCTATGTTCAACTCTTTCAACTGGGCAAAACGGTCAACGGCTTCGACCCGGTGGGCGGCAACCAGGCCCGGCTCATGCAGGATTCCAATGCAGCCATTGAGGCCATGGTGGCTGACATCGACGCCGCAAAGGATCATGTCCACCTGTTGTTTTACATCTGGCTGCCGGACAACAACGGCCTTCGGGTGGTGGAGGCGCTGAAGTGGGCGGCGATGCGCGGCGTGACCTGCCGCGCCATGGCGGACAGCCTGGGATCGCGTATCATGATCCATTCCGAACACTGGAGGGCCATGCGAAAAGCCGGGGTGCGCCTGGCCGTCGCCCTGGCCATCGGCAATCCCCTGCTGCGGCCATTGAGGGGCCGCATCGACCTTCGCAACCATCGTAAAATCGTCGTGGTCGACCATTCCGTCACTTACTGCGGCAGCCAGAACTGTGCCGACCCGGAGTTTCGGATCAAGGCGAAATACGCCCCCTGGGTGGACGCCATGATCCGTTTCGAGGGACCGATCGCCCGGCAGAACCAGTATCTGTTTGCCACTGACTGGGGGGCCGAGACGGGTGAGGATCTTGGGTCTTTGATCAGCCGGCCCGTCGACCCGCTACCGGGAGGTTTTCCGGCCCAGGTGATCGGGACCGGACCGACGGTGCGCTATTCGGCCATGCCCGAGAGGTTCGAAGCCCTGATGTACGCCGCCCGCAAGGAACTCGTCGTCTCCACCCCCTATTACGTACCGGACGAAGCCATGCAGGCAGCACTCTGCGCCAGCGCCCGGCGGGGGGTTGCAACGACCATCATATTTCCTGAGCGCAACGACTCATGGATCGTGGGGGCGGCCAGCCGCAGCTATTACGAGGATCTTTTGGCCTCCGGGGTTTGTATTTTCGAGTACCGGGGCGGACTGCTGCACACCAAGTCATTGACGGTGGACGGCGAGGTGACGCTCATCGGCTCCGCCAACATGGACCGGCGCAGCTTCGAGCTCAACTACGAAAATAACATCCTGTTGTATGATCGCGCCCTGACAGGGGATGTGCGCCGACGCCAGGCCAGCTATATCGCTCAATCCAGGCCGGTTACCAGCGAAACCCTGGCCGGCTGGACCGGGCGGCGCCGCCTCTGGAACAATATGATTGCCATGCTCGGACCCGTATTGTAAAAATTCGCCGATATATGTCGGCCCTGCTGTTATTGCCTGAGGCGTAATACCCCGTTTTTCACCCTTCATGGGGGATACCCCCTCGCTGCGAAATTGGCTAAACTAAAATATGTTACATTTTGGAAAAAAATAATTGCGTCCCAAAAAATGGGGATCGTATCGGCGGAAGGGAATGACACCGACCTTATCCCTATATCAGTGGTTCTGATGGCGGATCTCTTTCTGCATGTTGAGAAACATCCCGTGCGGATAAATCCCGACCGCATTCTGACAATGAAATGACATGAAAAGGAGGATTTAAATATGGCCAAGGAAAAAGTGAAGCACCTGAACGGCGTCCTCGCATCTGTTTTTGCTCATGCCGGGCACATTACCAAGGAATAAGCCAAGGAGATCAGCGCCCTGGCAGACCATGAATTTCAAACGGCCTATGGCAAGTCTTCTGAAATTAAGGAAAAAGTGATGAAAGCCGAAGGCGACAAGGTGGAAAAGTTCCTGCAGCATTTTCAGGAAGAAATCGAGGCTTACATGGAGCATTTCGGCGGCAAATTGTTTGATTGAAAAGAAAGCAAGGGTGGTCGGCAAGTAAACGAAAAGCTATCAAAAGAAGAATTGGCCAGAAGGTGGATATGTCGATGAGAAATGGTTTATTTGTTAGACTGTGCCTATTTATGGTAATGATCGTTGTCGGTAGTTGTTTCGGCCATCTTGACAGTGCGCGCGCCGATGACACCAATTGGGAGATCGGCCTCCAGGAGGGGGTGGAGCTTCGCCAACAGGGATGAGTCCTTCACCCAGGCCGATCTGCTGGCCGCCTACCGGCTGCCCTGGCAATGGCAGTTGGGGGATTCGCTGAATCTGGGCACCCGCGGCACGGCGGCCGGCGGCGTGCTGGATGGCGGCGGCGACACCGGCCTTTTGAGCTCTATTGGGCTCGAACTGGTGTTCGACCTGGACGAAAGCCCCCTCGAAATCCGCTTCGGGGGGCAGGGAACCATGATGAGCCGCTACGAATACGGTGACGAAGACTTCGGGGGGCTTTCCAGTTTACCACCTATATCGGTTTAGACTACCCAATTCTCAAACGCTTGAACGCCATGGCCCGGGCCCAGCACATGTCCAACGGCGGAATTTACAGCAAGAACCCCGGGGTGAATTTCGTGATGCTTGGTCTACGCTACACCTTCTGAGCCAATGATGTCGGCGAGCCACCAGGCTTTATCGCCCATGATGATTCACAAGAAAGGAAATACCATGAAACGGCTGATTTTGACGACCTTGGGGCTGCTGTCGTTTTCGGCATCGATGCTCCACGCCGCAGCCACCACAATAGACAACTACGACCCCTGGGAGGGGTTCAATCGTGCCATGTACAAGTTCAACTACGGCTTCGACAAGTACTTCTTTGTCCCGGTGGCCGATACCTACCGCTTCATCCTGCCGCAGGTCGTCCGGACCGGCATCGCCAATTTTTTCGACAACCTCTATGAAATCGGGAATGTGTTCAACAACCTGCTGCAGGGCAATGCCGAGGGGACGGTGAATTCCACCGCCCGCATCGTCTTCAACACGACTATCGGGCTGGCCGGCATACTGGACCCGGCCACCCCGATGGGGTTTACGAAAATGGAAGAGGATTTCGGCCAGACCTTGGGCGTCTGGGGAGTGGGGCCAGGCCCCTATCTGGTCCTGCCGGTATTAGGGCCTTCCAGCGTGCGCGACGGCATCGGGACCGCTGTCGATGCTACGGTGGAAACGGTTTGGGCGACATTTGTCGTGGATGAGATCTATTCCAGTGCCAGTGATCGCGACAAGCTCTATTGGGGATGACCGGTCTGTACTACATCAGCAAGCGCGCCGGTATCCCCTTCCGTTATTACGATACCGGGTCGCCTTTCGAGTACGAGTATGTACGCTACATATATCTGAAGTGGCGCCAGATCGAAATCGAGAGGTGATGAGAGACGATCATCCCGGAAAGGAAACCTCGATGGCTGCAAAGGCTGAAATGACGGTGAAACAGGCATCGACGGACACGCTGCTGCTGGCGCTGTCCGGCAGCTGGAAGCTCGGTGAAGCGTTGCCTTCGGATGCCGACATCCAGAAAAGGCTGGAAACGGCCGGCGGTATCGAGGCCATTGCCTTCGATACCGGGAAGCTTGCGGGTTGGGACACGGGGTTGTTGACCTTTTTGCAGCGTCTGCGGCGGCTTTGCGAAGACAAGCGCATCCGCATCGAGAGCAGCGGGCTGCCCGAGGGTGCCCGGCAATTGATGGCCCTGGCGGCGGCGGTGCCTGAGAAGAAGGACGCCCGCAGGCCGGATAAGCACTGGCGTTTTCTGGCCATGTTGGGCGACGAAACGGCCGACTTCTTCGCTTCCGCGGGCCGGCTGCTGGCCTTTATTGGTGATGCGACCCTGGCCCTCGGCCGGCTGCTGCATGGCCGGGCCGCCTTCCGGCGCACCGATCTGTGGCTGATTATAGAGTCCTGCGGCGGGCAGGCCCTGCCCATCGTGTCGCTGATCAGTTTCCTGGTGGGCCTCATCCTGGCCTTCGTGGGCGCCATTCAACTCCTGTTGTTCGGGGCCCAGATCTACGTGGCCGACCTGGTGGGCATCGCCATGGTGCGTCTGATGGCGGCGGTCATGACCGGCGTCGTCATGGCGGGGCGCACCGGCGGGGCCTTCGCCGCGCAGCTGGGCACCATGCAGGTCAACCAGGAAATCGATGCGCTCAAGACTCTCGGCCTGTCACCCATGGAGTTCCTGGTGCTGCCGCGCATGCTGGCCCTGGCGGTGATGATGCCGCTGCTCTGCCTTTACGCCAACGTCATGGGCATCCTGGGCGGCCTCGTGGTCGGGGTGGGCATCCTGGATATCGGCGTGGTTCAGTATTATCAGCGTACGATCGCCGCCGTGCGTCTGTGGGATCTGGGAATCGGGCTTTTCAGCGGCACCGTGTTCGGCGTGATCATCGCGTTGTCCGGCTGCATGCGCGGTATGGAATGCGGGCGAAGCGCTTCGGCGGTGGGTGATGCCGCCACCTCGGCCGTGGTGACGGCCATCGTGGGCATGACGCTCTCCACAGCCGTCATCACTGTTATTTGCAACCTTTTAGGAATCTGACCTCGCCCAGAGGGCCAGATAATATCGGGATAACGCTTTATGGCCGAACGCACGCCCCACATTAGCGTCCAAAGCTTGACCATGGCCTATGGCGATTTCGTCCTGATGCGGGATTTATCTTACACGATCTATCGGGGCGATATTTTTATCATCATGGGCGGCAGCGGCTGCGGCAAGAGCACCATGATGAGCGTGCTGACCGGCCTGAAAAAGCCGGCTGCCGGGCAGGTCTTTTACGGTGAGGTCGACTTCTGGGGATCGGCTCCCGTGGAGCGGGATCGGATCATCCGCCGGGCCGGCGTGATGTACCAGAGCGGCGCCCTGTGGAGTTCCATGACCCTGGCCGAAAACGTGGCTCTTCCGTTAGAGACCTATACGAATTTGACGGCGAACGAGATCAAAGAGGTGGTGGCGTTGAAACTGGCCCTGGTAGGGCTGGCCGGATTCGAGGCGTATTACCCTTCGGAAATCAGCGGCGGAATGCAGAAGCGGGCCGGCATCGCACGCGCCATGGCCCTGGATCCTGAAATTCTCTTCTTCGACGAACCTTCCGCCGGGCTGGATCCAATCAGCGCCCGCCGGCTGGACGACATGATTCTGGAACTGCGCGACAGTCTCGGCACCACCATGGTGGTGGTCACCCACGAACTGGCCAGCATTTTTGCGATCGGCAACAATTCCGTGTTTCTGGACGTGTCTAAGCGCACCATGACGGCCACCGGGGACCCCAAGCAACTCCTGGCCGAAAGCCGGGACCCTGTCCTGCACATGTTTCTGACCCGCGGTGAAGCGCTGCCGCAGTGAGGATGATCAAAGATGGCAAAACAAGCAAACCGGATGATGATCGGCGGATTCGTTGTTGTCGCCGTGTTTCTGCTGGCGGCCAGTATCGTGGTCTTCGGTTCGGGGAAGTTCTTTGAAAAAACGGACCTTTACGTCATGTACTTCGAGAGCTCCGTCAAGGGGCTCGCCGTCGGCTCGCCGGTTTTGTTCCGGGGGGTCCCCATCGGGTCCGTGAAAAGCCTGATCCTTCGAACCGACCCTGAGAATGAAAAGACGGAAATTCCCATTATCATCGAAGTCGTACCGGGCCAGTTCGAAGTAGTGGGCGGGAAGAAAATATCCACCGACTATCGGGAGTCGCTCCAAAAACTTGTCGACCGGGGATTGCGGGCCGTGTTGTCCCTGCAGAGCCTCATAACAGGCCAACTGGCGATCGAGCTGGATTTTTATCCCGGCACGCCGGCCAATCTGCACGAAACGGATTTGCCCTATCCCCAGGTTCCCACGATTCCCTCCACCACCCAACGGCTGGCTCAGGCCCTCCAAAATCTCGATTTGAAAGCCATTGAGAAAAATCTGACAAACACGCTGCACGGCATCGACACCCTGGTCAACAATCCGAACTGGAACACCAGCCTCGAAGAATTAAAAGGCCTCGTGACCGATGCCCGCCGCCTGGTGCACAACCTGGACAGCCGCAGCGGTGCGCTGTCGGGCGACCTCGAAGACGCCATCGGCGATGCCCGCCGCCTGATCAACAACGTCGATCATCAGGTATCCCCCATGGCCGCCAACGTGAACCGCACGTTGGAGGATTTCGGGCAACTGGCCCGCAACGCCGATCAGCAGCTGACATCGCTTGGGGGCAGTCTGGAGCAAACCCTGGCCGCCGCCCGGGGGGTGGTATCCGAAGAAGCACCTCTGGTCGTGACGCTGCAAAGGTCGCTGCAGGAGATCTCCACCATGGCGCGCGCGTTCCGCGAGCTGGCCGATTACCTCGAACGGCATCCCGAGGCGCTTATTCAGGGCAAGAGCAGCCCCGGAGGGAACTGATATGAAGGCAATGGCCTTTTACCGATTTTGCTGGGTTGGGGCATTGGTCGGCACGATGCTTTGCGCGGGCTGCTTCGGCAAGAGTCAGCCGTCGCGCTTTTACACCCTTTCGGCCATGGAGCAGGCTGCGGCCGGCGCGTTGCCGGTCAGCCCGGCGCGCGATGTCGCCATTGGGATCGGGCCCATCAAGATTGCCGATTATCTCGATCGCTCCGAGATCGTCACCCGCACCGGCGACAACCGCCTCGAACTGGCCGAATACGACCAATGGGCCGGTTCTTTCGAAGACAACCTGACCCAGGTGATGGCGGACAACATCGGCGTCATGGTGCCGACGGAGCGAATCTACCTGTACCCCTGGCCCACGTCCCTGACGCTCGATTACCAGGTGGTGCTGGATATCGTTCGCTGCGACGGGCGACTGAACGGGGAGGTATTGCTGACGGCCCGTTGGCGGGTCTTGGCGGGAGCGAAAAAAAAAGTCCTGGCGGTCAGACGATCCACTATTACCGAACCGGTGAATCGCCCCGGCTACGAGGCCCTGGTGGCCGCCCAGAGTCGGGCCCTGGCAACGCTAAGCCGGGAGATCGTCCTGGCGATTCGCGCGGCTAGTCGGGAATCCTCACTCTCAAAGGAGGACGGCTGAACTTCGGCAGCATGGCTCAAGGACAACTCCGCGAACGCTTGAAATGTAAAGAGTGCCTTCCGTCCGCAAGGTGATGGCGATTAGTCGGCTTCTCGGAAGAAATCCCGTCCCGAACAACAAGGAGGGCGCAATGAAAAGGATTACGATGTCTGTCATTCTGATGGCGCTTGTTGTGGTTTCACCATTTGCCGGCAGCGCCGTGGGCGACGAGTATGCCAGCGCCATCCAAATGTTCCGTTCCTCGCCCGAGGTGCAGCCCTTTTTCAAGAACTGCTATGCCTACGCCATCTTCCCAACGGTGGGCAAGGCGGCCGTGGTGTTGGGGGCGCCTTCGGAGAGGGTAAGGTCCATCGCCAGGGCAAGGTGACGGGCATCTTCAAGCTCGTGCAGGCCTTCTTCGGGCTGCAGCTGGGGGGCAAGGCCTTCAGCGAGATTGTCTTCTTAGAGTACAATCGGGCCTGCGACACCTTCGCCAGCGGGGAGTTTGAATTCGACGCCAAGATGGCGGCCACGGCCGGCCCCAAGACCGGCGCCCAGGCCAAGACGGAATACCGCAACGGCATTCTCGCTTTCGTCCCCCGGAAGGGCGGCTTGATGGCCGGGCTGTCCGTGGGTGGGCAGAAGTTCAGTTTCGAAGCGCAATAAACCACAGCAACTTCTCATGCTTTCAGGAAAAGGAGACCTCTAATGTACCGATGCAATGCATTTTTTGTCCTTCTCGCCATGATCATGCTGCTTTCGCTGAGTCCGGCCTATGCCATCGAGCCTATCCCGGAAGAATCCGGGTTCAGCGGCTTCCTTTCCATCGGCGGCGGCTACAACCGCGTAAAGAGCAACATGATCGCGGGCAACACCTTCGGCGACGTGGGGAATCGCAGCGTCGACTCCCTGACCGACAGCCCGGATGCCAAGAGTTCCGGATCGCTGCAGTTCAACT
>JAHLLS010000053.1 GCA_020444045.1 Deltaproteobacteria bacterium
ACGGACGGGACGCGTATTCTTGTGGAACGGCTTTGGCCGCGCGGGATCAAGAAAGGTAAGTGTCCATTTAACCCCATCTTCACAAAACCGGAAAGGCGTGGCAATATGCTCCTCCAGGAAAGGAGGAGAACACATGCCGGAAGACTACCATCTATTCGATTCCCATCAAAGGCGCAGCTTTTGGGAAAGCCATGTTGAGCAATGGCAGAATAGCGACCATAGCCAAGCCGCCTATTGTCGCAGTCACAATCTCAAAGCCCATCAATTTTATTATTGGAGACGGCGGATTTTGGCCCCGCAAAACGAGGTGTCTTTTTTGCCGGTAGCGCTATCGGGAGGCAAGGCCCACAGTCATCCGACGATTCGTATCCATACCTCCAACGGCTTCACCATTGAAATTGACAACCGTCACGGGTTTAACGAAATTAACCAACACGTGGCCATGGTCGCTGCCTTATGATGTTGCCGCACAATCCCAAGCAAGTCTTTCTGGCTGTGGGCAGCACCGACATGCGTAAGTCGATCAACGGGCTGTCGGTACTGGTGGAGCAGGCCATGGACCTGAACGCCTTTGCCGGGGATCTGTTCGTTTTCTGCAATCGGCGGCGCAACATGATTAAAATCTTATACTGGGACGACAACGGTTTTGCGCTGTGGCACAAACGACTGGAAAAGCATCGATTTCATTGGCCCTCGACCACTGAAGGGGTCGTTTCCCTTAAAACGAAAGAGCTGGAATGGCTTCTCGCCGGACTGGATTATTCGCATGCTCATGCGCATTTAAGCTACCGTTTTGCCAGCTGCAACAACGATCCTAAAGTAAAATAAATATATACAAATCCAGCATGTTATGATATACAGCGGGCATGGTTTTGGAATCGAACCAACTGCCCGATGACACTGAATCGCTCAAGCAGATAATTACTTCTCAGCAGCAACAGATCGACCATTTGCAGGAGATGCTTCGTCTGCTCCAGAACGAAATCTTTGGTCGTAAAAGCGAAGTTCGCCCGGCGGTCAATCCCAATCAGCTGCAGTTGTTCACGCCCCCCGAACCGGTCGCGCCCATCCAGTCCGACGAGTCCATTGCCATCAAAGGGCATACCCGCAAAAAACGGGGCCGCAAGCCGCTGCCCGAGGATCTTCCCCGGGTTGAGGTTGTCCACGACCTGCCTGAAGAAGAGAAGCAGTGTGCATGTGGGGCAACGCTGAGCCGCATCGGTGAAGAGACCTGCGAAAAGCTCGATTACGTTCCGGCCAGGGTTCAGGTGATCCGTCACATCCGCTTCAAGTACGCGTGTAAACGCTGCGAAGGCGTTGAGGATGATGGCCCCACGGTCAAAATTGCCCCGGTGCCGGTGCAGTTGATCCCCAAAAGCATGGCCACCGAAGGGCTGCTGGCCCACATCGCCGTTTCCAAGTTTGCCGATGCGTTGCCATTGTACCGCCAGCAAAAGATATTCAACCGTCTGGGGGTTGAGTTGCCGCGGGCGACGCTGGCCAACTGGATGATCCAGGCCGCAATGTGTTGCCGCCCGATCATCGAGTTGCTGCAGCAGGAGATCCGAAGCGGGCCATTGATCAATATCGACGAAAGTCCGCTGCAGGTGCTCAAGGAACCGGGCCGCAGCAACACCACCAAGTCGTTCATGTGGGTGTTTTGCGGCGGCCCGCTATCCAGGCCGGTGGTTTTGTATCAGTACCATCCCACGCGCAGTGGACAACTGGCGTTGGGACTTCTGGATGGCTACCAGGGTTATATCCAAAGCGACGGCTATAGCGGTTATGACCATTTGACCGGGAAACCGGGCATTGCCCATTTGGGTTGTCTGGTGCACGTACGGCGCAAGTTTGTGGAGGTGGTCAAGGTCCGCAAAAAGGCCCGCGGCAAGCAGGCGGCAACCAGAGGCCTGGCCGACGAAGCACTGGATTATATCGGTGCGTTGTACCATATCGAAAAGCAGGCCAGTCAAAACGAGTTCTCATTCGAGCAGATCCGGAATCTGCGGCAGCAGGAGGCCAAACCGATACTGGATCGATTCAAAACCTGGCTGGAGATCCATCATCCCCAAGTCCCCCCGAAGAGCCTGCTCGGCAAGGCGATTCAATACGCCTTGAATCAATGGGATAAATTGGTGGTTTACCTTGAGGCCGGGTTTTTAAAACCTGACAACAATGTGGCCGAAAATGCCATCCGCCCGTTTGTATTAGGCCGCAAGAACTGGTTGTTTGCCGGAGCCCCCGACGGAGCCGAAGCCAGCGCGACGTTCTTCAGCCTCATCGAAACCGCCAAGGTCAATGATCTGGAACCGTATGCCTATCTTCGCTACCTATTTGAGAAACTTCCCCTGGCTCATAGTGAACCGGACATTCTCGAACTTCTTCCCAACCGAGTCGGTCAACTCGTCATCGATGCCGCCAGATAGGGAGCGGTTGAGTAGACGCTTACCAAGAAAGAGGCCTTGAAACTGGACGACTGGCTAAAAGACGCCGCGCCCAGCACC
>JAHLLS010000040.1 GCA_020444045.1 Deltaproteobacteria bacterium
GGGCTGTAGCTCAGCTGGGAGAGCGCATGACTGGCAGTCATGAGGCCAGGGGTTCAAGTCCCCTCAGCTCCACCATTCGACCTCAAGGGGCGGCTTTGCCGCCCCCTTTTTAGTTGGGCCCCGCAGCATTCTTCAGGCTGCTTCGTCCCGATCCCCCTTATACCCCCACGACCTCTCTGATGCTGCGGTGCAGTTGTTCCATCTGAAAAGGCTTCTGGATGAATCCGTCGCAACCGCGACGCATGATTTCCGCCGCCTGATCTTCAATGCTGTAGCCACTGGAAAGCAAGACTTTCACACGGGGGTTCATATCCAGAAGACGATCAAACACTTCGCCGCCGCTTAAATCGGGCATGATGATATCGAGGATGACCAAATCGATCTGGGACTGGTGTTGTCGATACATGGCGACGGCTTCTTTACCCCCACGGGCAACGACGACATCATAGCCCAGTCTTTTCAGCATGGCCGAACACGCGTCCAGGATCGCATGTTCATCATCCACTAAAAGGATGGTTTCCGTTCCCGGCACCAGTTCGACCACCTTCTTTTCGGAGACTTGCACCTCCTCATCGGTCGCCGGCAGGTAAATGGCAAACGTGGCCCCATTCCCCGGCCGGCTGTGCACATCGATGAAGCCGTTATGGCTTTTGATGATGCCAAAGGCCGACGCCAGGCCGAGCCCCGTGCCGGTACCAATTTCCTTGGTTGTAAAAAAAGGCTCGAAAATGCGCTGCATCGTGGCCTCGTCCATTCCGCCACCGGTGTCTTTGATGGAAATTTTGACATATTTGCCCGGGACCACATGAAAAAACTTCCCGCGCTGGCTGTCCAGAAGCACATTTTCCGTTCGCAAATACAGTTCGCCCCCGTCCTGCATGGCCTGCCACGCGTTGATGTAGATATTCAAAAGTACCTGTTCGATCTGCTTCTGATCCACGTTGACCGCCCAGATATCGTCCTCGTAATTTTCGAAAATAATGATTTCCTTGCGCGTGCGGCCGAATAACTGGGAGGTCGAACGGACAATACTGTTCAAATCCGTTGGTTCGACCACGTATTTCCCGCCCCGGGCAAACCCCAGCAATTGCTGGGTTAATTTGGCGCCGCTCTCAACGCATTGCTGAATACTTTGCAAGTGCTCGTCGAGCTCCGAACCCGGCGGGCAGTCCAATAGCAGCACCGACACATTGCCCTGAATGCCCATCAACAAATTATTGAAGTCATGGGCCACGCCGCCGGCCAAGGTTCCCAATCCCTTCAGGCGCTGAACCTGCTGGAACTTGAGTTCCATTCGCTGCCGCTCCCTTTCGGCCTGCAGGCGTTCCGTCACGTCACGGACCAACCCGCGGTGGCCTGTGGGGTTCCCATGCCGATCGAGAATCATCGAAGCCGATATCTCCATGGTCCGATGCGCGCGGTCCCGCCGAAAAACGTCCAGTCCGGTCACTTTGACAGCATTCCCCTCGGCGGTAATGTTTCGAAATTGCGCACTGATTTTTTGGGCGGAGGCTTCAGACATAAAGTGTCGCCCGTCCATCCCCATCAGCTCGGCCCGATTAAACCCCAGAATGTGACAAAGGGGGTCATTGAAAAAGGTCAAGCGGCCCTCCAGATCACATTCGAAATAGCCCTCTTCGATATCTTCCAGCACCGTGCGGTAGCGTCCTTCACTCTTGCGCAAGGCCTCTTCGATATCCTTGCGCTGCTCGATTTCCTGGAGAAGTTTTTGATTGGCGGCCTGCAGATCGACGGTGCGTTCATCCACCAGGGTTTCGAGCTCGCGGCGATAGGTTTCCAGCTCCCGCTCGGCCTGCTTACGGTCGTTGATGATCCGGAGGGATCCCACCATCCGTTCCGGTGTGCCATCCGGCGCCCGCAACAAGCGTGCGCTGATGGAACAGAACAGGAGGGTGTCATCCTTATCGCGAATCGTCAGCTCGTAATCGGCGACCTGTCCCTGATCATAGAAAACCTGCAGCAAGGCATCGCGTTGGGAAGGATCCTGATAAAGCCGGTACACCGATTCTCCAATGAGTTCCTCGCGGGTGTAGTGGGTCTGTTTTTCGATGGACGGGCTGACTTCGAGCAGGGTCCCGGCCATGTCGCTTTCGTAGTAGATGTCCTGGATGTTGTCATAGATACTGCGGTATTTCTCTTTGCTCCGCAGGAGCGCGGCCTTCAATTCGGACAGCGAGTCGGCCGTGGCCTGGATTTCCCGATAGATCGAATCGGTGGGCACCTGGTGGTGAAAATCCTTCCGCCGTATCGCCTGGGCTTCTTCGGCCATCCCCGCCACCGGGCGAATGATACCGCGGGCCAGCCAGAGGCCGAATATCGTCGCCACCACCGAGCATACCAGCGTGACGATAATATTCGCACGGCGGTTGTCCTTGATCACGCCGATATAATCATCTTCGGGGACATAGACCCCGATCACCCAGGGCCACTGGTGTTCGGTAAAAGGCGTAAACATCGTGTAATAGGTCTGCCCCTCATGGTCGAAGCGCCCGAAACGGGGTTGCTCCAAGGTGAAGGGACGATCGTCGTCGAATTGAAGCCCCATGGCGTCAAAGGCTTTGCGGCTCAGCACATCATCCAGTTCGTCGATCTTGGCCAGGCGATAGCTTTGGCCTTCGGCCGGGTCCTTGTACCTCAGTTTGGCAAGATCGGGGAAGGCCACGACATCCCCGTTGCGATTGAGCATGAAGGCACGGCCGTTTTTGCCGATACGCAGCTTGCTGATGAAGAGGGAGAGCTCGTCGATTTCGATATCGACCCCCACGATGCCCTTGAGATGGCCGTCGTCCGTATAGGTTGGACCGGCAATCGTTATGCCGGGTTTCTGGGATGTGAAGAAGATATAAGGGTCCGTCCAGACGATCCGCTTTTCTTGCATGGCCTTGATATACCAGGGACGCTTGCGGGGGTCATAGGTGTCATCATGAACCATCTGACGCGCCACAATGCGGTGCGCGTCGTCGCGCCAAATCAGACGTGTTTCTTTTTTGCCATTGGCATGAAGCGTGATTTTGGTGCGGGTGATGCCTTTACCGCGGGTTTCATCCCGCCGGACATCGAAGAAATCGCCCGTGGGCTCTCCCAGATAAATCCCGGCAAAATGGGGGTAAACCGCCAGTTGGTCTTGAAAATAGCGTTCCAGCTCGGTCATGCGATCCTGGGCGCGGCCCACCACATTGGATGTCAGGAGCCGCTTGGTGAGGTTCGCCGCCGACTCGGCATGGATTAAATGACTTTGCGCCTGTTCCATGGCCAGGTCGGCAATGTTGCGCATGATGTCCTGGGCGTGCGCCAGCAGCACACGTTGGGATGACACATAGCTGGTGGATATCGTTATGATCTGGGTGACCCATATGATGGCTAGACTCCCCACGATCAGGACCCACCGGATGGATACTTTCATTATCGCCAATCCTTAATAGAAGAATAGAACGCTCTCAATTGCTCCTGTTTTAAACACCATGGGCATCAGCCGGTTCCAAATGGTGGACAACCCCCTCCAGGCAATGCTGGATCCGGTATAAACAGGCCCGGTAAACCGTCAATGAATGGTTATACGGATCATCGATGATATCCGATTGCCGGGGCCTCTCAAAATCAGCCAGCAACCGCAGTTTGTCGGATTTTTCACGCGGCACGGCCCGGGCGACAATTTCCCGGTGGAAGGGCTCCATCACCAGAATGAGATCCGCCTTGGATACCATGTCGCGATCCAGGGAACGGGCACGATGACCGGATATATCGATGCCCACTTCGGCCGCCGCCTGGATGGCAAAAGGCGCCGCCGGTTGATCGTCCAGGCCATGGGTACCGGCTGAATGAATGCGAATATTCGCCGCCCGTTTTTTCGACAGCATCTGTCGCAGCAGTCCTTCGGCCATCGGACTGCGGCAAATATTGCCGGTACATACCATCAATATGTCCATCAGCATCTTTCCCCGCATACCCGCCTGATGTATTTGGCGGACATTCGGATCCTTTTGCAGTGCTTGTCAAATTGCGATTAAGCCTGATAAGTATATGAAAAAAGGGGTTGAGTGCAAGGGACGGTTTCAAGAAACGTCCGCCCAACGGCATGCCACAGAGCGACCATCACCAGGCTGTGGATCGCGAACCACAGATCGCGGCCCCATTCGCGAGATTAGGCTCCAACCAGGAGGCCCACCGGCCATGGATACACTGGCACCGCCCATCCTTGACACCATCGACCAAACCCTGGAACACGCCTGGAACGAAAACAGGTCCATGCTTTTCGAGCATGAAGTCTACCGTATTCTCAATCTTCTCGACCTGGAAACACCGCCCGTGCATTTCATCCGTGGCGCAAGCGACATAACCCCCCAGGACCTGAGCCGTTTCTCGAGCGACACCCTGATGATGAAAATCGTATCCCCCACCGTGGCCCACAAGATGGCGGTCAATGGGGTGCGTTCCGTTTATCGGGATCTGGATTTTTTGAAATACAGCTGCGAACGCCTGCAGCAGGAGGTCGCCGCGCTGGGGCATCCTGTGGAAGGTGTTCTCCTGGTGGACCACATCCCGTACACCAAAGATCTCGGCAACGAGGTCCTGCTGGGATTCAGGGAAAGCGATGCTTTTGGACCGGTCATTTCGTTTAGCAAGGGCGGGACGGATGCCGAACATTTTGCGGAGCATTTTTCGCCCCCCAACCTGATCCTGGCGCCCATTGACGAAGCATGGGCCCGCGCCCTGCTGCAGTCCACCAAAATTTATAAAAAATACCTCAAAGATGCCCGACGCCGCCATGTCGACCATCTCGTTCAGGCCGGTGTCCAACTCAGTCGTCTGGCCGTGTGTTTTTCCAATTTTTTCGACTCATCGTCCCGTTTCATTTTAAAAGAATTTGAGATCAATCCGTTCGTCTTCGATGCACGCGGCCGATTTGTGGCGCTGGACGGCTTTGCCACCATCGCAAAGCGTGTTGTCACCGGGCAGGCCACGACGACAACTCACCTCGACCAGTTGACCCCCTTCTTCGAGCCCCGGGGAATCGCCGTCGTTGGTGTCAGCCGTTCGGACAACGCCAAGCCGGGCAACATCATTTTTGAAAATTTACTGCGTCTCGAACGCCAGGATGTTTACGGGGTCAGCATCAAAGGCGGCACCATCACGGTTGGTGGACAAACAAGGGCGCTGTGCCCTTCCATGGGCGACATCGTCGATCCCGTCGATCTGGCCGTGGTGGCGGTACCGGCCGAACACAGCGTGGCCGTGGTGAAGGAATGCGCTCGAAAAGGCGTGCGCGCCATCATCTTGATTCCCGGCGGATTCAGCGAAACGCGCAAAAACAGGGAACTGGAGCAGACCATTCTGGATATTGCCCGCCGCCATGGAATCCGGATCATCGGCCCCAACTGCCTGGGGATCGTCTACAGCGGCAACCGGAATACACCCGGCGTCAATACCTTTTTCGTGCCGGAAGAAAAATTCCGCATCAATCTGGAAAAAGACAACAACGTCGCCATTCTCAGTCAGAGCGGCGCCTTGGGCATTACGGAAATATACAATCTGCGCAATGCCATATCCCCGAAAGTGATCGTCAGCTATGGCAACCAGCTGGATGTGGACCCGGCCGACCTGGTGGCTTATTTTGATCGGGATCCGGAGGTGGACGTCATCGGTTGTTATATCGAAGGATTCAAGGCGGCCGGCGGCAGGAAGTTCTTCAATACGACCCGGCAGACCAACACGCCGATCATTGTTTACAAGGCCGGTCGCACGCCCGCCGGGAAGCAGGCCACGGAATCCCACACGGCCAGCATCGCCGGTGAATACGAGGTGGCCAAAGCCGCCATGAAGCAGGCCGGCCTGATCGTGGCCGAAACCATGATCGACCATGGCGATTTCATCAAGACCTTTGCGCTCTTGAGCGATTTCGACGTCCGGGGCAACCGGGTCGCCCTTATCGCCAATGCCGGCTACGAAAAAACCTACGCGGCCGACAACTTGGGCCGCCTGCAGATCGCCGCCTTCGATCCGGCCACTCACGACGCTTTGGCGAAGCTGCTGCCCCCCTATGTCAATGTCGACCCGCTGCTGGATCTCACGCCCATGGCCGGTGATGCCATGTATGCCGACTGTATCCGCACGATACTGCAATCCGACACGGTCGATGCCCTGATGATTTCCATTGTCCCCCACAGCATTTTGCTGCACACCACCGATGACGAAATCGAGCGCACCGAAGGCCATCTGGCGGAACGCATCGTAGACCTGATACACACCTACAAGAAACCCACCGTGGTATCCGTCAACGTGGCGTTCGGCGCCGGTGCCGTCTACAACCGCTTCGGACAGATCTTAGACAGCGGCGGTGTGCCGACCTTCCTCACCGCCAACCGCGCCATGATCTGCCTGAACGCCTTCGTGCACTACCGCCTCACACGCCATCAACAGTACCGGGACGCCTGGCTGACGTGACAACCGATCGGGGGATTCGGCAACCCCATTCGCCATGAAAATCAGGAAGCGATGGTGCGATGGTGTCGGGCCAGATCGAGATAGATACCGGCATCGTGGCGAATCGTTTCCGGCATGGACGCCGGTAGTGACTTCCGTACGCGGGCCGGCAAGCCGGCTGCCAGTTCCAGCGGGCCGATGACCTGATTTTCCAGCACCACGGCACCCGCCGCCACTACCGATCCCTGTTTGATGTGCGCACCGTTCAACACCACCGCGTTGATGCCGATCAGGCACTGATCCTCGATCGTACATCCATGAACGACCGCGTTGTGGCCCACCACGACCGCCTCGCCAATGATACAGGGCTTCCCCTCATCCACATGGATGGTGCCGTTGTCCTGGACATTCGTATCCCGGCCGATGCGAATCGACGCCAGGTCACCCCGGATGACCGCCCCGTACCAGATACTGGCCCCGTCGGCGATCTCGACATCACCAACAATAACCGCCGTGGGTGCAATAAAAACGTTTTTAGCGATTTGCGGGGTTTTCCCCCGGTAGGTCAAGATCATGATTCACCTTTCGAAGATTGCGATGAAGTTAAGCCGCCACCCGGTTGCGGCCGGCTTTTTTGGCGCGGTAAAGGGTCTTGTCGGCCGCGGCCAGCACTTCCGGGGCCTTCCGGCCGTCCGTACCCGGAACGGCCACACCGACACTGACAGTAATTTTAACCCGCTGCCGCGAAGCCATCCCACTTGTCTTTCGGCCGCGCGCCTTTTTGGTGGAACGCGGAACACCTCGCACCACAAAGGGCGTGCGGGCCAGGGTCGCCCGGAACGTCTCCATCCGATCGGCCGCCTTGAGCGCAGCCCTCCCCGTAAAAACAACCGCGAACTCCTCCCCGCCATAACGAAACGCGCGTCCGCCTGGAATCTGCCGCATGCGGGCGGCAATCATTTTCAAGACGTCGTCGCCGGTTCGATGCCCGAAACGATCGTTGAAGCGCTTGAAGTGATCCACATCCAGCATGGCAATGGCATAGCGTCGCCCCAGCTGCCGGAGCTTGTCGTTCAGTCCACGCCGTCCGGGCAGGCCGGTAAGCCCGTCCCGGTAGGCCAGGGCCACCATCGACTCCAGGACACCCACCAGCACCACCAGGACCGCCGCGCTGGCAACGATCGCCAGGGAGATGTCGTTCAGGTTGCGCGCAATAGACGGCAGCAGAAGCACAAGGCTGGCGCTCAAGCCGGCGGCAATTGGATCGTGCGCACGAACCGCATGCCATGCCAAGCAGACCGCCGCGATGACCGCCATCAGCGTGCCCGCCCCCAAGCTCGTCAGCACTTTCAGCTCAGCCGGCACGGCCGGCAACCAACTGGTCATCTGACGGATGACGGCCGCCGCCGGGCCCCCAGCCGCACCAGCGGCGACCACCCCCGCCCATACCGTGGCCCCCGCCAATGCCCCCAAGCCACGTCGTGACCGCCAGGCATACCGGATGGTCCAGAGCCCCAGAAGATAGTTCACCGGCATCAGCAGAAAACCCCGCTGCGACAGCCAGTGGATTCTACTGAGCGGTTCCGGGAACACATACCCCAAGGGGCGGCCCATTCCGAGAACAGCGCCGAGGGTCAGCATCACGAGAAGAACGCCGCAACTGCGCAGACGGACACCGAGAACCACCCCCACGGCCGCCAGCATAACGGGAAGATAAAACAAAAACTGCCGCCATACATCCGGCAATTTGCCATCCCAAAAGATATGTAAAAGCCAGGAATGGTAATGCACCAACAGCAGGGTACCCAGTATCAACAGGAGCGGCGGCGCCCCGACAGCAGCCAATCGACGGAACATGAAAACCTCATCGCGTATTCAGACCATGTGACAGGGTGAGGGATCATGCCCGGAAAAAGAATCTTCGTACGGCATTCTACCGGTTGACGGTAGCCCTTTTTTACCCTAACGTTCCTGGCGTATAATCGAATATTTCCAAAGGATCAAATCCATGGCGAATGAAAAGCAACATTATGATGTATGTGTCATCGGTTGCGGCCCCGGCGGTTTTGCCGCCGCCATGCGGGCCCTCGATCTGGGCAAACATGTTTGCATCGTCGAAGGTGGTGAAATCGGTGGGGCTGGCGTCATGTGGGGGGCCCTGGCCTCGAAGACCATGTGGGAAATAGCCAAGGATTTCTCCATCGCAGCCCAAACCCTCCGGGGTTA
This sequence comes from Deltaproteobacteria bacterium, assembly GCA_020444045.1. Taxonomy (GTDB): domain Bacteria; phylum Desulfobacterota; class Desulfobacteria; order Desulfobacterales; family UBA5852; genus JABZFP01. The sequence goes on from JAHLLS010000040.1 coordinate 8,668, forward strand.
TCGGGCTTCCGGACTGACCATGGATTACCAGGCCATGCGGGATTCCGTACTCCAGGCCGTACGCGAAAAACAATACCAGATGCTTTCCCAAATCGAATCATTTTCATCCCGGCGCTGGCCGGGACCGGGGTCGCTGACCCTCAAAAAAGGCTGGGCTTCGTTTTTGTCCGACCATGAGGTGGCCATTGCCAATCCTGATGAAAAACCGGAGGAGATCCAGGCGGACTATTTTGTAATCGCCACGGGGTCCCGCCCGCGCCCCTTTCCCGGCATCGTCACCGACGGCGAGCGCGTGGTGGACTCCGACACGATCCTCAATCTCAAGGCCTTCCCCAAACGAATGGTCATCGTGGGCGCCGGGGTCATCGGTTGCGAATACGCCACCATTTTTTCCAATTTCGGGCAGACCCAAGTCTACCTGGTGGACTATGCCGAACGCATCATCCCCTATGAAGACGACGATGTCAGCGATTTTATCAGCAGCAACCTCGTCGACAACGGGGTTCATATTTTACATTCGGCGATCTTGCGCGATATCCGCCATTTTGACGACTACCTGCAGATCATTCTGGACTACGACGATGGGCATTCGGAAGTTTTGGAAGTCGACGCGGCCCTCATTTCCATTGGACGCGAAGCCAATTTTGACTGTCTGAAACTGGAAAATGCGGGCATCTCGCTGGATCCCGACGGTTATCTGGCCGCCAGCGAAAACTGTCAAGTCAAGGGGCATATCTATGCCGCCGGTGATGTCACCCGACGATCGGCCCTGGTCAACCTGGCTGAAATGGAAGGCCGTTTCGCCGTCAAACACATGTATGAAAACAATCGCTGGCCCCTCAATTATCGCAACATGTCCACGGTCATGTTCTTCAAGCCGGCTGTCGCCGCCGTCGGTTTGAACGAAAAGGCCTGTCAGAAAAAGAAACTGCCGTACCGGGTGGCCTATTATTCCAACGCCCTGCTCCCACGCGCCATTGCCATGCGCGCCACCCAGGGCTTTCTTAAAATCATCGTCAGCGACGACGCGGAACAAAAGGTGATCGGCATGCGGGCCGCCGGACCCCAGGCGTCCAATACCATCATGTCCATCGCCTTTCTGATGGACCAGGACAAGGGCATCCACGATGCGTTAAAGTCCGTTCATCCCCACCCGACCATGTCTGAGGGCATTCAGGACTGCCTGCGCGTGCTGCTGAACAAATCCGTCTACAAACCTCACGCCTTTCCCAACCACATCAAGATTCGGCGCTGGCATCCGGACAAGGGGTATATTTCCTGATCGTAAAGGCGCGACGTTTGCCGGATGGTCGAAAAGGCAGGGGGATGCTAACAGGTCATATATCATACGGTTTCGTAAAACGTTCGAGATACGGCTTGCGAATCCCGAGGATTGAGGCGCGTACTCATGGTACGCCGCAATGACGAGGGATATGCGTAACGCCGATATTTATCCGCCTTTGGCGGATCGGACGTTTTACGAAACCGTCACGGAAGGGACCGGCGGGAAATCGTCTGTTCAATTCTTTTTTGCTGGCGATTCAACCGCTCCCGCCAGGCCGACTGGTCATTCAGATACAACGCCGCCTGTTCGTGGAATGCCCGGGCCTGGGTGCCGTTGTCCTTCTGCAGCCAGGATTCCGCCAGGTAATAATAGCCGGGGCCGTAATAGGCCGATTGGGATAAGGCCTGCTCGAAAATGCGGATGGCCTGATCCACCCGGCCCGCTTCCAGCAGCTGACGTCCCTGGTCGGTCAAGGCGGCGGCCACCTGCGCCCGCCGGGACAGTTCGTCCTGGACCGCTTCCGGCGGCACGGCGTCCGGGGGGGGCGCCTTCCTTTCCTCTGGTGGCGGCTCTAAGACGGGCGGCGGGGCAAGAATGGCCGGACGGCAGGCGGAAAAAAGAAGGAGGCCGAGAACAATCCCACCCCATCTTGTCTTAAAAGTCATCGACCGCCCCCTTGAATTTATGCATCAGCCGCTTGAAAACGGAATCGGGATGGTAAAACAGCGCTGAATCTTTCGGTACATTCTCCTCCAGGAACCACTCCGGCATGGTTTCCGGGCACGTTCCTTCGAAATCGGCAAAGCCGTCCCGACTGCAGATGATGCGCTCTTCGATGCCGGGCGGTATCCCAAAATCACCACCGGTGATCTGATGCGGAATGGCACGCGCCAGTTCCGCCCAGATGGGCAGTGCGGCCCCGGCGCCCGAAGCATGGATGGAGGCCCCACTGTCGTACCCCACCCAGACCAGGATAAGAATGTCCGGGGTATAGCCCACAAACCACGCGTCCCGGGAATTATTCGTCGTGCCGGTTTTCCCGGCCACCGGGAAATGAATGCCCCAGTCCGCAAGCCCGCGCGCCGTACCTTGCACAACGGCACTGCGCAGCAAAGAGGTCATCAGAAAGGCCCGGTTCGGCGGGATGATGCGACGGACCTGCATGTGGCGCCGTTCCAGGGGCTGGCCGTTTTCATCGTAGACATCCCGCAGACCAATCGGGACCGGCAGCAGACCGGCGGCAGGGAAAACACAATAGGCCCGCGCCAACTCGATGGGGGCAACGTCCACGGCCCCCAGTGACAGGGACGGATAGGGTTCCAGCGGGGTGGAGAAACCAAACGTTTTTGCCGTGCGAACAACCCCGTCCATGCCTACCTGCATGGCTAAATCCACGGTTGCGCGATTGACGGACTTCGCTAAGGCCTCCCGCAGGCTGATGACGGGCGTATCCAGCACACTGTAGTTTCGGGGCTGCCAGGGTTTGCCGTCCACGGTATAGGTGCGCGCCTGGTTGGAAAGGGCCGAAATCGGGGTATGGGTATCCAATGCCGCCAGATAGGTGAACACCTTGAAGGTGCTGCCCGCCTGACGCCGGGCCTGAACGACCCGGTTGAATTGGCTGAGACGATAATCCCGCCCACCCACCATGGCCAGCACCGCTCCGGTTTGCGGCTTCATCACGATGACGGCTCCCTGAAGGGGCTCGCGGGGAGACGTCGGATCGACCGAGCCGGGCATCCCGGCTTCGATGCGCGCCAGCCCTTGTTCTAAAGCGGTTTCGGCCGCTTCCTGGACCTGCGTGTCCAGGGTGGTGTAAATAGAAAGCCCCAGGGAAGCCAGATCCTCCGGCGCATAAAGTTCGGATAACTGCCCCGAAATGTAATCGACAAAATACGATGCGGCGTTTTGATGGGGCGTGAACCCTGCCGGCTGGACGTCCGCCCGCCGCGCGATGTCATATTCTTCGGCTGAAATCAGGTCGTGGCGGTGCATGAGGCCCAAAACGCCATCGCGGCGCTGGCGGCATCGGGCCGGGTCGACATAAGGCGAATAGGTATTGGGGCTTTTAATGAGACCCGCCAGGGTGGCGGCTTCGGCAATAGTGACGTCCCGGGCCGCTTTGCCGAAATAGAACCGGCTGGCCTCGCCGATGCCGTTGATGGACACCGATCCATTCTGCCCGAGATAGATTTCGTTGAGGTACATTTCCAGAATGGTCGTCTTGTCATAGCGCCACTCGATGACCAGGGCCAGGAGCATCTCTTTCCACTTGCGCGCCAGGGTCCGGTCAGACGTCAGAAAAAAATTCTTGGCCAACTGCTGGGTGATGGTCGATCCGCCCTGGCGAATGCTGCCGTAACGCAGATTGGCGAGAAAAGCCCGCCCGATGCCGCGCCAGTCGAGTCCAAAATGCTCGAAAAAACGGCTGTCTTCCGCTGTCAAAACAGCACCCGTCAGCCACGGCGGAAGTTGATCGATGGCGATCAATTCCCGTTTTTCTCTTTCCGGGCCGAAGAAAAACCCGAGCTGTTCAGGTTCCAAGGTCACCAGCGCCAGGGGCGCGCCGGACGGTATGCGGGTTAGGGCCACCAGGGCCTGTCGATCGAATTTCAACCGAACGGCAAACCCTTCCCGACGATCGTCCGGCAGTTGCAGGTCGTGCAGAAAAAGCTCGATGGCGGTGCCGGTCGACCGCATCTCGCCCTTTGTGCGGGGCACATGCTTGACGGGTCGATAGCCCAGACGATGGAGCTTATTGGAAAACGAGGGTCGATGGATGCGCATGCCGGGGTAGAGCAGCAAGGCATCGGAAAAAATCTGTGACGGGATGCTCCAGCGACGGCCGGAAAACCGTTGTTCGACCTCATGGTACAAATGCCATCCGTAGAGGCCGGATGCCCCGACCGCGACCACTAGCAGGGTCAGGAGGATCAAGAGGATAGATCGATATTTGCGTAAATTTATCAGCATGGGCAAATGGATGCAAAAAAAGGGACCTGGACAAGTGGTGCAGACGATTGTCCATCCATAAATAGGCCAATTTGGTAGAGATCAAGGCGCACGAAAAATTTAACCGCAGGCATTTCGGTGAGATTCCGAGGATTAAAATTTTCGCGCAACGCCGATATTGATCCACCTTCGTCGGTCGGGCAAATCGGACATTTATGGATGGCCATTAGACTATCTTCCACGGCCCATAAAAGCAACCGACATGGCTGGTTGACAAAATCCCCGCCGCCGGCCTATGGCATAGGCATCACTTTCCGGATCAGCTGCGCCCGTCCCTTCGCGAAACACGCGACAGGCGGATTATCGGTTTATTGACATCAGCCCCCAACCCGGTCCCATCCCCACACGCGACAAACCGCAACCGACCGCTGAGATCGGTGGCAAAAACGGACGCCGTGAGGTTGTGACCACTACCGCCAGGACATCGCCATGCCGGCACCCCAAGATCGCAAAGCCGTCTGGGGCTGGGCCCTGTATGACTGGGCCAACTCCGCCTTTGCCACCACCGTCATGGCCGGCTTCTTCCCGGTATTCTTCAAGCAATTCTGGAGTGTCGGCGTCGATGTCAACATGAGCACCGCACGCCTGGGCTACGGTAATGCCGTCGCCGGTCTCCTGGTGGCGGCTTTTGCCCCGGTTCTGGGGGCCCTCGCCGACCGCGGCGGCACGCGCAAGCGCTTTCTGGCAGGTTTTACCTTGGTGGGCGTTGCCGCTACGGCGACCTTTTTCTGGCTGCCCCAGGGGCAATGGATGGGCGCCATCCTGTGTTACAGCGCCGGTCTCATCGGCTTTTCAGGTGCCATGATTTTCTATGATGCGCTCCTGCCGACAGTGGCCGGGCCGGACAGCCTGGATCGTGTATCGGCCTTTGGCTATGCCGCCGGCTATCTCGGGGGAGGGCTCCTTTTCCTGGTCAACGTGGCCATGACACTGCAACCGCACTGGTTTGGGCTGGCCGACAGCACTGCCGCGGTGCAATGGTCTTTTTTAACCGTGGCCGTATGGTGGGGCGGGTTCAGCCTGGCGACATTTTACTGGGTTCCCGAACCCATCGTTCTCCCGCCACTCTCAGCCGGAAATCCCGCAGGCCAGGCTTGGCGCCAGATCCTGACCACCCTGCGGCATGCCCGGGATCGCAAACCCCTGTTTCTCTTCCTGCTGGCCTACTGGTTTTATATCGACGGGGTGGACACCATTATCCGCATGGCGGTGGACTACGGCTTGTCCCTCGGATTTGATGCACCGGACCTGATAACAGCCCTTCTGATGGTGCAATTCGTTGGATTTCCGGCTGCTCTTCTTTTTGGCCGCTTGGGGCAGTATTGGGGGGTCAAGCGCAGCCTCTTTCTGGGCATCGGCGTCTACATGCTGATTACAATCTGGGGAACCTTCATGCAGCACCGCTGGGAATTTTTCGGCATCGCCCTGGCGGTGGGGCTGGTGCAGGGTGGTATCCAGGCCCTGAGCCGTTCCTATTATGCCCGCCTCATCCCGGCCGGCCGTTCGGCGGAATTCTTCGGTCTCTATAATATGATGGGCAAATTTGCCGCCATCATCGGCCCGGCCCTGATGGGAACCGTCGGCCTGGCGGCCCGGCACATCCTTCTGAAACGCACCCCTGCCCCCGAGGCCGCGGCGGGCATCGCCGACCTGGCCACGCGCGTCAGTATCGCTTCGGTGCTGCTGCTGTTTATCGTGGGCGCTATCCTGCTATGGCGCGCTGAAGAACACGCCGGACCGGATCGCCCCCCAAAAAAGCGGCCGCCATCGACGTAACCCCCTCTCTCCCCAAAACCATCCAATGGACGCGGGGAGCCGGCAGCGGTTGCCGGTTGACATCATGATGGGGGGTCGACCTGCCTGTCGCCAGGCACCTCGCAGGCGATTATTTCCTGAAGGGCCAGAGCCCGGTCGGAAAAGAACCAGTCCACGCCCCGAGCCAGCTCACGGTAAAAACTCTTGCGGGAATTGATGTAGCCGGTGCCGACCTGGCAGCCGCGGCGGTGCAGGGTATCGATGCGGCGACGCCGGATCAGGGCATAATGGCCGGCAATTCCGCCCCAGGCATTGGCGTGGGCGGAACGGTTCACCTGGCGGAGATTCATCTGGGCGATCGGGACACAGGCATACGGCGGAGAGAAACCGAGCCGGCGCAGAAAATCGGGATCCAGGCTCATCAGATGAAAATCCCGGCCGGGAGAAAGGGTGGCGAAATGCTGCTGCAGCATCTCCCGCTGGCGCGCCAGACCTGGGCTGCTTTCAGGTTTGATCTCCACCATCAGGTGCATCCGGCCGCCGAAGCGGTCGATCACCGCGGCCAGTGTCGGCACCAGCGGGAGCGACCGTTTTAGGGCCGCCCAATCCATGTCGGCAATGGGACGCGTGACACCGAACAGGCGCTGCCCGTCCGGGTCATGGGAAACGACCGGTACGCCATCGCGTGTCCAGCGGACATCCAATTCAATTCCCCAGCCCCCCGCCTCCCGAAACCGCTCGAAGGCCGGCATGGTGTTCTCAAATATATGACGGTTGTCGTAGACACCCCGGTGTGCCACGATACGCGCGGCCGCCAACTGCTCCAACGGCGGGCGACGTTGGGGGCGGCGGGCCGCCCACTGGTCCACCCGCTCAAGAAGCCACTGCTCCAGAAGGGCTGGTATCCGCATCGGAAGACGCCTCGGGGACCGGAATTGCCCGGTCAGGGAATGCCGTTAGACGTGCTGAAATTTCTTTTCCAGCATGATCTTGAGAATCGTGCGGTCGGTCTCCATCATGCCCTGGGTGCTGAGGGTGCCGATATTTTGCATGGTCTGCTCCGGCGAATGGCCAATGATACCGTCCGTCGCCAGCACATTGACCCCCTGCAGGGCAAAGAGGGCCGCCTGAACCGCGGCCCCGGCGGCCGTGGCCAGTTTGAGGGAGCAGCCGGCCTTGGCACCGTCGCAGATGACACCGGCCAGGTCCTCCGTCAGGTTGGTAATGGCGCCGGCAATATGCTTCAAGTGCCCGCCCAGAAGGTAGGTCACACCGGCAGTCGCTCCGGCGCCGGCCGCAATCGAGCATCCGCAGACCGCCGAAAGCCTTCCCGTGTGGGTTTTAACATAGGCTGTCAAGATATGACTGAGGGCGATCGCTTCCAGAAAGACCTTCTCCTCGCATTCCACATAATCTTTAACGGCCCGGATCGGCAGGATGGCGGTCAACCCATGGTTGCCGCTGCCCGCAGAGCTCATGGCCGGCAGTTTGATACCCGCCATGCGGGCATCCGCAGCCGCCGAAGCCAGGATGCGGGCGGCCATGATCATGTCCTTGCATAACAATCGCTGCCGCACCAGCCGCTCCAGGGTCATGCCCACATTCAGGCCCGGGCCGAATTTGAGGCCGTATTCCGCCAGTCGCATATTCTGCTCAACGCCCTCCTGCAGAAACGCAAAATCGTCATCGTCCAGGTCATCCACCATGGCCAGCAGGTCTTTGAGCGATTGCGTTTGGAGCCACGCTTCCACATCGGACCGGGTATGTCCGCCCGGCCCGTCCTCCACACGAAGGAGCGGGTGGTCCACCAGATCGCGGTCATTCAGTCGGAGGGCAACGATATTGTCATGACTGTCCTGGATGATGCTTTCGGCCCGATCGTGACCGTTTGTGACCGTCGTATGGATATAGAGCCCCTGGCGGTCTTGCAGCAGGTGCACATTGACACTGCCGTCACGAATAAGTTGCTGGGCGGCGGTAACGGCGTTCTCATCGACGGGATCGAGTACTTCCAGGCGCAGATTCGGGTTCCCGGCCACGGCGCCGATCGCGGCGGCGGTATCCAGCCCGCAAAGCCCGTCCGTGCCGGGAATCGATACCGCCAGTCCGTTTTTATAGATATTCGGATCGACGGCCACGTCGATGCGGGTCACCGTGTCCTTGATCAGAGAAGCTGCGGCCGCCGCTCCAAGGGCAATGGCCACCGGTTCGGTGCACCCCAACGCCGGGGCAACTTCCATGGCAAGGACTTCCTTGATGCTGAACATGACATTCCCTTTTCTGTTTGTGTTGCCGAATGGCATCCGTGCCGTCTGCACCCACTGCGGTGTTGGCATGATGAAAACCGTGCCTTCCGGGGATCATCGTGCAAGCGAATCGGTGGCCGGCACCGCCCGCGGAAAAATGCCGATCCGGGGGAATCGACTTCGCGGCGAATCACCCTAGTTGACGATAAGGACCGACACCTCTTTGGCCAGTTGAAGCACTTTCTGGGGGATGCTTCCCAGAAAAAAGTCTCGAATGCCGCTCACCCCGTGCTTTCCGATCACAATAAGGTCGTAGCCCTGGAATGCCTCCTGGATGATATCCCGGGCGATGCCCTTGCGCTTGGGTTGCGCCTTGAGGGTAATATAGGATGGATCCCATCCGGCATCGCACAGAATCTGTTTCCCTTTTTCACAGGCCGCGTTCACCAGGCTGCGTTTTTTATCCTCCAGCTGGCAAAAACTGGACTGCTGGGCTTTAAAAAGCGGTGTCAATTCCGGACTGTTCATGTCGCACAGACTGGCCGTATCTGAAAGAACACTGAACAGCGTCACCGCGGCGTGATTCTGAAAGTTCGCCGCGACATAGCTTACGGCCCGTAGCGCGTTTTCCGAATCGTCCAAAGCAATCAAGATTTTTTGCGTCATGGTGTCTCCCTCCCCCGGCCGTTGGCATTCGTGTGCGGGCCGGAAACCCGGTTAAGTGATATGGAGCCCTATCGGTAAATATGGCTCTGATCCCGGTCATTGGCAAGGCACCTCTCACCCCGGGAAAGCCTCAATAGAGGCCGTAGCGCTTCATCTTGCGCTGCAGGGTCCGGCGGTTGACCCCCAGCGCCGCGGCTGTATGACTAACATGCCAGCGCTGTTCTTGCAGCTGTTCCAGAAGAAATTCTTTCTCGAACCGCCCCAGGGCATCCGCCAGACGATCGCCACTGCCCAGGGGACCCGCCAATGTCATCCCCGTGTACTGTTTCAACGCACCGCCGCCGACATCCTCCAGAACCAATCGCCCCAGGGTAACATAGCGGTGCAGCACATTCTGCAGTTCGCGCACGTTGCCCGGCCAGTGGTAGCGGGCCAGCTGCTCCATCACATGCCCGGACAAGGGATAAAGCCTGCGACCCTCATCACCATAGGACAGCAAAAAATGTTCGACGAGAAGCGGGATGTCCGAACGCCGATCCCTTAAAGGCGGCAAATGAACGGGGATAATGTGGACGCGGTAATAGAAATCTTCACGCATCTGGCCGTCGCGCACCATCTGCAGGGTGTCGCGGTTGGTCGCCGCAACGATGCGGATATCCGTCTTGCGGGTCTGCTTGCCCCCCACCGGCGTATAGCCGCCGCCCTCGATCGCCCGCAGCAATTTGACCTGCATGGCCGGCCCGATTTCACCGACTTCATCCAGAAAAAGCGTGCCGCCGTGGGCCAGATCAAGGAAACCGCTTTTATCGCGGTCGGCCCCCGTAAAGGCCCCTTTTTTGTATCCGAAAAACTCGCTTTCCAGCAGACTTTCCGGAATCGCGCCGCAGTTGACAGGGACAAAGGCCTGCTCCCGGCGGTCACTGAGGTCGTGGATGGCCCGTGATACGAGTTCCTTGCCGGTGCCCGATTCCCCGTAGATGATGACATTGGCATGAGCCGCCGCCGCCCTGAGAATCATTTCATAAACCTGTTGCATGGGCTCACTGCGGCCAAGGATACGGCCGAAACGGAAGCGATCCTTGATGCTGGACCGCAGGCGCTGGTTTTCCTTGTTGAGTTCCAACTCGGCCTGCTTGCTGGCGTCGATATCGGTGACCAACCCTTCCAGACGCAGAAGCTTGCCCTGGGCGTCATAGACCCCGACCCCGCGATTCCGGACCCATTTGTAGTCTCCGGAAGCCATGCGAAGACGGAAAACCGATTCGAAAGGCTGTCCGGTATCAAGCGCGGCGTCCACCGTTTCCCTGACATTCTCCGCGTCATCCGGATGAATGTCCTTGTCAAAATGGTCTTCGAATTTGCCGCCCACCAGGGTTTCCGCATCAAAACCGGTAAAGGCCAGGGCCCCCTGGCTGACCATGGAAATGGTCTTGTGGTCATCGGCTTCGATGCTGTAGGCCATGCCCGGCATGTTGTCCAACAGGCGCTTCAGGCGCTGCTGGCTTTCCCGGTAGGCGTTTTCCGCATGTTTGCGTCGTGAAATATCGAGCAGCGATACAATGGTGAGGCGGGTGCCCGGAATAATATCCACCTTCAAAGCGACCAACTTAGCCACGCCCTGACGCGTCACAATCTGCCCCTCGTATTCCGTGGGGGCCTGGCCGTCTTCCTGGCGGCGCAGCTTGTGATACGCGATCAGTCGGTCATACTCTTCTTCGCACACCAGTTCTCTGAAAACCCGGTTCTGCTGCAACTCTTCGGCCGGGATGCCGGTCAAACGAACAAACTCGGCATTGAAGCTGTGGATCGTCAGATCTTCTTCGAGGATGACCATGGCCGTCCCGGTATTTTCAAACAAGGTGCGATACCAGCTTTCCATGCCCTCCGGCGGCAGATGACGGGCCGTATCATGTTCTTCCTGAAAGCCGGCGGCGTCCTCGTGATGATAATGCGTCACATCCGTGCCCAAAACAATCGTTCCCGCACGTTGCCCGCCCGCATCCCGCCATTCGCTCGCGATCCAGGAAATCCAGCAGAGTGATCCGTCCGAAGCGCTATGACGGCTTACAATGGGGCCATAATCCCCTGGCCGCGCGACCATTTGCTCCCAGTCGGCTCTTGAAGGGATGGGCCATGAGAACCCCGGAGAAGTGAAGAATTCGGCAATGCCGAGGTTAAACGCCCTCCCCGGCGGAATACCCAAGCGCTGCTCGCCCCAGGGGTTGAGATAGACAATACGCTGGTGGGCATCCACGATCAAAATGAGGCTTTGGGCCTGGTGGACCGTTTCCTGGTACATGCGACTATGACTCTCCGAATCGCTTCCGGTGGGAATGTAAACACTTGTAAAATGGCGGGGGCGCCCGCTTTAGCATCCACTTGCGGCAGGCAAAAACGCCGCCATATCCGCGCCGCCTGCGGAACGAATGGGGATCAACAATCCTGTTATGCGGCAACCATAATCAGGAATCCGAGGGATGGCAATCATTTTTGATGTATAAACAGAGAGGAAAGCAGGGTGGTGACCGATATCGGAAATGGCCTCCGGTCGACTCGGGAATCGACCGGAGGAAGAGCATCCATTAAAATCCTTTCCAGTAATGCTTGATCACCTGGCCATCTTTGACCTGGTAAACCAAGTAGGAGTCGGCGCCGCTGGGCGGAATTTTCCGCGCGTAGACCATTTCCTGGGTGCCGTCGTCATGCGCAATCACCTTGTGAGGTGTGCCCCAGTGAGCGATCACCTCCTGCTGGGTCATGGGATGGGCACTGTACCATTGCTCATCCCAGCTCCCATAGCTGCCCGCACATCCCACCAGGAATGCGGCACAGAACAAAAATACAACCATTGCCATCATTTTCTTTGCGACTGTTTTCATCTTTTTTCCTTTCTTAAATGATAAGAATATTGAGCATGTGCGTTGCCCTTTCACGGAAGGCCTGGTTCGTGAACACAAAAGATAGCAACGATCATGCCGAATTTTATTATTTATAACTAGCTGTATTCATTTGGATTATTTATTTTATCGTCAACCCTGAAAATCATGATAGCGACAAATTTGCCGCATCTATCGGCAAACCTTCCAAAGGATTTGATACCATTAGGCTTTTAGAATTTACATGATTTAACGCAAATTGCGGCATATATGCCGCATTGACGTGAAGGCCGTCCTATTCAGATGGGTCAGCACACTGGTCGCCAACCTTTTCTGCGCCGCAATTAACGAGGAGGTCATTCATGATCGGCATATGGTTGGAGGGGGTGTTGGGGGAAGGCAGACGATGCGTTGCCCGGGCAAGGATGGCCCGATCGGAAAAGAAGTGAAACGACGGCGGCCGGCATAGTGACTCGCTCCGGCCGCCGGGAAAAGAACTTTCGATAACCAAACGGAATGGCCGGTGCCGCTACCCCTCGCTCGCGGAAACGCCTTTGCTGAAATCAAGGGGTACCGTTGCCGCGCGTTGGGCCAGCTCACGATCCAGCATCATCAGACCTTGGGGGTTGTCTTTGATCAATTTCAGCTGATCGATGATGTCGTTGTCGTTTTCCTCTTCTTCAACCTGTTCGGTCACATACCACTGAAGAAAAATCCGGGTGGCATGGTCCTTTTCGCTGATGGCGATGTCCATGAGGTCGTTGATGGAGCGGGTCACCATCTGTTCATGCGCAAGGGTTTTGGTCATCATGTCCAAGGGGCCTTCGAAAGCCGGCGGCGGTTCATCGATGGCTTTCAAGGCAACCGCCCCGGACTGGCTGTGAATGTACTCGTAGAGCTTCATGGCATGAAACATTTCTTCATGATACTGCACCATGAACCAGTTGGCGAAACCTTTCAGCCCGATGGAATTGCTGTAGGAAGACATGGCCATGTAAAGATAGGCAGAGTATATTTCCTTCGTTACCTGGCTGTTCAAGGCGGCATTCATTTTATCGCTGATCATCACGTTTCTCCTTTTTCAATCAAATTGAAAACGTCGCTATCCGGCAGCCATTTTTCATCCATAATGGGCATCACCGGGCCACAAGTCAAATCGCACGACCACCGCTTGCGGATGGTGTCGGATCCCAAATAACACGGCCGCATCAGAGAATGAGGGGTTCGGGTTCCAACCGGATATGGAAAACCTTGGCAACAGACGCCTGCACGGCTTCGGCCAGCGCCAGGATGTCCCCTCCGGTGGCCCCGCCATAGTTGACCAGCACAAGGGCCTGACGGGGATAGACCCCGCAGGCGCCGACGCGCCGGCCCTTCCAGCCGCAGTGGTCGATCATCCAGCCGGCGGCAATTTTGACCTGCTGGTCGTCGACCGGATAGGCCGGCAACCCCGGAAAACGATCGGCCAATTCACGGTAGCGTGCCCGGGAGATGATCGGGTTTTTGAAGAAACTGCCGGCATTGGCGACCTCGCTCGGATCGGGCAGTTTACGCCGGCGGATCGCACAAATCGTCTCACTGAGTTCCTGCGGGGTAACCTCGGCCGCGGGGCGATCCGCCAGGGCCTGCCGGACATCGGCATAGGACGTGACCAGCCGCGCTGTTCGATCCAGCCGAAAGGTGACCGCCGTGATGAAAAAACGGTTCCGGCAACGATGCTTGAACATACTGCTGCGGTAGGCAAAGTCACAGGCGCCGGCCGGAAAACAGCAGCTCTCCCCGCTCCGTAAATCAATTGCCTCCACCGCCTCGATGCGTTCGCCTACTTCGACCCCGTAAGCCCCGATGTTCTGGACCGGCGCCGCCCCCACCGTGCCCGGGATGAGGGACAGATTTTCCAGCCCGTAAAACCCATGCTGCAGACACCAGAGAACGAACTTATGCCAGTCCTCACCGCCCCCGGCCCGCACCCGGACCATGTCCGGGCCGTTTTCGATAACCGCCCGTCCCATGATATCATTTTTCAGGACGAGCCCCTCGAAATCCCGGGTGAAAAGCACATTACTGCCGCCGCCCAGCACAAAAAGAGGTAATTCGCCGGGGGCCTCTTCGACAACCGGCATCAGCCCCTGTGGCGCCGTGACCGAAAAAAAATAGCGCGCCTTGGCATCCACACCGAAAGTGTTATAGGGCCGCAGTGAAATGTTTTCCTGAAGAGACATCATGCTATTCCTGACGAACCATCGGCGGCCCTCATCTAACCGGGCGAATCAGACCTGGGCCGCTTTGGTGCTGCCCGACACCCTGGTTCAGCTTCCCGAAGCCTGACGGCAGCGGGCGATCCATTCCCGAACCTGGGGGGTTTCATTCAGCTGTTGCAACCGCCGCAGGGCGTCGTCATAGGCGCCCTGATGCATGGCGTTGACCGCCAGGCAGGTCTGCAGGGCCTCATCCCGGGGATGGTAATCCAGTCCCTGACCCAGAATATCGGCCGCCGCCGCAAAATCACGGCGATGCTGACAGAGCATCCCCAACCCCAGAAAAGCACGCGCATCGGGGCTGAACCGCAGGGCCCGACGATAAAGCGTCTCCGCTGTTTTTTTCTTTTCCGGAATCGCGTCGATATGGGACCAATCTCCCTGGTGAAACGTCATGGCCAGCCGTGAAAGAAAATCAGCGTGCAGCGGGTAAAAATCCGGATCCTCCACCAGATCGATATCGGCCGCAAATCCCGGCAGCATGCGGTTAAACCCATCCCGCAGCATGCGGCCATAGTCCCGGACGGTCTCCCCGCTCATAGCCGGATCGGTTTCAAAATAAAGGATATCTTCCATCGGCGCCAGCCAGATATCATCCGTCTTGCCGGTGCGCTCCAGATATGCCTCGTATAGCCGGGTGCCCGGAAAAATGGCCAGGATGTAGAAAATCGCCCCAAGCGGTTTGATCTCAGCCAATAAATCCAGTGTCTCCTGCATGGTTGCAGGGCTGTCACCGGGGCACCCGTAAATAAAATAGGCCCGCGGCAAAATGCCGCAGCGGCGTGTCGCCGCGAAGGCCGCCTTCACGTCTTGCAGCCGTATCCGTTTATCCAGATAGCGGCGGACATCACTGTTGGCGCTCTCAACACCGTAGCTGATCTGAATGCACCCCGCCCGGCGCATCCAGCGCAGGATGTCGTCGTCCACGGTGTCCACGCGTGAAATGGCGGCCCAGCGGATATCGAGCCCGCGCTGGATGATGTCGCGGCACACCGCAAGCACCGTCTTTTTGCGTAAGGTGAAGGTGTCGTCCGAAAAATGAAAGAAGGACACGCCCCGGGACGCCAGCCGTTCGATCTGGTCCACAAAATAACCCGGCGAGTGAAATCGGACCTGGCGGCCCCAGAACCCGGGCGATCCGCAGAAACGACAGTTGGCCGGACACCCGCGTGTCAGGGACAGGTGATGATACGTAAAATGATGCGTCGGATCCGGCAACCGGTCCAGATCCGCTATAAATGGCTCACAGGCCGTCCTCGCCGGGCGCCCCTCCTTGCGAAAGGCAAGGCCGCCGATTTGATCGACATCCGCGCCGGCCGTTGTTTCGAGCGAACGGACCAGGTCGCGGAAGGCGTGCTCGCCCTCGCCGATAACGATGTAATCGATGGCGTCAAAATGCGTTAAAAAATGCTGCCAGAGATAACTGGCGCCGACACCGCCCAACACGGTAACAATCCCGGCATCCAGGGCTTTGGCCCGGCGCGCAAGGTCAATGCCGCCCCAGCGGTTGGCATTCAGGATCGAAAACCCGATAACATCCGGTCGAAACTGCTCGATCAAGCCGGTCACCTGGGCCGGCGGAAATTTACCCTCATTGAGATTGAGCAGGGCCACCTCGTATCCGGCCTCCTTGAGAACCGCCGCCACATTGAAAAGACCGATGGGCATGGATCGGATATCATCGTCATGGATGCGTTCCTCCAGGAAAGGGGGGTAGACCAGGAGAATACGCCAGGCCTGCTTGCTCATATGGGAATGCCCCACTGCGGGCCGGACCGGGGCTGACCCCGCCGGCGGGATTAGGTGAATGGCAAAGCATGTGCACCATACCACCCTTGTTCAAAATCGCAATCCATTCAATGGATACACGAAGCCATAACATGCCGCAACAATTATTCTATTTTTTAACATTTTAATAGTATAATATTCTTGACATAGTGTTTAATTATGAATATCAGTCTTTAAAACAATAGGAGATCGGAATGATTGACGATATCGGCTATAAAATTTTGGGGATTCTGCAACGCAAAGCCCGCATCCCCAATGTCGAGGTGGCGCGCCAGGTCAACATGGCCCCCTCCGCGGTTCTGGAACGCATCCGCAAACTGGAAAGCCAGGGCTATATCGATGGGTATGAAGTCCGGCTGAACCCCCGGCGCTTCAACCGACCGCTGGTGGTGTTCGTGTTTGTCGAGATCCGCGACCTCGCCTGCCGGACGCCGGTGGGCCGCGCCCTTTCACAAATTCCAGCCATCCAGGAAGTTCACTTTATCGCCGGACCGGATCGGTTTCTGGTCAAACTGCGCGTTGCCGACGCAGACGAACTGGATCATCTGCTGCAGGAAGATATCGCCCGCATCGATGGGATCAACCGCACCGGCACCCACATCGTGCTCTCCACGATCAAGGAAACCGCCAACATTCCGATCGGCGAAACAACCTGATCCGTATAGGTCATCCATCACAAGAACGACCGCCGACAACAAATGACGCCGCTGCCTTAAGCAAACGGCTGATACACACGATATGCAAAGAAAGGCCCGACGCCATGCCCATGTCCCCCGCTTTCCAGAGACGCTTGCACCCTGTCCTGAGTCAAATCGCCGACCACTTTGATACGCCCTTTCACCTCTATGACGAAGCCGGCATCCGGGAAACCGGACGCAGGCTGATCGAGGCCTTCCAAAAGGTCCAACCCTTTCGCGAATATTACGCCGTTAAAGCGCTGCCCAATCTGCGCATATTGGAAATCATGCAAGACATGGGGTTCGGGTTCGACTGCAGCTCCATCCCCGAACTGGTCCTGTCCCGGATGGCCGGTGGACGGGGCGAAGACATCATGTTCACCTCCAACAACACAACGCCGGAGGAATTTGCCGCAGCCCGGGCGGAAGGCGGCAGCATCATCAATCTTGACGATATCTCGCTGGTGGAGAAGTTGTCGCCCTTCCCGGAACTGATCTCGTTTCGTTACAATCCCGGCCCCCGCCGCACCGGCAATGCCATCATCGGCAACCCGGTGGAGTCCAAGTACGGCGTCAGTCACGACCAGATTGTCCCGGCCTACCAGATGGCCATCAAAAAAGGAGCCCATCGCTTCGGCCTCCACACCATGGTGGCCTCCAATGAATTGAGCTACCGCAACATCGTCGAAACCACGCGCATGATTCTGGATATCGCGGCCTGGGTCGGCCGCAGCACCGGTATTCAGTTCGAATTCGTCAATATCGGCGGCGGTATCGGAATTCCCTACCAACCGGATCAGGCGGTCTTTAACCTGAAGGCCTTGGCCGAGGATATCGAGGGCCTTTTCCGGGCCTTTCAATCGGTCAACGGCTACCAGCCCGGCCTGTCCATGGAATGCGGTCGTTTCATGACCGGCCCCCACGGTGTCCTCGTCACCCGGGCCATCAATCACAAATCCATCTATCGCGAATATGTTGGCGTCGATGCCTGCATGTCGGCCTTGATGCGGCCTGCCATGTATGGCGCCTACCATCATATTACAGTGCCCGGTCGGAACAATGGCGCCCCCGCCAAGGTGGTGGACGTGGTCGGCGCCTTATGCGAAAACAATGATAAATTCGCGGTTCAGCGCTCTCTCCCGGGCATCGAAGAAAACGATCTGCTGGTGATTCACGATACCGGCGCCCACGGTCACGCCATGGGGTTCAACTACAACGGCCGCCTTCAACCCAAGGAGCTCCTGCTGCGAACCGATGGGTCCGTGGAACTGATTCGCCGCGAACAGCGTCTCGATGACTACCTGGCCACCCAAACGTACGATCCGGACGTTATCCGGCCCCATCGATGACGACCATGGCTGGAAACCGCTTGACAGATGCTTCGGTCGTCACTAAAAAGGCCTTCGCTTCGGGTTAAGCCCCAGCAGACAGTGCAAACCGGCTACAAAACCCGATCGACGCAACGGTCACCACAGGAAGCAATAGGCAAACCATGCATGCATATACGGTCAACGCCGTCCTTTTCGATTTCGATGGCACCCTGACACAGCCGGGCGCCATCGACTTTCGGGCCGTCAAGCAATCCATCGGCTGCCCCCCGGACCAGCCCATTCTGGAATTCATCCGAAGCATGCGGGACGATGCCCGGCAGGCCGAAGCGAACGCCGTTCTCCACGCTATGGAGTTGGAAGCGGCAAAGCGCTCGCGCCCCAACGGCGGTGTCGATGCGCTGGTTCGTTTCCTGCGGGATCGCCGCCTGCCCATCGGCATTCTGACACGCAACAGTCGTACGTCGGTCGTGACGGCCCTGAAACAATTTTCCCGGCTGTCCATCGACGATTTCGACGTGGTCATCACCCGGGACAACCCGGTGCAGCCGAAACCGCATCCGGCGGGCGTCCTGCTGGCGGCCGAACGCTTTCAAGTGGCCCCCCAGACGGTCCTGGTGGTGGGCGATTTCCATTTCGACATCGACGCCGGCAGGCAGGCCGGCGCGCTCACGGCCCTTCTAGACGAAGGGCACACGGACCCGGAGGGGGAAATCGCATGCGATTTCCGGGTCAGGACCTTACCGGAAATCGAGCAGATCGTGCGTTGCGGCCGCCCTCTTCCGAACGGGAAATTCCCTAACGATCTGCTGGAGAAATTCTTCGGACATCTGCAGCATGACGAGCGCCGCTTCCTTATTAAACCGGGCATTGGGGAGGATACCGCCGCCATCGACATCGCGCATCAGGACACGCTGGTGGTCACATCCGATCCCATTACGTTCGTCACCGATCAGATCGGCACCTATTCCGTATTGGTCAACGCCAATGACATTGCCACCTCGGGTGCCATCCCCCAATGGCTGATGACAACCCTTCTGTTTCCACCCGACACGACGCCCTCCGCTGTTTTTGAGGTCATGACCGATATCAATACGGCCTGCCGCCATTGGGGGATCACCCTCTGCGGCGGCCACACCGAAATCACCGATGCGGTTCAGCGCCCGGTTGTGATGGGCACCCTGGGCGCCGCCATGGCGCGCCAGGACCTGATCGACAAACGGAATATGCGTCCGGGAGATCGCGTGCTGTTGACCAAGGGGGTCGCTGTCGAGGGAACCGCCATTATTGCCAATGCATTTGCCGACCGCTTGCTTTCCCTGGGATTGACGGCCGCCGAATTGGAGGACTCTCGGCGCCTGGTGGATCAGATCAGCATCCTGCCGGAAGCGGCGGTCGCGCGCCGCATGGCCAACGTCACCGCCATGCATGACGTTACCGAAGGCGGCATTGCCGCCGCCATTTCCGAACTGAGCTGCGCCGGCGGCCACCGACTTGACATCCATCTGGATCGAATTCCCATCCTGCCCGTGACCGACAGGGTCTGTCGGCTGATGGATGTCGACCCCCTTGGATTGATCGGTTCCGGGAGTCTCTTGATCGTCTGCCGCCCCGATACCGCCGAGGCCTTGATGGCGGCCATTGGCGCGGAAGGCATTCCGGTGGCCTGGATCGGCGACGTTAGCGCTCCCGGTCAGGGGGTCAGGGCCCATCACAACGGGGAGCGCGTTAGCTGGCCGGAATTTGAAGTGGATGAACTAACGCGCCTGTTTTAAAAAAGGTGATACGGGCGGCGCAACCCGAAAGGGGGGGGCAATGGTGCGGGATCAGGGGCGTTCCTTGACCAGGCCGCGATAAAAAATCTCGAACGCGACCTCCAGGGTCTTCTTGAGGTAGTCTTTCTGGTCATCGATGATCTTCTTGCTGGCCTCCCAGAGCACAACACCGGAAAAAAGCGACCAGAAGATGTCGGCCAGCGCCACCGGATGATGATCGACAAATGTGCCGGCCTTGATGCCCTGCTCAAAAATCTTGGCAATCGCCCCGATAGATTTCTGGGAAAGGGTTTTAATTTCCGACATGAGTTCGGGCGAAAGATTTTTCAGTGTTTCACTGGATTGCAGATGAAACATATTGATGATAATGAGCGGGTCGAATTCATAGACGTCATACATGGCGTTCATCAATGATTTGACCTTCTCTTCAGGTGTGGGGACATCCTCGGTGTCCACATGCTCAACCCGAATCAGAAGGTACTGCAAAATTCGCAGGGACAGGGAGGCATAGAGTTCCTCTTTGTTTTTGAAGTATAAATAGAGGGTTCCCGGGCTCAATTCAGCCTCGTGGGCAATATCCTCCATGGTGGCCTTGTTAAAGCCCTTTTCGGAAAAAACGCGCTTGGCCGCCACCATAATCTGCTGCCGGCGCCGCTCTTTCTCGCGTTCCTTGCGTTCCTGAATTCCCATCGTATCGAGTCTCCTGAATACTATTTTTTTTTTGATGATCACTACATATTTTAAATGCGATACGTGGTCAAGTAAAAACTAAAGGCTCTCGAGCATCGTCAGCCATGGGATGATGAACGGGAAGGGCGGCAGGCGGTTAGACAATCCGCAACAGAATGGTCTTTTCCGCCAACGGCATGACCTCACCAATCCGGCAGGCATGCTCTATGCCCGCGGCATGCAGGGCGTCCACCAGCGCATCCGCTTCTTCCGGGGCCACCGCCGCCAGAAGTCCGCCACTGGTCTGGGGGTCATACAAAATTTCCTGGTGCCAGGTCGGCCAGTCGCCCGCCATCTGCAGGAAATCGGCCACCATGCGCCGGTTGTGGGGATTGACGCCCGTGTTGACGCCCCGGCGATACATCTCCAGGGCCTCGCGCATCACCGGCAGGCGATCCATGGTGATCGTCAGCAGGACACCGGAGGCCCGGGCCACTTCATAGCTGTGCCCGGCCAGACCAAAACCCGTCACATCCGTAACGGCGTGAATGTCAAAGCGCTGCATGGTTTCACACGCCACGCGGTTCAGCGTCGTAAGGTGCGTAATACAGTCAGCCAGGGCTTGCTCCGACACCCAGTTTTTAATATTGGCGTTAAAAAGAACGCCGCTGCCGATGGGTTTGGTCAGCACCAGGACATCCCCGGGACGTGCGCCGGCATTGGTCCAGAGCCTGTCCGGGTGCACGATCCCATTGACGGCCAGACCGAATTTAGGCTCATCGTCTTCGATCGTGTGGCCACCGATAAGCACCGCCCCTGCCTCGGTGATCTTGTCCACGGCGCCGCCCACGATCCGGTGCAGCACTTCGGGGGCCAGCTTGCCGGAGGGGAAGGCCACCAGATTCAGACAGGTGATCGGGCGCCCCCCCATGGCATAGACATCACTGATGGCGTTGGCCGCGGCAATCTGGCCG
>JAHLLS010000041.1 GCA_020444045.1 Deltaproteobacteria bacterium
GAACCCCTGGCCTCATGACTGCCAGTCATGCGCTCTCCCAGCTGAGCTACAGCCCCATTTCAGTAAGCGCGGAAGCTAACAGAGTCTGTAAACGCTGTCAATATTTATTTTGGCGGCCTTCCGCCACGGTACACGATTACAAACACGCCCGGCTATAATCCACCTTCCAGGACGGGTGCAATTTTATTGACAAAAAATGTTGTAAAACCTATTAAGAACGTTTGCAATTTTCAACCAACAGACTTCCCTTGCGACGTGGGATCCAAACGGGTGGAATGCTTTGCCCGGGTCTGAAAAATCTTGCGGCATGAAATATTATAGCGTGCGGGTCGGGTTGCTACCGCAACCGGATCACTGAGAAAGGATGGTTATGCTCACTCAGATGCGGAAGAATGTCGGCAGTTGGATCATTAAATTACTGCTCGGCGCGATCGTGGTCGTTTTTATCCTGTGGGGGGTGGGACCCGATCAGAAAAACCCCAACGCGATCGTTGCAACAGTTGACGGCAAACCCATCGGGTATATGGAATTCAGCCGAACCTACCAGAATTTATTGGAAAACGTGCGTCGCCAGTTTGGGGATAACGTCAATGAGGAAATGATCAATGCCCTCAATCTGAAGGAGCAGGCTGTCAATCAACTGGTGGATCGCCGCGTCATTCTCAATGCGGCGGATAAAATGGGGTTCAAGGTCACCGACGAAGAACTGGCAATGTCAATCGCTGCTATCCCCGCCTTTCAGTCCGAGAGTGGGTTCAATACCGCGGCCTACCAACAGGTCCTGAGCCGAATGGGCCTGACCCCCGAAGCTTTCGAAACGCTGCAGCGGGAAGATCTGCTCATCCAGAAAGTCAATGATTTTATTAGCCGCACCGTCAATGTGTCCGCTGATGAGGCGATTGCCTGGTATAAATGGCAAAACACCACAATCGATATGGAATATCTCCTTGTCGATCCGGCACGCTATACGGATATCGAGGTGGATGAAGAAAGTTGCCGCATTTTTTTTGAAGCGAACAAAGACAATTACAAAACTGCACCCAAAATCAAGGCGCGTTATGTGGTCTTTCGACCGACCGACTACAAAGCGCGCGTCCAGGTTGAAGATGACGAGGTGAAAACCTATTACGAAGAAAATCAGGCCGAATTCTATTCGCCTGAAACGGTTGAAGCCCGCCATATTCTTATCAAGTTAGATAAAGACGCCGATGAAAATGCTGTCGAAGCGGCCCGTATGCGGGCCGTCGAAATTCATGACCGCATCCTCAAGGGTGAAGACTTTGCGGAACTGGCTAAACAACTGTCCGAGGGACCGTCCAAATCGCAGGGGGGCTATCTGGGAACGTTTGGCCGCGGGCGCATGGTAAAGCCCTTTGAAGACCAGGCGTTTGTCCTGCAGGCCGGTGAAGTCAGCGAACCGATCCGAACGGATTTCGGGTGGCACATTATTAAAGTGGAGAAGCACAACGCGGCGCAAACCTTGTCGCTGGAGGCATCACAGGATAAGATTCGCGGTCAGTTGAGCGACAAAAAAGCACGCGCGCTGGCATTGGAGGACGCTGAATCCGCCTATGACCAGTCCTATGGTGGAGATGATCTACTGGTGGCCGCGGAGCGCTTGGGTGCCACCGTGACAACCACTGAGGCGCTTTCCCGCGACAATGCCATACCGGGTGTGGCCGATACCGAGAAGTTTCTATCGACGGCCTTCAGCCTGGATGAGATGGCCGTCAGTGATGTTCAGGAATTAGGCGATGGGTTCTACATCATTCAGACCCTCGAAAAGATCCCATCCCAGATTCCGGCGTTTGAAACGGTTCGGGAACGCGTGGAGCAGGATCTGCTGTCAGAGAGGCAGTGGGCCCAGGCCGAAGCCGACGGACAGGAAATGTTGCAGGCTTTGCGTGACGGTGCTGTCATGGCTGAAGTGGGGCAGACCTGGGGCATTACGCCCCGGACGACGGGATGGTTTAAGCGGGGAGACGCCATACCGGGCGTCGGGTTCGAGCCGGCGTTGGCAGCGGCGGCGTTCAAGCTGTCTTCGGACGAGCCTTACCCAGCCGCACCGGTGCGCGGGACGAAAGGTGTCTTCGTTTTCCGTTATGTCGATCGCCAGATCCCGGATATCCAGTCCGATGCGGCCGAGTTGGATGCCATCCAGGAACAGCTGCGGCAGCGCAAGCAACGGGAAATCTATGGAAACTGGATGACGCAGGCCCGCAACCAGACCGAAATTGAGATTGAGCATGCCCTGCTGAAGTAGGCGGGGAGGGGTGGGGTCAAAAATCCTGGAGTGACGCTTTGGAGTGGCATCTTTTTGTTCGGAGACAATGACTATGGCCACAAAAACAAAGAAAGCCGTCGACGTAAAAACATTTACTGTCAAGAAATGTCCTTATTGCTACAGTCATCTGGCGGTCAATGTGATTCGATGCGACCGGTGCGGTAAACGGGTGGGGCCGGTGGAATCATCCGGGTGGGCTAAAAAGACGATCGATTGGAAAGCCTACATTACGGCGCTGGTCGCAGCAGCTATCTTTATCACTTTTTTCTGGTGGGCCTTCATGCGTTAGCCGACAAGGCTTTTCGACGGTTTTCCCCCGCTGGTCGCCGCTGAAAAAAGACGGTGCCATGCGGGAGATTCTTTGCCTTCCCAATAAACAATCAACGGGCGAGCATTGCGCGCATCATATCGCCGGCGTTTTCAGCATGGTCGGCAATCGAGCCGATGGTCTCGGCCAGCCGAACCATGTGGAAAACCGTTACCGGGTCGATGTCCATATTGAAGACCCGTCGTTTTATTTCCGCTTCGGCCTTGTCCGCCTCATGCTCCTGGGCTCTGACGCGACGGATAATTTCTTTGACGGCGACCCGCTGTTTTTCAGAGTACGTTTCGAAATAGAGTTTTGCCCCTGCGACCATACGGCTCAATTCTTCCAACGGATCAACCACGGCGTCCACCAGCAGAAAAACATATTTCTCCAGTTCCGGTGGGATCCCGGGTTCGCTCCGGTACGAAATCCAGTTCAAGGCGTCCTTGACCGCATCCAGGACCTGGTCCTGCTCCCGCAGGTAGCGAAACAACTGGAATTTGCTGACAGGCATCATGGTGCCGATGGGCAGGTGGCCCCGGATGCGCCGCTTGATGTTGTCGGCCTGATTTTCGAGCTTGCTTACCTCACTGCGAAGCTCCTCGAACTGCCGGCAGCGATCGGAGACATGGCATTCCATGGCCTGCTGGAAGGCCCAGGCGCATTCTTTGACCTTCTCGGCGTGCTCCAGAAGGCCTTCAAAAGGCGAGGTGACAAAAAGGGATAAAAAGGGAATTCGCATCACGATCTCCTTTATCGACTACATTATCAGTTCCAGTAGTTTGAACACGATCATGCTGGTCAGTGCCGCGGCCGGTACGGTCAGAATCCAGTAGAGAACAATTTTATAGAGGATCCTGAAGTTTACCGCCTCGATCCCCCGCGCCAGACCAACGCCCATGACACCCCCCACGGCCGCATGGGTGGTGGATACGGGCAGCCCCAATTTGGACGCGATCAACACCGTTGTCGCGGCCGCGAAATCTACCGCGAACCCCCGTGTATTGGTCAGCGTCGTAATTTTATTGCCGATCGTATCCATGACGCGATGGCCGGCCATACCGATGCCGCACGCGATACCGACGCCGCCGAAAAGTAAAAGATAGAGCGGGACCGGCACCTGGACGCCGACCGTACCGGTTTTAACCAGGAAATAGATCACGGCCAGCGGGCCGATGGCGTTAGCAACGTCGTTGGCCCCCTGGGCCAGCGCCACGTAACATGAGGTGCCGATCTGGATTTTTCGGAATATCTCTTCGGTGCCGCTCTCGTCGTTCGGGACGAAGCGTGTGAGCAGGAGCCGGCCAACAAGGCCGAAAAGCAATGCGATGATCAAACCTGTCAGGATGGCCATAGGCGTTCCGAGGGAGAGCGTTTTTCCAAGAGGGGTTTTGAACAGAAACGAGAGAACGACCACAAAGACGGTCAATCCGATGAAGACCGGAGAGAGCATGAGCGCCCAGCGGAAGGCGTCTCTTCTGCGGAGAACGAATTTGACAATGATGTTAAACATGCTCCAGGCTATTATCAGGCTGAAGATGGGAGATATGACCCAACTGGCAATCACAGCACCCAGTTTGTCCCAGTTGATGACGGCAAATCCTCCGGCCATGATGCCAAATCCGATCATGGCGCCGACGATGGAATGGGTGGTGGATACGGGCAGCGATTTCCAGGTGGCGAAGCTGACCCACAGGGCGGCCGCCAACAAGGCCGAAAACGCGCCAATCAGCGCAAGGTGAGGATCCGACAGGACCTCGGTTGAGACGATTCCCTTGCGGATGGTGTTGGTGACCTGGGCACCGATGAACGTCGCCCCGACACAATTTAAAATGCCGGCAATAAAGATGGCCTGACGAATGGTGATGGCTTTGGCACCCACGGCGGACGCCATTGAATTCGCAACGTCATTCGCTCCGATATTCCATGACATATAGAAGCCAACAATATACCCCAGAACAAGGATCATTGATTCAGACAGCATGACGGATATTCCCGAATATCATTTCCTGATCTACCAAAGGTTGCCGGCGTGACGTTCCAGAATGCCCTCCGGCAGATCCGCAAGAAAGCGGGATGGCTGACTCAACAGCATGCCGGACATCCGGTCATACACTTGGCCGGGGCACATGAAATAGAGTTGTTCCCGGGCACGGGTCGAGGCGACGTACATCAACCGCAACTCTTCATCAAGTTGTCCGTCGTTTTCAGTCGCCATGAGGGATGGGAACCGCCCATCCAAGGCCCAGAGAATGAACACCGTATGCCATTCCAGCCCCTTGGCGGAATGCACCGTCGACAGGACCAGATGGTCTTCCCTGTCGCCGACGGTGCCAAAGGCGCCTGAAACAGTCGTTGTCGGCGGCTCCAGCGTCATATCTTCCAGAAAGCTTTCCAAGCTCTCATATGTTTCCAGAATGGCCAGGAGTTGTTCAAGGTCGCGGGTGCGTTTGGGATAGTCGTCGAAGCGTTGTTTCAGTATCGGCAGGTAATAGGCCATGATGTGCTCACCCTGACCTCCTGGTGATAGCGTCGCGTCGTCGATGGTCGCCAGGACGTCCTTCAGGCGCTGGACATCCGGTTTGGTGGCCAGTTTGGATTGGTCTTCAAGGAAGCCCCGCAGGCCTTGCTTCTGCCGGCAAATATGATCATACAAGGTCTGGGCGGATTTGGGGCCGATTTTGTTGATTTGCAGCAGAATGCGAACCCAGCTCAACCGATCGTATGGATTGCAGAGGATGCGCAGATACGCCAGCATATCTTTGATATGGGCGGATTCCATGAATTTGAATCCGCCGTATTTCACATAGGAGATCCCCTCGCGCGTGAGTTCAACTTCCAGGTCAAAGGCATGGAAGCCGGCACGGAAAAGCACGGCAATGTCGCTAAATGGAATTCCCTGATCGGCCAGCGCCATTATTTTATCGACAATAAAACGGGATTGGCTGTTTTCGCTCCCGGTGTGAATCAGCTGGGGGGAATTGCTGCCCCCCCGGTTTGAAAAAAGGGTTTTGGGGTATTTTTCAATGGCCTGGTCGATCAGGCGATTGGTGAGTGCCAATATCGGCTCTGCGCTGCGGTAGTTTTCTTCCAGCGTGATCAAGCGTGTGTCGGGAAAAAGCGATGGGAAATCCATAATATTTCGGAAATCCGCACCGCGAAAGGAATAGATGCTCTGGGAGTCGTCACCGACGACCATGATATTGTGATGATTTCCGGCAAGGAGTTGGACAATGCGGGCCTGAACGCGATTGGTGTCCTGGTATTCGTCCACCATGATATGGCGATAGCGTGCGGTAAGGCGCTCGCGGATCGCAGGGTGCTGATCCAGCAGAAGCCAAAGATTGTTCAGGAGATCATCATAATCCATTAAAGCTTGCTGTTTCTTCATGTCCGTGTAGGCGTCTTGAATCTCACGCAAGGCATCCAGATGGGGGAGAAAATGCGGGTACTCCATATCCAGGATGTCTTCCAGCGGGGCATCCTTATTGGCCATCTTGCTGTAAATGTCGGCCAGCGTCTTCTTGCGGGGGAAGGCACCCAATTTGGGGGCATCCATGTTTTCTTTGACGATATAGCCAATCAGACTTTCAGCGTCCGGGCGATCGATAATGGTGTAACCGTTGGGAAAATTCAGCGCTGCGGCATAACGTTTGAGGATGGTGTTGGCAAATGAATGAAAGGTTCCACCGGCAATCTGATGACAGCGGGCATCCAGCAGCTGGCTGGCGCGTTGGAGCATCTCTCCGGCCGCCTTACGGGTAAACGTCAGCAACAGAATGAATTCCGGTGGATGGCCTTCCTCCACCAAACGTGCTGCCCGATAGGTGAGCGTTCGGGTTTTGCCGCTACCCGCACCGGCGATAACCAACAACGGGCCGTCATCATGAAAAACCGCCTCAAATTGAGCCGCATTCAATTCTGTTCGGAATCGATCCCTAAGCGCCTGTTCCATGTCGATCGCTTTCTGCAAGCTCGGGCAATTGCCGGCACCGTATCGGTGGTATGGCAAACCACAAGCGGTGAATCCAGCATTGCGTCGGAGGCCTTTTCGGGTTGCTGGATGGTCGTCTTACCGTGCCGCGGGCATCGTCCTTGGGTGCGAGTTCTTCCACAGGTCTATTGATTTGTCAATAAGGTCAGCCCCTCACTGGACGATGCAACCCAAGGGGGTAAACGCCGACCGATGGAGGGAAGAGTTGGTGGGGCCGACCAGGATCAAAAAGCGAAGGCGGGCGGTGAATCGATTGCCGTTCAATCCACGGCACCTTGGTAAACGTCAACCGCCATCCCGAAACGGCCGTGAAGAACAAACCATGGTAAGCGGAAAGGAAATGATCTACTCCCATAAAGAAGCGAAAACAGTCCGATATATTCTTCGAAATCGCATTGTCGTCGTTGTCTCCCTGCGAGATACGGGTAGAATGAATACAAAAGAAGAGAGAGTAATGGTAAAAAATATAATAAAATCTGATATATATAGCGCTTTATGTTTTTTGCACCGGAGTACTGCAGGAAAGCCGCATGGACACTGTATCGTCATTTACCACCTAAGCTAATGTGCTTTTTTTATTGATGATAGAGTTGACTTTATAAATACTTTGTATTAGCTTCGACACTGTCAGGCACACATGGAATGAATAGAATAAGGAGGATATGTCAGATGAAGAAATTAAAAGAGCAGCTGAAAGCGGTATCCAAAGAGTTAGGCAAGTTTTCCAAGCAGGTCGAGAAAGCAGCGGCAAAGGTAGAAAAGTTGATGAAGGCTGAAGCTAAAAAGGCCACGGCTAAGAAAACCGCGACCAAAAAGGCAGCTGCCAAGAAAGCGCCCGCCAAGAAAGCACCCGCCAAGAAAGCAGCAGCGAAAAAACCGGCTGCCAAAAAGACGGCGGCTAAGAAAACGACGGTAAAGAAACCGGCTGCCAAGAAAACCGTGGCAAAGAAGACCGCGGCGAAAAAGCCTGCTGCAAAAAAAAAAGTAACTAAGGCCGCTCCCAAAAAACCGGCCGCCAAGAAAGCAACGGTGCTTGACGCTGTGTTTGATGTTATCGGGAAATCCAGTAACGGCGCGACAATTGCCCAGCTCAAGCAGAAAACAGGGCTTTCTCCCCGCCAGTTAAGCAATGCGCTTTACAAGCTTTCGACTCGTGGCAAAATCGTTGCTCAATCACGAGGGCTTTATGTAAAAAAATAAGGATGGATGGCGGGCTCCGGATTCACGTTTTTCAGCCGGAAGACCGGATGTCGGCTTGGCACTTTCAAGATCCAAAAGGAATGAAAGTGCGACAACACATTATACTTTAGCAAACGCTATTGACCGATTTCAAATAAAAGCCTGTTTCCTCATTGTGAGGAAGCGGGCTTTTATCGTTAGTGGGAAAGATATTATTTTGCCGGTCACCGTTGATGAGGCGGCCGGCATTTATTTCCTGAAAATCATGCCGCCAAGCTGCGGAATTATGGTCTCCTGAGGTTGTCATCGGGCCGTCAATCATTATCGTTTAGCTGTCGGTTGCCTGCGTTAATCCTATTGCAACAGGGCGGTCGTCATCGGTTATTTTTTTCAACAATGACATGGAAAGGTGTGCGATGGAGCAGCCAAAAAACGTCTTAGCCAGCATGATGACATTGATCATGATTTTTTCAGGCCTGGTTGGTCTATGCCCTGGTCTATCGATGGCTTATGCGGCCGGCGGTGGATCAATGCGCATAGCCGGCGACAGCGGGGATAGTGGAAGTCATGGAGAGACAGCACCTGTGCCCTCCTCAAAAGACTGGCCGCAAGCGCAATCTGATTTGCGGCCGGACCCTCAGGCGCTGTTCGGGCGTCTGAGCAATGGGTTTCGCTACGTGCTATTGCCCAATCCCAAACCAAGAGATCGCACCAGCATGCATCTCGTCGTGCAGGCCGGCTCACTTCAAGAGGCGGAAAACGAGCGTGGCATTGCCCATTTCCTGGAACACATGCTGTTTAACGGGTCCACTCATTTCCCTCCCGGTGAACTCGTCAAATATTTCCAGAAAATCGGCATGCAGTTCGGTCCGGATGCCAATGCCCATACCGGCTTTTACGAAACTGTCTACGATATCAACTTGCCGGTATCGGACCGCCAAAGTCTGCGTGAAGCGCTTCAGGTCATGCAGGATTACGCCGAGGGGGCATTGCTTCTTCCGTCCGAGATTGAGCGCGAACGTGGTGTTATTTTAGCCGAGAAGCGTGCCCGTGATTCGGCGGATTACCGTTCCTATGTGGCTTCCTTGGCATTCGAGTTAGCCGGGACGCGTTTTCCCGATCGTCTTCCGATTGGGAGCGAAGCGGTTATAGGGTCAGCGGACCAATCCGTTTTTAAGGCGTTTTACGATGCCTGGTATCGGCCGGACAACATGATTCTGGTCATGGTGGGGGATTTTGATCCGGCACTTGCCCGTGAACTGGTTGAAGCGCAGTTCAGCCAAATGGCCGCTCGTGCGCCTGCCCGGGAAAACCCGGACACGGGTCAGGTCGAGCATGAAAAATTGAAAACCTTCTATCATTACGAAAAAGAACTCGGCAGCACGTCTGTCACCTTGCAGGTTTTGACGCATGATGCGCATGCGGTCGATACGGCAGACGTTCAACGCCGGCAGATTGAAGAGCAGCTGGCCAATCAAATACTTCGCAATCGCTTGAACCGCGCCCTCAATCAAGCGGGATCCCCCATCACGGACGTGAGCGCCGGCAGCGGCATTTTTCTGCGCCAGACGCGTTACGGGTATATCAGTGCTGACTGTCAGCCGGAAAATTGGCGTGATGCCCTGACACTGATCGAGCAAACGCTTCGTCAGGCCTTGCAATTTGGTTTTAGCGAAGAGGAGCTCGAACGGGTCAAGCAAGATTATCGTGCCGGACTGGAGCAGGCCGCTGCCCAGGCGGGCACACGCGATAGCAGCACGTTGGCCCGTAACCTTATCCGGTCCGTGTTGGACGACCGCGTTTTTCGTTCTCCGGAGCAAGAGAAGCTTTTTGCCGAACCGGTCATTGCGGCCGCGACAACGCAAACGCTGCAAGATCGATTGCGTCGCATTTGGGCGGTATCGCACCGTCTGGTGCTGGTGACCGGCAATGCGGCCATCGTATCCCCCTCCGCAACACCGGAAGACCAGATCGTCGCTGTGTTCAACCAGTCTCAGGCAACGCCCGTTTCGCCTCCGGTTAAAGTGCAGCGCGCGGTCTTCCCCTATTTGCCGTCGCCGTCACAAGAGGGAGGGATTGCCACTCAGCAGGAGCAGACGGATATCGGCGTGTCAATGATTCGATTTGAAAATGACATCCGACTGAATTTTAAAGCGACGGATTTCACTGCCGATGAAATTCAGTTCGTGCTTTCGTTTGGAGAAGGCCGCGCCGGTGTTCCGGTCGGTAAATCCGCCCTGGCAACGCTGGCCGATGAGGTGGTCAACGAAAGCGGACTCGGTCGGCTGGACAAGGAGGCCCTGGCAGAGGCTTTGGCCGGGAAAAAGACGGATATTCGTTTTGGTGTCAGAGACGATCGGTTCACCCTCGAAGGAAGCTCGACACCCGATGAAATCGAACTCATGTTCCAATTGCTTTTGGCCTATATCGTCGATCCCGTTTTTCGGGAAGATGCCTGGCAGTTGGCGCTGAACCGATACCAGCAGATGTATCGTACCATGCAGCAATCGGTCGATGGTGTCCTGAATCTTTACGGGTGGCGTTTTCTAAGCGGCAATGATCCGCGATTTGGTCTTCCATCGCCGGAGGCGTTTGATGCCTTGTCGGTGACAGATGTTGAAAACTGGATTGTTCCCGCGCTGCGCCAGGGTGCTATGGAATTGGCAATAGTGGGTGATGTGGACCGTGAAACCGTTGTCCGCATGGCGGCGCGCTATCTTGGCAGCCTGCCGGGAAAACGGGCCGAGGCCATCAAAACCGAAAACCGAACGGGGCCGGTGTTCCCCGCCGCCCGACAGATGAATGTGGACGTCATCTCCCAGATCGAAAAAGCACAACTGGTCATGGCATTCCCAACCGATGACATGTGGGATATCGGGCGAACCCGCCGGTTGAACATTCTGGCGGAAATCGTGTCGGAGCGTCTGCGGTTGCGTATTCGCGAAAAGCTTGGCGCGGCCTATTCGCCCGGGGCATTCAGCCATCCCAGCCGCACCTATAAAGGGTACGGACTTTTTATCATTTATATTCCACTGGCGCCAAAACTGTTGGATACCGTCCAGACCGAGGTGGAGGCCATTATTCGGGACATCCGGCAAGACGGCGTCTCCCCCGAGGAATTGCAGCGGGCCCTGGAGCCAACCTTGACCGGGATCAAGGATCGTTTCCGTGAAAATGGATATTGGTTGAATACGGTCCTGGCCGGTGCGTCTTTCGAGCCTGTCCAACTGGACTGGTGCCGGACCATTATCGCCGATTATGCCAGCATTCGTGTGGGCGATATCGAACAGTTGGCGCGGCGCTATCTTGATTTATCCAAGCGTGCCGTTATCCGCGCGCGTTCCGCCGGGGGGGCCTGACCGGGGTGCTTTACCGACCACCATGCCCGCAGGGGTGAGCATGACCTTTGTCAATGGGCGTGGGTAGGAGCCATGGAGAGGAGGAATACGACCATCAAGCGATTATCCGCCCGTATTCGTGCCACATCCCATGTGCGTGTACTTTTGGCGCTGTTTTACGCGCGGCAGCGATGCATATTGCCTGACAAGGACGGTCATGATATGGAAACCCGAATCTTTTTTCGTATGGAAAGGACGTCAGATGCGTGAAACAGAAGTCTCAGGTGGCATATGGGATGCCATCTGGGCATTTTTTGCCTCGGTGCGATTGACCATCCTGTTGCTGCTTTCCCTGGCGGGAACATCGATTATCGGCACCTTTATCCCCCAGAACAAACAACCGATGGAATACTTGCAGGCTTTCGGCGAATTCGGCTACCGATTGCTGTCGGCGCTTGATTTTTTTGATATGTATCGCTCCTGGTGGTTTCGCCTGCTG
The DNA here is from genome assembly GCA_020444045.1 of Deltaproteobacteria bacterium. Taxonomy (GTDB): domain Bacteria; phylum Desulfobacterota; class Desulfobacteria; order Desulfobacterales; family UBA5852; genus JABZFP01. Next base: position 11,602 of record JAHLLS010000041.1, read on the forward strand.
ATCATTTTGCTGGTGTTGAACATTATTATCTGTTCGATTGAACGGCTCGCATCCATTCGTAAAATTCTTTTTGTCAAAATCCCCCGTTTTCGACGCAGCCGCTTTCAGAAAAGTCGAAATAGAATTTCATTTGATGACGACCGCAGTCCTGAAACGTTGCAGACCCTTTTCCTTCCGGTCCTAAAACAAAAGTTTGCCTATACGCATCAGGAGGAAAGTGACGGGGGATTTTGGCTTTTTGCTGAAAAGTGGCGCTGGACGCGCATCGGTGTGTATATTGTCCATTTGAGCGTCGTTATTTTATTGTTGGGGAGTCTCGTCGGTTCCCTTTTCGGCTTTGAAGGGTTTGTGAATATTCCCGAGAACGAGACGGTCGATTCCATTTTTCTGCGTCAGACCGGCCAAGCCTTCCCGCTGCCTTTCGCGATTCGCTGTGATGATTTCGACGTCAGCTTCTACGACAATGGTGCCCCGAAAGAATTCCGCTCCAGTCTCACGATATTAGAAGACGACCAGATTGTTTTGCAGAAGGACATCATCGTGAATGACCCCCTGCGCTATCGCGGCATAAATCTGTTCCAATCCAGCTATGGCAAAATGGCACCTGAAGACGGGCATGACCACACCGATCCCCCTGAGGAAGTGGAATTGAAAATTACCGCGAAAGCGACGGGTCAATCCTTTACCCAGAAGGCGGCGATCGGAGAGCGGTTTGACTTGCCGGATGGATCCGGCCAGGTGTTGATTGCCGGTTTTCAGGAGGCGATGCAGTTCGGAGGACAAAACCTGGGTCCGGGTCTGATCGTCGAGGTGCTGCCAACGGAAGGCGAGAAAACGGAAGTTCTTTTGCCCCTGCATTTCCCCAATTTCGATAAGATGCGGGGCGGAACGCTCATCTTCACCGTTCTCGGACAGAAACAGCGGGCGTTTACACCCGATGAAAAGGCTGATCGCTACTATACCGGCCTCCAGGTGACCCGGGATCCCGGTGTCCCGGTGGTCTATACCGGGTTTGTGGGCATGATCATCGGCTTCATCATTACCTTTTTCATGTCCCATCAAACCGTGTGTGTCGAAATAACGGCCCGGGGCGGCCGGACCCACGTGGCCGTGGCGGGCATTGCCGATCGCAATAAGCTTGGCATGGAAAGAAGGACGGCGCAACTGGCGGAACGGCTGAAATCCCTGTCGTGACTAGCTCGCGGCCGCTGAAAAAGCATCGGCGTGTTTTCCATTCAACCTATCGACCCTAATATAATAAGGATATACCATGAGCAGTTCGCATATACTCTCGATCGTTACCTTTATTTATGGGCTGGCCTTTTTTTTGTACCTCTTTGAATGGGTCTTCAAAAAAGAAGCCGCCGGGCGCATGGCCACCGCGGTGGCCATCCTGGGGCTTACCGGGAATACGGCGGGAATCATTTTGCGCTGGGTCGAGTCCTATCGTATGGGGATCGGCCATGCCCCGTTGTCTAACCTATATGAATCACTTGTTTTTTTCGCATGGTGTATCATTCTGCTGCACCTGTTTATCGAGTGGCGCTATCGCAATCGAATTATCGGCCTGATTGGATCGCTGCTGGCTGTCAGCGCGCTGGCCTATGCATCGCTCAAACCTGACCAGATTCAGCCCCTGATTCCGGCACTCAAAAGCAACTGGCTGATTGCCCATGTGTTTACCTGTTTCATCGGATATGCTTCTTTTGCCATTGCGTTCGGCATCAGCCTGCTTTATCTGTTGCGCCGTATCGGGGGGCCCGCCATCCTGGAACGGCTGCCTTCCGACAATTTGATGGATGAATTGACCCATCAACTGGTTATGTTCGGGTTTCTGTTCCTGTCGGCGGGCATCATCAGCGGCGCTGTCTGGGCCAATTCCGCCTGGGGACGTTACTGGGGCTGGGATCCCAAAGAAACATGGTCGCTGGTCACATGGTTTGTATACGCCACGCTGCTGCACGCACGATTTATGCGCGGATGGCGTGGCAACCGGATTGCGGTATTGTCAATCGCCGGTTTTCTGGCGGTTTTATTCACTTATTTTGGTGTCAATTATTTGCCCGGGTTGCACAGTTATGGGGCCATGGGACAGTGATTTTAACTTGACATTTCAGCCGGTGACAGGGTAAAAAAAGCAAATTTTAGCTGGAAATCAAGGTATTGAAGGCTGCCCGGTCCTGCGCGGGGCGGCCGGGACAAAACCGTCCACCCTTTTGATCCGAGTGGCGTGGATGGTTTTCTTTGTAGGAGAGTTGAGAACAAGCGATATCCGAATAGATTTTGGTAACAGGTGATAGAGGTACGATACGGTGGGGAGGATCCCTGATCTTGGTGGCCGACGGTAGATGGAATGCTGAAAATGGTTCTGCGACAATGCATCATTAAAGCGTTTCTCTCCGAAGACAGGCTTGCCGATTGACGGGATTTTTTATTCTGTTCAGCAGCCAGACGGAGTTTCCATGAGTAATACAGACGACACCAAACAAGTTGCAGTGGATGATCGGGAAAGGGTGCCGAACGCCAGTGAAACGGGCGGTCCGATCATTCTTTTTTTTATGATCGGGTTCGTTCTCAGTCTCGTCGTGGGGTGGGTTGTTTTCCCCAAGCTGTTGTATTCGCAGAAAAAACAGCCTATTGATTTCAACCATGTCCAACATATGGAACTGGTCGACGAGGGATGTGAAAGCTGCCATTTTTTCCGTGAAGACGGTAGCTTTTCCGGCGCACCGACCCTTGCCCAATGCATCGACTGCCACGAAGAAGTCCAAGGCGACACGCCGAATGAAATCAAGTTTGTCGAAGCTTACGTTCAGAAAGATCGGGAAGTCCCTTGGCTGATCTACGCCAAACAGCCGCAATGTGTTTATTTCTCCCACGTGGCCCATGTCAAAATGGGGAATATGGATTGTGTCACCTGTCATGGTTACATCGGTGAATCCACGGAACTTCCGATCTACGAGCAGAATCGCATTTCCCTATACAGCCGTAATATCTGGGGCAAGAACATCGGTGGCTTTAAAAAGAACACCTGGGATCGCATGAAGATGGATGACTGCGCTGAATGCCATGGGAAAGAGGGTGTTCGTCAGGCAAGTGTGCAGACGGGCAAAGGCGGCTGCTTCGTCTGTCACAAATAAGCGGCTCAAGGACGATTTGAGGGGATTCCAGAAAGAGACAAGGGGTATGTCGATGAAAATAGACCGAAGAAGCTTTTTAGCGATGAGCGTCGGTGGTGCCGTGGGAACGGCCCTGACGCCGCTGCCCTGGAAAATACAAGACGACCTGGCCATCTGGACCCAGATGTGGCCCTGGACACCATTCCCGCCCGATGGCGAAAACACTTACGTCAATTCCGTCAGCACGCTCTGTGGGGGTGGCTGTGGGATCACTGTGCGCAAGGTCGGGGAACGGGCCGTTAAAATCGAGGGCCGGGAGGACTACCCCACCAACCAGGGCGGCGTTTGCAACCTCTGCGCTTCCGGGCTTCAGATGTTATACGGTCCGACCCGTATCCGCTACCCGATGAAACGGCTTGGCGAGCGTGGTGCGAACCAGTGGGGGCGGCTGTCTTGGGAAGAGGCTATTTCGATTGTGGCGGAGCAACTGGGGGAAATCCGGCAGGCCGGACAACCGGAAACGGTGGCGTGTCTCTCCACCCGCCCCTATGGTTCCATGCCGGCGCTGCTAAAACGGTTTATGACGGCTTACGGATCGCCCAATTTCATGACCACGCCATCGATGATGGACGCCTATGACATGACGCTGAAGCGGATGCATGGCGTGGACGGGCGTATGGGCTTCGATCTCGAAAACGCGGACTATGTTCTCAGCTTCGGCTGCGGCCTTATTGAGGGCTGGGGCAACACGGTTCACATGATCCGGATCAACAGCAAATGGAAGGACACGAACGCGGTCATTAAGCAGATCGAGCCACGTCTGTCCAACACGGCCGCCAAAGCCGATCAGTGGATCCCCATCTCACCGGGAACCGAAGGGATTCTGGCGCTCGGCATCGCCTATGTGATCATCAAAGAATCCCTCTATGATTATGACTTTGTGAATAATTTTTCTGCCGGTTTCGACGAATTTCGTCGTGTCGTACTGAGTGGCTACAGTCCGGGCAATGTGTCCAAACAGACCGGTGTCGATCAGTCGACCATCGTCGCCTTGGCCCGCGAGTTTGCACGCGCACGGCGGCCGATCGCCCTTTGTGGCCGTGGTCAGGGAAAGGTGCCGGGTGGTTTTGGCGAATACGTTGCGGTACATGCCCTGAATGCCTTGGTGGGCAACATCAATCGTCCGGGAGGGGCTTGGGCCATGCCGCGGCCGGAGATAGACGGCTGGTTGGAACCGGTTCTGGATGCTCCGGCGGAAGTCGGTCTGGCCAATCCCCGTTTAGACGGTGCTGGCAGCGCGGCTTTCCCGTTTGCGGAACAGCTTTTAAACCGTGTCCCGGGTGCGTTGATGGCCGGCGAACCCTATCCCTGCCAGGCCTTGCTGGTTTACGATGCCAACCCGTTTTTCAGCATGCCGGGGAGCGCAATGGTGAGCGAGGCCTTGCAGCAGATCCCGTTCATCGTCAGTTTCGCCTCCCAAATGGACGAGACCGCCACGATGGCGGATATCATTCTTCCCAATTTGGCCCACCTAGAACGATGGGAGGATGTCCCGGTTACGGAAGGATTTCATCGTCCGATGATTGGGCTGGCCCAGCCGATTGTCGACCCGCAGTTTGATACGATGCATACCGGCGACACCATCCTGCAATTAGCCGCAGCGCTGGGGGGAAGTGTAGCCGCTTCCCTCCCCTGGGAGAACTACGAGGCCTGTTTGCGGGAGGCCCTGTCATCGTATTGGGATGAGATTGAAGATCGCGGCTATTGGATCGATGAAAACTTCACGCCGGATGACTGGTCCCTGGCTTTTCCGACCGCCTCCGGTAAATTCGACTTTGCGGTTTCCGGAGCCGATCTCAAGACGCTATTTGCCATGACCGCGCCGCAAGGCGACGACGGCAGTTACAATATGGAACTGATCCCCTACGATTCAGTCCGGATCACCAATGGCGCTGTGGGCTCCCCGCCGTTTTTAATCAAGATAGTCTCCGACAAGGTTTTGAAAGGCAAAATGCTATTGGTCGAGGTGAACCCGGAGACAGCCCGTGCCGCCGGTTTTGGCGAAGGCGACCAGGCGGTTTTGAAAACACCCTTGGGGGATGCCGCGGTGCGCGTGCATTTGTCCGATGGCGTGATGCCGGGCCTGGTAGCGATACCGCGGGGGCTCGGGCATACGGCTTATGACCGTTATCTTGCTCAAAAAGGCGTCAACGCCAATGATTTGATTGGATCGGTCGAAGACCCAGCCTCCGGCCTTGACGCGACCTGGGGTATTCTTGCATCTCTGGTGAAAGCCTAATTCAACAGTACGAGGTTCTGATGAAACACTCTGGCAATTTCGGTAAGCCCAAACGTTATGGCATGGTCATCGACCTGGACAAATGTACCGGTTGCGGCGCCTGCATGGTGGCCTGTATGGCCGAAAACAACGTCCCGTTCAGGGAGGACGAATCCAATAAACTGGTCAGCATCACCTGGATGCAGGTTTACCGGTTGACCAACGGCAAACCTTACCCCGATGCCGAAGTCTGCTATCTTCCCCGGCCCTGCCAGCATTGTGCTGGCAAACATGAAGGGCATTCGCCCTGCGTGTCGGTTTGCCCGGCCACGGCCACGGATTATGATCGACAGACCGGAATCGTCAGCCAGATTTATACCCGTTGTTTTGGTTGCCGCTACTGTATGGGGGCCTGCCCGTATCACGCACGCCATTTCAACTGGTGGGATCCGGTGTGGCCAAACGAGATGGAAAAATACCTGAACCCCAACGTTTCTGCTCGGATGCGCGGTATTGTCGAAAAGTGCAATTTTTGTTTTCAACGGTATCAGAAAGCCACGGAGAAAGCCAATGCGGAGGGGCGGCGGGAACTGGAAGAAAACGAATACCAAACGGCCTGCACCCAGGCTTGTCCGGCGGGGGCGATTATCTTTGGGGACTTGAACAATCCGGAGCATCAGGTTCACCAGATTGCCAAGCCGAATCTCAAGAAAGGGGGACGGCCACAGAACCCACATGCTTTCAGACTTCTGGAAGAACTCGAAACCAATACGAAGATTTATTACCTATCCAGCAAGCAGTGGGTCCAGGACGCCATCCATAAACCGCATCTGCTGGATCAAAAAGAGGCACACCACTAAGTGATCACCCGCGAAGCGGAAAAAGCATACAGGGCCGGTTGGCTGGACCCGGCTCTTTCCATCAATCAACAGCTTTTTTAGGAGCACTGGTTTTATGGATTCTGCATTGATACCCAAGGGAGTCAAACGTTGCCCGATCTGGCAATTCGCACTGGGGCTTGGTGTGGTGGGTGCGGTTTTGCTATGGGGCGTTTACGCCATGATCCTTTGTTGGTTCAAAGGCTTGAACCAGACCAACATGAACGATTATTATGGCTTTGCGCTGTGGATCTGGGCGGACCTGGCCGTCATTGCCCTGGGGGGCGGTGCCTTTTTCACCGGCCTGCTAAAATATGTCATCGGCAAGGATGAATTAAAAAACATCATTAATTATGCCGTCTTGATCGGGTTCATCTGTTACAGCAGCGCATTGCTCATCCTGGCCATCGATGTCGGGCAGCCGCTGCGGTCATGGTTCATTTTCTGGCATGCCAATGTGCATTCCATGCTGACGGAAGTGGCGTTTTGCCTGAGTTGCTACTTCTGCGTTCTGACCATCGAGTACATTCCGCTGATACTAGAAAACCGCCAGTTGGATAAAGTACCGTTTGTGCATAATCTCAGCCATACGATGCACGAGTATATGGCGGTTTTTGCGGCCACCGGTGCATTCCTGAGTTTTTTCCACCAGGGCTCTCTCGGCGGGGTGGCGGGTGTGCTTTTCGGGCGGCCCTTCGCCTACCGCGAACATTTGTTCATCTGGCCCTGGACGTTTTTTCTCTTCACCTGGTCGGCGGCGGCCTATGGCCCCTGCTTTACCTTGCTGGTCACCCGCATTACCGAAAAGATTACCCGCAAACAATTGGTCAAAGATACCACGATCCAGTTGCTGGCGAAGATCGCCGGGTGGATGATGTTTACGTACATCATTGCCAAAATCATCGATACCGTCTACTGGGCCACCACGACGGCCCCGTCCCTGGGGTTCACGCTCAAGGATTTTTACAGCAACAACCCGGTATACGGCTATTGGATTCTTTTTGCAGAGATCGTCTTGTGCGGTGTTGTCCCGGCATTGATGCTGATTACACCTAAGATCCGGAGCAACCGGCTGCTTCTGACCCTTGCGACGATTCTGGCGGTGATCGGTGTTTCGCTGAACCGCTGGGTGATGGTCTTGCAGGTGATGGCGGTGCCCGTTATGTCTTTTGATATCTGGGCGATGTACTATCCCAGCTGGCAGGAAGTGGCGACAACGATTCTTCCGGTGGCCTATGGTATTATTTTAATCATGATTTCCTATCGCTATCTTCCCATTTTTCCCCAGGAAGCGGAATTGAATCCCCTGGAACCAGAGGCCGATATGGCGGCCGCGGCGGATACCGAGGAAACAACGGAAGAGGGGCCGGAACCGGGATTGACCCCGGCCGAAGCATAAACGGGCTGTAAGGAGGCAACACAATGTTTCCATTCAATTTCGAGTGGATGTGGGATATGTCCCACATAGTCTTTATGGGCGGGCTGTGGTATGCACTCGGTATTCTGGGGGCCGGAATGACGTTTTGCGTCGTCAAGGCCATTTTGGATACGGCCAATGGCAAGGGTGGGCATCACCACTGAACCCCCTGCGACCAAAGCGCTTTCTTGCTCCGTTGCACAGGAGAAGGAAGCGCTTTTTTTTTGCGTCTTTGATAAATGCCGGTTCCGTTGTTTTTTGATGGGCGGCAATATGCTGTTTTTCTATGAAGTGATATCCCTGGAACATCAACAGAAAGCCTTATGGCATGGATAAAATCGTTGTAGAAGGTGGCAAGCGTCTCACGGGGACGGTCGCCATCAGCGGTGCCAAGAATGCGGCGCTGCCTATCCTGGTTTCCGCGCTGTTGACTGACGGGATGTGCACCTTTACCAATGTCCCCGATCTACAGGATATTCGCAGCATCCTGTTGCTGCTGGAAAGTCTGGGGGCGCGTGTGGTGGCGGATGGGCACACTATTAAAATTGACGCGGCCACCCTGGCGGCCAGCGAGGCGCCATATGATCTCGTGCGGAAAATGCGGGCCTCGATTCTGGTCTTGTGTCCCCTGGTGGCACGCTTAGGACATGCGCGGGTATCTCTGCCGGGGGGATGTGCTATCGGCGCCCGTCCTATCAATTTGCATCTCAAGGGGCTGGAGCGGCTGGGCGCCACCATCGATATTCGTCACGGCTACGTCGAAGCCCGGGCCCATCGCCTGAAAGGGGCCGATATTTATTTCGATACCGTGACGGTCACTGGAACGGAAAATATCATGATGGCGGCGGCATTGGCAGACGGCGTCACCGTATTGCGCAATGCGGCACGGGAACCGGAAGTCGTTGCACTGGCCGAAGTGCTGATGAAAATGGGGGCGGATATTAAGGGCGCAGGCACATCGGTGGTGACGATCAACGGTGTCGAGGAACTCCGGCCAACCACGTTCGAAATCATTCCCGATCGTATCGAGGCCGGGACATTCATGGCAGCGGCCGCCCTTACCGGTGGTGATGTGACCCTGACGCACTGTCAGCCCGAACATCTCAGTGCCGTCAGCGACAAACTGCAACAGGCGGGGGTCGCCATTCGGTCGCAGGGGACCTCCCTGCGTGTTACGGCTGAGAAAGCGATCGCCAGCGTCGACGTTCGAACCCAGACCTATCCCGGGTTTCCAACTGACATGCAGGCCCAATTCATGGTGTTGATGTCCTGTGCCGCAGGGCAGAGTATTATCAAGGAGACCATATTCGAAAACCGGTTTATTCATGTCAGCGAATTGCGGCGACTGGGCGCCGATATTACGATTTCGGGGGATACCGCAGTGGTGCGTGGCGTCAAGGCGCTTTTCGGTGCCCCGGTGATGGCCTCGGATCTTAGAGCGAGCGCTTCGCTTGTTCTGGCCGGACTGGTGGCTGAGGGCTTGACGGAAATCAACCGGGTCTACCATATCGATCGCGGCTACGAGCAGATCGAAGAAAAAATGCGTAGCATCGGTGCTGCGATCTGGCGTGAAAAGGCATCATAACCCTATCCGTTATCGGTCGACACAACCGATAACCGGCGTCATGGCAACCATCCTTTCGGCAGGATGAAAAATAAATCGGTGTGGGCGGCCACACCCGCAGGCGGCAAACCATTGGCCAGGGGACTCACCCTGGTGACACTCGGATATTCAGTTGTTAGCGCACTGAATGTTCGATGGGAGTCTGCGAGTGGAAATCCGAATCGGTTTTCGCGAAACCCCTGATTTTCAGTTCGATACCCCGGATATATATAACCGTCCGCTGATCCCCATGGTTGCCGCATTGGCGACGGGAATCTTTGTCGGCGGCAGTTGGCCCGGCCATTTCCTTGAAGCGATGGGTGTCGGGATATTCCTGTCCGCCCTTCTCCTATGTAAAGGGTGCCGAAATCACAGCGCCGCATTGTCCCCGCTTATTCTACTGGCTCTTCTGGGTTATATCCTTATGTCCCCATGGTTGCCGGTCGATTTTCCGGAAAACCATATCAGCCATTACACGATCTCCCAGCGGTGGCGCATCGAAGGGACCGTTGTAGAAGTTCTTCCCGATCGCCACGGTCGTCGCCGTTTAATCCTGAGGGTGTCCCATCTGCAGGATAAGCATCAGACGTTGACGGTGACAGGGTGCATTCGCGTTACAGTAGCCGGAGATGCACCGGAAATTTTTCCCGGAACAAGGCTATCGTTTCGCTGTCGCATCAAGGCTTTTCGGAACTTTAACAATCCAGGGGGTTTTGACTATCAGCGCCATATGACGTTTCAGCGGGTTTTTGGATCCGCCTTTGTTCGTGGCGAGCGTCTTGGCGTCGTCGGAAGTGAATCTCCTCCCGTGCCATCCCTGATCTCCCGTTATCGCAGCCAGGCACGCACCGTAATCGAAACCCTGTCCGACATCCCGACGCAGGCCGTCATGAAGGCGCTTTTGATTGGCGAGCGCCAGGCCATCCCTCCGGATTTGCGTCAGATTTTCAACCGTTGCGGCGTCGGACATCTGTTGGCCATTTCCGGTTTGCACATTGGTATCGTTGGCGGGTTGGTCTTCTGGCTTTGTCATCAAGGGTTAAACCGGTTTTCTTTTATCCTGGAGAGAGGGTGGGGTCGGCGTGGCGCCACCGCGTTGGCGATCGGCCCCATCGTGGCATATGCCATCCTATCCGGGTTGTCTCCCGCAACGCAACGGGCCTTGATCATGGTATTAGCGTTTTTGGTGACGTATTTTATCCATAAAGACGGCGATACCCTGAACTTTTTGGCACTGGCGGCGTTGTTGATGCTGATCTGGCATCCACCGGCGTTATTCTCCATTTCTTTTCAGATGTCGTTTGGCGCTGTTTTTTGGATTGTTTTGGGTCTGAAATCGATAGAGAACCAGGCGACTTCCCGGCCGGACTGGCCCTCCCGGATGTGGAACCGGATAAAAACGTTTGTGCGGGTGACACTCTGGGCCACGGCGGGGACGCTTCCGCTGGTCATGTATTATTTCCAACAGATTTCGCTGATAGGGCTGATTGCCAATTGCCTTCTGGTACCCTTGATGGGGTTCTTTGTCCTGCCGCTGGGAATCCTTTCCTTGCTCGTGATGCCCGTCAATACCTATTTGGCTGAAGCCGGCATTCAACTGGCGGGATGGGGGCTTGCCCAGGCGCTTTGGATAATGCAGACGCTGGCCGCTTTCGATGGTGCGGCTATACCCACCGTTGTGCCATCCGTCATCGAAATCCTTTGCTACTATGCCCTTTTGGGTGTGGTCGCTATGCCAAAAAGAGTCCCCCTGCGGCGTCGGGTTTTTCTTATCGTGTTGATGGTGCTGGTCGTCGATGGCCTTTATTGGGGGCATGCACGCTTCTGGCATCGTGATTTGCGTGTGACCATCATGGATGTCGGGCAGGGAAGCGCCGCGCTGGTGGAATTCCCGGGCGGGGGAACGATGTTGATTGACGGGGGCGGGTATACGAATAATCAGTTTTTCGATATGGGCGAACGCGTCATCGCACCGTTTTTACGCTCTCGAAAAATCATGCAAATCGATACCCTTGTTTTGAGCCACCCGAGCAGTGATCACATGAATGGCCTGGTTTACATTCTGGGACATTTTCATCCGAAGAGATTGCTCTGGACAGGGGCGCGCGCATCTACGGATAGTTTTCGTAGTTTTTTGGAAGCCGTGCTGCGCAGTGGGGTCAACGTACCCAAGTTTTTTAAACTGGATCGCAACCTGATTATCGGTGGTGTCGCCATGGATATTCTTCACCCGCCAGCGACGGTCGGCAAGAAGAATCACCCGTCATCGGGGGACGCCTATAATAACCATTCACTGGTCGTGAAGTTGACCATGGGAGCCTGCAGTATTTTATTCCCGGGAGACATCGAAGCTTCGGCCGAAGCAGAATTACTTGAATGCTGTCGAGCGGCATTGCCCAGCCGAGTACTGGTGGCCCCTCATCATGGCAGCCAAACTTCCAGCTCGATCGGGTTTCTATCCGCCGTCCAACCGGAAATCGTTGTTATATCGGCCGGCTGGCAGAACCGGTTCGGTTTCCCGCATACAAGCGTAATCGAGCGGTATAAGCGACTGGCCGCCAGAATTTATCGGACGGATCACAATGGTGCTGTGGGCCTTCGGACCGATGGCCAACGCTGGAAGGTCAAAACGCGCTAACCGGGAAGATGTTTAAAAACCAAAAGGTTATACGATTCCTGTTTTCGTATAGTGGTGCCGCGACACTGCAAGATGGGCGGTTGCCCGAACACCGGGAACGTCACCTCCCTTGGGATGGTGGTTTGATGGACAACCTTGATCTCCTGCTGGAATTCCGTTAGTCTATTCCCAAGTGAGTGAGTTGGCGAGACTTGCGAAGGCCTTTGCCCAACGCACCGCAGGGGGTATTACATTCCATTTGTTAATGCGCCAAGATGGGTATTATTCGCAGCCACTTTCAATGCCCAACGATCATCTCTTCGGATAAGGTCGGCTGTTTTTTCGCCATAATCGACAACCCTTGATTTCCAACCCGAGGTAAATATGGCACTTCCTGATTCTTTCAAAGCTTTTGTCGTCAGTGAAACACCCAACGGGGATTTTCAGCGGTCGATCGTCGATCGCCCTCTGAATGCGCTTCCGGACCATGATGTGCTTATTCAGGTCCACTATTCTTCTTTGAACTACAAAGATGCCCTTTCGGGGCATGGCAACAAAGGGGTGACACGCCATTATCCCCATACGCCGGGCATCGATGCCGCCGGAGTGGTCGCTGAGAGTCGGGTGGCCCACTTGCATGCGGGGGATTCGGTCTTGGTGACCGGTTTTGACCTGGGGATGAACACATCCGGCGGGTTGGGGCAATACATCCGCGTTCCGGCCCAATGGGTCATCCCCATGCCGCCCGGTCTTACCCTAAAAGAGAGCATGATATATGGCACAGCAGGATTTACGGCCGCCATGTGCATTCATCGTCTGATCAACCATGGTGTGACCCCGGATCAGGGTGAAATCCTGGTTACCGGTGCTACGGGCGGGGTTGGTTCCCTGGCCATTGCACTGCTCAGCGGCCTGGGCTATAAACCGGTGGCTGTCAGTGGCAAAGCCGATGCGATATCATTTCTGGAATCGCTTGGCGCTGTGTCCGTCTTGGCGCGCGACGAGGCCGAAGCCCAGGCTGAAAAACCGATCCTCAAAGCCCGCTGGGCGGGCGTGGTCGATACCGTGGGTGGAAAGATTCTTTCAAACGCGATCAAAATGACGCGTTATGGCGGCGCTGTTACCTGCTGCGGGCTGGTGGCATCGCCGAATCTGTCATTAACCGTCTTTCCCTTCATCCTGCGCAGTGTGGCCCTGTATGGTATTGATTCGGCAGAATGCGGCAGTGAGCTACGACAGGCGCTGTGGGGGAAATTGGCGGGTGATTGGCGCCCGGAAGGCCTGGCGGCGCTGAGCCGTGAAATCGATTTGAATGATGTCGAAAATTACATGGCACTCTTGCTAAAAGGTGCCAACCAAGGCCGTACCGTCGTCAAGATGATAGCGGGGTAATTGACGGCTTCGGAGCCACGATAGACCATATCGCCAGAAGGACATGATCCGGGTGTTGATGTCAATCCGAGGGAGAGGGCAAGATGAATAAGTTTACAATGGTTGGTTTAGGCGCGTGGCTGGTCAGTATTTTGATTGTCGGTTTCCAGGCGATTACCAGTCTGATGCAAGAGGGGGGGGGCGGTGACTGGGGCGCCCCTCCGGGTGGCTGGAGCGAAATGGCGATTGTCGATTTGGTGGGCGATGAACGGCTTTACTGGGCAGCGGATTTTGATTGGCTCGTTTATGTTTTCACCATGCCGCTGTATATTCTGCTGTTTGCCGTCGGGCTATTATTCATTATCATGGGTGTGGTTTTCTGGCGCAAATAGCTCGACGTTTCTTATTCAACATAGACCTGTTGTCCGGGATAGATGGTACTGCGCGCTGAGAGACGGTTGATTTTTAGAAACCGATCCAACGGCATCTGGTGGGTTTGTGCAATTTTAAATGGGCTGTCGCCGGATCGCACCTGATAGGTTTTCATGCCATCGGCCATCTGGACAGGTGCGGGTGTTGTGGCAAGTTTTAGTTTTTGACCTTCGTAAAGATGAGTTCCGGATAGGCCATTTAGCTTCTGGATGGCCTGGGTGGTTGTGCCATATTTACGGGCGATATTCCACAGTGAGTCGCCACGGCGCACCACATGGTAAGCCGGCATTTGTGCGGGAGGGCTGCTCAGCGTTTGCTTGGGGGGCGGGCTGGCGGCAGCATAGGTCCCCTTGCCCGGTATTTTCAAACGCTTCCCGGCACGAATAAAAGAACCGCGCAAATTGTTGGCCCGCTGGATGCGCGACACGCTGGTTCGGTAGCGTCGCGCAATTGTCGAAAGCGTTTCCCCGGACCGGACCCGGTGGTAGACATAGGCGGGTTGGGGGAGTGAGGCCGGGCGAATATCCTCGATCTGGGCGATCAACAACTCGCTGGTGCCGACCGGCACTTTTAGTCCATAAGACGTCGGTGGCAGAATCTTATACCGCAGTTCCGGGTTCAAATCGCGCAGCGTTGCCTCGGGTACGGCAAGCACTTTGGCCGCATCTTTCAGGTGGATTTGGCGATCGATCGTGGCCGTTTCATAGACCAGCGGCGGATCGATTTGGGCCAGGTCGATGCCGTATTTCTCGGGCGTGCTGAGGATGTGCAGTGTAGCCAGGAAGCGCGGCACGTAACGCGCGGTTTCTCTCGGCAGACGTTCGTAAAGATCCCAGAAATTATCCAGATAGTTCACGTTCTGCGTTTTGATGACCCTCAGAACACGCCCTTCGCCACAGTTATAAGCAGCCAAGACCGTGGTCCAGTCGCCGAAAATATTGTGCAGTTCCTTCAGGTAGGCAATGGCTGCCCGCGTGGCTTTGTCCGGATCCATGCGTTCATCGATGAACCGATCCCGTTTAAGGCCAAATTTATAGCCGGTGGAGGGGATAAACTGCCAGAGTCCAAGGGCACGAGCCCGGGACAACGCTTTGACATTGAAGCCGCTTTCGATCAAGGGCAACCAAGACAACTCTTCGGGAAGGCCGGCCGCTTTTAACTCGGCAACAATTTCAGGCCGATAGCGACCGGATCGTTGGAGTGACCGCAGAAAGAATTGTTTTTCGACGCCCACCGTGAACCGTTTGATTTCGGCTTCAACATGGCGGTTCATGTCCAAAGGTATGGCGTTATGGCTGCCATTGACCACGATATTGCGCGAAGCGTAGATTTCCAAGATACGTTTAGAAATCATAAAGCGTAGATCTTCTTTTTCTTGGACAAGTTTGAAATCATCTTGAGGCTCCACGTCAAGAATCAGCAAATAGGCTTGATCCAAAGCTTCTACCGCTTTTTCCAGCTCTCCGCGCTGCCAGTAGTCCTGGGAATCGCGGCAAAATTCCAAGGCTTCGTCCAGTTTGGCCTGTTCGGTTTTAGGGCTGGTTTCGGATGTCGCCGACAAATGGGTTGCGGCTTCATCGGTGGACCCGTTGGTATCCATTGAAGGGGTGGCGATATTCGCGTCGTCCTTGTTCTGGTAGACGTTTTCATCGATGTCGACGTAGCTGGGAGGCGCCGCTTCAGTTGTAAGACCTTGGGCAGCCGTGGGGCTTACCTCGGATGGCGTGGCATTCATCATGGTGGTTGTGCAGCCGGTGACCAAGAAACACAGGCTTATAATCAAGGTAATCATTTCTTTTTGTTTCAAAATCGACTCACTTTGTCTGAATTTGGAAAATGCTTGAAAATACGGTATCTTCGAACCGTTATACATTGCAGTGTCAGTTTGTCAAGCAGTTATCGCCGGTTGATCCTTCGCATAGCGGCCCCGGATGGGGTTGTGATCCATAGTCTATCGGGTTTCGACAGGCGCTCTTGCCCACCGGTTCGCAGGATGGTTCGTTTGACGCTATATTCTTTATCGGTCGCTGGCAGGGTACCTTTAATATACCGCAAAGGAAACGGCAGGGGGAAAGCGGCGCGGGCTTAAAACCTGGTGCGCGACTGCGATACCATGGCGGGCAAAACCAATGCGTAACCAGCGATAACGATAACAGGGTGACGATTCCGGGAAAATAGGGTAAAAACAACGCTATCCCGTGTATCTTGATCAAAGTGGAATTATTTTAAAAAAAATGAATTTTTCTCTTGTAAATATGAAAAAAGACCGGTATTAAATGATGTTTTAATTTGGTCAATCATCGGCGGCTGGTGCCAGCACGCCTCGGTTACAATTTTACGGCGGTTTATAGGCCAGCGTAGCTCAGTTGGTAGAGCTACTGATTTGTAATCAGTGGGTCGGGGGTTCGAGTCCCTTCGCTGGCTCCAGTTTAATCACAAGGTGGGGTTCCCGAGTGGTCAAAGGGAACAGACTGTAAATCTGTCGGCGA
>JAHLLS010000010.1 GCA_020444045.1 Deltaproteobacteria bacterium
GCCCGGCAGGATTCGAACCTGCGACCTACGGATTCGTAGTCCGGCGCTCTATCCGGGCTGAGCTACGGGCGCAACGGGTGGTTATTTGAACGAAGTGCTTCATAAGCCAATCCCTGCATGATGTCAACGACAAATTCAAATTCGTCAGCAGGCGTTTATACCATTTGGGTATGCTTTTTTTCCGTTCATGTCACGGTATCATCCAGGCCTTTCGCCATGCCAGCATCGTTTTCTGCTTAACGCGGTCAGGCGGGTCTTCAGCCCTCGGCAACGACTGCCTGCAACATCCACTTGCCTCGTACGAAAGAATCCTCTATTAAATCCTGGGTTGGTTGAATCGAACGAACGAAGGCTCCGATGGATCACGATGCACAACACATTACCTTTATGCGGACAGCCCTTTTGCAAGCACGCCTGGCGGCTGGCCTTCAAGAAGTTCCGGTCGGGGCCGTACTGGTTTCAGCCGAGGGCGACATCCTGGCCAAGGCCCACAATAAGACCATCTGCGACCATGACCCCAGCGCCCATGCCGAGATGCTGGCGATCCGGCAGGCGGCCGCCCAACGCCAAAACTACCGGTTGTTAAACACCACCCTCTATGTTACGGTCGAGCCTTGTTTTATGTGCATGGGCGCTATCATCCATGCTCGGATTCAACGGATTTTTTTCGGAACCCGGGATCCGAAATGGGGCGCTGCAGGATCTCTGTACAATCTTGGCGAAGACCGCCGTCTGAACCATCACCCTGAAATCGTGGAAGGCCTGCTCCTGGATGAATGCCGTGAATTGATCCAGGGTTTTTTTCGTGAACGACGCCATTGATGCGTTGCTATCGGTTGAGCAAATCAACGGCGATCACACTAACAATTTTTGCTGCAAGGAGCATCTCGTGTCCAATCTTGTGATCATCGGCACCCAATGGGGCGATGAAGGAAAAGGTAAAGTTGTCGATCTGTTGGCCGAACATGCCGATATCGTCGCCCGATTTCAGGGCGGCAACAATGCCGGCCATACCATGGTGGTCAACGGCCAACAGTTTATCAGTCATCTGGTGCCATCCGGTATTCTGCAAGGGAAAACGTGCGTGATCGGCAATGGCCTGGTGGTGGATCCCGAGGTGTTGCTGGGCGAGATCGATTATCTGACCGAGAAAGGTGTCGATGCCGGCCCCGCCAAACTCAAGATCAGCGAAAAAGCCCATGTCATCATGCCGTATCACAAGGCCGTGGATCATGCCCGCGAGCTCATGAAGGGCGACAAAAAAATCGGCACCACCGGACGCGGCATCGGCCCCTGCTACGAGGACAAAGCCACCCGTCGCGGTGTACGGTTTGTCGAACTGCTGGACGCCGACGTGTTCGAGGAGCGGGTGCGGTCGATCCTGGATGAAAAAAACTTTTATCTGAAACATTATCTCAAGGCCGAAACCGTCGATCCAGACGCTGTCATCGGCGAGTATCTGGCCTATGCCGAACGGCTGCGCCCCTATGTCGACAACGTATCTGTTACGATCGATCAGGCGATCAAAGCCGGACGCCAGGTTCTGTTCGAAGGTGCCCAGGGGACCCATCTGGACATCGACCACGGTACCTATCCCTTTGTGACGTCCTCCAACACGGTGGCCGCCAATGCCTGCTCCGGGGCCGGCATCGGCCCGCGCCATATCAACGGCGTGACCGGTATCGTCAAGGCCTATACCACCCGCGTGGGCGCAGGTCCCTTCCCCACCGAGTTGTTCGATGCCATCGGCGATGCCATTCAGGCCAAAGGTGCTGAATTCGGCGCCACGACGGGCCGGCGCAGACGCTGCGGATGGCTGGACACGGTCATCGTCCGCAATGCCGTGCGCTTGAACGGCCTGACCGGTCTGGCGATCACCAAGTTGGATGTTCTGGGTGAATTGGATGAAATCAAAATCTGCAATGCCTACAAATACAAAGGCAAAACCATTAGTGAATTTCCCACGGACCTTAAAGTGCTGGCGGAATGCCAGCCCGTTTACGAAACACTGCCGGGCTGGAAATCCGACATCAGCGACATGCGATCCCTGGACGAATTTCCGCAACAGGCCCGCAGTTATCTGAAACGGATCGAAGAATTGACGGAAACACCCGTGGATATCATTTCAGTCGGCCCCGGCCGGGAAGAAACCATCATCATCAAAAATATACTGGCGGGCTGAATACCCAAATATTTGTTTGACTTTTCAAACCGTCTGAAATAATGAAATCAATCTTGTCGGGAAGTGGCTCAGCCTGGTAGAGCACAGCGTTCGGGACGCTGGGGTCGCTGGTTCAAATCCAGTCTTCCCGACCAAATATTACATCGCAAGGTCGATTCGCTCGAACGGATCGGCCTTCTTTTTTAGGTAGAGCTGGCAAGCATTTTCGCCGCACGCGGCTACACCCAAACATACCATTCATCCAAAGAAGGGCGCGGCCGGTATCACCGTCCCGAAATCACAAATGACCGAAACCACGTTTACCTATGAGGTCCGGTGCAAGACATGTCGGACCAAGTTCAAGGTCCAACTCTTTGAAAGTCATGAGAAAAACCTCTTTCTTGTGGACAAGAAGGATTGGTATTGTGACGCCTGTCGCAAAGAATACGGCCGCCAGCAGACGGCCCGATTGTCACAAGCCCACCAGGCAATAGGACTGCCGGAGCTGACCGGCACACCGAAGATGCTCACCTGGGCTGAAAAAGTCCGCGCGGAGTTGACCAGCAAAGTCAGTTATCTAAAACAGAGTCTGAAACATGACAGCGACGCGCAAAAGGAGTTGTCGGATCAGGCGTTCGCGCTTTTCTTCCAGGAATGGCAAAATCAAACCAGCGCGAAATGGTGGATCGATCACCGCAAGATGACCGTAAGAGACATTTCCCAGCGCATATCCGAAATTACCGAATCGCTAAAAAAGGATTGACGCAAAGCCGGCCGGAAACTATAAACCTCTCTGTTATGATCATATTCTCAATTAAAATTCACCGTTATTATGGGGAGGTCTAAAGATGGTTTCCATTCACAACGCCGCCGAACTTGACGAACTATTGCAAAACTGGACAGATTCACCCCGACAAACCAAGCAGGCCTTTCTTACCCTCAAAGACCACCTCTCCAGACGCACCGATCTGACGCTGGATTTCAACGCCCGCCCCGGGGTGACGTTTTCACTGCGGGCCAAACACGACAACCAGCAGAATCGACCGCTGTTCGCCATGGTCGATATTATCGATGACGATCCGTCCGATCGCTGGCTTTCGGTCTGCTTTTACGGGGAAATGATTTCCGATCCGGACGAAATGGGCGATTTTGTTCCCGAAGGCTTGTTAGGCGAAGATGCCCACTGCTTTGACATCGAAGAATGGGATGAAGAAGGGCTTCATTACGTGATTGACCGGCTCGATGAGGCCTATGCCCATGCCGCCGCCATCGAAGAGACATCCTGATCCGTCGTACCCTTCTCTGCCGGCAGCATGGGGCATCCAAACGACGGGTAACGGCATGGCGCTATCGGTGGGTTCAACCGTTTGGGGCAAGTGTTCTTCCCTCACCCATCTCAAGTCGATAGTAAGTAGGATCGCAAGTTCGTGCTTCTTTTGTTAAGCCCCAATTTGCGTCGGATGTTAAGACGATGCATATCGACGGTGCGCGCGGATATCATCATCAAAGAGGCGATTTCCTTTGTGGTGCGGCCGTGCTTGACCATATTCGCCACCTCGATCTCAGCCGGCGTCAATACCAGCAGATGAGGCGATACCCTTTGGTTAAAGGATGATGTAATTTCCTTTAAATTGGCGGATAGAAGTTGGGTATAAATTTTTTGGCGATCATTCAGTCCGCTGTTCTGCAGTTTTTCGATAAGGGGTTCCACCAGTTGTTGCAGATTGGCGGTTACCCTGTTTTCAATCTCGGATTTATCCTGTTCGCGAAGCTTGGCCAGCATGCGCAGGGCCGTATTCATCTCTGCTAGCTGGTCATTTTTATGCCGCAGTTCTTTTTCTCTGCGGCGAACAGCGTCTTCCGCCTTTTTCTTGGCGGTGATATCCGTGATAATGGCAAAGGTTTCTTGGCTACCGTCGTCCCCGCCCGGCAGAACCTGCGGTGAAATAATGCTGTAGCGCAGCTCTCCGTTTTTCCGCTTCCAGGCTATCTCAAATGCCCGCTGTAAATTCTCATCTTGGCCGGATAGTCTCCTTTGAAGGAAATGCAGGCCCTCCGGCGATAGAAACTCCTCTATCTCGTGGCCTATAAGTTCCTCGGTGTTATAGCCGCTGATCTCTTCAAGGTGCTGGTTCACGTAGATAAGACGCCCGTCACGGTCCAGAATGATCAGGCCTTCCTTCATGGTTTCCACGAGTCGTCGAAAACGCTGTTCGCTTTCCGCCAGAGCCTTTAAGGCGCGTTTGTGCTCATCCATCGTATAAAACACCACCGAAGCCGCTTGGAGGCCTTGCACACGGGCATCCTGAATCTCAAACAAAGCCCACCGTATCGGCCCTTTTTTACATCTGATCTGCAGTTCAACGCTGGCGCGTGCCTCCTCGCCGCATTGGATTTTTTCATAGTGCTCCCCAAAAAGATCCCGGCTGGCCTCCGCAATGAAGTCAGCTGGATTCATCGCCAGGAATTCCTCCCGGGTATATCCCGTGTAGGCCAGTACAAAGCAATTCACCGACAGGCAGCGGCCGGAAACGAAATCAATTTCATACATACCGACCGGCGCCTTTTCGTAAAAATGGCGATAGCGTTGCGCCCTTTTCTCCAATTGGACGATCCGGCGCGCCAGTTTCTTGTTTTGGTTCTCGAGGGTTCTCAACCGGCGCATGGCAATCGTATGGCTTTCATTCTTCAACACGCACGGTTTCTCCTGTTCTGGCATACAGCGCTTTTTTAACCGTTGTCGAAATTCTGCATCGGGTACCGGTGCCGCTTACGGGATCGTTTCGTCAAGATCGATCTGATAGAGTGCAGCTGCATTTTTCGACAACACTTGCCGCAACGATTTTTCATCCAGCTTCAGTGTTGCCAGCCGCCGCAATTCCCGGTCCCAGGCATACGGGATATTCGGAAAATCCGTTCCGAACATCAGACGATCCAGGCGCATGCGACTGATATCCGGCGGATTGACTATCGGCAGGTAATCCGCCAGCACCATGGTGGTATCCAGCCACAAATGATCAAAGCGATCCAACAGACGCTGGTAAGCCTCGAATTCATCCGCTCCCAGATGGGGTACGACCAGTTTCAAGTCGGGGTATTGCCGCAGCACGCGTTCGACATGGGTCCAGTGGCAAATCTTGTAAGGATCGCAGGGATAGGCCGGGCTTTTGGGCTCCCGTCCAGCATGGATCAAAAGGGGCCGGCCATTGTCGGAACAGCAGGCATAGATGGCATGCATCCCCGGGCTATCCATTTCGAAGCACTGCACGTGGCTGTGCAATTTGACCCCTTTGAGCCCTTCGTTGAACGCTGTTTCAAGAAGGCGACGCGCACTGCTTTCGCCGGGGAACACCGTGGCCAGACCGGTAACCGCTTTGGTTTTTCTTACAAGATCGACCATATAGCGATTGAGGTCAGCCGCTATCCCGGGTTTGTGGGCGTACTGAAGCGCCACAATATGGCCAATACCATGTTGGAGAAGGAATGCCACCAGGCGTTCAGTATGAAGACGATAGCGGATCGGCCACCCGAACTGATCGAACCATCCCCAGACCGCATCGAAAAGCAAATCCGGAAAAACATGCACGTGGGCATCCACGACCGGTGGCAGGCTATCCGGCACGTAAGCGCCTTCCTGATCATCCAGCCCTGGCAATGGCAGATCAACCATGTAACGGTTTCCTCTCTTGACACTGTCGCCACCGGCAATCAGCGTCGTTCTTTGTCATCAAAACGCTTCCCCTTAATTCTCGCGCCACGCGAAGCGGACTTGAAATTGGATAATGAACCAACACTGCCAATCGTTATCGGATCGCCGAACCCTCACGGGACCTCCATAAGGAGCGGCAGGCGCCGATCAAAATGAAGGGGCCGGAAGCCGTTCCAATCGGTGCCGCGCCCATTGCAATCCGGCCCGCCCCATCAGTCTGTACAAGGGCAAGGCCAACGGTAGCAACGGCAGCCATGCCGGCCGCAGATAGCAAATCCGGCTCAGGGTCAGGAATAAGGCCGGCAGATCCCTGATCTCGAATCGAACGCTGTCGCCCCATTGTTCCAAACGCCAGCGGCGGGCGGCTTTTCGTGCTGCTGCGTCGCCATCCCGAAAAAAAACCTCGACGTCGAAAGGGCCGTTTCCGTCCAGAGGGCGGACAGCATGGTTGGCAAGCGATGCCACGGCGCCCTGTGCTAAACCCTGTCGCCAGGACTGAGCATCAAAGCCCTCCGGGCCTGTTTGTTTGTCGATCGAATAGGTGGAAATCCCCGGAATGGCAGCCGCCGCCTGGCGGCATGCGTCCAGACAACCGGAAAAGAAAACCGGCCGGATGCCATAGGGCGCCAAGAGCGCGGCAAACAGAGACACTTCGGATAGCAGCGCACCATTCGCCCGGACGGCGGCCAGCCGGGAGGTCATGGTGTGCGGCAGGAACCCATCCGTCCCGGAAGCGGCGTGCAGCCCCAGGAAAAGCACGGCCTGCGCCTTCCCCGGATCCCCCATACCGGGAATGGGTCCCAAGGCATATCCGCTGTCAACCCGGGCGCGACGATCGATTCTTTCAGGCAAGAGGTTGTAGCCCGTGCGATGAAAATCCTTGACGATGATATCTGTGACACCCGCCCTCAACAGGGCCTGGACCACCGCCTCGACATCCTTCGTCATTTCAGCGCAGGCGATTGCCCATTGCGGTGTCAGGAAGGAAGAGGCCGCGTAGTTCCAGCAACCGGAACTTCCTTCGATGTCGGCAACGATCAGGACGCGCTGGAACGGCACGAGAGCAGGACTTTTTTTAGATCGGCGACAAACCGGTGAATATCCTCTTCCGTTGTATCAAAAGAGGTCATCCAGCGCACTTCGGAGGTGCTTTCGTTCCAGACGTAAAAGGGGCAGATCGCCTGCAGCGGGGCAATGATGTGCGGGGGCACCATTGCAAAAACACCATTGGCTTCGACCTTCTGGCTGATAATGATTTCCGGCAGGGCTTTCAGTTCGTCCGCCAGCAACCTAGCCATGCGGTTGGCGTGGCCGGCGCAACGCCGCCAAAGATCGTTGGACAGCAGGGCATCGAACTGGGCTGCGATAAACCGCATTTTGCTTGCCAGCTGCATGCCTTGCTTGCGTCGATATTTAAAATTACGGGTCAGTGCGGTATTGAAGAAAACAATGGCTTCGCCCATCATCATCCCGTTTTTGGTGCCACCGAAGGAAAGCACATCCACCCCGCATTCCACCGTCACTCGGCGCAAGTCGACACCTAAATGAACCGCGGCGTTGGCCAGACGGGCGCCATCCATGTGGAGCACCATCTCGTGCGCATGGGCCAAATCGGCAATGGCCCGGATCTCTTCCGGTTGATAGACGGTGCCCAGTTCGGTGGCCTGCGTAATGGAGATCACCCGCGGCTGGGCATGATGCTCGAATCCGAAACCGTGCAAATGCGATCGGATGCCGTCGCAGGTCAGCTTTCCGTCGGAAGTCGCGACCGACAATAGTTTGCACCCGGTGTGGCACTCCGGTGCGCCGCATTCGTCCACGTGAATGTGGGCGGTATCCGCGCAAACGATGGCGTTAAACGGTTCGGTGGCCGCCTGCAGGGACAGCACATTGGCGGCGGTTCCCAGGTAAACGAAAAAAACCTCGACATTGTCACCGAAATGCTGCCGGAAACGATCCACCGCGGCAGCGGTGTAGGGATCCTCGCCATAGGCCACAGCATGGCCCTGATTGGCGGCTGCCATGGCGTGCATGATATCCGGATGCACACCGGCATGGTTGTCGCTTGCCAGTCCTCGCCAAATGTCACCACGCATGCCGACCTCTCCCGTTTCAATTTGTTTCTTCAGGATCGAGACGGTTTTATCCCATTCATGACCGGCGGGCAACCCCCGGCAGCTCGATTTGAATCAAGCTGCCCGGCACAAGCCCGCCTGATAGCGCGTTCACCACGACCGGTTGCGCAGACACCTCCGCGTCACATGATTGCCCTGTGGGGTCAAGGCGACGGGAGCTGGTTTTGAATGGCGTTGATCCGGCTTAAAACCGGCGGATGGGAATAGTTCAAAAAAACGTAGAACGGATGCGGGGATAAATGAGACAGATGGGTGACGGAAAGCTTTTTCAAGGCCGACACCAGCGCTTCACCATTGCCGGTGGTCTCGATTGCGAATCGATCGGCGGCATACTCGTTGTGACGCGACAGCACCATGCTCAGGATACCGGTAAAAAAATCCACCGGTGCGTACAACAACCCGAAAAGAACCAAACCGGCGTAAATGGAAGGTTGCGGCATGTAGAACGCTGCGAAAAGGGCCGGATGCGCAATGCAGAGGGACAGGAGAAAGAACATGACACCGGTCTGGGCGACCGCTGCCATCAGGCCGGTACGGACATGGTGCTTTTTATAATGCCCCATTTCATGGGCAATAATGGCGACCAGTTCGTCCCGGTCGTGCTGCTTGATCAGGGTATCAAAAAGCACGATGCGCCGGTTGTGGCCAAAACCCGTGAAAAAGGCATTGCCTTTTCCGGAGCGCTTGGATCCATCCATGACGAACACATTCTGCAACGGAAAATCGATCGCGTCGGCATAGCGCCGAATGGCTTTTTCAAGCGCGGCATCGCCCAGGGGTTCGAAACGGTTGAACAAGGGCATGATCCAGGTCGGGGCGACATACTGCATCACAACCATGAAACTCACCACCGCGGCCCAGGAATAAACCCATGCCCAGGACCCGGCCTCCTGAAAAAAGAAAACAATGCCTGCCAGCAGCGGTGCTCCCAACAAACAGGCCAAAACCGTGCCCTTGATGCGGTCCATGACAAACGTACGCCAGGACGTCCGGTTGAACCCGAATTTTTCTTCAATGACAAAGGTGCTGTACACACTGAATGGCAGTGCGATGAGGGCTCGCAAGACCACAAGCACTCCCACGAAAACAAGGCCCGATAGAATCGTTCCCAGACCTAAAGTTCGCACCCAGGCATCCAAAACGGGAAACCCGCCGGCCAACCAGAAGGCCAAAACCGCCGCCAGCTGGATTCCCCCGGCCATCCACCCGAAGCGGGTATTGATGGAAAGATAATCCTTGGTCCGCTGGTAATCCCGCGTTTCAAACAGGGGTTCGAACGCCACCGGCGGCGATGCCGGCATGGCCTTCAAGTTCAGGCGATCCGCCAGCCAGTGCAGCCCGAAATCCGCCAAAAGGGCCCCCAATACGATCCAGCCGATACTGTTCAAGGATTCTGACATCCGTTACCATCTGCGGTTGGAAATGGCATAAATCCTAACGCCGCCAGGATTGATGGGCACATTGTCTAAACGACTCACACACCGAACCGGACGGCTACCAAAAAGGGCGGCCCGTAAAGGCCGCCCCTTGAGACGAGGAGATTGAAGGCAGTCTATCAACCACCCTCGTGCTCAATCTACAACCGATCCGGGGGGTGTCAAGGACATCGCTTTTGTATCCCCCTCCCCTCGTGTCCCGTCTTGGCAGGCCTTCCCGTCGACTGACAACACAGATGATCGGAGAGAGACATTTCCGGCGTCAGGCAGGCGGGTCTCGTCGTCAGCGGCTCAGACCCAGCCGGATATCGTCCACGAAATTACCAATAACGCGATAAACCGCTTGGCAACCGGTGCCCATAAGGATCCCGTGACGAACGATGTTAAACAGGATGTATTTTTTTTCCTGGGTCCCTAATCGCTCGAATACACGGCGCGAACCACGGGGATCAACCACAGGGTCGGCCGCCGACTGGACCACCACGGTCGGCACCTGAACGTGTTTCAGACAGGCTTCGACCCGATCCATCAGACGCTCGAGCTCCCGGATACCGGCAATCGGATTGCGGGTATAATTGATATGGGGGTTTTCCGGCTGATTCGCGATAAACTCCTTGCGGGCGCCATTGCTGTGCATCCGCTGCATCAGGCGATTCCAGATATCCACCGCCGGGACGAACCGGGCGGAGAAATCCTGCAGCCGCAAAGGCGGACTGACGGCAAAAACGCCCTTGATCCCCTGGATACGGGACGCCGCCTCCAGCGCCAAACCAGCCCCGTTGCTGAAACCCCCGACCACCACATGCCGACAATAGCAGGACATCAGGGCATAGGCTTCATCCACGCTTCGAATCCAGTCGTGGTAGGTCCGGCCGGCCAGGTCTTCCGGTGCGGTGCCATGGCCGCTAACCCGCGGCGCGTATACCCAATACCCCTTGTGATGAAGATAATCCGTCAACCCACGGACCTCTTCGGGGGCGGCCATATAGCCATGCACCAGCACCACCCCAAGCCGACGCGAACGGCCTCTCCTGAACAGGGGGCGTCCGATGTGCCTCGGCTTGGATTCGCCCTCCCGAAAAAACGCCTCGTAATCCCGTCGAAATTCTGCTTCCGCCTTTTGCCGTAACTGCCCGGCAACCCGGTGGCGAGTCCATGCCGCCGGTTGCCAGGCAATCCGGCGAACACAGCGCTGCAGGAACTGGAGCGGCTCCACCTCGTTGGATATGACGCGGAGCGGGTTGTCGATGCGTATCCGGTGAAAGTCGAACGGATTGCTCAGGCGCGATCGATTTTTGACCAGGGTCTCGTCCGCGCCGCCAACCACTTCGGTCTGCTGGGCCAGCGTCATGAATTCCCTGAACTTGCCGAATCGGTCGTCCGTCAGCAGGGGCAGTTGGCTCTCCTGCAGGCTGCGGTGGTAGTGGGTCTGATTCATGGATACGCATTGATCGGCCAGAAGATACACCTTGCGTTTGAGATCATCCGCCCGGACGTTTTTGTAAGGAATATGCCGTAGCATGGACGCGAACAGGTGATCATGATTGACGGTGGTCATCCCGTAGATTTCGTCCATATAGCGCTGCATGATCCCGATCGCCTCACGGCGCATTTGTTTGCGGGATGCGATGGAGTCATCGAAATTGATGACCTGCCGGCTGCCGATATCATGTTCGATTTTCGGGCAGGTCAGGCATTCCCCGATCCGAATGGCGCGGCCGAAACGCATGTCGATATCCACCCCGCTCAGCAGCATGGTGCCTTCGGTCATCAATTCTTCAACCAGGCGATCGGACAGGTTGTCATTGATTTTACGGGCCAGATCGCTCAAGGCATTTTCCTTGGCGCGGATCGGATAGTACGTCAGGTTTACCGGGACAATAAAGGTGTTGCGCGTCAGCACCCCGGCGCCGTCTTCGATTTTGAATTCGGACAGAAGCCGCCGCGCCTCCAGGGGCGCCTCCTCCAGCAGGCGGTGCAGTCGCTGGCGATAGAATTCGGTCCGCAGGGCCAGGGTTGCCGCCCCGGTGTGCGGCGGGTGCTTGCCGCCGGCCGAGGAAATCATATAGCGGCCCTTCTCAAGGATCTTTTTGTTCTTGACCATGCGGCCCTCGGGATAGATGACCCATGCGGCCTCACCGGTCAAAAGCGACCGCACGATGAGGCGATCGCGATCCGGGTTGCGCGTCGATACCGCGCCCACATTGTCGAGATAGGTTCCCAGCGCACCCTTGAACAGTTCGTAATCGGCCAGGGACCATACCGGAAGGTTGGTTAAGCTGTTCAGCCAATAGGGCAGCAGCAGCGTTTCGATGCGGGTGAAATGATTGACGACGAACAGGAGGGACCCCTCACGGGGTATATTCTCACGGCCATGGATCGTGACGTGGGCTTTGGAAAACCACGAGAGCGCTTTGAGGGCTAGACCGGTGGTTCGGTAGGCGAATCGGTTCATGAGGATAGTATCGGCAATCCACCTCAGGGGGTTAAACCGCGTTTGCGATCATCACGGTAAGGGGGGCTTCCCGGCCCCTGCCTATACCGTTTAATCATAGTCAATTCCGCCCTTTGAATCAACCATCATCCCGGCGGGTTCCGTTTCGGAAGCAATTTAGCGAATCGGCCCCTTCCCCGGGACGACCGGCAAACCGCAAGTTGACAGCGGGATGAATTATCGTTAGGCTAGCGATCTTCGACAGCATCAGGAGGGTGGCGTGTATTCCAAAATATTGATCCTGCGGTTTTCACAGACAGTGGCTCAAAAACCGGTTGTCTGCAATCTGACCAAACAATTCGATCTGACATTCAACATATTGAATGCCACCATCCTGCCCCGCAAAGAAGGGGTCATGGTACTTGAACTGTCAGGTGAGAAAAAGCTATTCCGGGAAGGCGTCAACTACCTGAAGGCCCAGGGGGTGAAGGTCCAAAATGCCGAGCAGGAAATTAAGCGGGAAAAAACAAAATGCACCCATTGCGGGGCCTGTACCGCGGTTTGTCCTACGGGCGCGCTCTTTATCCAACGCCCGGAAATGATCATTGATTTCGACCAGCGGAAATGCAGCCTCTGTGAACTCTGCATCCCTGCCTGTCCCTCGCGTGCCATGGCGGTGCGGCCCACCCGAAAAATCTTTTTTGACGGATGACGGTCATCGCCGTTGCCATCAGCGGCGGCGTGGATTCGCTGGTCGCCGCTTTCCTCTTGAAACAGCAAGGGCACGACATCATCGGCATCCACTTTCGCACCGGTTACGAAGTCCACCGATCCGAATCCATAAAATCCGCATTGAAACCACCGGACATCGGAGCGATCGAGCGCCAGCTCGACATACCGGTCGAAATCCTGGACATCTCGGAAACTTTCCGCCAAACCGTGGTAGCCTATTTCACCGCGACCTACCAGGCCGGCCGTACGCCTAATCCGTGTTTATTCTGCAACCCGACGATTAAATTCGGCCATATCCTGTCCCAGGTGCAGCAGCAGGGGGCCGATGCGTTGGCCACCGGGCACTATGCCCGCGTGCAAACCGAGTCGGATGACCGGCGCCATCTCTATCGCGGCATGGATGCCCGCAAGGATCAGTCCTATTTTCTTTCACGCCTGAGCCAGGACCAATTGAAGAACGCCCGATTCCCCCTCGGGGAACTGACCAAAGACGAGGTACGCGCCATTGCCCGCCGGCACCATCTGACTCCAACCAATCGGCAGGAAAGCCAGGATATCTGTTTTATCAGGGAAACCCCTTATCACGTCTTTTTACAACACCAGGAAGGCTTCCGAATAAACGAGGGGCTTATTGAGGACACCCGGGGACGTGTGATAGGCCGGCATCGCGGCCTGCATCTTTTTACGATCGGCCAACGCCGCGGAATCGATTGCCCGGCCGCAGAGCCGTATTATGTGGTCCGGCTGGATCATGCCCGCAATCGCCTGATCGTCGGGCCGCGTCATGAATTGGCCCGGCATACCTGCACGGTGGACGACATCAACTGGATCAATCCGCCGGCCCGTTTTCCAGCGGACGTCCACGCCCAGATCCGCTACCGGCACATGGGAGCACCGGCCCGCCTGACCCAAACATCACTGACGACGGGAGACCTCCGGTTTGAAACGCCTCAGGATGCCATTACACCGGGACAGGGAGCGGTTTTCTACCAAGCTGACGAAGTTCTGGGGGGCGGTTGGATTGGTTGACCCCCGGCGCACTTTCTTTTTGCGGCGTTGCCCGCATCGGCCCAAGGGCAGGCCTGACGACGATGAATTGTAAGCCATGCCGGCCAGACCGCCATGTTATTTTGTCATCTTTAACTTGAAGATAAATATACTAACTTATTATAATATATGCTTTTTCATATTTCAACATTAGGATGTAAAGTCAATCAGCACGAATCCGATATCCTCGCTGCGGCCTTGAAAACGCGTGGCTGGCAGGGTGTCGAAGACGGCCAGGTTGCCGATGTCTGTATCGTAAATACCTGCACCGTCACCCAAAAAGCGTCCATGCAGTCGCGTCAGACGATCCGACAGCTGCAACGCCGCCATCCGGGCACTATCATCATTGTAACCGGGTGCTATGCTCAGGTCGCCCCGGAAGAAATCGAAGGGATCGATGGCGTGCATGCCATTGTGGGCCATCGCCTCAAATCGGCCCTGCCCGACCTTATCATCCAGGCGGCCCAGGACACTGATGCCGCCCCGCTCTGTTCGGTGGAAAACCTCGATGCCACGATCCCCTTCGCCGATTCATCCGCGACCGCTCCTGGAGGACGCACCCGCCCCTTCCTAAAAATCCAGGACGGGTGCAACAGTTTCTGCACCTACTGCATCGTACCCTACGCCCGCGGCCGGAGCCGCAGTATGCAACCGGAACGCGTCCTCCATCACCTCGGCCAGTTCGGCGGCATGGGCTATCAAGAAGTGGTTTTGACGGGCATCCATCTCGGGGCCTATGGCCTTGATTTGAGCCCCACGACCCATTTGCTGGACCTGCTGGAACGTATCGAAACCCATCGACCGGTGGCCCGCATCCGGTTGAGCTCCATCGAGCCCAATGAAGTGTCCCGTGACATCATTGCCCAGGTGGCATCGTCCGCCATCTTATGCCCCCATTTCCATCTTCCACTGCAGAGCGGCGACGATACGATCTTAAAAAAAATGCACCGTCCCTACACGCGGGACCTGTTCCGGCAGCAAGTCATGGCGATTCATTCCCGGATGCCGCAGGCCTCCGTGGGCGCCGACGTCCTTGTCGGTTTTCCCGGCGAAAACGACCACGCCTTTACCAACACCGCCCGGCTGCTCGAAGAACTGCCCTTGAGCTACCTGCATGTGTTTCCGTTTTCACGCCGTCCCGGCACACCGGCCTGTGACTACCCCGACCAAGTCGATACGCAAATCATCAAACAACGAACCGCACGGATTCGCGTCATCGGTCGTGAAAAAAAACAAGCCTTTCTGCGCAAGGCCTTGGGCCAGATCGCCAATGTGCTGGTGGAGACCCGGCGTGATGCCGCCACCGGACATCTCATCGGCCTGACCGCCAATTATCAGCGTGTCTTAGTGGAAGGGCCCGACCGGCATATGAATACCATTGTCCCCACGCTCATCGAGAGCGTTCATCCCACGGGAAACCTTTGGGGACGAATGGTATAATCCATAAAAACGTTTGGACCACTGATATCCTTCAAACCATCAAGGGAGAAAATCATGAGCTTTGAAAAAGTGGATCACAAAGAACCCGTCGACCGGCCCGTGGCCGTTTTCGAAACCAACAAGGGCACGTTTGAAGCCGAACTCTACGCCGCGGAATGCCCGGAAACCGTCTGGAATTTCATCAATTTGGCGGAGGGACGCCAACCCACCGAAAAGGAGGGTCCTTTCTACGACGGCCTCACCTTTCACCGGGTGATTGCAGGGTTTGTCATTCAGGGCGGCTGCCCGCAGGGCACCGGAACGGGAGGCCCCGGCTACCGGTTTACCGATGAATTCGATGCCAGCCTGCGCCATGACACGGAAGGCGTCCTTTCCATGGCCAATGCCGGTCCGAACACCAACGGCAGCCAGTTTTTCGTCACGCTGGGACCGACACCGCACCTGAATGATCGCCATTCGGTTTTCGGACGCGTCACCCAGGGAATGGAGGTCGTTCGCTCCATCGGTGGGGTCGCCACAGGCCCCATGGATCGACCGGTCGAACCCGTCGTCATTGAAAAACTCACGATCCGGCGATAGATCCATTGTCGGACATTTAACGAAACCGATACCAATTGAGACTTGACACATACTGCCGGACAGACTAACCATTGCGGCATACTTAACCTTTACGTCAAGGTTAAGTATGCCGTTTCCTCTCGACAATTCCTATAATTCGACCATGGAGCCCCACATCCATGCCGCCTTCCACACCGTCGACAGAGCGTTTCACCATATCGCAGCTGGCGCGTGAGTTGAATATCAGCACACGATCTATTCGCTATTATGAAGAAAAAGGCCTGATTTCACCCCATAGAACCCAAGGCAACCAGCGGATTTACAGCAGGCGTGATCGGGCCCGCCTGAAACTGATCCTGCGCGGCAAACACTTTGGGTACGATCTCAATGAAATTGCTGAAATGATCGGCCATACGAACGTCGATGTGGATGAGACCGAGCAGATTAAAAAGAGCCTGCAATACGGTGAAAAAAAATTATCCGAAATTCGTGACCGCATCAACGAACTTGAAAAGCTGGCGCAGGAACTGACCACCATCAAAGCGAAACTGCAGCAACGGCTTAAAGCCATCGAAAACGGATCAGTTCCCTAACAGCGCTATCATGACAACTATCGTCATTATATCAAGCACCATATTCAATTTCTATATTTAAGGAACTAATATGTTTGATCATTTGATTTCAGATGAAGCATTGGTGCTACGCGCCGAAATCAGGGACCTTATCAAGTGGGTGCCCCGCGACATGATACTGGACATGGACCGTGACCGGATCCGGTTTCCCAAGGATTTCCTGCGGGAAGCCGGCCGCCGCAACCTGATGGGGTGTCGCTATCCCAGGAAGTGGGGGGGGCGCGGTTTGGACTGGGTCACCACGGCCATGGTCATGGAGGAAGTCGGCACGCTGGGCTATATTTTTGCCTGTGTGTTCGGCGTCGGTGCTGAACTGGTATGCGACGCCATTATCCAGCACGGCACGGACCGGCAGCGGGAAAAATATGTCAAACCTCTTTTGCAAGGAGATATATTTGCCGCCGAATGCCTCACCGAACCGCGCGGGGGATCTGATTTCTTTGGCACCACCACGACGGCGGTGCGCCAGGGGAACTACTATATCCTCAACGGCCAGAAACGGTTCATCGTCGGGGCCGAGGGGGCGGATTATTTCCTGGTGTATGCCAAAACCGATCCGGCTGCCAAACCCCACGAAGCCCTCACCTGCTTCATCGTCGATCGCGGCCCCGGTGTGGAAACCCGCTATCTTTACAATCTCATGGGATGCCGCGGCGGGGGTGCCGGTCGGCTGGTATTCAAGGATGTCCGGGTACCAGCGGAAAACATCGTGGGGCAGCTCAACAACGCCTATGCGGTGTTCAACACCATGATGATCCCCGAACGGTTGGGTACGGCGGCCATGACCATCGGCGCCGCCCGTCCGGCACTGGACATAGCCACCCGGTATACCAGCCGTCGCCGGGCTTTCGGCCAGACCATCAACCAGTTTCAGGGGGTAAGCTTCCAGATCGCCGAGTCAGCCATGCTGCTGGATGCCGCCCGGGCCATGATTTTTACCACAGCCCGCGCTGTGGACGACCATTGCCCGCCCCGCTTTATCCGGCGTCAGGTCTCCGAAACCAAGAAGTTTGTCACCGAGTCCTGCCAGAAGGTTGCCCATCATGCCATGCAGGTAATGGGCGGCATCGGCTACACGGATATTTTCCCGGTGGAACGCATCATTCGCGATCTGCGGCTGGCGTCCATCTGGACGGGTAGCAACGAGGTCATGGCCATGATCATCGCCAACGAATGGTACCGTGAGCAACTGTCCAAAAAACCGACCGATCTCGTTCGCCTCTCGGAGGAGGATGCCGAGAGTGCCTTTGCGGCCGATGAAAAAATTTATGAATAACACCGTGAAAAGCTGCGTTGAGCATCGATGCACGGCCCGCACAACATGGCCTTTCCCGGACCGTGCGGTCTGACGCTAACCGCCTCGCCGCGAGGGTATATCCTTGCATCTGAAGAAAAAAACGACCTTTGGTCCTGTGCAGGCGGTGCAGTTAGGGTACAGCCCCATCGGGCCCCCCATCATGAGTGTCTATTTTTATTACCTGAACGGTCTGCTGATCGACACCGGCCAGCACCACATGCAACGTCACGCGCTGGATGCCATCGGTGACCTGCCGGTCCGCCAAATCCTTTTAACCCACCACCATGAAGACCACAGCGGCAATGCCGCCGCATTCCAGAAAAAAACCGGCGCCCCTGTCCGGGGACATGCCCTGACCGCATCCAAGCTGAAGAATGGTTATCGCATCCGGCCTTACCAACACCTGATCTGGGGACGCACGGCACCGGTCGGCATGGCAGCTCTCGACACCCCGATTCAATCCGATCCTTACCTTCTGAAGCCGGTGGAAACCCCCGGGCACAGCAAGGACCATGTGGTGTTTCTCGAAAAAAATTTCGGGTGGCTTTTTTCCGGGGATTTATACATCGGGGAACGAATCAAGTTTTTTCGATCCGATGAGGATCTCGACGCTCAGATTGACTCATTGCAAAAGGTCATGCGACTTGATTTCGATACGCTTTTTTGTGCCCACAACCCCTGTCCCAAAAACGGCAAACGCCACTTGTCGCGCAAGTTGAACTATCTGGTGACGCTGAAACAAAAAGTGATGGCATTACATCAGAAAGGGTATTCCGCTTCGGAAATCATCCGCCGCCTCGATCCGGGAACGGATCGACGGGTCAAATGGATCACCATGGGCAACGCCAGTTTTGCCCACATGGTACGTTCAGCACTCGCATCAGTGCAACACCCTGAATGACATTTTACCATGAAGATCATGAAGGGGCATGAAGAAGAATAGACGCTATCTCAAAACCATATTGTCTTCATGTCCTTCATGGTGGTCGTCTTTTCATCCTTTACGGTGCTTTTTCTGGATGGCCTCGTATGCTTCTTGAATTTCACGAAACTTGGTTTCGGCGAATTCCGTAAATTCATCCGGCAAGCCCTTGGCGGCAATCCGGTCCGGGTGAAACTCTTTAACAAGCGAACGATAGCGCGCCTTGATCTCGGTCTCCGAGGCGTCCGCCGTCACCCCCAGAATCCGGTAAAAGCGATCGTCCGTCTGCGCATGGCGGGATTTGAGATTCTGGTAACCGGGTTCGGGCAGGCCGAATATCTGGGCCGCCCGCCGAATCAGGGTTTCCTCGGCGGCGCTGAAATCCCGATCGGACAGGGCCACACGCATGAGGATATCCACCATGAATTCCAGTATTTCAGGCCGATGCTGAAACGCGCTGTAAAACTGACCGGCAAAGTCGTCGAAGGCATGCGGCGATGTCTTGGCCGTGTTGAAAATATCGATGGCCACCCGGCGGCTCGCGGGACTCAGGCGAAGATCATCCTGCATGAAGCGTTCGATGGTGGCGATTTCGTCCTCGGTAACACGGCCATCCGCCTGAACCAGCTTGGCCAGCATCGAGAAGGCCGCCACGAAAAAGGTCATCTGAGCGTCTTCGTGGGTGCTCAGTCGCGCGCCCGGTATCCCACCGGAGGTGATTTCTTTTGTCTGGTCAAAAAAATGCCCGAAAACCGCGCCGGCAATCGCCCCTAATGGCCCACCCAAAGCAAAACCAATGGTGCCACCAACAATTTTTCCCATCCATCCCATCGTAAAAAACCTTTCACTAATAAAAAAGGGTTTCCCGATCGTTGCCAATCTCAAGGAAACCCTTAGCATAATCTGTGGTGCCGAAGGGGAGATTCGAACTCCCACACCCGTACGGGCACTAGACCCTGAACCTAGCGCGTCTACCAGTTCCGCCACTTCGGCACACCGGAAAGCGTGACTGAAAACCATTGATTAATCACGCAAGATGGACTATTTATACCGCTTTAATTTCCGTGTCAAGAAAATATTAATGGATCGCCAATTCATATGAAAATCGTCGAACGTATTGAGGATATTGACAAACCGTTCACCAATGCCGTGATCACCATCGGTAACTTCGACGGTGTTCACATCGGCCATCAAAGCCTTTTTCATGAAGTCATTCTAAAGGCCGCCGCTTTAAATGGGACATCGGTCGCGATGACCTTTGATCCCCATCCCCTGCGGGTGCTGACCAACCATCGCCATCCACCGCTCATTACGCTCAATGAACAGAAGAGGGAGCTTATTGCCGCCA
Source organism: Deltaproteobacteria bacterium (assembly GCA_020444045.1). GTDB lineage: Bacteria > Desulfobacterota > Desulfobacteria > Desulfobacterales > UBA5852 > JABZFP01. The sequence goes on from JAHLLS010000010.1 coordinate 19,852, forward strand.
CCGAGCTCGATGTTTTGATCGTGGTCCCCTTTACCCTGGAATTTGCCGCTATTTCCGCCGAAGATTTCATCACCGAATTATTGGTCAAACGCATCGGCATGAAAGCGATCATTGTCGGGCCGGATTATTCTTTCGGCAAAAACCGTGAGGGCGATATCCATTTGCTGCAGGCGCTGGGACGCCAGCAGGGCTTCGACGTTATCCTGGCGGACTGGATCAACGCCTCCAATCGTGACGAAGGCCGTATCAGCAGCACCCGCATTCGTGAACTGGTCGCTGACGGCGACATCGAAAAAGCCCAGCGCTTGCTGGGACGTTATTACCAGATCAGGGGTACGGTTGTGGATGGCCGCAAGCGCGGCGGCAAACTGTTGGGATTTCCCACGGCCAACCTGGCCCTGCAGGATGAACTCTGCCCCAAAGCCGGCATTTATGCGGTGACGGTTGAATGGCAAGGAAGGCCGTATCATGGGGTGGCCAATATTGGGTACAGCCCAACCTTCGACGATCATTTATTCACGGTGGAAGTCCATATTCTGGATTTCCATGAGGATATCTATGGTCAAACCATCAAGATCAATTTCCTGAAACGCATAAGGGATGAGATCAAATTTGACGGTATCGAGGCGCTTTCCAACCAGATTCGCGACGATATCGCCGTTGCACGGGAGCTGTTCAACAATTAACAAAACGGCACCTTGACACCGCTGGCCTAAAATAAAATCCTTTCTTTAGAAGAAAAAGAACACCACACAACTGAAAGATTCCCCATGGCTATTCGCACCATTTTAACATATCCTGACAAATTCCTCAGACAGACAGCCAAACCGGTCACTGAGTTTAACGATGACCTGCAGGTGCTGATCGATGATATGATCGAGACCATGTACGACGAACCGGGTGTCGGATTGGCGGCCGTTCAGGTTGGTTCCGACCTCAGTGTCATCGTCTATGATGTCACACAGACCGAGGGCGAACGCCGGGCAGAGGCACTGGTCAATCCCAAAATCGTTTTTCGCGAGGGATCGGTTCTGTCGGAAAGCGAAGGGTGTCTGAGTGTGCCTGACTTTCGCAGCGATGTTAAACGTGACGCCCATATTCGTGTCGAAGGCCTGGATCGCCATGGCAATCCCGTCGATATCGATGCAGAGGAATTTCTCGCCATCGTTCTCCAGCACGAAATCGATCATCTGAATGGGGTCTTGTTCATCGACCGGATCTCCTCTTTGAAGCGCGAGATGTACAAACGCAAACGCAAAAAACAACTCCGACAACAGTCATGAAGCCATTTCGCATCGTCTTTATGGGGACGCCGCAATTCGCCGTGCCGGCACTAAAAGCCCTTCACACGAGCCGGCATGAGGTTGTGGCGGTTCTGACCCAACCGGACCGTCCCAAGGGGCGCGGCCGCAGGTTGACACCACCGCCGGTTAAAGTGGCCGCTCTTGAGTTGGGTTACCCCGTCGAACAGCCCGGGTGCATCCATAAACCCGATTGCCTCTCATTTCTAACCGCCAAAGCGCCGGACCTTTTCGTGGTCATTGCTTTCGGGCGGTTGTTGAAGCCGCACCATTTTGCCATTCCGCCCCATGGGGTCATCAACGTGCATGCCTCTCTCCTGCCCCGCTATCGGGGTCCGGCACCGATCCAATGGGCGCTCATCAATGGGGACCGGGAAACCGGTGTCACAACGATGGTCATGGAAGAGGAGCTCGATGCCGGGGATATGCTTTTACAAGCCCGCACAGCCATCTCCAGCGACGATACGGCAGCGACACTCCATGACCGACTCTCCGAGATTGGGGCACAGCTCCTGCTCGACACCCTGGACCAGCTGGCGACCGGCCGTCTTGACTCCATACCGCAGGACCCGACGGCCGTGACCTATGCGCCGCTGCTGACGAAAAAAGACGGCCGTATTCGCTGGGACCATCCGACTGCAGCCATCGACGCCTTTATTCGCGGCATGACCCCCTGGCCGGGCGCTTTTACTTTTCTGGGCGACCTGCGATTGAAATTGTTTAAAGTGCGACCAGCGCGTCTGCCGCAACCGGCTGTTCCGGGCACCATTATACCCGGCTTTTCCGATGAGATCCGGGTGGCCACCGGGGACGGCGCCCTGACGGTTCTTGAAATTCAGAGTGCCTCCGGACGCCGCATGGCTGCGTCGGACTTTCTCAAGGGAACCGCCATCATTCCCGGCTCTCAGTTCGAATAAGGCCACGATGAGCCTTGCCCCGCGAAAAGCAGCCCTTGCCATCCTAATGGACATCGACCAGGGCGGTCTAACACTGGACCGTCTTATGGACCGTTTCCACCGTGGGAACGAATTGGATCGCCGTGATGAATCCTTTGTTACGGCCATCGTCTATGGCGCTCTGCGCTGGCGCCGTCGCCTGGACTGGATCATCAGCAAGGTTTCCACAACGCCGCTTGACCGAATGGATCCCCTCGTCGTGAATATCCTGCGCATGGGCCTCTATCAGATCATCTTCATGGATCGGGTGCCGAACTCGGCCGCCGTCAATACCTCGGTCGAACTGGCCAAAGCGCTGAAAAAAAAATGGTTGACCGGCTTTGTCAACGGCGTGTTGCGACAAGCCCTAAGGCGTTTATCGGACATCGCACTTTCCTCTTCCGAAACGGATCCGGTTCAGGCGCTGGCAATGACGCACTCTATGCCGGAATGGCTTGTGGAGCGCTGGATTAACCAATTCGGGCAGCAGGAAGCCACCGCCCTTTGCGAAACCTGCAACCGCATCCCGTCACTGGCCCTGCGCACCCATACCCTCAAAATCGATCGACAAACCCTCATGCGCAAGCTCCAGCCTCTTGCGAAAGCGATCCGCCCTTCCATCTATGCGCCGGAAGGCATTATCGTGGATAGCCTGAAGGGGGATCTTTTTTCAAGTGAAGCGTTTGAGAAAGGCTGGTTTCAAGTGCAGGATGAGGCAGCCCAGGCCGTCGCCCACCTGCTGGCGCCGCAACCCGGCCAGGACGTGCTGGATGCCTGCGCCGGTCTCGGCGGGAAAACAGCCCACATCGCCACATTGATGAAAAATTACGGCCGCATCACCGCCATGGATCGTGTGGACCGAAAACTTCAACAACTTATGCAAGAAATGTGGCGTCTGGGCATCGACATCGTTACGCCTCAAACGACCGATCTTGAATCAGATGACATACCTAAAAATAGACAGGCGTTCGATCGTATTCTGCTGGACGCACCCTGCAGCGGTTTGGGCGTTATTCGCCGCAACCCGGATGCCAAATGGTCGCGAACGCCAGACGATATCCAGCATTGTGCCCGCCGGCAGAAGCAGTTGCTGTTCAACTTGGCGCCCCGGCTCAAGCACGGTGGTGTCCTGGTGTATGCCGTTTGCAGCACCGAACCCGAAGAGACCAGCGACATCATCACTTTATTTTTGAGTGAATGCCCCCAATTTGTTATAGATGACCGTCCTCCGGATTTACCGCCATCCTTGTCTCCCCTGATGGATCCCCATGGATGGCTGCAGACCAGTCCGCATCGCCATGGAACGGACGGATTTTTTGCGGTGCGCTTACGCCGTCAGGAAACCCTGTAGAAAGGAAGCTTATCCGATGAAATTGATCGCTCCATCAATTCTGTCCGCCGATTTTGCGCGTCTCGGCGAAGAAATTCAAGCCGTTGAGGCGGCCGGTGCCGACTGGATCCATATTGACGTCATGGATGGCCATTTTGTACCGAATATCACCATCGGCCCGCTTATCGTAAAAGCCGCCCGACAGTCCACCCGCCTCCCATTGGACGTCCACCTCATGATCGAAAATCCGGACTGCTATATCCCGGAATTCGTGGAGGCCGGTGCCGACCTGGTGGCGGTGCAGGTGGAGACCTGCCCGCATCTGCACCGTACCGTTCAGTTGATCCGGGAATGCGGTGCCCGTCCAGGGGTCGTTCTGAACCCCACAACCCCGCTGACAACCATTGAATGGATTCTGGAAGATGTCGAATTCGTGATGCTGATGAGCGTCAACCCCGGTTTTGGCGGACAAAAATTTATTCCCGCGACGCTGAAAAAAATCAGGCAATTACGCACCATGATCGAAAACCGCCGTCTATCCACCCTCATTGAAATTGACGGCGGTGTGAACCGAACCACCATCGCCGATATCGCCGCTGCCGGGGCCGATGTTTTTGTAGCCGGTTCCGCCATCTACGGTACCCCTGATTATAAAGCCGTCATCAGTGAATTCCGGCAGATCATCGCGGCACAAACCGATTTGATTCAGGCCTGATCGCTGATGTTTGCGGTGGCAAGATTCATGTACTAAGTTTGGAAAGTCTTTACACACTATCGGAATCCATCGTGGCATCTGAAAGGACGATCCATGCTGCACCGGAAGCCAACCGACCGCAAGTGGCTGTGCTTTGGGGTTTTGTTCCTGTACACCATCTTGACGGCTAGTTTCTGCAGCGATGCTGCTTCTGCAAGCGCAGCATCCTTGAGCGATGTCGAAAAGCGCCAACAAGTCGCGGCGATGTATGCCAACTATCGCGAGGATTTTCCCGGAATCGAGGAAATCGATGCGGAGAAAGCCTTAAACCTTCTAGAGGATTTGGACGTCGTTTTCGTGGATGTGCGCAAACCCGAGGAGCAGGCCGTCTCCATGATCCCCGGTGCCGTCACCAGCGAGGTCTTCCTGGCCGACACGGATCGCTTCCGTGGCCAGCGCATCATCGCCTACTGTACCATCAGCTACCGCAGCGGCAAGCTGGCAGCCAAACTGAAGCGCAAGGGCATTACCATGGTCAATCTTAAGGGGGGGCTGCTGGGGTGGGTTCACGCCGGGGGGCCGTTGGTGCGCGGCAACCTTCCGGTAACGGTTCTGCACGTCTATGGACAAAAATGGGATCTGGCCCCCGCGGGCATCGAAACCGTTTATTGATCGGTGGGCTCAACGCTTCCATAATACCTGCGGTAATAATCGGTTCGAATGCCCGCTGCACCGTTCATCCGGCGTTCAACCAGATAACGGATAAAAAGGGTCAACACCCTCCAGAGGTTCTTGGCAAACCCCCATCGTACCCAGCGCCGCTGAGAGACGCAAACACCCCGGCGGATAAACAGCGGACGACCGAACTGCTTCAGCCGCAGAGAAAGCTCCACATCTTCCATCAACATCATGTCCGGGAAACCGCCCATCATGTTCAGCGCATCTCTGCGAAAAAACTGCCCCTGATCCCCAAACGATATGCCGCACCAGCGGGCACGCCAATTGTTTAGACAGGCGATCGCGCGCAGTCCGAGCGAACCCCCTTTAAAACGCATTTCAAAGGCGCCGCCGGCTATTCGAGGATAATCGGCCAGGGTCTGCAGCATCCGTTTGACCCCTCCCGCCGGCAATGCCGTATCAGCATGCAAAACGAGGATGACATCGCCGGTCGCCAAGTCCAACCCGGCGCGAACTTGAGGCCCCCTGCCGCGGGGACCCGATATCACGACCGCACCGGCCTGCCGGGCGCGTTCGCAGGTGGCATCCCGGGACCCGCCATCCACGACAATCATTTCGGCGACCTCGGGTTCCGAGCGAACGGATTGGATCGCCGCCGCAACGCGGCCGGCCTCGTTCAACACCGGTATGATCACCGAAACATTACCGGCCAATGGGAATATGTGAGAAGGCAAAACCGGCCGCCGCATCACCGTGTCATATATCAGCAGCCCATAGAAAGGGAGGTATTCGATCAGCTTGAGCCATTTGTTCTCCAGGAAAACCCCGGTGTGATATTCGTTGACCAGGACGGGAAGCATCGCCACGCTTGCCAGCATGAGATAGAGCCAGGCCCGGGAGGGATAGACGACCAACAACGGTGCCATCAGCAGCAAATACCACGGATGCAGTGTCGGCAGGCAAAGAAGAAGCACGCCCAATGCCAAATAGACGCTGCGCAGGGTGTCATGAACGAACAAATAAATGCCGGCCAAGAGGCTGAGCAGGATCAAACACAGCACTGGCAAAGCCAGTGTTCCAGACAGGAACCGCAGGATTTCCGCCAGGCCGTCATTATAGTGCATCCGGCTCCCAAAAATAAAAAGGGACCGAAAAACAGCCTCTGGATCATGTATAAACGGGATGAAGGCAACCCCCGCGATAAAAATCGCCGGCCAGGCACGGCGGTTCGACCGTGTCATGACGAAAGGCAGCGCCACAATGGCAAAATACTTGGATACAGCCGCCATACCCAGCGCCAGGAATCCAGCGACGGGCTTTTTGCTGCCGACCAAATAGACCCCCCAAACAAGAAAAGCCGCCTGGACGATATCGAGATGCGCCTCGCCGGCCACGTAAACCAAAACGAAAGGATTGGCCGCATACCAGATCAGGTGAGCGGGTGGAATTTTTCGCCATTGGACAATGAGAATCAAAGCCCCGATGGTCACCAGATCAAACCCGATTATCGCTATCTTAAAAAGAATCGGCTTGGGCGAAATTGCCGATAGTGTTCGAAATAAAAGCATCATCAGGGGGGGATAAGCGGCACTGAGATCCTTGTGGTTGATCTGCTGCCAGATCGTGGCCATGTCTCCCTGGATCAGGCCGGTCAGCAGGGGATCGTTCGGTGCGACCTGGTAAGGATTGAAGCCCTGGTTTTGAATGAAACCTTCCCAAATATAGCGATAGACATCATTGCTGACCGGAAACCAAAGGAAACCGATGCGCCCCGCCACACCGATAGAAATTACGACAAATGCGACCCGTCGCAGGGACCAGTCCCGCGGGCAGGTACGCACCATCAGCGTCATGAAACCGAACCCCAGGACATAACAGACGGCAAAGACCGCTGGCGATCGCCCGGCAGGTCCCGATTGTGACAGGATCAGCACATCCAGCAGCCAACCCGCACTGAACCCGATAAAGGCGTTCACGGAGGGGAAGTCCCGCGACCGTAATACCAGGAGATCCCGCCGATCGATAAAAAACCAACGGCATAAATCAACATGAAATGGCCGATCAGGTAATGGTGGGAGTCAAAATAGAGTCCCACGCCAAAGAGGCACCAAATGCCGACGAGAATCTCCAGGAAAATCAATGGGCTGGTTTTGACCCGGTATCGCTTGCGAATAAGCCCCCCGCTTTTGGGCGTCCGCACGAAGGTACTCGTTTTGCCTAACAGCGCTTCGACCACCGCCCGCGAGTTGTTGATGGCCAGACCACAGCCAAAACACACCATAAACGGCAAAAGACACAAAGTACGCCGGTATGGACGGCCCAAAGCATGTTCCGCCACCAGATACATCCGTGATGGCCCGGTACAACTGAGCAACAGCAGTCCACCAAAACAGACAAATCCGATGCCGGTCAGAAAATGGGTCTTCTGCAGCAAAAGGAAGGGCGCCAGGATGGCCAGGGTCAGCATGAGGGGATGAATAATGTAGTGGGACATGTGCATGAAGGCTTGAAATTTTGCAAAAGGCCGGAATGAGGACCGCCAGATGCGCGGCATCAGCTTTATGGCCGTCTGGGTCGACCCCTTGGCCCACCGGAACTGCTGACTTTTAAACGCATTGAGATCGCGGGGAATTTCCGCCGGCGCCACCAGATCAATCAAATAGCGGCACTCCCAGCCACAGAGCTGCATCCGGTAGGACAGATCCATGTCTTCGGTGAGGGTATCCCCCTGCCAGTTGCCGGCGTCGATGATCGCTTCCTTTCGAATAATACCGGCCGTTCCGTTGAAATTCATAAAGAGCCGGTTGGCACTGCGGGCGCCCTGCTCCACCATGAAATGGCCGTTGATTCCAACAGCCTGCAGGCGTGTCACCCAGCTATCATTCTGGTTCAAGTGACCCCAACGGGCCTGAACCAGCCCAAGTTTAGGCTGATCGATGAAAAAGGGCATGGCGCGCAGCAAAAAATCACGCGGCGGGACAAAGTCAGCGTCGAATATGGCCACAAAATCACCCCGCGCACGGGCAAGACCTTCCCGCAGGGCGCCTGCTTTGAATCCCGTGCGGTCTTTACGCGTGATGTGGTGAATATCGATCCCCTGCCGCTGCAGCAGGCGCACCTTTTCAGCCACGATCATCCGGGTTTCGTCCGTGGAATCATCCAACAATTGAATCTCATGACAGCCTTCGGGATAGTGGAATTCCGCCACAGCATCGATCAAGCGTTCCACCACGTTGAGCTCATTGAAGACTGGGAGTTGGGTTGTGACCGACGGCAAACGAGCCCCGGAATTGGATGTGTGTCTATAAAATGGATCCTGGTCGTAAAAGCCTGCCAGAAAAGCCTTGTCAGTTTGAGTTCGTTTCGGATAACTGCCTTTGAAAAGTTGAACAAGAATGTGCGTATTGATGCCATAAATGGTCAAAATGAGAGCTGCTATAAAATAGATCAGAATCACTGCACTCATAGGCCATCATCCGTTTTTCATAGGACTACAGGGTTATCGACAATTCAAATGATATCGATGGGACCGAAACACTATATCTTGTATAGAGCCATTAGAATGTCGGATGCGCCTTCTTTTTCAACAGCTTTTTTGAACCATCACGGCTCTTACACCATGTGGGTGGACTCTAACAGTGTGTTTAGGAATTCGATCAAGGCAAGCGTGTCTGATGACAATAGCGTCCAGTCAAGACACCCGCAAGCCCCAAAACGAGGACATAGGAAATGAGGATGATATGTGAGGTCAGTGCAAATTCGACAGCTTGTTGAGCAGAAAATCCAATGATAAGCAATCCGGCCACCCACCCGCCTTCGTGGTTGCCGGCATTTGCAACGCCCTGCATCGGAATAAGCTGTAGCGGAAGTTGCAGCGAAATAAGCAACCAGACCTGCACCAGACTGATGGATAAACCTATGGAATGTGCAACAAAGAAAAAAACACCCGCAACGGCAGCCCATATGCCCAAACTGACGGCCATCTCCGATAGGTTGAAACGCCTCGGATCAACAACGCCTGCGATTCTGTTCAAAAATGGCCGAGAAGACGAACGCCCCTTGATGGCCAACCAATGCGTGATTGGCGGTCCAACAAGCATCAGAACGCCCGACAGCACCCATACCATGCCGATGGGACCTGACAAAACAGACTCTTGAAATAGAACAGCACACAGTATCCATATGCCTAATGTCATTACATCCAACAATCGGGCCCGGATAAGAATTTTTCCCCCGTCGATCAGGTTAAAATCCATCAGATTGCGCAAGATCACCGGGAGCGTTAAATCTCCTGAACGGAAAGGTAACATATAACTGGCAAAACCATGGATACAGCCGGCATGAAATCCTTCCGGCCATATGGGTATACGCCCTTTGGAAATGATCCGGAAGCGCATTGCCCTCATATAATAATTGACACCGTAGCATCCCAATCCAGCAGCAGCCCAGCCGATATGGACACGTTGAAGCGCGTCGACCAATTCCGGACCGTAAAATAACGCCATGATTATAACCGCGGTGGCAACAAAAATGGAAACCACCATTGATCCCTTATGGGCTTTGCTTCGGTGGGTATCGTCAGGTGGTGTCACTTTTAACAAGACTTTCCGAATTAATCGCGGTAGAGGCCAAATTTTAGATCCAGAAAATTGTCCGATCAGTCAAACAATTTCGCGTCCCTTCTAAACCACGCGAAATCGCCTGAGGCTGCTTACCAGAGGTGTCATATTCAGGATGAGCTGCCCACAAAGGCACTCCTGAGCAGTACCATGAACCCGTTAAAATATTTTTGCACATCTTGAGGAGACCGTATCGTTTTCATAAATTTCCAGATAATAGAAGGTCTGAGGTAAAATGACCGAAGTGCCATTTTCTGCATTTCAGCCAATTCTTTGATCGTTCGGCCCTCCGGGATGAATGGTATTTCTTCTTCACCCTTCCAGCCAGACCAGGTATTGTAGCAACGCCAATCATAAGTTCTTATTTGACCGGCCCGGTCCAGTTCGTCGAACATTTGTGTCCCCGGATAAGGCACCGTTATGGTAAACTGCGCCCAGAGCGGATCGATCTTCTTGGCAAATGCGATGGTCTCGAAGCTCTCTTGCCGCGTTTCCGTTGGCAGCCCCAGCATAAAAAACCCGCGAATGCTGATTCCCGCCTTCTTGGTCAATCGGAACGCATGTTCGACCTGAGTCAACGTCACCCCCTTGTTGATCAGGTTCAATAACCGCTGGCTGCCGGTTTCAACGCCGTAACTGATCTGCCAGCACCCTGCTTGCCTCATCAGCTTGAGCATATCCGCATCAATCGTGTCGACACGGCTTTCGCAGGTCCATTTTATTTTCCGCTGTATCCCATTTTCGATAATGGCATGGCACAGATCTCTTAGAAATGTCTTTTTTACGGTAAGTGTATCAGCTTCAATATTTATCTGTCGAATCTGGTAAGTTTGAGTGAGATCTTGGATCTCTTCGATGATGCGTTCAATGCTGTGCGCGCGGAAAGTTCGACCAAATGTCCTAGAGCAATACGAACATTTGAATGGACAGCCTCTGGCAACAATAATTGTGGGACAAAAGGTATCACCGGATACTCTGGACGCTGTCAGATGGTACTGGTCCATCGGCAGAAGATGGCGCGCTGGCGGCGGTAGTTCATCCAGGTTGCGTATAAAGGGGCGGTCAGGATTGCGAATGATTTCGTCATTGCGGCGATAGCATATCCCTTCAATGTGTTTGATATCGCTATCATCCGCACATTGTGCGATGGCGGCCATTGTCAGCTCACCTTCACCGATACAGGCGATATCGGCCTCTGGAATTTCCTCCAGGGTTCTTTCGGGCAACACGGTGCTATGAGGTCCACCTAAAACAATCATGCAGTGAGGGATAGCGCTTTTAATGCTACGGCAGAGATCTTTTACGACACTAAAAGTCGTCGTAAGAATGCTAATACCGACAATGTTATCATTTGATAGCCCTATATCGGACACGATCTGCTCTGCTGACATCTGTTGCGCCGGGGCGTCAATGATACGCACTGGAACATTGTTCTTTTCAAGGTATCCTGCGATATAAGCCAATCCCAGGGGCTCACTGACCGCCCCGAATTGTTTCATTTCCTTCCCGTAGCGATCTTCTAATGTCATGGGAGGATTGATGAGTACGACCGACCGTTTATCCATGAACCAATTTCCTCAAAGAGTATTTTCCATTGCCGGATTACCCTCCTTGGTACGGGGGTTTATCTTTAATTACACGGCAGGGGTTCCCAGCGGCGATGACGTTATCGGGCAGATCTCTATTGACAACCGCACTGGCTCCGATGGCCACATTGTTGCCTATCGACACCCCCGGCAGCACTACTGCATTCATGCCGATCCAGACATTGTTACCTATGGTGAGCGGTTTTGTTTGAACATGCTGACGGTAGTCGTTCAAATCATGATTCGAGCTGATAAGCCCGACCCCCGGACCAGTCCACAGATTATCCCCAATTTCGATACCGTTGCGTGCCTGAATGTAACAGTTGCCGGCAAGCCCAGGGGCACAGCATTTTCCGACCGTTATCCTTTTCGGATATAGAATGCGGGATGTGAAATGCACAGGCCATGGCACCTGGCCGTTAATCATCAGTAGTTTTTGTGGAACAAAGCAATAAAGCAAATACTGGATCGGCACCCCTGTAGCACTGGGATAAAATAAACGTACCCATGCAAATAGCTTTTCATATCGGTGTATTAGGCGAAGAATTGTGCTGTTTTTGGTAGGCATCAGCTTGTACTTTGTGGTTGTTTCCGGGGATAGCTTGCTGAATCCATTTTTACCATTTCACTATCCCTATTATATATATTCGAGGAAGAAGTATTTTGGCCGCTATTTTCCCTGCACTCCACCAACAATCCTTTAATTTCAGGAAGCCCTTTTAATTCTTTGTTGGCTTCCATGTCAAACCACATCGCAAAAAGCGTGAAGAGGCTGGCACTAGTGAATGAGAAAAAAGCGGCAAGCGAACCGGTAGGTGGAAAAAAACCTAATGTAAATTTATAATACAGAACGCGGATCATCAATGCAAATGTCGTAAATATGAAAAAACCACCCAGGGTATAGAAAAATATCAGAGGATGAAAGTCCCGAATGATATATTTCTCCTTCATTCTCCAGAAGAAGAGTTTAATCAACAGCCAACTGAGCGTAAAAATAACGCGGTAAATCTTCATCCCAGATTTTTCGCCAATATTATACACCGGTTCAACAGGAATATCAGTAACGCGAAAGTTATAGACATTCAGCCTAACAAGCAAATCGTTAGGCTGTCCGTAGCGTTTGTACATCCTGGTCCAATCAATCATGTGCAAGGCGCGTTTATTGATGGCCGTATATCCGGACTGAAAATCAGCTACATGCCAATATCCCGAGGCAATTTTCGTCAGCAGGGATAGAAAGGCATTTCCGAAATAGCGGACCTTTGGAATTCTTTTAAATGCTTCCCCGGTAAATAGCCGGTTCCCCTTGGTATAGTCAGCCCGCTTTTCTACAATCGGATCCAGTAATGATGATAATTCCCCTGGATCCATTTGACCGTCACCATCCATGCGAACGGCGATGTCACATTCATTCCGGCGAGCCCATTGGTAGCCGCTGGCCAAAGCGCCGCCACACCCTTGGTTCACATCCAGGTCGATCAGAATCACGCGCGAATCAGTCTTCTGCAACTGACGAACAACCCATCCTGTCTTGTCCGTGCTGGCATCATTGACAATGATAATATGGTCTACCCAGTCAGGAATGTTGCTGACGACCGCGCCGATCTGTTTTTCTTCATTATATGCCGGGACCACAACACCGATCTTTTTATTCCGATACATTCTGACCGCCCGTAAGAATGGATTAGTCTTTCATTCTGCTTTAATCGTGCAAAAAACCTGCGCCTGTCACTGTTTTATTGCCAATGGGGAATGGATACAAACCGATTCCCCAAAATTCCTTTATATAAAATTTAGCATGTCAATTGCCCGGCAGCAAGCACGTATGTCGAACATTGATGTATATCAATAGCCATACACCGACTGTCGTTGCGCAGCATAATTAACCGGATTAACCGATCTTGCCCGTCACCTGCACGGCTTGCTGTTGGCGTTATCATTTCTTTTCATTATCTAACCGAAGCTTAAAAAGGGCGTATCCATTTTTCTCCGCTATGGTCTCTAAATCGCGCTGTAACCATCGGCGGACTTTAATTTGATCTTTGGTCGTTAGGTTTTGATGCGCCCAGTATCGCAGCCCCTCCATACCAACCATCACGTGCGTGAGACCTTTTTGGGTCATGGCGTTGGTCAAGGCCTGCGCATCGGATACTCTTACAACCAAATTTTTAAATTGAGACCACTCATAAAACAGGGTGTCTATCTCAAAATAATAGCGCCGGTTCCCGAGAAAAACACATAGGATGCGATCCCCTTCCTTCAAGTGTTGATTTGCATAACGGATAAGGGAATATTCGGGCCGGTGACGCGTGATATAGGCTCCGCGATCCACCTGTCCGCCAATATATTCCAAAGGCCGCACGCTTTCCCATTTCTGGTATATGTATAGAGCGTTAAGGGTCAACATGAGCATCACCCCTAATGATGCGGTGATCTGCAATCCTTGGCGCACAGCGGTATTGGGACCATAACGCACCCAACTATAGACATTTCGGATCCCGAAAACGCTCAAGATGACCAACGGTGGGATGGCCGGTGCAATGTACCGGATACGCATATCCCGGGTAAAAAAAACGATGAGGATGAAAAGCAGCGCAAACCCACCCCATACCGATTTTTCAAATTGCATCCCCTGCAACTGACGCTTCGATTCGAGCAGACCAATGACTGCCAATGGCAGGAGGAAGAAATTCAGCCGCCCGTCAAACAAGGCCGGCACATCATCTTGTCCCTGAAAAAAGATGCGAATGGGCACCAGGAGCGTTTGCCATAGGGTTTCGCCGTAAACCAATCGCCGCATGGCAAAAGGGTTCAAACCGGATTCGATATAGGGCTTTTGAGGATTGAAGACGGTGTCGTAGAGGGGGTAAAGCGGATTGCCCGTCCACAAAAAGTTGCGCACAGCCCAGGGGGAAAACAACAATAGTGCGACAGAAACAAAAAACATGGTGGAAATGGCTATAGTTTGCCAATTGACAGCTTTCCCATTCGGATCGATTGAAGGTTGCGAATGCCGGCCGCCAATAATCGGCACCAGCAGGGTCAATAGCAAAAAGACCACCAAGCTGTTATATTTCGTTCCCAGTGCCAGACCACAAAATACGGCTGCGAGCAACAGATGCCTCTTATGAAGCCCGCTCTGTCGCCACTCAAGGAGATAGATCAGGGCCGCGGTCGAAAAAAAAATGAGGCCGAGATCCACATAAACGGTGATGGAAAGCTGAATAATGATCGGCAGAGATAGAAAAAGCAGCACTCCTAAAAGGCCGTAGATCTGGTTCAAGCGATCACGAAGGTAACGATATAACAACATCGCCGTGAGGAGGCCAAAGAGCATATGGATATATTTAGGGATGATGTCATTTCCCCATAAAAGTGGAATAAGGTACAGCAAATCCATGTTCATGGGAAAATAGGAGGGAACAATATCCGGCATTTCCACCATCCGACCTTCTGCGATATAGAGTTTTGGCACCGCCAAATGGTGGGTCAAGGCATCGCGACTGAACGGCGGGACAGACGCCATCAATACGATGCTGATGGTCAGCAGGATAAGAAGCAAGATCAATAACCAGCGCACGCCGATGCACTCTGAACGGTTGTTGCGCTTTTTCGTTTTCAATCGATAAACCTTTTTAATATTTCGGGAGGGATCTGCCCCTGGTAAAGCTGTCCGTCAATCAAGAAACCGGGGGTGCCTTCCATGCCCAAGTGGATGCCTGTCAGAATATCCCTTTTGAGGTGTAATTTCATTTCCGGGGTGTCGAAATACGCCGCCATGCGGTTTGCATCAAGCCCTGACAATTCCGCCATTTGAGTAATGCTCATCCCCCCCGAACCTCGGGCATGATGATAAACCACGTCGTTGAATTCCCAGAAACGGCCTTCGACAGTAGCATAAATGGCCAGAAGCGCCAGTTTTCCCGAGCCCACATGATACGCATCCTTTACAATGGGGTTAAACTTGTGGTCCATGGGAAAATGCCGATGGATCAACCGGATCCTATCAGGATAGCGTGCAACGAGTTCCCGCAGGAAATAATGCATTTTTTTACATTGGAAACAAAGATAATCTCCGAATTCAACGATTTCCAGATCAGGATCCTGGGCGCCGATCCAGGGGTGCCCCTCCTCTGTAACCCCCGTGGCAATGTGTTCCTCCAATAGGGGTTGCTCAAGGGCCCAATAGTCAGGATAGGCTCCCATAGTGACGCCCACAATGGAGATGGCAACGGCAAGGCCAACTGCTGACATTCGACGCCTCTGGGAAAAAAAGGCCAGGTCTTCCCGCAGTGCCATAATCCAAGGCGCCTGGTCAAACCGGCGTCTTATCAGCCAAGCGAAGTACAAAAGGAGGAAATTAATGCCATAGCTGATCAGACACATGATGCAATAGCTGTGAATGATCAGCGATGAAACAGCCGCCAGCGCGACGCTGACAAGGCTAAAAATGCCAGCCATAAATGAAAGCAGCGCCCAGCCACGCTTTTTTTCAGCATCCCGGCGCCACACCACCGTTGAAATCAGTAAAAAGATAACATAACCGATCATTCCCCAGACAGCGACAGGAACACCTGCGAATATCGCGTAGGGACTCTGGGCCACCGTGTCGCAGTTAATTGCTTTGGACAGAGCACAAAAGCTTTTATAGCCGATATCCGTGAAGACCTTGTAATGCGAAATGGCAAGATAAAGGGAAACCCCTATACCACTCATCGCTAAAAAAGCAACCACGCCGTAGTAGACTGGAAACGGCAGCACTTTAGCCTTTGGTTTTGAATCGGTTGTTTCCATTATGATCGACATAAAATTTCAAGTACCTCGGCCCAGCTCTTAATCTTAGCGGCCGGAAGCGATATCTGCCATCGCCCTGTGAATGATCGGGGCAACAATATCATACGCGATGGGGGCAAATCGACGTTCGTCCGGCAGACGCTCCAAATAGGCCAGAATCGCGGGCAACGTAAAATCAGCGGCCAGCCTACGGCACTCTTTTTGAGCGCGCTGTTGATCCCCGGCGCGGGCGGCGTTTTCAATCAACGCCAGCCGGGGATGCATATCACCGGGACTGCGCTTGGTGGCCTGCCTCAGAAACCACTCGGCGTTGGAATAGCTGTCCATGCGGTTGAGCGCCACACCGATGTTCAGCCATATGCCTGAATGATGAGGGGCTAAAGCAAGAGCTCTTCTAAAATCGGTCATAGCCTTTACAGGGTCGCCCTGCCAAATAAGAATAAACCCCCTTAAATTCAAATAGGCAGAATTAAAGGGCTTTGCAGCCACCAGAATATCGGATTGTTTTTTGGCATCATCCAAGCGCCCCGTCAGAATCAGGGGCATAATCATATCATATCGACCCTTGAGAAATTCTGGATCGACCACCAACGCCTGTTGGTATAGCTTGATAGCCCCACCAAATGATCCGTTATGATAGAGGATACTGGCCATATTTCCGATAATCTCGGCTTTCAAAACGTCGCGCGATATGTACAGATCGAGGGATTTGCGAAACATGGCATAGGCTTGAGCATATTGTGCAGGCGAAGTCTGTTCGGACCAGGCCAGCCGGATGGCAAGATTGTTCAAAGGTCGGGCATTGTTGGGCGCTTTGATCATCGCATCGGTCCAAAGGCTTTCTTCAGTCATCCAGTCCATATTCCGGATGTAGGTTCCAACCCCCATGCTGACAATCCACATTATAGGCAAAAAGGCCACCAAGCCAAACAAAACACGGTTGGTGTTCTTCAGACTTTCCAGCAACCGCCAAATTCCAACAGCCACCGGCAGAAAAATGAAAAGCGACGGCAGATAATTGCGATGCTCGAACACCAGCTCCAGCGGCAGGATGCTGGATTCGATCAGATGGTTGAGTAAAAAGAATAATATCGCCAGCGCTATCAACCGTCGACGCCAGATAAACCAGAAACCGACGCCCCCCAAAAATGTCAGCAGAAGTATGGCGGGTAGCGTAGTCCAGGGGTACCAAAGCGACTTGGACAGCACCACATCGTGAACGATAGAGAGGCGATTCGGCGACGGTATCAAGAGTAGGGAAATGTAAAAAAGAACGACACGCGACTGGGTTAAGAGTCTTTCTGACAGGGTAAACGATCGCTCGCTGTAGACCTTTTCAAAGTATGCCACCGGATCGAATTGCATAAAAAACAGTGCACCCAGACCAATGAGCAGAAAAACAGCCAAAACAATCGTCAACATTTTGGGAAGACGCTGCCGTATCTGATCGGGTCCCTGGAAACCGATCAGTTCCAACAAGACAAGCGATGCGGGCAGTAGAATGGCGTTTTCCTTGGACCCGACGGCTAAAAAAAAATACAGGACTCCGGCGGCGCCCCAGACAAAACGCCTGTTTCGTTCATCCGCCATTCTGGCTTTTAAGTAAGCATGCATACCCAGCAGATAGAACAGGGTGGCCAGGATGGTCATACGTTGCACCACATAGGTGACGGCTTGGATCTGGATCGGGTTGACCGCCCAAAGGGACGCCGTAAGCACAGCGGCAAAATGCCAGCCATCGGGCGACAGATAATGGTGCAGTTTGGGAGTCTGGCCGAGCATCAAGATAACGATGTAAAGGGTAAATGCGGTGAGAATGTGAAGGAGGATGTTGCACCAGCGGTAGCCGGTGGGTTCGTCCTGACCGAGATACCAGTTCAGGGCAAAGCTCAAGTTGGCCACCGGCCGGAAAAGGCGCTCGCCCTTGCCCTGATTGGCGAAAAAGGTGCCCCAAAGGGAAGACGGCATCAGATCGTCGATATGCAGCCACCGGTTGTCGACAATGTTGGGCCGGTCATCCAGCTGCCAGGCCGCTCCTCCCACATGGGCATAAATGGGGACGATCAACGACACGAGCAGGATCAGTACTATCAGTTGGACTTTCGGCAACGGTATTCTCGCAGGGTTTTCCATGGCAACGATCAGTCGAGGCACAATTGTGGCAGGATCACCGAGTTTTAAGATCGCAAAAAGCTGTCGGTTTTATAAACGCAAGGCGCCTGCCTGGGCAAGACTTATCTTGCGACGGGCAAGAAAGGTGGCTGAACGACGCCAATGCAAAAGGGGGGCTCTTCGAGCCCCCCTGATGTTATTCCGCTTATACGGTGCGAATTAGGTTTTGGGTATCAGTTCGTGATGGTCATAGTAAAAACACCAGCATTCCAGCCAGGGGAGGCGGCCATGTAATCCGCCGGACAGCGGGTGGAAATGTCGGTTACAGTGACGGTGATGTTGACGTTAGGATCGGCACCTGTAACGGTCGCTGTGTTAACACCGTTGGTACTTGTGCTAAGTGTTATGCCAGCTCCGCCGTTCAGGTCAGCGAAGGCGGGCGTGTTGATGTGTGACGGCATAGAGAAATAGTCAGCGATGGCCGCAACAACGGCGGTAGCATCGGATTCAGCGGCCGTACAGAAGGCCTTGTTGCGGTAGGCGATGAAGTTGGGAATGGCGATCGCGGCCAGGATACCGATGATGGCGATGACGATCATGAGCTCGATCAGGGTGAAACCTTCTTTGTTGCTTCTCAGTTTCTGCAGCATGGTTTTTCCTCCTCTTAAGGTGTTAAAAAAAAACTTAAAATTGGGTTGACGAATGTTAGCTACCGCTGATTTTAGGGTGGCGCTTTTTCGCGCCGTTTTAACCGCATTCGTTGGACAGGGATAAAGCAATGAGCATGCCAGTTGCCACATGCCAATTTATTTTTTTTCATCACATCGTATTTATTGCATAATTCGATCTTCCCCACCCAGCGCAACCTTTCAGAAGTATATGGCTATACCAAGCATCTGACAGAATTTGTCAGGAGATTGACATTTTTTGTCACGTTGTATGTTTTTGTTTACACAAAAACATTATTATCAATAATTGGCTTGTATTATTAGATGGTTGTCTATTCTTTGTACCTTGGACCAGATGCCGGGTTCCGCCGGCATGAGAGACAGGGGCTGGTGGGTAAAAGTGAAGCGTCAAGCTGAAAGCTGAAAGGGAAAAAGCAGGCCCCTTGAACCGCGATAGGTATGAGGTTGGAGGCTTGGAGCTTCTTTTCGCGATCTGCGAAAATCTGCGTCACCTGCGGATTAATCTTTCGTTTTTTGGATAGCCATACATCGATAAAATTCAAGGAATTCCCTTGGGGATAAGAGACGCACCCCTTTCCGTAAATCGGTGGGGAAATGAATCGCGTTGCCTGTGATCAATGCGTTTACATTTCCGGCAATGGCAACCGCGATAAATGGTTCATCGTCGCGGTCCGGTAAACGATCGTGTAAGGGGCTTCCCGAAACAAAATGTCCATAATGTTCGACAAAATCAAGCAAGACCGCCACATCGTCTCGGTTGAATCGAAATTTTGGACAATGAAGGACATCTCGGTATTCCGATAGAATTCTGGCATCCAAAAACAGGGTAAGGCTATTCGAAAAAACCAATCGGACAATTTCCCCGCTTGAACCGAAGGGCGTAAGCAACCCGGAAACAAGAATATTCGTATCGAGTACGATTTTCACGATTTCCGCTCATCCCTGACAGCTTGAATTTCAGCATCGATCTCATCCATGGATATTTTGTCTGTCCCCTGCCCGGTCGATTCATACTGGATGGCGGCTACGGCATTGGTTGCGCGTGCCAGTCGAAAAGCCTTTAAGACCTTTTCAAGATTGCTTTCATTGATGGATGAAAGCATGGCAATCGGCCTGCCGTTACTGGTCAAGATCATTTCTTTTTGAGCCGGTAGCTCCTTCCACACTTGTGCCGATTTCGATTTTAATTCTCTTATGCTTAAAAACTTCATATATAGCCTCCCTCTTTCTCTTGAGACTCAATTGTAGATCCATATGCGACTCGAATCAAGTACTTGAATGTGAATTATATTTCCGCAACCTGGTTTTTCAAGAAACACCAGATACCTCAAAGCCCAAGTTCCTTTTTCAAATCCTTCCAGGGGATCGGCTCGCCAGGCTCGTTTTTGGCTTTCCAGGCCTCTTAAGCCTCATGGACGGCGTGTTCGCCTGCGGTAGCTTCTCACCTCTCATGCAATTACCTTGGGCTACCGGGAGCGGGCATCTCGAGGAAACCCCCGTCGGCCCGGGACAAGATATCGGCTTTCGCCGGTATGACGATGGAAAGGGGCCGGGATGACGGAGGTGAGATGATGAAAACAGACGGCGGAATGACGGCCTTGGGGGTGTGTGGACCGCCGATCCCGATGGTTTATATCTGGAACGCCGCACAACGCCGATGCCAGCTGATTTACGAAGCCCCCTTACTTGTCATCCGCCATTTTCCCGAGGCGATGCCGGAAGGATCGGAACGTGATCCCCAACAGCTCCGCAGCGCGGTTTTTGTTGCCGTCGGCGATTTCAAGGCCTTTTTGGAGGTAGGCGTACTCGATTTCCCGCAAAACAACATCCAGGGCGATGCCCTTGGCCACATCGTCCAAGTCGTAGCGCTTACCCTCCACGCCCTCGATCCAGCGACGTTTGTGTACCGACAGCGCCAGGCTTTCCGGCAGGATGATGTTGGTACTGGTCAGGGCCACCGAGCGCTCCATGAGGTTTTCTAGCTCCCGCACATTGCCCGGAAAATCGTATTTATTCATCAAATCAACGGCATAGGAGGATAATTTTTTGATTTCCTTACCCATCTCGCGGGAATATTTATCCAGGAAATGCTGGGCCAGCACCTTTAGATCACCCTTCCGCTCCCGCAGGGGAGGCACCTTGATCTCGATGACGTTCAGGCGATAGAACAGATCCTCCCGGAACCGGCCTTCGATGACTTCCTTGGCCAGATTCTTGTTGGTGGCCGAGATGATGCGGCAATCTACCTCGATGTCCTCGTTGCTGCCCACTGGTTTAAAAGATTTTTCCTGGACCACCCGCAGCAGTTTGACCTGCAGGGGCATGCTCAACTCACCGATTTCATCAAGAAAAACCGTTCCTTTGTGGGCGGCCGCAAACAAACCCTTTTTATCCTGGGTGGCCCCGGTAAACGAGCCCTTCATATGGCCGAAAAGCTCGCTCTCCATCAGATTTTCCGGAATGCCGCCGCAGTTGATCGCCACAAAGGGCTTGATCGACCGCTCGCTTTCATCGTGAATGGCCCTGGCGATCAATTCC
This sequence comes from Deltaproteobacteria bacterium, assembly GCA_020444045.1. Lineage (GTDB taxonomy): Bacteria > Desulfobacterota > Desulfobacteria > Desulfobacterales > UBA5852 > JABZFP01. The sequence goes on from JAHLLS010000010.1 coordinate 41,128, forward strand.
TTGCCGGTGCCGCTCTCACCCGTGACCAGGACATTGGTGCGTGTCGGGGCAACCTGCCGGATCAGGTTGAAAATATGCTCCATGGCCGGGCTGTTGCCCACGATCTTGCTGAAATGGATGTTCTTTTTCAACTGATCATCAACGGTCTCTTTTTCGTGTTCGAGGGTTTTCAGTTCCAGCGCGTTGGCGACCGTGGCCTTGAGTTCATCGTTGTCAAACGGCTTGGGGACGTAGTCGTAAGCCCCCTCATTCATGGCCTCCACCGCCACTTCGGTGGTGACATAGGCCGAAATCATGATGACGACAGTGTCGGGATTCTTGGCCTTGGAGGCCCGCAGAACATCGAGGCCGGTGATGTCGCCCAGACGAATATCACAGATCATTAAATCATAGCGGTCCTCACCCAGCATTTGCACCGCCCGGGTGCCGGATTCAGCGCACGTCACCTGATAACCCTCCTTGATCAGGAGGTATTCAAGCAATTCCCGCATGCTCAGTTCATCGTCCACGACAAGAATGTGATACGCCGGTTTCGTCATGATGGGTCATGATCCCTTATGTGATGATAACGCGTTGTGAATATGGAAAGCATCGGTCAAACACAAGCGGCCCAGCAGACTGCTATATCCCTGAAGTTGCACTTCGGACTATACCGCCGAGAGTTCGTAAACCACGCGGCCGCCGACGATGGTCATGACAGCCCGCCCTTTGACCGGCCATCCATTGAAAGGGCAATTGCGGCTCAGCGAAACGAACTGGTCAACGTCGATCGTATATTCCAAATCCGGTGCGAAAACGGTCACATCGGCGACCATTCCGGTTTGCAGTCCATGATCGCGACTCAGTATGCGGGCAGGTCCGGTGGCCATCAACTCCACCAGGCGCGCCATGCTGATCACACGCTCATGGATCAGTTTGAGCGCCAGCGGCAGGGATGTTTCCAGACCGATGATGCCGTTGGCGGCCTGGTCGAATTCCACCATCTTTTCGATGCTCGAATGGGGCGCATGATCGCTGGCAATGGCATCCAGGGTGCCGTCCGCCAGCCCCTCTCGAATGGCGTCGCTGTCAGCCCGGGTGCGCAGGGGCGGATACATTTTCGTGTTGGTGTCGTATTCCTGAACGGCCTCGTCGGTCAGGGAGAAATAATGCGGTGCGGTTTCAGCCGTCACACGCACCCCGCGCGCTTTGGCCCGGCGAATGGCCTGCACGGTTTGCGCCGTACTGACATGGGCGATGTGCAACGCCCCGCCGGTGAGCTCACTCAGGGCGATATCCCGCATGGCCATGACGGATTCGGCCGCATTGGGAATGCCGGACAATCCCAGGCGAGTGGCCACCGCCCCTTCGTTCATGGCGCCCCCGTCGGACAGGTCGGAATCCTCGCAGTGGGAAATAACCGGCAGCCCAAACCCGCGGGCATACTCCAAGGCGCGCCGCATCAGCAGGCTGCTGACAATCGGTCGCCCGTCATCACTGAAGGCCACGGCACCGCAATGTTTCAATTCACCGAATTCGGTAAGCCCCTCCCCTTTCAGCCCCGGGCTTACTGCCGCCACCGGATAAACGCGGGCGGCCGCCGCCTGGCGTGCCTGGGCGAGGACAAACTCTGTGATCTGGCCGCAATCATTGACCGGAACCGTATTGGGCATGGTACAAACCGCCGTAAAACCGCCGGCGGCAGCCGCGCGGCAGCCGGAAGCAATGGTTTCCTTGTATTCGTGACCGGGTTCGCGCAAGTGAACGTGAAGATCAATCAGCCCCGGCGTCACCACCATGCCGGCCGCATCCACCACGCGACAGCCGGCCGGTGGGGCTTCACTGCCCTCACCATGGGTGAGTCCGGCAATTTTCCCGTCTTTTATATAAAGGTCGGCCACACCGTCGCAATGCCCCGGGTCGATGACCCGTCCGCCCCGAATCAGCAGATCCATTTCACTTGCCTCCCAGCACCAGATAGAGCAGCGCCATGCGAACGGCGACACCGTTGGTGACCTGGTCCAGAATGACGGAATAGGGTCCGTCCGCCACCTCCGGGGCGATTTCAACCCCCCGGTTCATGGGCCCCGGGTGCATGATCAGCACATCGCGCTTGGCCTTCCGCAACCGCTTCAGATCGAGCCCGTAGACGTTGGCATATTCCCGCTCGCTGGGCATGAGAAACCGTTGTTGGCGCTCTTTCTGAACCCGTAGCATCATGATGATGTCGGCCTCAGGGATCGCCTCATCCAGCTGGTCGACCACCCTGGCCCCCAGTGCCTCAATTCCAATAGGCATCATGGTCGGCGGTCCGGCCAGCATTACCGTGGCCCCCATTTTCTGAAAACCGACGATATTGGACCGCGCCACCCGGCTGTGGGCGATATCCCCCACGATCAGGAGTTTCAATCCCTGCAGGTGTCCCTTTTTCTCCCTGACGGTCATCATGTCCAGAAGGGCCTGGGTCGGGTGGGCATGCATGCCGTCTCCAGCATTGATAACGCGGGCCTGGCACATTCTGGCCAGCATATGCGGCGCCCCGGCAGAGGAATGCCGAATGACGATGATGTCCGGCTGCATGGCTTCGATATTCTGAATCGTGTCCAGCAGGGTTTCCCCTTTGACCACGCTGCTGGTGGCTTTGGAAAAAGACATGCTGTCGGCACTCAGGCGCTTGGCGGCAATATCAAACGACGATTTGGTACGCGTGCTGGGTTCGTAGAAAAAATGAACGACGGTCTTGCCCCGTAGGGTGGGAACCTTCTTGATGGCGCGTCTGGAAATCTCCTTCATCCGCACGGCCGTTTCCAGAATCTGTTTGATTTCTCCCGGAGACAGGGAGGCCATGTCGAGAATGTGTTTATTGCGCATAGCTCAAGCCCTTTGTGCAGGGATTGTAGGACAAAGGCAGCCTATCGAAAAGCGATCGCGTCGTTATGGTGAATCAGATAATTAATAAAAACATGCGCTTGTCATTATAACAAGCATGACCCCTTAGAACGTCATATCATTCAGACACAGCCGCGGCAGCCGTCATCGATTCGATACGTGTCCATACGGGTGACAGCACTTCCCGAATGCCGTAGCACAGCCAAACAGAAGCCACGCTAATGTAATATGTCCCCCAGACGGCGCCACCGCACACCGAAGTCTTCGCTGTCCCATGACCAGTAAATCATAAAGGCCTTGCCCCTCAACTTGTCAAAGTCAACAAAACCCCAGAAGCGGCTGTCGTTGCTATTGTCGCGGTTGTCACCCATGACGAACAGATTGTCCGGCGGAACCGTGATCGGGCCGAAATTGTCGCGAGGCGGGTATTTCTGCCGGATCGTATACGCATCTTTGTGCACCGCGAAGGGGTTTTCCTCAGGTTGGCCATTGACGAAGACCTCTTTATCGCGGCATTCGACCACATCCCCCGGGAGGCCGACCACCCGCTTGATGTAGTCCACCTTGGGATCGCCGGGGAATTTGAACACCACGATATCACCCCGCTTGGGGTCCGTGACGGGAACGATCGTCTGGTTGCTGAACGGCATTCGTATGCCGTACATAAATTTGTTGACCAGGATGTGGTCCCCAACAAGCAAGGTGTCTTCCATCGAACCGGAAGGAATTTTAAACGCCTGGACAATAAAAGTGCGGATAAAAAGTGCCAGTAAAATCGCCAGCAGGATAGCTTCGACATTTTCCCGAAGTCGTGATTTTTTCACGGTGGCAAGCTCTTTGTCATGAAGCGAGGTAGTGGATTTCAATGGTTTGGAAAGCCCTTCCTATGAGTGAAGCCGAAGACCCGGTGACAGAATCACATCACAGCGGTCAGCCAATAGCCAGCGTGATACACGATTCCAGCCAGGATTCCGGCAGCTACATCGTCCGCAACGATGCCGATGCCACCGGTAAGGTGCCGGTCCAGCCACCCTACCGGAAACGGTTTGAAAACATCGAACAATCGAAAAAGGATAAAAATGATAATGGCGCTGGCAGCCGTCAGAGACACCCCCAGACAAGCGATAAGGATGCCGGCGATTTCGTCAATGACGATCATTCCGGGGTCTTTGGTGCCGATGAGGCTCTCGGCTTTGTGAGCGACCCGCACGGATATCCCGCAGAAGCTTACCGTGAACAAGACCTGCCAATAGAGAGGCCACCCGGAAAGGCACCACGCCAACAAAATGCCGATCAGGGAACCGAATGTGCCGGGAGCCACCGGTATCTTCCCGATGTTACAACCCGTTGCGCAAAAAAGCACCCATCGATCCCGGAAAAGCATGGCCCGTCTCTATATCCCGCGCTGATATTTGTCAATGGTCAGTTGCCGGCTTTGGCCGCGGTGTCTCTAAGGCCGACGCTTCCCCGGCAATCCGCTCATACGCACGGCGAATGGAGATGTCCTGCTCCCGTGCCACACGGCGGCAGCTCTCGTATTCCGGTACCCAACGGATTTCGCCATCCGGCATGCCAATCCGCTTCAGGGTAACCCGGCCCACCGACAGAGAAAGGGACAACGTCTCCCTGGGCAGCATCCAGCGCCGGGCTGTCGAAACCCGCAGGCCGATCGTGGTGGTTTCTTTAAAGAGAACATCACGCAGCGCGTCGATGTGTGACGCGTGCCCCAAAACCTGGACCAGAGTTCCCGGCCGGTTCTTCTTCATGTAAACCGGTATCCAATAGACATCCAGGGCGCCGTTCGCAAAGAGTTCTTCCATCAGATAACCAAAGATCTCCGGATTCATATCATCGATGGTGGTCTCGATGACGTGCACGGTGTCCACAACATACCCATCCTGTTCACACCCGGGTGTCAGTGGATTTCCGATTATCACCCGCAAAAGGTTGGGATGGTCCGGGTAATTTCGCTGCCCGGCGCCGTAACCCACCGCAATAATTTTCATGGCCGGCATGGCACCGAAGCGTTCCCCCAGTGTTGCCATGATGGCGGCCCCCGTGGGGGTCACCAGTTCCCCCTCGACGTCCACGCCGTGAACCGGAATGCCTTGCAACAAAGAAAGTGTCGCGGGGGCCGGCAACGGTAACCGCCCGTGGCGGCAATCGACGAAACCGCGGCCCTGAGGAAGAGAGGACGCCATCACCCGGGTCACGCCGAGATGCGCCAGGCCCAGCACGCTACCAACGATATCCACAATCGAGTCCAATGCACCGACCTCATGGAAATGCACCGCATCGACGGCTTCTCCATGGATGCCGGCTTCAGCGACGGCAATTTTATGGAAGATGGCCAGCACCGTCTTTTTGACGGATTCCGGCAGGCCACTATCGCCGATCAGTTTTTGGATATCGGCATAATGGCGGGAGGGGCTGCGGTCTTCGGCAACGACCTCGCAGTGCAACGCCCGAATACCGTGCCGCTCAACCGGCGTCACCTCTAGTCTGAAAGGTTCTGTCAGCAACAGCGCCAGGTCATGCTCAAGTTTATCCACCGGAACGCCAAGATCGATCAACGCTCCTAACGTCATATCGCCGCTGATACCCGAAAAACAGTCAAAATAAGCCAGCACGCGCGTTCGCCTCCCACCTTGGACCAGGCCGCCTTCAGGATGGATCGTAATCGGAACTTTCCTGGTAGATCGCCGTCACTTCAAGCACCATTTCACAGGCCTTGACCATGTCAGCCACGTCGACGTATTCGCGCACCGAATGCACATCCGTCATCCCGGTCCCCAGCACGCCGGTGTTGATCCCCTGCTGAAAAAAGACATTGGCGTCCGAACCTCCGCCGGCGACTTGCAGGCGAAGCGGGCGCTTCAACCGTTCCGCCGCTTTGAAAGCCATTCGCACCACGGCGTGATGGTCCGGAATATGGGTGCGTTGAAAATCAGGATGCACATCCACGGTGACATAGGGCAGGTCACCATCGCCCCGATCGTGATAAGAGGTGGCCGCCGCTTGAAACGCGTCGATCATACGTTGGGTCACCTGCGCAAGCTTATCGTCATCATGGCTTCGCACTTCACCGTCCACCTGGACCATTTTCGGAACGATATTGGTCGCATCGCCGCCTTTAATAACGCCCAGGTTGCAGGTGGTTTCGGCGTCCAAGCGCCCCAAATCGAGCGTGGCAATCGCCTTGGCCGCAATCAGGATGGCGTTGATCCCTTTTTCCGGCGCCGACCCGGCATGCGCATCGCGACCCATAACCGTAAATTTGAGCCGGTTGGCAGAAGGCGCGCGGGTCACGAGTCCATCCGGGTCGCGCGTATCCAGAACATATCCCTGGCGGGCAGAAATCAGCGACCAATCGAGATGCTTGGCGCCTAAAAGTCCGATCTCTTCACATGTTGAAAAAACGAACTCCATGGTGGGATGCGGCTTGCCGGATTCCTTGAGCACGCGCAGCATTTCCAGCAGGATGGCGATGGCGCTCTTGTCGTCCGCGCCCAAAATGGTCGTTCCGTCGCTGGTGATCCTGCCGTTCGCAAGAATCGGTTTTATGCCGCGCCCGGGTTCGACGGTATCCATGTGGGCACTAAAAAGAAGCGGCGCTCTATCGCTGCTTCCTTTGATACGCGCAATCAGATTGCCGGTATCACTGCCGGTTTGGGGGGCCGAACCGTCAAATACGGTTTCCACACCCAACAAATCCAATTGCTTCTTGAGATAGGCGGCCAGACGGCTTTCCTCACGCGATACGCTGTCGATCTGCACGAGGTCCATAAAGGTGTCCGTCATACGCTGGACATTGATCATGATGTCATCCGTTCATCTGATAAATCGTTTTATGGGAATCATTTCCTGGAATCCATGACGCCCCAATGTCGTTGTTGACAAGACGATATGGAATCGCGGTTTGAATGATTGACAAAGGCCCCTGCAAGCCGTTATAAGCGCTTGTATCGTGGAAGTGCGCAGCTACCTGGTGGGGCTCCCGGGCTTCAAACCCGGTGTGGGGCGTTAAAACCGTCCCGGGTGGGTTCGATTCCCATGCACTTCCGCCACGAAAAACAATAGTTACAATAACTTAGATATATCTGTCAACATAGAAACGGGGACCAAACCGGGGCCAAACCCAAGTTGCGATCCCCGTTTTTATTTTCCAACAAGCGGCAGCAACGCGGTCCATTCATTAACATGGACACCCATCCGGTCCAGGATGTCAAAAAGGCCGTTAGAATCTGCGAGTTAAACCGCGAAGGACTTCAAGGCCTTCGCGGCGACCTATTTTTCGGGATCAAAGAACGCAAAATAAATAAAGACCCCGGCGCACCCGGCACTGGCCATTATCACACCGAAGACCGAAAGATCCACCAATTTTTCAGCCAGGAAGCCGTAGATACAAAGCCCGGTTCCCAGGAACAGCATGCCGGCAATGACCAGCTTAACCACAGCACCCATAGCCATCTCTTTTTTTCCACAGTAGCCCCCCACGGATGTCACCGCTCCACTGCAGACGCGTCAAAGTCATCCCCTGCCACATACCTCTCAGAACATCATCCGCGGAAAAACCATATCGGCCTTAACCTTAACCGTCTACAACGGATTATCCCGATAAATGCAAAAGCCGATTGGCGGTTCCATCTTGCCTATTAGCGTCTTCAATAATCCAAGGACTCCTTCATAGACCTCAAAGATACAGCAAATTCTCCCGACGTGGCATCTCTTTTTCTACCAACGATTCGTGAATCCCCGCTCTGCTGACATTATTAAAGAATTAATGCTTGCGTTATTGTAAGCTTTCTTACATTATTTTTTTATTATTTTACATTTTTTTTGTATTTTTTATTTATTTTATTAATTTTTTATTGAATTATATATTTATTTAATATAAGAATTCTTACATGGTTCAAAAAAAGACATTTTCAACCCGAGTGGATGAAAGCCGGATTAAGGCATTGAAGCATCTTGCCGTGGATACGGATAAATCCCTTGGTGTTCTTCTTGAGGAGGCCATCGCAGATCTTGTGCGTAAATATGAAAAGAAAGGGATCAGATCATGACGAGCACCATGGGAGCGCAATGTGCGGGGAGGCTACAGGAGGCGAATTTCTGTTCTTTCTATGAAGCGGATGATCACAAGTCGACACGCGGCAATGAAAAACGCCGTTCAATTCGACTCACACACGAAGAACCGGTGATTCTTGAAACGCAGGAAGGCAATCTGTTTGGCGCCGTCATGATGAACTACGGTAAAAATGGCCTCTATTTTGAATCCGACTTAAGGGCACAACGCGGCACAATTCTACGCATTCGCAATGAATCTACGCTGGCAAACAGAAGCGAGGGAGGCTGCTGTGCCGAGGTGCGGTGGTCTAAACCCCTGGAGGGCAGCCCAACCGAGTATGCCTTTGGAACCGGTGTCCGTTACTGCTGAACAGCAATCGCAAACGCATCAACACAAGTCCATCAAACGGCAGAAAACCATGCACAGTGCATCACTTACCATCATATTTCGCTTTTCCGTATCATGGCCCGCACGGGGCGAGTTCCAGCCCCACCCCACCCCAACTTTTTAGTGGAGAATTGAACATTGAAAACAGAAAATGGAAGCATCGACGCCGAAAAGGGAGTTGAATGTATTCAATCCATCTGTCTCAGTGAGAAATCAACGGAATGCGTTTGTCCAAAATGCGGCGCCCGACATCGCGTCAAACTGCTGTGGACCGGCCGGGGGATTCCCCGCAAATTTTGTCCGATTTGCAAGCATTACTCCAACTCCATCAATGATTCCGATCCCTGCAACGTCTCATCGATGACCGTTTGAGGGGTTTTGATACGGAAGTAGGCTAAAAATCGTCAGAGTCCCTGCCGAGGGTGCTTCTGTCATCCTTTGCCATAGGGCACCCTCCCCTATTGGCGATGAAGCCCCCTTTTTTGGAGATGAATGCTTTCGAGATCGAACTGCCATCCTTAAAAAATTTGCGGCCCCGGTTTCCCGGAGCCGCTATGGTTTCCCGGAGCCGCTATGGAGGAAGGAGGTAAGATGAAAGCAATATGGCAGTTGCTTTCAATGATCCTTTAAAGATCACACTGCCAATTTAGTTACAATTTTTACGAATGCCGCCCCATTTACCGCTATTTTCCCCTGCCCTTTTCAATCATTTTTTCCCCAATTGATCTATTTCTATCTGTTTATATTCGTTTTTTTTATTTATTACGGCTATCTAAAAAAGTTCATACAGCCAAAAATATATTGCAAAATTTTCTTTTTTACCTCATATACGCATCCTTAACGTAGCAACGCATTGTGCTGATGAACTTTAAATAAGAATGACTGGAATGGATCGTCCCAATTTTACAACCACGCCCCTGAGTCGGTTGGCTGAAGGCCAGCGGGCACGCATTGTCTCCATCGGCGGTGGTGGCGCATTGCGGCGCCGAATCATGGAAATGGGAATGATACGCGGTACCGAGCTGTTGGTTGAAAAATACGCACCGCTGAGAGATCCGTTGGAAGTGATCGTCAAAGGATTTCACGTTTCGCTTCGTGTCGAGGAAGCCGCTCAAATCACAGTGGAAGTCGTGGAGTAATCCCTTTCCATGGAAAAGGCCACCATCACCATCGCGTTAGCCGGTAATCCAAACTCGGGAAAAACCACGATTTTCAACAATATCACCGGCACCCGGCAAAAAGTCGGCAACTGGCCCGGCGTTACCGTTGAAAAAAAAGAAGGCCGGATTCATAAATTCGGCTACGACCTCAAAATTATCGATCTCCCCGGTATTTACAGCCTTACACCCTTCTCGATCGAGGAAATTGTGGCCCGGGATTACATCCTGGAAGAATGCCCGGATGTCGTTATCGACATCATCGATGCCTCCAACCTCGAACGGAGTCTCTACCTCGCCACCCAGATGCGTGAACTGGGGCGCTCCAAAGTCCTTTTTGCCCTTAACATGTCCGATGTTGCCCGTGCCCGCGGGTTCAAAATCGATGGCGACAAGCTCTCCGAACTTCTCGATGTCCCGGTGCACGCCACGGTGGGCAATAAAAACCAGGGTGTGGACGTGCTTCTGCAGAAAGCCATCGAAATGGTGGAATCCGGCAAGGAGCCGCCCAAAGGCCGCAAGGTTAACTATTCCAAGGACATCGAAGCCGCCATCGGCACACTGGAAGCAATGCTTACCCCTCACTTCCAGGCTGACAGCTCCTATGATTCCCGCTGGGCATCCATCAAACTGCTCGAAAACGACAGTGTCGTATTGAAACGTATCCAATCGGTATTGCCTGACGATGCCCTATCTGAATTGATGTCAAAAACCGACATGCTCCGGCAGACGCTACGGGAGCGGTACGATGAAGACCCGGAAATCATTTTGACCGATGAACGCTACGGTTTCATTGCCGGCATCATGAAAGAGGTCTTCACGACGTCCTCGCGCAAACGCATCGACAGCTCGCGGAATATTGACCTGGTCCTCACCAACCGGTTTGTCGGCTTCCCCATTTTCCTCTTTTTCATCTGGGCCATGTTCCAGCTGACGTTTACGCTGGGCGCCTATCCCATGGACTGGATTGAAAGCGGGGTCGCTGCTGCAGGTGCCGTCCTCAACAATGCACTGCCGGAAAGCCTGCTGAAAGACCTGCTCGTCAACGGCATTCTGGCCGGTGTGGGCAGCGTGGTTGTCTTTCTGCCCAACATTCTCATCCTCTTTTTCTGTATCGCAATTTTCGAAGACACCGGTTACATGTCCCGCTGCGCCTTTTTGATGGATAAGATCATGCATTTGATCGGTCTCCATGGCAAATCGTTCATCCCGATGCTCATGGGATTTGGCTGTAACGTGCCGGCCATCATGGCGGCACGTACCCTTGAAAGCGAAAAAGACCGCCTACTTACGATCCTGATTACCCCCTTCATGTCCTGTTCCGCCAAACTGCCCGTCTATATCGTGCTGGCCGGCACTTTTTTCGGCCCACGAGCCGGCACGGTCATTTTTATCGTCTACCTTTTCGGCATCGTGACCGCCATCTTAACCGGACGCCTTTTTCGTACCACGCTCCTGCGCGGGGCCGATGCCCCGTTTGTCATGGAACTGCCGCCATACCGGGTTCCGATGGTGAAATCGCTGCTGATTCACATGTGGGATCGCAGCAAAATGTTTCTCAAAAAAATGGGCGGCATTATTCTTGTGGGTTCCGTCATCATCTGGACGTTGTCGGCCTTTCCGCGCACCACGCACTATTCCCATGACTACCCGGCCGCCATCGCGCACATCGAATCCGTTTTCGCGCAACGCATCGATGGCGCCGATCCTTCGGCGCGGCCGATATTGGAAACGGAAAAAGCCGACCGCTTGCAGGACATCCAGCGCGCCATGCGGGCCGAACAGACCGCAAATTCGTTTATGGGCCTCATCGGAAAGGCGGTGGCACCCATTTTTGCCCCGATCGGCATCGATTGGCGCGGCGGCGTATCGCTGTTGGCCGGTTTTGTGGCCAAAGAGATTGTGGTCAGCACACTGGGCGTGCTGCATGCCGTCGACGAAGAGGGCTCCGAGGCCCTTCGCCAGGCGCTGGTGGATTCCGGCATGACGCCCCTATCAGCGTTTTCGATGATGATTTTTGTACTGCTCTATATCCCCTGTATCGCCACGGTGGCCACCATTCGCAAGGAAACCAATTCCATGCGATGGACCTTTTTCAGCATCGGCTACACGACGGTGGTGGCCTGGCTCATGGCCTTCATCGTCTATAACGGCGGTCGCCTGATCGGCCTGGCTTAACCCCTGCCCCGCCGACGCCCCGATTAAACGCGGCGAATCCCGTCGGATCATCCCTCCCCATCGTCCGCAGTATAATTCCGTCATTTCGTCGGCCATCGGAAACGGTGACGCTCGGATCGGAGTTCATCAGGAAGGAATGTGAGAATGGTCACCTATATTTGATCGGCAAACGATGACCAGATGAGGGTGTTGGACGGCAAGCGGATTGGATTTTAAAAAGGCTGGAAGAAGCGTGGAAAATCAGTTGACGAAGATTTTATGGGCCATGCCCCGGCCCAGCACCAGTCGGCTGCCTCGGACATCAAGAATAAAAGGGTCACCCGGTGCATTGCTGATAATTTCAACCTCGACCCCCGGCAGCAGTCCCATGGCTGCCAGTCGGGATGTCATCTGTTTGCCGCCATTGACCGACACCAGGCGGACTTTGCTTCCCCGGGAGGCCATAATAAGTGGCATTTGCGTCAAGGTCATTATCCTTCTATCGTTCAGGGTCGATCCATACGGATTCAATAGGCCAAACGGAACGGCCTGTCAATAATTATTTGGAACGACGAACTTTTTTACCGTCACCAATTCTTAATGATAAGCCACTGTTCATACAGCATTAACGCTACAGTTTCTCCAAGCGGGCCACACTTTCAATGTGCCACGTATGGGGAAACATATCCACCGGCTGGACTTCGGCAACCCGATAATGGTCCTTGAGAAGGCTGATGTCGCGTGCCAGGGTGGCCGGGTTGCAGGACACATACACAATTCGCGGTGGCACAATCTGGATGACCTGTTTCAGGACATCCTTGTGCATGCCGTCCCGCGGAGGATCGAGGATCATGACATCCGGCGAAGCCTCCAGAGCGGCCAGTCGTTCGCGGACATCCCCCTGCATGAAACGGCAGTTGCCGATATGGTTGCTGCGGCAGTTGTCTTCCGCGTCCTGAACGGCGCTGGCAACGATTTCCATCCCCATCACTTCCCGGGCGGCGTCGGCCAAAAAAATGGCAATGGTACCGGTGCCGCTGTAAAGATCCAGCACGAACTCCGTTCCGGACAGACGGGCGAATTCTTTCACTTTGCCATAGAGCAAGGCGGCCGAGCGTGTATTGGTCTGGAAAAAGGAATTGGCCGAAATCGCAAACTCAAAGGGACCGATCCGATCCGTTAATTTGGACTGACCGGAAATCGGCACTTCATATTCACCCGCGGCAATCGCAGCTTTACGCCCGGTAACGTTGTTCACCACGGAAACGATTTCCGGATGGGCATCCATCAGTTTTTCGGCCATGGGCCGTATCACCTCGATAGCCTCCCCTGAGGTAATCAGGTTGACCAGCCACTGGTCCCGGGCCACGGAGTGCCGCAGCATGAGAAACCGCCAGAAACCGACATGGCTCCGCAACCCATAGGGCGGCTTTCCCGAAGCACGCATCCCCTGTCTGACTTCTTCCAGAACCTGGTTGCCAAGAGCCGGCTGCAGCAGGCAAGCGCGGGTGTCGAGCACCTTGTGAAAGGTGCCGGGCACATGCAGTCCTAAAGCGAACGATATATCCTGGTCGTCCTGGTCCATCTCCGAGGGCAGCAGCCAGCGGCGGTCCGAGCAGGAAAATTCCATCTTGTTGCGATAGCCGAAAATCGGGTTTGCCGGCAATGTTGGATGGACACGGGGGGCCTGCAGTCCCCCGATATGTTCCAGCGCCTCCCTCACATGGCTTTGTTTGTAGGCCAGTTGCTTGTCATAGTGAAGAAACTGCCACTTGCAGCCTCCGCAAAACCCACTGTATTCGCATGGGGCCGGCACGCGGTCGATAGAAGGCCGAAGCAACTGCACAACGCGTGCTTCGGCATACTGTTTGCGCTTTTTGAAAATCCGGGCTTCCACACGATCACCGGGTACGGCGCCGTCGATGAATACAGCCATCCCGTCCACACGGGTCAGCCCCTTGCCACCAAAGGCAAGATCCGCTATCTCGACGTCGATTATTTGACCTTTTTTAACCGTCATGGTTCAATACGCCCATTTTTTTACAGCGCCCATAAAAGGGCCTGTTTTTATCGAAATGCGAGATCCTTTATACGACCGGAACCGGCAAATCAATCCTTTCACAACCAGAACGGCGAATTTACGTATGAAAAAAACCGCCTCTGCCCCGAATGTTCACGCTGGCAAAGAAACCCGACTGGCGTTTTCATCGGACGGCTGTTGCCTGCAAGGGACTCTGCATCTTCCCAATCGGTTATCCCCCAATTTGATCGTCGGTTCCCACGGCCTCTACAGTAGCGGCAATTCTCCCAAACAGATCGAACTGGCCCATCGCTGCTGCCAGATGGGCATCGCCTATTTCCGATTCGACCATCGGGGCTGCGGCCACAGCGAAGGACGCTTCGAAACGGTTACCACCCTGCCGGGGCGACGCAACGATTTGGTGAATGCGGTGTCATTTCTGCGAAAAACGTTCCGCCTTGGACCGCAACTAGGCCTGTTCGGCAGCAGCCTCGGCGGGGCGACCTGTCTGGCCGCCGCCGGCGTCCTGAAACCATCACGGCTGGTGACCCTGGCCGCCCCGGTGGACAGCTGTTCCATATTGGCGGCCGTCGAAAAAGACGAGGCCCCCGTCGCCCCCTTTTTTTTCAAGGATGTCTTTCAGTTTGACCTGCGCCACGAACTCGGTGCCCTCAGCGACCTCCTGGTCATTCACGGCGACAAGGATGAGGTCATCCCCTCCTCGCATGCCGAGGTCATTTTCAAACGGGCGCGCGACCCTAAAAAGCTGCTTTTCATAGCCGGGGGCGACCATCGTCTCAGCCGCCGCAACCATCAACAAGAGTTCGTCAGCGAAACCCTGAACTGGCTAAAACCGTTGACGAACCCCCTGCCAAACGATAGAAAAATCCCATGCTGAATGTCAACGTAGCCCAACTGAGCCCGTCGGAACTCAAAGCGATCCGGGATCTTGAGAAATCTTTAGGCGACAAGGTGTGTTTGCTGGCTGTCGAAAAAGCCGGTGCCCTTTACGCCCTGGAAGCCAAAATGGGACCCAACCACTGGGAGCGCATCGACCTGGTTTACCCTGAAATCGACAACCTGAGAGCTTTTTTCGGAAACCATGAAGACGCCCACGATGCCAAAGCGGCCCTCAAATCCTTCTTGAATTCCCCCAAAGCCAAGACCCTTCAAAAACGACCGATCCGCATCCGGCTGAGTGTGCCCGTCATCGACGAATAGGGCTGGTTTCGCCAGGTGTCCGATATCGGCGTTACGCTTTCACAGTTGTAGGATTACCAACCGGTTGACGCTCAGGAAAGACCATGGCGCGGCCTGTCAAAAGCGATGATCGAACACGGTGCGGCCATCGATCATGAACCAGACCGGTGTGGCCAAATTGGCCGGAAAGGCCTGCGGACCGCCGGGCAGGGCCAAAAGGGTCGCCCAATAACCCGGGGCAATCACTCCGGTGCGGGATAACCCCATCAACATGGCGCCATGCTGCGTGGCGCACTGGACAGCTTCCGGGATGCTATAACCGGCTTCCAGCAGGAGTTTGATTTCCTCCCGGACCGCACGACCATGATGAACGCCGATGGTACCGGCGTCCGTCCCCACCGCAACCTTGACGCCCAACGCCCGGGCCTGACGCATCTGTTCGAGCTGGTGGTCCAGATTGCGTCGGGCAATGTCCGCCTCGCGGCTTCCGGGCCCGGCATGTTTCGCGTAGCCCCCCATGGTGCAGGCAGTCGGCACCCAGAACGCCTGTGATGCCGCCAGACGCCGCAAATTGTCCGCCCCCATAAAAAACCCGTGTTCAATGCTGTGGCAGCCGGCGGCAAGCGATTGGCGCACCGGTTCGCGGCCGTTGACATGCACCATGACCCGCTTTTTTTGATAAGCCACCACCTGAACCGCCGCTCGGAGTTCCTCCAACGGGAACTGGGGCGCTGTTTCCTTACCGTAGGTTTTTAGACTGTTCAGGCCGGAATTGACGATTTTGACATGATCGATGCGTTCTCGGTTCACCTTGACCGCCTGGGCAAGATGCTGTCCCTTGCCCGGGGGGCGGCCAATGAGGCGACCATAGCGACCGGCGCAGCGCCAGGCCCGACCGGCCGTGTGGACCGTCACTGCCGCATGGTTCCCTATCGGTCGGGTTTGTTGGAAGCGCAGCACATGCCCGGCATAATCGCCGCCATCGCGGACCGCCGCAACACCGCAGGCCCGCTGCTGTTTCAGATGGGTTTCGATCACCGCCTGCATGCGCGCGTAGGGGGCGTTCAGCTGCCATTCCCGAACGGCAGCATCGGCCGTTCCGGACATGAACAGGTGCACGTGGCTGTCAATCAAACCTGGTATCAGCATGCAGTCACTGAGATCAAGATCCAAGGGGCCGTTATCGGCACCTGGGGGCGCATCGCACCGGCGGATGCGGCCCTGCTCTATCTCCAGCAGTACATCTTCCTGAATCCCACTGTCGCGGCCGTCCACCACCCAGCCGGCCTTTATGGTATGCACCCCGTCAGTTTTCAATCTTCGATATGTCCTCGACAGGGCCCAGAGCGCCAAAACGCACGAGAAATTCCCGGATGGCGGGGATATACCCCGGTGTGGCGGAAGACGCACTGTGGCCGGCCCCCTGGGCGACATAGAGTGTCACGGGAACAGAAGTGAAACAGGCTTTTAGTTGGTGGGCAAAACGCACGGGGAAACGGCGGTCTTTTTCTCCATGAATCAGCATAACCGGCATCGTGATATCCCTTGCCAGTCGGCAGGGTGTCATCCGACGCAGCCGTCCCCGGTAAAAGAGGTTCATCCAAAACAGAATCATCGGCCCGAAGCAATGACCAAAAAATGGGCTGGCCCAAATGTAAAGATGCATCAGGGCTTCGCGGGTTTCCGCAAACACGCCCTCCAGAAATAGGAGCTGGATTTTCTCCGGGTTTCGCACCGCGGCAATCAGGGCGCCGCCGGAACCGGCAGAATGTCCGTAAAGCATTACCGGTTCGTCCAGCCAGTGCAGCACCGTTTCGATATCTTCGGCAAACTTCATGATATTCATCATGCGGCTGGGTGAACTGTGTCCGTGATCACGGGCGCTGTGCATGACCGTCGTAAACCCCCACCGGGCGAAAATGCGTGCCCGTCCTACCATTCGATCCCGATTCCGGCCCCACCCATGCATAAACAGGATGGTTCCACGGGAAGGCCCGTCAGGCAAGACACGCCATACCTCGATGGAACCGCCGTCCACCGCTTCGAGCCTCAGGTCTTCGACATGACCCCAGTCCGGCGGGTCCTGGACGGGATTTCGCGGGTATTGTTGAACGACATAGGCCAGGATCAGCGTCACAAATCCATAGACACCGGCAAGGGCCGCTAAGATAATAAATAAATTCATTATTCTGTTAATCCATTCACACGCAGGGTTCCCATGAGATATTGCCGCAAACGATCGAAGGCGGTCGCTGCAAATAAGCGCCGGTTCAAATCGCGATCGCCAAATGGAAAAACATAACGAAAGGTGCGTGTTCCTTCCGGCGTGGCCAATCCGATGCAAACCGTTCCCACCGGTTTTTCAGCGGTCCCCCCGTCCGGACCGGCAATGCCCGTCGTCGACAGCGCATAGTCGGCTCCGGCTCGGCGCCGGGCCCCCTCCGCCATTTCATGGGCGGTCGCTTCATCAACCGCCCCATACCGTTCAAGGGTTTCGGGTGAAACACCCAGAACAGCTATTTTAGCCTCATTGGCGTATGTTACCGCGGACAGAAGAAAAAAACCGGAGCTGCCGGGCACATCCGTCAACTGCTTGGCCATCAATCCGCCGGTGCAACTCTCCGCCACCGCCAAGGTCGCCCGGCGTTCCATCAGCATGCCGCCCAGCACTTCCGGCAGCCGCCTTCCATCGGTGGAAAGCACGCGTTTCCCCAACCGCTCGCAAATGATTTCCTTGAGCTGCCGCATCTGCGCTGCCAACGTCTCCAGCCGCTCGCCCTGGCCGTAGACGCGCACATGAATCTCGGGAAACAACACCCGCAGCCCAACCCGCAATGGCCCGTTTGGCGGTGTGATGTCCTTTAGTTTATCCCCCACCACGGATTCCGGCAGTCCAAATGTTGAAATCACAACCACCACATGGACCATGCCGTCCGATCGATGCGGCTGGGTAAAAGCATTTACCACATGCCGGGCCAGCATCGGCCGCATTTCGCGGGGCACCCCCGGCAGGAAGACCATCCGACAGGCACCGATGGTCATTCGGAACCCCGGGGCCGTCCCGTCGGTGTTTTCTAAAACCAAAGCCCCCTGGGGCATCAGGGCCTGTTTACGATTGGTCGTCGACATGGCCATGCCCCTGGCGTGAAAAAACCGTTCGATTTGCTCCAGTGCCACCGGCATTTCTTCTAGTGCAACGCCCGCGGCGCGGGCGGCAGCTTCAGCGGTCCTGTCGTCCGCCGTGGGCCCCAAACCGCCCGTGATCACCGCCATATCGGAACGGCCGGCAATCTCTCGAAGCACGGCGGCAATGTCGTCCAGGTCGTCCCCGACGCAGGTGTGGCGGTTAACGGTGATACCGATGGTTTCAAGTGCTTCCGCTATGAAAGCGGCGTTGGTATCGACGACGGCGCCGGTGCGCACCTCGTCACCGGTGGATAGTATCTCGGCCTGCATGTGGTGATCTCCGTCTCAATTCCGGGCAGGTATCGCTGCCAGACCCCATTTAAATCCCCCATCGATAAATCGCGCTTGGGACCATAGCGAGATTGGGCCACAATGGCAAACGGATTTGCCGTTTATTCCTCACGCCCAGGGCTCAAGGAATTTGACACAGCCACACAACCGTTCGGCAGTCCTAAAACGCGCCCTATGCTTGCATTGCATCGACTCCTGCCGCATGGTATGTCAGTTGGAACATCTGTTATTTTGAACCCCATACGTTCCGGGAAGCGCGTCCGCCTATGAATCGCATCCTTATTACCAACGCCGAAATCGTGAACGAGCAGAAAGTCTTCAGCGGGGATGTGCTGATCTGCCGAGGACGCATCCATGCCATCGGCGGCGACCTGGGGTCGCAACCCCACGACCTGGTGATCGACGCTGCAGGAAAGCTGCTGATGCCCGGCCTGATCGACGACCAGGTTCATTTCCGCGAGCCGGGGTATACCCATAAGGGCGATATCGGATCGGAATCACGGGCAGCCGTAGCCGGCGGTATCACCAGTTTCATGGAGATGCCCAACACGCAGCCCACCACCACCGACCGCGGCGCGCTGGACGCAAAGCGAGTTATTGCTTCCCGCACGGCCTACGCCAACTATGCCTTTTACCTGGGTGCCACCAACACCAATATCGATGCCGTTAAATCCCTCGATCCCCAAATAACCTGCGGTGTCAAAGTCTTCATGGGCGCCTCCACTGGCGACATGCTGGTGGATGATCCCCGCACCCTGGAGAAGATATTTGCCGAAGCGCCCATTCTCGTTGCCACCCACTGTGAAGACACCCCCACCATTATAGCGAACGAAGCGCGCTTCCGCGCACAGTTCGGCGATGACGTTCCCATGCGGCACCATCCCGATATCCGCAGCCGGGAGGCCTGCCTGGCATCATCTTCCCTGGCGGTGGATCTGGCAAAACGCCACGGCACCCGCCTGCATGTCCTGCACTTGACCACGGCGGATGAAATGGTGCTTTTCAACAGCGGTCCCCCTGACGGCAAAAAGATAACCGCCGAGGTCTGCGCCCACCATCTCTTTTTCAACGCCGCCGATTACAAAACCCACGGCGCGCGCATCAAGTGCAACCCCGCCATCAAAACCGAAGCCGACCGCCGGGCGCTTCTCAAGGCGATCCAGGACGACCATATCGATGTCATCGCCACGGACCATGCTCCCCATACATGGAAGGAAAAACAGCGCCTCTACTTTGAGGCTCCTTCCGGGCTGCCGTTGGTGCAGGATGCCCTGCCGTCCCTTCTGGAGCACGTCCACCGCGGCGACCTATCGCTTCCCCAGATCGTGGCAAAGACCAGCCATGCTCCCGCCCGTCTGTTTAACATCAGAGATCGCGGTTACATTCGCGAAGGGTATTGGGCGGACCTGGTGCTCGTAGACCTCGATCGACCGCACGTCGTTGACAAAAAGAACGTTATCGGCCGCTGCGGTTGGTCCCCCTTCGAGGGGTATTCGTTTCGATCGACGGTTGAAATGACGATGGTAAATGGCCGGATCGTCTATCAAAACGGTCAGGTGGTCGATCCCCCGCAGGGCTTACCTCTTGAATTCGAGCGATAAACGCCGAATCTATTTTGTGAGGGTTCCCCGTCACACTCAAAAGGAACTAAGCGGATGAAAATAAAACCGACCTTATTTATCGTAATAATAAGCCTGGTAGTTGTCCACGCCGGGCATGCGGAAGACGTGATGCAAAGCTTTTCCGGTATTCTCTGGGGGACCCCGATTGAAGAAATCCGTGGTTTACAGGAATCCGCGCGTGACGGTGATATCCATTACTATAAACGTGCCGAAGATTTTTACAACATCGCCGGCGTTACTCTACCCGACGTCGTTTATGGCTTTTATCAGGGGAAGTATTTTGCCGCTTACATGAAGCTGGCATCATCCGACATTTTCAGCAAGGTTAAACGCCACCTCGATACCGTTTATGGCGATGCCCGTTCCCAGTTGCGGCTCAACCAGACCGTTTACATCTGGGAGTATCTGGACGTCAAAATAAAATTGAAGCAGTATAACGATCAGTTCCATGGCAAACTGGCCTTCTACTATATGCCCCTGTCAAACAAAGCGAACAGGATAAAAATCGAAGACGACAAGGAAATCGTTTTCAAGATAGAATCCGGTGAACCGGAATACGATTTTTAAATGATGGCGAGGCCTGACAACCCTCTCATCGCGAACAGGCTGCATCGTTGCTGGAACCCCTGCGGCGAAAAGCGCAAAAGACTATAACCCATTTCAAAATTATTGTATCTTTTTGTCCTCCTGCAGTATCTCAAACAGCACAGTTTCGACCACGCACGATACCATAGACAGGGTAGTTTATTTCACAATCTCAATATGTTGTGCAATATACTGGTGCGTGGCACTATAGTTGCAGATATATCTTTTCTCGACGTTCCTTCCCCGGTAGCCCTAACGCAGGTGGTTCAACATGACAACCCAACCATTGAAAAAAGTGCTTGTCGTTGATGATTTTGAAGGCGTGGCCACACTGGTCAAGGAAGCCATCGAAGACATCAACTATTCCGTAAAAACCGCCTGCAGTGCGGAAGACGGCTACCGGACCTATCTGCGCTTCAAACCCGACATCGTGATTACCGATATCGAGATGGGGGGCAAAAACGGCTTTGAGCTTGTAGATGATATTCGCTGCATCGATCCGGAGATTAAAGTGATTTTCATGAGTGGCTACTCCGACAAACTTGAAAACCGCCGCCAATCGGAAGTCGACAGGTGTTCCATCGCCTTCTTACCGAAACCGTTCTCGCTGGATGACCTCTACGATCACCTGGATCATTTCAGCGCTGTTGCCTGCCACTGACACTCAAAGAGAAGATCGCCATGACCACGTCCTCACCTTTTGACCATTTACCGTCCGGATACGCAGAAGATGCGCCATTCACCATGTCGGAACCGGCCCTTCCATCCATGACAGAATTTCAGGAAAAGACCGATTCGCTCCAAACCCTTTCATCCGGGTTCATCGGCAATCCATTTCATCGAAATCGATTTTTCGGTGGTATTTGCCTGGCACTGCCGCTTTCAGCTTTGCTGTGGTTCTTGATTTACCGGGCCCTGCAGCTGTTTAAGCTGTAATCGTCTGACGTCAGCGCCGCCGCTTCGGATTTAACGACCCATCAACAGCCATCTCTTGCGCCTCAACCAAACCTGCCGTTAGACGCCCTCTCTTATTCATCAAGGGAAACGCTTCTGTCCCACAAACTAAAAAAGCCTGCAAATCCGTTTCGGACTTTGCAGGCTGAATTTGTCGGTGCTTGGAGGCGGCAGTCAGATTCGAACTGACGAATAACGGCTTTGCAGGCCGCTGCCTTACCACTTGGCTATGCCGCCAGAAAAAAAATGGAGCGGGAAACGGGATTTGAACCCGCGACTTCGACCTTGGCAAGGTCGCACTCTACCACTGAGTTATTCCCGCTCAGTTAAGAAAACGTTTACTATCGATTCCTTTGATTGATGTCAACAAAAAAATTAGAGTTTCAACACGTCCCGAAATCGTAAAAAATAGTCCGCCCCCGACCATACCGTCAACAGCAATGCGCACCAAAGAAAGAACATGCCGATCACGTGAAAATGGATGCCGAGATACGGATAATGGATCAGCAACGGAATGATGGCTGCAATCTGAAAGCCGGTTTTGTATTTCCCAAGATTAGAAGCGGAAACATCCTGCCGGCCTTCCGCCATCAGGTTGCGCAAACCGGTAACGGCCATTTCACGTCCGATAATGATACACACGATCCAGGCAGGAACCCAACCAAGCGATGTCATCATGATAAAGGCGGAAGACACCAGCAGTTTATCAGCCACCGGGTCCATGACCTTCCCGAAACTCGACTCCAATCCCAGACGGCGGGCAAAAAAACCGTCCAGCGCATCGGTTACCGAAGCAATGCTGAATATCAAGGCCGCAAAAAAAGTGGTAAAGCGATTCGGAAACAGCAGCAAAACAACCAGGCCGGGTATCGCAAACACCCGGTACATCGTGAGGACGTTGGGGTTGCTGAAATGTTTTTTTAATCGCTCCGAATATGCCATGCCACTGACTCTCTGTGTACCGGCTAATTCCCGGCTTTTTTCCAATCGTCCAGAAAGGATTGAATGCCCTTGTCCGTGAGAGGATGGGCGGCCAATTTCTTTAGAACACTGAAGGGAATGGTGGCGATATCGGCCCCGATCAATGCGCTGTCCAGAACGTGCAGAGGATTGCGGATACTGGCAACGATGATCTCGGTGTCATAGGCGTAATTGCTGAAGATATCGGCAATCTGTTCAATCAGCAGCATGCCCTCCTGCGAAAGGTCGTCGAGGCGCCCCACGAAAGGACTGACATAGCTGGCGCCGGCTTTCGCCGCCATCAAGGCCTGCAGGGCCGAAAATACCAGTGTTACATTGGTTTTGATGCCGTCATTGGCAAGGATTCGCACCGCTTTCAAACCATCGGTGGTCATGGGAATCTTGACGACGATATTATCATGAATTTTAGCCAGTTCGCGCGCCTCTGTGACCATGCCATCCGTGTCCAGGCTGATGACTTCGGCGCTGATAGGGCCGTCGACGATACGGCAAATTTCAGTGATGATCTCCTTGAAATCCCCCTTTTCGCGGGCAATCAGACTCGGATTGGTGGTCACGCCATCCACCATTCCCATGGCGTTGGCTTCTTTGATTTCATCGATGTTCGCCGTATCAATGAAGAATTTCATCGTAAGACTATCCTCCTTATGAAAATGAATGATCGAGTGGTGCCTTAAGATGGATCACCGGTTTGGGATCCAATGAAACGATCGCGGCACTGTTCACTGCAAAAGCAAAACGTTTGGCCATTGTGCCGCAACTGAATGCTGTCCCGCTGGGCAATATAGGTCTTGCAAACCGGATCCTGCACCAGAACGTCATCGACTTCGGTTGCCCTCCGGTCAGCTGCATCAGCGGGTGGGGGGCCGCTGCCAAGCATCCAGGATTTCAAGGCCCGGTAAAAAATGTAGCCGACAACGGCCAGAATGATCAGTTTAAGCATCGATTTGGACGACCTCCTGCTGATCGTCTTGCAAGTTTTTAAGCAAATCCCGAACGCTGCACCCCAATAACGGGTGCCGGAACTGGGGATCTATATCACAGATGGGCTGCAACACAAAACGCCTTTTGTGCATGCGTGGATGGGGGAGTTCAAGATCCGCGCTTTTCACGACCTGCTGGTCATAGAAAATAAGATCGAGATCAAGGGTGCGGGGACCGAAACGAATTTCTTTCACCCCCTGACCGCAGGCGGCCTGAACGGCGTTGGTAACGGTGAGCAGGTCGTGGGGAGATAGGGCGGTCTCGATGCGAAAGGCCGCATTCACGAACCAGTCCTGATCGGTGAAATCGACCGGTGCCGTGCGATAAAAGAGGGACGTCGCCGTCAATTCGATGGCATCATGGGCCGCCACCCGGGAAATCCCCAACCGACACTGATCGATTTTAGCCCCCATATTGGAACCGACGGATATATAGACGGTATGGCGGGGCGTTGCGTTCATGCGCCTATCGTTCTGTACGGGGCTATTCATGCCATCAACGCATCCGGCTGGAGGTCACCGCGATAGACGATGCGGGCGTCGCCTTCCAGATAAACCTCGTGGAACTGACGGCCGTCCTGCTGGAAATGAATGGTCAGGATGCCACCGCTGCGCGTCGTCACCTGCATGGGGGAAGACCATCCCCGACGGGCGGCCGTGATCAGAGCGGACGCGACACACCCCGTGCCGCATGCCAGGGTCTCATCCTCCACCCCACGCTCATACGTCCGCACCTGAAGCCGTCTCTCTTCAGCCGAAACAATAAAATTGACGTTGGTGCCGGCCGGTGCAAACGCGTCATGATACCGGATGGCGCGGCCTAGCGAAACGATGTCTGCATCGGCCAGGCCGGACTGCTCCAGCACGACATGCGGAACACCGGTATTGATGCTGCTGAGGACCCGTTTTTCCCCTGACACGTTAATGGCAAAATCGATGCGGCAATCCGAGGGCGGCGTCATTTTAAGTTTGACCTGCTCCCCGCGCATTTCCGCCTCGATCGGACCGGCGTCGGTCTTAAAAATCATCTTTTCCCCTGCGATGCCGGCCTCATGGGCAAACCGGGCGGCACAGCGTGCACCATTGCCGCACATTTCAGCCCGACTCCCATCGGAATTGTAAAACTGCCATTGGAAATCATAGCGGTCGGAGGGCTCGATCAGGATCAAGCCATCGGCCCCGACCGAGAGTTTCCGGCGGCAGACACTGCGGGTCAACGCAGCCAGATCGGTTGGCACCTGTGCGGAGCGGCTATCGATCAGGATAAAATCGTTGCCGCATCCGTTCATCTTGAAAAAGGGGATCGGTTCCAGCACGTCACACCTCGCCTATAAGAAATCAGGGATGGATTCCCCGGCAATCAAATCATCGTAAGTCTGTCGTTTACGAATAATGTCAAACACGTCGTTCTTGACCATGACCTCCGGAAGCCGCAGGCGTGAACAATAGTTGGAGGCCATCGTAAATCCATACGCCCCCGCGCTCATTACGGCCAGCAGATCGCCCGGCGGGGCATCCGGTACCTCCCGGTCACGGGAAAGGAAATCTCCGGTTTCACAAATAGGCCCCACGACATCCGCCCGGATGCGCCCCCGACCGGCTGCTTCGCACACCGGCCACACGTCGTGATGCGCATCATAAAGCGACGGACGAATAAGGTCGTTCATGCCGGCATCCACCACCATGAACGATTTGTGATCACCCTCCTTGCGGTAAAGCACCCGGGTCACGAGCACGCCGGCATTGCCCACGATGACGCGCCCGGGTTCGAGCACCAGGCGAACGTCGAGCCCGGCAAGTCCTTCCCGGATGGCATCCGCATAGGCCTTCGGGTGAGGCGGCTGTTCATCCCGGTAGGTAATGCCCAGTCCTCCGCCCACATCGACCACCCGGATAGCGATCTTCTCCCGCGCCAGTTCATCGATCAACCCGCGCAGCCGCAACAGCGCATCCCGGAAAGGACCCGCCTCGGTAATCTGGGATCCAATGTGGCAGTCGATGCCTTTGACATCGATGTGCGGCATGTGATGAGCGTCGCGGTAGACATCAAGCGCGGCCTGTGACGTCAATCCGAATTTGTTTTTTTTCAGCCCGGTGGAAATGTACGGGTGGGTCTTCGGATCGACATCCGGGTTGACGCGCACCGCTATCGGCGCCCGGCACCCCATCAATGCCGCCCGTTGGTTGATCAGCTCCAGTTCCGGCCGGGATTCGACATTCAGCATGTAAATGCCGTGTTCCAGGGCGCTGTCGATTTCAGCCGCTGTCTTCCCTACCCCGGAATACACGATTTTCGCCGGATCGAAACCCGCCGTGAGGCCACGGAAAAGTTCGCCGCCGGAGACGATGTCCAAGCCGCTGCCAAGGCGTGCAAAGAGCGTTAAAATCGCCTGGCTGGAATTGGCTTTGGCGGAATAGCAAACCAGTCGGTCAATGCCATCGAAGGCCTGGTCAAAGGCGTTGAAATGACGGGTCAGAGTGGCGTGGCTATACAGATAAAACGGTGTTCCGACACGAGCCGCAATGTCTTCAATATGAACACCTTCGCAGCACAGCGTCCCGTTTATGTAGTGGAAATGATGCACGCTATCCTCCGCTGTGGTCTATCATCTCATGCAACGGCATGCCGCCGGTTGGCTGTCGGTTTTCTTTCTAATCGGTGACAATCCGGACGATGTTGGAATTCGGGCCGAGTTGCCCCTGCGTGTCGTAGGGCACTACTTTAAAGCGATAGCGCGTCGCCGGGAGAAGCGCTTCGCGATAAACCATCGCGTTGGATGGCGACACCGCTTCCGTCAGGGGGATTTTAGCGGCGCGCTGGAACAACACCGGGCATCCCTCGCAGGCCTCTTCCGATATAGGTTCCGCAGACCGATAAATCAGGTAGCCTTCAGTCATATGATCTTCTTTTTTCGCAACGGCCGCCGTCCAGCGCAGGACGACATCACCGCCCTCGAGGGTTACCGCCAGATTGGTGACGCTTGAGGGAGGAGTGACATCCGGCAGCTTCGGCGGCCCCTTTTTGCCGCACCCGGCAGGCAACACGAGACATAGTGCCACTGCAACAAAGCCCAACAGAAATTGGGAGCGTATCCGTTTCGGAAATCGTTTCATCATAGGCATCGGCTTCTCCCGGCGTTACGGCAGGGTTTCGGCGGCCAGCCGCTCTGCTGCAAGGTTCGCGGCGGATTTGACATTCTCTGTGGCCGTGCCGCCTTTGGACGTCCGCCGATTGACGACCTGCTCGAGCGTCAGCGCATCGAACAGGGCGGCATCAATTGCTTTCGAAAATGTCCGCATTTCTTCAAGTGATAATTGATCGAGTTCCTTGCCGCGATCCAGGGCATAAGCGACCGCGCGACCGACCACGGCATGGGCTTCCCGGAAGGGTATCCCCTTGCCCACCAGGTAATCCGCCATGTCGGTCGCATTGAGAAACCCCTTCGTCGTGGCCTGCCGCATGGCATCCTTCTTAAAGGTGATACGGGGAAGCATTTTGCTCATCACGTCGATGCAGGCCTGGAGGGTGTCGACACTGCTGAAAAGGGTGCTTTTGTCTTCCTGCAGGTCCCGGTTATAGGCCATCGGCAGGGCCTTCATGGTGGTCAGGAGCGCCATAAGATCGCCGAAGACACGGCCGGTCTTGCCCCGGATCAATTCCGGCACGTCGGGGTTTTTCTTCTGCGGCATGATACTGCTGCCGGTTGAAAAGGCATCCGGCAATTCAATAAATCCGAATTCCGTGCTTGCCCACAGGACGAGTTCTTCGGACAAACGGCTGAAGTGCACCATGCAGATACTGGCTGCGGATAGGAACTCCAGCATGAAATCCCGGTCTGCGACGGCATCGATGCTGTTGGCGGAAACGTTCCCAAACTTCAACTGCCGAGCGGTGTCGTCACGGTCAATGGGATAGGTGGTTCCCGCCAGGGCGGCACAACCCAGCGGCATGACGTCCATGCGGGTCAGGGCATCACGGAAACGTTCGGCGTCACGCGTAAACATTTCATAATAGGCCAGCAGATGGTGTGAAAGCAAAACGGGCTGGGCCCTCTGCATGTGGGTGTATCCCGGCATGATGATGCTGATGTTGGCTTTGGCCGCTTCCACAAAAACGTTTCGCAGGACATGCAACTGACGGATGATCCGGCGGGTTTCCTCACGCAGGTAAAGGCGGGCGTCGAGGGCCACCTGGTCGTTGCGACTACGTGCCGTGTGCAGCTTGCGGGCCACCTTGCCGACAATATCAAACAGCCGGCTTTCGACATGCATGTGAATGTCTTCCAGGCGGTCATCGAAAACAAACCGGCCGTCGGTAATTTCATCCCGGATCTGGTCCAGCCCCTCGGTCAGAAGCACGGCATCTTCTTCCGAAATGATGCCGATTCGCGCCAGCATCCGGCAATGGGCGATACTGCCATCGATATCGTGCCGGTAAAGCCGTCGGTCAATCGCAATCGATGAGGTAAAGGCTTCAACCGTCTGATCCGTCTTCTCTGCAAAACGCCCGTCCCAGGCTTTTTCTGTCATTGTACGTCTCCTGCATGAACATCCCGACACCTATCGTACAGTCATATGCCGACAGGAGCCGTTTTGCTGCGGTTAACGCTCCTTGCGGCCCCTTGAGGTTCAGCCCTTCTGGTCCAGCATCTTCTGAATTCGCAAGCGAAGGGCATTCAGCCGGATAAAGCCTTCGGCATCCTTGTGGCTGTATACTTCATCATCCTCGAAGGTGGCAAAATCCTCACGATACAGCGATCGTTCCGACCGTCGGCCGGTCACACGGCAATTGCCTTTGAACAAATCCAACCGCACCACCCCGGTCACATTCTGCTGGGTCATATCGACCATGTTCTGCAGGATCGCCATCTCGGGCGAGAACCAGAAGCCATTGTAGATCAAGCGCGCATATTTGGGTATCAGGGAATCCCGCAGATGCAGCACCTCCCGATCGAGGGTAATCGATTCCATGGCCATGTGGGCGGTTCGCAGGATGGTTCCGCCGGGCGTTTCATAAACCCCGCGGGACTTCATGCCCACAAAACGGTTTTCCACGATGTCCGCCCGTCCTATCCCGTGCAGGCCTCCCAGTTCGTTGAGCCGCATCAGCATGGCTGCCGGGGAAAGCGTTTCGCCGTTGATCGCGGTGGGATTGCCCGCCACAAAAGCGATTTCAATGGTTTCCGGCTGGTCCGGCGCTTCCATGGGCGAACGCGTCAGGGTAAAAATATCTTCCGGCGGGGCTGCCCAGGGATCCTCCAGAATTCCCCCCTCGTAACTGATATGCAGCATGTTGCCGTCCGTGCTGTAGGGTTTACGGTGGGTCGTGGGCACCTCGATGCCATGGCGTTTGGCAAAATCCATCAGGATCGTGCGGGAATTCAAATCCCACTCGCGCCAGGGGGCAATAATTTTAATGTGGGGGTTGAGGGCCAGGTAGCCGAGTTCGAACCGCACCTGGTCATTGCCTTTGCCGGTGGCGCCATGACTGACCGCATCGGCATTTTCGCGTGCGGCAATTTCGATTTGCCGTTTGGCAATCAGGGGACGGGCAATGGATGTGCCCAGCAGATAGGTCCCTTCATAAATGGCGTTGGCCCGAAAAGCGGGGAACACGTAATCGTGGACAAATTCTTCTTTCAAATCTTCCACGTAGGCTTTGGATGCCCCGGTTTTCAGGGCATTGGCCTCCACATGGGCCATGTCGTCCACCTGACCGAGGTCGGCCGAAAACGTGACTACTTCGCAATCATATGTTTCGATCAACCATTTTAGAATGACGGAAGTATCCAACCCTCCAGAATACGCCAGCACAACTTTTTTCGCAGTATCAGCCAATTTGATAAACCTCCGTTGAAAGAATATCGTCCAGACAATCGATCAGTGCATCAATCTCACGGGTCGAAATGATCAGCGGGGGGGCGAACCGCAAAATATCCCCCTGCACACAGTTAATTACAAAGCCGCGCTCCAGACAGGCCTTCACCAGCGGCGCGCCTTCTTCGTTTAATTTTAATCCGAGCAATAGACCGCGACCCCGAACCCCAGCCACACGGTCGTGACGGCGTTGTAGCGCCTGCAGTCGTTCCATGAAGTAATCGCCGGTCCGCGCCGCCTGCGCGACGATCCCCTCCGCCGCCATGGTTTTGACGACGGCCAGCGCGCCGGCCGTTACAATCGGCGTTCCGCCGAAGGTGGTGGCGTGGGCACCGGGTCCAAAGGCATTGGCTGCCGCTTCCCGGGCCAGCATGGCCCCGATGGGCAGTCCGTTGCCAAGCGCCTTGGCCAGCGTCATGATATCCGGCGCCGCACCTGAATGTTCGTAAGCAAAAAGTTTTCCGGTTCTTCCCATGCCGGTCTGGATCTCGTCCAGCATCATCAAGGTACCGGTTTCATCACACAGCTGTCGTACGGCCGGCAGGTAATCGGGATCCGGGCAGACGATGCCCCCTTCCCCCTGGATGGGTTCCAGTAGGACCGCACAGACGGTTTCGTCCAGCTTGGCGCGCAGGGCCTCCAGGTCATTGAAGGGTACGAATTCGAATCCGTCCAGAACCGGTTCGAACCCTTTGCGAATTTTGGCCTGCCCCGTGGCCGAAAGACTGCCCATGGTACGTCCGTGAAAAGACTGTTCCATGGCGATGATGCGATAGCGCCCGGTTTGGCCCTTGTCGTAGAAGTATTTCCGTGCCAGCTTAATAGCTGCCTCATTGGCTTCGGCGCCACTGTTGCAGAAAAAAACGCGGTCGGCAAAACTATGGCGGATCAACCATTCTCCCAGTTCCACCTGGGGTTTGGTGTAGAATAGATTGGACACGTGCAGCAGCTTGCCCGCCTGCTCGCTCAGCGCGGCCTGCACGGCCGGATGGGCGTGTCCGAGTCCGCAAACCGCGATTCCGGCCAGAAAATCGGTATATTCCCGCCCTTCCGTATCCCACAGGGTCGCTCCCGCCCCCCTTTCAAACACCACCGGCATCCGGCTGTAGGTGGTTGCCAATACCTGATCCGCTGCATCGATTGTGGGGTGTCTCATGCCGTCACTTCCGTTCCTATCCCGCTGTCGGTAAAAAGCTCCAGCAACAAGGCATGGCGCTGGGTGCCATTGATAATCGGGACTTTTTTGACCCCGGCCTGCAATGCAGCCAGAGCGTATTCGATTTTAGGAATCATGCCACCGGAGATGGTGCCGTCGGCAATCAGCGCTTTCATTTCATTACTGCTGATGGAAGAAATCAAGCGTCCTTCCCGATTCAGCACCCCGTCCACATCCGTCAGATACACCAGTCGGCGGGCCTTGAGCGCGCGGGCAATATGGCTGGCCACCAGGTCGGCATTGATGTTGTACGTTTCCCCTTGCGGGCCGGTGCCGACCGGCGCCACGATAGGGATAAACCCCTTTTCGGCGATGGTGTTGATAATTTCGGGGCGGATGCGGGTCACATTGCCCACCAACCCCGGATCGATGATTTCAGGCGGCGCATCCAAGTCGTCCTGGGCGACGATCTGCAATTTCTCAGCTTCGATCAGTCCGCCATCCTTGCCGCTCAAACCGACGGCCTTGCCGCCATGCCGGTTGATCAAGGCCACGATGCTTTTGTTGACCTTGCCGCCCAGCACCATTTCAACCACATCCATGGTACGTTCGTCGGTCATCCGCATGCCGCGCACAAACTGCGGGCGAATCCCCATCTGGTCCAGTACCGAATTGATTTGGGGCCCCCCGCCATGCACCACCACAGGGTTCAGGCCGATAAATTTCAGCAGAGTGACATCCTGTGCGAAGTCATCCCGCAACTGGGAATCCACCATGGCATGGCCCCCATACTTGATGACGATCGTCATCCCGGAAAACCGGCGGATGTAAGGCAACGCCTCGACCAGGATATCGGCCACACTGGGGGCTAGCGTTTTAGGGGATGATGCCATCGTCATAGGCTCCTTGCTGAGAGCGGTCGAATTTGCTCCATTTACACTGTTTCCCTATTTTGATGAACTCGTAAATAAAGTCAAAATATGATCGGTTTCGCCATCCACGCGCACGCGGGGATCCCGTCTTTTCATTTGCTTCTGGACTCCCGCCTGCGCGGGAGTGACGGATAGAAGATTTTTAGTGAATTCAGCTATTCTCTTCTTTTCCGATTTCCCCTTTGCGCCTGACGTTTTCAGGCGCTGGTGCAGGCAGCCCCTTGTCCTTCGATTTTTATAGGATATACCGGCTCAGATCTTCATCGTCTTTAAGACTCTGCAACCGCGACAAAACGTACTCCCGATCGATCCCGATGGTTTTGTCGTCGATATCGGGCGCATCAAAGAGAATGTCTTCCAGTAAACGCTCCATCAGGGTATGCAGTCGGCGGGCCCCGATATTCTCGGTGCGGGCATTCACCTCTTCGGCTATCGCGGCAATCGTTTCCACCGCGTCATCCTTGAAGACGAGGGTGATGCCTTCCGTTTCCAGCATCGCTTGATACTGCAGCAGCAGCGCGTTGCGCGGTTCTTTGAGTATCCGATAGAATTCGTCTTTACCCAGCGAGCTCAGCTCCACACGGATGGGGAACCGCCCCTGCAGCTCCGGAATCATGTCAGACGGTTTGATCGTATGAAAAGCGCCAGCGCCGATGAAGAGGATGTGATCGGTTTTGACCGGCCCGTATTTGGTATTGACAGAACTGCCCTCGACAATGGGCAACAAATCCCGCTGAACCCCCTCGCGGGAAACATCGGGACCCTGCCGCCCGTCCGATCCGACGATCTTGTCAATTTCATCCAGAAAAATAATGCCCGACTGCTCCACTTTGCCGATCGCCTGTTTGACGACATTATCCATATCCACCAGGCTCTGGGCTTCTTCCTGGGTGAGAATTTCGCGGGCCTCGTGCACCTTCATTTTGCGCTTTTTGGCGTTTTTCGGCAGAAGCCCACCCAGCATATCCTTGAAGTTGAATCCCATCTCTTCCATGCCGGTGTTGGAGAAAATTTCCACCATGGGCTTGGAGCGGTCGGTCACTGTCACTTCCACGTCACGCTCGTCCAGTTTGCCCTCCTTGAGCATGCGGCGGAGTTTTTCCCGCGTGTTGGATGGAATCTCCTGGGGCGCTTCGGCCGGTTTGGCGTTTTCCGGGGATTCCGCGGCTCTGAGTTGAAATCCACGCGGTGTCGCCGGTTTGGGCAGCAGGATATCGAGAAGGCGTTCTTCGGCCAGTTCGCGGGCCCTGGGTTGGGCGTCTTCCTGAGCCCTGGTTTTGAGCTGGTTGATGGTCAGCTCCAGCAAATCCCGTACCATGGACTCGACATCGCGTCCCACATAGCCCACTTCGGTAAACTTGGAGGCTTCCACTTTGTAAAAAGGCGAATCCGCCAGCAGGGAGATGCGGCGCGCAATTTCTGTTTTCCCGACACCGGTGGGGCCGATCAGGATGATATTCTTCGGGGCGATTTCATCCCGCAAGTCTTCCCTGACGTGCTGGCGCCGCCATCGGTTGCGCAGCGCGATGGCAACGGAACGTTTGGCCGGGTTCTGGCCGATGATGTATTTATCGAGCTTCCGGACCATATCGGCCGGTTTGAGTTGATCCATGATATCCCCATTCTTGTTGGCGGGTCGACGGACGTTTGCCGCCATATGGCGCGAAAACGGTTTTACTAGGCTTCTTCGATCGTCAGTTCCTGGTTGGTGAAAACGCAAATGTCGGCCGCAATCCGCATGGCCGCCTCAACAATCTCACGGGCGGTCATGGCGGTATGGGCCGTCAGCGCCTTGGCCGCCGCCTGGGCGGCAACGCCGCCGGATCCGATGGCGAGAATACCCTCGTCTGGTTCGATCACGTCGCCGTTGCCCGATATCAGCAAGGTGCTTTCCTCGTCGGCCGCGATCATCAGGGCTTCCAGGCGCCGCAAATATTTGTCGGTGCGCCATTCCCGGGCCAGTTCCACGGCGCTGCGGATCAGGTTGCCATTGTAGCGCTCAAGTTTGGCCTCCAGTTTTTCCGATAACGTCAGGGCATCCGCCGTAGCGCCGGCAAATCCGACAATGATGCGGTCGTTATAGATGCGGCGCACCTTACGAGCATGGTGTTTGACCACCGTATTGTTCATACTGACCTGACCATCCCCGGCCACCGCCAGTTTGCCCTGATGGCGAACAGCCAAAATGGTGGTTCCTCGAATCTTCATCATGTCTATCTCTTTCGTTTGGCCGACCGCGGTTATTTGCGCGGATGGGCCTTGTCGTAAACCGCCATCAGTCGATCGATGCTGACGTGGGTGTATTTCTGGGTCGTGGAAAGGCTTTCGTGACCGAGCAATTCTTGAACCGCCCGCAGATCCGCCCCGGCATTCACCATGTGGGTCGCGAAGGTGTGGCGCAGGGTATGGGGCGAAACCGATACCAGCATCCCGCAGCCCCTCACCAGTTGATCGAGACTGCGTGCCATGGAACGGGCCGTCAGACGCCCCTTGAACTTGTTCAGGAACAAGGGCCCGGGGTGTTCGAGGGATATCCCGGTCTCACCATAGAGACGGTCTCGGTAGCGCTGAATCGCCCGGATCGCTTTTTGCCCAATGGGGACGATGCGCTCCTTATTGCCTTTTCCGGACACCTTGATGACCAGACCGTCAAAATCCACATCGACCGTGTCCAGGCCGGCCAGCTCGGAAACCCTGACGCCCGTCGAATATAGCGTTTCAAAGATGGCCCGATTACGCAGATCGTAAAGGGTGTCGCCGGAAACGGCATCCAGAAGGCGGAACATATCGTCGACCGTCAGATACGACGGTATTCGTTTTTCCTGCTTGGGTGTCAGCACCGCATCGGCTGGACTGCTGTCAATGTGGCCCTGCCGGATAAGAAATCGGAAAAAAGTACGGACCGCCGACAACTTGCGGGCAATCGTCGATTTGCGGTTCTTCCCGTATAATGCTGCCAGGTACCCTCGAATATCAAGCGCATCGACTTTCCGGGGATCGAAGCGGGCAAGGGCATCCCGGCGTTCTTCCGCATTTTCGCCAGCGCCCGTGATGATGACGACGAATTCCTGCAGATCCGTGCGATAAGCCCTTACGGTGTGGGCCGCGTAGCCCTTTTCCGCCGACAACGACTCTAAAAAGGATTGCAGCAGCGGTATCCGTGATGAATGCGTCGTCAACGGTTAACCTTTTTTAATGCCGGCCGATGGGTGTCACGACACCGAACAGGTCCGTTTATTGCGCCATCAGCGCGCCGATCTCTTCCCAGGTTGATACTTCCCGAAACGGGTGGGGGCAGCGATTCCAGGGCTGCACGAACAGAATCGGTGTAATGCCCACACGGCTCAACAGAAAGCATGTTTCCAGCCGGTCTTCCACGAAGACATCGATGCCGGCCGCATGGAGGACCTCGGCTTTGGCGTCAAAGCCGCCAGTCGCCACGACGTCGATCTGGTCTGCGGGCAGCGGCAGGATGCTCTCCAGCCATGTTCGAATCAGGCCGGCCTCGGGGCGGGCCGTCACGAAACGCACGGGATGTCCATTTTCCCCGAATCGTGCCAGGAATCGTCGGCAACCGGCAATGGGACGCAGGCGCGGCGCATGCGTCCCATCGATGATCTGCTGGATGATCGCCTCGATGATCGCCGGCGCCAAATCGAGACAATCTTCCAGATTGTAACTGGTAATGTCCGTATAGCGAAGGTGCTGGACCCGAAAGGAATCCCGGGCGATGTCGATAAACAACCGCATCGTGTCGGCAACAACGCCGTCAATGTCAAAAGCGGTTGTTTCGGGGGCCAACCCCCGGTAGGCCACCGGCTTCACCACCGCCGCTTGGCGCCCAGACCCGTATGGCTTTTCAATAGCGGCATCCAACGTCATGGATTCCTTCAGCTGGACCGCCGGGTCACGCTTTTCAAACGAGAAATTTTACGTTTGTAGATAGTGGCCAGGCGGCGATCCTTGGCTTCCAGGGCCGCCACACGCTGCACCTTCAGCTGTTTGATCTGAGCCTTTACCTCGCGGATCGAGGAACTTGCCTTTTTAGATCCGGTTTCTTCGATGCCGCGCGCTTTTTTAATCTCGGTCAGCAGCTCGGGCTTGTTCATACCGTGCGCCCCGGTGATGCCGGGAATTTCCTTGGCCAGGTCACGCAGTTCCTTGGCTGTCATTTTTTCGAGAGGTTTTTCCTTGGCTTCTTTCTTTTTTCCACCCATGCGCCGTATTCTCCTTTCATGAAAGCATAAGCGGAGGCTGGCAAGCCCCCGCTTGTTAAAGCATTTCAGCGTTTCGCCAAAGCGCTTTGGCCTGTGGCAAACAGGATTTCGTAAAACGGTTTCAATAAACCACTTTATCCATCGGTGTCAACTGCCTAACCCACCCGCTTTACCCAGCCGGTCTTTATTCGTTCAGCCCTTCGCTGTTTTGTCCTGGGTCTTCACCGCCTGATCATACGTCTTCATCAGCGGCCGGAAAAGATCGATCGGGATCGGAAAGATCGTGGTGGTATTGTTTTCACTGGCCATCTCGTTGACTGTCTGCAGATAACGCAGTTGCAGGGCCACTGGATGCTGTTCGATAATGACGGCCGCCTCGGAAAGCTTGTCGGCGGCTTGCCGCTCACCCTCGGCGTTGATGATCTTGGCGCGCCGGTCGCGTTCCGCTTCGGCCTGACGGGCCATGGCGCGCTGCATTTCCTGGGGCAGATCGATGTGTTTGAGCTCCACCGTTGCCACTTTAATCCCCCATGGGTCGGTATGCGTGTCGAGGATTTCCTGGAGCTCGGCATTGATTTTTTCACGTTCTGCCAGCAGATCGTCCAACTCGGCCTGCCCGCAGACGCTGCGGATCGTGGTCTGAGCCAGTTGCGACATGGCATAGCTGTAGTTTTCCACCTCGATGATGGCCTTGATGGGATCGATCACCCGGAAATAGATGACCGCATTAACCTTCACCGACACGTTGTCGCGGGTGATAACATCCTGCGGGTCCACGTCGAGCGCCACCAGGCGCAGGCTGACTTTGACCATTTTATCGATGACCGGGATAAGAATGATCAGACCCGGGCCTTTGGCATTGATGACCCGGCCGAGCCGAAAGACCACCCCGCGCTCGTACTCGTTCAAGATCTTGATGGCCGCGGTAAGGAAAAATACCGTAAGAACAATGATTAAGATGGTTGTATACATCGGTCCTCCGAATGGAAATTAGGGGTTGCCGGCATCCGTTCTAGCCATTTTCAGGGAGCCGGTTTAGCAGCGCCAAAAATGCCATCAGGCCTTCGAATCCGTGGCCTCCACCGTCATCGTGAGACCGTCGACGGCCAGCACGCGAACGGTCTGCCCGGCGACCAGGACGGCGTCGGCGCGCGCCTTCCAGAGTTCACCATGCACGGCCACTTTGCCCTCGGGGTCGATGGCCTGTTTGACGATGCCAATTTCACCGATCATGCCACTGCGGCCGGTACGCGCACCGGCCACCTGGGCTTTGAAGGCCAGCCCGGCTACGACCGCAAAAAAGACCGATACGGCGCCCACCGCCGGAACCAGCACGCCGAGGGACACCCGGATGCCATAGTCCGATTCCTTGAAGAGCATCAGGCCCCCCAGAAAAAGCGCGATGGTCCCTGCCACGCTCAACATGCCATAGCTGGTCACCTTGATTTCCAGGATAAAGAAAATGACGGCCAGGGCCATCAACAGAATGCCAACAAAATTGACCGGCAGCACTTGAAAGGCATAGACGGCTAAAATCAGACAAAGGCCGCCGATCACCCCCGGAAAGATGGCACCGGGATGCGCCAACTCGAAATACAGTCCGGCAGCGCCGATCAAAAAGAGGATGAAAGCGATATTGGGGTCGCTGATGGCCCTCAGGACCTTTGTTCGCAGGTCTTCCTCCACCATTTTACGCGGGGCGTCCTTGAGGGCCAGAACGCCCTTGCCTTTGACCTTGCGGCCGTCGAGCAGGGTCAACAAGGCATCCATATCATCGGCCACCAGATCGATCACGTTTTCCCGCAAGGCCTCGGTTTCGGTAATCGAAACGCTGTCCCGTATCGCCTCTTCCACCCAGTCGGCATTGCGGCCGCGCTGTTCGGCGACACTGCGGGCCTGGGCCACCATGTCGTTCACAACCTTTTCGGACATCGTGTCATCGATGTCTTTGCCGCCGGCGCCCACCGGGTGAGCAGCCCCGATATTGGTTCCCGGCGCCATGGCGGCGATATCGGCAGCCATCGTGATCATGACACCGGCCGATGCGGCCCGGGCACCAGACGGTGAGACAAAGACGATGACCGGCGTGCGGGCGGCCAGGATCTTGACGATGATCTGTCGCATGGATTCCGCCAATCCTCCAGGCGTATCAAGCTGAATCACGATGCAGGCCGCATTTTCGCTATCGGCGGCATCAAGCGCCTCCGCCACGAATCCGGCAACCCCCGGTCCGATCGGTGCGGCAACTTTTAAAATGTGGACGGCGGCCGCTTTCTCCGCTGCCACGTGAACGGGAATGGCCAGCAGCATTACGAGTAAAGCGAGCAGGAATCTTTCAGGGCGCATGATTGTATTCCCTCATCAGCAGCTTCATGTCTTCCCAGACATCACGCTTTTTTTCAGGGGATCGCAGCAGGTAAGCCGGGTGGTAGGTGGGCAGCAGGCGAATGCCGTGGTAATCGTAAAACCTTCCGCGCAGCCGCGAAATGGCCTGGTCGGTGCCGAGTAAGGTCTGAGCAGCAACTTTTCCAAGGGCAACGATAAACGTTGGCTGGATGGCGTCCAACTGCCGCTTCAGAAAAGGCAGGCACGTGTCGATTTCATCCGGCCGTGGATTACGGTTTTGGGGTGGCCGGCATTTAACAATGTTGCCGATGTAAACCTCATCGCGGGTTAACTTGATGGCCTGGATAATTCGTGTGAGCAGTTCACCGGCCGCCCCCACAAAAGGTTCCCCCTGGAGATCTTCGTCATGCCCCGGGCCTTCCCCGACAAAGACCAGCCTGGCTTTCGGGTTGCCGGCGCCAAAAACGATGTGGTGTCGCTGCTCGCACAAGGCGCATCGCCGGCAGTTCCCGATGTCTTCCCGAATGGCTTCGAGCGTCTCGGGCGTTCGGGCCAGAGGGCGATCCCACAACGCCACCCTCTCCCGGGCTTCTTCCGAGCAATCGAAACCGACGACCCCTTTTTGGCGGTATTCACGAAACGCGTGCAACAGATTATCCAGAACGGACAGGATATTGGGGGGGAGGGGTTCCATGACGCGACGTTACCAGGCCTTCCATTGAACTGCGATCAGAATGATGACGGGTGCCTTAAAACATAATCGATCGTTAGAAAATAAGCCTTGCGGGCCTCATTGCAATAAGACAGGGCCGTCCCCGCCGCCATCTTTTCAGGGCACCGTTGTCTTCAATGCCGCGATGCGATCCAACAGGCAATGGGCCGCTTTATCTTTGGTCATCACCTCCATGGGTTCGGCCATCCCGTCGGGATAAAAGAAGGTCACCCGGTTCGTATCGCCTGCGAACCCGGAGCCCGCCGCCCCAATCAGGTTGCCCACGATAAGATCCAGGTTTTTCGCTTTCAGTTTTTGGGTGGCATTGTTTTTCAGGTCCCGGGTTTCCGCGGCAAAGCCGATGACCAGGCGCTTTCCTTTCTGCTGACCGATCTCCGCCAGGATATCCCGGGTCTTTTCTACCTCCAGCGTCATTTTAGCGGCGCTTTTTTTGATTTTATGCTCGGCCGGCGAAGACGGGCGGTAATCGGAAACCGCAGCGGTCTTGATGACGATATCCGCATCACCAAACAGTTGGAGAACACAGTCGTGCATCTCTTGCGCCGAGGTCACCCGGTGAACGGCCACATCGACCGGATCCGGCAGGTCGACCGGACCGCTGACCAAAATAACCGTTGCACCCCGTTGCCGTGCCGCGCGGGCAATCGCAAACCCCATTTTGCCGGATGACGGGTTGCTGATAAACCGCACGGGATCGATGGCCTCCCGGGTCGGCCCGGCCGTAACGAGAATGGTCCGGCCGGCAAAATCGTCCGGCGCCATCACTGCGGCTATTTTCTCCATAATAAATTCAGGCTCGGGCAACCGTCCGGGCCCCACCGTGCCACACGCCAGTTGTCCGGCATCCGGATCGACCAGGATGTTGCCATAGCCACGCAGGATTTCCAGATTGCGCTGGACGGACGGGTGCTGGTACATGTTCGTATTCATGGCCGGGCAAACGACCACCGGGGCTGTCACGGCCAGCATGTAGGTGGATAGCGCATCGTCGGCAATACCACCGGCCAGTTTGCCGATGCAATTGGCCGTGGCCGGGGCAATGACCGCCAGGTCCGTGGATTGCGCCCAATCGATATGCCGGATCGCGGCATCGCCTTCTTCGAATACACTGGTGCAGACCGGCTGTCCGGAAAGGGCTTGAAACGTCCCCGGACCGACAAACCAGCAGGCATTCTCGGTCATGATGACCCGCACGCGGGCGCCAGCTTTGGTCAAGAGGCGCAATAATTCGATGCTTTTATACGCTGCGATGCCGCCGGTCACCCCCAGCGTCACATTTTTACCCTCGATAAAATGGCACATGCCGATCCCTTTACTCAGGGTGCCACAATCCCCCCTGTTATGCGTCTTCGATCCTGACCATGGCGTCTATTGGGCACCGGCATCCTGCATAAGACCGCCGCCGATCACCTTGGCGGAGGGTGCCACCGCAATTTCGACATACGTATAGATCAGTTCTTCATGGATGCTGATCACCGCCGTACGGTTGATTTTCTGGAAGACAAGGATGGAACTGGTGTCGGCTGATGGCGATTTAAAGGAGGCAATTTCCTGCCATTTTTCGCGGTTCATAGCGCTCTTGAAAAAGGTAATCAGGGAATCCCGGTCGACCCAGCCCTTGACGGTCAAGATACCGGTCGTCAGGCCGGCCCCTTCGACAATATAAGTCCGTTTGGGATCAATCTCCATTTCGTTGGGCAGCAAAATGTCGTCAAAATCACGATACAGCGTTGGAGAAGTTGTATTGGCAGCACCTTCCGCCCCGGAGCCGCCGCCGTTGACACTCGAACATGCGACAAACGTCATGGCTAAAAGTGTCAGAAACAAGACATGCAGAAAACGGGTCCACCAGCGCTTTGAATCCATGAAGGTCCTCCATTGCTGTGAGTTGACGGCCATACGCCTGAGATGCATTCAATAATTATTTTGGGATGTTAAGGGCTCATTGGAGAAGGCCCCAGAGACTTTTACCACTGAGGGGCCATATACCACAGGCGGGCTTTGAAAGGCAACCGGAAGCCACGGTTATTGTAAGATATCCTATCCATAGGTTGCTCATATCTGAGCGTAGGAATGGCGTGGGATTCCGCTGAACTCGTCTGGAATCTGCAGCTCGGGTGCATCCTGGATCATGCACCTCAGTCAGGATACGAGGTAGATAGGTAGGTAAGGTGCCCGGGTCGACCACCCGGCAGCCTGTCAGTATACATAGGCATCCTGGTGGTGGTGTGGTGGATGGTGTGGGCGCAGCGCAAGAGGCACTGTATGGTAGCGGCAGCGCCGAGGGTATGCCCTTAGACTATAAGTTAAGGAATGCGATCCGTTTTAACGCGAGACCCGGGCGGCAGGGGGGAAACCGGGTCATGGTCGATAAGTATACCACCTCACATTTTTGTGTCTGGAATTAAATCCTTGAAACCATGAGGTCTTTTCGGTAATATGAGTATTAACTCGCAGAGAAAAACTAAATGCCAATAAGCTTCAAAATAGACCGCGCCAATAACTTCACGACGTTCACCTTCCAAGGGGAAGTCACACTATCTGAAATGATAGAGGCTATGAACTCGTACGGCAAACGCGGAGTAACACTACACGAGCTGTACGATGTCCGACAAATTGAAGGTGAGCGGTTTTCCAACGAAGATATTGATGTGGTTGTTCTCTATTTCCGTCAGTATGGCAAGATTCGACCCGAGGACGGCAAGA
Organism: Deltaproteobacteria bacterium; assembly: GCA_020444045.1. Classification (GTDB taxonomy): domain Bacteria; phylum Desulfobacterota; class Desulfobacteria; order Desulfobacterales; family UBA5852; genus JABZFP01. Next base: position 82,557 of record JAHLLS010000010.1, read on the forward strand.
CGGCTGTTCTGGTCACTGAGGCCATCGACTACGGCATTTCAAGGATGATTCAAACCCTTACCGAAGGTGAAGTCTCGTTTAGAGTCGGAATTTTCCATTCCATGGAGGATGCCTTGGCTTGGCTTGAATTGGAACCATCTCAAGAAACGCAGCCATCTGTCGATAATACAAACTGAAGGTGTCAAGGGGTCCCCAACTTACTTGGCGTCCTTCAGGAGGGATAGCGGGGGATGATTGTCCTTGTGGCGATTGCCCCCCGTTTTCTTTTTGAGACGTTCCCCCAGCTTTGTTGCTGTGGGGGTGTCTGGGGTACTGCCAGGGGTCCTGCTTGGGCTTCCCGTTTCAGGTCCCGTGCAGCAAGCTTCGCGCCTTTTAATGTCAGGGATGACCTGGAGCGTCGTTTGCCCTTGGAACCGGGTACGACAATCACAGCTTTGAAGCTGTCGTTTCCATCAGAACCACATGAACAGGTCAGGTTGGATAGCTTTCGGTCTCGCGTACAGGTATTACAGTGCCTTAGAATCATCGTGTGTCCCCCTTGATAGGGGATGCACATCTACTGCACCTGAAAAACGTGTATTAGAGGCCTAAAATGGCCTTTTGAGGACTTGCATAAAATCCCGCAATCTGTTATCCGCAGGACCTCTACAGCTTACCAAAGCCCCCGTAGCTCAGTGGATAGAGCATTGGATTCCTAATACTCTCTCTGCAATTCGGCATTCCAGAGAGACCGACTCAAAAGCCCACTTCGAAAATTCAAACAAAATCAAATATATAATATTTTCGTATATTTGATTCTTTTCTAAATCACCTCCCCTCAAAGCCACCTTCTGTAAACCCTTTAATACCGAACAACCAAAATGTGGCAAATATGTGGCATTTTTGCGGCTCTTTCTAAGGCCACTATATAGTGTTGTATCGGTATCTTAGGAGGCACTATCCATGCACCTTAACGGCCTTGAGGACTTATTAGAAAACTTTGGTAAAGCTCTCCAGGATCTACGTAGAACCATAGAGACCATTAACAAGGATACCAGCAAAAAGGTCAACCAGGACCTCCCTGCCCTACTCCAGGCACAAGGAGGGCCCAACGATGACCAGTGAACAGAAAGCCCAATATGAAGGACCTGAGGAGCTCAAGGACATACTTAAACGCGTTCTTGCTGGTCGTAAGTTCCGATTAGAATGCGGACATCACGTGACCTTCAACCACAATCTTGGAAATGACATCGTTATCCAAAACGGCAAGGAACTCGCGGTTATCTGTAGTTTGTGCAGCTACTGAAAGGACACCAGACCATGAAAGCACATTTCATTACACGATACCAACTCGAACAAAAAATAGGTGAACTTGAGGCAAGGATTTATTGGCATGAACGCGGAACTTTCCCAGTAACCAACTTGAAGGACATCAGACGCGAATTGAGAGCTCTTGAAGTGCGCCTTGAGTGTGGTTTGTTTGTTCCAGAGCTTAACGAACACGGAAACATCATTGAACGATGGAACGACCATACAGACCGTTACAAATACGATTTTAACGTGTGCTCCCATAGTAAAGGATGGATCCAATACGATACTGATCAAGACGCTTGGTACTTTGGGGTTTGGGTCCATCCGATACGACGAGAGATTCTTACTTACGCCGAAGGCGACGTAACGCACGTCAAGTGCAAATCCAAGGAGAGCTACAAACAGGAATTAAAAGCGATGAACGATTTCTATGGCTCTCCTCCACCAGCTTTCATTTGTATCGACATCGACACGAAAACTATCACGAAAATTTATGACGAAAGGCCAGAATAACGCCTGAAGCGTTCTCAAGGACCTTCCTTAAGTATGGGCAAAACGGCCGACGGTCAGCATAGGGTAAGGGGGGCATTTTGTTTAACGATGCCCCTCTTAGCCCGCTACGAAGTGGCTACCAGAATCTGGGAAACACACCAGGAACAGAGCCCATCAATTTAAACACCTATGGAGATGAAAGGAATTATGAAAACACGATATGACAAACACGATAGACCGACGCATTCGGAACATTCGGTGCGTTAATGAAAAGACTGAACTACAAATTATTGCTGAACTCCAGCCTCAAATTGAGAGTGCCACTCGCTTCTTTATGAGCCAGAACATGCCTCTCCTCCAGAGGCTTGGGCTCGACATTTATTCCTACAAAACACAGCAAGTTTATAAGAACTACGCTGACGAGATTCTGCTCACGGCAATCTTAACGGATTTTGCCTCTGTTGTTCGTTTCTTCAATGGAGACAGAGCAGAGCACATTCAAGCTCGCTACCTTACGACAGCTCCATACTTAACGGGCAATCGGGGGACAAGAGCAAGTAGGGACATCGACCACTACTTATTCCTGAACAGCAAGACCATCATCGATGACATCAGCCGCCTTAAGGGCTTTGGCTTTGATGACACCGAAGCTGTGCTTGGAGCTCTTGATAGACCAGGAGGGTGTGGCTACACACCTGACTTTTATAGGACCAGAGCACAAGGAATGATGGATAGGTTTGAAATCCTTCAAAGGACACACCCAGACTACGACGGAACGCACCTACTGATTGATGCACGTAAGTATCTGAAAAGGGACCATCAGTTTTGTTCTGACCCGATTACAAAGCTTTTCACAGGCACACAAAGTGTTCTGTATCAAAGGCTATTGGCTCTCGTTAGATTTGAAATCCGTGAGTATAACGGGCGTGTTCAGACAGACCTTATGAATACAGGGACCAGGGCTGTTGAGGTAGATAACTACGGACCAGATGGCGACGGCTACGAAGACAAATCGACCAATGACTTTATCGACATCGTAAACCCACACGCCTTGTATCAAGACAATGAGGACAGATGGCAAGAGTTTATCAACGAAAACGGTAAACAGTTCTGTGCTGGACTAAAACCCAAGCTACAAGAATTCTATGCAGAGGCTGTCTTAGAGCGCGGAGAACGAAAGGATATTATGACCCGTATGGGAGTGTCCCCCGCTACGTTTAAACGTAGAATCAAGGATCTCAGAGAAGCCTATCAGACATATTGCCTTGGGGTTGGATGGGACACCACAGTTCCAAAATACACGCATCCTACGGACGGCTTCGATGATTTGAAACACGACGCTAAAGAGAAACTTAAGGAGCACAAAGGCCAAGGTATCAATTGTCCACACTGTGATTCGAACTTTCACAAGATGTTCTTGAACGATTTCAACGAGTGCCCTGTGTGTGGCAAGGAGGCGCTGTGATTATGAAAACCGATGAATCCAAGCTGGACAAGCCAACGCAGCTCATGTGTCAGCTTATAGATGATCTGTTGATACCAGTTGAAATAGAGGATGTGGCCGAAGCGCACAGCGCTGAGGAAACTGAAATAAGGGGAATAGAGCTTGGTGGCTTTCTTGGTCCATGTAAATCCTACAACAGGACCTACATACCTGAGATCCAAATAAGACCCCAGAGGAAAGCTTCTGAATACATGGAGACATTGGATCTTGGGCGATTCGCCATCAGGGATAGACTCATTACTCTGACAAAGCGATTCGACGGCAATTATCTGGTCAGGTGCATTGATTGTGGGCATGAATTCAAGACAGACACCGCTGGATTCCAGGGAGGTCTATGTGAACGGTGTCATGTTGGGAAACGTTGGGTCAGCGTAAGCGACATAGAAATTGTGGTTCCGTGCTATTCGAGCGGAGCAAAGGTTATTAAACAGCACAGGGCATATGTGCCTGGATAGGAAAGGAGCAAGACTTATAAAAATGGCAGAAATCGCTAAAGAAAAGCTGGAAGCTCCGGCTTGTTGGTATAACCCGTGGTGGATTGAAGATTGTATCGAGGTTAGAAACACTATCGAACGTATCCTTATGCCTGTCGTTGAGAAACACGCCAATGACAACATACGGTCTAAACGGACTGGTTTCTATACTAGCTACGGAGAGAAAGTATTATACACATTAGTGAGTATAGTTGCTAGCTTCACGGAATCGATCAAGAAAACTAAATACGGCATCATCAAGATACATCGCAACGATCACATCTACAGCATCAGGTATTACACACCGCAGGAAATAACAAGACAGACCGTGGTGCTTGTATTAGACGCGTTGCTGAACGCTGGCTACATCAATCAAAAGGTGGGTAGTAAGTATGTTCAATACAAAACCAGCTACCCAACCAAGTGTGAACCGACGCGTAAAATGAAGCAGTTCTTAAACAACCATGATGTTTCGTTAAACAAATTCTGTGTATCCATGGATGAACCAGTAATCTTGTTGCGTGATAATGGGTGCGGACTGAAAGAGTTTAAGCCTTCAATGGAAACACAACAGACTGAACGTATCTTACGAGAGTTCCGAATGATGGCCAAAAATCATACGTTCGGTGTTGCTAATCCAACAAGAGATGAGCAAGGCCGTGTTAGTAAAGCTGACTTCAAAAACGTTCGTATGAAGCGTGTTTTCAAAGGGAATCTAACCCAAACTGGAAGGTTATACTCTGGGTTCTGGACAAACTGGCCAGAGGTATTGCGCCACAAAATTACGATCAACAATGAGCCTGTAATTGAAAAGGATTACGCTAACCTTCACATCAACATGGTGTATGTGCTGGAAGGCATCGAACCCCCTAATGGAGATCTTTATAAACTCAAAAAAATTGATGGTGTTCCAACCTACAGACCGAGCATCAAACTATGGCGGACCTTAGTGAAGCGTTCTACAAATGCCATGCTCAACATGGAACAGACAGCTAAACGAGAGGGCCTATATGGTGTTCTGTATAACGCCGTCAATGGAGAGCCATTAAAGAATGGTGGACGTAGCACGCCTGCAATGTCTTTACCGAAGGGCTTTATATTAACGAAACGTAGCGTGCTTGCTTTAAGGGATGCCATTCTTGATAAACATCCTGCCATAGCCCATAGATTTATGTGTGGTAAAGATCAGGGGTCTAAACTTCAATATCTGGATAGTCAGATGGCGTTACGATTGATCAAACAGTTTCAGTCTATTGGTATCTTGTGTTTGAGTGAACACGACAGCTTTATAGTGCCAGCATCCTACGATAAGGAACTTGTAGCCAAGATGCAAGAGGCGTTTTGTGTGGTGATGAACACAGATTATAGAATTGATGTGGAATAGAAACTGGCTTGAATTGGGATAAATCCATTACAAATTCTCGGTTAAATTGACTAGCCGACCTCTGTGAAGGCCTATAAATAAACGATATAGTTAAAAACAAATCCCATCTTACTCTGTAGAGAGTACCAAAGGGGCCGGAGGGTCCGGGAGGTGGCCCCGGCGGAGAGGGATGTCCTCCTGGAAGGGACGTGTTATGTACTTGCATCTATAGCATGTAATTGATGTTAAGGACTGTCGTTCGCACCTACGGTGCTCACTACTCACTATGTATGTAGCCGAACGAAGAGTAACGAAGTTACGGTCCCGAAGGGACGAGTGAGGCATAGCTATTTTGTCAATATTGAGTCTTTACAGTATGTTAGTATTAGTATAAAAGGCATATTATAACACTCGTTCGCTTCGCTCACGATGAACAAATGTAGTTGTCCTCCATTGTAAACATAGACAAATATATAAGTTCAGTGCCGCCTTCGGCGGCTTAAGACGGTTTTAGGCTGATCGATTCTATATTATCTGCTGTTCCAGGTTGGATTTGAGGGTAGATTTTACAGTGTAAAGTAATTAAACCACTCACTTTACATCGGAGGAGGATGGTTTTGGCAAGAATCACGATTGAAACATTAAAGAATCATCCATTCGTTTACGGCATTTCTATTTTGGCTTTTGCAATACCTACCGTATGGTTGATAACATATTCATACACAAAAGATATTAGTTCAGAACAGATTTCAATGCTTGAATTAAAGATAGATGACTTAAATAACAAACTGGCCGAAAAGTCATCTGAACTTAAAGAATTGGAAGCCTCTCTCCCAAATATGTCCAATGATCTAGAGAGCTTGAAAGATAAGAACATTAGGTTAAGTGAGGATAATGACCGTTTAGCTCGTCTGGCAAGTGAATACGAGAGTAAGGTTAAACAGCTTGATAGCGGTTCGAGAACAGTAACAACTTCCTTAAAAGGTGAAATATCTAATTTAAAGACCGCACTTTCTTCATGCAGGGATCAAAACCAATCACTACAGAGTAAAATAGATAACTCTGTATTAATTGATCCATCTTGGGTAAGCAACAATTCTGCTGCACAATCATCTAATGGGATTGTAGTTGTTAAAGTTGCTGGTAATTGTAATACACTTGGCCACTGTAACCGAGAGGCAAGTTTTGATATCTCAACGCCGCAAAGCGAATACCTTTCCTTAGTACTAAAACCCGGAGAAAGGTATCAGTTTGAAATAGATGGCAAATCGTATATCTTGAACTATTTAGAAATGCGAGAGGACGATAATGGCACAATTAATTTTGCTGATGACAAGCGACAATATCGGTTTTCGGTTGTAAAGATTGAAAACCATTCATCTAGATCAGCTATTTTCCCTTGATATTAGGCAAACCACCATGAACCAATTACAATTCTATATGAATCGTAAACAAGCAGAGATGATCCTGGCGAACACCGACCTGGACACCATCTTGAATACCTTCGACTTCAGCGGTCTTGGAAGCACCGAGCTAATAGAGGCCATTGAACGGCACTACATGTGCTGCCCTTGGCCCGTGAATGTTTTGAGGTACGATGAAATTGACGAATTATGTCCATGAACCTTATTTGATACAATAGGCTATAATATGGGCTACGACATTGAAGATGCGAGATCGGATGAATATTGGGATCAGATTACCGAGGAACTTTACCCCGAATTTAAAGAGCAAGCCATTGAAGAATTTACAACAGAACGCTTGCAATCAATATATTTAAAAGCTCCAGATATTCTATCACCTGGGATAAGGATGTATGTAGAAGCAAGGAAGCTTAAGGACAACCATCCATCAGCAGCAGTTGTTTTTGCAGCTTCAGCCATTGAGCTGTTCTTAAAATCATCATTGCTTAAGCCAGTTGTTAATGGGCTTGTCCATATAGAGACATTGGCAGAACTGGTTGCTAAAGTTGCTCTTGGTTCTACAGGTTTCATACGCTACAGAAAGTTGCTTTCCGGCCTATTTTCCGAAATAGCATGCATTGATATTAACACAATAAAACGGTCAGGATCTAAAAAGCTTATACTGGATGAAGCTTCTGAAGTTCAAGATAAACGGAATCTAATTATCCATAAAGGTCTTGAAGTCGATAATAACGACGCTAAATTTGCAATAAATGTTGCATATGGTGTTTTGCACCAGATTGTTAACCCAATGCTATTAGCGATAGGTTTAGAAATGGATAGTAAAGGAATAGTATTGGAAAGGAAGTTTAATAGACTATTTTGATTTCATTTTGGTATAAAGGCATATACTTAGATTCTGAACTCCATATTCTGAAAGGAAGCCAATGAGAGGGTTTGATGGCAATAAAATATGGTGTCACTTATCACTAAAATCCAACGACAAACATACAAATAGAGAAATACGGTTAAGTGAACCCGCAAAAATTGGCTCTTTTATGGAGTTAGTGCCGTTTGTAGCGCGAATTGCCAACCACAACCCTGACTTTAGCCTTTTTTATCGCGGACAACCCAAAGAATATCTGCTGAAATCGGGTGCAACCTCTAGTTATCCCTCTATATTTCGGAGTCCTGGGAATCGATTGACGGAGAGTAAGCTGAAGTCTCGTTTTAAGCTATTAGACGATCTATCAAAACAATTAATTAATAAACTCGAAACTCTTGAAATAGAAGGAATAGATAAGTTAAAGAAATTTCAAGAACTTCAATGGTCATTACTCCAACACTATAAGGTTTGCGACACGCCTCTATTAGATATTACGCATTCCCTCAGAGTCGCAGCCTCTTTTGCGTTAAACGGAAGTTCTAAAGATGGTATTATATATATTTATGCACTACCTCATCCCCAAGGCACGATAACCTACTCAACCGAAGATGAACTATTAAATGTTAGACTACTAAGTGCAAGCCCTTTTGAAGCTCTACGCCCTCATTTCCAAGAGGGCTATTTAGTCGGTACTTTCCCGAAAAGAATTGACCGCAAACAATCTTCACATGATGTAGCAGTACGATTAATTGCCAAAATTCAAATCAATATTCATACCTTTTGGGATAATAATTTTAAAGCAATACCAGAAGACGCCTTATATCCGGCAAATGATAGAATTCATGATGCCTGCAAAGATCTTAAGACTAAGAATGGTCTCTAATCTAACGAGCTACCATCCCATTTATGGTTTGGGTCTGGATAGAATGTAAAACCTGTTCCCCTGCCATTCGAATAAACCACCAACCAGCCTCCAGGTACTTTAGATCGCTTAACAACAGCTCCTCCAATTTTTTCTTCTAACGTATCCCATTTAAGCATCCTCATTCCCTCCTTTGTAATTATTAGCCAAACACTTCCTTTGGCACCTATAGTTCACTTTTGAGCCTTTTCAAATATTTGTTCGCAATAACTAATAGAGGGCAAGGAAATTAACACACAGTTAGCGTGAAGGGAAGTCTGCGTGCACGGATGATAGCCGAAGGTTTATCGTGTCCTTCGGCTCCCTTCACCTCTCATTAACTCGAACGATACATGCAGAAACAAACACGATAAGAGAACATGATTGGAGGTAAAACACGAGATTATGACGATTAAAACAACAAACTACCTGGAGGAAGGTAGTGTAATTATGTGTCCCAAATGTAACGAAGTCCTGGCGGAAGTTATAGCAACCGAGCCACTAACCATATGGTGCTCTCGTTGCGGGTCATTAGAACTCGGAGAGGACTTTGAATACGCTGACCAAACAAGCATCGAAACATTCACCAAACAAGCATTAAAGGGAATAGACGAGGCGGTTGGGTTCGACAATGAACTTGGGTTATCCGACGACGAAGTCGTTACGGATGACATGCTTGTAGAACTCGATAAAAAATGCGGTATCGATGTAGAAAGAAGCGAGCCAGATAATCGGGTTATTGAAGAGCCAGTTGTAGAACAACAATCGGTATACAATGAATGCTCTGCACCAAAGAATGTAGAACGCGTTGCTTTAAATATGAAACCGAGAAGAGAATTTAAAGACCGTCTACAACAACACGCTAAAGCCACTGGCGAATCAATGAGTGCAATGGTCGAACGGGTTATGGGAGCATATATAGAACATTGCAATAAAGGTAAATAGCGGGAGCTAACGCGAGCAAGACTGACCAAACCAAAGGAACACCGGAGGTATTAAAACCATTCGGGATAAAGGAGGCTGACCTATGGATAAACAAAAATGGTTTGAGCTTAATCAATCTGAAAAGTACGAGTTTGTAAAAAATCAAGCAAACATTCTAACGCAATACCTTGTTTACGTAAATGATGTGACTTTTAAAGACGAAGAAACATCCGATAAAGCAGCATCCTATTATTATAAATATTTGAAAGCCGACAACATAAATCGCCTGATCAACGCAATTGAAACGGAGATACAGGATGGTGTTCCAGGTCCTATTGAGATTCGAATTATGGCACACATTCTAAGAGAATTTTACAACTCAAAACATAAATTAGATGATGAAAATATTGATTGCGATCGCGAGGAAACTATAGCCGAAATTAAATTTGATAATTCAAATACAGTATGGAGATCGGATATAGTTGCGAAAGTTTAGCTACCAGCATTTGAAGGGAGTATACGATAAATAATGACTATCAAGAGAAGGAAAGAAAGCAGCCAGCAACAAAAGATGCCTGCTTCTGATACAAGATTTGACGAATTGATGGACCGCTACGAGAATGTTGAATTTGATTTGGTCCGTGCACAGAATGGAGCCGAATATGCTCGAAAGCTTATACGAGAACTCCAAAACTACAAAAGCAACTTTCCCAACACCGTTACACAAGAAATGACCGACTGTTTGAAGCGTAGAGTCAATGTTGAGATCATGTTGGCAAAGGTAATTAAGTTTCGAAATACAACCGACATAGTCCGTAGACTTGAAGAGGCACACAACGCTCTGTCGCAGGAGATATCGCAACTGACAGACAAACTGAACAAGGCCAGACAAACCATTGAAGACTATCAAGATCAATAAGGAGCACACATAAAAATGAATGACATTGAACTTATGCAGGATGAGTTAGAACGATACAAAACCGTCTTGGACCGCATTCCTAAACTACAGGATGAGATTCGTGTGATTAAACGCAGCTACGAGGAATCCATTGCCAGTTCTCTTTGCGAGAACATCGCTAATGGCGGTTCGACCAGCCGGGTTATGGAGCCTCAGATTCAATACGTTGCCTGCGCGGCTACACTTAAGAAGCTTGAAGATGCTCGTGAGTTTGCAAACAACAAAGTTAGGGATCTGCAAGCCGTTCTTGATGTCGTTGCTAATGGGGTAGCCGCGAAACGAAATCAAGACGACCTTAAGGAACTTAGCCGGAAAATGGCGCTCGATCCACAAAACTTGAAGATTCGGACAGCCTACATTCAGCACTGCACGGATGTGCTTGGAATGAACAAAAAAAAGGCGCACGAGTCGATGGAAAGGATATTGGATCCATTGAATCAATTTGTTACTAACGAATAAATAGAAAACGGCGTCAGACACCCCGTACCATACTGACACATACCAATTCGAGGGAGAAGGAATGTGAGAATGAATCTTGAAGAACATAGTAAGAAAGCGAAGCCAGAAAACGCAGGACATAATCGGAAAAGCCTATGGGTGTTTGACACCGATTAAACGGACGAATTTACGTCAACACGGGCATGCTATATACAACTGTTACTGTTCCGTTTGTGACGGTTACCACAAGATGAGACGCGATACTATCGTGTCCGGAACATTTAAGTGCAAATATTGGTATCACGGTATGTCATATTCCTTGACATACAGGCGTTACAAGAGTGCCCACCAGCGGTGCAACAATCCCAAACATAGTTCCTATAAATATTACGGACAGCGTGGTGTTCGGTTTAAGTTCAAGAACTTTCCAGAGTTTTATGAATGGATGGGGCCATGTCCTGGCTCAGGTTATCAAGTCGGCAGATTGAATGATCAAGGACACTATGAGGTCGGCAACTGCTATTACATGACCACGGATCAACAAAATGAAACTAGACGTATGAACCATCTGAAAGGTTGTAACTCAAAAACACGTTAAGCAGATTATTGATAATTACTGCATCCAGGAGGGAACACATGTCTCGAACGTATAATTATTACGCGCCAATCAACCAGGCGCTTGAAAATTTTAATAGAAGTCTCGAAAGAAGCAACCAGAGACGAATGGAGCATGAGTATCAACAACAAAGAATGAAATATGAACACGCAATTCGATTAGCGAACTTGAAAGATCCTCGGAATCAACTGGCTATCCAGAAGGCTCGTCGTGAACTTGAACCACAAACAATTAATTTGAAGAGCTACATGCCTTCAAACATGCAGGATAAACCTTCTGTCGAGAAATATAACGAGTTCAAATCCTATTTACCAAGTTTTACCAACGGTAAGGGCGCTAACATTCGTGAAGATGGGGTTGTTGTTGACGCACATAACCAACCGTTGCAGATGCCTCGTTTCCAAGCTCGTCAGGTTAACAACCGCATTCAGTTCACTGTAGCAGCAAACCAAAACGGCATTGCAGAGAAAGAACGTGAAATTGAGAAATTAAAACTTCAACGTGAAGCTGAAAAGAGTAGGATGAAGAACCTACCTCCAAACCAACTGAAGTTAAAACTCGGTGGTTACGATGCACAGATCGAAACCCTAAAGAAAGATCTCGACAATCCGAAGTTTCGTTTAATGGAACTCGATAAAACTCGTCGCAGCTTTATGAACCTATACCAACGAGCTGCACTCGACAATTCTGACCCAGAGTTTTTGAATGCCCTCAAGTATAAGATCGAAGGCATCAACGATCAGATGGAAATGCTGCTGCCTGCTAAGGGACTCAAGAATCAGTTGGTTTTTGTTTATAAGAAAGAAGGCGGCGACACAGTAAAACGACGCGTGCCGTATTCTGAAGTATCAACGTATGAGCAGCAAGGATGGAAAGCTGGAGTTCCACAATACAAGCAGACAGTAAGTTCCAGAAAGAATAGTATCACTATTAATCAAGGATACAAGCAGATTGGTAGTCTTGTAGAGGACATTTACGATAACGAAGCAGCAAATGATGTGCGGAACTTTTATACAGAGAGCATCTCTTCTGGTGTTGAACCTATACAGGCTATTAATGATGCAACTCAATACGCGAAGGTCTATAAAGATATACAAAGTGAGATGATTGCTCTTCAAAATGCACAAAAGGAACTTAAGAAAGCTCAAGACCCATTCGGTCCTAATTTTATGTTTCTGGATGACAAGAAAGTTGCCGAAGCACATAAAAAGGTTGAGATACACCAACAGAATATTTTGAACTTGAAAGGTGTCCTAAATCAGGTTCGAAGTTCTGGCGTGTCCTACCAGCAAAGGGTTGGTCCAGTTCAGCACCTTACCGGCGGTGGATCGAGTTTTACCCGTGAGCAAGCTATTCGAGAACTTGAAGAACAGGGTGTCGATACATCTGACCCAGAAGTTGTCGAAGGCTACATGCTTTATCGACAAAGCAACGAATAAAGGAAAACAAACATATGCCTTGGAACGACATCTCTACGTCACAGGAATACATTAACGCTGATCCTGCGATGAAGTTCACAATTAAATCGAGCTATTTCGATAACAACATCGCACCAGACCTCCCTATGGCGGGTCGTGGTGCCGCCAAAAAGAAATGGATGGAGACGGACAGCAACATGATCAACGTTGCTTCTCCTGCTCCTGTTACACCAGAGGTGCGTTCTCAGAATGAATTTGGTGCTGATACACTGTCTGACATTCGTAGACGCTCCGCTGAATATTCAACAGGCACTTACCGTAATCCCCAGGTTGCTGCTCGTGAGATTGGTGAACCTGGACTTGCGCGCGCAGCGCAGCGAAGCGTGGAACAACAAGCCCTTGTCCCAGAACAAGACACTTATGTTGATAAACTTGGACAGGCTGTTGGTTCTGGTTTTCGCCAATCCGTAGAGGGTGATCGTGTGGTTCGTTCTGGTATGGGTGTTGGTCCTGATGTTGAGGCTCCACATCGAACAGGGCAAATCGGTGGAGCCCTTGGTGATTTGTACGAGCGCGCCAAGAAAGCCGAAACGGACGACGAATATACAGACATTCGCCATGATGCCATTAACCGTATTTCTGACTTCTATGACGAGATGCCTGTTAAATCACCAGAGGTTAAAGGATACTGGAAACAGGTTGGTATGACGTTAGCTGAAAGTGGTCCTAACATGCTGGCTACCTTTGTTCTGCCCGCCGCTGGATACTCCCTTAACTGGAGTCGTGCGGCTGGTAATAAGGCGTTAGAACTGCGTCAGAAGGGTGTGGCTGACCCTGACCTTCGGAACAAGGTTGCGACTGGTTACGGGGCTGTCAGTGCGTTTGGCGAGACAGTTGGAGACCTCGTGCAATTTGGTGCAGCTGGCCGTGTTGGTAAAGCGATGCTCAAAGGCATTCGTAAACCTGGACGAAAAGCCGCTGCTGGATTCTTGAACTCTGTTAAGGACAATCCTGTGGCAGTGTTAACAGGGGGTGCCCTAAAGCGCTTAGAGCCTATTCTGTCTGGTGCGACTGGTGAGGTAGCGTCTGAAGTTATTGACGCCTATGCAGGAGCAGCAGCAGACGTGGTCGCCACGAACCCGAACGGCACGATGAAAGAGTGGCGTGAGGCATACAGTAAGACTGTTACATCCGATAAGTTTAAAAACGACCTTGCTGAATCAGTCAAAATAGCAGCTGGAGCAGGTGCTGTTATTCCTGGTGCGGCTGTTGCGGTCCAAACAAGTTTTAATTTGGCCTCAGCGCCAACCCGCGATGTTCAACCAAACGGCACTTTCCGGAAAGACAAGGTTAGCAGTGAGAAGGCTGAGCAAATAGACTCCTCCGTTATTGATAGCGAAGTTTCACAAAACAAAATGTCCTATAGCGATTTTATTAACAGCAATGACGATGTCCTAAGATTCTCTGCTGGTATGCCAAATGGGAAGGCTACATTCTATCGCGAAGCACGGAACTTTATATTTAACTTGCCGAGTTGGACCAACCAAAAGTTCAACGACAGGTTCAGTCCTATGAAGGCTATCTCTGCTGAAGCTTATCGATTGGCACGCACCTATGCGGCATACAAAGACAGTGCTGCCATAGACTTTGGGAAGTTACAGAAATCCTTTGCTCCTGTGGCAAAACATCCCGATGCCATGACTGGTTATTTCAAGGCTGTTCGTGATGAGTTAAGAGCACGACGAGGCTTTATCAGTCCTGGTTACCAACACGTGGCTGATGCTGATCCTCAGGTATACGCTGAGAACATCGCCGCTGAAGCGGCTAATATCATTACCAATCATGAGGAATACTTTGCGCAACACGGTATCGGTGAACAGCAGCTTTACGAGGTTGTTGAGGCGTGGAAGGATTGGAACTGGAAACGGCTAAAAGCCGCTGTAGATGCTGGTGTGATGAGTGCTGAACAAGCTGAGAATATGCACACGCAGAACCCGTTTTACGCTACTTATCAGGTTCTTGAACAGCTTCCAGACGATATTGAGAAGCTACCCATCAAAGGTTCTGGTGAATATTTCAGTGTATCGAAACCGTTTACCGGCAAGATACGAGGAACGGAACGACAGGTCGGTGATGTCATCGAAGCTACCCTCCAGAAGGATATGGAGGCTCGTGCCCTCTTTGCGCGTAACAAAGTAGCTCGTTGGTTCATCAACGATTATATCAATGGTCCTGAGATGGCGCGTAGGCGTGAGGCTCTTGATGATCAAATAGCACCACTCATCATTAAGCAGAACCTCACAAAGGCAGAGGCTAATAAATTGGCCGAACTTCGCGAGGAACGCGAGATGACAGCTATCTATCGTGTGGTTGATTCCACCAAAGCTGCCCAAGCGTGGGATGCCCGTAATCTTGGTGTTCCTGCCATTCTGCAAGGCAAATGGGATAAACGAACCTTCGACACCATATCGTTCTTTAAAGACGGTGAGCTCCAACGATACCTCGTGCCGAAGGAATACGCACAGATGCTTAAGAGTCTCGATGCACACCATGCTATCGGTGTCATCAGATTTATGAACGATATATTCCGTAAAGGTGCAACCACGTATAACCCAGCGTTCATTCCTGTGAACCTTATCAGGGACACGAGCGCTATGTTGGCCGGTGACGGTTCGTTTAACGTTTGGGACTTAACGCCTATTCGTATCGACATGAACACCAAAACTAAACTGCGGATGGGGCGTTTTTGGGAACAATACGCCAAAGCATTAGGTGAGGCGTTTGTATATCAGTTCGGCTATGCTCCAGGCGCTTGGGTCACTACCAAACCAATGGTCAAATGGATAGGCGACCATATTAAAGTCAATGATGGACAAGCTACGCTTGGTGATCAAGTCACACGAAGTGTGGACCAATACTTTGCCTCTGGTGGTGGTATGGGTTTCACTGGTTCTGAAGGCAATCTGCCTAAGGTCCGCAAATCGCAACTGTTCAACGCAGGCAGGCTTAAAAAGATTGGTCGTATGGTAAATGTGTTCACAGCCATCGATAAGTTGAATGACGTTGTTGAGCTTGCTCCTCGCATGGCAACAGCCAGACAGTCTCATGTTGTTCTGCGTAAGAAGATGGAGCGAATCGACAAGATTAGACGGCAATTCCAGGCGGGTTCAATCAGCAAACAGGAAGCCACTCGTAGAATGAACAAGGTTATTCCTAACGAAGCTGAATTAGCCAGAGTGTCTAACCTAATGACTGCATTCGCGGGTGTAACTCCAGGTTCTAACCTTGAGCAGCAGATTCAAGAGAATGTTGATAGACAACTACGAGAAATAAAAGCGCTCCAAGGACGAGAGGCCACTATCGATTTCAATAAGGCTGGTCAGTGGGCTCGTGTCATCAACGCCTACATTCCGTTCTTCAACGCTGGTCTTAGAGGTTCAGGCAAGTTATTAGGCGCCTTATTTGATCCAAGGATTCATAAACGTGAAACCAGAGCCAGACTTATGAAGAACTGGTCTATGTTGATTATGACCGTTGGTGTTTTGCAAGCCATGCACATAGCTGCCAACTACAGCGACGAAGAGACTGAGGAGCTCTACAATGACATTCCTGATTGGGAACGATGGAACTACTGGTGTTGGGTAATTGGAAGCGAATATGACGAAAATAAAGGACGTGACGTGCCTGTTTATTTCAAATTGCCTAAGGGTGAATTCGGTAAGCTGGCTAACGTCATGGAGAATGTGTTTCTGGACATTAATGACAAACCACATGATGACCATACCGAAGTCTTTGCTCGGGCGATGACAGACATTGTATCTCTGGCTGAGTTTGCTGGATTTGGTTCTGGTAAAGAGGAGGCATTCAGTGCTGAACGTATCGTGAATAAGGTTTCGCCGCCAATGGTTAAGCTGATCTTGGAGCCTGGTTCTAACAAGGATTATTTCACAGGCAAGGAGATCGAACCTAAGTGGATGAAAAGCATTCCAGAGCATAAGCGGTACTACAAGAGCACACCTGTTGAATGGATTGCGCTGTCCAGAGCCCTGTATGAGAAGGGCATCAAGATAAGTCCTTTGATGCTTCAAAACGCGGCCAAGAATATTGGCGCTGCTTGGGGTTCGAGACCTCTTGATACATTCACTATGAAGACCCTCGTGAGAAGATTCTACGGCAAACGAGGAGGTCAAAAGGAAATTGAAGCCAGTAGGCTTATGTACGGAACACAGACAAACTATGACCAACTGAGACATCAAATTGCAAACCTGTTTGAGGAAGGCAACACCAGCGAAGCTGGGGCCTTGATGCTCGAATGGAATTCCCAAGTTTTACCGCAACTGCGCGAGGATTTAATCAAGACAGGATATAAAGATCCGAGGAACGCCGTAAAGCGGTTTAAGATTACCCACATTAAGATTAAGAAACTTCGACAGCGGAAGCGCGATACACGAAGTCCTCTTGAGAAAACCTTCAAGCTTAAAAGGTAATCTGCACAAATGTAGCTGGGGGGTGTCTGTCAACACTCTGTTCCACTGGTTTAGTTAACACCTCCCCGAAGGTTGGTGTCTGGTTTTGGTTGCTCCTTGAGCCCTAAAGGGCGATACCCTTGCGGGGCTTCTTTTCCAGACTCCTTCCTTCTGCCAACCACGCGATTTCGAGACACATCCAGATAGGGGTGCCTGGAATTTCCTTGCAGCGTGTATAGTTCCAGCAGGAGCTCGTAGCGAAGCTACTACCAATACGCGACTGCTCGTGTCTCACGGGGCTGTAGTGTCACTAGGCTCGACCCTACGCCTCTCCATTTAGCCCGTAGGGGTTTTGCCTCTCTTAGGCTCCATTTCTTATATCTGAATACAACTCCAGCAAACCCTTATGCACCGTGGGTTTGGATGGGTGTAATTAGACAAGATGACGCTACGCGAATCCTGAATGCAAAAGGTGGGGCATTGCACCAAGCATACACCTGAGACCCATACATCGACATGAACCATGAAGGGAAATGACCAAACATTATGCCAAAAAATAAAATTACACCTATTAGAAACAAGCCTGTCAAACTGACAGACGCAAAGATGGCAGAGCTACGAGGACTGCTTGATCAGAACACGCCGAAAACCCAAATAGCCAAACGCCTTGGCATCTCAAGACCCACTCTGGATAAATGGATAGGTAAGCTTGAAACTGTTGCGGGCTCCGAGATTATCATAAAGCACTCCACAGACATGGTTAAGAAAGACCTGGATATGTGGACCTACGTTCATGGTCTGGCTGTGAAAGCATATGACCTTGTTGAGAATGTTGAAAGCAACATTGATTGGGAGGATGCCAAGAAGAGGCCAGACGCCAAGGATGTTCAAGCATATGTAAAGACGCTGGCTGAAGCCCGAAAACAGGCGGCACAGATTGCAGACATACAAGAACGCATTTTTAATTCGGAGCGCGTGAAACGCGTCATGGAAGCATATTTTGAAGTTTTGGCGAAAGTGGACAGTAATGCTTACGAAACACTTATGACTGAACTTGAACGGCGTGGATTGACGCCAAGGAGGTAAACTACATTGGGAAGGCTCCCGAAACTGAAACCGCTCGACCCTATGACTGGTGTTGGTCGAGACGGTGTTGATGACGAACTGTTTGATTTTATCGAAAAACAAATAGACAAAATTGAATACGGAGACGATTACGCTTGCATTGATCCAGACGACGTTAGGAAACGTGCTGCTCATGAGCTGGCGGAACAACGTAAAAGGGAACGCAAAAACGCCCAGTTTCTGGCACGAATGACACCAGAGGAACGAGCGGAGTTTGACGCACGTGTGCAGGATATGAGCAACGCTTACCACTACTGGACAAGGGAACGGTTTTCCACGAACACCCAATACGAGGTTGATTTTAGTGTGAAAGCCTTTCACGAGTTCCTTCGGAACGAGTGGCCTGCCTTGAAGGAACAAAAGAAACACACCAAGTGGGACTTAAAAGGCGAAGTTAGGTAGGTTATGAATATGCCATCACTCAATTGTATTAAGTTATGTCTGAGTTGGCGGCCGACTCTTTGAAGAATATGCTGAACTCAAGGTGAGATTGCAGGATTGATTCTAATAATTTAGCTTGTTTTACACGAACCTTTAGAAACCATATTGTTAACTGGTAAGTGATAGCCAAATAGCTATTTTGAATTGAGCCATTGTAAACCTCCCCAAGTTAGTGCCAGCAATTAATAGAGAGTTCGGGCGAATTCATTCCAAGATACTCTGATATTGTTAGGTCATTCAGGGATTTTTGAGGGCGCTGCTGACGCCATACTCATGGCAGACTTCGGTGGATGTGAGGCCGTCTTACACCTCTTTCTTTAGAATGTGGACAATCTGGCTTTCAGTGAACCGACTTTTGCGAATAGGGAGAGCACTCCTTGGTCAGCATTTTCCCAAGAAGTCTCTACTTATCAATGGACTATTATAGAGGAGGGTTACAGAAGGTTACAATTGCGCCTCAGTATATCAGCCATGTTCAATGCCATGAACTGAATAGTTTCTATAAATAAGAGGCGATAACAAGTTCATAATCATGTGGAAGTTATTATAATCACATGAAAATATTTAATTGCATGGAATACACTCAAAAATTAATTGAATAATCCAATTTAAACATCGATTTATAAGCAATATGGTAAATGTTAAATAACAGAAATAAATATATTATACAATATATTCAGTCATATATGGGCCTTTACGCAATTATCTATTTAAATACTCAATTCATTAAGAATGAATATTCTTCTATCTATAATGCATATTGCATTTTTTTTTGATAGACATATGTCTCTGTTTATGCTAAGAGGATTCCGATAAGAAAATAAGGAATTTCGAGGTGGACTATGAAAGAGAGAAAACGCAACATCCTGTTGGTGGAACCTGGTTTTAGAACGAAATTCCCTCCGATGGGTTTAATGAAAATATCCACTTACCACAAAAGACTCGGCGATAATGTTAAATTCGTTAAAGGTATTAAAAAAACGGAAGCATACTCTGTTTATTACGACCGAATCTATATTTCCACACTATTTACATACAATTGGGCTATCACAATAAATACTATCAATTATTACAAAACGTTAGTCGATAATGACCCAACTCGTATTAAAGTAGGTGGGATTATGGCTAGCCTAATGCCCGAGGACGTGCATTTTGAAACAGGCATAGAACCCACAACAGGCTTGCTAAATAAACCCGACCCTTTTAACGACGGTAACGACATTATAATCGATACCTTGGTCCCAGATTACAATTTATTCGATAAAGCTCAGCAACAAACGAGGCTATTCGGGGAAAAACCACCAAAGTTAGATTATTCTTACACTTTGGTTGATGACAGTTATTTTGGCTATTCTACAAAGGGCTGTATTAGAAAATGTGATTTTTGTGGCGTCCCTCGCTTAGAACCAAAATATCAAGCGTATTTGGATATAAAACCTTATGTAAAGACAATTAAAGAAGAATTTGGTGAAAAATGTCATTTGGTTCTATTCGATAACAATATCTTAGCCTCGCAAAAATTCCCAGAAATAGTCAGAGATATAAGGGATCTTGGCTTTGAAAAGGGATCTGTGTTTGAATACATAAACCAAGGGAATCAAACATCAAGAAAAAATCGTTATGTGGATTTCAACCAAGGTGTCGATGCGCGAATAATGGTTGAGCGCGAAGACAAGGTTGCACTGCTAGGGAACGTTGCAATCAATCCCTTAAGAGTTGCCTTCGATCATATTAGTGAAAAAGACATATATACGAAGGCAATCAAACTTGCTGCAAAATACAAAATTAGAGATCTATCCAACTATATTCTCTATAATTGGGATGATACGCCAGAAGATTTATGGAAACGATTAAAACTTAATATCGATTTAAATAAAGAAATGGATTTAAAGATTTATTCATTTCCAATGAAGTACATCCCACTGAATGCAAAAGATCGAGGAAGCTACATCTCACCAAATTGGACTTTTTACCTCATTCGTGGTGTTCAAAGAATACTGAACGTATTAAAGGGTTCAGTAATGACCACCGAAGACTTTTTTTTTAGGGCATTTGGAAAGAATGAAATTGAATTTATGGATATTCTACATATGCCCGAGGCTATATTATTGTACAGAGATAAAAAGCCTTGGTGGTTAGAGAAAAAATGGTTTTCTAAATTCAGGGATCTTAAAGAATGCGGTATGGATAAGGATCTTTTAAATATTCTGAATTCATGTAAGACAACTAAAGAATTTGAGAATGCAATCGTTAAAACAAAAAGTGGAAAATTGAAAAGTATTTTGGAAATGTATCTTCTGACAACCACTGAGGTAAAAGAACTAAAATCGAATATTAATTAATCATACTCCAAAGGGTCAAATTAATGCTTCAGACAATCGCTCCAAAATCTAAGTTTAAAGCGGGAATGTATCTATTAGAAACTCTTTCATCAGGCATGTATAATGACCCATTGACGATTTATCGTGAATATATCCAGAATGCTGTTGATTCCATTGATTTAGTTAATAGACGAAAGATATTATCCGTAAAAATCAATTTGGATCCTTCAAATAAGAAAATAACCTTTTGGGATAATGGAGCAGGTATTCCCTCTTGTGATGCATTAGAAGTGCTTAGTGCTATTGGAAGTTCGAATAAAGTTAATAGAGGCATGAGAGGGTTTCGTGGAATTGGTAGATTAGGCGGTTTGGCTTTTTGTGAAAAGGCGACCTTTAAGACTAAAGCCTATGATGAAACTATCGAATCTGTTCAAGAATGGAATTGTAAAGAATTAAAACGTATTTTATCAGACAATAATGAGTCATCGGAAACCTTAAAAAAACTTTTTGACAGAACTACTAATTTTTATCAGGTAAATAGCAAAAATCCGAAGAACAGTTACTTCAAAGTAGAACTTGAAGGTGTACATAGCTTTCGTAACTACGTTTTTGATTTGAAAAGAGTTCATGATTACTTGGCAAGTATAGCACCTGTTCCATTTTCCTCCGAAACTTTTAGTTTCGGCAAGACGATATCCCAATTCCTCAACAAAAAACTTGACAGATATTCCACATATAACATTTACCTCAATGGTCATAAGATCTATAAGCCATATAAAGATGAAATAAAAATTACGAAAACTGGCTACGATTATATTTCCGAAATAAAATTATTTGAAATCAATAAAGAAAATGAATCCCTTGCCTATGGTTGGTATGGGTCACGTGAAGATCTTATAGGAGCCATAGCGAAGGGTGAGAAATCTTCCGGCATTCGGGTTAGACTTGGCAATATTCTTATGGGTGATGAGCATTTGTTGGATGAGTGCTTTCGCGAGTTACGTTTCAATAGCTATTTTATCGGTGAAATTCACATAAATAGTCCAATGCTAATACCAAATAGTAGAAGGGACGATTTTATAGATAACGATTACAAAACATACTTTTATAATGCTATATCAAGAAAAATAGGTTTGCCTCTATCAAAGGAGGTTCGAAAAAGATCGCGGTTGTATGCATTGATAAAAAAGGATGCCTCCTATAGTAACAAAAGAACCCAAAATTCCGTTGAAAAAAATGATAAAATTTCAATTATTGAACTAAGAAAAAGCCTTAATGAACATTGCAACAATTGCCCTAAATTGAATAAAATATTTGAGTCACTCAATAAATAAAATAATTTGTAGGATCAGGGTAAAACAACGTTGGTATTTAAATTGGTGGAAGTTGATGTTTTATCCGCGCAACTTGATATTACAAGAATTAATTAATTCCGTATCAACGAGAAGATTTTACATCATCTTTTCTGGATTACCATTGCGTTTTTTAAAGTTTTAATATATCGTGAGACTTATATTTGCTTGTTAATTTTTTCTGCAGCCTTCTGTATTTTCTCCAAAGCGAACCTGCATTTATTCTTTTGATTGTCCGGCATTTCAAGAATTTCACGTTTACTATCTGGATCAGTAATGAGCACCTTAAATTTCTCTATGTTCTTCAAGAGACGATTATTTGCCCCCCTTGCATCCGCAGAGTTATAACAGCTTTCCAGTACATCATCTTTTTCGATAAACTTATTTAAGGTTTTCCCACCCACAGCTATGATTTTAGTTACTTTATCCCTTACATCAACTGCTTTTGGTATTTCTCCAGACTTGATTTTCCTCACAATAGCATCGTCAAGGCTAGGATACTGCTCTCTTCTCTCTTGAACTTTACGATGCTTCAAATATTCCTCATAATAGCTCCACCGCTGAGGGTCTTCTTCTTTATGGTCAACCATGAACTGGTATACGTTGACAAGTTTATTGATTTTCTTAACTGATAGCCCCATCTCAAGGCCAATTTTGCTAGCTGCGACATTGAACTTCTTGCATCTTCGCCACAAGTAACCAGCCTGCTCGAAAGGAACCCAATCTTTTTTGCCAATTATGTGGTATTCACCAAGGAGTGCAAAAACCAAGTCCTCATCTATATCACTTGGTAATAGGGTGCACTTCATCTTTCCCCACTTTATTGCATCTTTTTGTGCAAGAATACGATATGCTGCAAGTCTGCTATTACCTTCCAGAACAATGTTGTCACCTTCGCGGACTATAACTGGGTCAATAAGCCCTCCATTGGCTTTTATTGATTGTACTAGCTGCTTTACATGATCTAACTTTTTAAGCCTGTTTTCAATGGATATTTGAGAAGGATTTGCTGTTTTCCCATGCACAACAGAATAGATTCTTGGATTCTCAGGGTAGAATAATAAATCTGCTTGTGGGAGCTTTGTTGTTTTAATTGGTATCTCTTTACCTTGGAGAGTTATCGAGCCATTTTCTGCTGACATGCCGGTCATTGCTACCTCAATCGGTGGATTGGTTATCGATCCCAAGAATATTTCTTATTATTGTACCGAATTCATATGATATCTGGCTTTTATAATATTCTCGCGAAATATCTCCCTGCGTCAACTGAGCTGCTAGTTGCTTACTATGTAAAAGAATCTCGATCCATTCATCTATAGATTCGGCCATAATTAGATTATAAATGTGGCAAGGTTTAGTTTGAGATATTCTATGGATTCTATCCTGAGCCTGTATGTAATCATCTAGACTGAAGGTTCGGTCATAGAAAATAACATGGTTAGCTACAGTTAAGGTGAGTCCTTCTTTTGCAGCTTGAGGAGTAGCTACGAATACACGGGTTTCAGGATCAGTTAAAAATTTTTCAACCGCACGGTTTCTTCTTTCCATGTTGACCTTACCGTGCACCTTTACAGTACCAAAGGTACTTAAATGGTCTGCGAGCCAATTAACATTGTCAGCAAATGACGACCAGATAAGGCATTTTTCCTTCATAGCAGCTATCTGCTCGACCAATTCAACTAAGTTCAAAAGTTTTCCAGGTTCTGTTCTATAATTATCATCGATAAGACTTGGGTTCGATGCCACCTGCACAAGCCTAAGTAATCGTTTCAAAACAGCCTGAGAATTGTCAAGCTGGGGTATCCCTTCCTTGACGATAACAGCCTTCATTTCATCTTTAATCTGTCTGTAAAGGTCGTGCTGATGAACTTCCCAATCGCAGAGAACGGTCTTGAATATTTTTTGAGGAAGCTCAATAATACCGCTCTGTTTTGTTTCTCGAACAGTGAATTTTGAGATCTTATTGAAAACTTGGTCAAGAGCAGATTCAAAATTATTTTGAAGCTTTTCGTTGTCAAACAGTTCGTTTGAAAGATTTGTTGACCGTTTGAATGTCGTAAAGTCATTTCCGAGGCTAGCGCCCTGATCTAAAAACCATATTTGAGCCCAAATATCATATGGTCTATTGGCAGCTGGAGTGCCCGTCATGACAACTCTTCTTTTGAATAATGGGGCTAATGCGAAGAAGGTTCTCGTTAGAGTTGAATCTGGATTTTTTATTTTTGCTGACTCATCGATAATTATAGCAACATTTCTTGCTTTTAAAAACAGTTCAAATCGCTCTCTTTCAGATTTTAAAACCTCGAAATGTGCGAGTATTAGTCTCGATGGAGAGTTAAAAGCATAATAATTGGCTCTTTCGTTCTGGGTTATTATTTTTGGTGTCATATGTGTATGAGAGGCAAATTCCTTCTCCCAATTTTTAATTAGACCCTTCTTTGCAACAAAAAGAACGGTATCAACCACTTTATTTTCGAGCCAATACAGCATTAGGTCGATAGCAATTTTTGATTTTCCTAGCCCTTGCTCATGAAATACTGCGGAATATTCAAGATCACGTATCGAATCTACAGCTTCTTTCTGATATTTGAAAGCTTGATGCTTGGCATCAAGTACAGGTTCCTTTGTTAGTTTTATCTTTTGCATATGGTTTGGATCTCTTATTAGCCCGGTAGCTTGTCAATAACTTCAATGTGAACACAATGGGCTTCGATTCGATCCTGAATCGTTACTATTAAGGATTTTGCACACCTTGTCATATGCCAAGGGACTGCAATAACTAAAGTCGCATCATCAACCAGTTTGCAATGCCTCAAGTATGCTTCAATTTGTTGCTCGGTGTGAGCTCGCTCGATATCTTTCGCTGTCTTAGCTTCGCCAACTATTAGTCCGCATATAGAGCAACCCTTTGCATAAACATCTGGTATATAGCCGAATATCTTTGGAGGCCTTGAATCTATATTGTTCTCTGGCTTATCAACAAGAATGCTTCCATAGTCTCCATCGCAATATTTTGTGGCAATCCAATTGGACATAGCTATTACGAGGGAATTATGTATTGACGATTCCGGCATAGTTACTCTGAATCAAATCCAATATCATCGCAAAGTTCGACAAGAGCATCTTTGGCATCATAGATAACCATAGCCTCTGGAGAATCTTTCTGGTTGCGAAGTTTTTTCAAATCTTCATACTGAATCGCAGATATTCGCTTGCTGATTTCATTTGCAAGTTGATCTAAGCTTGCATCCTTTAATGCAGAATCAGGGGTTGGTCCTGATAATCTGTCAAGCTCCTTCAGTGCCTGTTGAGCTCCAGATCGTAAAAAGACATCTGTAACACTATCCTCACTAAGAATTAAGGGTAACTTTCGAACTGTATTTAAAGGATATAGCTTTTTCGAATGAACCCATCTTGAAAAATCAGTCTTATCAAATTTAGCAGATAGTAAGGCATCAGTTATATTCGATCGTTGCAGCTCTACAAATGCACTAAACCTTGAAGGATCAAAATCCTGGCTGCTGTCAAGAATTGGCCTATAGTATTTTTCCATATCAATATATGCGTCAATGAGATTTTGTACGACTCGTTTGCTCCCCCCGCAAAAATCGACAATTTGTGAAAAGGTAAGATGCTTTTGGTTCCGCAAGACGTATAAATATTTTGCTTTTGAGTATGGGTCCCATTCTCTTGTGCCCACCAAGTGAGCTTGGAGACGAATTGCATCAACTTCTGTTTTCGGAAGAGAATTATGGATCATAGCCGGAATAGTTGACCAAGGACCGCTGGGATCATTCTCTTTTAGCTCGCTGTAAATATAGGTCCTTGTGTTTCCTTCAATAACAACATATTTGCCATCTTCGTCTTTGTTGACGATGATTGGATGTATCAGACCTCGATTAGTTTGAATGGACTGTTTAAGGCTGTGATAACTAGGACCTCCTGTATCATCTTGACTTGAACCGGTACGTAATGCCAATGCGATTTGCTCAACAGGCGGGTTCTCCTCATACATCTCAAGCCACTTGGCAATTCTAGGGTTTTCAAGATCAAGAGTGATCTTATCTATACTCAGCATTTTGAATATTGCACCCGCATGTTCGTTCATACTCGCCTCCACCACTCATAATTTCTTCAAAGATTGTTTATCCAACTATATATATTACCGTAAAAGGTCGATATCGTAAAGTGTATGCACATTAAAACACAAACCTTTATCCAAGATTAAGGCCAATTGTCATTATGGTGAATCCAGGCCTAAGGTTCCGTAAAGATATTGGTCTTAAGCGGATTCATTAATAAAATATCCCGTTTGTTTTCCGAAGCTCAAGCGCCAACTTCGCAATAATCACCGCACTTGCCTCATCTTGGTGCAGTGATTCTTTATCGGCTTCGTCTGCACAAGATTCCATAAGGACAACGTTACCCTCCCACAGACCAAACTCGTTTCGTATGTATGTTCCAAGACTGAGGTTTAGGAAAGCTACCTCCTCGATACTCATCTTGGATATGGCTATTATGTCCTCGTGTGGGAGTTGTTGGATCAGAAGGTGAGCGGCCTCAAGGACGCTGGATGGCCAAGGTGTTATGTCGGTGTTTGTTTTGGGGTTCATAGTGTTAGTGTGTCTCAATACTGATTGCGGGTTATTCAACAGCCTCTTTGGTCTTGTGCGGATCTTCGAGCCTCTCTGGACATTGTATTCTAACTTGATCCTCAAGTTCTGGGTCCATCTTTGCATTGTGCAAGGTTCTTGTCGAACACAACTGTTCGACGTATAAACCTTCAGCGCCTATTAAGTTCGTGTTGCTTAGATCCGCATTATTTAAATTAGCACTGCGAAACAGAGTTAGAATCAATAATTGACTTTTATTTAATTTTGTAGATTTCATCAGTTTATCAGTTTGGCTCTCAATATCTTCTAAACTTTCACCTTCTATCTTTGCTGTTACCCCTGCCTTTTCATAATCGATTGACATCTCAAGAGGATATGGTGAGAATTTTGCGTTTTCAAAATTAGCGCCTTTTAAAGATGCTTTTTCAAATTTAGCTCCAGTCAAATCTGATTTACCAAAGTCAACATTGTTAAGTCTGGCGTATTTAAAGTTTGCACCAATTAAACGAGCGTTTAACAAAGAAACTTCACTAAGATTAGCATTTTCGAAATCAACTTTGAATAAATCTGCATTCCTTAGATTACCGCCTGACAAATTCGAATCTTTCATAATAATCCAAGAAAGCTTTGCCCCTTGGAGGCTATTTTTATATTGTTCAATGGTCCTGGTGATAGTTTGAACAGATTCACTATATTCCACACGGCGTACGAAAGATAAAAACACCGATGAAGGATGGAGTAAATCTGGTTCTTCTGGACAATCCATTCGTTGAATCTTTGCAGCTTCACTAAATCTTTCAGTTCTAACTTCAGTAGTGGCCACTGATAATTGGGTAATGAAAGCGTTCATCCGATTTTCAATCTTATCCACAGCATTCTCGTAACGATTCGATGCGATTCCAAACAATGCTGTATAAATACCAAGGACCCAAAGTGTTATTGTCACAGGAGGGCTCGCGTTCCCTTTCTGAGTTGGAAATACCTTGCTGGCTATGAAACGAAAACCTGTGAAATCCCATGCCAACCAAAGCAGAGCTTCACCAAGCGTCTTGGAACGAGAGTACTGAACTGCAAAGACAAGAGCTATCAGATTGATCATAATTGCCCAGATACCCAAATCAGAAATCATGACGCAAGGCCCTTATTGAGACTGTTTCTGAATCAATTCCCTCTGAACCTCTTTAATCTTCCTCAGCAGCTCCTCCTTACTAAAAACACCCTTGTCCATGAGGAGTTGCACCAGAGCCTCTATATAGACCTCATTGGCCATCAGAAGCTCTTTAAAACTTACAAGTTCATCGTCGTTAAGTTTGGTTGCCATTTGTTTCCTTTATGATTTGTCTTTAAACAAGATCGTTTTAATCCCTTCAGCATTCTCTTTATTAAACGAGTCGTCAATAACTTTTATTGCTTCCTCTTTACCGATTTCATCAACCAGTTCCTGGAGGATTGAAAACACCTTATCACGAATCTCATCTTTCCTAGATTCTCGATACAAGTGGTATATTTGAGTTTGTTCTTTTGATATAATTCCCTTTTTTATCAGAACATTCTCATCTGTCTCTTCCTCACCCTTGAACTCATCGAAAGGTCTTTGCATCTTCCTCGGAGCTGGAGAAACAAAGTAACCGGAACCGTCCTCCAGCTCCTCAATCAGTATCCAGCCTTTACCTGTATCTTTATGGATGTAGACTTCCATATTTGGGCCCCTCTGGATATGTGTTTTGGGATTTTATCTTAAATTTCGGCATACCAGTCATCCTCGGATTCCAGAAGGGAACCGAGAACTATATAAACAGATGGAACCTATTTATTGCCAACTTGTGAGGTGGATGTGGCGAGTATTAAAGGGTCCAAAATTCCCTTATTGCCTGCCTGAGAACTTTACCATATCTGACGCCTAATTAATTTCCTTTCTGCTTTGCACATCGCTCAGCATTGTCAATCACGCTTTGCGTCGTTAAACATGTCACGGGATCACCAATGTTTTCAGTGTCAGCTATGATGTTATTCTCTATTTTAAAAAGGTATGAACATCCTTGGGCGTTGGTAATCCGATAATCCCATTCTTCATCTTCCAGTTTAGTTATTACTAATTTATTTGCTGGAGCAGCATCTTGGAATGAATCCCATCTACTACCCTGCATGCATCTGCCAAGTGCATTGTTTGTGTCAGGTACGTAGGTTGCACATGAAGTCAAAATTGCCAGTCCCATTACCAGCATCAGAACATGTTTCATTAGATGCCCTCCGCAGTTGTGGTTCCTTAAGATTCGCCTTCAATAATAGTTGGAGATGTTATCGGCATAGCAGTCTTCAGCATTAGCTACGTATCAATATTCATTGAGCCTATTTGTTGGCGACTTATGGAGGTGAGATTAGAACTGAGCATACGCTATATATAGACGTATTTCAACATGATATCAGCTTGATGTAAATGTTGGGCCAAATATTCCTTGACACACTATATGTAGTATGAAAGGTTTCTACTGGCGTAAGACTGCTGATAATTCTATAATCAAAAATAATGAATATAAAACTTGGAGTCCCTTCCTTCGTCAAAATGGCGAGTGTTGTAGGACTGTTTAAACTGTACGGCATTGAGGGCGTGATTGTTTGCGGTATAGCCTTTATCGTAATCAACAGCTCTGCATCATTTACGCGTAAGCATTTCAAATGGTCGTTTCGTAATCCGTTGGAGAAATAGACCAGCACAAATAAGAAAGCCGCCAACAGATACAATTTCTGAAGGCGGCTTCTTTGTTTAGACGGTGGCTTACTAAACAGGTTCTATCGGGGCAACGTTGATTTGTTTCTCATTGATATTGACCTTTAGGCTGATATAGCCGTCAGCATCACCATATCGTTCGATCCACTCATCAACAATGGGAATGTCTATCCCATCTTTCGTTACTACGCTAGTACCTGTGTATCCAGCTTTTACGGTAGAATCTTTGTCAATGTCCGCAATCCGAATCTTCAAAATAGTACCGTCTTTCATAACAGACCTCCATGTGTTGGAATTACGGCACACGATATGTGGGCCGCTGTCCATTATGGATATAAGCGACGGACACAATGAGTGCGGAAAGATCAAGCGCGAAGCGCTAGCACCGAAGGTGCTTCTACCACCACCATCCAACACCAGACTACCATCGAAGCTTCAGCCTGTAAAGAGAGGCTAATCAATCTAAAAGCGTCTACCAGTTCGTGTCCGTTTTAGGTACTGCTGGAAACTCTCAGGTTGTCGAGAGCGGCGATACTGACGTTGTTGAGCAAATTTGTTCAAAACCTTAGAACGTCTATGCTGAGCACTTATATGAGAAATGTAGCGTGATACTATTTCGTTGAGGTCCTTCAAGATCGCTGCGAAATCCAGCCCCTCTTGTTTAGCTCCGGTGCGATGAAGTTTTATAAAGTACGCACGCGAAAATGGTAAGACGAACACCTTCCCATCAGAGCTGATTGGTAGGAGGCACCATAGCGGCACACCTTCGGTCTTATTTAACTCGGCGAAATCAAAGAAAACCGGTGCGCGGCATCCCGCCCATTCCCTTAGAAGTGCGCACTCGTCTGTGAAAACACTCAGGATCTTTGGTTTCGCGTTAATGGACGCACCACCATTTAACGCGTTTTCAAACTGTGATTTGTCTCTATTTCGTCTCGTCCCATCCACCACCCAAACTAATTGGGGGTAAAAGGTATCACGCGCACGGCGCTCTTCTCGTTTAAGGAAGGAATGCTGGAATTCGATCACCCAACCTTGATCAGTCTTTACATCCGCGATGTGTCTCTCACCGCTATCGGCTTCGTGGACAACCTCCTGCCATTCGGTTGGAAACTGTCCTTTCCAAGCACGATGCCATTCGGTTTCGTTTTCCCACCATGGGTCACAGTTACGGTTTCCTTTGTGCGCCCAATGATCAACTTTATTCACACAAAACCGAGCAATTAACTCTGATTCGCAAGCTGGACAGAATCCCTTAGCGCTTTTGGTAGCTTCAACTCGTTCGCCATTAACAAGGGCAAATTTCATATAGTTGCATCCTTTGATTGTTTAGAGGCGATCTTATCAGCTACCTGTGACAGATACGGTCACAGGGATGTCCTTTTCTGGGTTATAGAATTGATTTGATACACACACGGTACGAAATCAAAGCTCAATTTCATAGTCTTTGATATCGGGCATATTCAAAGTAATGAAACCGTTTTCCCGTATCTTGGTCACCAGCTATAGACCGTTCGCCTTCAGATATTCTGCGGAAAACACATCAATATATCGTAGAACCCATTTTATTATAAAATCGCTGGAGCCTCCATGATTACCTACCGAACTTTTACTCCAAACATCCCCCACGACATCGAAGGATTCTGACCCAACAGTGTAGGTGACTGGACGCTTGTATAGGATGATGATAGAATATGCGCCCTCAATTGCGTTAACATTGACATATAGAAATCCGTTCAAGTCAGCGTCATCAGAACCCTTCAGTCCGTTCTTTCTTAATTGAAGCTCAACCTTTGCTTTGATTAAATCTTTCGTCAGTCCAACTTTACGGGTATCATCACTAAGTCCTTCTACTAAAAAACTAATGTTCTTATTACCACCCGTTTCAAGCCCGGTTCCCTCAACGGCTAATAGAACGCTTGGAACCAAACACAAAAGCAACGCAAGTAAGACCGCCTTGGCCCTCATAGATGTTTCTCCTTTGTGGTTACGATGTGAGGTTGTGTGTCTACGAGAATAGGCTCATATTAGATGTGATGTCAATGGGTTGAGAATACCCCAAAGCCCCGCAGGGGCGTCACACAGAATGTGCTCCAGGACTGCCTGAGAGGCTCAAATTTCGACGCAAATGAATTGGCCATGCCGGGGTGTGCACCACGAGATATAAATCCAAAATTGCGCAAATTAGCTTTTCTTTCCAGATAGTTACGTAGGGTCTTGGAGGGCGCTTTGGTGGGGTGTGTTAGGAGGCTTGGAGGTGCTCACGAGTGGATAATAGAATGCCAAATAAGAGACCCCGCTACGCGATGGTAGCGGGGCCACTCCCTCCTGATATGAAGCCTATGTGCCGATTGCTACTTCTTGAACTTCTTGCGGCCGAATCCTGCTATTATGAAACCATACCTACTGATTTATGATTTCAAACGCTTTAGCCGCCTTCTGATTGAGATTGCCTCCACAAACAAGTAGATGTAAAGGAATGGTGACTTTTAGACTGCTTTTAGTCAAACATCATTTTGTTACGTACAGGTTGGAGTTATATGTAATATTGGCAGACTGTCAGATTGAACTTTAAATATTACATATAATCTTTATTTACCCATAATAAGTCGTATTTCCTCATCATTTATGATCTGTTGAAGCTGTGCCTTATATGCTGCCATTATAAGATTTTGGGGCGATTCAGTCGCTTTTTCTTCTATAACATCTCTTTCTTTGAATCTTTTTGATAGTAATTCGCCAGTAAAAGCATCAAACACGTGAACGTCTGTATCTGTATCAAAATTGAAAGCAGAAACCCAGTGCAAGTTGATGCTGAAGTACCACTCGTTCAGCACCATGACAAATAACCAAGAGGCGTCATTGTCTATTAATACGCTTTTCGCCTCTTCAAAACTTGGAATATCCTCCAATTCTACCGAAGCACTCCTGAAACCCTTTTGTTCTAAGCCCTTCACGATGCGGTGTTGAAGCCATTCTGATAAGTCACGCTCCTTATCGCCCTCCTCAGTCGCTAAAACCTGTTTAACATGCCAATCAGATGGTATACCAAAAGCCCCATGAGCTTTTCCGATAAAATCTTTAGGTTTTCCTTCTTTTACTCGGATTCGTTCATCTATTACTGAGACCAAAACGCCTTCATTAATAGTGTATGCAACATCTGGGAGCTGTTCCTGAAAAGCCATTGGTGTTACGCATCCAGTTAGAGAGACGACAACAAATAACGTGGTTAATATTCTAAGCATTAAAAGTCTCCGTTTAGGGATATAAGAATTGAGATACTATTGCAGGCCAGCACAACGTAACTTGTTAAATAGTATTGCAACAAAATTGGACCAATAATAATGTAATATAACCCACAACCCGACTTCTCGTCAATTCCTTTAATGGCCAAATCAAATCTGCCGATTCCGTTACGATCCTAATTGAACCGCTTGTAGCAGAGTGTGTATTGGCCGAGCGTTGCGAGGTGTTTTGGTGTTAGTTTTGTTCGTGTGGGAATTGGTATAATATGTAGGTATGATAGGGTAAGTACCGAACATACCCAACCCCCTTCATATGTTTCCAGGATAAAGGAACCCTTCAAACATATATAGCTGACTATGTCCTCGACTCGAAGGGGAGAGGGGTAAAGAACACCTTCTTAAACTACGCACCTTCGGTGCGACATCTATCTATTCTAATGTTGCACACCATGCCTCTATGTTTCAATAGTTATCTTCAAATAAATATAGTAGCACTTATGGTGCTTGTTTCCCACCTCCCCAAACATTCCCTCAATGTTGTTCGTATTGTTTCCTTCATCTTGTATGATAATAACTCACAAGCGTCTTAGTAAAGGTCGCTACGCTCTCTTGACTAAGCCTTGCTTGTTCGTTTGGATGTTATTGTAAGATGAAGGAACTTCTACTCACAACCTTTCGGGCTATCTGCAGCGGCTCAAGCCGCTTGGTTAAGCATGGCCAAAGTTGGCCGAGAACCGGAAAGGGTAGAGGGAATCGAAACTTTTGGCTTGGAGGGAGGTGGAACGACATACCAACGGCCCAGCACCTCGTGTGCGGGGTCAACACTAAAAGAAAGGAAAGGATAGAACGATGATTAAGAAAGCATCGCACAGTCTGAAATTAGTTGTGCTATCAGGGGTAATTGGTCTGTTATTGATGTTCACTGGGTGCGCTACTGCACCATACACAACTGATATGGGGCCTATGAACTGTTCACTGAATAAAAGTCTCAATGATGAAAAGGAGCGTGGTCAGGTGGTTAAACTTGGAGATGTCGCCAAAAAATTTGGATTTAAAATGAAAGACTTCATTGTAAAAGATGGTCAGAGATTTGAAACTGCATACGAATACTACATCAAAATAAAGAATGGTTGTTTTATGAAGTTCTTAACCGATACTAACTATGAGGTTAATTATATTGAGTTTACAGGTGAAAATTGCAGTGTGTATCTTGAAGATTTGGAACCATTTTGTGAAGACCATCCTGAATGCTGCATAGGTCTGAAGGCGGATAACTAATAGAAATGAGATGGATTATTAGGAGTCTGTAATGGTTGCTTATGAGCTATAACTGTCGGATCAAACACAAACCGACGCATCATTCCCATTTTGTAAACCCTTGCTGCCATTGGGTTTGGAGGTAAAGCACTTGACAACGGTCAAGTTTTGTCTTATTTTATGTGAATAGAGGATGGGAACTTTCTAAATCTATTGCACATTACAAACGCCAGGCAAACGTCGAGGAGGTGGTTAAGATCAAGCAGGAACAACTATTATCAGCAACTGAAGCAGCAGAATATTTGAATGTATCTCGAAACGCTGTTCATGAACTAATCAAACGGGCTATGCTCCCTGCTATAAAGGTAGGTAAGCACTATATCATAAAGGAAGAAGCCCTTGTGATGTACAAGAACTCAGACGCCTGGAAACGAGGACAGCAACAGAAGGAACGCATTAAGGGATAATAGCAATGGGCTCACTTAGGAAACGAGGTAAAACTTGGCACATGAAGTATAAGCAAGGTGGTAAATGGATAGAGAAATCTACCAAGTGCCAAGCCAAGTCAGATGCCTGGAAGGTCCTAAATGAAATTGAGAACCAGCTAAACAAGGGCATTCTGCCCATATCCTATGAGAAGTACGACTACAACGACTTAGAAGCTGATTATTTGAGGCACTGCAAGGTTGAGGGCCGCAAGTCCCTCCACACGATTAAATCAAGATGCAGGAATCTGAAGGGCTTCTTTGACGGTGTTTCGGTGCCAAGTATCAACACCGACATGATCAACAAATACATACAGCACCGCATGAGCCAATTAGTCCCTGGCTCTGGCTATAAGACGATAAGCCGCAAAACTATAGACCGTGAGCTTAGCGCACTTAAAACGATGCTTAACCTTGGTATCAAAAACAACAAGGTTTATCGGCTCCCCTATATTCCAATGCAAAACGACAGGAATCCCAAGGGACGCGTCCTGATGCCGAAGGAGGCTTTTAAGCTCATAAATCACCTACCAGAGCATTTGGCTTTGTTTGCACGATTTCTTTATGCTACGGGATTCAGACATTCTGAGGCTGAGAAGCTGGAATGGAAGCAAGTTGACCTAAAGAACAGAAAGCTAAAGCTGCCTCCTTCCAGGACCAAGGAAAAGAAAGTGAGATCCGTCTTTGTAACAGACGAGATGCATGAGGTTCTAACGGATTGCGACCGCCGAAGGAAGGTCATGAAGTTTGTAGGTCCCCACGTGTTCCTCAATGCAACAGGGACAAACAGGCTGATATTCTATGAGGGTAATAATCGAATTCGATGGAATCAGGCTTGCAAAAAGGCTAAGCTTGGGTTCGGCTACGCCATGGGAGACTCAAAAGCGGAATTGAAATACCCTTCAGGCCCTACCCTTCACGATCTGCGCTACTCATTCGTGTGGGCCAATGAACAGGCAGGGATACCACGCAAGGACACTATGGCATATACGGGCCACCAGACGGAATCGATGTACCAATATTACAGTATTTCTAACGAGGAGTCGCAGGAAAACTTGAACAAAAAACGAAAGGAGTATATAAACAGTTTAAAATAATTTGTGGCAAATATGTGGCAAATTGAGGTTTATGGTGATTGTCACACTTTCGAAGCACATCTTAACAATCTGTCTTTCCTAAATATTGCCCCCGTAGCTCAGTGGATAGAGCATTGGATTCCTAATCCATGTGCCGCAAGTTCGATTCTTGCCGGGGGCACCACTTTTCATATATTTTCACCCCCAATCTCCTTGCCAAAATCCTTCAAAAGGAAATTGAAATTAATCTGGTTGGCTAACAGTTACATGACAAGGCTCAAGACATCGATGTCTTGAGCCTTGTCAACTAGTTTGTTGAACCTGACAGCCTTCAAATCTGTAATTTAGACTAATATGTCTTCTTGTTGGTTGTGCAAAAAGTGTTATTGGTAAAAAGAAAAGGCCGATGAAAATAATACAGAGTTTTCTTTCATTGAAGTCCTCTCTTTATCGATGAGGTTAATCTGGCTATCAATATTGCCACCACGGTCGTGGTTTTGATTGGCGGACTGATTACCGATGCGTGGCGGAAAGTGTTAAAGATTCCTTTTTCTTCAACAATTTCGATATCCCCATCAGCAAAATGATGTTTGTCATAAATTATAGCGGCGGCACGGGTGGTTTTGGCGGCAGACCCCTTCCTCCCCGGAAGGGGTCGTCAAACCACCCTTCCGGATCATCGCTGCCAAAACAATCAGCCGGATCTCGGTTTCCTTGTGATAGGCACGCCAGAATCCCGGATATTGGCAAAGAGGTCGTCGCCGATGTGCCAGGAGTGCGAAAATGCCCCATCGTATTCAGCCTCGCTTTTGATGATGGTTTTAAAGTAGCTTCCGCAGTCGACGTTCACGGCTTGGGTTGGGATGTTATCCGGCAGCCCCACGCGTCCGGCCCTTGGAGACACCCCTATCCTTTTGATGGTGGAAAGCTTCAGGACGGAATCATATGGGTTGCTGCAATTGGTAAGCCGGACACAATGCCGGTATATGGAATCGGATTTCGCATCGATGGTGGGCATGGATTTGGACGATACGTCGGCGGCAATGAAGGCGATCTGGCTTAGACCTTAGACACATTAACCATTCTGATCGCATTCCTCAAAGGATGCGTTAAACAGGAACAACCGAGGATTATGTTTTTTTTCATCAAAGTGAACGACGGTGGTCTCGGAGGGCTTCAGGCAGGCTTTGATGGTTCGGCCCGGCCATGATCCGGGGATAAATCCGCAGCCGTCATCCTTCAATGTATAGAAATAGGCTTTTATCGCTTTGACCTGGTGATGATTGATGGCGGTGATGCGAACATATTCAGAGTTTTGGTGTTCACTGTATTGCAGATCCACATATTTTTCCGGACCGTCGTCGAATTTCTCCAGTATCGTATAGTTTCGTACGAATGGCGCACCGGATTCCGCATCAACCCTGATTGTCAATTCTTCTTCCATTGCTTCTCCCGCGATCGTAACCGTTGGAACTATTATCGTGATCCAACAGACAGATGAGAAGGTTTCCCATTTACTTCAAAATCAGAAGCCCGAACATGTCATCAAGGTTAAACAAAGCACAATTTATGCCGGAGTGCGGGGTTTAACATGCATTTGGCTGTAATCACCTGAAATCTATAGAATTGATTTCCTTCGAGTATTTTGTAAGGATATCAGTCGGACAGGAGATTCGTAAATCAGGTAGGCAATTGGATTCTCATAGATGAGCAGATCGTTGACACATGTTTCCTAAGCGGCGGGAAAGTCTGGCACCATTCATCACATCTTATGCCGGAACCAGCTTTTCCAGTATCCGAATCCCAACCAGGCGAAGCGCTTTATAGCGGCTCTCATCCGCCTGGGTGATGTGTCGGATTTCGGCCTGGTACAGGCCGGAAGGATTCGATCCCTGGGGGGATATGAAATCGGCATCGACAACCTGCCCCACTTCAATATTTTGCAAAAATCGCGAACTTTCGTTGACCAGAAGACCGGCACCCTTGGGAGACACATCGACAACGCGAAACTGGTAAATCGGTTCCCCGACCAATTTTATTTCAACTCGGTAATTCTGGAGCTGGGTTGATCGCGATTCTTGCCTTTTCTCTTCGGTCATTTTCTCCGATGGGTCTTTGCACATGGCAAAAAGTCCTGTTCTTTGCGGTTCAGCGGAACAATCCGAAACTAACTTTTCAGGCACTGTCGTTCAACGTGATGTCGTTTAGATTACCATTGTTTCCCACGTATTGTAAAATCCCATGAATATCCAAGCGATGGGGATCAATCACCACGCTTCACCTTTTCGCTGTTTTCGGTGTTTTTGTCCTGTCTTTGTCGGGTGAACGGATGAAATTCGGCCGGCAGTCGGTTGTTTGAACGAAGCAAAAAGGGTCCTGCTGAAAAGTATTGTTCCAGGTCAGCCGGGATTTGGCCTCGTCGATATCACTGTAAGCCCGCATTTCGACACCGCGTAGATCGGTGAAGGTGCAGATCATCCGCGCCATATCGAATAGAACGCTATCGGAGTTGGCCACAATGGCCCATCCAGGCGTAAAACACTGGCTGATCTCGGCGTAAAACCGGCCCGAATCTTCAACACGCTCGCAAGACGAATCGGCGACGGCATTCCGGGCATCAATCAGCGCCCGCATGGGTGCTTTGAAATCCGAAACGCCCATGCCCTGTTGCAAGGCATCAAACAATACCCTGATCGAAAAAGTGCCTTCTACGATCAGGGTGAAGATATCGCCTTTAATGTTACTCTTTACACTCATAAATCTCGGAATCTGTTCAGTCTGTCAAACTTGGGGAAAACCGCACCCTTTGAATTCATTTCATTACCCTGACGCCCTCAACCAATATGACCTAAACTGACCACGATATGAGAACCTGCTTACATAGTTGTAAAAAAATTACCCAATATTTTTGAGCTACCTAAATTTTTTTCACATAATTTATAGTACCAGTAACATTCGTTAATTTTGGTTGCTTGAAAAAACACCCTAAAGGCACAAAAATTGCTTTTATTGTTCGAAATGACTTTTACAGGATAACGCGTTGATCGTCAAAAAGGACAGCCCCGGGATGAAACCTGAACTGAATGTCAACATCTGCCAAGTTACCACCAAAAATTCAGAAGATAACCTCGCCTGGGTTTTCATTGATGTTGAAAACAGCCTTCCGGACGATACCGGCGCCCATCCCCGCATCAAGCTTGAAATACCGGTGCGCCTGGATGGTGGCCGGGATCTGGCATCATCGGAGACCGAAGCCATCCAGAAAGCAAAAGATCTTCTGTCATGCGCAATTGCCGGTCTTTAGGAACTGCGCATTCACCACGCGCACTCCCATCGAAACCCGCCACATTGTTAGCACGTTAACACCGTCCCCCCGGCACAATCCCCTGCCCGCTCAACATTCAATAGGATCCCGGATTTAGTCCTTTTCGGTATTCCGGTCCCGTCCACTCAATTGTAATAGTCGTGGCCTCGCAATGTGGCAACGACGTGTTCAAACGCCGGCCGGTTCGTTTCATAATTTGCTTCAGGGCACGACAGCATAATAATTGTCTGGCAGGAGCGGTCCTTTTGACAGGGGAACAGGAACCATTCGAACGTCATTTGTTTCTTTTCCGTGTTTTCGATGATCCGGGTATCGACCCCGAAAACTTTTTCAGGTTTGAAGGCTCTCTGACTGACGAAGTAGTTTTGTTGGGTTGCGACAAGGTTATCCTTATAAATATGATAATCGTAGGACAGGACCTGAACTTCAACCTCGAGTCTGCGCTTCATTTCGGTGATCCTGTATTCCCAGTGATGTTCATCCAATTGGAGATAACGGGGATACGCCTGTTTCTCTTTTCGGTTCATGACGGCAATCAGCCCCTGGGTTTCCGTATTGGTCAATACCAGACTTGCCAAATCCTCATCCACCCAGCGAGCATAGCGCTCTAAGACTTTTTCCTGATCATCGGCCGGTGTCCACCCCCTGGGAAGATCCAGAGAAAACTCATATTCGAAATTTGTATAGGTATTGCCGACAATAAGCGGCGAAGGTATGGTCGAGCAGCCCCACAGCGCGATGGTGATGAGCACCACGAGCCCACCAAAACAGCGCCCGATTCTTTGCAACATTACGATTGCCTGTTTCACCTGATGATGCCCCTTTCCGAGGATACGCCAGCGTTTTTTTGCTTGTACTAAACCAAATGCAGCATTATGCTTGAAAATCAACCATATTTCAAGGAGGCGTGCATGACACTGTTAGTCAGTTCGCGGCAGAAAGCTTTGGGGGCCTATGTTGTCACGTTGACTGGAGAACTTAACGGGCATACCTACCCTGTTCTAGAAAACAAGCTGGATCAACTGCTGGAGGAACGCCCGACAGTGATCGTACTCGATATGGCAGAAGTCAACTATCTGAGCAGCGCCGGCATCCGGGTAATTCTTAAGACCAAAAAGATGCTGGCGGCCTACAACGGCAAACTGGTGTTCATGAACCTTCAGCCCCAGATCAAGAAGGTGTTTGAAATTATCAATGCCCTGCCTAGCATGCGCGTCTTCAAAGACCTCAATGAAATGGATGACTACCTGGACCGGATGCAGCGCAAGGTATCGGACGCTTCCGAACAGGACTTTTAATCACGCTCACTATCTTATAAGACGCCTGTGGTGTCCATTACTATATTTAAGCCACACGCGTCTTGATGCGCCTTATCGTCACACATGCTTACGGCAATACGACGGAAATCATCCTGCCGTGCCTGAAAAGCGTTCACCACGCGGGGATCGAAATACGTCCCGGCCCCCTCCTGGATGAGACGACCCGCCTCTTCGTGGGACATGCCCGGCTTGTAGATGCGGTGGCTGACCAGGGCGTCATAGACATCGGCCACTGCCACCAGCCGCGCCGACAGGGCAATCGCCTCCCCCTTGATGCCGAACGGATACCCGCTTCCGTCCCATTTTTCATGGTGCCCCAGGGTGATTTCGATCGCCCGGGATAAAAAGGGTCCCCCGCCCCCCATCTCTTCGCGCAGTTCCAACAGTGTATCCCCACCGATGGCCGGATGGGTTTCCATGATTTTACGTTCCTCCGCGGTCAACTGGCCCTTCTTTAGCAGAATACCGTCCGGGATACCGACCTTACCGATATCGTGCAGAGCCGCCGTTTTGACCACCGTCCTGATCCAGCTGTCGGAAATCGAGGCATCGGTCTTGGCCAGTTCCATTGCCAGAATCTCCACATATCGACAGATCCGGTCGAGATGTTTGCCCGTATCGTCGTCCCGGGCCTCCGTCATTTTGGCCATCGCAAAGATGATGCTGTCCCGGCTGCGAAGCAACTGTTGGCTGCGTTCTTCTACCTTTTTATCCAGATTCTCGCTCATTTCCTTCAATTCGGCATGGGCGATGGTCAATTGGCGCTGGAGATACCGCAGGGTGAGGTGGGTATTTACCCGGGTGATGACTTCTTCCGGCTGAAAGGGTTTGGTGATATAATCGACAGCCCCCATTTCAAGCCCCCTGACTTTGTCTTCCGTCCTTTCGGGGGCCGCAAGAAAAATCACCGGAATTTCAAACGTTGTCGGATCGGCCTTCAGGTTGCGGCAGATGCCAAACCCGTCCATTTCAGGCATCATGATGTCCAGCAAGATCAAGTCGGGCTTTTCCGTGGCCGCGACGGACATAGCACTGGCACCATTCGGCGCCGTTAGCAGTCGGCATCCCTGCCCTTCCAGTATGGACTGCAGCACCTGGAGGTTGGAAGGATTATCGTCCACCATCAGGACGGTACCTTTATTTTGTGTCGGGCGACAGGGTGTATCGATTTTTTCTTCCATAATCAACCTCCACAACTCTCATCGAAACAGTTTAAGCCATCCTCTAACCCGTTTCTGATTTTTATTCACTGTATGGCGCATTTGTTTCGCTGATCTTTTCTATCGCCTGCAAGTGCAAAGGGGGACTGGCGTCCCCCTTCGATGGATATCGTTTTAATGAGAATGAGATTACCGGTCCATTGACCTATGGCGACACCGGCTCGTCGGGGGAAGCATCCTCGGGATTCGGTTCCTCTTTTTTCGCAGGAGCCGGCTCACCATAAATGGTAAACACCCCTTCTTCCCCGGTCAGTATTCCCGGCCCCGGCTTGAGCTCGTTGTCGGGCTGATAGTGGAAGGGCTCGGGCGGCGTAGCGCAGCCGGCGACCAAAAGCCCCAACACCACACCGACCAGCACAATCAAACGCTTCAACGTATTCATATAGCCCCCCCTCTAAAACTTCACCCGCACGCCGGTCATGAGGGCATTGATGTCGTCGAAATCCGCCAGTTCCCGATCCAGATCATACCAGCGATACCCGATGTAATATTCGGACCCATACTCCGGAAAATCCTGGACCACCTGAAAACCCACCGACTTGGCTTCGTCCCCGTCCTGCGCCACATCGTCGTTGCGGGCATAGTCCAACGAGAAACGCGTTTCGCCGACCTCAAAAAACTGGTGCCGATAACCCACCTTGGCATAATAGAAAGTGGGATCGTCATTGCGTGACGTATTGTCCGGGTTCAGCAAGCCGCTGTCCAAATCCTGGATGCCCCCCGCCACCGTCAGGTTCAACCCGCTGCTGTGCAAGATCGAAGCGCTGCCGTTGTACTGGTTGTCCACGGTGTCGCTGGTGGCCTGGGGATCGGCATACGCCACGGCGGCGGCGAACTCCCAGTCCTCGCCCCACTTGGCCGCATACCGCAGGGCCACGTCCCCCCCGTCGGAGAGCAGCGAGCCGGACAGCTGAAAACCCCAGAACGCGGGGCTATCGTAACGCACCCGGTTTTGACGGCTCAGACCGTCGAAATCGTTGAACACGCTGCCCACCGTGACGGTCGAAAGGGCGTCGGTGTCGTCGTTGTAAAACAAAATCCCGCCGGCCATGTCCTCGACACTGGCATAGCCCACCACGCTGGTGCCCGACAGATCCATCTCCGAGGTGCCATCCGAGGCCGTACTGCCCTTACCCAGGTAAAGCTTGCCGAATCGTTTGGAGGTCAGCTGGGCATCCAGCCAGCGCTCGTTGAACCCGGTGCCATTCCCGTCATCTGGATTCTTGTCTTCCTGGTTGACCACATTGCTGGCATTTGACTGGTACTCGAATTCCATGCGGGTGCCGATGGTGATGTCGTCGTTGACCTTGGACTCGCCGATCAGCCCTATGCGCGATGACGAGTTGTCGTTGTCCACAAAGTAGTAGTCCGAACTGTCCCCGTCGTCGGCCGCCAGAAAGGCCCGGTTGACCTGACCGTAAAGCTGCACGGACACTTTGTCGCCCCCCTTGGTACGCAAAACGTCAGGGGGCACGGCCGCTCTGGCAACCTCGGCCTTGGCTGCTGCGGTGGCCTCCTGAACTG
Organism: Deltaproteobacteria bacterium; assembly: GCA_020444045.1. Taxonomy (GTDB): domain Bacteria; phylum Desulfobacterota; class Desulfobacteria; order Desulfobacterales; family UBA5852; genus JABZFP01. The sequence continues at coordinate 125,720 of JAHLLS010000010.1, forward strand.
CCTTTTCGGAGAGTGCCTCCACCTGCTGCTGGAGCTTTTCGAGGGCTTTGGCCTGCGCTTCGATCTGGGCCTGCTGCTGCTTGATGATCTGCTCCATGCGCTCCAGCATCTTCTCGTCCACCGCACCGGCGGTTCCCGCCAGGCCAAACAGTATAAAACAGGCGGTACATGTTAGAATGACACATGTTCGAATCCATCGCATTCTGAGTCCCATGCAGACCTCCTTTTTCTGGTTATACAATCACGTCAATTGATTGCGGTGCTGTGACATTAAACAGGTCGATCCTTTGCAAAACCCGTTAAATTTAAAGGATCATCCAGGCAAAGCAATGGAGAAAACATTTCGGTCGGGGTCTAAGTCGTCAAGCGCTGTCGTCGGATACGCGGGATGTAATGCGCAAACCATTACCGGATTCGAATTATCGACTGGGGCAGGTCTTTTAGAGCCGTGATGAAAGCGACCGGCAATCCAAAGACCATCTGTGGTTCTACTATGACCAGAATCCGGGAGGGGGGTCAAGGGATTATTTGGTAAGAATAACAATCCTAATCGGCAGCGCAGCAGAAGTCGCAAGGGATCGTGACCTCTTGCAACCGATGGTGAATTCGACAGAAGTAAGCATTAAAAGCCGAGGCAATATCCGGCCACCTGCAGCGCGGGAGGTCGGCGTTGCCTCAGAATCGACAGATCAGCCCAAGCATGATCATATCCAGTCCCGGATTTTCATCGTAAATCCCGGCATTGGACATGTGCTGAACCCGGGCCATGACACTCAGGTTTTCCAGAAACCAATAATGCAGACTGATATGATGTGTAAACTGCACCGGTCCGCCCAGATCTTCGTCACCATATTGATCTTCGCTGATGAGCGTCAGGGCCGACCCCGCCCGGATCTCGAAAGGACATTTGCCACGGGCACTGCCGAAAACGAATTCAAATCCCAGCGAACCGACCAGACCGGCATCGTCTCCTCCCTCGAGAACGCCGATCGAGGTGGCGACATTCGTATCGACCTGCAAGGCATCGCCCCAGACCCAGCTCCAGGGCAATCCGTATTGAATATACATATCGTACTGGTTAAACGACTCGTCTTCTTCGCTAAAACTGGACCCGGCCCGCAGTCCGGCCTCCAGGGAAGTTCGACCGGCCCATGCGTCTGCAGCAAACAGTACCACACCGGAAACCACCAGAATCAGCACGATCATCGCCCCAATCGAATGATGCCATCGTCTCATCATGTTGAATGCCCTCACAAATGGATCGTCGGTTGTGAAATTGATGCGCCTCCCCCAGGGAATCAGGCGGGAAGCCTGCCGCGTCTTTGCCTGACCATTTAATTCATACCATAATATCCTGTGGTTGCAATATCGCCTGTGCATGCTATTGATGGGACCGTCTGCTCAAAGATTCAGTGGCAGCGAACCCCATCGTCCATAATCGCACGGTTGACAAAAAAAGACGAATATGAGAATTGGCGCTTTTTCTTTTTGACCCGAGGCGTCGTAGGTTGGTTCGGCATCACCATGCGGTCAAAATTTCTCATTTAATGCGACGGTATCCATTATGGCAAACAACCTTTATATCACCTCGATGGCCCCTCGCAGCGGGAAAGCCGTCATCAGTTTGGGCATCATGGAAATGTTGTCCCGCCGTATTCGAAAAATTGGGTTTTTCCGCCCCGTCATCCCCGAGGGAGGCCCGGACAACAGCATTCAACTCATAAAAAAACGCTATGATCTCGACCTTCCCTACGAGGCTATGTATGCCTATACCCACGATCAAGCGCAGGAGATGTTCACCCGTGGTGAAACCGATGACCTGATCAAGGGCATCGTGTCCAAATACAAAGCCCTTGAGCGCCGCTGCAAATTCGTTTTATGCGAGGGTACGGATTACACCGGGGTATCATCGGCCTTTGAATTCGATTTCAATGCCGCCGTTGCCAACAACATCGGGGCCCCGATCCTGCCCGTTATGAACGGACGCAACAAGACGATGGATGACGTCCAGGATACGGTCCGTATTGCGAAGGAAGCGTTCGAAAACCAGGGCTGTGTTATTATAGCAACCATTGTGAACCGCTATACCGGCGAAGATTTACCGGCCCTGCTAAAACGCCTGCCGTCTGCGACCGAAGACCAAGCACCGGTGTATATCATCCCGAATGAAGACATTTTAGCAAAACCCACCGTTGGCGAAATCGCCCGCGCGCTGATCGGCAGCTGTATCCAATGCGAGCCGGACGGCATGAACCGCGAGGTCCAGCATTTCGTGGTAGCCGCCATGCAACTCCGTAATTTCCTGGACTACATCGAAGAGGGGTCGCTGATCATTACCCCGGGGGACCGAGCCGATATCATATTGGGGACCTTGGCGACTTTTTTTTCCGAAACCTACCCCAATGTCGCCGGTATCGTACTGACAGGCGGCTTGACGCCTGAACCATCGGTGCAGCGCTTGATCGATGGTCTGCGCAGCACCCAGGTATCCCGCCTGCCGACCCCTGTTATTACTGTTGCTACGGACACCTATCAAACCGCCACCAACGCCCACGCCGTGCGGTCGTCCCTGACCCCGGACAACAACCGTAAAATAGCCTCTGCGCTGGGGCTCTTTGAAGCGCATGTGGATGTGGAGGCGATGGAAGAGCGCATTGCCGTGACCCACTCCATCCGCCTGACGCCCATCATGTTCCAGTACCAGCTCATCGAACGCGCCAAGGCTGCTCGCCGGCGCATCGTCCTGCCGGAGGGCGTGGAGGGACGCATCCTGCGGGCCGCTGAAATTCTTTCACGACGCGGGGTGGCCGATCTGACCCTGCTGGGGGATGCCCGGAAGATCGAGCAGGAAATCACCCGCCTCGGCCTGCAACTCAAGGATGTCGATATCATCGACCCCCTGACCTCCACTTGGCGCAATGCGTATGCCAGCATTTATTATGATCTGAGAAAGCACAAGGGTATCAATGAGGAAATGGCCCGGGATGCCATGACCGACGTGAGCTATTTTGGAACGATGATGGTCCACCAGGGCCATGCCGACGGCATGGTTTCGGGATCTATCCACACCACGGCGCACACCATCCGTCCGGCCTTTGAATTCATCCGGACCAAACCGGACTGCTCCATCGTCTCCAGCGTCTTCTTTATGTGCCTGCAGGACCGTGTTCTGGTCTACGGCGATTGCGCCATCAATCCCAACCCGACGGCGGAACAACTGGCGGATATCGCCGTCAGTTCCGCCGAAACGGCTGCCAAATTCGGGGTGGAACCTCGAGTTGCCATGCTGTCCTATTCCACCGGCGTCTCCGGCAAAGGCGAAGACGTTGAAAAAGTACGTGCCGCCACCCTGCTGGCGCGGGAACGCCGCCCGGATCTAAAAATCGAGGGGCCGATCCAATACGATGCCGCCATCGACGCCAGTGTGGCCCGCACCAAAATGCCGGACAGTGAAGTGGCCGGAAAAGCCACCGTCTTTATCTTCCCGGATCTCAATACCGGCAACAACACCTATAAGGCGGTGCAGCGCTCCGCGCACGCCATTGCCGTCGGCCCTGTTCTTCAAGGCCTTAAAAAACCGGTCAACGACTTGAGCCGTGGATGCCTGGTGGAGGATATCGTCAACACGGTGGCGATTACCGCCATCCAGGCCCAGGATATTTAAAAACGATATGGGAAAAGCCGTTGGGTCTGATCTTAGCCCTGCCCCTTTCAACCAAAATCCTGTTTTCCAGGTTGCTTTCTAATGGGCTCTCACCTTAACCAACGGGAAATTGCGTCAATGAAAATCATGGTCATCAATTCCGGCAGTTCATCGATCAAGTACCAGATTTTTGATATGCGGAATCGTTCCGTCCTGGCTTCCGGCCTGCTGGAAAAAATCGGCGAGCCCGACAGCCGACTAACCCACCAGACCCTTGTCCAGGGCAACCGGTTCGAAAAAATTGAAAAAACCGCTGCCATTGCCGATCACCGGCAGGGGTTTGATCAGATCAACACGGTTCTGCGGCAAACTGGATCGCTTCACGATATGACCGAGCTTGCCGGCATCGGCCACCGTGTGGTTCATGGGGGTGAAACCTTCACGCAACCCACTTTGATCAATGCCGCAGTCATCGACACCATCCGCACCCTGATCCCTCTGGCGCCCCTCCATAACCCGGCCAATCTGACCGGTATCGAAGTGGCCTTGGCCGGTGCGCCGGATGTTCCCCAGGTGGCCATTTTCGACACCGCATTTCACCAGACCCTCCCCCCCCATGCATTCCATTACGCTATACCGCGGGAACTCTACCGGAAGCATGCCATTCGACGTTACGGGTTTCATGGGACCTCGCATTTTTATGTGGCCAACCAGGCCGCTGGCCTGATGCGCCGCCCCTTCGAAACGCTCAGTCTGATCACACTGCATCTGGGCAACGGCGCCAGTGCCGCGGCCATCCAAAATGGCGTCAGCATCGACACCTCCATGGGGTTGACACCACTGGAAGGTCTGATCATGGGAACGCGTTGCGGTGATCTGGATCCGGCCATTATTTTCTATCTCGGACGCGAAACCGACCGATCATCAGACGCCATCGATGTACTTCTCAACAAGGAAAGCGGCCTCAAGGGTATTTGCGGGGTCAACGACATGCGGGAAATCGCCCGACTGGCCGAAGCAGGCAACACCGACGCCCGCCTGGCTATCGACATGTATGTCTATCGGCTGCGTAAATACATCGGCAGCTACACGGCAGCCCTGGGCCGTCTGGATGCCCTGGTTTTCACCGGCGGCATCGGTGAAAACGCGGCCGGGATACGCTCTGCCGCCTGCCGCCATTTGGAAATTCTCGGCATTGTCATCGATGATGATAAAAACCATGCCGCTTCCCGCGAGGCCTGCGAAATTCAAAGCGCCGACAGCCGCGTCAAGATTCTGGTGATCCCCACCAACGAAGAACTTGAAATTGCGGATCAGACCAAACGATTGCTGGAAAGCACAAGTGGTCATGAAACGGAGGATCGATAGACCGCACGCGCCCTTTCCAGTAGAGGTCTATCGTGGGTGACCCCCTTCTCCATCCTTAAATTTCGAAGCATCCGGCCGCATGCAAGACGGCCGCCCGGGACATGCGGCCACCGGGGTATCCGGTGTTTTCGCCCCGCGATGTTCCCTGCCCGGTTGTTTTTTTTGTAAAATGTCCTAATATAGTAAACTGTTTGCCATGCATTCCATCCTGCCTTGAATCAACACCGAATCCGTGTACGGGAGATCAAGCCCATGACACCGCTCCATCCTTCGACATCATTTTCCGGTCCCCGAGGCCCCGTCGTCCTGCTCATCATGGACGGCATCGGTATCGGCAAACATCCTGAAGGCGATGTGGTGCGCCAGGCCAACACCCCCATCCTGGACTGGATGGCCGCAAACTGCCTGACCACCCGTCTCAAGGCCCACGGTAAGGCGGTGGGCATGCCCTCTGACAAGGACATGGGCAACAGTGAAGTCGGCCACAACGCCATCGGCTGCGGTCGGGTTTTCGAGCAGGGTGCGGCCCTGGTCAACAAGGCCATTGCCGACGGAAGCCTTTTTGACGGCCCGGTCTGGCAAGACCTGATTGCCAATGCGCGCCGCGAAGGGCAAAGCCTTCATCTTATCGGATTGCTCTCGGACGGCAACGTTCACAGCCACATCGATCATCTGGAAGCTTTGTTGACGGAAGCGCAGCGCAGCGGTGTCAAAACCGCCCGTGTTCACGCTCTGCTGGACGGCCGCGATGTGCCCTCCACATCGGCCCTGACCTATATCGACCGTCTGGAAACGGTTTTATCCGATCTTCACCGTAAAGACGGGGTGGATTTTGCCATCGCTTCCGGAGGCGGCCGGATGAAGATCACCATGGATCGCTATGAAGCCGATTGGGACATGGTGGCAAAAGGCTGGCAGACCCATGTCGCTGGAAACGGAAGGGGCTTTGCCTCCAGCCGGGAAGCCATCGAAGCCTACCGGACCGAGCATGCCGGGGTGATCGATCAGGACCTGCCCCCCTTCGTCATCCACCGTGACGGCCGGCCGGTAGGCCCCATCCGGGATGGTGACAGCGTCATCTTCTTCAACTTCCGTGGCGACCGGGCCATCGAGATCAGCAAAGCCTTCGAACAAGAAAGCTTTGCGCATTTCGAAAGGACGCCTTTTCCCCAGGTCGCGTATGCCGGTATGATGCAATACGATGGCGACGCGCTGATCCCGTCCCGCTATCTGGTCAGTCCTCCCGGCATCGACAACACCATGGGCGAATATCTGGCCAAGGCCGGCGTGCCCCAGCTGGCCATCAGCGAAACCCAGAAATTCGGTCACGTCACCTATTTTTTCAACGGCAACCGCACGGGCAAATTCAGCGAAGAACTGGAAGACTACATCGAGGTTCCATCAGACCGCGTCCCGTTCGAAGAGCGTCCCTGGATGAAAGCCGCCGAAATTACGGACAAGGTCGTGGAAGCCATCGGCTCCGGCCGCTACCGTTTTATTCGCCTGAACTATGCCAACGGCGATATGGTGGGCCACACGGGTATCCTGCCGGCGGTTGAAATTGCGGTGGAGACCGTCGATCTTTGCCTGGGCCGCATCCTGCACGCCATTCGGGAAACCGACGGCATCCTGATTGTTACTGCCGATCACGGCAACTCGGACGACATGTTCGAACGCCACAAGAAAACAGGTGATGTCATCATCGATGACGCCAACGGGCAGCCCAAAACCAAAACCGCCCATTCGCTCAACCCGGTGCCGGTCCATATTTATGACCCGGCCAAGAGTGTACCCATGCGGCTTTCGAAACACCGCGACCTGGGCATCAGCAGCCTTGCGGCCACGACCCTGACCCTTCTGGGCTTCGAACCGCCGGAAGATTATACCCCGAGTATTGTCGACATCGGATGATGGCAGGCGCGGTTTACGCGAAAAGCGTCCCGACGCTCACCCGAAAACGGTTTAACCCTGCCGTATGACCATTCTTCATTTTTTCCGAGGAGGCACCATGGACAAGCTGACCGTAGATGATCTTGATGTTGACCGCCAGCGGGTGTTGATGCGTGTGGATTTCAATGTGCCCCTGGCCGACGGCGAGGTTGCCGATGACACACGCATACGGGCGGCCCTGCCGACGATTCAAAGCATTTTGGACCGGGGGGGGCGTCTGGTGCTCATGTCACATCTGGGACGGCCCAAGGGACAGCGGGTACCGGACCTGTCGCTCGAGCCCTGTGCCCGGACACTGCAAGACCTGCTTCAGCAGCCGGTTACCTTTGTCGACGACTGCATCGGCCCCGCCGCCCGGGCATCGGCCGAGCTGCTGAATCCGGGCGAAGTGCTTCTCCTTGAAAACCTGCGATATTACGAGGAAGAAACGGATAATGACCCCGTCTTTGCGGCCCAGTTGGCCGCCTTGGGCGATGTCTACGTCAACGACGCCTTCGGAACCGCACACCGCGCCCATGCGTCCACGGAAGGTGTTACCCATCATATTGCACAATGTGCGGCCGGCTATCTGCTGATGAAGGAAATCGAATACCTTGACCGGGTAATCGAAGCCCCGTCAAAACCCTTTGTGGCCGTACTGGGCGGTGCCAAGATATCCGGTAAAATCGACGTTATCGCCCATCTTATGGACAAGGTGGACCACATTCTGATCGGCGGCGGCATGGCCTACACTTTTTTCAAAGCCATGGGATATACCATCGGCACATCGCTCCTCGAGGAAGACCGTATCGAAATGGCCCGGGATCTTTTAAAAAAGGCCCACGGCAAGATTCTGCTGCCGGTCGACAACCTCGTTGCCGATCACATCGATATCAAAAAGGGAACCATCGGGGCCCTGCAGACGACACCCGTGGATGCCATTCCGGAAGGGTGGTGCGGGGTGGACATCGGGCCTCAAACCCTGCAACGATTCGGGGATGTTTTGCGCACCGCCCGCACCGTGGTGTGGAACGGACCGATGGGCATTTTCGAGTTGGCGGCTTCATCCGAAGGAACGTTTGCTTTGGCGAAATTGATGGCCGACATCACCGACGGGGGGGCCATCACCGTAATCGGCGGCGGCGACTCGGCGCGTGCTGTGAGCGACGCCGGTGTGGCCGATCGGGTTTCCCACGTTTCCACCGGCGGTGGGGCTTCCCTCGAAATGCTTGAGGGGAAAGTACTTCCCGGCGTGGCAGCCCTGACGGAAAAGTAGCGTACCCCAAAATGCGCTTTGGACCCTGGCCTATATTTTCCGACGGCTTCCGTCCGGGGCGAACCATCGTGCGTTACCCCGCAACCCCTTGTGCACCCGCATCAGGCCATTAACAATGTAAGGCCAAGTCGGACCCCGGCGGGCCCGTTTCCAGCCCGCGCACGAGAATCAAATCAACGCCATACAACGAAGGGAACCCCATGACCGATAGCGACACCCTGTTGACCCTAACCCGAAGCGGTTTTCAGCACCTCGATGTTCCTGATCCCTACAAAGAAAGTGCGCTGAAATGGCTTGCACGCTGGATCACTGAGCCGGCATTTCAGGACTACCGGCCCCAGATCGAACATCTCATCGAAACCGAACACTGGGATTTTCTGTTGGATGCCTTCTACCAGATCATTCCCTTCGGCACCGGAGGCCGGCGCGGCCCGGTGGGCATTGGCCCCAACCGGATCAATCCCTGGACCATCCAGTCCTCGGCCCAGGGTCACGCCCAATATCTAAAAAAGCAATTCGGGGATGAGGCCTGCCGGCGAGGGATTGTACTGACCTATGATGTCCGTCGATTCACGGAAACAACGCCCTATGCCGTCGACCGGCCCAATCCGGTCCAAAACCTGGATGGCCGTGACCTGATGATGGCCGCAGCGGAAGTTTACACGGCCAACGGCATACGGGTCTTTGTCTACGACGGAGCGCGCAGCACCCCCCAGCTGTCGTTTACCATTCGTCACCTCAACAGCATCTCAGGGGATATGTTCAGCGCCAGCCACAATCCGCCCACGGACAATGGCAAGAAGGTCTACGACCAGTATGGCGGTCAATTGATCCCTCCCCACGACCAGACCCTTGTGGATGAAGTCACCGGCCATGTGGATCAGATTTTCACCCTTTCCTATGACGATGCGGTGGCCCAAGGTTTGGTCACCCTCATCGGGGAAGATGTGGATCTGGCCTACCAGGAGGCCGTGTCCGCATTGAGCCTCTCTAAAGCACGCGGCATCCGGATTCTCTATTCACCCTTGCACGGAACAGGACTGACATCCGTCTATCCGGTCCTGCAGCAGATTGGTTTCGATGTCACCCTGGACCCGGCCACGTCCAACATGAGCGGCAGGTTTGAAAACGTCACCTTCAACATTCCCAACCCGGAAGTCCGGCAGTCTTTTGATACCGCCCTGCCCCATGCCGATGCCATCCAGGCCGACCTGATCCTCAGCACCGATCCCGATGCCGATCGCATCGGGATCATGGTCAACCATCACGGCGCCTGGGAATTTATGAATGGCAACGAAATCGGCATCCTCCTGACCCATTACGGCATCCGCCAATTCAAAGCTCAGGGCATGTTGGGGCCTGAGAGCACGATCATCAAAACCGACGTCACCACCGCCATGATCGCCCGCATCGCCCAAACCCACGGGGTGCAGTGCATCGGCGATCTTCTGGTGGGTTTCAAATATATCGGCGAAGAAATGAACCGGCTCGAAGCGGAAGGCCGGCTGGAGGGCTTCATCCTGGGCACCGAGGAAAGTCACGGCTTCCTGATGGGCAACTATGCCCGGGACAAGGATGCCGCTGGAGCGGCTGTCTGGTTGGCCGAATATGCGGCCGAGCTCAAACGATCAGGGCGGACCCTGATCGACCAGCTGGACCGGATCTATGCCCAGTACGGCTATTGCCACAACTATCTGACGGAAATACGACTGCTGGGCGCCACCGGCATGGATCAAATCCAACACATCATGGATCACCTGCGCCAGCACACGGTGGAAACCTTCGGCGAATTCGGTGTGCAATCCAAAAGAGACAGGTGGGATGGCGATCCCCAGCCGCATTTATCCCGTACCGACACGTCCTCGCGCAATGTGCTCATTTTCCAGTTGAAAAAGCAAACTGCAACGGAAAGCATGCGGGTCACCGTTCGCCCTTCAGGCACCGAACCCAAAGTCAAAATGTATTTCGAAGTGATCGGACGCGCCTGCACCGTTGATGGCCTGACCGCGGCCAAAGCGGAAGTAAAAGCGATCTGCCAGCGCCTTGAAAAGGCAGTCATGCAATACTGTTACCGCATCCTGGGGGTCGACTTCCCCGATCGGGGTTTTCTGCTGTTCTGGCAATTGCCGCTGACCGACAAACTGCACTACTTCACTATTGAAGACGACCTCGCTGCGCTGCGAATGCTTGAAAATGCCGTGGACCGTCAAGCCCGTCTCAACGCACTGCTGGCCTTTCTGGGAGCCAACCCCATTGAAAAAATCGATGCCGCCTTCCAGGCCCGCTATAAAAAAGGCATTCGGGCCTATCTGGATTTAAACCATTGACCGTTGTCCATCGAAATGATGACCATGACAGATAAGCAATGAAGACCCCGGGAAAAAACCAGGCCTTACCGATTCGGCGTTTTAGAACCGGAAGGCGTGACGCAAACCGTCGTATTCCTTTTCGTTTATGAGACAACCCTACCGGCTGAAAAGGACACGCCTTTGAAAAATCGCATCGAGCGTTTCCAATCCCGTCACATCGGCATCATATCCACCCGCATTGCCGGAACGGACGGCGTTTCCCTTGAGACCGAAAAGTGGGCCGCGGTGCTTGAAAAAGAGGGCTTCACCTGTTTTTACTTTGCCGGTGAACTGGATCGCCCCACCGAACGAAGCTATCCTGTGGCAGAAGCCCATTTCATGCATCCGGAAGTCCAGGACATCTATATCAGTTGTTTCGATGTTGAGATCCGCACACGCGAGACCACCGACAAGCTCCATCGGATCAAAAACCACCTCAAGGATCACTTGGAATCGTTTGTAAACCAATTTGAAATCGGCATGCTGCTGATCGAGAACGCCCTGACCATCCCCCTCAATCTGCCCCTCGGAGTCGCCCTGACCGAATTCATCATGGAGACGGGCATGCCCACCATCGCCCACCATCATGATTTTTACTGGGAACGGGACCGCTTCACCAACAATGCGGTGGCCGATTATCTGAGCCTGGCATTCCCGCCCAACCTGCCCAGCATCCGGCACGTGGTGATCAATTCCCATGCCGGTGCGCAGCTAAGTCTGCGCACGGGAATCTCCCCCCTGGTCTGCCCGAATGTCATGGATTTTGCCCGTCCGCCCGACCCGCCCGACGCCTATGCCGCTGATGTACGCCAATCACTGAATCTGGAGAAAGACGAATTGCTCATTCTCCAGCCGACCCGGGTGGTCCAACGCAAGGGCATCGAACATGCCATCGAACTGGTCCACCGCCTGGGACGCAAGGCCAAGCTGATCATCTCGCATGCCTCGGGCGACGAGGGCTACGACTATGAGCTTCGCCTGCGGGAATACTCCAACCTCATGGGTGTCAATACGCTGTTTGTTTCGGATATCATCAACGAACACCGCGGCACCACCAGTGACGGGCGCAAGATCTACACGCTGGAGGACATCTATCCCCATGCGGACCTGGTGACCTACCCGTCCACCTTCGAAGGATTCGGCAACGCTTTCTTGGAAGCGGTTTATTTCCGCAAACCGGTTGTGGTAAACAATTACTCCATCTACAACAAGGACATCAAGCCCAAGGGCTTCCAGGTCATCGAGATCGACGGCTACGTGACCGGCGACGCCGTGCAGAAAGCCAACCGGGTGCTCAAGGACACCGCCATGCGGCAACGCATGGTGGATCACAATTTCGAACTGGGTCGGCGCTTCTTTTCCTACGAGGTGCTGGAATCTCAACTCAAAGCCTTAATGATGGTCCACCGCATGGGGGTCAGCTGACCCAAGCGAGCTATACAAGAATCAATCAATTTACTTACAGGAATAAAGCGCAAAACGTCTCATAACCTCATCGAAAAGGAGTCTGGGCATGGTGCCAAACAAAACCATCGCAATCGCTTCCTTGATGGTGCTGCTGACGGCAGCCGTTTTCGGCAGCAGTCAAGCCGCTGACGTCAAGACCGAAGAAGTGGTCACTGGTGTGGATGTGGTCATCGTGGATAAATTCATCCGCACGGCAGATAACTTCATTGTTTTATATGACGCCTCCGGCAGCATGGGCCGCCCTTACGCAAATACCGGCATGACCATGATCGAGGCGGCGGAAAAAGCACTCAAGGGCAAAAATGCGCTGCTGCCGGACCTGGGGTTCAATGCCGGGCTCTACCTGTACACCCCTTGGCAGGTCTTTTATGAGATGCAGCCCTACGACAAAGACAAATTCGCCGAAGCCATCGACAGCCTGCCTGACACCGAAACGGCCGGTACCTTCAAAGGACAACCCACCCCCCTGGTGGAAGCCCTGGAAAATATTGATCCCATCCTGGCGGGCGTTTCTGGCCGCACAGCGGTTTTTGTGTTTTCGGACGGCACATATAAACTTCCCGCATCAAAAAAACGGCCGCTGGAAGTCGTCAAAGCGCTCTCGGAAAAGTACGATGTCTTCTTTTACATCGTCAGCACGGCGGATACCGACACGAATGTACAGATGCTGCGGAGCCTGGTGGGCGTCAATCCCCGCTCCCGGGTCATCCCCTTCGAATGGCTGCTGGGCCATCCCTACCGCACCGCCGGTGCTCTGTTTACGGTCAAATCGATCGCCTTTGTTTCCGAAAAAACAGAATCCGTCGTCACGGGCATCACCGTGCAGAATGTTACCTTTGAAATCGATGAACCCAATATCCGCCCTGAAGACCATGAACGCTTGAAAAAACTGGGACAGTTTTTGAAGGACAATCCGGAGGCAGACGTTTTGTTGGAAGGATTCACCGATGCCACCGGTGACGAGTACTACAACCTGCATCTATCCCGCCGACGGGCTTTCCGCGTGGCCCAATACCTCATGGATAATTTTGATATTCCGCGCGAGCGAATCGTCATCCAATGGTACGGCATGATCAATCCGATTGCGGACAACAGCACGCCGGAGGGACGCGCCCAGAACCGACGGGTGGAAGTGGAGGTCGTCGGGCTTAACTAACCCTGTTTGGACAGCCAACCTTCTGTTTCGCAAATTCGAAGCGGGAACCGGGAGCGATCCACGTCCGGTTCCCGCTTTTTGGTTATGCTTCACGCATCCAGTGCGTTTCTTACGACATCGGCCAGCGCATTACGAACGATCGGCTTGTAGATGAGGCGCCGGATCCCGAGACGCCGGGCCCGTTCCTCATTTATATGCTCGTTGAAACCGGTGCACAAAATGATGGGGATGTCCGGGCGTTTTTGCAGGATGGCACGCGCGAGTTCTTCTCCTGTGAGTTCCGGCATGGTCATGTCGGTGATCACCATGTCGAAAGCCTGGGGCGTATCGCCAAAATCCTGCAGCGCATCGCGGCTGCTGGTGTAGGCGGCTACGCGGTAACCCAGGGACTCCAGCATCAACTGCATTACATGGGCTATCTGGGGTTCATCGTCCACGACAAGAATGGTTTCCTGGTGACCGCCAGCCGTTTCGGCAGCAATCACCTTTGCCGGCGGGGGAAGGACAGTTTTCTGGGCCGGCAGATAAACGCGAAATACCGCCCCCTGCCCCGGGGCACTCTCCACCCGAATATCACCACCGCAATTCTTGACAATCCCGTGCACGACCGAAAGCCCCATGCCGGTCCCCTTGCCTTTGCGCTTGGTGGTAAAATAGGGGTCGAAAATTCGTTCTTGCAAGGCCTCATCGATCCCCTGGCCGGTATCCGCCACCGTCAATTGTAAAAACCAGTCACTGCCGCCCAAACCGTCGATGGTTTCCCTGCTCGCGTCGAGTTTGACATCGTCAAGCGTAATGGTGAGTATTCCGCCGTTTTTTTCCATGGCGTGGGCCGCATTGGTGACCAGATTCATGACCACCTGATGCAATTGCGTCGGATCGGCCATGACCGTGGCATCGGAATGCAATTCTCCCCGAATGGTGATGGTCGCCGGAATGGAGGCCCTGAGCAGCTTGATCGCTTCCCGTACAACGCTGCTGAGTCTGACGGGTTTCGGGGCGACCTCCGCCTGTCGGCTGAAGGTAAGAATCTGCTGGGTAAGGTCCTTGGCCCGATGGGACGCTTTGAGGATCTCTCCCAAATAGCCGGCGAGGGGGGCTTGATCGCGGCAATCTTCCAGTGCGATTTCGGCATATCCTAAGATGGCCGCCAGAATATTGTTAAAATCATGTGCAATACCGCCGGCCAGGGTGCCGATGGCTTCCATTTTTAGCGCCTGGCGCAACTGGGTTTCGAGATGGAGTTTTTCTTCCTGCATCCGTTTCAGATCGGTGATGTCCATGCCAATCTGCAAGCGCACCAAACGTCCGTCGATCCAGTTGATGGCCCGATCAAAATTCAAATACATTCGACCGGTAACGGGATTTTCGCCTTCCCATACATGCAGCCCTGTGGCCTGCCCGGTATCGTCCACAATCCCGTCACTGTGACATATATCGCACGGCACCGCTCGGTCTTGAAACACTTCCCAGCATTTGGCGCCCGTGCGGTCTCCGCCAAAGCTTTCCTGCATATGGCGATTCATCAACAACACGTCATGGGTTTCGATGTCCGCGACAAAAACATCGGCATCGATGCTGTCTAAAACCGTCACCAAAATCTCATGGGACCGCGTGATTTCCTCCTCGGCCCGCTGGCGTTCGGCGAATTCCCGTCGCAGCTTTTCATTGGCCTGTTGCAATTCGCGATGCTTTTCTTCCAGGGACTGCCGGGTTTGCCGCTGCTTTTCCAAAGCGGTTTTCAACCCCCGCAGCAGGACCGCAATGGAAAGCGTCGCAACGGTATCCAGCAGGAGAAAATTAGCGCTGATAACCCACCATTTATCCGCCATATTGGCCGGCATAAAATCAATCACGATCCAACCGGTCGCTAACGCAATCCCGAAGCAAATCACCGTTAGGGCGTTGATCGCCAGGGCACCCATCGCCGGTCGCAAACCAAACAGGAGGCTGGTCATCACGGGAAAAGCGAAAAGCCAGATCGATCCGGCGGCAAAAGGCCCCAGTTTGATGAGCAGGGCCACACCGAGACCGTAAAAAAAGGCCAGCAGCAAAATGGCCTTGACCTTGAAGGACAGGCGCTGGGAAAAGGCGGCCCAGACAAACCAGGCGTATCCGATGGTATTGAAGATAACCAGCCACCAGATGCCCTCGATGAAGGCCAGATAGACGCTTGGCAGGTAGGCGATCCCGCCTAACAGCGCCGTTGAGCGATAGATGACGTCCAGGATTCGGCCCCGCCAGTATTCAACACTGCGAGCGGGTTGTGGCCCAGAGGACGCCCCATCCTGATACAGCGACTGAATCTTTCGTATGATCTTATGCCAGAAAGTCATTGCGTCAGCTTCGAGACAGCCATGTAGGTTTCGAATACACTTTGAGTCTTGATTTTGTAGTGATACCTGTTAACTTAGTTTTGTAAATGCGATCCTCACCATCATGCGGCAGGAGGCACCGATGAAAATAAGATGGCTCAGTATAATTCTTTTTGCATCCGTTTTGGTTACGGGACAGCTGTATGCCGGATCGGTTTATTACTGGACGGATGACAATGGTGTCCGCCATTACAGCAACACCGGCATTCCCGACGATGTCGAGGCCGTCGACGTCCAGCCGGAAGAAGCGCCATCACCCCAGGCCTTCGAAACAAGCGACATATCCGATACCGACAGCGAACCGTCAGACATGACCCCATCGGAGCGCGACGCGGAACAGGCCGACGAAAAACAAACCGACGACCGCCTGGCCGCCAAAGTCGAAAAGGAGCAGCAGCGCCTTGAATCCGAAATTAAAAAAATCAAGGGGTTTTCCATTGGGAAATCCTTTTCGCCAGGAATGAAAAGCGCCATGATCAAACCCTTAGAGGAGCAGCTGGCGTTACTCCAGGCCGACCCCGAACGCTACTTTCGCATGAAAAGACAAGGCGCCTTCTCATCGACTTACCCCGACGGTTCGGCAGAAGCGAACCGCGCCCCCAGCGCCCCTCTTTCAGGCGACCTATCAGGAGCGCCGGCGACATCATCGGCCGGTGGTTCTTCCGGTGATGACAATCGGGATAACGCTGAAACGCCGTCACCTTAGAAGGCTCAGGGCATATCCTGAAGGATCTTTTGGACGGTCTTGCCATCGGCATTGGCGCCGAAATGGCGCATGATGTCGCCCATGGCCTGCATCTTGTTTTTGTACCCCGCCAAATCGATATTGGCCCGAATCCAATCGGCAATGTCCGTCTCGGAGGCCATCGCCGGAAGATACGCCTCCAAAACCTTCAAATAAGGCGATGCCGCATTTTCCCCCTGCCGGCTCAAGACTTCTTTCTCGGACTTGATCAGTTTTTTAAGAACTTGCAACACGGCGTCATCGGTCAGTTCTTTGGCCGGCAGCCGACCGAATTCACCGATAACCACCCGCAAGGCTTCTTTTCTTTCATCATCCCGGGCCTTCATGGCCGTTTTCAAATCCGCCTTGATTTTCTCCTGTAGCGTCATGTCTGTCATTCCTTCGGCACAATCATGGTTTTCGACCTCATGCTTGATGATCGAATCCCATGAAATCGTTAGGGTGATTCATGCCATTGATCATACGCTGCAAGCCATCGGTCAGGCAACATTTAGTGGGCATCGAACCCTTCGACATTATTGCCTATACGATACGGCCTGGGATTCTAAAGTCAAGCGGTTGCATCCCATGGGGATTTATCCTATAGAAGTTCATCTTTTAAAAACAACGTCTATTCTATGGGCCTTTTACCTGTAATGAACCACACACCTCGCCCGGTCGAGTTGCTGGCACCGGCCGGTAACTTTGAGAAGCTTGAAACCGCCATTCACTTTGGCGCCGATGCCGTATATCTGTCAGGCAAAGATTTCAGCCTGCGCAATTTCTCCGGCAACTTCAGTCTCGATGAAATCGAAGCCGCCGTCGCTCTCGGCCGTTCCCACGGTGTCAGGATCTATATCGCATGTAATATCTATTCGCGCAATCACGAGCAGCAGCACCTTCAGGACTATCTCGCCCAATTGGCCAAAATCCGCCCGGACGGCATCATCGTCGCCGATCCGGCCATTTTTTCAGCGGCCCGCAAACTCATGCCGGGCGTTCCGATTCATATCAGTACGCAAACCAATCCGACCAATTATGCCGCAGCAGAATTCTGGAAAAAGCTTGGGGCCGACCGCATCATTGCCGCACGCGAACTCTCCCTGCCCGAAATAAAGGAAATCGCCACCAGAGGCGGTCTTGCGGTCGAAGTCTTTGTCCACGGGGCCATGTGCATGTCCTATTCCGGTCGCTGCCTTCTCAGCAACTTCCTGGCCAACCGGGACAGCAACCGCGGTCAATGTGCCCATCCCTGCCGCTGGAATTATGCCGTTGTCGAAGAAAAACGACCGGGTCAATACCTACCCGTTCGTGAGGACGACCGGGGCACCTATATTTTCAACGCACGCGATCTTTGTATGATCGAGCATATACCGGCGCTTGTCGAAAGCGGTGTCGCGGCCCTTAAAATCGAGGGACGCATGAAGGGCATTCATTATGTGGCGTCGTCGGTCAAAGCCTATCGAGCCGCCCTCGATGCGTATTACCGCGACCCCCTGGGCTTCCACGTCGAGCAGGACTGGGTGGATACACTGGACAGCATTAACCAACGCGGTTACTGCACGGGTTTTTATTTTGGCGACCCCCGGCAAACACAACCCAATTATAGCCTGACACGCCCGGCCTATGAGCACCGCCTGGTCGGCAAGGTCCTCTCGTGCGCAATGTCCGGAACGGTTGTCGTCGATGTCCGCAACCGACTGGCCGTTGACGACACCGTTGAAGTTCTGTCCCCCGGACGCCCCGTATGGAAAGAAGCGATTCGCAGCATGGTCGATCTGGCAACCGGGCCCGTGACGGTGGCCCATGCCGGGATGAAAATTGAAATCGACTTTAAGACGGGCTGTCGCCCCAACGATCTCATACGCCGACGCGACCCGAGCGATGCTTGCCCGCGGCACCGTTAGTTAGTGCCCATCCCAAAAGAACCAATTCGCCCGACCCGCCGAAGGCGGATAAATATCGGCGTTGCGCGAAAAATTGAATCTTCGGCATATCAACCATAGGCCGGCGGTTAAATTTTCCGCGCGCCTTGATCTCAACCCAATTTGCCGATTTCTGGATGTCTAGTTAAAATGGGATCTGACCCGTAGAACCAAAAAAGATGAAAATCATTGCCGACAATTTGCAGATCACCCGGTTGAATCTTGCCGACGCGCTTTTTCACCGGAACCCGGATGTCTTCCAGGTGCTGGTCCAGGCTATGGAAGCGGCAGGCGCCGAGGCCATCGATCTGAATACCGGGCCGCTGGGGCGCAATGCCGCCCGGGAAATGGCGTTCTGCGTTGAAGTCGTTCAGTCCGTTAGCGATCTGCCCATCTTGATCGATACGGCCAACCCTGTTGCCATGCGAGCCGGCCTCGAAGCCAACCGCAAGATAGCTGTGATCAACGGTATTTCCCTGGAGCCTCAAAAACTGGATGAGATCCTGCCACTGGCGGTCCAATATGATGTGGATGTGATCGGGTATCTGTTGGATGGACGCAGTCAGATGCCGTCGGATCAGGACGACCGTATGGCCATCGCCCTCGAGCTTTTTCAGCACTGCCTCTCGGCGGGCTTGCGGACGGAACAGTTGATCATCGACCCGGTCGTCGCTCCGCTGATCTGGCAGGATGGTCTTCGGCGAAATCGGGATCTTCTGCAAATCGTTCGCCGCCTGCCGGAATTGCTCGATTTTCCGGTACGGACAGTCGCCGGGTTGTCCAACCTGACAACCGGTCAAGGCCCCCGCAACCTCAAACGGCGTATCGAGCAACTCTATCTATCCATGCTGGCGGCGGCGGGGCTCTCCTGGGTGCTGCTCGATATCCATCACCATGACACCGTGGCATCCGTACGGATCTGCCAAACGTTGCTCAATGATGACATCTTTGCATGGGATCCAACGGTCAACGATCGTTCTTCCGCGCAATAAATAAGGTCTGCTCAATCCGTTTCTTCATCTTGTTGGATGGCAACGGCCGCAGCTTCGAATTCCCGGCTGACGGCATGGGTCAATTCCGCTGCGGTGCGCAATCGCTCGGCCGCCGCGATAAGTCCCATGGCCTCGATTTTGCCGGCCCATTCGATGTAATTGGCGGCGTGGTCATCGTTGTGATGAATCCAATGATGCAGGCGTTTCAAAAGCCGCTGGGTTTCGGTGAGTTCCCCGTCAACGGGGCCCTGCGCATGGGCGTGTTCGTGGTGGTGATGGTGATGCTGGTCACTCATGGGTAATCACTCCTTGTTGAGGTCAGAGGAGCAAGACATACACCCATGGTCGTCAGGCGTCAATAACCTGCGCTCGGGTTGACCGGTCTTACCGAGATTCGGGAAACGCGTTAGAAGCCCTGCCGATCAATCAGCCGTCGTCCTTCAGGCCGAGCTCGGCTTGCGCTACAAGCATCTCTTTTCCCCTGGTGAGGCGGGATGGCGGTGCGCGATGTCCCTTATGAATAAATAACGTTGAACGGCAGGGGGGGATACTTCCAGACGCCGGGTTTGGGCAGTATGTGTTGTCCGCCGACGGTCTGCCAGGACAAGTCCGGTTTGATCTCCCGCAGTTTGCCGTCATCGGGCGGACGCGCCTGGTCGGTCGGCAGATAGGTGGCCTGGAATATACAGACGCCTTGGTTACGGGACCGGAATACGACATAATTCTTGGTGAAGGTCTGGATGGAGATATGGTTGGTGGCCGCCAGGTTCTGCATCTCGTCCTTAGATAGCTGCATCAGAATGGTTTTGGAAACACCACGCTCGGATATACGGATCAGCCCGCGGGTCTCGCTGCTCCCGGCGTAAACCGTGGAAATACACGACAACTGCCGCAAGTACTGGGCGGCCACAATCGCCGCCGTCCGTCGACCACCGGCCATGAGGGGCAGCCCGTAGAATTCAAAAAATTTCTTCTGCAGGTCTTCCGCATATTTGTCACCCCGCTCGAAGATATCTTTCGATATGTAGCGCAAATCCCGGGCCAGGTTTTCAGCCGCTTCGATGATCGGCCAATCCACCCGGACATGAAAATGGGTCAAGCTGTAACGGTTGCGGGCTTTGCTGGCGGGGTCGCGCTGAATCAAAAGGGCATAATCGACGGGCAGCAGTGCTTTGACAAACGATGGGAATTGGAGGGATTCCAAATGCTTCTGATTACGATCGAATTTATTGGAGGACAACGGCAGTGTCTTGGAAGACAGCAGATTGGCCTTCGTTGTTTTGTTGAGTTCAAAAAAACGGATGTATTTCTTGTGTTCCGGCGGGATGGTGTCCTCGACAAACAATACGAGAAAGGCATTCTGGCATTCATATTCGACATCCGGAATCCGGGCGCGCGGTTTTAATTCTCTTTTCTCAACAAAGGGAAACGCCACCTTGCTGCATTGAAAACGCGTGTAGGAATCGATGAGCGCATATTGCATCATCAAGGCATCGAGTTCATCGCGCAGAAGTTCATAGTAGGAACGCCGCAAACGGTTTTCGCCGCTGAGCTCTTCTCTGACTTTCCAGAATGTCAATGGACTCACCCGTCCTGTGGAAGGGGCACCCGGAGATCGATCCAAGATCCCGGTCTGCAATTGTTGTCATTTGGTGGTAAGAATGGGGCCTGCTACGGATAACGTATTGCTATAAATACCATTATTTTAGGGTTGCGTCAACGGCGGGGCGCTTTGGAAGAGACCGATTTTTCGATCCAACGATAGAGATTGTCACGATAACGATATGCCAGGAACATTGCCAGGCCACACACCCCCAGAATCAGCGCAAACACCCCATACATGCGTTCAAACAGCATGGAACCCTGCAGGCTGAGCATGAGGGTTCCCGGCATTCTTCCGAATGTTGCCATTAACAAGAAGAGTTTGAGGGGCATGACCGTGACCCCCAAAAATAAGCACAGGTAGTCCTTGGGAAACCCGGGAAAGACAAACAAAAGCATGATGACCAGGGCCCCCTGATGGGTAACGATTTGATCCATTTTTTGGAGCTTGTCGGCCGGTATGATCTTTCGGATCAAACGCTTCCCAAGCATGCGGCCGATTAAAAAATTGATCCAGGATCCCACGGCCAAGCTAATGCTCGAATAGGCAAATCCCTTGGCCGCCCCAAAAAGATACCCTCCGATAAAGCCCGTGGCTTCGCCGGGAATCGGCGCCAGGATCACCTGCAGCAATTGTACGGTCATGAAAACCAGCGGGCCGTAGGCCCCGGACGCATTGATCAACGCTTCGGTCTTCTCCCGGTCCAGCATCAGGTGGTAGAAGACGGTCAGCGCATGGCCGATGGCATCACGGTAGAAAAAACCCCAAAGGCAGGCTACCAGGACGACAAACGCCATGGCAAGCAGGCGCCATAATCGGTGTCGGGAAGGGACCATGCGAATCGGTGCACTCCTTGGATGACTTCATTGAGAGGGAGGAACGGAAAGGCGCATCGTCCTGGCTCGGCCATGCATCGTTACCGGCATCAGCTATCGCTGCCGGAATCATTTTCCTGATCAGCCAGGCGTTTTTGGTGAAGGGACTTCTTGCGCGCCCATCGTTCCAGAAACCCCATCATACCGGCCGCATAAGCGCGATCCACTTTTTCTTCCCTCACCTGAACCGCATCGGCACTTTGCATGGCCGTCCGCAGGCATTCCGTTTTGCAATAGCAGACCATGCAGGATTCCGGTGTTTCGCGCAGGTCATTGGGGCCCATCGGGAAAACACATTCCAACTTGCCGTAACAGTAGGGACGTTCATCGCGGGTCATAGAATCTATATCCTGTTGCGTTGCGCCATGCGATAAAGGCTTTCATTTGATCAATCCCGTCGGTTGTTCACCCACGTTTTACGTATCGCTGAAGCTGATCATGCCCTATCCCATAGGGGCATGCGCCGCATCCGTCACCATCGCGGCGATTTTTCCGCTGTCGGCGTAACTGAAATAGGTGCCCCGGCCGATGATGATATGGTCATGGACGGTCACGTCCACGACCTGACAGGCGTTGATCAGTTTTTGCGTCAGGGCCGTGTCTTCGGGAGAAGGCTGGGGATCGCCGGAGGGATGGTTGTGAGCGAAAATCAGGGCCACGGCATGGTGATCGAGCGCTGCACGAACTACTTCCCGCGGGAATACACTGCTGGACGTCAAGGTTCCTTCGAAAAGGGTCTGGATAGCGAGAACACGGTTTTTGGCGTCCAGGAAAAGCACTTTGAATTGTTCCCGTTTTTTTCCCTGCATACTCTGATAAAGATAATCGAACAACGCCTTGGAATGATGCAGCGCGTTTCCAGCGGCAAGGCGCTTTTCCAGATAGCGCTCACAAACGGCCGGGATCAGCTTGATACCGAAAAGATTTTTGGGACCGATACCATCGACTTCACAAAGTTCCCGTGGAGATGCTTCAAAAACGGCAGCCAGATTGCCGAAACGCTGCAGTGCGGCTTTGGCAGCCGGTTTACAGTCCTTGCGCGGCGTTGCCAGGGTCAGCAGGAGTTCCAGGATTTCATAATCATGAAACCCACTTAGTCCCGCCGCTAAAAATTTATCCCGCAGACGACCGCGGTGGCCATCCGCCGACGACGCCGTTTGTGTCTGCTCGGATCTGGCATTTCCCATCCGTGTCACATCGACATCCCTATTCGAGCTCGTGCTTCAAATCGCGTGTCATGAGCCGGTAAACCGCCTCCTGCGGCGATGCCTCTTCATACAGAATGCGATACATCTCGCGACAGATGGGCATCTCGACCTCGACCTTGCGGGAAAGGTTGTAAACGGACTTGGCCGTTTTGACCCCTTCCGCCACCATCCGCATTTCCGAAAGAATATCGTTCAGTTTCAAGCCTTCGCCGATTTTCTTGCCGACGGTGTGATTGCGGCTGAGATCGCCGGTGCAGGTTAGAATCAGATCGCCGACGCCGGCGATGCCGGCAAGGGTGCGTTGATCGGCCCCCAACCGCTTGCCAAGACGCTGGATCTCCACCAGCCCCCGTGTAATCAAAGCGGCCCGTGTATTCAATCCAAGCCCCAGGCCGTCGATGACACCGGCGGCAATCGCAATGACGTTCTTTACGGCCCCGCCGAGTTCCACCCCTATCATATCCTGATTAGAGTAAACCCGAAAATAAGGAGTTGCAAACACATGCTGGACTTTTTCGGCTGTCACCAGGCTGCGACTGGCAACGGTGACAACCGTGGGGGCTTTGCGAACCACCTCCCGGGCGAAACTGGGCCCGGAGATGACGGCCAGACGATCGTCCGCCAGACCGCTCAGGGTTTCGCGGATGATACCGGACATGGTCAGATGGGTCTTGTTTTCAATGCCTTTGGACGCGGAAACCACGATCGTTTCCGAACCGATGGCCTGGGTCATGCGCTGGGTGGTTTCTCGCATGACGTGCGAGGGAACAACCACCAGGACCAGGTCCTTGTCGGACACCACGGCTTCCAGGTCGTTGGTGGGCCGCAGGTTGGGCGACAGCGTGATCCCGGGCAAATAGACCTTGTTTTCATGCTGCTTGGCGATCTGACGGCAGACGTCGGGTTCAAACACCCACCAATCCAGCGGGTATCCCTTGCAGCCCAGCAAATTGGCCAGCGCCGTTCCCCAACTGCCAGCCCCAACCACACCGATCTTCAAATCCTGATCAACGTCCGTGTTCATAACGGTTAGTCCTCTTCTTTTTCTTCCAAGCGGGCGACACCGATGACCCGCTCGTCCGCCGAGATTTCGATCAATTTAACCCCCTGCGTATTGCGTCCGATGACCGATATCCCGTCGATGGCCATGCGAATAAGCTTGCCGGAATTGGTAATCAGCATCAGATCGTCCTCCTCGCCCACCAGCAGGATATCCACAACCTGTCCGTTGCGCGCATTGGTCTTGATGGTAATGACGCCTTTCCCCCCGCGCTTCTGCACCGGGTATTCATCGATGGAGGTGCGTTTCCCATAACCGTTTTCCGTTACCGTGATCATGGTCTGTCCATAGGAGAGGACTTCCATGCCGACCACCTGGTCCCCGGCGCCCAGATTGATACCGCGCACACCGCGCGCGATTCGGCCGGCAGGACGCACGTCCGTTTCGTGAAAACGGATGGATTGGCCATTTGCCGTACCGAGGAAGACGTTGAGCGTGCCGTCCGTGATCCGGGTGCTGATCAACTCGTCACCCGGCATCAGGTTGAGGGCAATGATGCCCACCGTGCGCGGACGACTGTAAGCCATCAAATCCGTTTTTTTGATAATCCCCTTCTTGGTGGCCATAAGGATGAAGTGCCCCGGTTCGAATTGGGAAACGGCCAGCACGGTGGTCAGCCTCTCCTCCGGTTCGAAATTCATCAGATTGACGATCGCTTTCCCCATACCGGTGCGGCCCGCCTGGGGTATTTCGTATACTTTACGCCAGTACACTTTTCCCAGGTTGGTAAAGAACAAAAAGGTGTGATGGGTGGAGGCCACGAAAAGATGTTTGACAAAATCCTCGTTTTTGGTCCCCATGGCGGTTTTGCCTTTGCCGCCGCGGTGCTGGTTCTGGTAGAGGCTCAGCGGAGCGCGCTTGATGTATCCCCGCTGGGATACGGTCACCACCATGTCCTCCTCGACAATCATGTCCTCGAGGGTGATCTCCCGGGAAGCGGCCACGATGTCGGAGCGGCGCGCATCGCCGTAAGTTTCGCGAATTTCCGCCAGTTCATTCTTGATGATGTCCAGCACCATGCGTTCACTGGCCAGAATTTCGTTGTAGTAGGCGATATTCTTGAGAGTGCTATGGTAGTCTTCGAGAATTTTATCGCGTTCCATGCCGGTCAAGCGCTGGAGCCGCAAATCGAGAATCGCCTGCGCCTGGATGGGGCTCAATGCAAAGGCCTCCATCAACCGGTCCTTGGCTTCCGCCGGAGATTTGGATTGACGGATCATGGCCACCACCGCATCGATATTGTCCAAGGCGATTTTGTAGCCTTCCAGGATATGGGCCTTCTCTTCCGCTTTCTTCAAATCATAGCGCGTCCGGCGCACCACGATTTCTTTGCGGTGCCGGATGAAATACTGCAGCATCTCCTTGAGATTCAGCAGTTCAGGACGATTGTCCACGATCGCCAGGAAAATAACCCCGAAGCTGCTCGCCATGCGCGTGTGCTTGTAAAGTTGGTTGATGATGACGTCGGCAAACTGGTCCTTTTTCAGCCCGATGGCGATGCGCATGCCGTCTTTGTCCGATTCGTCCCGCACAAACCGAATGCCTTCGATGATTTTGTGGCGCACCAACTCGGCAATTTTCTCCACCAGCCGCGCCTTGTTGACCTGGTAGGGCAACTCGGTCACGATGATGGTTTCCGACTGGTCCCGTTTATCCACTTCGACCGCCACCCTGGCGCGCACCCGTATGATACCGCGCCCGGTTTCATAGGCCTCGTGAATGCCCTGCATACCGTATATCGTGCCGCCCGTCGGAAAATCGGGGCCGGGAATAATGCCGATCAAATCGGCCACCGTGAGATCCGGATCATCGATCAGGGCGATGACCCCGTCGACCACTTCGCCAAGGTTATGGGGAGGAATGTTTGTCGCCATGCCAACGGCAATGCCGGCGGAACCGTTGATCAACAAGCTGGGAATTTTGGCGGGTAAAACACTCGGCTCCGACAGGGTCTCGTCATAATTCAGGGTGAAGTCGACCGTTTCCTTTTCCAGATCCTCCATCATGTGCTGGGCAATTCGCATCATACGCACTTCCGTATAACGCATGGCCGCCGGCGGATCGCCATCGATGGATCCGAAGTTGCCCTGGCCGTTGACGAGCGGATAGCGCATGGAAAAATCCTGGGCCATCCGCACGATCGTATCATAGACCGCCGTGTCGCCATGGGGGTGGTATTTACCGATGACATCACCCACAACGCGGGCCGATTTTTTGTAAGGCTTGTTCCAGTCGTTTTTCAGTTCCCGCATGGCGAAAAGCACCCGGCGATGAACCGGCTTGAGACCATCGCGTACATCCGGGAGCGCGCGCCCGATAATCACGCTCATGGCATAATCGAGATAGGATTTCTTCATCTCGTGCTCAATACTGATGCCGGGCAAATTGTCGTTGCTCATGGTGGTTCCTCAATCCTTTTTCAGTGGTGTTAGGGTGAAGGCTTGGTTGTCATTCGCATTTCATAACTTCGGTGATAAATATCCGTCAGGGTCAAAAAGGCCGTCATAACCAGGGGCCCGTATATAATGCCAAGGATGCCGAATAGCTTCAGGCCGCCAATGATGGACAAGAATACCAGCAAGGCATGCATCTGAACCCGCTGTCCGACAATTCGCGGCTTGAAAAGATATTCGACGCACACGGTAAGAACGGCATAAAAGCCGATAAAAAAGAGGCCCGCGCCAATACGACCGTTAATGAAAAATATGATCGCGGCCGGCAAGATAACCACCCCAATGCCCACAATCGGCAGAAAAGCCAGTAACCCCATGATCACACCCCACAATAGAGGCGATTTAAGACCAAAAACAGCAAAGACAATGCCGCCTAGAACGCCTTGAATGAGCCCCCCCAGCCCGTTGCCCACGAGAATGGCGCCGGCCATATCCTGGAATTTGCGGACCAATTGTTCTTCCTGATCCTGCGGCAGAGGGGAAAGCGCGATCAGAAATGCCAGCAGGCGCTTACCGTCAACGAACAGGTAATAACAAATCAGGAGCATGAAAAATATGTTCACGAAAAAGGATACGATATTCGAGGCCGTGGCCTGGGTTTGTCTGTAAAGAAAGAGGCCTACCGCTTTGCCCAGATCGGAAGCCGCGGTCTTGATTTCATCACCGGAGAATTGAAATCCGAACGGCGCCATAAAACGATTGATGCTTTCGATAAGGTGGCTGTTTTCCAACAATCTTTGAACCTGCGCATTGATTTCGGCGCTACGGCCCATCTGATAAAGGTCATAGGCTTCCTGGGTCAGAATGCTGATAAAAAAAACAATCGGGACGAAGACCAGCAGGAAAATCAGGGCACAGGTGACCAGTGAGGACAGTGCGGGGATCAATTTCCGTTCAAAGCGCTGATACAGGGGGTAGAAAATACCGGTAACCACGGCTGCCATGACAATGGTGGATCCGAAGGGCCAGAAAAGCCATCCGACCAGCAGGATCGACAGCAGGAAGTAGCTCATGAACACCCATAGGGTAATGTCTTGGGATGGGCCTTGTTCCATGATCGTCGTTCGGTTGGGGTTACCCTTTTGTCACGGACGGCTCAACGAACCGGCCCGGGACGGTTTTTCCCGAGGTGCCAAGCGTCACTGTTTTGGGTCACCGGGCAATGATCGTTGCAGTGGCGGGTGGGAAGGCAACCATCAGAGGAAAACATACGGAAAGGTCAGGGTCGACACCTTCCCTTTGAATTAAAGGAAACTGTAATCGACCGTTTATCAGAACCTTGCAAACCGAAAAATTACTAAAAAACAACCACGCCCGCCCGGCAAATGTGGCGCAATCAAGCAGGCGGCCGTGGTTCGTTCATTTTTATCGCGACAATCCGCTAAAAAAACGGTTATTTGCTGATAAACGCACCGAAAAGGAACAGAAGGATCATTTCAAAAATACCAACGGCCAGATAAGACCCGCCGCTTAGCGCATATACGATACCCCCGCCGACAATGACAGGCACGCCACAAAACACCATGATCCCCATTTTTCTCGCAATGTCCATTACGGCCGATCTCCTCGCGTTGAATTCTATCCTCAATCGGGTTAGGCAGCCTTGGATGAAACGCCTTTACGCCTTTCGTCCGCCAGCCGTTTTCGCAACCATCCGAGCTGCTTTGAAAACCAGTGCATCCGTAGCAGAAACAGCCGGTAAAGTAAAGCTAAAAAAGGACATCCAGCCCCTGGCTTTACCACCTTTTATTGTCTGTTATCATTATCATTTCTAACCAACAACGGCCATGGCCGGGCAAGACCCGGCAAGGTCTTGGACATTCGAGGACCAAGCGCATCATTTTCCGATCAACATGGCCATCCCCATGCCGCCCCCGATGCACATGCTGATCAGGCCGGAGGCGTAATTTTTGCGCTGCATCTGATGGATGGCCGTAACCATCTGGCGGGCACCGGTGCATCCGATCGGGTGGCCGATGGAAATGCCGCTGCCCAGTTCATTGGGGCGCTCTTCGGGCACCCTCAGCTCTCGGCAGCACGCAATAGCCTGGGCGGCAAAAGCTTCGTTGAGTTCGATCATATCGATATCATCGATTTTCATTTTCTGGCCGTGCAAGACTTTGCGGACCGCCGGGACCGGCCCAAGCCCCATGAAAGCGGGATCCAAGCCGCCGGAGGCGAACGCTTTGATTTGCGCCATGGGTTTGAGACCAAGCTCCCGGGCTTTTTCGCGATCCATAAGCAGAACCGCGGCGGCGGCATCGTTGATCCCGGAGGCATTTCCAGCCGTCACGGTGCCGTCTTTTTTAAACACCGGCCGCAACTGGCCCATCTTTTCCACCGTCGTATCCATCGGGCGTTCATCGACCTTGAAAACCTGGTCGCCCTTGCGAGACTTCAGCACCAGCGGTACGATTTCTTCATCAAAAAGCCCGTCCACGATGGCCTGTCGTGCCCGGGCATGACTCAATGCGCCCAGTACGTCCTGTGCTTCGCGTGTGATGCCATAGCGTTCGGCAATATTTTCGGCCGTCAGACCCATGTGGTAGCCATAGAAAATCTCGTAGAGGCCATCGAACACCATGAGATCCGTCACTTCGCCAACACCGCTGACCTCCATGCGGTGCCCCCAGCGCGCCTTGGGCAGCGCCATGGGAACCTGGCTCATATTTTCCATACCACCGGCGATCACCACTTCGGCCTGTCCTGTGGCAATGCTGGCCGCTCCCAAAGCAATGGCTTTGAGTCCCGATCCGCAAACCTTATTGATCGTGAAGGCCGGGGTCTCCTTGGGAACGCCGGCGCGGATCATGGCTTGACGCGCGGTGTTCTGCCCCTGACCGGCCTGCAGCACGTTGCCCATGACGACTTCGTCCACGTTAATGGGCTGGGCCGCTTCCGGCCAATCCTGATAACGCTGCTCCAACGCAATGACACCCTCGTCGCGCAGCGCATCGGGGGCCAGTTCAGACACAAATGGGCTTGCAACGGGCTTAAGATTCCGCCGCTGCAGCACGTCTTTGATAACAGCGGCCCCGAGGTCCACGACGGGCATGTTTTTGAGAGCCCCGCCAAAGGAACCGACCGCTGTTCTGACCCCACTGACAATCACCACATCTTTCATGAAATCGCCTCCTTGCTTGAATTATCCCTTCCACTGAGCTACTTTCCAAAATGAAGAAGCACTTAAATTAGCACCGGTTTCAAATCCAGGTCAACGGAAAGTAATCATGTGCCTCATTGTTTTGGCGTATCGTGTCCATCCGGACTACCCTGTCATCATCGCCGCCAACCGGGATGAATTCTATAACCGTCCGGCACTGGCCCTGCATCATTGGGAGCAGGGATCTTCTGTTGTGGCCGGGCGCGACCTTGAAGGCGGCGGCACCTGGATGGGCGTTCACCCCAATGGCCGCATGGCGGCATTGACCAACTACCGTGAACCGGGTGTCCGAATTTCCAACGCTCCGTCCCGCGGCCACTTGGTCAGCGACTTCCTACAGAGTCACGAAACGCTAAACAATTACCTTAAAAAGGTACAATCAATAGGCTCTGATTACAATGGATTCAATCTGATATTATCGGAAGGAGAGCGGTGGGCCTATTATTCCAATCGGGGGGGTGCGCCGCAGGAATTGCAACCGGGGGTGCACGGGTTGAGCAATCATTTACTCAACACCCCCTGGCCGAAAGTGGCGCGAAGCTGCCGGGCGATGAAAAACCACCTATCGTCTCACCGCCCCCCCGATAAGGAAAACCTCATGCAGATTCTGCAGGATCGCGCCGTGCCGCCGGACAAGGATCTCCCCCAGACCGGCGTTGGACTGGAATGGGAGCGGCGACTGGGCACCGTATTCATTCATAGCGACATTTACGGCACGCGCGCCTCCACGGTGCTCCTGGTGGCCTGCGACGGAACAGCCCGCATCTGCGAGCGCACCTTCGACCGTGACGGGTTCACCGGCGAGGTCACACAGACCTTCACGATGCCGGCCAAGCCGCCCGCTGATTCGTGCGCCTGTCCTTAAACACGAACACGTCGTATCCGTCGACTAATGCGGATCGCGGACAATCATGACCGAACAGGCGGCCTTCTGGGAAATCCGCTTGGTGACGCTGCCGAAAACGACCAATCCCATGCCGGACAGACCGTACGATCCCAACACCACCAGGTCGATATGACGCTCTTCGAGAAAGTTCAGAATCTCGGTGGAAACATGTCCGTCCAGCACCACGTACTGCGGCGTCGCCCCCTGGGAATCGCCGTCTCCGTAACGATCCTGCATGCGTTCCTTGATCTGCATCAACATGGTATCGCGGGGGGCTTCTTCCGGCGGCATCCATTCGGCTTCGGTCAGAACCGGATTAACCACCGGTGGCAGGACATGGAGGATGCAAAGCGTCGCATCGAAGCGACGGGCCAGATCAAATGACGCCGCCACCGCCTTGTCGGCGTGGTCTGAAAAATCCGTACAGCACGCAATGCTTCGAATATTCATACCGTCCTCCTTTTTCTTAGTCGAAGAGTTGCCCCTCAGGCCACCGAAGGCCCGCTCATGAGGGTACGCAGCATATCTTCCTTGCCGATAATCCCCACCAGGGCGCCCTTGTCCACCACCGGCAGGGTATGTAGTTTTTTACCGACCATCAATGCGGCGATCTCCTCGAGTGTGGTCTCCGGTCGAACCGTTACCGGTTCGATGGTCATGGCTTGAGCCACCTGCGTGGCGGCAATTTTTTGAACTTCCTTTTCAAACTGTTTGGTCGAGGTCAGGGAAATATAGCCATCCAGCAGGGTAAACAGGGACGGCAGTGGAATGCGCTTCTGTTGAGCGATCATGTCGCTTTGGCAGACAATGCCGACCAGTCGCTGCTTGGCATCCACGACCGGTATCCCGTTGATACGATGTTCCAGGAGAAGTTTGGTGGCATGCGTGATGTCGGTATCCGGTGTCACGGTAATAACGTCGCGGGTCATGATATCTTGTGCGGTTTGCATAGGAGTCCCTTTCGCTGGAAGGGTTGAGGTCGGTCTAGATGTGTTTTAATTCTTACTAAAAAATAGGCCTTAAAACACGGCTGTCAAGCATCTTCGGGATCCTGCCGACTGTCCGGCAAACCGGTTTTCTGCGTCAGGCGGCGCCAGCGGTCCAGCAGTTTTTTGACGGTTTTCTCGTAGCCCCGCTCGGTCGGGTGGTAATAGCGATGGGTCCGGATTTCACGGGGTAGATACTGCTGCGCCACGAAGGCGTCTTCATAATCATGGGCATAGCGATAGTTGGCGCCATATCCCAGGTCTTTCATCAATTCCGTCGGGGCATTCCGGATATGCAGGGGAACCGGAAGCGTGCCATGACGCCGGATATCCTCCTGGACGCCTTTGTAGGCCGTGTAGACCGCGTTGCTTTTGGGTGCCGTCGCCAGATAGATCGCAACCTGGGCCATGGCCAGTTCACCTTCGGGCGCGCCTAAAAACCGAAAGGCCTCCATGCCGTTGAGCGCTATGGTAAGCGCCTGCGGATCCGCAATGCCGATATCCTCGGAGGCAAACCGCACCATGCGACGGGCGATGTAAAGGGGATCCTCTCCGGCAGCCAGCATGCGAGCCAGCCAATAGAGGGCTGCATCGGGGTCGCTGCCCCGCAAACTTTTGTGCAGGGCGGAAATCAAATTGAAATGTTCGTCACCGGATTTATCGTACCGCAGCGCTTTTTTCTGCAGCACGGTCTCGACATCCTTCAACTGGATGCAGGCCGGCGCTGCATCCGGCAGGCGCTCATTTTGGCTTGTGTGCAGGGCCACTGCCATCTCGAGGTTGTTCAACACCGTGCGGGCGTCACCGTCGGCAATGCGCACCAGGAAATCCATGGCTTCGGGAGCCATGCGGCAGTTCCACTTGCCCAATCCTCTTTCCGCGTCTGAAAGAGCGGCATCGACAATTTTGGCCAGCGTCTCCGGGGAATGCGGTGTCAGCACAACGACCCGGCAGCGGGATAAAAGCGCCGGAATGACTTCGAACGAAGGGTTCTCGGTGGTGGCCCCGATCAAGGTGATCAAGCCGGTTTCCACGTGGTGCAGAAAGGCATCCTGCTGGGCTTTGTTGAACCGGTGGATTTCATCGACAAAAAGAAGGGTCCGTCGATGGTGATGGTCGCGCTGCTGCCGCGCTTCCTGAATCACCTGGCGAATATCTTTGACCCCGCTCAAAACAGCCGAAAACTCGACAAAACGTGCCTGGGAAGCCCTTGCGATCAGTCGCGCGAGCGTAGTTTTACCGCATCCCGGAGGCCCCCAGAGAATCATCGAAAACAGCCGCTGGGTGGCAATGGCCTGCCGGATCAGGCTCCCCTCTCCCACTGCTTCGCCCTGCCCGATGAAATCATCGAGCGTGCGCGGGCGCATGCGGTCAGCCAGAGGGGCATCCCCCGCCATATTCACTTTGGCGTTGTATTCAAAAAGGTCCACGTCCCGGGCGCTCCATCTTTTCGCGGTGACCATCCATAAAAAGGAACGTGGTTCGGGGGCTCGCAACACTCACCGGGGCCCCATTCCCACACTTGCTATCGACGTTTGGATGGTGTCCGATGCTTTTTCTCCGCACGTCTTTTCTCGCGCTGGGCCGGCGTGTCCTTGAATTCAAGGCGCCCGGAGCGCTGACGCAGCAAAAGCCGCACCGGCGTTTTGTCCAGTCCGGCGGCCGGACGAATCTGGTTCAACAGGTAACGACGATAGGAGAAATGGACGGCTTCCGGATAGTTGACGAACAAAATGAACGTTGGCGGCTGGGATGAGGCCTGGGTCGCATAATAAAACTTGATACGTCGGCCACGATGAAGCGAGGGTTCGTTGTCTTTCATGGCCTGTTCAAGGATACGATTCACCCGGCCGGTGGGAATCCGGGCCGTGTACTGTTCGTACACCTCCTTCACCAACTGGAAAATCCGCTGGAGGCGCTGGCCGGTGAGCGCGGAAATGGTCATGACCGGCGCAAACGCCAGAAACTTGGCTTCCATGTGCAGCCGCTCGGTATAGGCTTTGACCGTGCGATGGTCTTTTTCCACCAGATCCCATTTATTCAGCAGAAAAATACAGCCGCAGCCTCGATCGTAGGCGTAGCCGGCCACACTGATATCCTGGTCGGTAATGCCTTCCGAGGCGTCGATCAGGATCAGGGCCACATCACAGCGGTCCAGGCTGCGCAGTGCTTTCATGATGGAAAATTTTTCAAGCTTCTGCGAGACTTTGCCCTTGCGGCGGATGCCGGCCGTATCGATCAGACGATACTGCTGGCCGTGATGCGTCAGGACGGAGTCGACGGCATCCCGGGTCGTGCCGGGGATATCACTGACCAGGTGACGGGGCTGTCCGAGCAGCCGGTTGATGAGAGAAGATTTGCCGACGTTGGGCCGCCCCACCACTGCAATTTTGATTTCATCCCGGGGGGCGTCCGTGGATGGAGGGAAGGTCTTTACCAGTGCGTCCAGAAGATCGACGAGGCCGTAGCGATGTTCGGCGGAAAGCGGATAAACCTTCTCCAACCCAAGGCGGTAAAAATCCACCAACGCGTTTTCCTGCTCGGGGCCATCGATTTTGTTGACGACATAAAAAACGGTTTTCGCAGCGTCGCGCAAGCGATCGACAATGTCACGATCAAAGGGAGACAGGCCATACTTGCCATCCATCATCATGATCACGGCATCGGCGTCTTCGATGGCCTGGAACACCTGCTGGCGGATGGCGTCGGCGAAGTTGTCGTCTATCTGGCCGGCAAAGCCGCCCGTGTCGACCACGGTAAACGGAACCTCGTCCCATTCGGCGTCACCATAGTTCCGGTCACGGGTAACGCCCGGGAAATCGTCCACCAGGGCGTCGCGGGTGCGCGTCAGTCGGTTAAACAGGGTGGACTTGCCCACATTGGGCCGTCCCACCAGAGCAACAATGGGTTTCATAATCGGGTATGACCTGTAGCGGATTGAAACGCTGGATAAAGCACCTTCGTATGGATGCCGTTCGGGCTGGGGTATATCCCAGGGCGACCGGCATTGTCAATTGGCCGAAGCCCTTATCATTTACGGTATTGGTGGAAAACAAGCAAGGTTCCTGTTTGACAACCACAGGCATCTCAATTAGGTATAGAAGTTAAATTTTGGTGCCCTTCTGTAGGAAACCGCCATAAGGCCCTGTGAGCCATCGCATGCTGATCACCCAGAAACATAAATACGCCCTGCGGGCTATTTACGAACTTGGCAAGCAATTCCAAAACGGACAGGTCAAACTGGCCGCCATTGCCGAAGCGCAAGCCATTCCGCTACGGTTTCTGGAAGTCATCATGGCGGAGCTCAAACCATCCGGCCTGGTGGCCTCCAAACGGGGCTACTATGGCGGCTATACGCTCCTCCGCCACCCCAGCGAAATTACGGTCGGCGACATTTTTCGTTTCCTCGACAATGCCCAGTCCCAGGACCGCTGCAACGCCTGTGACGCCCGGGAAAACTGCCCCCTGCACGGTGAATGTGCCTTCATGCCCATGTGGGACCGGGTTCAGGATGCCATCTATAACGTGTACGACAAAACCACCATCCAGGACCTCCTTCAAAATGAGGGGGGGCTGCAAATGATTGCCGCCACCATGCCGCGCGACGCATAGCACCTTTCCTGCCCTCCGCCGGCGCCCGCCCCCGACGGCGGCGCCACTTCATATCAGCCGGAATTACCATCTTTCGCCCGTTTTTACCCTTGCGGGCGATCCAAGAATAGGCCATAAATATGGGATGATGAACCGTTACCAAAAGAAGGCCGTATGACAAGCAATGTGGGGGATGAAAGTCGAAGCGATTGCCCTGCCGGAAGCCTGACGCATGCGCACCGACAAGCGGATATCCATATGACAAGACCTTCCATCAGAGAATCCGGCGATTGCCCTTGCGGCAACGAAGATGCCCAGACCACGGAAGAGAGCACCCTCTGTCAGGTCAACGACCATGTTTCCTGCGGTGCCTGCTGCGGCCTTTACAATGTACCGGTTGCCTCACGCAACGCCCTGGTCCAGGTGCTCAAAGCCCGCACCCGGCGATTTGAAACCACGCCACGAACGGTGGATGCTATTTTCGAATTCAAGCGACAGGTTGAAACGCGTGAGGGAAAAGAGCGCCCCATGCCGGATTTCCACCACTGCCCTTTTCTCGGGCTGATGGGCCCGGAGCACGCGACCGTGGGCTGCCTGCTGCACCCCGAGGCGTCCGGCAATCATGGCCTGGACTTTCGGAGTGTCAGCTATTACGGCGGAATGACCTGCCACATCTACTTTTGCCCTTCAACCCGCCTGCTCCCCCAGCGCCACAAGGAGATCGTCCGTAGTGTCCTCGATGACTGGTATCTCTATGGCCTTATTGTGACGGAAACCAAGTTGCTCCAGGCGTTTTTCGAGGAGTTGGAGGACCGAATGAACCGGCCCCTCTATGCCGAGGATTTTACCGCCCACCGTGCCTGTCGGGAAGCCCTGAAGTTTTTGTTTCTTCTGCGGGTCAGCTGGCCTTTCCGCGCTCCCGACAATCATCGTGTCGCCAACTACTTTTTCAACGACCATCTCTATGGGCGACCACCGCTTCAGTCCCCCTCGAAAGGACAATCCATTTCCCGCTACCGGTTGATCCTACAGGAGCTGGAGACCGATCCGACATCCAATCATGCCCTACGACAAGCGGAACTGTACCTGGATGACCGGTTTAAACTGGTCCAAGACGCGCTGGAAACAGCCTGACATTCTTTTGAACTCGACGCCTCCTGACCATATGACAACCGCGATGACCCCAACTGCCAGGCCCGCGCCATGCCACAACCTGTTCTGTTTCGGCACCCTCCAAATCCCCGCCGTACTGGAAGCGGTCATCGGGCGTCGGCTGCAGGGCGCCCGGGCTTTCCTGCCTGGATACATCGCCCTTCAAGTCTGTGGGGCGGAATATCCCGGTCTCGACCGCGCACCCGGACGTAAAACCCCCGGGCGACTCTACCGTGATGTAACGCCGGAGGAACTGGACATACTCGATCGTTTTGAAGGGCCACTCTACCGGCGCCGCTATCAATTCGTTTCGAAGAACAACGGCCAGCGAACCCAGGCCTGGACTTATATGATGGCCGCAGGCCGCCAAAATCAGCTCACGAAAACACCCTGGCACCTGGATCGATTCATGCGCACCGAATACCCGCGTTTCATGCGGCGCTTCGTGCGCAACCGGCGCATCCT
Organism: Deltaproteobacteria bacterium; assembly: GCA_020444045.1. Classification (GTDB taxonomy): domain Bacteria; phylum Desulfobacterota; class Desulfobacteria; order Desulfobacterales; family UBA5852; genus JABZFP01. The sequence goes on from JAHLLS010000010.1 coordinate 162,365, forward strand.
CTATGAACCGGAAGACAGTTGATGAGCCCCCCACGGCAACAGGCGCAATCGCCTCAAAGGACGGCGCCGATGATCCAACATGCCATTGTACGCGATCCCGGCCCTGATGCGGCCACCGGGCTGACAACGCAATCCGGGGCGCCGCTTTGCTTTGAGCAGCTTCAACACCAGCATACCGCCTATTGCGATGCCCTGGCGACCCTCGGTGTGGAACTGATCCGCCTCGACCCCGCGCCCGGATTCCCGGATGCTTATTTTGTGGAAGACACGGCCGTTGTCACACCCGAAATCGCCGTTATCGCACGCTCCGGGGCTTTGGAACGACGCGGGGAAGAACAAAGCGTGGCCCGGGTTTTGAGCCGCTACCGCAACCTGACGGAAATCCACGCCCCCGGCACGCTGGACGGCGGCGACGTCATGATCGTCGGCCGGCAGGTTTTCATTGGGCTGTCCCGTCGCACCAATCCGCAAGGGGCCGCACAGCTGGCCCGCGTGCTGGCCCATTATGACTATCAGTGTACACGGGTGACCGTGGATGACGGACTGCACCTGAAAAGCAGTGTGACCTGCATCGGCGACCGGCAGCTGCTTCTCATCGCACCGTGGGCGGCGCGTCCCGAGTTCGAAGACTACGATAAAATTCTGGTGGATCCCCTGGAAGCCCATGCCTGCAATACGCTTTGGATCAATCACCACCTGATCATACCGCAGGGGTATCCCCAAACCCGTGCCCTGCTGAAAGCCACCGGCAAATCGCTTGTCGAACTGCCGACCCGCCAGATCCGTCAAATGGATGGTGGCTTGACCTGCCTTTCCATTCGATTTTAGCAATTGGCGTGCAACACACCCCGTCTTGCATTTTCTTTAAACGACCTTACCCTAAACTCTATTCCAACAGACGGCACCCTTCCCCAGAATACCGGGGGAAAATGCTTACCCGTCCGTTTCACGGACCGATAGGGTCTTACCGAAAGGAGCCATCATCATGAAAGAGAAACGCAACCTACATCTCAAAGTGCAAGAACTCTGCGACTGTTATGCCACCACGGACCCCCTGCAAGAAATGTCGCGTCTGCCGGAAGGTACGGACAAGGAGGAAGAGGCCCTCAAATGGCTGGCCTTGACGGCGCTCCACGGGATCAATCACAATGCCAGCAAAATCACGATTCGCCGGGCACCCGGTGAAGCGGTCACGGTGACCGCCGAGTATCGGCGAACCGAACTACCATCCCCGGGAGAGGCCGTCGGCGACCAGATCTTCAAAGCCGTACGCGAAATCACCCACATCGATGATGCCAAAGGCAAAACACAACTGGCACTCGGTTTACGGGACAGCAGCATCGACCTCCGCATCAAGGTCAAAACCAAGGACGGTGGTGAGAAAATTTCCATCAAATTTCCGGACTAGCCCCACCACGATGGATAAAAAGAGATTTGCATTTTGGGATTGATGCATCACGCCGTAGACATTCCAATACCCCACGACACCCGATTTACTCTTTGCAAGGAGGTGCCATGTTGCCTGCCGACCGTCGGAAACCCGCCATCATACCTCTCGTGCTGCTGGTGGTCCTGCTGACCGGATGTGCCACATCGCCGGATGGTGCGGATGGATTTGTGCGCCCGCCCCAGGCCTATCTTCCGCTGGATACCGAAGGGCTTGAACCCGGCCTTGCCGTCCTGTACCTTAAACATAACTTCGTCCGCAGCCTGGATTTACTGCCCCAAGGAGAAAAGGCCCGTGAAAAAGGCCAACCCGGACCCCCCATCCCCTACCTGAACCATCAGTTCGGACGCAGCCTCATTTTTGACAGTGGCACCAATCGCGGGATCGGCATGGAGATAAGCGGCTTCATACGGCTTGAGCACCCCGGCACCTATGGTTTCCAGGCCAATTCCAACGACGGTTTCCGACTCTATATCGATGGCCGGCGTTTGGTTGACGACCCGGATTGGCACGCCGACCGCCTTTCCCCGGAGGCCCGACTGTCCATCACTGAACCCGGCTGGTATTCGCTGCGGTGCCGTTATTTCCAGCGTAAAGGCACCGCCACGATCCAACTTTACTGGCAACCCCCCGGAGAGAATAAATTTACCATTGTGCCGGCCAAGGTGCTTGCGCATCAGCAGCCCTATTGATATAGCGGTGTGACCATTATGACCGCCTGATCGACGTGAATTTTGCAACGCCGGGATCATCATGCAACGCTACCGCCTTATCTTCGACGGCCATCTCCAGCCCCAGGCATCCCGCGAGGAGGTCCAGCGCCAGCTGGCCGATCTGTTCCAGGTGAGCCCCGGACAGGTCGAAGCCCTTTTCTCCAAACCGCCGGTGGTTCTCAAAGAGGACCTGGATTACGATACCGCCCTGAAGGATAAAGCCAGCTTCGAAGCCACCGGCGCCCTTTGCCGGCTGGAAGCCCAGTCGACTGCTTCCCGAACCACGATGTGGGGGGCGATAAGAGGAGCCACCCGGCAAACGGCTGACGAGAAGACCGCCCCCCCATCGGGCGAAAGGCAATTCGATTTGCGGCATCCCTACACCCTCGCGTTTTTCTCGCCTGCGTTTTATGCCGATGTCGCGGCACACTGGCGGGGCTTGGCATTTGTCCACCTCCTGCTGGTTCTTCTGGTCTCCGCAGCGGTCTACATGATGCACTTCCGCACGCTGGTCTCGGTCTTTGTGGCGGAAGCAGCCCCCCCGATCATTGCCCAGATCCCGGAAATCCTTATCCAAAACGGGAACGTCCGGGTGGATGTTGCCGAACCCTACACCATCTACCAACAGGACAGCGGGAAAATATTTGCGGTAATTGACACGACCGGGAAAATCTCATCCCTCAAGCAGACCGATGCGGTGCTCTTGTTGACAGGCTCTCGGTTGGCGGCACGTTTAAGTGCCAGTGACATCCGGGTGCTGGATTTGTCTCCGATCGAATCGTTACGGATCAACCAGACGGTGGTGTCGCAATGGGTGCAGGATGCCCAGAAATGGTTTCCGTTCGTTCTTTTCCCATTGACGCTGGGCTTTTCGTTTATATTTCGAAGTGTTCAAGCGCTGCTCTATGGCGCTATCGGAATGGGGTTGGCGTCCGTGCATCGTTTCCCACTGCCTTTCGGTGCCGCGGTCAGTATCGCCATTATGGCCATGACCCCGGTACTGCTCATCGACGCGCTATTGGTGCTGCTTGACATCTACATACCCTTTTGGGGTATCGGTGGTTTCATTCTGGCCATGGGATTTCTTTGGCATGGCGTCCGATCGGTCGCGCAAGCATCACGCTGAGGTTCGATCACACCCCATCCGACACCCCGGACACCGCATCGCAATGGATAGGAACCAAACCGGATGCGACTCCATGTATTTCAACATGTTCCCTTTGAAGGGCCTGGCAGCATCCAGGAATGGGCGGCCAACGCCACCCTGGAAACCCGGGTCACCCGATTCTTCCACAACGAAGCATTGCCGCCGCTCCCGGAAGTAACGCATCTGGTCGTCATGGGCGGCCCGATGGGTGCCCATGACGACCACCGGTTTCCTTGGCTTGTTGAAGAGAAACGCTTTATCCGTGATGCAATCGATGCAGGAAAGTCCGTTCTGGGGATCTGTTTGGGAGCGCAGCTGATGGCCGCTGCGCTGAGCGCCCCGGTCTATAAAAATCCGGTTCCCGAAATCGGGTGGTTCCCCATCCACAAATCCAGAGAAGCCTGTTCGGATGAAACCGCATCGTTTCTGCCATCATCCTTGACGGTGTTTCACTGGCATGGGGATACATTCGATCTTCCTCAAGGAGCCCGTTGTCTGGCCCACAGCGCGGCCTGCCCGCATCAGGGTTTTTACATCGACCGCCGCATTGTCGGTCTCCAGTTCCACCTGGAAACCACGCGGGAAAGCCTGCATGCCCTGATTGAGAATTGCGCCGACGAGATTGGGGAAGGCCCTTTTATCCAGCCGTCAGCCACCATGCGTGCTGTTACGGACCGATTTACGCCCAATCAAAAGATCATGAAAGCCCTGTTGGAACAATGGGTCGCCGCTTAGCCGATAGCGATGAGGGGTATCTGTCGACCATCGGCAAACCTGGATTTGATCACCGTGGACACTTACCTCCATTTCGATCAACTTCGAAAGCCTGAACAGGAAGGCATGGACTATGTCATCCTGCACCGCACCGGAAGCTCCGGGATATTGGTGATGGCACCCCACGCCGGCGGGATCGAGCCGGGAACCGGTGATATTGCGGATGCCGTAGCAGCTCAGAACCATGCTTTCTATTGTTTCAAGGGCATCAAAAAACAGGGCAATCGGGTTTTGCACATCTCGAGCAACCGCTTTGACGAACCCCTGGCCATGCAGCGGGCGACGGAAGCGAATTGGATTGTGACCTTTCACGGCTGTCGGGATGTCGAACCGGTTGTGTGGGTTGGCGGCCTGGCACTGCAACGCGGCGATCGCATCATCGAAAGCCTGCAGGCCGCCGGTTTCCCGGCACGCCGCTGCGACCGCCCCGGTTTGCGCGGCCTGGACCCCAAGAATGTTTGCAACCGGGGGCGGGATGCGGCGGGTGTCCAGTTGGAAGTCAGTTTCGGGTTGCGCCATCTGCTGTTTACCGATCTTTTCCGGCGCCGCATCCGAAGTCGCACCCTGCTCTTTTATCGCTTCGTCGAAACCCTTGCCGGCTGTCTTTTGAGCGACGAAATCCCGATGGGAACCAGGCCTGAAGCAGACCCCCTGTCCACTCCATCGGAGAAAGGCAGAAAACCAAAATCCATCGACAAAAGAGACCCTAAACAGGAGGCCTTCCATGCCAAATGACTTGGATCGCCGGATGAAACTGGCCATGGCGGCGGAATCCGCATCGGCCGCCCGCAATCGATTGTATGCCGCCCAAGCTAAAAAAAACGACCGGAACCAACTGGCCAAACTCATGACAGCCATGGCCATGGGCGAACAGATCAGCGCCCGACGGGCCTTGATTTACCTGCGGGGGAAGATCGACCGACCAGACCGCCACCTTGAACGGCTTCGGCAGCAAAAGGAAAAGGACGCAACGCAGGAATATCCAGCCTGCCGCCAGACAGCCTCATCCGCCGGTGATCGATCGGCCGAAGCCGCGTTCGAACAATTCGAAAAGGTCAGCAGCAACCACACTTCGGTATTGGGGAATGCTGACATTGATACAGCCAAGCACGAATTTTATGTCTGTCAGGTCTGTGGTTATATCGCACTGGATGCCATTCCCGAGAAATGCCCGGTGTGCGGTGCGGTGCCGGGACGCTTCAAAAAAATTGACGTATAGGCGTTTGCTGCCGCTATGTTTGCATCGACGGGACAAGGTCTTGACCTGAAATCGCCCTGCAAGGCGGCGTCGGCCCGGACATGGAGGTCATCCATCACCCCACTATTTTTGAGAGGTTCCCATGGATATTCATACCCATCATTTGATCGATCAGGAGCTATGCGGCCAACCGGTCGACCTGCAACCGGGATACTGCCGTGTATCGTTCACGGCCACCGACCGCATGGTGGCCGATGACAAAGGACTGGTGCACGGCGGCTTTGTTTTCGGCCTGGCCGACTACGCCGCCATGCTGGCGGTCAACGACCCCCATGTCGTATTGGGCGCCGCCGAAGTCCGCTTTCTGAAACCCGTTCGCATCGGTGCCATCTTGTCGGCCGTGGCCGAGGTGGCAACCAAAGATGGAAAAAAACATACGGTCACGGTTGTGGTGAGCGAAGGCGACCAGGCTATTTTCCAAGGGACCTTTACTTGTTTTATTCTGACCCGGCATGTACTGGACGGCTGAGGGCCAAAAATCCTGTCTGATCTCCACCATTTTCTATCGCGTTACCCCAAAAAAACCATAATTCACTTAACTCAAGCCCCCTTTTGGCCGAGAAAGATTTTAATGGGCTTAGCGTCATGAGAGCAGCTCCCCGCGGCCTTTAACCGCTTGGAGGCTTCAGAAAACGGCTTTTAGCGGGCAACCGTCGTTTATGGGGCATGCTGCTATTGGTTTTACTGTTAATGTGGAGAAGATTCATGATTCTGAAACGATTGGATTGTTGGCGCGTTGTCACCGTCTTCGTCGGACTCATGGGACTCGCGCCCCTGGCAGGTACGATAGAGGCTGTTTTTGCCGAGGATAAAGCCTATGTCGGCTCCGAATCCTGCCAAGAATGTCATGAAGACCAGTATGAAAGCTATAACGCCTATTCCAAGAAGGCCCATTCCTACAAAAGCGTCAAGGTGATGCGCAAAGGACTGACCGATAAGGAATACCACGAGTGCCTCCAGTGTCACGCCACCGGTTACGGCCAGCCGGGCGGTTTCGTCTCGGTAGAAGAAACGCCGCTGTTGCAAAACCTGGGGTGTGAATCCTGCCACGGCCCCGGCAGCGATCATGTGGATTCCGGCGACCCCGAAGATATTATCGGCGAGCTGACGGTCGCGGACTGCGAACGCTGTCACAATGCCGAACGGGTTGGAAACTTCAAATTCAAGCCCCTGCTTTTCGGCGGAACCCACTGAAACCAGCGCGGAGGTCAAGATGAAAAAGTTATTCGCAGCTATTGGGCTTCATCTCTGGGCCAAAGTCATGGTGGTCCTTTTACCGATCGTCGTCCTGGTGTTCGGCCTGATGATCGCGACGAATATCCACTCCCAGGGTAAAATCCTGACGGAACAGACCGAACATAATGCCAACCTGACAGCCACGGCCATCGAGGGGGGCATGTTCGACGCCCTGGCCATCGGCAACAATGACGATGTCCGCAAACAATTCATGCGCTTGAACGAAAAAGTTTCCGGTCTGGAAGTCCATATTTTCGATTTCAAGGGCGATATCGCCTTCGCCACCCAGACCGAACGAAGCGGCAAGAATATCGCGGCCTTCACCCAAAACAGCAATGCCTTGGAAGCGGTTCAGGCCATGCTGAAAGGGGCTAAAAAACCGCAGCACGCCTTTATCGAAACCATTGCGGGCAAACCCTATCTGAGCATCTACCGTCCCATCCAAAACGAATCCCGCTGCTACCATTGCCACGGACAATCCCGCGCCGTGTTGGGCGGCATTCATGTGCGCACGGCCACCGAGGGCAGCATGCTGGCCGCTCAAGGCCTTCGCAACCAGAGCGTGCTGATCGGGTCGGTGGGTGCCTTCTTGCTCTCGATTCTGATCTACGTCCTGTTTGTCAAGCTGGTCAACCGCCCCATTCGCGAGGTGTTGAATGTTGCCGGCAGCATGCGTCAGGGGGATTTGACCCATTGCATCGAGGTGAAGGGACGTGACGAGATCAGTCACATGAGTGCCCGTATGAACCTGGTGAATGAAAACCTGCGCGAGATGATCGCCGAAATTGCGTCAGCCTCGCAAAGTGTAGCCGAATCCGCCTCCAAGCAAGCCGCATCCATCGAGGAGACCAGCGCCTCGCTGGAAGAGCTGACCGCCATGGCTGCCCAAAACAGCGACCATGCCCATCAGGCCGATCAACTCATGACCGAGGCCATCTGTCAGACCCAAAACGCCAGCCAAACCATGGAGCGCCTGTCGGAGGCCATGCATACCATTTCCGGCTTGAGCAGCAAGATTGCGCATATCGTCGATACCATCGATGAAATCGCCTTCCAGACCAACCTGCTAGCCCTGAACGCCGCCGTCGAGGCGGCCCGGGCCGGAGAGGCGGGGGCTGGTTTTTCGGTCGTGGCCGACGAGGTGCGCAATCTGGCCATGCGCGCCGCCGATGCCGCCAAAGAGACGTCTGTCCTCATCGACGACACGGTCAGATCCATCAAGAACGGTAATACGCTGGTCGGCAACACCACCCAGGCCTTTCAGGAAGTGGTCAGCAACGCCAACAAGGTGGCCACCTTCATGAATGAAATCGCCAGCGCCTCCCAGGAGCAAACCAATGGTATCCGGCAGATCAATATGGCGGTGACCGAAATGGACAAATCCACCCAGCAAAACGCGGCCACAGCCGAGCAGCTTTCGGCCTCGACCGGAAGTTTTATCGTTCGCTGAGCTCTGTTCCGGCTGATATCCGGATCGCATCCGTGCGGCATTGCCCCCGAGGGCAATGCCGCATGTCTTTACCCCTTCACCACGATGACAGCCGATCGAATGCGCCTCTCGCCGCAAATGGTTATGCGACTTGCCAATCCATGCCATTCCGATTAGGGTGAGCTGCCAGGGAGAAACCACTTTGACACGCTCGCCGTCACTTTTCATATCCCACGGCATGCCCGTGATGGCATTGAATCCCGGGCCCACCGGGAAATTTTTGGCCCGTCTGCCCCGACAGTTCCAAAGACCGCGGGCCATTGTCTGTATTTCCGCCCACCTTGAAGCGACCCAGGCCCTGGTTACCGGCGATGCCGATCCGGCAACCCTCCATGATTTCGGCGGTTCCCTGTCCGCCCTGCATGCCATGCGCTATCCCGCCCCGGGCGACCCGAAATTGGCGGAAGTCATCGTGGGCCGTCTTCGCGATGCCGGCATTGCGGCTGAAATACTGCTGGATCGAGGGCTGGATCATGGTGCCTGGGTGCCGCTTTCACTGATGTACCCGCAGGCGCGGATCCCGGTCGTGCAGCTTTCCGTCCAGAGTGATGAACCCGCCGAATACCATTACCGGATAGGCCATACCCTGGCGCCTCTCCGGGAAGACGGCATCCTGATATTGGCCAGCGGCGGCGCCACCCACGATTTACAGGCCATGGCCGACTTCCGGCGCACAGATCCAGCGGCGGATTATGCCGAAGACTTCGATTGCTGGCTGGAAACCACGATCCGCACCGGTGCTACGGACGCCCTTTTGGACTACCGGCAATCGGCCCCTGCCGCCGAACGCAACCACCCCTATCCGGCCGAACATTTCCTCCCGCTGCTGGTGGCGGCCGGCGCCGGGGACGCATCGCCCTGCGGCATATGCCTGCACCGCCATTTCGAGTACGGCGTCCTCTCCCTGGCCGCCTACCGCTGGGACTGACCGGGCATCCGATTAAATCGCAACAAAAGCCACCGGCGTGAGGTTGCCCCAGCGCCACGCAGACGCACTCCGAATCTCACATAATGGGGAGGCGCTCAAGTGCCAACCAACCAGCAAGACCACTTCGAAGCTCACCAAAACAAATTTGGATGAACCTCTCGCGGTTCACCACGCTTTTGGTTATCCTCAGCATCCGTCTTTTCTTTGTCACCGAACGGGAGACACGGCAGGGCTGTTACGACACCTATTTTTCGCTGTTGGCATTGATAGCGGTCGAATTCGCGCTCTTGGTGCCGCTTGGCCTGTTGGGCAAACTCTGGTAGGATGGTATCGCCCTTGTCGCGGTCGGCATCGCGCTCTATTTCCTGATTGCCCGTGTCCGGTTCGGGGTGGGCACGATCAATGTCTGATAGTCCATCGACGGGAGACCAAATCCATGAAAATTTACACCGGCGGCGGCGACCGCGGACGAACCAGCCTGTTCAGCGGTGAACGCCTCTTCAAAGATGATGTGCGCGTGGAAGCTTACGGCGACGTGGATGAACTGAACTCGCTTCTGGGAGCGGTCCTTTCCGCGTTGCCAAGCGAAAGCCGCGACAGGATCCGGGAACTCCATCAAATCCAGAACGACCTGTTCCGTGTCGGCGCCTGCCTGGCCACTTCCGGGGAAGACCCATCCTTCGAGGCCACCCGGGATCTGCCTCTGGAAAACGCCCGTTTTCTTGAACAGGCCATCGATCGGATGGATGGGCATCTGCCGCGCCTCAGCCAGTTCATCCTCCCCGGCGGCCATCCCGCCGCCTGCTGGAGCCATGTGGCCCGCTGTGTCTGTCGGCGGGCGGAACGCCATACGGTCCGGACGGTACGACAGGCCTCCGGCGAAGGGGAAATGTATATCGGTACGTTGACTTATCTGAACCGTCTGTCCGATTATCTTTTCGTGCTGGCGCGCTATTGCAATCAAGTCACCCAGACCCCCGACACCCCCTGGGAAAGCGCATGACATCCCAAGCTTCGCGCGCCAGCGGCAATCGTCACACCAGTCGCATCCTCCACCGTCAGTGGCTCACCAAGGATACCTTCACGCTGACGTTGGAACGCCCGCCGGCATTTCACTTCCAAGCCGGCCAGCGAATTTGCCTCCTCACCGACGGGAAAAATCGCGATTATTCATTGATTCCCGGTAACAGCCACGATCAGCTGATCCTGCTGATCCGTTCGGTGGAGGAGGGTGTCGTTTCCCCCCATCTCAGCCGCTGCCCCCTGGGAACCGCTTTAGATTTCACCGGGCCCAGCGGTCATTTTATCAATCGCCCCTCTTCGCGGCCGGCAGTATTGATTGCCACCGGCACCGGTATTGCGCCCTTCGCCGCCATGTGTCGCACCGGTATGCAAGGGTTTGTTCTGCTCCATGGTGTGCGCCAAGTTGACGAACTCTATTTTCGGGACCTCATGGAACCGGCCGCCCTTAGCTACGTCCCCTGTCTAACCGGGACTCCGTCATCCCGGCCTTCCCATGGGTTCCCGGGCCGGGTCACGGATTACCTGCGCCGCCATTTTCCAGAAGGCGAATATGATTTCTATCTGGCCGGTCGGCGCGAGATGATCGCCGAAGTCATGGATATCGTGGACCATCGATTCCCCTCTTCGCGTGTTTATTCGGAAATATTCTTCTGAAACGACCAGAAACCGCATCTTGACAAAACACCCCGCGCCCTCTAAGACCTGTGATTCACTGACAGAGGTCCCTTGATCATACGCAATCAAAGCGCTTCATTCGGCCCGGTGTATGGACATTGCTTGCGGACTCACCCGGAAGGAGATGACCCCATGAATCATCGACAAATTATATTGCCCCAATCCGAAATGCCCCGGCAATGGTACAACATCCTGGCGGATATCAAGATGAACCCCCCCTTGGGCCCTGACGGCAATCCGATCGCCCCGAAAGACCTGGCGCCGGTTTTCCCCATGAACCTGATCGAGCAGGAAGTCAGCTCCGAACGATGGATCACTATCCCGGAGCCCGTCATGGATGTGCTCAGCATCTGGCGACCGTCGCCCATGATGCGGGCCATTTCCTTTGAAAAGGCGTTGGATACACCGGCCAAAATCTACTATAAAAATGAAGGCGTAAGCCCCCCCGGCAGCCACAAGCCGAATACCGCGATTCCCCAGGCGTACTACAACAAGGAATTCGGTATCGAGCGCATGACCACCGAAACGGGCGCCGGGCAATGGGGCAGCGCACTGTCATTTGCCTGTGCCCAGTTCGGGCTGTCCTGCCGCGTCTACATGGTGCGGATCAGCTTCGACCAGAAGCCTTATCGCAAGGCCATGATGGAGACCTGGGGCGGTCAATGCGTTGCCAGCCCCAGCACCGAGACCAAAGCCGGCCGCGACGCCCTGGCCCGCGACCCGAACACGCCCGGCAGCCTGGGCATCGCCATCAGTGAAGCCATCGAGGCGGCCGTTTCCGACACGAGCGGCAAGACCCGCTATTCCTTGGGGAGTGTGCTCAACCATGTCATGCTGCACCAAACCATCATCGGCCTGGAAGCCAAAAAGCAGTTCGACATGATCGGGGATTATCCGGATATCGTGATCGGCTGTGCCGGCGGCGGCAGCAACTTCGCCGGCCTGGCGTTCCCCTTTGTCAGCGATAAAATCCATGGCCGCGACATTGCCATCTACCCCGTGGAACCCATGGCCTGCCCCACCATGACCCGTGCGCCTTTTGTCTACGACCACGGCGACACCGCCGGCTATACCCCCCTGATGCCCATGCACAGCCTGGGACACGCCTTCGTGCCGCCCCCGATTCATGCCGGCGGTCTGCGCTACCACGGCATGGCGCCCACCGTCAGCCAACTGATCACGGAGGGGTTGTGCGAACCCAAGGCGGTCACCCAGACCGAGGCCTATGAAGCCGGCGTACTGTGGGCCCGAACCGAAGGGTTCATTCCAGCGCCGGAAACCACCAACGCCCTGGCCCAGGTCGTCAAAGAAGCGCGCCAGGCCAAGGAAGAGGGCCGTGAGAAAACCATCGTCGTCAGCTGGAGCGGCCACGGCCTGCTCGACCTGGGGGCTTACGATCGCTATTTCAGTGGTGAATTGAACGACATTGCCATGTCGGATGATGATCTTCAGAAATCACAGGCGGTTTTTGCCGATTACCCGAAACCGAAACCCATGAAGAGTACCCCATAGAACCACGCAGAGGTGACCTTCCGGGGAGGAGAACCATTTTTTCCTCCCCGGCCATATCGTCGACATAGCGGGCAACCGCCCACCACACAACGGCCTGAAGGCCTTGGGACTATCCGTGGAAAAAAACCATTTGGAAATCCGCTGCCCCCGATTAGGTGGCCCGGTCCCCTTCACCTACTGTGAGAAAACAGGAAGCAACGGCCAGCCCTGTTTCAAGGTGATGGACTGCTGGTGGCAGCACTTCGACGTCGGGGCATATCTAAAACATCGATTGACCGAGGAAGAATACGAAGCATTCCTCAATAAAGAGCCCCGCCCTAAAATCAGCAGCCTCCTTGAGTTGATTGCGCAGGCGCGCCGCAACAGCGCCGCCGATGTTTCGGATTGAGCCCGGCATTTCCCGAACCACCGCCTTTATCAGCACCTTCATCGCAGGTTCCGCCTTGAAAATTCGCATTGCATCCGTTAAGGATGATGTTACGCGATGTTCCCCAACCATCGGGTTCCGACAACATTTGAGGAGGTTTGCGATGCACCGATCAAAAAAATTAATGATTCTTTTCATCACGATCACACTTCTGTCTGTCGGCCCGGCTCTCGCCATCGAGCCCATCCCCGAAGAATCCGGATTCAGCGGCTATCTGACGATCGGCGGCGGCTACAGTCAAGTGAAAAGCAATATGATCGCCGGCAACGCTTTCGGCAGCGTGGGAAACCGCACCGTCGATTCTCTGACGGACGACCCGGATTCGAGCAGTTCCGGTTCGGTTCAGTTCAACTTCGACCTGCGCTACACTTTCGCCAGCACCCGCACCCAACTCTTTGTCGGTAATGCCATGGAAGATGCCCTGCGCTACGATTTCGCCACCCAGGTGGGTGTGTCCCAGGAACTGCCCGGCAAAAATCTGGTGGCGGCCAGTTTTCTCTTCTCCTCCATTCCCACTGAAGTCTGGGAGGACCCCTATGTGACGAACTTCAAACGATCACGCACCGATCGCACCTCCAACGGATTCCGGGTGGCCTGGGACCGCATCTTCGGTTCGGAACTGCAACTGCAGTATTCCTACCGTAAAATCGATATTGACGATGAACGCAGCGGATCGTATGCGCCTCTGGGACTTACACCGGCTCAACAACATTTGCTGGATCGCGAGGGGGATTATACCAAGGCCGATATCCTGTATCGCTTTTTCTTCGACGGTAAGAAGCATGCCATCATCCCCACCATCACCTACTTCAACTATGATCTGGACGGGGATGCCATGAGCAACGACGGGGTGGATTTCAAGCTGTCCTACGGCTACAATTCGGAAGCATTTTCGGTGGTGGTCAACGGCTTTATCGGTTACGCCGACTACGACAAGCGCAATCCCATCTACGGCAAAACCCGGGATGACGACCGCTACGGCGCCGGTGTAATCGGCCTGTATCACAATCCCTTCGGCTGGAGCGTGCCGTTTTTTAAAAAAACCAGTCTCTATGTCAAAACGGATTATTTGAATAGTGATGCCAATATCGATTTCTACGATACCGAAATCTTTTCTGCAGGAGCAGGGCTCTTTTTCCGGTTTTAGGTTATCGACTTGAATGCAAAAAACCAAAAGGGCTGCTCTTACAAGCAGCCCTTTTGGTTTTTTAGAAAATGATGCCCACCTTTCGCGCCGCCCTTTATCGCCGGCAGACCCCACCGCCTCCTTCCATGGTTAGAGGAGAAGCTCTTCCGTATAGGCAATATTGGCTTCTTCCGCTCGGCGCAGGGGAAGCGACTTGCCCGCCCGGACATCTGCCACAAAATCCGGATTGAGCAGAAAGGATTTTCCTGAGAGGACCACATCGGCATCCTGCAGGGCCGCCTCGGCGGTGGACCGATCGTGGATCTTACCGCAGATCATCAGGGGCAAATCCGTTACCTCGCGGGTCAACTGGCAAATGGTCTTATCCGTATCGAACCCTTTGGCCTGGAAATCATAGGTGGACAGCGAAATGGCATCGATGGGTTCGGCCGACAGGCGCTCGATCAGCGCCTGCCACTCTTCCCGGGTCTCGAAAAGGGAAACATCCGGGTCAACAACCCCCCAGTTGGAAATCCGAAATGTCAGGAGGCGATCCGCCGGCACCACCTCACGCACGGCGGCAACAACCTCTTTTGCGAAACGATAGCGGTTTTCGAGAGGCCCGCCATAGTCATCACGGCGATGATTGGAATAACTGGAAAGAAACTCGTTGATGAGGTATCCATGCGCCCCGTGAATCTCAACCCCATCAAACCCCGCCGCCACGGCGCCTTTGGCGGTCTCCACAAATCCCTGGATAACATGCTGGATATCGAACCGACTGATCTCGTCGGGAACAGGATAAGGCTTGTCCGTCAGGGGGTTCTTCTGCCGCGGGGTCACCGGGCTCGGGGCAATGATGCGCCCGGCCGGGTTAACCTCCGGCCAGGCCACCCGCCCGCAGTGGAACATCTGCATGATGGATACCGATCCCTGCGCACGGATGGCGTCCGTCACCTTCTTCCAGGCCTCGATCTGGCGCTGGGTCAGCAGGCGGGCCTGGCCGGGATAACCCTGGGCGCTTTCATAATCCGTGACGAGAGCTTCGGAAAACACCAGGGCGGCGCCCCTTTCGGCCCGGCGCACCAGGAAATCCAGAACATCCTGTCGGGGAATGCTGTCGGCCACCGATGACATGCGCGTCATGGGCGCCACCCCCAGGCGGTTTTTCAGTGTGAATCCGTTCAGCCTGAATTCTGAAAAAATATCCCTCTTCATCAGCCTTCTCCTCCTTTCGGTTGGTTTTACAGTCGGTCACAACAGATAGGAAAAGATAGGACGATGCTCACCCCCGTCAAGCATCAGCGTTTTTAGGAATCGAAATCAGTGATAGCCGTGGGTGCCTTGTTCGACCGGAATACCGGTTTTGTTTTCAATAATGGATGCCATTTCATCGGCACTGGCACAGGGGCATCCCGGTTTGGCGTTCACCAGGCAGGAACTCAGAGCGGATGGACCCGCCCTAACGCAACCCTGAAAGATCCTGGCTGCGAAACAGGTTCAGGGCGTCCTGGCTGTCCTCGAACTCAAGGGAGTGATGCGAACACCCATTTCGGGTGCAGACTTTGATGATCCCACCGACCTTCAGGTAAAGACCGATAACGGCCACACTGCAGTTCCCGCAGGGATGATGGACCGGAAAGGGGCGATAGCAAATTTGACATGCATTAACCCGGATATTTCATAAAAAAGAAGGCAAAACCTCCATAAATGTGATATAATT
>JAHLLS010000042.1 GCA_020444045.1 Deltaproteobacteria bacterium
GGGATCGATGTTCACCCGGCGCTGACCCTCTTTTAAAAATTGTGATTCAATGTCGTTGGTGGCCAGTTTGATCCCGGCAAGGGCGTCCTGAGCGATCAGGTGCTTAAAGACGACCATGCGCCTGACAAGATCCGGCCCCATTTCCGGTTCATAGTAATCCGTGTAGTTGAAGGAAAACAGAGGGCTGATCAGGTCGATGGGGCCAAACCGCTCCGCCATCAGTCCGGTTACCGGTTTGATCAGGTCCCGGCAGCGGGTAAACATGCCGATAATTAGTTTGGCGGGTTTCGGCGGTTTCGGAAGGCTCATGCGCGGGACCCGGTTGCGGCATCGATGTGCTTCGCACAGACGCGGATTAGTATATCAGGCAAAGACGATGCAGCGCTGTCTAATCGATGGGTTTGGCCTCGTCGATCAGCATGACCGGTATGTCTTCACGGATCTCATAGATCAGTTTGCAGTGATCGCAGATCAATCCGTCCTGATCTTCGGTAAGATAGATCATCCCCTTGCATTTGGGGCAGACCAGAATGTCGAGCAATTCCTGGTTAATGGCCATCATTTTTCTCCTTTGAAAGGACTGATACACCCCCCTTTAATTCCCCCCTCAAGGGGGGATTCAGGTTGTTTAATTCCCCCCTTGAGGGGGGACAGAGGGGGGTGTTGAACCGTCCGGTTGCCAAAAAGAACGATTGCAAAAGCGAGTTCCTTGAAAGTGTATGTGTCGGGCAATCGATTATGAATTGGTCAGATAGGTGCGGCTGCACGATTCTTGATGATTGGCGCGCCCGGCAGGATTCGAACCTGCGATCTTCAGCTCCGGAGGCTGACGCCCTATCCCCTGGGCTACGGGCGCTTGGTGAAGGCACCTCAAAAATGTCTTTTGGCGCCATCGCGGCGTTGGGCGATCGAATTGAATCCTCGAAATACCGGTGTATGCCTCCGGTTCAATTCTCACGGCCGCCTTGCGCTGACCCCAAAATCCTATTTTTGAGATACCTTCACGGCAATCAGTCCATTTATGGTAAATCCCTCCCTCTGTCAAGGACGGCTTAAAGGCTATTTCATAAGACCCATCTGCTGGAGGGTTTGCATGGCCTCGCCCACCACGTACAGTGACCCCGCAATACAAATGACTTGATCCTGGCGCACGATCTGCAGGGCGCGGGCCACGGCGCGGTCCACGGTGGGCTGTTCGTCCACTTTCGCGACAAACTTTTTGGCTGTTCTTGCCAGGACGTCGGCCGGGATGGCGCGGTCGATGGTGGGGGCGGTGATCACGGCGTGGTCGCAGACCGCCAGCAGGGCGGAGAGCATCTCTTCGGCCGGTTTGTCGTCCAGGATGCCCGCCACCATGATGATCTTGTTGTCCGGATAGGTTTCCGCCAGATAGCGGCCCAGGTTGCGGGCGGCCGCCAGGTTGTGGGCGCCGTCCAGGATGATCCGGGGCTCCTGGCACACGGTCTCGAGCCGCCCCGGCCAGGAAACCCGGTTCAGGGCCTGGCGAATGTGGTCCTCTTTTATGGTGACGCCCTTTTGCATCAGGACTTCGGTGGCCGCCAGGGCCAGACTGGCGTTGCCCGCCTGGTGGGGCCCCAGCAGGTTGGTGGTGAGATGTTTCCAGTGGTGGTCAAGCCCCGTGTAGTGGAAGCTGCCGGAGGGCAGGCGGCGGCAGCGGAAATCGTGTCCCAATCGAAAACAGGGAGCCTTGAGCGTTTGGGCCTTTTTTTCAACCACGGCGATGGCGGACGGCTGGGTGACACCGGTCACCACGGGGGTGGCGGACTTGATGATGCCGGCCTTCTCGTAGGTGATGGCGGCCACCGTGTTGCCCAGATAGCCTTTGTGCTCCAGTGAGATATTGGTGATGATGCTTACCTCGGGGGCCAGCAGGTTGGTGGCGTCCAGGCGGCCGCCCATGCCGGTCTCGACCACGGCCCAGTCCACGCGGTGCTGCTTGAACAAATAGAGTGCCATGGCGGTGGTGAACTCGAAGAAAGTGGGCTCGCGGTCGGCTTTTTGAACCTTGCGGATGGCCCGGTAGGCCTCGACGATTTCGGGATCGGTCACCGGGCGTCCGTCGATGCGGATGCGTTCGTTGAAATGGATCAGGTGCGGCGAGGTGTAAAGGCCCACGGAGAATCCGGCCGTTTGCAGGATGCCGGCCAGCATGGAGGCCACGGACCCTTTGCCGTTGGTCCCGGCCACATGGATGGTGCGGTAGGCGTTCTGGGGCTGCCCGAGCCCCTCTAAAATTTGTGAAATGACATCCAGCCCCAGCTTGATGCCGAACCGCCGGAGCCCGTACATGGTCTTAAGGCATTGTTCATAGGCTTCCATCGGACGATCCTTTCCACAAAAAAACCCGGCAGTCAGGACTGCCGGGTTTAGATGACACTGGAACGACTAACGTCGATAGCTTCGGCGGGCTGCGGCAATGCGTTCGCGGCGCAGCGCTTCGCGTTGTTTGCGGCGCCGGAATTCACTCGGCTTTTCGTAGCTTTTTTTCAGCTTCAGCCGTTTGAAGAGACCGTCGTTCTGAATTTTTTTCTTCAGAATGCGCATCGCTTTTTCGATATCGTTATCGTAAACTTTGACTGCGATTTCCTTCAAGTATCTCGCCCCCTTCCGGCCATCGGCATGTTTATTTAAAATGATTCCCGATGGTTGGTTGTGTATTTATCTACAAAAAAAAGGTTTATAATAGATTCAAATCGCTTTAGCAAGTCATTTTATAAGGAACACTTTAATCATCCTCCTGCTATCTTTCAAGGCGGACTGCCCGATCATGAATTGCCGTCAGACGCCGACAGCAGCGATGTCGCCAGGCCGGAAACCTGTTCTTGACAGGGGCGGGGGCTTTGCGCAATAGTACCATGTTTAATGACGGTTAGATCGTTAAATTTTTACTGAGGAAAAGGAGGAGGGTATATGCGCTTGATTCTGTTAGGAGGCCCCGGTGCGGGCAAAGGGACCCAGGCCAATGTCATCAAGGAAAAATACGGCATCCCCCAGATTTCGACCGGCGACATGCTGCGGGCCGCTGTCAAGGCGGGCACCGAGCTGGGAATGAAAGCCAAGGGATTCATGGATTCCGGCGGATTGGTGCCTGACGAAGTCATCATCGGCCTGGTCAAAGAACGGATTCAGGAGCCGGATTGTGCCAAGGGTTTCCTGTTTGACGGTTTCCCGCGCACGATTCCCCAGGCGGACGCCATGAAAGAAGCCGGCGTGCCCATCGATGCCGTGGTGGATATCGACGTTCCGGACGAGGAGATCATCAAGCGCATGAGCGGACGGCGCGCCCATCTGGCCAGTGGCCGGACCTACCACGTCATCTACAACCCCCCCAAGGTTGAGGGCAAAGACGACGAGACCGGTGAACCGCTGGTGCAGCGCGACGACGACAAGGAAGAAACGGTTAAAAAACGCCTGGACGTCTATCACGACCAGACCGAACCGTTGATCGACTACTACAAGAAATGGAAAGCCTCCGGCGAAGCCGCGGCCCCGAAATATGTCCACATCAACGGTGTCGGTACGCTGGATTCGATCACCGCCCAGATCGTGGGTGAGCTGGAAAAGCTGTAGGCCCCAATGGATTGATGTGGGGTTAGCGTTTTAAAATTAAATCCCGTCGGGTTTTCCCGGCGGGATTTTTTTATGATCGATGCGTTCTGGATACCGGATCAAGTCCGGTTCTTCCACGTGGAAGAAAACGGAACCAAAAGAAGACGCCCGTGTTCCGCTTCATCCTGCGCGTCGCCGCTGCGGCCGGTGCGCGCGGAAACTCCCCCGCCATTCGGCGGGGTCAGACAGTCCGCGCACTTTTTCTGGCCGCCGCGTCGATGCTCGGCGCGGAACAAAGGGAACAGACCAAAACCCAATAAACAATCCTTTGCACCTTTAGGGATTCTGATCGTTTCGCTATGCGAAAATAGTGTCTTTATTAAGATTTCGATAGGTCTTTTACAGCCAGAAATTCGGCGGCGCAGGCCAGGGCCTCTTGGCGGATGGTGATCCGGCCGGCCAGGCGCTCCTCCTCGATAAGTTGCAAAAGGTCGCCGATCAGGGCCGAGGGCTTCAGCCCGAAGTGTTCCATGAGATCCCGACCGCTCAAAAGCGGCTCCTGCTCGGCCAGGGGGCGGAAGCGATCAAAATAGTCCCGCAGCAGATCCTTTATAAAGGTGGTGGCCCGATCGACGGCGGCGTCGGGTTTTTTCTTTTTCCCCAGGGTGTCCCCCAGGGCGTGCAGCAGCACCTCCGGTGTCCAGGGCTCGCACTCCCGGAACAGCCGGTTGATCCCTTTACGGCTCAAGTTTCCCGCTTCCCGGGCCGAAAACAGGCTCAGCGGCCGCCCATGGTTGGCAATAATGATCCGGGCCTGCGCGCATTCGGGCTTTGACAGGCGCAGCCGGGCATGGATCGCTTCCGCCATGTCGGCACTGTATTGGGCGTGGCCGTGGAAATGAGCGTCTCCGTCGGCATCCACCTGGCGGGTGCCGGGTTTGCCGATGTCGTGCAGCAGGACGGCATACTTCAAGATGGCGCCGGTGGTTCGGCGGTAGGGGGGCGCGTGGTAGCGTTTTCCCAGGGCGTCGATGATGTCACCGGCGTTTTGCAGGCACTTTTCGGTGGCGGCATAGGCGCGCAGGGTGTGTTCATAGACATCGAAGTCGTGATGGCGGTTCTGGCGGCAGTGCTGCATAGGCTGCATTTCAGGCAGCAGGTGCAGCAGCAGACCGCTGTCGGACATGGCCTGGATCTGGTGTGCGGAGGCTGGACGGGCCATCAGCTGGAGCAATTCGGCCCGCAGACGTTCACCGGCCGGCCGGCTGATCCGGTGGCCCTGGCGGGTAATCGCCGCAAGCGTTTCCGGTTCGATCGCAAAGTCGAGGACGGCGGCCATCCGGAAGGCCCTCAGCAGCCGCAGCGGATCGTCGACAAAGGCCTGCTCCGTCACCATGCGGATGCGGCGGGCGGCCATATCGTCCTGACCATCCAGGATATCGATCAGCCGCTGGTGCTGGAGGTCATAGGCCATGGCGTTGACGGTAAAATCGCGCCGACGCAGATCGTCTTCCAGCGTGTCGCCCGCCAGGCCGGTGACGTCGATCAGGAGGCCCCGGCCGGTGACGCGATGGGTGATCTGCCCCGGTTTGCCCATGGGGATGACCCGACCCCGCAGGCGATCGGCGATGGCACCGGCAAAAAGGGCGGCGTCACCGTCCACGGCGATATCGATATCGGTGGGATGACGCTGCATCAGCAAATCGCGGACCGTGCCGCCCACCACATACGCCTGCGGCGTAGCTGGAAGGTTTTCCAAAAGGGGGCTGGGTAACGGCAATCGCGGCATGGCCGGGATACTCCTTCATTTTAGGGCAGCATGGGCGTGGGACCGGATCGTATGGGGCGCATCCGTTGAAAAAACGGGTGAGCTATTGAAAAACAAGCTGAAAAAGCATTGAATGGATTGGAAAAATCTTGACAGTTCGGGCATGATGATATAGCTTTTTATCGATTAAAGGCACGGGGCCCGCCTTTTAACGAATTCATACCCAACAATCTAAAACATCAATTCCTCCAATAAAACCAACAAGGATCCTTTTCATCATTTAATCTAAGCCGAGCACGTTTAAAACTGAAATAACATTCCAGAGCTTGATTGTCTATTGTGTTCAAGCGGGGGTGAACCCTGAATAGCGGTTTCGACCCGACCTCTCCCAGTTCATTTTCCTGACATTAATCGAGTTCCGGCGTTTGCGCAAAACGAATCAAACGGGCGAGTCCCTGTATATAATCCATTAAGCGGAGTGGTTCTTATGAATATCAGTGAATTGAAGGAGATGAAAATCAGTGAGCTGACCCAGATGGCGAAGCAATTCAAAATCGAAGGGGCAGCCGGTATGCGCAAGCAGGAATTGATTTTTGCATTGCTGCAGGCCCAGATCGAGAAAAACGGGTCGATTTACGGCGTGGGTACGCTGGAGATCCTGCCGGACGGATTCGGGTTTCTGAGATCGCCGGGCTACAACTACCTGCCCGGGCCGGACGATATCTATGTGTCGCCGTCTCAGATCCGCCGCTTCAACCTGCGAACGGGCGATACGGTTTCCGGACAGATACGGCAGCCCAAGGAATCGGAGCGCTACTTCGCCCTGCTCAAGGTCGAGGCCGTCAACTATGAAGACCCGGAAGTGGCCCGCGAGAAAATCCTGTTCGACAACCTCACTCCGCTCTATCCCGAACGCAAGGTCAATCTCGAAAATCAGTCGGACAATTATTCCACCCGCATCATGGACCTGATGACCCCCATCGGTTTCGGCCAGCGCGGGTTGATCGTTTCTCCGCCCCGTACGGGTAAAACCATGCTGCTGCAGAACATCGCCAACAGCATCATTGCCAGCCATAAAAACGTGGTGCCGTTCGTGCTGCTGATCGACGAGCGGCCCGAGGAAGTGACGGACATGGCCCGCTCGGTGAAAGCGGAGGTGATCAGTTCCACCTTCGACGAACCGGCCGAGCGCCACGTGCAGGTGGCCGAGATGGTGATCGAAAAGGCCAAGCGCCTGGTTGAACATAAAAAGGACGTGGTGATCCTGCTGGACAGCATCACCCGTCTGGCACGAGCCTACAACTCCGTGGTACCCCCCAGCGGCAAGATCCTTTCGGGTGGTGTGGACTCCAACGCCCTGCAGCGGCCCAAACGGTTTTTCGGCGCGGCCCGCAACATCGAGGAAGGCGGCAGCCTCACCATTATCGCCACCGCCCTGATCGATACCGGCAGCCGGATGGACGAGGTGATTTTTGAGGAGTTCAAGGGCACCGGCAATATGGAACTGGTGCTCGATCGGCGCCTGGCTGACAAACGCGTGTTCCCGGCCATCGACATCAAGAAATCCGGTACCCGCAAAGAGGAACTCCTGCTGGACGACGAAACGCTCAACCGTGTATGGATCCTGCGAAAACTGCTGGTTTCCCTCAATCCTGTGGACAGCATGGAATTTTTACTTGATAAAATTAGCGGGACGGTAGATAATAAGGACTTTCTTAGTTCCATGAATGCATAGCCCTATGACCGGAGGTTACGTTTAAAAATGAAAAAAGACATTCACCCGGCTTACGAAAAAACCACGATTTCATGTCACTGCGGTGCGGTTTTAGAAGCCGGTTCGACCCGAAAAGACATCACTGTGGAAATTTGTTCCCAATGCCACCCGTTTTTTACAGGCAAACAGAAGCTGGTTGACACGGCCGGCCGCATTGAACGGTTCCGCAAAAAATACGAAAAATTCCAGACGCCCCAAGAATAGCGCCAAACTGGTTTTCATTTTCTATCACGGACATCAAGGCCCGGGTTCCCGCCCGCTCAAGCGATTGTAGCGGGCGTTGCCTTCGGCAGCCTTGGTGTCTTGTGCGTTTGGTCCTGTGAACACGCTTCGGGGCTTCGCCGATAGGCCGGCAGGCCTGTATCGAGCGGGATGATTCTGATGAAGGAACGCGGGTAAATCGGCTATGTTTGACAAACTCAAAGGTGTCGAAGAACGATTCAACGAAGTTGAAACGGCGCTGAGCGCTCCGGATGTTGTCAAAAACCGGGCGGCGTTTGAAAAGCTCAGCCGCGAGCATGCTGAATTGAGCAAGGTCGTCACCGTGTTCCGCGAATATCAGGGGATAACTGAAGAGCTGGCGGACAGCCAGGAACTCATGCAGGATTCGGATCCGGAGATGAAAAGCCTGGCCCGGGCGGACGTCGCCCGACTCACCGAGGCCCGCGACGCCATGGAAGTTGAATTAAGAAAACTCCTGGTGCCCAAGGATCCCAATGACGACAAAAACATCATCCTTGAAATCCGGGCCGGCACCGGCGGGGATGAAGCAGCCTTGTTCGCCGCCGATCTTTTCCGGATGTACAGCCGGTATTTTGAAGGCCAGCGCTGGAAAGTGGAGATCATGAGCGAGCACGTCACCGGCGTCGGGGGGTTCAAGGAAATCATCGCCATGGTCCAGGGGCAGGGCGCCTACAGCCGCATGAAATATGAAAGCGGCACCCACCGGGTGCAGCGGGTTCCCACCACGGAAACCCAGGGGCGCATCCACACTTCGGCCGTGACCGTGGCCGTACTGCCCGAAGCCGAGGAAGTGGACGTGGCGATCGACAGTTCGGAGCTCAAGATCGATGTCTATCGCTCCACCGGTCCGGGTGGCCAGAGTGTCAACACCACCGATTCGGCCGTACGGATCACCCATTTGCCGTCCGGCCTGGTGGTGACCTGCCAGGATGAAAAATCCCAGATCAAGAACAAGGCCAAAGCGCTCAAGGTCTTGCGGGCCCGGCTGCTGGACCAGAAGGTTCGCGAGCAGGATGCCAAACGGTCGGCCGAGCGCAAGAACCAGATCGGTGACGGCGACCGCAGCGGCCGCATTAGGACCTACAACTTTCCCCAGGGGCGGGTGACCGACCACCGGATCGGACTGACCCTCTACAAACTCGAAGAAATCATGCAGGGGGCGGTGGATCCCATCATCGAAGAGTTGATATCCCATTATCAGGCCCAGGCGCTTCAAGATGAAGCGTCCTGACGACTGGACCATCCTCAAGCTTCTCCAGTGGACCACGACCTATTTTAAAGAGCACGATATCGAGAGCGCGCGTATCGACGCCGAGCTCCTGCTGGCCTTTGCCCTTGGCCTGGAGCGGATCGACCTTTACCTGAGGTATGATCAGCCGCTGAACCCGGACGAGTTGACGCGCTTTCGTACCATGGTCAAGCGCCGTGTGGCCCGCGAGCCGGTAGCCTATATTTTAGGGGCCAAAGAATTCTGGGAGCTGGAGATGGCGGTGGGGCCGGAGGTGTTGATCCCCCGCCCGGAAACCGAATGCCTGGTCGAGGCCGTTCTCGATTTTTTAAAGAACGAAAATGGTCCGGAAGCGCCGCGTTTTCTCGATCTCGGTACGGGATCGGGGGCCATTGCCATGGCGCTGGCCCGGAGTTGTCCGACGGCCCGGGTTGTGGCGCTGGATCGTTCCTGTGCGGCGCTGGCCCTGGCGGATCGCAACCGGCGGCGTCACCATCTCGAGGACCGGGTGGACCTGGTGGCCGGCGACTGGCTGGCTCCCTTTTCCGATACAAGGGCCCGCTTCGATGTGGTGGTATCGAATCCGCCCTATATTTCTTCGGGCCAAATCGACGGGCTGCAGCCGGAGATCGTCCGCTACGAGCCCCGGGCGGCTCTGGACGGCGGACCCGATGGGTTGGATTGCCTGGCCTTGATCATCGGCGCGGCACCCGCCTTGCTGTCGCCCGGAGGGGCCGTGTTTCTTGAAATCGGTCACGACCAATTTCCGGCCGTGCAGCGATTGGCCCATGAAAGCGGTGTCTACCGGGATGTCGCCTGTCGTCCGGATTACAGCGGCATGGACCGTGTCGCCTGCCTGGTGCGCCATTAATGGCCAAAAAAAAGTTGCATATTTTAATAGAGTTTGTTAAAGAAATTCGATTTTGGGGTTTGACCCCCTAACACACATCACACGTTCCCGGACCGGCCTCCCGGTGCTTTCAGTTGAAAGTCGGAGGCGGGGAGGAAGGGAACGGTGGCCAAACCGAATCGTAAAAGGAGAAAACAATGGCCTATGTCACAATGAAGGAACTGTTGGAGGCGGGTGTCCATTTCGGTCACCAGACCCGTCGCTGGAATCCCAAGATGAAGCCCTATATTTTCGGCGCGCGCAACGGGATTTATATCGTCGATCTGCAGAAAACCGTCCGGATGTTTAAAGACGCCTATAATTTTATCGTGGACACCGCGGCCAAGGGCAAATCCGTGCTTTTCGTCGGAACGAAAAAGCAGGCCCGCGAATCCATCTATGAAGAAGCCAACCGGGCCGAGATGTATTACGTCCACAACCGCTGGCTGGGCGGCATGCTGACCAATTTCCAGACCATCAAGCAGAGCATCGACCGCTTGAATTATCTGAACACGATCGAAAACGACGGCACGATCGAGCTGTTCCCCAAAAAAGAGCGCCTGAAGCTCGGCAAGGAACGCGTCAAGCTCGACAACAACCTGGGCGGTATTCGCAGCATGAACGGTTTGCCCGGTGCGATTTTTGTCATCGATCCCAAATGCGAAGCCATTGCCATCAAGGAAGGGCGTCGCCTGGGGATTCCGATTGTGGCCGTGGTCGACACCAACTGCGACCCGGATGATATCGATTACGTCATTCCCGGCAACGACGATGCCATTCGCGCCATTCGGCTGCTGACGTCCCGCATGGCCGACGCGTGCATCGACGGTCGTCAGCGGTTCCTGGAAAAACAGCAGGCCGAAGCCGACAAGGCCACCGAGGAAGTCAGCGAAGTGGTCCCGAGCAGCGCTGATCTAAAGCCGGGCGAACGCAAAGTCATTTCGGACGGAACGGATGGGCCGGTCGTTGAAATCATTCGTCGTTCGGAAGCGGAAGCCGCCGCTGAAGACGCAGCGGAAGCCGTGGAAGTCCCGGTTGAAGCCGCACCGGAAGTCACTGAAGCCCCTGCACCTGAGAAAACGGGAGAGTAGTTATGTCAGAGATTACAGCAGCAATGGTAAAACAGCTCCGGGACAAGACCGGATCCGGTATGATGGATTGTAAAAAAGCGCTGGCCGAAAACAGCGGCGACATGGAAAAAGCCATCGACTTCCTGCGCAAAAAAGGCCTGGCCACAGCGGCCAAACGGGCCGGCCGGGCCACGACGGAAGGTGTCGTGCAGCCCTATGTGCACACCGGCGGCAAACTGGGCGTCATGGTGGAAGTCAACTGTGAAACCGACTTTGTCGCCAAAAGCGAAGATTTCCAGGAATTCGCCAAAAACGTTGCCATGCATATCGCCGCCACCAGCCCCATCGGGATTTCCCCCGAGGATGTGCCGGCGGAAACCCTGGCCCGTGAAAAAGATATTTACATGGACCAGGCCAGGCAGACCGGCAAGCCGGAAAACGTGATCGAAAAGATCGTTGAAGGCAAGATGAACAAGTTCCTGAAAGAAAACTGCCTGATGAACCAGACCTATGTGCGCAACCCGGACATCACGATTGCCGATCTGCTCAACGAGCTGATTGCTAAAATCGGAGAAAATATTTCCATTAAACGGTTTGTGCGTTTTCAGATAGGGGAGTCCTGATTTGACACAACCTCGGTACGGAAGAATTCTGCTGAAACTCAGTGGTGAAGCATTGATGGGTGATCAGGGTTTCGGCATCAGCCCCGAGATGATTAAATATGTGGCCGAGGAAGTCCAGTCGATTTGCGACCTGGGCGTCCAGATTGCCATTGTCGTGGGGGGCGGCAATATTTTTCGTGGTATTGCCGCCAGTTCTTTCGGTATGGATCGGGCTTCGGCCGATCACATGGGCATGCTGGCCACCGTGATCAATAGCCTGGCGCTGCAGGATGCACTGGAGAAGCAGGGCATCCAGACGCGCACGCAATCGGCTATTTCCATGCACGAGGTTGCCGAACCCTATATTCTCCGACGCGCTGTCCGGCACCTCGAAAAGGGGCGGGTGGTGATTTTTGCGGCCGGGACGGGGAACCCTTATTTCACGACGGATACGGCGGCCGTGCTGCGAGCCCAGGAAATCCATGCGGAGATCCTTCTCAAGGCCACCAAGGTGGACGGTGTCTACGATGCCGATCCGGTCACCCATCCCGACGCCCGCTTTCTCAAGGACGTTACCTACATGGACGTTCTGGAGCGCCAGCTGAAAGTCATGGACATGACGGCGATTTCTCTGGCGATGGACAATAAACTGCCGTTGTCGGTCTTCGATCTGAACCAGGCCCGTAATATCCGGAAAGTGGTTTGCGGGGAATCCGTGGGCACGCTGATCCACCACTAAAGCGTCCCGCGCCGGCACCCTTCTTCCGCTTTCCCCAACGAACAACCACATACAGAACAGGTGGAGCCTATGTTAGATGACATCTATCAGGACGCCCGGGAAAGTATGGGCAAAACCATAACGGCCCTGAACAACGAGCTGAATCGGGTTCGCACGGGACGGGCGAATCTTTCGCTTTTGGACGGTATCCGGGTTGATTATTATGGCACCCCCACCCCCGTTAACCAGATGGCCTCCCTGTCGGTGCCCGAAAGCCGGCTTATCACGATTCAGCCATGGGATGCGACGGTCATCAAAGAAATCGAAAAAGCCCTTTTGAAATCCGACCTGGGCCTGACGCCGTCCAATGACGGCAAGATCATCCGGATTGCCATCCCGCCGCTGACGGAGGAACGCCGCAAGCAGTTGGCCAAGTCCGTTCACAAGATCTGCGAAGACCACAAGATTGCCATCCGCAATATCCGCCGGGATGCCAACGAGCTTCTCAAGAGCATGAAAAAAGACGGTGAAATCGCCGAAGACGAAGCTTTCAAGGGGCAGGACCAGGTGCAGAAGATTACCG
This sequence comes from Deltaproteobacteria bacterium, assembly GCA_020444045.1. Lineage (GTDB taxonomy): Bacteria > Desulfobacterota > Desulfobacteria > Desulfobacterales > UBA5852 > JABZFP01. Next base: position 12,446 of record JAHLLS010000042.1, read on the forward strand.
ACGAGTTCATCAAGCAGATTGACGATATCTATAAAGAAAAAGAGAAAGAAATCATTGAGTTCTGATCGGCCCTCCCCGGAAGCGGCCGCGCTCGATCCCGAACGGCTGCCCCGGCATGTGGCTATTATCATGGATGGCAATGGCCGCTGGGCCAAACAAAGGCTGCTGAATCGGGTCAAAGGTCACGAGAAGGGGGCGGATTCCGTTCGCGCGGCCGTCAAAGCGTGCCGCGAAGTCGGCATTACCTACCTGACGCTTTACGCCTTTTCGACGGAGAACTGGCAGCGCCCCAAGATGGAAGTGGACGCCTTGATGGCGCTGCTCAAGAAGTTTTTGCAAACCGAAACCGAGGATCTGCTGACCAACAACATTCGCCTGCATGCCATCGGCGAAATCGATCGGTTGCCGGATGACGTTCGTCAAGCCCTCGATCACGTATTGACCCAAACCCGTAACAACGACGGTTTTCACCTCATTCTGGCACTCAGCTATGGCGCCCGTTCCGAGATTCTTCATGCGGCGCGGGGAATTGCCGCGGAAGTTGCCGCCGGACGTTTGTCTCCCGACGCCATCGACGAAGCACAGTTTTCCGAAAAGCTATTTACCTGCGACATCCCCGATCCTGACCTCCTGATTCGAACCAGCGGTGAATTGCGCCTGAGCAATTTTCTCCTCTGGCAGTTGGCCTATGCCGAATTTTATTTTACGGATACGCTGTGGCCTGATTTCGGTAAAGAGGAGTTCTTTCGTATCCTGGCGGATTACCAGGGACGGGAAAGACGTTATGGGCGGGTGGATCCGGAGCAGGCCAGCTGACAGACCGGGACCGCCGGCGCCATCCCCTCTATCGACCGCGACCTATCAGACCAGCACAGGGTGACGATGATGCATTTAAAACGATGGATTACAGGACTTTTGCTCCTGCCGGCGCTGATCTTTATTCTATATCGCGGCGGCACACTGTTTGCGGTACTCATCGCCCTTGCCGGTCTGGCCGCCATGTGGGAGTATTTTCGCATTGTCTACCACGCCTTTCCGAAAACCCTGCCCGGTGCGATTCCGGTATTGGGCCTGGTGATGGTCCCGCTTCTGACCGGGATCGCTCATGTGGGACGCCTGGATCTTGTCCCGGGGCTTCTGGCACTCAATCTTATCCTGGCGGGTTCGCTGTCGCTGCGTTATTTCGGTGATGATCCCCGGGTGCTGGAAATCGTCCAGAAACAGGTGCAGGGGGTGTTGTACATACCGGTGTTACTGGTTCTGCTGATTCCGATCCGCCAGGCCCCGCAAGGGTTCTGGTTGATCTTTACCCTGGTTTTCGTGGTCTTTGCGGGCGACACCCTGGCCCTCTACGTCGGCACCTTTCTGGGCCGTCACAAGCTTTGCCCCAACATCAGCCCCAAAAAAACTATCGAGGGGTCGCTGGGAGGCCTGGGCGGCAACCTTTTGGCCGGCCTGATTATGAAATTGACCGTATTTACCGGGGTCGGTTGGGGCCAGGCGGTTATTTTCTGCCTGGCGGTCGGGGCCGCCGGTCAAATCGGCGACCTGTTCGAATCCCAGATGAAACGGGCCAGCGGTATCAAGGATTCCGGCGGCATCCTGCCAGGGCATGGCGGCATGCTCGATCGGATCGATGCGCTGTTGTTTGCCGGCCCGGTGGCTTACGTTCTGATTGTTCTGCTTTAAAGGCCGATTACGCCGTGTGATTGTGCAATGATAGGATATGGTTAACGCCATGAACGCAAAGAAAAATCTGGCGGTTTTGGGGGCGACGGGATCGATTGGATGCAGCACCCTCGATATCGTGCGGCAGTTCCCGGAGCGTTATCGCGCCGTCAGTTTGACGGCCGGGCGGAATGTCGCATTGCTGGCGCGCCAGATCGCGGAATTCCGTCCCGCGTTGGCGGTGGTTATCGACGAATCCGACCGCGACCGCCTTCGACAGTTGCTGCCGGATGACGTTAAAACCGAATTGCTGTGGGGTGAGAGCGGCATGATCGCGGCCGCTTCGCTGCCGGATGCGGATATGGTGGTGACCGGCGTGGTGGGGGCGGCGGGCCTGATGCCCACCCTGGCGGCCATCGATGCCGGCAAGCCCATTGCGCTGGCCAACAAGGAAACCCTGGTGATGGCCGGCGAGACCGTCATGGCCCGGGCCGCCGCGGCGGGTGTCCCCATCCTGCCGGTGGACAGTGAGCACAGCGCCATATACCAGTGTATCGGCCAGCACCCCCGACGGGAGGTGGCCCGCCTCTTTCTGACGGCCTCCGGGGGGCCCTTCCGCACGCTCGCCCCGGACCGGTTCGGCGCCATTCGTCTCGAGGACGCTCTGAACCATCCCAACTGGTCCATGGGCGCTAAAATTACCATTGATTCGGCCACCCTGATGAACAAGGGCCTGGAGTTTATCGAGGCGCGTCACCTGTTTGATATGGCACCGGAAAAAATCGAGGTCATCGTGCATCCCCAGAGCATCGTGCACTCCATGGTGGGGTTTGTGGACGGTTCGGTCCTGGCCCAGTTGGGCATACCGGACATGAAGGGCCCCATTGGGTATGCGCTGGCCTATCCGGAGCGATTACCGCTGGAACTGGGCTTCCCTGATTTCACGGCTTTGGCACAGCTGACCTTCGAGCCGCCGGATCTGGAGCGGTTTCCTTGTTTAGGGCTGGCCTTCGAGGCCTGCACCCAGGGTGGAACGCTGCCGGCGGTTCTCAATGCCGCCAATGAGGTGGCCGTCAGCGCATTTCTGGAGCGGCGCATCGCCTTCACCGATATCCATCGCGTGATTCGGCAAACCATGGAACGGCACACCCCGCAAAGCCAGCCATCCATTGAACAGATTTGCGAGGCCGATCGCGAAGCCCGTAAGATGACGAGCGACGAAATTCGACGATGCAGCGCTTGAAGTTTCACGGCAATTCCCTTATGATCCCTCGGCAGTCAGTCATGATCATCCTCTAATCCCAGCCTTACCCTGGGGCAGCCTTCGGAAAGTACCCTTAAAACCAATGAGCACGAGCATATTTGCTTTTATTATTGTTCTCGGTGTCCTGATTTTTTTTCACGAACTCGGCCATTTCTTGATGGCGCGTTTTTTCGGCGTCGGAGTTGAAAAATTTTCGCTCGGCTTCGGCCCGCGCCTGATCGGCAAAACCGTCGGGATGACCGACTATCGCGTATCGCTCATCCCGCTTGGCGGATATGTCAAAATGGTGGGGGAAGAGCCGGATACCGAAATCGAGCCCTATCTGATCCCGCGGTCTTTTACCCATAAAAGTGTTTTCAAGCGGTTTCTCATCGTGGCCGCCGGCCCCATGTCCAATCTGCTGCTGGCGGTGGTCATTTTTTTCCTGGTGTTCCAGACCTCGGGAACCTATGTCCTGCGACCGCTGGTGGGCGAAGTGGACACGTCCTCGGTTGCCGCCCGGGCCGGATTGCAGAAAGATGACCTGGTGGTGGCCATCGACGGTGTCGATATTTCGAGCTGGGAAGAAATGGCCGCGCAGATATCCAGCAGCCAGGGGCGCTCCATGTCCTTCGTCGTCGAAAGGACCGGACAACGTCTGACGGTTGATCTGGTGCCCGAACTCAAGACCACCCAGAATCTTTTCGGTGAGGATATCGAGCGCTACGTGATCGGTATCCGATCCGCGGGCGATGTGATTCCCCGTGAGCTTTCACTGGTGGAATCCGTCCAGATGAGTGTGGCGCGAACCTGGGAAATCACTGAACTGACGGTATTGAGCGTCGTGAAGCTGATCCAGGGCAAACTGCCGGCCGCCACGCTGGGCGGACCGATCAAGATTGCCCAGATGGCAGGCGCTCAGGCGCGCGAGGGGGTGGTCAATCTTCTGATTTTTACGGCGGTGATATCCATCAACCTCGGGATCCTGAACTTTCTACCGATCCCGGTGTTGGACGGCGGGCATTTGATGTTTTTTGTCATCGAGATGATCAGCCGCCGTCCGGTAAGTATCAAAATACGGGAGATCGCCCAGCAGTTCGGTATTTTCTTGTTGATCATGCTGATGATTTTCGTGATCTACAACGACATCGTGAACTTCTAGATCCAGAGAGGCCGCCGTCATGCCGTATCGACTTGAAGTGACCCTGAAACCCGAATTGTTCGATGCCGAGGGGGAAACCCTTCGCCGGAAAGCATGGGACTATTTTGGTATCCGGTTGGATACGGTGCGCACCGTATCGGTGGTAACCATCGATGCCGATCTCACCCCGGAACAGCTCGACCTTATTCGCCGCGAAGTCTTCACCAATCCGGTCACCCAGATGTCTTCTTACGAACCCTTGCAGGTGCCTTTCGACTGGACCGTTTGGATCGGGTTCCGCCCGGGGGTTCGCGACAATCCGGGCAGCACCGGCGTCGAGGCCGTCGAAGATATTCTGGGGATTCAACTGGCGTCGGGGGAGAACCTGTATACCTCCAAACGCTATTGCCTGGCCGGCAAGGAACTGACCGGGGAAGATGCCCGAAAGATTGCCGAGGATCTCCTGGCGAACGATATCATTCAGCAATGGAAAGTCTTCCATGCCGCGGACTGGAATCCGGCCGAGGGCATCGGCATCATTATCCCCAAGGTCAAGCTGGACCACACCCCCACCGTCAGCACCATTCCCATCGAAAGCGACCAGGCCCTGCAGGCCGTGAGCGACGAGCGCAACCTGGCCCTCAACCCCAACGACATCCCTACGATTCGCCGTTATTTTCTGCAGGACAGCGTCCAGGAGCAGCGCCGTGGGGTGGGGCTGTCCGATCCCACTGATCTGGAACTGGAATATATCTCCCAGGCTCGCAGCGATCATTGCAACCACAATACGTTCCGTGGGCTTTTTCACTATACAGAGCCCATGACCGGGCAGGCTGAAGATGTGAACAGCCTTTTCAAGAGCTGTATCGAGGCCCCGACGCTCAAACTGCAGTCCGAAAATGATTGGGTGGTATCGGTCCTGTGGGACAACGCCGGCATCGGCCGTTTCGATGACGATCATTTTTACGTCATCACCGGCGAGACCCATAATTCGCCATCGAATATGGAAGCCTATGGCGGCGCCATTACCGGCATCGTCGGGGTCTACCGCGATCCTTTGGGCACCGGCAAAGGCGCCCGCCTGCTGATGGGCGGCTACGGCTACTGTGTCGGGCCCCGGGATTACAGCGGCGATCTACAGCCCCACCTGCACCCGCGGCGCCTGCTGGACGGCGTGATTGAGGGCGTGCGGGATGGCGGCAACAAAAGCGGTATCCCCACCACCTTCGGTCACATTTTGTTTCACCCGGGCTATCTCGGCAAATGCCTGGTGTTTGTCACCGCTGTGGGCTTGATGCCGGCCCGTGTGGGCGACGCGCCGGCCGACCAAAAGAAGACGTCCGCCGGCGACCTTATTATCATGTGCGGCGGCCGTGTCGGAAAGGACGGCATCCACGGCGTCACGGCGTCTTCTGAAATTTTCTCTGAAAACACGCCGGCCGGCCATGTCCAGATCGGCGATCCTTATACCCAGAAGAAAATGCACGATTTTCTGCTGGAAGCCCGTGACGAGGGGTTGATCCAGTTTATCACCGATAACGGCGGCGGCGGGTTGTCGTCCTCCATCGGCGAATCGGCCCAGTTTTCCAACGGCTGCGTCGTGGATCTGGAAAAAGTGCCCCTCAAATACGAAGGGCTGGATCAATGGGAGATCTGGGTATCGGAATCCCAGGAACGGATGACCGTGGCGGTGCGCCCGGAGGATATGGACCGTTTCATGGCCCTGTCCCGCAAGCACGCCGTGGAGAGCACAGTGATCGGGCATTACACCGACTCCGGCAAGCTCCATATTCGATATAACGGTGAAACCTGCGCCTATGTCGACCTGGATTTCCTCGAATCCGGTTTTCCGCAATGGGAATTCGAAGCCGAGTGGCTGCCGCCGGCGGCACGCGGTTTGCGCGAACCGGTTATCGGGGAGCCGGCCAGCTATGCGGATTTACTCCTGGATATGCTGGCCCGCCCGAACGTCAGTTCCAAGGAATGGGTGCCCCGTCAGTACGACCACGAGGTTCAGGGGGGCAGCGTGATCAAGCCCCTGGTGGGTGTTGACCGGGACGTTCCCAGCGATGCGGCCGTGATCCGGCCGGTGCTGTCCAGCCCGAGAGGGTTGGCCTTTTCCCAGGCGTTGCTTCCGACCTATTCTGCCATAGACGCCTACCACATGACCGCCTGCGCCATCGATGAGGCTCTGCGACGGGTGATCGCGGTGGGCGGGGATTGCGACCACGTGGGCGGCGTGGATAATTTCTGTTGGCCCAATATCCAGTATCATCCCGAGAAGAATCCCGATGGGAAATTCAAGGCGGCCCAGCTGGTGCGTGCTTGCCGTGCATTGCGGGACGTCTGTCTGGCGTATGGCATCCCTTTGTTGTCGGGGAAAGACAGCATGTACGTGGATGGCAATTTGGCGGGGCGCTACGGCATCAGCCACAAGGTGTCCGCACCGGAAACCATTCAGTTCAGTGCGATTTCTCGGGTGCCCGACATCACACACTGCACCACGATGGATGTCAAAGTCCCCGGGGATCTGGTCTACCTGCTGGGGATCACCCGGGATGAGCTGGGCGGCTCCGAATACTACGAACACCTCGGCTATGTCGGCCGGCAGGTCCCCGAGGTGCGCCCCGAAGCTTTCCAGCCCCTGTATCGCTGTTTGCAGACGGCGATTGCCGATTCCCTCACGGCTTCGGTCAGGGGGATCTACCGGGGAGGGCTGGCGGTTCACGCGGCCCTGGCCGCCCTGGCGGGTGGTTGGGGCGTGTCGCTCGATTTGTCCAAGGTTCCGCTGGAAGAGCCCCTGCGCGACGATAAAGTGCTGTTTTCCGAGTCGGCCGGCCGCTTCCTGGTGACGGTTGCACCGGACCGCCGACAGGCGTTTGAAGCGGCCTTTGAAGGCCAGGCCGTGGGCTGTATCGGCATTGTGACCGAGGCGCCCCGCATGGTGATCCGCGGAACGCGTGGTGAGCCGCTTGTCGATCTGGCGCTTGACGACCTTAAAACTGCCTGGAAAGCACCCTTTGGAGATCTGGTATGACTGGTAAAATACGTGCCCTCGTGTTGACCGGATTCGGTCTGAACTGTGATCTGGAGACCGCCCATGCATTGGAGCTGGCCGGTGCCGAAGCCGTAAGGGTTCACATCAATGCCCTTATCGACGGCGACGCCCGGCTTGACGACTATCAGATCCTGGCCTTCGGGGGCGGTTTCAGCTGGGGGGACGACCACGGCGCCGGAGTGTTGCAGGCCGTGCGGCTGCGCACCAACATCGGCGACCAGTTGCGGGGCTTTGTTGAGAGTCATCGGCTGGTGATCGGCATTTGCAATGGGTTCCAGACGCTGGTCAATCTGGGGCTGCTGCCCGGTTTCGACGGTGAGTACCAGACCCGTTCGGTGGCGCTGACGTTCAACGACTGCGGCAATTTTCGCGACGACTGGGTAACCCTCAAAATCGACCCCCAGAGCCCCTGTGTCTTCACGGAGGGGCTCGACGTCATCGATCTGCCCATCCGGCACGGGGAGGGCAAGTTTGTCACGGCGCCGGAGGTCATCGTGCAGCTGGAAGCGCATCATCAGATCGCTGCCCGCTATGCCCGGCCAGGAGGCGCGCTGGCGGACGGTGCCTTTCCTCACAATCCCAACGGATCTTTAGACGACATCGCCGGTATTTGCGACCCCACCGGCCGTGTTTTCGGTCTGATGCCGCATCCCGAAGGGTTCAACCACTGGTCCAACCACCCGCTCTGGACCCGGCAGGCCGAGGCCCGCAAACGGACCGGCCAACCGGCCATGCCCGAAGACCCCACGCCGGGCATCCAGATCTTCCGGAACGCGGTGGCCTGTCTGCGGGAGTGAGTTGCCCTGCCCGCTTATTAGGAGCAAAAACAAAACGATTTTTTATGGGTGTCATTGGGCTTTAAAACAGGGATTGGGCTTGCATGATCGCTTGGTCTTCAATCCGTGAAGTGACAAGAAATCACGGATGTGCGCATTCATGGCGGCGGCTTTTATCACTCCGCCGATTTACCCTCTCTTCGGCGCTGTCAGCAAATTTTGCGTCTTTTCTCCTACCGACCTTTTACCATACAGCGCGGGCATCCCGACAGTGATCAGGAATTGATGAGCTTTCGGCCTTTTGAGGGTGATCGGGCCCGCTTATTTTATCCATATTGTAAAAGTATTAAAAACTTTAATGGCTAATCAAAAAAATTAATACCTGAATTGTTTTTTCGGTAGAATGATATTGATAATTGATTTTAGACAAATGTGCGATTTCTGCGTATTTTATTATATAATAAGTAAATTCAATTATTTAAGTCTAATGTTTCAGAAGGACGCTCTAATAGGTCATTTTTTTGCTGGTTGTGGAATATGTTTTGCAATATTTGCGTTTGCTAATTTTTATAGGGAGGTGTCATGTCGCGCAACAAAGGATTCACCCTTATTGAATTGATGATCGTCATTGCCATTATCGGTGTCCTTGCCGGAATCATGACACCATCTTTCCTGTCTTGGCGCGACCGCTCCAAGGTCAAGGGCGATGCCAGCGAACTGCGGGCCGTGTTCGAATCTACCAAACTGCGGGCCATTAAACACAACGTCAACGCTGTGGTGACTTTTCCCGACGCGACTTCTTACCAGGCCTTTGTCGATACCAATAATAATGGTGCCCTGGATGCCGGAGAGGACGTTATCGTTACCCGAACCCTATCACCGGGGGTGACCATTACCACCATCACGTTTGTAGGCAATGATATGGCCTTTAACCCCCGGGGAATGGCCAATGGTCCCAATAGTACCGGGAGAGTAATTTTGACGTCTCCCGGGGGGGAAAGTTATGAGGTTGTGGTCAGTTCCTTCGGGCGTGTGCGGCTGGATCGCTTATAAGCCGATAGATTTAAAACGGTTAAAAGGAGCAGGTATGAGACAGATCCAAGCACGACGGTCGGCGGAAGGTGGGTTCACCCTCATCGAAGTGCTGATAGGGGTCAGCATCTTCGCCATCGGCATGATGGCGGTGGCAAAAATGCAATATGCCACCGTGCGCAACACAACCGTCGGCAACCTGACCAGTCAGGCCACCATGCTGGCCCATCAGAAAATGGAAGAGGTCAAGGCCACGCCCTTCGCCGACCTGACCGATGAAGTGGAAAATAATCTTGACGCCGATGGCAATGCCGGCGGTATTTACAACCGTACCACAACCATCACTCCTGCGTTGGGAGCCCACGCACGGAAGGTCGATGTTCAGGTTCAATGGTCTGCCCCTCACGGGGGCAACCGCACTTTCACCCTCAGCTCGCTGACCTACGAACGGTGGAGACCATGAAGCTAAATGCGCGTCAAATAGGGATAAAGCATGAGTTGTCGAATGTTCGGGCATCGGGTTTCACACTGATTGAAGTCCTCGTCACGATTGCCATGGTCAGCATCTTCATGGCCGCCTCCATGGCCGTCCTGATTCCCTTGAGCCGATCCTACACCGCAACGGATGTCGCCTCCAGCGCCCAGCAGGTGGTGCGCATGGCCGTCGAGGTCATGGCGAGTGACATTCGATTGGCCGGTTTGGATCCGCTTATGCAGCTGCAAGGAACGGACGCCCTCGGACTGCCCCTTGCCGGCTTCCAGGAGGCCAACGCGACGTCGGTTCGATTTACCTGCGATCGAGTGGCTGACGGAGAAGAAGAGGCCAACGGCGAAATCGACAACGATAACTTTGAGAACATTAATTACTATTATGAGGCAAGCACCGAATCGCTGAATCTTCGTTTATATTCGGGCGCACCTGTTCAAACCACGCAGCGGTTGGTCGAAAATGTAACCAATTTGAGGTTTCGCTATTTTGACGAAGAAGGTAACGAAACCGGAGATCTGGAAGAGATAAGATCCGTTCAGATCAGTATGACGGTGGAGGAGGATGCCGGGATGGCAGGCCCTGTTGAAAGGTCCTATACCACCCGAGTGCTCTGCCGTAATCTGGGCTCTTAGACTGAAGAAATCTTAAATGAAACATGGATATACCGATACGGAAGACAGTTTGGTCAGCCAACCGTGCAATAGGGAGATATTCCGAATGATTTGCCCCTTGAAAAGCCTGAACAACGAAAACGGTTCGGCCATCGTCATCGCCTTGATGCTTCTTTCCCTGCTGACGGTGATGGGCATTTGGTCGACGCGTAAAAGCAACGTTGAAACTCTGATCGCAGGTAATGAGGTAGCCCGTAAACAAACCTTTTATCGAACCGAAGGGGCGGTGATCGAGGGCGGCTTTGCTATTGAGGATGCTGCGGCGAGCGCTCTCAAAGCGTGGTCGCTGGATTGGCTTTCCGAGGCGAACGCCGCACCAGACATGACCCAACCCGCTAACTGGGACTTCGATCTTGTGGGCGGCGACGATACGGCAGTGCCTTCGACCGTCGATGCCGAGGTCGGTTTCTGCGCGCTGGACAAAGGCATTACATCGGGTGATTCCCTGCTCATGACCGGTGCCTCTCAGGTACGGACTTATGCGGTGTATAGTTTTCACGACAGCCGCAACGGGCAGGCGCTCATGGAAGTGGGCTATAAAAGACGCTTCTAGACGGCGTCTGCTGCTATAATGAGCTCTTTCAATACTTGCTAATATGTTGAAATTGAACAGAACATGGGTCGCATACAACGACAAAACATACGCTGCGAAGCAGATTTGAGAAGAAGCAGCAGGAGGACAAAACGATGATGAACATGAATCTCAAAAGAAACAGAATAGCGATCGGGTGGTTGTTCCTGACCCTGTTGTTTCTTGTGCCTTCTGTTGCAACGGCAGCGGTGACCATTGCCACTAACAGCGGTGACGCTGTTGAAAATACCGGAGCCATCACTTTTACCATTACCTGTGACGCTGGCGAAGCGAATTCGGAAGATATCACGGTGGCTTACAGCTTCTCCGGAACAGCCACCGGAGGAGATGCCACTACTGGCGACTATGACGCTACCACCACCTCTGTGGTTATTTCCTCCGGTACGTCGAGTACGACTATATCGGTGCCCATCAACGATGATACAGTCGTTGAACAAAACGAATCTGTCACAGTGACACTGGTGAGTTACGTGGGGGCTACAGCCGGTTTTAATTCGATAAGTGGGCAGTCCCAGACAAGCTACATCACCAACGACGACACGGCGAGCTTCAGCTTTGTGAGCGCCACGGCAAGTGGATCGGAGGCCGGTGGTAGCGCGAGTTTAAACGTTCAACTGGACAGCGATTTAGCTCCGGGCGTGACGGCAACGGCGTATTACACCACGAGTAACGGGACAGCGGTTGGTGGAACGGATTATCCTACCGTCGCGGCACCTGCGATGGCGGTTGATTTTACGGGTGTGGCTGCGGGTACTACCGCCTCGTTTTCAGTGGCGATCAGTGACGATCTGGTGGTTGAGACCGACGAGACGTTTTCCGTGAACCTGACCGACAGCACCGGTACAGCGAATTTTGGTGCGGCCACCGTTACGATCACCAGCGACGACACGGCGAGCTTCAGCTTTGTGAGCGCCACGGCAAGTGGATCGGAGGCC
>JAHLLS010000062.1 GCA_020444045.1 Deltaproteobacteria bacterium
GCATCGAAGGAGAGCGCAAGCACATTACCGTTCTATTCTGTGATCTGGTGGGCTTCACTCCTATGGTTGAAAAACTGGGGTATGAAGACACCTACAGTTTAATGGACCAGGTATATGAAATCCTGATTCATAAAGTTCATGAATACGGCGGCACGGTCAACGAGATGACGGGTGATGGCGTCATGGCTCTTTTCGGCGCTCCCATTGCGCTGGAGGATGCACCCCAATGCGCCATCAGGTCGGCAATTTCAATTCACAAGGCTATTACATCGTTTAGCAATCAAATGAAGGGCAAGGGGGATGATGCTCCGTCGCTGAAGATGCGCATCGGCATCAACACAGGGCACGTAGTAGTCGGTACACTTGGTAACGATCTGAGAGTCGAGTTTAAAGCGGTTGGCGAAACTGTCAATCTCGCCTCGCGGATGGAAGCAATAGCCGAACCTGGAACAACCTATGTTACAGAGACCACCTTTAAACATGCTGAAGGCTTTTTTCGTTTTGAGTCCTTAGGGCCAAAGAACGTAAAGGGTATAAAGGCACCGGTAAAAGTCTATCGCGTTATTGCAGTCAGCTCACTTAGGACGCGTTTTGATGTCAGCGCGGAGCGTGGATTGACACCTTTGCTCGGAAGGGAAAGAGAGATCGGTAATCTGCTGGATGCATTTCAGCGAGCAAAAGCGGGTCGGGGTCAGGCGGTTTCAATAGTCTCTGAAGCAGGTTTTGGGAAATCGCGTCTTCTTTATGAATTCCGGAAGTTGATATCTAATGAAAATATCACGTTTTTGGAAGGCCAATGCACCTCATTTACAAAAGGCATCGCCTATTATCCCATCAAGGATATTCTAAAAGCAAACTTCGATATCAAGGTGGAAGATGACGATGTCGCTGTCGAAGGTAAGGTGAAAAACGGATTGAAGCTCCTGGATGCCGATGAAAAGGATACGCTTCCTTATCTACTGGAACTGCTTGCCGTCCATGACAGCGGTGTCGATCAGAATACCATGAGCCCGGATGGATTGAGAACGCAGGTTATGGAGGCGTTGACCCGGATCGTTCTCAAGGGGTCGGAGGTGAAGACTCTTGTCATGGCATTTGAAGATCTTCACTGGATGGATAAAAGTTCGGAGGAAACGATACAGTACTTATTAGAATGCATACCGGGATCAAGGGTTTTGTTGTTGTTCACCTTTAGACCGGAATTCAAGCAACCTTGGGAAACGCGCTCATATCACAGCCAACTGATGCTCGATCGATTATCCATGCTGGAATGTATAAAGATGGCAACCAAACTATTAGGTGCCGACAGCCTTGATGATCCGCTGGAAAGCTTGATCCATGCAAAAACAGAAGGTGTCCCGTTTTTTATCGAGGAATTCATCCGATCTCTTCAAAACATGGGCATTTTGGAGGTAAAAGAAGGTATCGGCGGTATTGTCAGCAACATCGGCAATGCATCGGTGCCATCGACAATCCAGGATGTGATCATGTCCAGGGTCGACATGCTCCCCGATAGGGTCAAGAATTTACTTCAAACTGGTTCAGCAATCGAAAGAGAGTTCAGCCTCGAAATGATTAAATCGGTCACGGGACTACCTGCTGAAGACATCATTTCGAACTTGTCGTACGCGAAGGATGCGGAATTAATTTATGAACGCGGTGTTTATCCCCAGACGACCTATATTTTCAAGCATGCTTTGACGCGCGACGTTATCTACACGTCGATCCTGGCAAACAGAAAAATCGTTTTGCATGGCAAAATTGCAAACAGCATTGAAACCATTTTGGCTGGAAATTTAGAAGAAGCCTATAGCGTTTTGACAGAGCACTATTTATTGAATGAAAATTTCGAGAAGGCACTGAAATACGCAAGACTCGCTGCTAAGAAAGCATTGAAAACGGCATCGATCAGAGATGGCATTTACTTTACTAAGAAATGTATTTTCGCATTAGAGCAAATGCCACCATCTGATGAAATTGAGTTAAAACTTATCGACACCCGGACAATTCTGGCGCTCTATCAAATTCAGCTTAATTATTTTGCGGGGGCTAAAGAAAGCATCGATCCCATCATTGCCTTGGCCAAAAAAGCCAATTACAAAAAAAAACTGGCTCAAATATATTTAATCTCAGGTACTTATGAATCATGCATAACGGAGAATTATGACGCGGCAACCGCTCAATTTGAGAGGGGCCTCGCCATTTCTGAAGAGATATCCGACGTTGTTTCGCTTGTATTGGGGAACAACTACATGGGTTGGAATGCGTGTTGGATCTGTGAATTCGAAAATGCTTATAAACACTTCCGCAAAGCATTTGAGATCAATGAATTATTCGGAAGCCGCTGGGGTATTGCCGCATCGAAAAGTACTTTTGGTCTGGCGTATTATTGGAACGGTAGAATTGACGCGGCCTACGGGGCCTGTCTTAACGCCATCGAACTCGCCGATAAAAGCGGCGATATTTATTCCAAGGCAATGGCTTATACGAATCACGGTATCGCGTGTTGGGGTAAAAGATATTTGGAAGAGGCTCTGGAACATCTCAAAATCGGTACTGCTTACTGCAAACAACTTCGGTACCATCTATGGCATGCGATGGGCATTTTTAATTTGGGCGAAATTCATATGGATATGGGAGCGCTAGAACTGTCGGAGAAACACTATGAAAAGGCTCTGCTGATAATGGAAAATCAAACTAACCATTCGAGCTTTCTGAATCTTTGCCAGATTGGTCTCCAAAGAGTGAGAGCCAAGATAGAGCCTGGCCCGGTCAACATGGAATTGTTTTACAGGCATAGAGAAAGGAATAAAGCTTATTTATTAGATGGCTGGATATATCGATATATTGGAGAAATCTTGCTTAGCAGCGACGAAAAATACCTTTCCGAGGTCGCCAATTGGATTGAGAAGGCCATCGAGGCCGATAAAAAGCATGAAATGCGACTTAATCTTGGAAAGGGTTACGCCCTTTACGCCGACTTTTTCGACCGTATGGATGATCGGACCCAAACCCTGGAAATGCTCAACCTAGCAAAGGATACGTTCAGTCAGTGTGGAGCCGATGGATGGGTTGACTATACCGACGACAAAATTCAACTGATAACATAGTGCTGAAAAAGAGAAGTCCAATGATCTACCAAACGCATATGAATGGTTGTGATATTTAGACCAGATGATATGCGAATTGTATCTGTATCTATCCGTAACAACATAACACTTGTGATATCGGACCATAATCTGGGCTATCACTTGATTACATGTATCTGCTATGGTTTCGCACTAATCAAGCCGCCCAATTCTTGAGATAGTCGATCCTAATTCACTATCCGATTGGGGTGAGCCCGTCCATGGAGCCCACCCCTCTAACCTATCCATATATGTTCTCAATCCATCTGATCGCTGCGACGTCACTGATGGTTCCCAGATGCCGCTGTGTGGTCGACAAATTGGCATATCTGAAAATGAGTTCGTACACGGTCTCTTTTTCGATGATTTTCCATAACTGACAGGTTCATGCATTGCACCCCTTCGGTTACAATCTGAACTGGCAGGTTATCAGGTTTGATCACCAGCCCACTTTTCATGGCCAGGGCGTGCTCAATGGCGTTTTCCAGTTCCCGGACATTGCCACCGCAAGCTGTATTCATAAAGAGTTGTTGTGCCTCATGATCCAGTGATATCGGTCCGGTTTTCGGTCCTTTGTTATGCTTTTCAATGAAGTGATTGGCAAGCGGCAGAATATCCTCCTTGCGTTCCCGTAAAGGCGGAATATAAAGTCAGAAGTTTGATTTCCTGTGTCATAAACCCCCTTTAAATTGAAACAATGTTGCAACATATGTGCGATTATTCCGCCCTTATCCAGCGGTTTCAAGATTGCCAATCATCCTTTATAAAGATATATAATCAAGATGTTAAGCCAAATATACGGCGAAATATAATCTGGTACGGTTGCTGTAAATCATATCATCAACTGACTGGATGGTTTACGAGCAAAATTAGAAAGAGACGCTCCATCGGTGTGAATGATCAACATCAAACAGAGGGGAAACATGACAACAGTAATTGTATTGGGCGGATGTGGAGCAGTGGGGAGTAATGCGGTAAAAACCCTCGTAAATACGGACGTTTTCTCTGAGGTGGTGATTGGGGACTTTAATGTTGAGAAAGCAGAGCAGATGGCTGCTGAACTCGGGTTAAAGGTATCCGCCCGCAAGTTTGACGCCATGAACGCTCAAAGTTGCGAGGATGCCATGGCTGGTTGTGACCTGGTGTTGAATTGTGTTGGTCCCTTTTACAGTACGGTCAAAACGATTCTAACGGCAGCCATTAAATCCGGGATAAACTATGTGGATATTTGCGATGATCCCGATGTCACGTTGGAGATCCTGGGTATGGACGAAGATGCAAAAAAAGCCGGCATCACCGCCCTGATCGGGATGGGAGCTTCCCCCGGCATAACCAATCTTTTAGCCAAACTGGCAGCTGATGATTTTCTGGATGAGACTGACACCATTAACATTTTTCATACACATGGCGGGGAGCCTTTTGAAGGAGAAGGTGTCATCGGACATCGGTTCCATTGCATGAGTATTGATATTCCCATGTATCTGGACGGTGAGTTGAGAACCGTGAGGTATTTTGAAGAGGACGGTGTTGCTTTACGGCAGACCTTTGATTTCCCACTAATTGGCAAGGACATTCCATTGTATCCATATCCACACCCGGAACAATTAACCCTGCCACGTTACATCAAGGTCAAGAATGTTACCAATAAGGGATCGGTGTTACCCATCGAGTATTATCAACTTACCTCCGAGGTATGCCGAATGGGACTGACCTCCAAGGAACCCATCGAAGTAAAAGGACAGGGAGTGGTTCCATATGATTTTGCGGTGTCTTTTATCAAAAACGAAAGGGAAAGAATCCTGAAGAAAACCGGATTTGGAGCCCAACGCGGCGCTATGAGCATTGTTGTCCAAGGCAAGAAAAATGGTGAGTATCTGGAGTTTCGCATTCATACCTATTCCTCCAGCCAGGCATTGGGCGAAGGCACCGGTATTCCTGCAGCAGCGGGCGCCATCATGATGCAGCAGGGACAGGTCGCGGGCGAAGGCGTTCTTCCACCCGAAGGCTGCATTAAACCGATGGAATTTATAGAGGTTTATCGTCCTCTGGTAGAAATTGCAGATTCAGATATCGGGAAATCAGGCGAGAGCTCAATCCTGATTGAGCAGGTGGATGCTGGTGGAAATGTTACGAATCTAGAGTTTTAGATGCCGGATCCAACCATTGACTATCTGGAGGTAAAGTCATGAATGAGAAATATATCCTCGCTTTTGATCATGGTACCTCTGGTATGAAATCCGCAATAATCAACGCCCGAGGACAGGTAGTTGACCTTGAGTTCAAGGATACGCCTATCAGTTTCTCTCCTAACGGCGGGGCAGAGCAGGATCCCCAGCTTTGGTGGGATGCGTTACTGGTGACTGCTAAAAACCTGGTGAATCGGAGGGTGGTACCTCCGGAAAAGATTGTAGCAATTGGTATTTCCAGCACATTTTCCAGTACCGTGGCGGTGGATAAAAACGGGCAACACCTGATGAACTCGCTCACCTGGATGGATTCCAGGGGTGCACCGTATGTCCGGGAACGTGTAAGCGGATTCCCGAAAGTTAGTGGGCTGAATTTGTTCAAAGCTCTGAAGTGGATTGCAAAAACAGCGGGAGCACCCTCTCCTTCCGGCAAGGATGACATTGCCCATGTTTTGTTGACCAAACATGAATTCCCAGATGTTTATGAAAAAACCTTCATGTTTCTGCCCAGCAAGGACTATCTGAATCTACGTTTGACCGGTCAATTTGCGGCGTCCTATGATTCCATGCACCTCTTTTGGATGACAAATATCCAGGATATCAGCAATATGTATTACGATGAGGATCTGCTGAAAATGGCAGGCATTGATCGGGACAGACTTCCTCCCATGAGATATTCGACCGATATTCTCGGCCCTGTTTCCCCATCGGTAGCGGATGAGATCGGTATCAGCAGGGATGTTAACGTGGTGTTGGGATCACCGGATCACCAGAGCGCCTGCATTGGGTCTGGTGCTATAAGAGATTTTGAGGGACATCTCTATATCGGGACTTCGTCCTGGCTGGAGTGTTTGGTGCCGTTCAAGAAAACAGATATGTTTCACTCCATAGCTTCGTTTCCGACAGCCATTCCCGGGCGATACCAGTGTATTAACGAACAAGACCTGGCGGGTGGATGCCTGCCGTTTCTGATGGACAATGTTCTGTTTTATGAAAATGAACACATTCCCACTATTGTCCCCCAGGAGTCCTATGAAGCACTGAATCGGACTGCCAATAAGGTCCCTCCCGGCAGCGATAAGCTTATCTTCACCCCCTGGCTGAATGGAGAAAGGACACCGGTGGATAATGCTTCACTAAGGGGAGGATTTTTTAACATGTCCAAAACCACCACCCGGGATCACATGATTCGTGCCGTTATGGAAGGCGTGGCCTATAATACACGCTGGATGCTCTACTATACCGAGAAATTCATCAAGCGCAAAATGTCGCCGATCAGTATCATCGGGGGCGGGGCTAAATCCGATTTATGGTGCCAGATTTTTGCGGATGTGCTTCAGCGTGATATTCGGCAGGTCAGCGGTCCGATCCATGCCAATGCCCGGGGGGCAGCCTTCATTGCCCTAGCAGGACTCGGGGAAATCGGCTTTGATGATATTCCGGGATTGGTTGAATATGATAACACCTTCACACCAAACCAAAAGAATGTTTCCATCTACAATGAGTTGTATAATGCGTTTCGCAGCATCTACAAAGCTAACAAAGCCATTTATCAAAAACTTAACCGATAAAAAATTCTACGCAGAAAAGGGATAACACGGAGGGCCTCATGGATGAACAACCGTATTTTTTTTTGGAATGGGCCCTGTGGTAATCTATCCAGATTGTTGCCGCTATTGAGACTTTCATGGCTACCACCTTTGGTTTTGGATTGACGTGGGCTACACAGCAAAGGTAACCATTTGATATCCAGATCAAATATGAAAACTGAGGTCAGTTCCATCGGGTTGGCCCAGTGGCACGTAATCAAAGGTTTTGAGCGGCACGGTTTTCGTTGGATTATCAATCTATCACAAATCGCATCAACTTTTGGTTTGAGCAGAATTACCCCCTTATTTATCACTAATTATTCACCCACCTGATATTTTTGTTTGTTGCTTATAGGGATTTCTATATAAGCATGATAATTAGTGGTAAATGTCGCCAGTCGCGGCTTACCTGTTAAGAATGGTTAACAACTTTGATCTTGTCAAAATTATCTGATTTTGTAGGCATAGTAAGGCAAATAGGATGGATTGAAGGGGAGCTTGTACTTTACAGTCGGAATTTGGTAGGGTTAAATAGCTTAATGATCGCAGCGTGAAAAGTAGCTATCTGCATAATATTATAATGTTCGCTGTTGAAATTATGAAAATAACACCCATAAAGCTCAAAGATTCCGAGGGGAATAGTTTATCCCTCACGATAGACCGTATTTATGAAGTGCTCGGAATTGAAGCCGATACATATAGAGTGCTTACAGATCCAGGATCGAAACCATATGGCAATGATCCTGTTCTTTATGACCCTGATTGTTTTAGGATCGTTGATCCACAAGAACCAGATTTTTGGACATGTCAATATGGTGAAGAGGGTGAACGCTATTGCTATCCTCCAGAATGGAATGAAGTTGGCTTTTTTGAATATTACCATGATGGAATATCTGAAGTTCGTGAAAAGTTTTGGAATTTGTTGAAGTCCTACTATCCGGAAACATGGAATGAAAGAAAAGGAACAGCGAACATCGGCTTTCAGCGGACGCCTGACTGGGCGCGCTGAAGCCGGGCGTTATGTTTTGAAAAATAGAATTAAATGAGACGACCAACCGCCATCACAGCATTTCTTGCAGTAGCTCTCATCACAGTTAGTGGTGTTTTATTTTATCAGTATGGAAGGTCTTTTTGGCACCCTACCTATATGAAGTATGGCGGTGCGCGCACAGTCGCCGATGTGATTGAGCAGTATGGTGAGGAAGCGTTTGCAAGGCTTGTACCAGCCTTCTCACGGGCTGGTTTGGTTTACCCACCGGTCAAGGTCGCTCTTCTCAGCCTGAAGGCGGAACGATCACTTGAAGTATGGGCCTTCGAGAATGATGAGTGGCATTTCATCAAGGAGTATCCAATCAAAGGGGCAAGCGGCACTGCTGGCCCTAAACTTCGAGAGGGTGACCGGCAGGTGCCGGAAGGGGTCTACCGAATCATCGGGCTGAACCCTAACAGCATTTACCACCTGTCCATGAAGCTCAACTACCCGAACGCTTTCGACCTTCGACACGCCAAGGCAGAAGGAAGATCACAGCTCGGCAACAACATCCACATTCATGGAAACACAGGTTCAGATGGATGTCTGGCGATGGGCGACGAAGCCATCGAGGATCTCTTTTTCCTGGTGGCAGAGGTAGGCAAAGACAATGCTATGGTAGTGATTGCACCAAATGACCCAAGGACAGAGCCTCTGCCGCGGTCGCTTCCAAATACACCGCCGTGGTTACCCGAGTTGTATGGACTGATTGAGGCAAAGTTCAGGGTCTTCACGAAATAAAAAACATAAAGTTAGTTTACACGCGGATTGCTACAGCGCTGAAGCGCTTTCAGAAACCGGTGAAATTCGCGTTACAGACAGCTCCAACCTGTCCGTATTTCGTCAAGTGTTGTGACCACTGCTATGGTTCCGGACTAATCAGAGTGCTGAATCTCTGGGATAGACGATCCTAATCAAGGCCTGATCCGGGGGCAGTCCTGGTTTGGGATCCCCCCCTCGTACTGACCGTTGGTATCCGAAACCTATCTGGACGCGGGACTCAGACCCAGTCGATTGGACAGTGGCACGTAAGCGCAGATTTTGGAAGCGCCGATTTTACTGTGATAAGCTCAAATGCCCTACATTAATCCAAATCTTCTACCTTTCCGCTATCTGATCCACCTTATTTTTCAGTAGCACCCAAGCGCATCTTTGTGCTATCTGTCATCCTTACCCAACCTGATTAACGACCCTGCCATATCTATGGCTCAATATGGATTGTCGATTCCGAACCCACTATCCGACCGTGGTTGCCAACAACGGGGCAGGCGCTGATGGCAAAGCCCACAAATGTCAGATACCAGACGCTTTCGAAAGCTCTGGCGATTATCGATCCGAAGGGCGTATTGATGCCGGGGACTGAGGAGTACAATAGGGTTACGGAAATGATCCTGTCATGGATGGCGGAAATGGAACCAGATGAAGTGCTCCGAATGTCTCAAGACAGTCGGAGTCTTCTCACTATAGAAAGGCACAAGTGGCTGAGAAACTGGAACGAAACACCGAAGACGACACGCTCTCAAGAGCCCTGAAGATAATCGATCCTACCGGCACCTTACTGCCGGGAACCAGACAATACTGTAGAATCAGATCAATGATACGGGAATGGATCGACCACTGCGGTACAGACTATGCCATTTGCATGGCAAAGGTGGGCTTTGAGCATCTGGACCGATGGCGGAAATTTATCTAAAGTGGTTACCAGAACCGCTGCGGTGGTTTTTGAAGCCTGATCATACCTTTTCGCCCCACATCCAGAATACGGTGGGTGCCACATTCTTCCCCGGACTGCCGTCCGGCTCCAGCATTCTTATCCTGCGCTCCGGCTTGATACCTGTTCCCGATGTCGCCATGATACTTACAACCATTGCAAAGACATAAAAAAGGCAGAGCCTCAATGAGGCTTTGCCGGTGTGGTCCAGTTCAGGATCTGCTATTAGTTGGCTAATCAGGTCAGTTCAGTTGGGTATTGCATTTTATTACCTATGGTATTGAGGCTCTGCCATTATCTTAGACCTTGCAGGTCTTATTTTCGTTTGTGGTGGCTACACAGCGATTAACATAGTATCCCAGAATCGCAATCGTTAGCGCAGTTCCTATTATGGCGCACCTCCTGATGCCTTATCCTGCCACATCGATCCCTATATCACTTCCCAGATGGGGGTCGGAGTTTTCAAATTCGAAGTTGTGGTTGCGTTTCTCATCGATTCTGTCGAAAGCCTTTACATACCACCCACCGCAGGGGCAAGTCCAACCCTGTCACCGTCGGCCAACACAGTATCAAAACCCGCTATTCGTCGATTGACAAAGGTGATTTTTACGTCTTTGCGGTCGATGCCGGCTTGGTCGGCCAGATCGGCAACCGTACGCCCTTCAGGCAGGGTGTATCGGGTAGCGCTTTCGTAGTTGCACGAATCATTATCGGCTAGTTTCGAAAAACACACGAGATCGATATTCATCTTTGCCTCCTTTTTGTGGTTGTAAGTTAAATATTGTTGCATGTGACAAATATTAACATCGACCTCATGACTATCAATAGGAGATATTTGAAGGTATAGTAATAGTATAATACTATCAAAAAATCATCTCCTGGGAGGCTGTTTCATCTTCTCCCAGGTAATGGGCAACTGGGCTTGGCGCCGAGACCAGCCGCTGA
Source organism: Deltaproteobacteria bacterium (assembly GCA_020444045.1). Classification (GTDB taxonomy): domain Bacteria; phylum Desulfobacterota; class Desulfobacteria; order Desulfobacterales; family UBA5852; genus JABZFP01. The sequence continues at coordinate 10,590 of JAHLLS010000062.1, forward strand.
ATTTCCACTCTGAGGGCGGCATCACGTTTGGCGCGTGCCTCCGTTCAGGCAGTTTGGTATCATATGCCAATCTGGACGCGGACTGCGAGTCCAACCGGTTGGATCAGTGGCACGTAATCGCAGATTTTCTCAGCCACGATTTTCGTGTGGGTATCTCAATCTATATGCAATCTGGACTTAGATCTTTAGGGTTGGGTGGATGGCAAGCGATAGGTAAACTAAAATAGGGATGATAGTTACCGAATTACAGCCGATACCTGAATTTGTCATGGTATTAAATATTTCGGTTAACGAATAGCGTATTTTGCGCTAATTCATTTTCCCTTCTTGTCACTCATTCATGTCCTATTCTCCAAATTAATCCATGCCAGATTTTGATCTGAACCACACTCGGTTACCCTTTTCTGACGAGGAATCCGGACAACTGATATTTCGCACAAAACGTGCCTACCCATATCTGATTTTCGAATCCCTTTTTTCCTAATAATTTTCATTTCATGAAAATTAATTTAATAAATACAACAGCTGAAATTTTTGTCTAAATTATATTTAAAATAATATCTAAAAATTTTAAAATATTAAGAGATCTATCCTTTTTATTGACAACTGTTTACAGTTCAATTATTGAAAATTACCTTTCCTTTCATGATAATTATTTGTCAGCTGTAGGGAACTATTTGACATGGCTGATAAAGAAATTGGTGCCAAAATTCGGCAACTCCGAAATCAGCGTGCCATCACGCTAGATGCCTTGACCATGCGCACCGGCCTCTCTCCTGGATATTTATCTAAACTCGAACGTGGCCTCAGTAGCCCTCCAATTGCAACCCTTAGTCGCATCGCTTCCGCATTAGGTGTCAGGCTTTCAGATTTTTTCAAGGATTACGAGCCCGAACGAAACATCTCGATTGTGTCTCCTTTAGAGCGCAAATCCGTCACTCGGGATGGTCAGGTATATGGCTATTATTACGAATCATTGGCGCACAAGCGCTACAATAAATTAATGGAACCATTCATCGTCACGCTATACCCGAAATGTGATGATCGCCGCATGTTCGTTCATCATGGTGAAGAAATGCTTTTTCTTCTCGAAGGACAGATCGAGATGATTTACGGGGATTTAAATTTTAAAATTGATGAACCAGGAACATGCATATACATTAATGCATCTATTCCCCATCGAGCCAATAATTTGGGCGATATAGAATCTAAACTAATAGTCATTGTAAGCCAAACTACTGAAGGCGTGTTTGATCTGAAAACCCATACCGAAAACGCCGACGGATAATTGCAAAAAGGAGGTTTTTTCATGGAAAAGTCATCTAGAATTCCCGGTCTGCACAAGATGACCATAGAGGAACGCATTGAAGCCGTTAAGGCGTTTGCCGACCTATCATCAGATGAGGCGGCGTTATTGGGTCGGTGTTCTGTTCTGGATCTCAATACCGCTGATCGAATGATAGAAAATGTTATTGGAACTTTTGAAATCCCATTGGGTGTCGTTCCGAACATGGTTGTCAACAGCCGTGAGGTGCTTGTCCCCCTCGCTGTGGAAGAATCATCGGTCATTGCGGCGTTGGCCAACGCGGCGAAAATGGTACGCTCCGGAGGTGGTTTTTTTACCTCATCCAGTGCTCCCATTATGATCGCTCAGATACAGACGGTTGATATTGCAGACCCCTTCGCGGCCAAGGTGAAAATTTTGGAGCGCCGGGAAGAAATCATTTTAAAGGCAAATGAGCAAGACCCAATCTTAGTGAAATTAGGCGGAGGTTGCCGTGATATTGAGGTTCGTGTCGTGGATACGGTGAAAGGTCCCATGGTGATTACGCATATTCTCGTTGATACAAGGGACGCGATGGGCGCCAATGCCGTGAACACCATGGCTGAAGCCTTGGCGCCCAGCATCGAAGAATGGACCGGGGGAAAGGTTTTTCTTAGGATTCTTTCCAATCTTGCCGATCGGCGCATCGCAAGAGCGCGCTGCTTGGTCAAAAAGGATGCAATTTCTCCGGGCCCAGAGGTGATTGATGGTATCATTAACGCCTGGGCATTTGCAGATGCGGATCCTTACCGCGCGGCCACAAATAACAAAGGAATTATGAATGGTATCAGTTCACTAGTCCTCGCTACCGGCAACGACTATCGGGCGATTGAAGCCGGCGCACATGCTTATGCGGCCCGCACCGGGAAATATCGCGCCTTGGCACAATGGGAGAAAGATAGCGATGGAAATTTAGTTGGCAGCTTGGAATTGCCCTTGGCAATGGGTCTGGTTGGCGGGGCAACGGCTATCCATCCGATGGCCAAATTGATCGTGAAAGTGCTTGGTGTGAAGACCGCCACAGAATTGGCTGAAATTACGGCGGCAGTTGGTTTAGGGCAAAATCTTTCTGCTCTGCGCGCGCTCTCGAGTGAAGGTATTCAGAAAGGCCATATGACCCTTCACGCTAAAAACATTGCTGTGATGGTTGGGGCTGAAGGAGATGAAATAGAGCTCGTTGCAAAAAAGCTTGCCGAAGAAGGAAAAGTTCGGGTGGACCGGGCGGAGGAAATTCTCAAGCAATTGAGGAATCCGTAGCCCCTGATAAAAACCTTAGAGGGATGCAAGGGGAGGAAAGGTTATGTGCAACAAAAAGTTTGCTTCCATTCTGGTTGTGTTACCCATTGTCTTCATGCTTTTGGTGCCCACTTCGGTGCCGGCGGCAGAAAAAGTCATCAAATGGCGCATGCAGGTTTTGTGGGATCCGGGGACCCTGCCCTATCAAGTTGAAGAGAAATTTGTGGCCCGCGTCAATGAGATGACCAACGGGCGTCTTCAGATCAAACTGTTTGCGCCCGGATCACTGGTGCCCACGGCACAAATGCTGGATTCACTGCAGGCCGGCATGATCGACATGATGAAACAGTATGAGGGATATTATATCGGTAAAATGCCCGAGGTTGCGTTTACCAGTGCATTGCCTTTGGGCTTTACCGACGCATGGCAATTTGAAACCTGGTTTTGGCAGCTGGGTGGAGTTGAACTGTTGCGCGAGGCTTATGCGAAACAGGGATGCTACTATATTGCGCCTACCATTTATGGGCAAGAACCAATTCACTCCAAGTTCCCGATTCATTCCGTTGAGGATATGAAAGGTAAGAAAGGACGTTTCGTTGGTCTCGCCGGACCGGTAATGACCAAATTAGGGGCATCCGTTACCCCCTTGCCGACTGCCGAAGTCTACTCCGCCCTCGAAAAGGGTGTGATCGATTTTGCCGATCGCGGCGGATTAGCAGCCAACTATGATGCCGGACTTTATGAAGTCGCCAAATACATCATCCTGCCGGGTTTCCATCAACCGACGACCGCTACCTGTTATGTGGCCAATATGAGCGCCTGGAATAAACTGCCAAAAGACATTCAGGCCATCGTTGAGGCGGCAGCAAGAGAGGCCTCAGCTGAATTGTTTCAGCTTCATTTAGTCAAAGGCGCGGAGGCCTTGGAAAAGTTTAAAGAGAAAGGATGTGAGGTCATTTACCTGCCGGATTCGGAAATCAAAAAGATACGTAAGGTTGCCATTGAAGTATGGGAAGAATATGCCGGTAAAAGTGATATAGCCCGGCAAGTTTTAGATTCCCAGGAGGCATGGATGAAACAGCTCGGGTTAATCTAACAGGTTTCATAGGGTCGGGATTTCGCATGGAATTCCCGACCCACCGGTATTAATTGACGGCGGGTACGCATTTAATCGCCTATAAAACCAGCTAAGTGTTCGTGAGCAAAGACAATCTTAACCGTTTGGTTAGTTAACGTGCAATCTTTTTGGGACCAATCCTATGCATGTTTTGAAAAAATTTCTGCATGGCATTGACCGATTAAACTATTGGGTCGCTCGCATTGTAAGTTGGTCGGTCGTCGTCATTATCGCAGCTACGGTCTACGAAGTCATCATGAGATATATTTTCAATAGCCCCACCATCTGGGTTTTTGAATTCAATTATCTCTTGCACGGTCCCTATTTCTTGCTTTTAGGGGCGTATACGTTCGCCATTAACGGCCATGTAAATGTGGATGTATTTTACGGTCGATTTAAACCTCGAGTGAAAGCGATTATTGATTTGTTTACGATGCCGCTATTTTTCTTTTTTATCGGTATGATGTTGATATATGGGGGACAATTTTCCCTCAACTCGTTTAGTTTTAGGGAGAATTTATCTTCGGCGTGGGCGCCTCCCGTTTATCCTGTCAAAATGATTATCCCTTTAGCAGCAGCCCTCATAATGCTCCAAGGAATCGCCAAATATATACGCTGTTTACATCTGGCGATTACTGGAAGAGAGGGCGATCTATGAATATTGAAATTATCGCCCTAATCATGTTCATTTCGCTGGTTGTACTGCTCTTTACGGGACTGCCGCTGGCATTTGTCCTCGGTGGTCTTGCGCTCGTACTGTCTTATTTTCTGTGGGGCGCCAATTCAATGATGCTGGTAGCCGTCCAGACCTGGGGCGTCATGAATTCCTATTTCCTCGTGGCGGTTCCTCTGTATGTGTTTATGGCAAATATATTACAAAGGTCCGGTATTATAGAGGAAATGTTTGAGGTGATGCAGATTTGGTTTGGTCCACTACGTGGTGGATTGGCCATTGGTACTATTGTCATCTGCACCATTATGGCAGCCATGACAGGTATCGTTGGCGCCGCTGTCGCTACCATGGGGATCTTATCTCTTCCGGCCATGCTCAATCGTAAATACGACAAACGGATTGCTTTGGGGAGTATTTGTGCCGGAGGTACGTTGGGAATACTAATCCCTCCCAGCGTGATTACGATTGTTTATGCAGTTACGGCAGGCGTTTCAATCGGAAAAATGTTTATGGGGGGTATTCTCCCAGGTTTATTGTTATCGGGGTTGTTTATTACATATATTGGCATTCGGTGCTGGTTACAGCCGGAGTTGGGCCCGGCGCCATCCAAAGATGAAAGAGCCAAATATTCTCTTGTCGACAAATTTATGGCTCTGAAAAGTATTATTTTGCCGGTGCTCCTGATCATAGGAGTATTAGGGTCAATTTACGCTGGAATTGCGACACCAACTGAAGCTGCAGGGATTGGGTCATTAGGCGCTATAATATGCGCCGCCATCCACCGAACGTTGACTTGGAAAAACCTAAGTGAATCAGTTCTGGAAACAGGCAAAATCACCGCCATGATCCTATGGATAACTATTGGTGCACGGTGCTTCATATCTGTTTTTTCTGCCGTCGGAGGCGATGATCTTGTTCGAGATTTTATCACTGGCCTGGCAGTTAACCGCTGGATAATTATGATATGCATTCAACTGATTTTGGTGGCGCTCGGTCTTTTTCTTGATGAAATCGGGATTATTTTACTTTGTGTACCGATTTTCATCCCGATCATCACCGAACTTGGATTTGATCCCGTGTGGTTTGGCATTCTATTTCTAATTAATGCCCAGATGGACTATATTACCCCGCCTTTTGGCTACACGCTGTTCTATCTTAAGGGAGTTGCACCCGAAGGGGTAACAATGGGGGATATTTACAGATCGGTTATACCCTTCGTCATTATCCAGGCAATAGGTTTAGCTCTTTGTATGATTTTCCCGCAGATTATTTTATGGCTGCCAAATATGATGAAGTGATGTTTTCGTTATACTATATGGCCATTAATGAGGAGATCAGACCAATATCTGTATTTGTGATCAATTCCAGGTATCTGCTATGGTGTCGCACTAATCAGGGCGCTAAATTTCTGAGATAAACGATCCTAATCCAGGCTTGATCGAGGGCTTTCCCTGTCTTGGGATCACGAAACTTTACAAACACTTATCCGATATACAGAACCTGCAAAGAGTAATCGCAAACAGATCTACCAGCTGCTCGACCACAACATCGTTATCTGTGAAAAACCCAAGCCGATATCCATTTGTTGGCAATGGTATGCCAACGATTTAACTAATCGGAATCAGTTTTCAGAAAAACCAAGAAAAACGTAGACAGGCTTAAAAAGGAGAATTACTATCTTACAGGCTTTTAGATGGAGAAATACCAAGAATGGAGAGTATCATGCAAAAAGAGACAGAAAATGAAACGAATCATGACGGCTCCGAAAATAGTGGGCGAAATAAGGTTGATAATGAAACCACCTCCGGAGGAAAAAATGTTGGAAGGGGTCTAGGGCGAGGTGGTGGTAAAGGTCGAAGGGATGGGACAGGAGGAGGCCGCGGTCGTGGCGGTGGCGGCAAGGGGGGACGCCGGAAATGACCTTCCCCAATTTTTCTTTTTGATGATTTTCCATTTCACAAGCACCCTCTCCCCACACAGCTTCCGGCTCATAGGCCTATCCCATGGGGTGAACTCGACGCCGGAGTTCACCCATTTCCATTAACAATAGATGTTCTCGATCCACCTGATCGCCTCGACGTCGCTGATGGTGCCCAGATACCGCTGTGTGGTCGACAGATTCGCATGCCTCAGGATGACCTTGCTTACGATTTCGATGGGGACGCCGGATCGTGAGGCATAGGTCGCAGAGTGACGGCGCAGATCGTGAGGCCGCAATTTGATACCCACCAGCTTTCCTGCTTTGGCAACGATCACCCGTGCACCTTCATATGAAATCGGGAAAATCCTATCGTCAGGGCTCTTGCAGACTTCAAGGGCATATTCCCGGAGCCTGTCGGCCACTTTCTGTGGGATGAACACGATTTCATGCTCTCGGCCGCTCTTGGGCTCCTGCAGAATCAGTTTGCGGTCCTGGAGATCCCTCAGCCTGAGTTTCAGGACCTCGCCGATTCGCATACCACCCCGGGCCATCAATTCCAGCATCACCCGGTTCCGTGTCTTGGTGGTCCTGAAAATGATCTCGTCCACGGTCTCTTTTTCGATGATTTCCCATTTCGAGGCCACGCGCTGCCGATAGAGCTTGCGGATCATCGGTGAATCGCATGGATTAATAAGGCTGTGGTCCAGATTGTTGCGAATGAAATTGAAATACGAACAAAGGTGGGAATAGCGGATTCGTTTGGTGTAAGGCTTGTTGCCCTCGGTGAATCGATTCAGGAATCGCAGGATATCGTCGGATGTTACCTGGCCGATTTCGTGGTCACCAAATTCCTGGCAGAACCGATCGATGATCGGCTGGTAGGACCGGACCGTATTTTTTTTTGGAATGGGCCCTGTGGTAATCGATCCAGATTGTTGCCGCCTTTGAGACTTTCATGGCTACCTCCCTTGGTTAGGGGTTGACGGGGTGCTCATGTTAAAGGTAACCATTTGATACTGGATGCCTACATGGAGGCCGGAACCACCCGCTCCAACCTGGCCGAGTGGCACGTAATCACAGATTTTGACCATCATTGTTTTGGTGGGATTATCTCAATTCATCTGGCATCATCTTGTAAAAAGAGCGATACATTATCGCCATTAAATTTATAGTAATCAGGAAAATAAATTCTATCTGTTGTCGCTGGATGGTCAAGTAAAAACTTTTTAAAAGTAAAAAGTCTTCCAAGACCAGGATGGCTATCATCTATGATAAGACAGTTTGACTAGAAAGTTAGGTCGGCCCTATTTGTATCCACTAATATGGGCATTTCCCTTAACTCATTGCCATCAAGACTTTCCATCAGCAAGTCGATAGCTTGAGATGTGAGATATTTAAAGGACACGATCAGTTCATCCCGGTCAATTAGATCCGCTGAGGCCTTATTCCCTTTGTACCCTTTTTTACCGAATACAAGGATATCTTCTTCCCATATAACCTGGTTGTGGCTGAATAATTTTGTCACTCCGATTAGGCGGATAAATGGGCGATAAGTTTTTATGAAGCCAAATTGTTCGCTCCCTTGCCGGGCCCCCAATCCGTAAGCGAGCTTCAAAGCGGTTCCACATGGAAATTTCGCTTGAATGGTGCTATCGGCAGGGGAACAATTTGAGGGGTAATTACATCTTATAAACTTTAGCAGCTTTTCAGTAGTGTCGTAATCTTCAGTAAAGGTGAATACGAATTTATTGTTGGAATGGATGTGCGAGTTCAATTCTTGAAAAAAATGATCACTGACATCGAAGTCTCCGAGTAGTTGCTCAAATTTACTGCTTTCCAGTCTAAGGCCGGTCGCGTCTTCATAGTTTCCTGATGCGTCCCACACCGCCTGGCTGAAAGAAGGTGCGAAAACAAAATCAAGTAAAATTGATTTAGTCATAAATCTTTCCTGGAAAAAGGACTTTGTGTACATCACCGAAAGGCTGCTATATGGAGGAGGCCCAATTACTTCATCGATATTCGCTACAATCTTTTGAGGAGGCACGCATCCTATAAGTGAAAACAATCCAATAATCCCAATGACTGATAGTTTTATTGTTCTTTTCATAAAGGAGCCTCCTTTCAATTTATGAAATAAGCCGATCCCCCTCAATTGGCAATTTGGCCATCATGGTTGTCGGCAAGTGCACCACCGTATCTTCACTATATGGTTGAGACAGCCAATTTGAATTCTTGATTTGGAAATAATTGAATAAGCTAAACGAATTGCAGCCCGGGATGAGGAACTTCCAAAAGAGTTATTAGCGGAGCTTAGGATTGCCGGATCAATATGAATTTTACTAATTGAAAATGAAATCGCCTGTCAATATTGAAATTCATTATAGATCTATTCCTATCACAAGTTTTATGATCCGCGATATTAATGGGTACCATAAAATTACGGATCATTAAGAGGCTCTGCCAACTCCAAATAGTTCGAAATATTGAGATAATTGGCTTCGTGGCACGTAATCACAGATTTTACCTATAGCGCTTTTAGTGGGCTTACTTTAATTTCACAACTAAACTGGAGGGATGATGACTTCATCAATTAAAGACAAGTATGCCATAGTGGGGGTGGGATACACACCTCAGGGTCGAGTTCCGGGTAGAACATCACTGAGTTTTCATTTAGAGGCCTCGACCAATGCCATCAGAGATGCCGGCCTGAATAAAGAAAATGTTGATGGCTTCATCTGTTACCGCCATTTCCCACCAGCCTCGGATGAGGACGACCTGACGCCACAATTTATCGCCCAACAACTTGGGATTTCCCCCGCTTACGTGAGCCAGGACGCCAATTGATCGAGAAATCATCTTCAGCACGCAGTTGGCGCGCTCGAACTTGGTTTGTGCCGTTATGTTCTTATCTCCTATGGTCACAATGCCCTTTCCAGCGACAGCATGGTTAACATGCTTATGTCATTTTCAGGTGATGATTCCGTTTACGGTCATTTCGGTGCTACCGGCGGTTACGCACTCGCTGCCAGAAGGGCCATGCACCAATTCGGTACCGGACCTGAAACCTGGAAACAGATTGCCATGGGTCAGAGAAAATGGGCCAATCTAAATCCAACCGCCATGATGCATGACAAGCCCATGTCCGAAGCAGATTACGATAATGCAAGGTGGATCGTCGAACCGCTGCGCAAGCCTGACAACTGCCTCATTAATGATGGTGGCCGAGCTATAATCGTTACCTCCCTTGAGCGTGCACATGACCTGAAACAGCCTCCGGCGGTAATCATGGGGATGGGGATGGACAATCCCTCTACGGTCATTGCTCAGTCGGACAGGATGACCGGGCCCAGTGGCGCCAAACTGGCCGGCGAGGCAGCTTTTTCGATGGCGGACATCACCCTTGATAATGTAGATGCATGCCAGATCTATGACTGTTTTACCTACACTGTGGAGCTCACCCTACAGGACTATGGTTTTTTTAAACCCGGTGAAGGGCGTGATTGGTTACATGGCGGGACAATAGAACCCGGCGGTAGGATGCCTGTCAATACTTCAGGTGGGCAGCTTTCGGAGGCCTACTTCATGGGTTTGACGCCCATTTCCGAAGCAGCCATGCAAATTATGGGTCGTTGCGGGGAACGACAGCTTGGGCCTGGCACCCGTACCAAACCGCCTGAGATCATATTGTGTAGTGACAACGGCGGTATCTTGCAAAGTCACGCATGCATCCTGCTAAGGAGATTATAACGATGCCATACGAAAAACCTTTACCAAAACTCAATGGCGACAACACCCCCTTCTGGGAAGCATGTCGACACCATGAACTGAGATTTCAGCAATGCAATTATTGTGGTCACGTCAGGTGGCCGCCGTCCGATTTGTGCCCCCAGTGCCATTCCACTGAAATCAACTGGTTGATTTCCAGCGGAATCGGCAGGGTTTACACCTTTGCTGTCTATCACATAGCGTACCATCCGGGATTCGCAGCCGACTTGCCGTATACTGTAGCCGTGGTTGTGCTGGATGAGGGCCCCCATCTTTTAACCAATATTATCGACTGCCGTCCCGAAGAGGTGAGATGCGACATGCCGGTGGAGGTGATTTGGGAGGATGTCGACGAAAGGATAACACTACCGAAATTCAGGCCATTATAACGTGGCCAGGCATAAAGCGACTATCAGCCTTACTCTACCTGCGTAATGAAATAAAAAAGGGGGGTTAACCAAACATTTAACCGGACGCTGAAACTGCGATTTCTTTTACTTCTACATTGTCCCGACGCGCCGGTTAATTTCTTGTTACAGGTAACTCGAACTAATCTGGGAACCTGCCCAACTTGCACTATCTGCTATGGCCCCGTACTAATCAGATTGCTGAATTCTTGAGATAGACGATCCTAATCCATTCATGATGGGGTGAACCCCTGCCGCCGGAGTTCACCCCCTGCCATCAACAATAGATGTTCTCAATCCACCTGATCGCCTCGACGTCGCTGATGGTGCCCAGATACCGCTGTGTGGTCGACAGATTCGCATGCCTCAGGATGACCTTGCTTACGATTTCGATGGGGACGCCGGATCGTGAGGCATAGGTCGCAGAGTGACGGCGCAGATCGTGAGGCCGCAATTTGATACCGACAAGCTTCCCGGCTTTGGCAACGATTACCCTGGCACCTTCATATGAAATCGGGAAAACACGATCATCAGGGCTCTTGCAGACTTCGAGGGCATATTCACGGAGCCTGTCGGCCACCTTCTGTGGGATGAATACGATTTCGTGCTCCCGGCCGCTTTTGGGCTCCTGTAGGATGAGCTTGCGGTCCTGAAGGTCCCTCAGTCTGAGCTTCAGCACTTCGCCGATCCGCATACCGCCCCTGGCCATCAATTCCAGCATCAGTCGGTTCCTGGTTTTGGTGGTCCTGAAAATAATCTCGTCCACGGTCTCTTTTTCGATGATTTCCCATTTCGAGGCCACGCGCTGCCGATAGAGCTTGCGGATCATCGGTGAATCGCATGGATTAATAAGGCTGTGGTCCAGATTGTTGCGAATGAAATTGAAATACGAACAAAGGTGGGAATAGCGGATTCGTTTGGTGTAAGGCTTGTTGCCCTCGGTGAATCGATTCAGGAATCGCAGGATATCGTCGGATGTTACCTGGCCGATTTCGTGGTCACCAAATTCCTGGCAGAACCGATCGATGATCGGCTGGTAGGACCGGACCGTATTTTTTTTTGGAATGGGCCCTGTGGTAATCGATCCAGATGGTTGCGGCCTTTGAGACTTTCATGGCTACCTCCTTTGGTTAAAGGTTGACGTGGGGTACATGTTAAATGTAACCATTTGAGATCACGATGCTATGTGAAATTTCGGCAAAGTTCCTGCGTCGCATAAAGGCAAACCATTCCTGATTTAGGAGGGGCCAGATGCATTCAGGCAGCCTTATGAAATACAAGATATTAGGGGCTGTTTTAGCACTCACCGGCCTGTATCTTATAGCCAAGTTAAAACTACATCTTTTGGGATTGGTTCTTCTGTTTGTGGGTTTTTATTTGGCGATGAAAAAAGGTATGAAACCAAGATAGTCGATCCTAATTCTGAATCAAACTGTGACATTTTGGATTGCCATAGCATATCCAGAAAATCTGTATAATTTCGGAACGATGGGTGACTGGCACGTAATCTGAAATTTTCCAGAGCGCTGAATAATTGAGATATAACCAATTAAATCAATTAATCACAACATTCATGTTTAAATCGTTGCAACCCCCAGTAAATCTTGACAAATCCTCCAAGTAATTGATATCATATTATCAATCTGCCCTCACAATAGCAGAACTCGAAAGCCCCAGCTCCCTTTCGCCTCAATCTGGCCCGTCCTTATTTTCAAGCCCTTTAATAACCTCACTTCGAGGGCCTACCAATGAAATGCCCAAATTGCCAGTTTGAGAACCCCGACGGCATGAAATTCTGTGGGGAATGTGGGCAAGAAATCCATCCCTCATGCCCCCACTGCGGTTTCACCAATCCTCTCAATTTCAAATTCTGTGGCAATTGTGGATGTGGATTGTCCGTGGGGGGAAGAGCA
>JAHLLS010000011.1 GCA_020444045.1 Deltaproteobacteria bacterium
TTAATCTAAACCCTCCACCTCTGGTGGAGGACCCGGAGAGGTTCGACCGATCCGGGGTGTTTTTATGAACGCGTTTCTTCATTTTCTGTCCCGTGACAGAAAACGAAGCAAAAGAGCACGCCCGTGTCCCGCTGTACCCTGCGCGTCGCCCAACCGGGCGATGAAGCTGCGCACCATGCCGCCATGCGGCGTTGCCAATCTCGCTCGGGTGCTCACAATCTGGCGATTGCTGCGCGCCTCGCTTCGATTGGCGCCTTGCCTAACAGCATGATGCTTGCTGCATCGACCGGTTGATGCGGCCGGAGCGCGCGGAAACTCACCCGCCTTCGCTTTGGCTACGGCGGGCTCAGACAGTCCGCACGCTTTTTTCCGCCCGCCCCGCCGATGCTCGGCGCGGGACAATGGGAAAACCAAAAGCTGCAAACCATTTTAAGCCCCCTTCGAGGGGGCTACCTGAGGCCTCCCGCTCTGCGGGAGGAACCTCACTCATCCCGGCGCAGGAAACGGCATCGCAAGTTTCGCACAGGGACGATGCGTGCTGTTATCATTCCGGACGTGAGCCGGAATTTATTGAATTAATGTGGTGTTGCAACACTGGATGCCGGATCGAGTCCGGTTCTATACAGAAGAAGATATTCGAAAAATCAGGGCAGGTTCAGCGTGGCGCCCCGGCCGGCCAGGGCGATGGGGGTTGGCGGTGTCGAGGCAACAATACCGCCGCCCCCGCCGGCGCTGCTGCGCAACTCGAAGTGGGATCCGGAAATGACATTGAAAAGGCCGGTGGCACTATTGTTGATGTTGCCGATATCGTTTCCCTGATTGGCGTCGTACAGATAGACGGTGCTGCCACTATTGTTGTTGACCGCCAGGGAAAGGTATTCGCACACCTCCGCCGATAATTCGTGGGCGCTGATATACACCGCCAGATCATCATAAGCGGCCACCATGGGATGGCGCAGGTAATTCGGGTTCCCGCTGATATTATTGCCTTGATGCGTGCCCGATGCCAGGGCATCAAAAACATTTCCGTTGCCGTCGGCGTCCATGGGGCCGGCGCTGATCAGGACCGCCGCCACGGCAAAGGCAGCACCTGTCCCGTCGGCGTCGACAATCGCCGGCGGGGCGGCCAGGCCGGTCCGCAGGGCATTGCAACCGGCATAGCGATTGGCTGTCAGGTTCGGGTTGACCGCATAACGCAGCACGCGTTTGTACGCATCGGCCGGGGCGATCTGCAAGGTCAGAAAGGGGAGGGTGCCATTGATGACGCCGTTGTTTTCGAGACCGTCCCCGTCGCTGTCGGCCCAGGGCAAGCGCCCGTTGTTGACCGCAAAGCTGACCAGCACCAGGCGCGCCTGTTTCAGGTAATCTACGGTTGCGCTGCGGGCCTTGCGCTCGGTGAGCAATTTCATCAGGGAAACACCGCCACCGGTCAAGATGCCGATGATGATCATCACCACGGCGATTTCCAGCAGCGTAAACCCGCGTTGATTCCGTAGCGGCGAAGAAGGGGGATAGTCCATTTTCCAAGGCCATGCCGAATTGCGAGACGGGCGGATGCCATCCGGCGCGGACCGTTGGCGGGGGTTCGCGCCGGATAGCGTCGTCTTACCCTTAAAACTGGTTGTAAAAGGTGCCCACGTTGGTTCCGGTGTTATAGGCGACATTCCCTGAGATGCTTCCCGTGTTCCAGACACCGTCGTCATATTTGGTGTCGATTTCCAGGCATACCTCGGCCGGGAGGTTGTAAAAGCGAAGATAATGGGCCGGCGGAGACGAAGCGCTTGGCGGATTGACCCATGTCAAATCGATGTCGTCGCCGAACGGGTGTTTCGGAAGATCGGAAGTCCCGTTGTAGGTGCCGCTGATCAGCCCGGCAAGTCCCAGGTCGTTGAAGACTTCAAAACGCTCGTTGTTGGCGATCTGCCCGTTTCCGTTGCCTTCGTTGTCAGCACCGTTGGGCGGGATGGCCGCGATGTTTTCGTCGCCCGGGTAGACACTGTAGCGATCGTAGAACGTCATGACGGCCGCACGGATTTCATCGCCCTGTTTGACGACCCGCTTGACTTTGGCGTTCTGGATCATGGCCTGGCCTTTCAGCACGCCGCCGATCAGCAGCCCGATAATGACCATGACGATCGCAATTTCGATCAGGGTGAATCCTGCCTGGTTCTTGGCCGGTTTTAGGAACCGTTTCATTGTTCTTTCTCCTCGTTAGTTGGGTCAAACAGGCGGTTTCAACGACCGCGTGGGCAACATCCGGCAATTGCCGCCTTGCGGGTCCCCGCGGAGGCCTGAATCGTCCGGTTGTTGCCACCCTGTTTCATAAACGCCGTTGAATTGTTTATCGGCCCTTTTAGGGTAAACTTGAGTGATTACCCGGCATTGCTTCATGTGCCCTCGCGGATATAGGGGGTTACCAGAATCACCAGTTCGGAATTCTGATCGGTGGTTTCGATATGTTTGAAAAGCTCGCCGAGATAGGGAAGATCCCCCAGAACGGGCAGGCCTTCGTTGTTGATGGTGCGAATATTTTGTATCAGACCGGCCAGCACGAACGAATTGCCTTCACGGACACGCACGGTGGTGGCGAGTTCCTGCAGATCGATCACCGGGTTCGAAATGGATTGGGATCCTATCCCGGCCGTCGGAATCTCGACATCAACTTCGCGATCAATGCGGGTGATCGTTGGCACAATGTGAAAGGTCACCATGCCGTCGGATGAAATCTGGGCCGTGATACCCAGTTGAAGCCCGAGGATGGCGCGCCGGATCGAGGTGCCGAAAGTCACCACGCCGGTTTCCAGATCGCGATCGACCCCATCGATATCGGCATACGGGAACTGGTATCCCACGGTCAAAACGGCCGACTGCCGGTTCATAACCGACAGGTGAGGGTTGGACAGAACTCTGACATCCCCCTGGGTTCGCAGGAAATCGAGGACGGCCTGGAAGCGGGACTCGCTGCCTTTCTGAATGGATCCGTTGTTGTTGAAGGCCAGTTCGAAAACATCGGGTAAGGCGCCCCAACTGGAAGTGAACTGGACGTTGAATTCGGTCCAGTCGATACCGTAAGTCGTATTGTCGTTGAGCACGACTTCCATGATGCGGGCTTCGATGAAGACCTGCCGATGCAGCGATTCCGAGAGCGAGTCCAGAAAATGCACCATGGTCGCAATGCGGCGCGGGCTGTCCTGCATATAAATGACGCCGGCATTCCGGTTGATCCGCAGTTGTCCCTCTTCCGATTTCATCCCTTCGAGGGCTTCGGCCACGGCCAACCACAGGTCGGAGTTTTGGGCCGGTTTGGCGGCCTTGATCTGGAATTTGCCGGCCACACCGGCATTTTCAACGCTGGAGCCGAGCATATCGCCGCCGACATCGATTGATGTTTCACCTACGAGATCCAGAAAATCCAGGTGATAAATGCGGTTGGCAAAGCGTTTGATCTGCAGGGTGCCGTTTTCGAAGGCCCAGGCATAGCCGGCGCCATTGACGACGATCATATCAAGGGCTTCCTCGAGGGTGACGTCCCGCAGCTGAACGGTCACCGGTGTGGCAAGATCGATTTCCGACTCGATGGACAAGTTGAAATCGGCATCGTGGGTCAGCGCCGTGATGACTTCCCCCAGACGGGCGTTTTCAAAGGCCAGCGAATAAAGTTTGTCGTCCTGCACAACCGCTTTAGACAGCGGTGCCATATGTTCGACAAACGGCGGCGGTCCCGGGCGGGCGGCTTTCTTGGCCTGGGCCAGAATCTGGTGGGGCGGTTCGGCGGCAAGCTGGCCGTATCCTTTCTGGCCCGGTGATTGCGGCTGATGGGCGGCGCAGCCGGCCGTCATGGCCCCTATAACAAGGATTGCGAAAACGATGTTTCGCCACTGGCGTTTGGATGTTGCGGATTTCATCACTTCCTCGTTTCTGGTCACTTTAATTTCCCTGGTCTTGCGAGTAATGGGGGGCGGGGGCCTCGATAGGCCACTGCCGGCCGGACCGGTTCAAAACAACGCCCCGGGGTGAAATGCGTTCGACCACGAAGCCCCCTACCTTGTCGTCGGTTCGGCAGACGCGCCCGTCCAGAAGGGCCCAATAGGATTGGCGGCCCTGTTGATCCAGGGCCTGCACGATTCCCCCCAGAACGGGCAGGGTGATCCGTTCGGGTGCCACGACGGGTGCGGCAACGTCATGTGCCGGTGCGATGGTGGACGGCGCGGGTGTCGGCGGTTTGGCGTAGCGGATCAATATGGGGTGCAGACGCTTGTCATCAGAGGATAGGTCCGGTGCGTTCAGACTGTTTTCATACTGACTCAGGTTGAGGCGCAGCGCTTTGATGGTCGGCGAATGCCCGACCAGCGGTTGGTTTTCCAGCGCCATGAGGTGGAAACCGTTCAGGCCGATCAACAGCAGGGCCGCCAGTATCCAGCTGCTGAAACACAATCTGCGCCGATTGCCCCAGATCATCATGACGGGCTTCCCTCGCTGGGCAACAGGTAACGGGTCGTTTGCAGCGGTGGGGAGGCGAATCCCTCCACCGGATTCAGGCGGAATTGCAACGCAAGATCGATGGTCACTTCCGCGCCGCGCTCCATGCTCAGTTTTATCCGGGTATGATCGATCGGCAGGTACGGGTATTCGCGCAGCGAAAACAAAAACTGCATGACGCCTTCCAAGGTTCCCTTGAAGGCGACCGTGAGCGGCAGCTGCTCCGGGGTGGCCTGACCCATCTGGCGGGTGATCTTGAAATTTTCCAGCCCAAAAACGGCCGCCAGGGACTGGAGCTCACTCTGGACCCCTAAAAACCCCAACTTGAGTGAATCCACCGGCAAAAAAAAGGTGTCCGCCGTTTGGCGTACGGACTCCAGTTTGGAGATATACTGGCGGTGAAACATCATTTCCTTCCGCAGTCGTTCGTTCTGATCGCGCGCCAGAGCGACCGCCTCGATCGTGGACACGTTCCAGCAGGTCAGGCCAACGGCTATCAGCCACATCACGACCGTCGCCATCCATAATTGATTCATACGAGACATCAGGCCAACTCCATTTGAAAGGCGATGGTGAATCGTGGCAGGCCCTGGCGGTCGTCGTCCGGGGCGGGTCCGACATCGATGTCACTGATCGACAACGGCTGCGCGCTCGTGAAGGTTGCTTGTAAATTGGTGATCAGTTGGGACAGGGTCGCTCGCAGCTGATCCGTATCCCGCGCATCGACCAGGGCCGTCACTTTAATGACCGGGGTGGGCGTCAATGACAGGTCTAATTCCTTCAATCGTGCATTGGCCGGCAGGCTGTCCATGGTCCGCAGGGCCGCATCGGCACAGGAGGGGCGGTCGACCCGCTGCATCACCTGTTCAAGCGCTTGCGCATAATCGGCCAGCACCATGCCGGCCGAGGCCCGCATCTGGTGTTGCAGTTGGCGGCGTTCATCTTCGGCGGTGCTCTGCTTGGCGTCGAGGATAAACGCTTCCCCCACCAGCAACAGGACCAGCAGTAAACCGACGGCGATGCCTGTCAGCTGCACCGGCCGCCACTCCCGCTGCTGTTTGACCCGTCGGTGAATTACACTGAAAACAGACGCTTTCTTGGCGAACGGCCCCTTGGGCAGTAATCCACTGAGAAAAGGGGCCTCGGGGATTACGAGGTCGCGCTGGTGTTCGGGAATCAGCGGGGCGCAGTCGATCAGTTCGCGGCCCAGGGCTTCGCTGAGGGTTTCGCCGGAAGTGGGATCGGCGGCCAGCAGGTAGATCTGTTTGAGCTCACTTCTGGTTTTTTGAGAGAACAAGTACAGCGACTGGTTTATTTCATAGGTGATCGCCCCGATTTTCTCGGCATCGTCGGGGAGTACCACATGGCGTGAAAACTGGTAGCTGCCGTTGAAGTAGAAACAGAGCCGACACTCGTGGTGGTCCATATGCACCAGGAGCGAGCCCGCCTGGCTGAACTCACGGGATGCCTTGTTGAGCATTTCTTCCCAGAGAAAGGCCGGTGTTGTATAGCCGAGGGGCGCCAGGTTGGCTTTGCGCAGGGCGCTGTTCAGACGGTAGGCTTTTTCTTCATTGAGGTAGTAGACATGCAGGTTGTCCGAGCCGTCAGTGGCCGGCGCTTTTTTGTAATTGAAAAACTGGCCGATGGCATGTTGATTCGGGTGGCTGGCGGACAGTTTGCGTATCAGGAACGGTTCGATGAGATTGGGCTTGTTGGACTTGAAGGGATAACTCTCCATACCGAACCAGTGGTCCGGCACAAGGCAGAGAAATTGATTGTTGCCCCTGATGGTTTCCGGGGAGGGAGGCGTTTCGATCCGGCTTTCCATGAACGTTTCCAGCGGCAATCGCCATAAGCACCGCCCCTGGTCGGCCGAATCGGTCGACAGCCAGAAAAGCTCCTCATTGTGAACCGCCATCAACACGGTGTGTTTTTCTCTCAACACGGTCTATTGCCCTTTTATCTGTCCGCGTGCCGCCCGCATTCGCAAACCCCGTTGGGGGTAGCATAATTCAAGCGGTCGTCGCTGCCCCCGGTTAGGAGGGAAGCCATAATCTACTGATTGTATTTTCTATATCGTCCGAAAAAGCGGTTTTCTTGAATCTTTTTTGCGGTTGGCCCGAAAATGCCCCCGCTTTTTATGAAGAGGGTGCCTGGGTTGATGAAATCGTGATGGGATTTCAGAAGGGAGCGCTTGTCGTAATGGCTATGACAGGCAGATACGGCTATTGAGGTCTGTCTGGTAAGTGGCGGCCGTGCGAGCGGAAGATGTGTTGGGCCAGGCCATATCGTCGGCTGTCGGGAAAAGGGGATTTAAACTGGTGGCGCAGGGAAACGTAAACACGGATATTTCACGCGCTCGAGATGTTCATTGACAAGGCATCAGGGGCGCCGCTGTAGGCCTGCTACCGCAAGTCCCTGATAACGCAGCCAATGGACATCTCGGACGCGCCCGCAGGGTGATTTTTTTTGCGTTCCCGGAAATCGGCTCAGGGCACAAACTGTCACCGGAAAATCATACCTCGAATAGCACTTATATCATCGATATATTTGCACAAAATTTATTGTTCAGAAAAATTTCATGAAATATTCGGGTTAAACGTATTCGGGGGCAAAGCTTTTGACTTGCCCCCGAACGATAGCGGTGAGGTTTATAATCCGGCAATTATCAGCTTTGGCTATCTCATTCCCCAATGATCAGCCTGAGTTAATTGAGTTGGTACATTGCCGGTGAACGACCGATATTTAAGCAAAATTCATGCCTTTTCAAGTTTGTTTGTGCTGATCCAGGCTGCTGTTGAGGTGCCGTCGATCGATGACGCAGCGCAGCTTGGCGAAGGGCAGTGATGAATACGATGGAGTGTAATAATTTGTGCACACTTGAGGCGTTGAATGCGTGGTCGAACCGGGTTCTTTTAATCAGCAGTGAAATCCAGTTATCTTTAAACCGGTATAGCTCTGCTTCAGGCTGGAACTGGTCAGAGATCGAGAGCCGTGCGGAGATCGTCATGCTCGAACGCAGACGCCATGCGGTCGATCTGTCCTGCCGCGAGACCAGCGCGAGTGGCCTCTTGGCGCCAGCCGCTTACAGCCTGTCCAACCCCCTGGCGATCTCCCGTGCCTTGATGCGCCTCGTCATTGACCATGAGTCGGTAGCCGATCTCGCGTAGCCTGCACGGTGACCCTGCCAGCCGACCCCACTTCTGGCCTTTCGATGGGTTCGATATCCCGCCGAACAAATCTGTCATCGTTGAAATCTTCCCCTCGATTTTTCGCAAACGCTATCCCAGACGTTACAAAACTACTGACGAGCACGACGCCATGTGTGTTGCGCAGTGGCTGAAAAATATGATAGTCGCGGGATGTTGAATACATACTTCAATCCACCCTTAACCGGTGAAGAACTTGAAGTCGCGAAGCTGGAAGGGTGGATACTGGGTATATACTGAACAGAGTATGCGCATGGATATAGGAGAAGCTATCTCCATATGAAAGGCATCCAGCTACCTTATCCCGCCAAAGTAACCCTTGTCTTCACCCCCAGATCCCGTCGCCTGGCCCTTATCAAGGTCCATTTAGCGGCTAATGCATTGTCACCGAGTCCATCACCTCACGCGGCAACGAACACAACGCCATTTTTTAGAGCCAGACATGACCCTGCTTAGCCTTCTGGCCTGATCATACTTTGATTCGTTTGCTGTCCGGATGCATTTTGAAGAAACGACCGATGGCGCCTTCGCTGCCGATCAAAATCAATTCATCATTCTGGTGCAGGCGATACGCCGGTTCCGGATTGATGCAGGCGGTCTCCCGGTCGCAGATGGCCACCACGTTGCAACCGGTCTGCGATCGGATCTGGGTTTCGGCCAATGATTTATCCGCATAGGATGTGGGCGTGACAACCCGAAAAATGTTGAGCCCCTCCGCCAGCATCAACAGTTCATCGGGCTTGAGAAAGTTGAGAATGGCATTGGCGGCCATGCTGGCGTAGGACATCACCAGGTCGGCGCCGGCCGTGTGCAGTTTGGATATATTCCTTTCGAGGTTGGCGCGGCAGATAATCTGGACTTCGGGGGCTAATTTGCGGCAGTAAATCGTCAGGTAAATGTTCGTGGGATCGTCGTGCGTGGTGATAATGATCGAAGGCGTCGTTTCGATCCCGGCCTCCCGAAGAACGTTTATGTCCGCGGCACTACCGTGGATATAGCGGTCATCGCGGATTCGTGTCTGCTTTTTTTCAATGATGCGATAATCGATCTGGCGCTCGTGCAGCGCAGCGGCGGCGGCCCGGCCAACCCTTCCCCCGCCCAGGATCAGGACCGGGTCCTGGTATTTTTGATGGCGGTCCAACTTGCGGTCGAAGGCGCCGAATTGCGCCTCGGAGCCTGCCAGCAGGAGAACCGTCGTTGGATTGATGACCGTCTGGGGGCTGGGCATGATGAATTGCCCCCGTTCCCACAGTCCCACCACGTTGATACCGGTCGTTTCGCGCAGCCTGCTTTCCTGGAGGGTCTTGCCCACGAGGGGCGTCCGCATGGCGGGCGCCTCGGCGATCAGGAGGGACTCGATCCGCCCGATGGCGTTTCCCGCGGTCGTCATCCCAATGACCCTGCGTGCCAGGGAATCGCCGAGCATTTTGGTAAATTGGATCACGTGCGTGCTCCCGGCCAACTCGAGGATGTCCACGGAGTCGTCCAGGTCCGCATTGGCGACAATGGGCACATCGGGCGAAATTTCACGGATGGTAAAGGCGATGTTGGTATTGATCATGTCGTCGACTTTGGCGACCACCAGGGCGGCTTTGCCAATTTGCAGACGCTTGTATGTTTCCGCATCACCAAAATTTCCGACGACCGCCTCGAAGCCCTGATCCCGGAGTTCGAGCGCCTGCTGCACGTCTTCCACGAGGATGGCGTATTCATTCCGGTACTGGCGGAACTTTTCAGCCAGGTGAATGGTCACCGGATCATGGCCGGTGACGATGACGTGGTCATGGGTGTCCGGGGGCAATTCCCGGGGCGCCTGGGCTTTGGTCTGGGCATCCAGCCAGGGTAGATAGAAAAACTCGATGAACGTAAAGGGCAGCATCGTCAGGAGAAATACGATCCCCGACATGAGGACGATAATCGAGAACAACTTGCCAAGGTCGGTGGTAAACGTAATGTCGCCGAACCCGAGGGTCGACATCACCGTCAGGGTCCAATAAAAACCGGTTATCCAGCTGAACTGCCTGTCTTCGAATATCATCAGATAGTGAAACAGGATGCTGTAGAGCGTAACCATGGCGGCCAGGACCCCGAAGAACTTGAGGAGGATCGCAATATTGCGTTCCTGTTTTTTGCCCATCAGGTGGATCATCTCGCTGAACATTATTTTCATTGCCAGGCGCCCCTAAAAGCGTTGTGGAGGTAGTGACGGGATCGAACGCGCGTTCGATCACATAATTAGAAGCCATCTCAAAATTAGGGTTTTCGTTCGAGATCAAGGCGTGACCAAGTATCAGCCCCGTAGGCGCCCCGAAGGAAGTGCCCTTGGGGTACATACTCAAGTATGTCGAGGACTTGAGACGAGGGCACAACGCCGATATCGGGCGGAGAAACTTTTTTGAGATAGCTTCTAGTGTATCGATTGCAGCTTACGGCGATTTGTCAACTGTATCGATATCGGAATGGGTGTGTCAATTCAATCGAAACGGGGACAGGTCTACTCATTTGACAACAATAAAAAAGGGGGCAGGTCCGCTCTTGACGCTTGAACGAGGGCGGGGTTAAGGGGGCGGGGCCGGACCACAGTAACCTGCAATCATCACAACAATACCATTTCAATTCAAGATAACCCAATTTCAGGGTCTTAAACGGTCAGTTTCGGTGGCAATGGTGGGGCACCGGGATAATTCTGGCGTTCCTATTCCTCCTGCTTTTGCTCCCACCTTTTCTGGCGTTCCTCGCGCCACTGGCGTTGAATTTCGGTGAGTTTCTGGAACCGCTTGTGGCCGAGCACTTCGCGCGACTTCAAGAGGAAATCCAAGCGTTCCGCCGCCAGGTCGGAGCGGGCGGCCTCCATTTTGCGGTTCTGCTCCCGGATGGCGTCCGCATCGATTTCAGGGCGACTCAGCAGCTCTTCCAGTTCAAAGCGCTCCGCCTCCACCCGTCCCCTGAGGTTCAGCATGCTGCGGCGCGATTCGACATAAGCGTCATCCAGCTTCTTGATCTCTTCCGGGGTGACCTTCAGCAGGGCGATGATCTTCTCGTTCTGCCACCAGCGCCACTTGGATGAGCCGCGCGCCATTGCCGGACCCGCTATTGCCAGCACGGTGACGATAACCACCACGATACCGAGTGTCCGTTTAAGCTTCATACCATCCCTCTCTCTGCATTATCCGTAGAATTATACCGGGCTAAAGGTCCTTGGCGGCTTTCCCGTTCCGGAGTGCCCGATTGATCCCAATCATCCGTATCCTCCGGGGAAGGCACGACCCAATCGATGAACTCGTCCAGATCCTCAACGGACCGTTCGCCCGGCAGGGCGGCCAACTGCCGGTATTTTTCCGGCAGGGCGTCTTCCACCAGTGCGTCGATCTCTTCCATCAGCCGGTCGTCATTTTCAAACTTTTCCGCCACCATGGGCGTGGGCGTTGGGGAAATGCGGGTGAAGGGCCGCCACAGGGTGACGGCGAAAACCAGGGCCCCCATCACCCCCAGCGCCATGGCCGGCTTGAGGTACCAAGGGCGGCCCGGCGCATGGTCCGCCGGCACCCTGAAGACCTGCCGCGGTTCAGGCGCCATCTCCCTGGCCATCTGCCCCAAGCGGCGATAACGATCGGTCAAATCCTCGGTCTGGCGCCGACAGTGTCGGCAGGCATGAAGGTGTGCCTGTCGGGCGGCGTCCAGATCCGACGGATCGATCATCGCCCGCAGCAAGTCATCATCCGTAAGGTGTAAATCGGGATCGTGATGCTTCATAACCCCTCCAGGAGGCCATGGAATTGACCGGCCACGGCCTTGAACTTGCGCAGGGCGCGGTAAAGATGCGTTTTGATGGTGCTTTCACTTTTATGGAGCGCTGCGCTCATCTCTTTGATGGTCAACTGATCGAAAAACCGCAGCAAAAAGACCTCTTTCTCCAAGGCGGTCAGGCTGGACAGCATCCGGCCGATCTGCTTCCAGAAATCCTTTTTCGACATGCCGCCGTCCACCTCCGGCGCCGCCGCCATTTCATCGGTTTCATGGAACCCCTCTTGATCCATGAACACGAACCCAAACAAGGATTTGAATTTTTTCCTGCGATAATAATCCTTTACCCGATTGACGGCGATGCGATAGAGCCAACTGCGAAAAACCTCGGGCGACTTCAAACGCGCGATGTGCCTGTATGCCTTGAGCATCACGTCCTGGGTGAGGTCTTCGGCATCCATCCGGGAATGGGTTCGGTAAAAAAACATTCGATAGATCTCCGGTTGAAACTGATCCACCAGCCTGTGAAAAGCCGTTCGATCTCCATTTTGGGCTTTCTCCACCAGATCGACAGTCGAAAAGCCCGCTGCCTCCGACGGCTTTTCCGCTTCGGTTCGTTTCACCAGCATCGTCGTGATCTTATCCGTTTCCACATGGGCTTGGTCACCCTTCTGGGCCATCCTCGCGGTGCAGCGGGTCTTTGTTAACTATACAGACGTGCGGTCATCTCAATTTGTTTACAAAATGCGGTTTTTTATAGAGGTTTAAACGGTCGGCTGGGTCTGTAAAGGGAGGCGGGACGCCCTTCAAATTTCCATCTGGCTGTCGGCAGAAGTGCGCAATTGGTGGATCGTGAAAAGCTTAACATAGAGGCGGTTTTAAATGTGAAAAACTGAAGGGCCCCATCTACATGATTTGGATAGAATCACCCAAAAGATGTGATCCTGCATCCTAACCGTGGCCTTTTCATGGTATGGTGATAAATAGCGAGTTGTTGGTGAAGAGCAAAATTCTCAAGAATCAGATCTGATCGTTTATGGTATGGTTTGGATCTGTGGAAAAACAGCCTTATCATTTGTTTCAATAGCCTTTTAAGCATGGACAGGTTTATTGACACCCAAAATGAGAAATATCAATTCTTTCAAGACAGACGGTTTTTTTGCGGGGGCCAATGGCGTGAAGCGATTCCTTCCTAAAACCGGATGGCTCATTTCCGCCATCGCGATTATGGCGATTTGCGGGTACGGCCATACGGCTCGAAGCCAACAGAAACCGGCGAATGTATACGTCATTCCGATTTCAGGCGATGTCGAGCCGGGTATGGCGGCGTTTTTGAAAAGAGCACTGAATGACGTACCCGATACCGCGGACACCGTCATCGTGGTTGAAATGAATACCTTTGGCGGCCGGGTCGATTCGGCTCTGGAGATGGTCGATGCCCTGATCAATGTCAAAAACGCCGAGACCATTGCCTTTGTCACCGAAAAAGCCATATCCGCCGGTGCCCTGATTTCTCTGGCCTGCAATAAACTCGTGATGAAAAACAACACCACCATCGGCGATTGTGCGCCGATCACCTATTCCAATGAAGGCCCCAAAATGATGGGCGAGAAATTTCAATCGCCCCTCAGAGCCAAATTCCGTACCCTGGCCAGACGCAACGGCTACCCTGCGGTACTGGCCGAAGCCATGGTTACCGCCGATATGGAGGTGTATCGCGTCAAACTCGATGGCAAGCTGGTATTCATGGATGCCCAGGAATACCAAGATCTTGGAAAAGATCGGCAAGACAGTATCACATTCAAAAAAACCGTCGTCGCCAGGGGTGAGCTGTTGACCATGGATGACAGTGAAGCGCTCGACCTCGGGTTTTCTTCCATGAGCGTCGCCGGGTTTGAAGAGATGCTCACACAGTTGAAGCTATCCGACCGACCCATCACGCGGATTCAGGAAAGCTGGTCCGAAAGTCTGGTCCGTCTCATCGGCAAGCTCAGCCCCATCTTGATGCTGATCGGTCTGGGTTCGC
The DNA here is from genome assembly GCA_020444045.1 of Deltaproteobacteria bacterium. Lineage (GTDB taxonomy): Bacteria > Desulfobacterota > Desulfobacteria > Desulfobacterales > UBA5852 > JABZFP01. The sequence goes on from JAHLLS010000011.1 coordinate 13,459, forward strand.
TCTATACGGAGATCAAGTCGCCGGGTTTTGGCGTGCCGGGAATCGTCGGTATTTTGTGCCTGTCGCTCGTTTTTTTTAATCAATACCTCGTCGGCCTGGCTGATTATACGGAACTGCTCATCATTGTTACCGGTTTGGTCCTGATGGGGTTTGAACTATTTGTATTGCCCGGGTTCGGCATTTCGGGTATCGCCGGGATCATCTGTATTTCCGCGGGATTGCTGCTGAGTTTGCAGGACTTTGTCATTCCCGATCCTAATTTACCGTGGGAGAAAGAGATCTTGATCAGCAATATGCTTAGCGTGTTGAGCGCGGTGTTGGGTTCTTTTCTTTTTGCCCTTTTTATCTTACGCTATATTTTTCCAAGGCTTTCCAGAACGATTCAGGGTCCCTACCTGGCAACCACACTCGCCGATGCCCGGCTTGACTTGCCGGTGGCAACCACCCTGCAGGCAGGACAGACCGGAACCGCCATCACCCAGCTGCGACCGTCCGGAAAAGCAGACATCGATGGAGAACGTTATGATGTGGTCACCCAGGGAGATTTCGTGCCCAAGGGGTCCAAAATTCGCGTCGCAACAATCAAAGGGACCAAAATTAAGGTCGTTCGGATAGATACTGATGAATAACGCCCTGCACGTACCCGTCTTTCTGCAATTGGTCGGTATCCTTGTCATCATCGCCGAAATCATCATTCCTTCCGGCGGAATCCTTGCCCTGCTGGCCACCGGGCTTTTCGGATATTCACTCTACCTTGTTTTTACCAGCATATCCGCGTCAGCCGGCATGGCATTCATCATCGCCGATTTATTTATCGTCCCCATCCTGCTCTATTTCGGCATCAAATTTCTGGCCAAATCTCCCGTTACACTGCGCACGAAACTGTCCAAGGAAGGCGGTGTGACCGTTCAGTCTCCGGACCAGAACGATTTTTTAGGGAGCGTAGGTCTCGCGATCACCGATTTGCGACCGTCCGGTGTTGCCCGAATTAAAGATCAACGGCTGGATGTCGTCACCCGCGGCGAGTACCTTGAAAATGAGACCGAAATAATCGTTATCGCCGTGAGTGGCAACCAGATCGTCGTCAAACAAAAAGATTAATTTAGCAAAACCGTATAAGACTCGCAAAGGGAGTAAAACCATGGATATTAATTTTATCATTCTTATTGTTATCGCAGTCGCCGTATTGGTGATGTTGTTCTTCGTCGGTTCCGCTATCGCTCTTTGGGTGCAGGCCCTGGTCTCCGGCGCACGGGTCGGGTTGTTTAATATTGTTTTCATGCGTTTTCGCAAAGTGCCGCCCAACCTCATTGTAACTTCAAAAATTATGGCCGTAAAAGCCGGTCTCGATTTTTCCACCGATTCGCTCGAATCCCATTTTCTTGCCGGCGGCAATGTGTCACGGGTTGTCCAGGCCCTGATCGCGGCCGATAAAGCCAATATCGAACTCGACTTCAACCGTGCGGCGGCCATCGATCTTGCCGGCCGGGATGTGCTGGAAGCAGTGCAGATGAGCGTTAACCCCAAAGTCATTGAAACCCCATTGATTGCGGCCATGGCCAAAGACGGCATCCAGCTCAAAGCCCTTTCCCGGGTGACGGTGCGCGCCAATATCGAACGACTCGTGGGCGGGGCCGGCGAAGAAACCATCCTTGCCAGGGTCGGCGAGGGGATCGTCACCACCATTGGATCGGCGGAAACCCATAAGATGGTTCTTGAAAATCCAGATATGATTTCAAAACGAGTGCTGGAAAAAGGGCTGGATGCAGGCACCGCCTATGAAATCCTGTCCATCGATATTGCCGATGTGGATGTCGGCAAAAATATCGGTGCCGAACTGGAAACCGACCGCGCCGAGGCAGACAAGAAGATCGCCCAGGCCAAAGCTGAAGAACGACGCGCCATGGCCTTTGCCGTAGAGCAGGAAATGAAAGCGCGCGTGGAAGAAATGCGCGCAAAAGTCGTCGAAGCCGAAGCGCGGGTTCCGCTGGCCATGGCCCACGCCTTCGAACAAGGCCATCTTGGGGTGATGGATTACTACCGCATGAAAAACATAGAGGCGGATACCCAGATGAGAGATACCATCGGGACCCCGGACGATAAGACTGAAAAGGACGCATAGCCATGGATAATATCGTCACGCTGATCGTGATCTTTATCGTCTTAGGGTCTATTACCCGTAAATTTAAAGCCCGGCAAAAAGCAAAACAGGGTGCAACCCTACCGGACGGCGGTTGGCTCACCAAGCTCAAGGCTGCCTTAGCCGACATCCAAAGACAAATCGAGCAGCAGTCAAAAGGTCGCACCAGCGGTGCTTCCGGGTGGGATCATTTGCTGGACGGCGGCGAGCCCTATAGCTCCCAACCCGATGCGGATGAAGCGGCCCCGGATGACCGGGTGTTTGAAGAAGCGCAAACACAGCCGCATCTGAAAAAAATGCCGCCCGCAGCGCCTGTCAGAGCTCAGGCGATCCGATCGGATAAAACCCAAGTCGTCCCAGGTGTCAGGAGACGCAAGACGGTGCACGCCGGCCAACCGTCGTGTGCGCCTATGGCCGTCAGCCGCGCCGGCTTGCGCAAAGCGGTGATCTGGGCGGAAATCCTCGGCCCCCCGGTGGCCCTCAGGGATCAACGCGGTGGCCGGAGATAGGAGCAGACAGCGGATCAGGTCTCGACATTTATATTTTCAACGTTACCAATTTGACCTTTCAAAATAATTCCTGGTCGGACCAAAGTAACCTACAGTTATCACAACAATAACACTTCAATTTAAGATAGCCCCATTTCAGGGCCTCAAACGGACAGTTTTGAGGGTGTTATAGGTGCTCTTATAAATGTCAATTGAAGAATATTTATCGAAGTTCTCCGATGACGCTCGAATCCACTGAACACTCACTCCTGATCATAGAGGAGCGCGCACGCTCTGACATCATCGTGGGGGTGCCCCATCATGCCCCGGCCGGCGTTCCCTTTCTGCCCTGTCCCGAGCATAGCGACTCGGACGAAAATACCGGATTTATCGGTCGTTACCTTGCCGAACGGCTCGACTGCTGCAGTGTCATCGCCTGTAATGCGACCGTCGACCCCAATAAGCACCTGCACAGCGACTACACCATGCAGATTGCCTCCTGGAGCCCCAGCGTCCTGATTGAAATCCACGGACACGGAAAAGTCAGAAGCCCATACGACGTTGAGATCTCATGCGGTTCCGCCGAATTCTCCACCCATTCCGAGGCGCTCGCCGCCGGCGTCAATCGCAGGCTCTCAGAAGATACCGGGTTTGTCGACGTGTCAGTAAGCGGTCGTTTTCGCGACATTTATTTCAGGGCGACCAAGACGCTGACGATTACCGATCCACGCTGGCTGGCCTATCACATCGAGCTGTCATCGCGGTTGCGGAAACCCGCAGCCGGGCTGACAGGCAGGCCAACCCAATTTGCCTACCGATTTTGTGATCACCTGGCAGCCGCTCTGTCTGAGAAGCATAAACGGGTTTAATCTGCTGTTGACCTATAGGATCATGGCGGCATCTCCCATCGGTCGAATGTGTGTAAGGATTGTGTGTAAGAGATGGCCTCGAGGCTGAAAGGGGAGGCGACAACAAAGAAACCCACTGCAAATACAGTGGGTTTCTTAATTAGCTGGTGCCGACGACCGGAGTAGGGATATAAAATATAATAACAGTATGTTATAGGAATAGTTGAATCATCAGGTTCCTTTGAGTTGGTTTTTGTGCAGTCCTGATCGCACAATTGCCCCTGTTTCGTATCACAGATTTCATATCAACCGGGCATCGGATTGTGTTTTACGGTTTTCCTGCAGCGCTCAACGCCGATGCCAAAGACTGGCGTATGCCGGGTGTCAATTGCACCGGCGACTTTTTTTAATTCCATCATCAACTGCAAACGCAACAGAGAAGACCCATGACCTTAAAAAACAGGCGGTTTCCCTTCTACGTCGGCATCTCCACGTTGGTGCTGGGCATTGTCGTGGCCTTAAGCGGTCTCTTTTTGTGGGTCAGCTATCGTGAGAGCAGGACGGCGGCCCTTCATTCGGCCGACCGCCTTTTCACGGAGATCAACGCCAAGACCCGCTTGAGCTACGAAACCGCCCTTGAGGCGGTGGCGGTGCTGGCCGGTACGGCCGCACACATGCCGGATATGGCCGTTAAACCGACGTCGAATGGCATGGCGCATCCCGGTATCACCCTGATGCTGGATGCCCTCAGCTTCTACGAATACCTGTATTCCACCTATACCGGCTACGAGGACGGCAGCTTCCTTCAGGTCGTCGCCGTCAGGGACAGGGCCGAACTGCGTGCGTTGTTTGCCGCACCGCCGGGAACCGCCTTTGTGCTGCGCACCCTATCGGTCGAACCAACCGGCACGGCGGAACAGCGGTGGTTCTTTCTCGATTGGGATCGACAGGTTATAGGTGAAGGAGGTGATCTGGATCCAAACTACGATCCCCGCACCCGCCCCTGGTATGTCCGCGCCCAGCGTGAGGAGACCGCCTTTTTCAGCGAACCGTACATTTTCAGTTCTTCGAAGATTCCGGGAATTACCTGTGCGGAGAGACTGGCCGGCGGTAGTGCCGTCTTCGGTGCCGATATCACCCTGGACCGATTTGCCGTTTCCCTCGAACGACAGAAGGTCTCCGACAATGGGGTCTTGTTTCTCTTCGATCGCCAGGGACACGTTATCGCCCACCCTTACGAAGATCCGGTAAGGCCCGGTGCCGGCAATGAGCTGACATTTCTCACCGGCGAGGCGTCGGGGGATCCGCGGGTGCGAGCCGTCATCGCTGCTTTCCGCCAGCAAGCGGAAGCGATGCTTGACCAGACCTACGAAATGGAAATCGCAGAATCGGCGTATTTGGTACGCGTAACACCCATCAAGGCGGCCCTCAAATTCGACCAAATGTTGGCCGCCGTCGCTCCCGTCTCCGATTTCACCGGCCATATCCGGAAGATGCAGCAGCGGATCTATCTTTTCTCCGGCCTGGTTTTGCTGGTGATGGTGCCGTTGGCCCTGTTGGTCTCGCATAAAATTGCGGGCTCCCTTACCCGCCTGGAGCAGGAGTCCATCAAGATTCGGCGATCCGATTTTTCCGCTTCGGAACCCTTCGATTCCAGCATCAAGGAGATCCATTCCCTGATCAAGGCCTTCTTTCTCATGAAGTCCAAGATCAGGGCGTTGCTGGATCAGCAGCGCAAGCTGTTCGACGACTTCACCAAACTGATCGCCGGTGCCATCGACGCCAAGTCCCCTTACACCGGCGGGCACTGCGCCCGCGTTCCGGTGGTCGCCCAAATGCTGGCTGACGCCGCCTGTGAAAGCAACGCGCCGCCCTTCGCCGAATTCACCATGCAGACCGCCGATCAACGCTGGGAGTTCGAGGTGGCCGCCTGGCTGCATGACTGCGGCAAGGTCACCACCCCGGAATTCGTCGTGGACAAGGCCACCAAGCTGGAGACCATTTACAATCGCATCCACGAGATCCGTATGCGCTTCGAAGTGCTGCTGAGGGATGCCGAAATCGAATGCTACCGCCGGCGCCTGGCCGGCGATCTGGATGAGGGCCGGCTGGAAGAAGAACTGGAGCAGACGCGCAAGGCGATTGTCGACGATTTTGCCTTCATTGCCGCATGCAATGTCGGCGGCGAGTTCATGGCCGACGAAAAGATCGACCGACTGCGGCAAATCGCGAGGCGGACATGGGTCCGCCACCTTGACGATCGCCTCGGCATCTCCCAGGAAGAAGCGGCCCTGAAAAACCGGGTGCCGGCGCCGGTGCTGCCGGTGATCGAGGCGGTGTTGGCCGACAAACCCGAGCACGTCATCCCCCGAACCCAGGCGGATCCATTAGACAACAACCCCTACGGATTCAGCATGACCGTCCCCAACGACCAGTACAATCTGGGTGAGCTCTACAACCTGGGCATCCGCAAGGGGACCCTGTCGCCGGAAGACCGCTTCAAGATCAACGAGCACATCATCCAGACCATCATCATGCTCAAGCGGCTCGACTTTCCCGACTACCTGGCCAACGTGCCCGAGTTTGCCGGCGCCCACCACGAGACCATGATTGGCACCGGCTATCCCCGCGGGTTGAAAAAGGAAGAAATGTCCATACCCGCGCGTATCATGGCCATAGCGGACATCTTCGAGGCCCTGACCGCGGCCGATCGGCCTTACAAGACGCCCAAATCTTTGAGCGAGGCCCTTAAAATCATGAGCATGATGCGCGACGACCAGCACATCGACGCGGATCTGTTCGACCTGTTTCTAAAAAGCGGGATCTACCGAACCTATGCGGATCGCTATCTGAGTCGCTCCCAGATTGACGAAGTGGATATCCATCACTTTGTATCCAAGCGGAACGGTTTAGAGGCTGTTCCAAAATTCCAGACCAACGCACGTTGACTAACTAAAATCATAGCTCCACGAAGCCCCGCCTTATGGTGGGGCTTCACTTGTCCTGTATGTAACCTTATCTCTCGATCTGGCCTCAATACACTGCTATGCTTTTCATCAGTAACAACCACACCAGAATAGTTTGCTTGTAAACCTATGAAATTTCGAGGATTGCAAATTGGCTATTTCACACCGGTACGCGGAAGCACATCCTCTGTAAAAATCCTCTGTAAAATCGGCAAAAAACCAGAACGTTTGACAACGAAATGACAAGCTCTTGTTCTTTTCTTAGGTGGAACAGCGGAGTGTAACAGGCTGGAATTATATGAGAAAAAATAAAAAGGAAACGACAAAGAAAACAGGGGTTTAGTGTAAACCCAAACCCCTGTTTTTTTGTAATTATTTGGTGCCGAAGGCCGGAGTAGGGATAATATTAATAAAAACAGAATGTTATTAAAAACGCTGCATCAATAAGTGTGTTTGAGTTCGTTTTTGTACAGTCCTGATCGCACAATCGCCCTTAATATGCTCATTTTTGTATTAAACCATATTATAAGCGTTGATTTTTCCTATGTCTCGCTTTCCCAGCATTTTTTGCCAGATCCACGCTCAGGGTGATAACATGAAAGTGAGTGTTCGGAGATCTGGAATTCCTTGTCAGCATGGGTTTATAGGGCGTTGTTAGAAACGGCACTCTATGCTTGGCTACTTGACCGTCATTACCGGGCAAGGTGCATTAAGAATGATATATTGTGCATTGGAACCGAATAAGAGCTTGCCTACCTTGGACCGCCTTTTAATACCGATGAAAATGGCATTCACAGTATTGTTTTCGGCAAAGTCTACGATGTCCTCGCCTGGGGACATACCCCTTACGAGTAAGTGAGTCTTGACTGCAATACCTTTTTCTTTTAATTGCGCCTCTGCATATTCGAGATTTTGGCGTGCTTGCTGCACCTCAACCTCTTCGTTGGCGGAACCACCTTCTATAGAGGCGATAACTTCAACCATGGCATCAAACGGTTTGGCATATTGAGCGACCATTTTTAGAGCCTCTTTAGCAGAATTGGAGCTATCGTATCCAACTAAAAATTTCATAAAATCCCTTTCTAATTATACTTCAGTCAATACCTTAATTGAAATATTTTCGACGATATTTTCGACTTTTTCGCGATATTCAAGCATGTGGGGTGTTGAGAAATGGGCCAGTAAATCTTCGATAGCTCTCCATTTTTCGACTATTGTGACAACATTGGGATCCAATTCTTGGGGTGGTATATCTGTTGGGAAGTCAATCGTGGGCATATATTCGAGACATCCTTCTTCTTTAATAACATGAGGAATGTTAGCTTTAACAATTTCAATATACTCAGATACGCGTCCTTCTTTAAGTCGGATAGATGCAATTACGTTTATCATTGCTTAAACTCCTTGTCGCCATAGCATTATTAAGATATTCTGTTTTTTTATTTAATGCACCTTCAAAATGTCTTTTAATATCTTTATCTTTTTGCTCTTCGCGGATATATGTAAAAAGTTTATTCAATGAGACCATCGAAAAATCAATTCCAATTCGCGTCTCCAAGTTGGCAGTGATGCTATTTTTGATTTTGTCGGAAGAAGTCGGTTTTCCGATAATCCGGGCTATAGATGTCATGCTGCCAGGTTTAAGCCCGCAAGGGTTGATAAAGTCAACATGAGAAAGATCTGGATTGCAATTTAGTGCGAATCCATGAAAGGTTATTTTACCTCGCACCGCAATACCGATGGAAGCAATTTTATTGTTTCCCACCCACCTCTGTGATTCTAATGTCGTTTAGCATCAATTCCATAATATGATAGTGACTCATAATTCCGGCATGTATTACGATACCTTCTCCAGTATACATTTAGACCATTTTCCCCAAGTTATTATTCTATGCCAAACTCCCTCATTTTACGATAGAGCGTGCTGCGTGCAATTTTCAGATTACGTGCCGCCTTTGAGACATTACCATCATGCTGATTCAAAGCAGAAACAATAATATTCCTATATTGATCTTTAACTGTTTTGGTTTTCGGGTAGGGCGATAAACCTGTTCGCCGAGGTCTTATCATCAGATGATCTTTTTCGATTCTTTTTCCCTGGCATAGCAGCATGGCGCGCTCAATTAAGTTCTCCAGCTCTCTCACATTCCCCGGGAAATCGTAGGACTTTATATAATTGAGGGCCTGAGAAGTTATACCGGGTTTCGGGATAGCCAGTTTCTGGCTTTGATGGTGTAAAATATGTTCAATCAGCCGTTCAATGTCATCCATGCGTTCTCTTAGGGGCGGGATGAAAATTTCCATAACATTTAACCGATAATACAGGTCTTCTCTAAAGTGGCCTTGTTCTACTTCTTCCACCAAATCCGCGTTGCTTGCAGCGATCACCCTTACATCAACCGGGATGTTTCGATTATCGCCCAGGCGCATGATTTCGTTCTGCTGCAATACACGTAGCAGCTTACCCTGCAATTGCAATGGGAGGCCATTGATCTCGTCGAGAAAAAGCGTGCCGGCGTTTGCCAACTCAAACTTCCCGATCATTCCCTTACTGCGAGCGCCTGTAAAAGCACCGCCTGTATATCCAAATAATTCGGATTCAATGAGATCTCTTGGGATGGCAGCGCAAGAAATTGCCACAAAGGGTCCGTTGCTACGGTGGCTGTGACTGTGTATCGATTGAGCGAACAACTCTTTTCCAGTGCCGCTTTCGCCCATAATTAAAACGCGTGAGTTTGTTTTGGCTGCAATTTTAGCCATTTTTACCTGATGTAAAAAATTGGTTTCGCGACCAATGATGTCTGAAAATTCATACTTTGAGTAATTTCCACCGATCTTTTTTGCAATGTTGATCATTTTTTTTTGTTCAGCCATGGTCACGATGCTACCGAGTAGCTTGAAGGTCCCTGTGTGGATTGGATCCACATTACAGATATATGATTTGCTTCCATTGGGTAATCTGAAAGTGATCTCAGCTGCTTCGAGATTGTCTCCTTTTTCCATAGAAGATAATAGGTTGTTTTCTGGTACGAGCAGACTGCGTAATGGTTTTCCTCGGACCGAACCCTCGTCGATCCCAATCATTTTTATGGCAGCCGCATTCAAGTGAGTGATATTAAAAAGATGATCTGTGGCAATAATGCCGTCTGAGACAGAATTGTAGATTGATGTGAGCATATAATTCAAGCGTTGGGATTGCTCTACCAATTCTCTTTCCCGAAGCTGGCTTTCAATGTTGGCTGTCGCAGCTTTGACGAGAGCGAGCGTGTGTTCATGTTTTCTTGAAAACCCGCCCGATAGCGTAATCGCTGCTATGATATTTCCTTCACGATCCCTCACTGGAGAGGATGAGCAAGTCCACTTGTGATGATTGATGTTGTAGTGCTCAGCCCCGGTCAGCTGGATCGGAATTCCATTCTCAAGGGAGAGACTGATCGCATTTGTTCCTGCGTGCTTGGATGAGCGCAAGCACCCGGGGAGATAGTAACTGCGCTGAGCCATGGCCAAAACATCGTGATCCCCTTGAACGATTAATACATATCCGTTTTTTTCGGTTAGAGTTGCGATAAAACCGGTTCCTCTGACGGATATTTCGAGCATTTCCATTACCGGTTTGGCAACCTGGATAAGTTCAGCGTTACTTTCAAGAAGCTTGTTTAGCTGAGACTGGGTGAGAATTTTAGGTTTAGGTGGCGTTAGGGGGTCTACGTTTAATTTCAGGCAGTTATGCCATGATTCCAAAATATGTTTTCGGACCGCTATATCTGTCGGTTTATGATCTAAAACGATCGCTTGCCATGCCTTGGTGATCTGATCACCGGTTCCGATGCTCTCAACATCGGCCATTATTTTGGAATTATTTGTGGCCATGGTGTGCTTCCAAATCGCCGTAATGTCGTTTGCCCTTCGTATCAAATCAATAGGGATTCATGAGCCTTTTTTTCATATCACGTAATGTGTTTCATTTTAGTACAATGTATATAGTGGAGCAATGGATTATTTGCTTGGACGATCTTTTTTCAATGCAACAGATTGAATATATAGCTTTGCTGCCTGGTAGGAGCTTCTAATAAAAGGCCCACTATCAACGCCGATAAATCCGCGCCTTAGAGCCTCAATACGATAATCTTCGAATTCATCCGGATGTCTATACCGAATGACGGGATGATGCTTTTCAGATGGTGCCAAGTATTGCCCGATCGTCAAGATCTGGCATCCCGACTTTCGTAAATCATCCATTGTTTCAAAAACCTCTTCCCGTGATTCGCCAAGCCCCAGCATCATGCCTGATTTGGTGATAGTCGTTGTTGAAATATGGGGTATTTTTTCCAGCAGCGATAGTGACCGTGAATATAGCGCCTGTGGCCGCACCAGAGCGTAAAGCCGTTTTACCGTTTCGATATTATGGTTCAAAACGGCTGGGTTCATCTGTAGGATCGAACTCAACGCATCACAATTCCCTGAAAGATCCGAGATCAGCAACTCAACCCGAATAGCAGGGCGTCGCCGGCGAATCGCTTTTACCGTATGTCGAAGGTGGGAAGCGCCGCCGTCGCGTAGGTCATCACGTGTAACCATGGTCAGCACATAATATTGGGTACCTAACTCGCAGACCGCATCAGCAATTAAATCTGGTTCAATTGGATCGGGTTGGGCGACATGCTGCTTGTCAACAGCACAAAAAGTGCAGCGTCTGGTGCAGCCGGGGTCTAACAGCATGAAGGTGGCGGTTCCTTTATGGAAGCACTCCAATTGATTGGGGCACAGAGCTTCCACGCAAACCGTACACAACGCCTTTTTATTGATGCGTTCGATTGTTTTTGAATGGTTATTTCCCGAAGGCACCTTTATCCTGAGCCATTCAGGTTTGATAAGCGTATTCATGGCTTTTCTTGAAATAGATTAGTTTTAAATAATAAATTCAAATATATAAGAAATATTGACTGTCCAAAGTATCAGCAAAATGTGTACCAAATTAAAACAACTATATTTTTGGATTATATTTATGGTATTGCAATGAAAAATCATCTTTATTGCCGCATTTAAACTGTCCCAAAACGCTACAAGTGACCTATAATGAATCAATCCAATCAGAGCTTCAATCATCCTACCGGCGAACTGATAAAAAATTAGAGAGGCCATAATGGCCTGTAATTAAACCGCAGAAACGTCCTTGAATCGGTTTCGTCGCGTCTGAAAAGTCCTATGGCATTCGGTTTGCAGACAACTGATGGAACACGCATGAATGAAAAGCGCCGTCTAACGCCAACTTGGACATGGTTGGGGCAGTTTGTCATCGGGGACAATAGGGTGTCATGACATTTGATTCACACGGAATGCGATTCGTATCGGAAACCCGATCCCGACGTTCATGTCGTCAACGAATTCAGGTAATGGCGTATTAGATCGGTTGGGAAATAGGCGACCAATCCTCGAATTGTGATTAATGGATAGTACGCGTTTCAATAAAACTTTATAAGGCAGAATTGCTGGGAGGTTAAATGGACCCAACAAAAGATCAACTTATTGCGTTGTACAAGACAATGCAGACCATCAGATTATTCGAAGAACGGATCGTGGATTTATACGCCCGCGGTGAAGTACCGGGCCTGGCGCATTTGTATATCGGTGAAGAGGCCGTTGCCGCTGGCGTGTGTGCCGTACTGACGGATGAGGATTACATCACAAGTACCCATCGCGGTCACGGCCATGTTATTGCCAAGGGGACCGGGTTGGATCCGATGATGGCCGAGCTGTTCGGCAAGAAAACCGGTTGTTGCAAAGGCAAGGGCGGGTCGATGCACATTGCTGACATGGACAAGGGGATTCTGGGAGCGAATGGCATTGCCGGCGGTGGCTTACCCATTGCCATTGGTGCGGCATGGTCCGCGAAATGGCGCAAAACGAATCAAGTTGCCGCTTGTTTTTTTGGAGATGATGCCTCCAGCAATGGCACCTTCCATGAGAGTATGAATCTAGCTTCGCTCCACAAACTGCCCGTCGTCTTCGTGTGTGAAAACAACGGCTACGGTATCTCTGTTTGTCAGGCTAAATGTACCCTGATCAATGATGTCGCATCGCGGGCGGTGGCTTATGATATGCCCGGCGTTGTCGTAGATGGCAACAATGTGGTGGAAGTCTACGAGGCCGCCGCGAAGGCCGTTAAAAGGGCTCGCGCCGGCGAAGGCCCGACATTGATCGAATGCAAGACCTACCGATGGCGTGGCCACCATGAGGGAGACCCAAATCAGGGCGCCCGCTACCGCACAAAAGAAGAAATCAATACATGGAAGGAAAAATGTCCGATCAAACAATTTAAAAAGAAATTATTGAAGGACAGGATCGCTACCAAAAAACAATTGGAAACGATCGACAAAGAAATCAGTCAAGCCATTTCTGACGCCGTAGCCTTTGCTCAAGAAAGCGAATTCCCGGCTGCTGAAGAGATGTACGAAGATATCTATGTGGAATTAGGAGAAGCCCGATGAGAGAAATAACTTATTGCGACGCCCTGAACGAAGCCCTAAGACAATGCATGGTTGAAGATGAGAGGATCGTTGTCCTGGGGGAAGATATCGGGTGCTACGGTGGGATTTTCCAGGTGACCAAAGGCTTGCTTGATGAATTCGGTCCGGATCGTATCGTGGATACGCCCATTTCCGAAGCCGGTTTCATAGGTGCTTGCGTCGGGGCTGCCCTAACTGGGATGCGGCCGGTCGCCGAAATCATGTTCATTGATTTTACCACGGTATGCATGGACATGATTGTAAATCAGATGGCGAAAATGCACTATATGTTCGGGGGCAAAGGATCTGTGCCCATGGTATTGCGAACCAATATCGGGGCCGGTCGGGGAACCGCCGCCCAGCACTCCCAGAGTTTTCATTCCTTTTTTGCCCATATCCCCGGGCTTGTCGTCGCGGCGCCCTCATCGCCATACGAAGCCAAGGGCTTGCTGACCGAGGCGATCAAAAACGACAACCCAGTCATCTTTGTCGAGCACAAACGATTGTATACCACCAAGGGGCCCGTTCCGGAGGAAAGCTATCGAATTCCCTTCGGGAAAGCGGAAATTAAAAGAGAAGGCGCTGATGTGACGATTGTGGCAACACACGCCCTGGTGGGTGCCGCCCTTGAAGCTGCTGAAGAAGCCGCTAAAGATGATATCGATGTGGAAGTCATCGATCCACGAACACTGTCCCCTCTTGACAAGGAAACCATTCTATCTTCGATCCAGAAAACAGGACGGCTGCTGGTTGCTGATGAAGATAATAAAACTTGTGGTTTCGCGGCTGAGATTTCTGCCATTGTCGCTGAAGAGGGGATTTTTTACCTCAAAGCCCCGATTATTAGGAATGCCTCGCCGGATACGCCGGTTCCATTTTCTCCCCCTCTGGAGAAAGCCTATATGTTTGGCAAAGAGGTCTTGATGGATTCTGTCCGGCGTTTGATGGCATATGCGTAAGAAAGGAGGCTATCGTGGCAATTGAGGTCGTCATTCCCATGCTTGGCGTCACTGTTGAAAACGGTCAGATCGTCGAGTGGCTTAAAAACGAAGGTGATGTCGTCGAAAAAGGGGAGAGCCTTTTCATTGTCGAAGCGGAGAAGGTGACCACGGAGGTAGAATCTCCAGGGGCTGGCATTCTGGCGAAAATTCTTTTACCGGCTGGAGAAGAAGTGCCTGTACTGACCGTGGTGGCGATCATTACCGAAAAGGGAGAAGCGGTCCCTGACAGGTACTTGCAACCAGCTTTGACAGACGCCTCCGGGGCTGTCACCGCGGGCGTGCTGTCGCAAGATGCCCTATTGGCTCGACCGGAGGCGGTCCCGGCAGGCATCGAACCCCTGGCGGGTCCTGTTAAAATCGTCCCGGCCGCACGCAAGTTGGCCCAAGAGCGTCATCTCGATCTACAAGCCATCACAGCGACGGGGCCCGAACACGTTATCACACATGAAGATGTGGTCAGGGCCGTTGCAAAGGCCGAAACAGTTACCAGAACAAGGGTTTCCAGCTTGGCCCGACGCCAGGCGGAAGCTGAAAATGTTTCTCTGGAAGGGATTGAAGGAACGGGTGTTCGTGGTCGAATCATGCGCTCGGATGTCGATGCTGCCGTCGCACAAGGGATTTCAAAAGATGCTGGTGGACGGTCTGCTGCGGCAGTGGATTCAGCGTTTGGTGTCGTCATTCCCTTAGATAACATGCGCCAGACGATTGCGCGAAGGCTGTCGGCCAGCGCTTTCACAGCGCCCCATGTGGCGTTCTATACGGACGTCCATATGGATCCACTGCTGTTGTACCGCAAGAGCATTCTTGGTGCCTTCGATAAAAAATATGCCTTACGGCCCTCTATCAATGATTTTTTAATCAAAGCGGTTGCTTTAACGATCCGTGACTTCCCCATGCTGAACGCCACACTGGAAGGAAATGAGATTCACATATTGCCCAACATCAATGTCGGTTTGGCGGTAGCGATTCCAAATGGTTTGGTCGTCCCGGCGATCACGGATGCAGACCAGTGCGGCCTGTCGGAAATCGTGACCCAGCGAAGTGACTTAGTGCCGCGGGCGCTAAAAGGTCAATTGACCATGAACGAAATGGAGCGGGGAACGTTTACCATATCCAGCCTGGCCCAATACGATATCACTTTTTTTACCTCGATCCTCAACCCGCCGCAAAGCGGCATCCTTTCCGTGGGGAAAACGCGTGAGGAGCTTGCCCTGGTAGATGGGGAAGTGACGGTAAAGCATGTTGCCACCATGGGGCTGGCTGTAGATCATCGCATTATCGATGGCGCCATGGCAGCGGGTTTTGTGCAGACCCTGAAAGAGAAACTGGAAACGCCTGCTTTCACTTTTATGCATGCCTGAAGTTTTTCTTTTCACCCACGTATTCGATGACGTGATCGATGAAGGAGTTCGTTGTGGCGGATTACGATTATGACCTGGCGGTGGTCGGCGGCGGACCGGGAGGATATACAGCTGCCATCTGTGGCGCGCGCAAAGGTCTTCGAACCGTTTTGATTGAAAAGGATGCTCTGGGAGGCACGTGCCTGAACCGGGGCTGTATCCCTACCAAAAGTTATATTTATGACACCAAGCTTTTCAAATCGGCGCTGAGTACCCAGGTGATCCGTGGCACCGAAAAACTGACGTTGGACGGGGCCGCCATACTTAACCGCAAAAGAAACGTGGTCAGAACCCTGGTCTCCGGTGTCGCAGCATTGGTCAAAAGCAACGGGATCGATCTCATACAGGGCCAAGGGGTCCTGCAGTCTGCTGACAGGGTTGTTGTTTCCAAAACCGATGGGAGCGTCGCGGAACTCAGGGCCAAGAACATTGTTCTTGCCACCGGGTCACAACCGGCTGTGCCTTCGTTTATCAAGGTGGATGGCAAGCGTGTCCAAACCACGGATGACCTTCTGGATGCCCCGAGCTTTGCGGGGAAAATCCTCATCATCGGAGGCGGAGTCATCGGTATAGAGATGGCGACAATATTTCTCAATGCCGGTGCACAGGTTACCATCATCGAAATGCTGCCGGACATCCTGGCGACGGAAGACAAGGATGTCCGCAAAGAGATGAAACGGCAACTGAAAAAGCGCAAGGCCAAGGTATTATTGAATGCTTCTGTAAAAGATATTGCCATTCAGGGCACACAGGTAGAGGTTACGTTCATGGGGTTGGGAAAAGAACACCCGGAAACCATGACGGTGGATAAAGTGTTGGTCGCAACGGGGCGCGCACCGGTTTTCAGCGGTATCGATACCGAAAAAGTTGGCCTTGAGACCAACGGCCCTTTTATAAAGGTCAATGCAAAGCTGGAGACCAGTCTGCCAGGTGTTTACGCGATCGGTGATGTGATCGGCGGCATGATGCTGGCCCACAAGGCTTCAGCCGAGGCGGAAACGGTGGTGGAAAACATTCTGGGTGCTGACAAAACCATCGATTCGCATCTCATCCCGCGATGTATCTGGGGGTTGCTCGAAATCGGTGCCGTAGGGTTGAGTGAAAAAGAAGCATCCCAATCTGGCCGAAAGATCAAAATCGGAAAATTTCCCTATGCGGCCAGTGGCGCCGCACAGGCAATGGGCCATGGTGAAGGCTTTGTCAAAATCATCGGCGATGTCGAGACGGGAGAAATACTTGGTGTGCACATCATCGGTGAGCACGCCACCGACATGATCGCCGAGGCCGTTACCGTAATGAAAATGGAGGGGGTCGTGGAAGATCTGTACGAAGCCATAAAACCCCATCCAACTCTTAGCGAAGCCGTCATGGAGGCGGCCCTGGACTGGAACGGGATTGCCGTTCATTTACCCAGAAAGCCGAAGAGATAAGATTTATGGATGCTTTATCGATCATTCCCATTCAGTTTCTTCACGGCTTGGTTTACGGGATGTTACTGTTTCTGGTGGCGTCGGGGCTGACGCTCATTTTTGGGATGATGGGGGTGCTCAATTTTGCTCACGGGGCGCTCTACATGCTCGGCGCCTATTTTTCTTACAGCATTTTGCGATGGACAGGGCAATTCTGGCTGTGCATGATTTTGGCCCCCCTCCTGGTCGGTGCCATTGGTATCCTGATCGAACGGTTTCTCCTGCGCAAGGTACACACTCACGGGCATGCCCATGAACTGCTGCTCACGTTTGGACTGGCCTACATCATCGAGGAAATAGTCAAGTGGTTTTGGGGTAACCAGCCGCTGCATGTGGAAGTCCCGGCGATGCTTTCCGGTTCGATCCAGTTCCTGGGCATCACCTATCCGACTTACCGGTTGTTCATTCTGCTGATTTCGGTGGCCGTGTTCGCGGTGCTATTTATCATCCTTTACAAAACGCGGGCCGGCATAATCGTGACGGCTGCTGTTTCCCGGTCTGAAATGGTCAACGCCCTGGGTATTAACGTGCCGCTGGTCTTCATGCTCCTTTTCGGTGTGGGTGGTGCCCTGGCCGGCCTGGCCGGGGTGATTGGGGGACCGTATCTGATCACGAACCCGGGCATGGCAGGCACTATTATCATCGATTTATTCGTGGTCGTTGTCGTGGGCGGGCTTGGATCGCTGCCGGGAGCCCTTCTGGCCTCCTTTCTAATCGGAGAACTCCAGTCATTCGGCATTCTGTTTGTGCCCCAGATGGCTATCGCTCTTGAGTTTTTGCTCATGGCTGTGGTGCTCATCGTAAAACCCGAAGGCCTGCTGGGAGAAAAAGCCTGATGCGCCGATCTCGTTTCACGTGGCTGCCGATCCTTTTGATCATCGCATTGCTTCTGATATTGCCAAAGCTCGTTTCCGAGTATCGGTTAAATCTGGTCATCACGATGATGATCTATTCGATTTTTGCTCTGAGTTACAACATGCTGTTTGGACAGGGCGGTCTGCTTTCTTTTGGTCATGCGGCGTACTTCGGTTTTGGCGCCTATGCTACCGTGATCCTGATCAAACAGTTTTCCTTGTCCCTGCCAATGGGAATACTGATCGGAGGCCTGGCAGGGGCCTTTCTGGGAGTGACCTTCGGGGTGTTTGTGGTGCGCATGCGGGGGGTTTCCTTTGCTTTGCTAACCCTGGCCTTCAACCAGCTTATTTATGTGACCGCCGAGAAGTGGCGGACAGTCACTGGTGGAGAGGATGGCATTGCTTTCATGCGACCCAATCTGCAATTGGGCGGGTGGGAAATCGATCTGTGGGCAACCCTGAACTGGTATTACTTTGTTTTACTGGTGACGGTGATCTGCATCGGTTGTTTGTGGTACCTGACGCTGACCCCGTTAGGCCGCCTCAATCTCTGCATGCGAGAAAACGAGGAGCGGGCTAGTTTCATCGGGTTCAACACATACGCCAGCCGGCTGCTCATCTATACCCTGGCAGGTTTTTTTGCGGGGGTCGCCGGCGGCCTGGCTGCCGCTTTCCAGGAATTCGTTACCACAACCTTTATCAATTTGGACAAAGCCACCGACGTGCTGATGATGACGTTTATCGGCGGTGGCGGGACATTTTTTGGCCCGGTGATTGGCGCGTGCGCCCTGACTTTGGTCAATGATCTGCTTAGCAGTTGGATCGAGCGATGGGCCATCGTCCAGGGTGGGCTGTTTATTCTGTTGGTGCTTTACGCCCCAAACGGACTTTCAGGAATTTACCTGAGCCTTAGAGAGCAATGGGATAAACGGAAGAGGGGAGAACAGCCGTCATGAGTAGATCGGGTATTCTGCTCGATATTCAAGGGCTGTACAAGGATTTCCGAGGTGTGGAGGTGATCAATAATCTCACCCTTTGCGTTCGTAAGGGCGAACGGCATGCCATCATCGGACCCAACGGTGCGGGGAAGACGACCTTTTTCAATTTAATCACCGGCCGGTATACGCCGAGTCGGGGGACCATATCCTTCGAAGGGCGGCGAATTTCCGGAATGGCACCCCATCGGATCAACCGAATGGGTATTTCCCGGTCCTTCCAGATCACCAACATATTCCCCGGACTGAGCGTGTTTGAGAATATCCGTTCGGCCATCCTGTCAAAGAAAGGGATCCGCTGGTCTTTCAGGCGCCGGGTGAGTGCGATGACGGATGTCAACCAAGAAACGCTCGATGTCTTGAAGCTAATCGGGCTCGACACGCAGCATCATCTGTTGGCCGGATCTCTCGACTACGGGGCCCAGCGTGCGCTTGAGATCGGCATTTCTTTAGCCACCGACCCGAAGATGATCATGCTCGACGAACCGACGGCCGGCATGTCCATTGAGGAAACCCGGGACATCGTTTCAATGATTGACAGAACCACCAAGGGGAAGGCGCTTTTGATCATTGAGCACGACATGGATGTGGTTTTCTCCCTGGCCGACACCATTTCGGTCATTCACTATGGAACGGTGCTCGCATCCGGTCCTCCGGATGTTATTAGCAACGATCCCAAGGTTAAGGAGGCCTATCTGGGAGAGGACAAAGCATGTTAGCGCTAAGTGACGTCAATACGTACTACGACAACAGTCACATTCTTCACGATGTGTCGCTCCAGGTGAAGTCAGGAGAGACCGTTGCGCTGCTGGGTCGCAACGGCGTAGGCAAGACCACTACCATGCGTACGATCATGGGGTTAACACCGGCTCGTCGGGGACGAATCCGCTTTAAGGACAAAGATATCGAACGTTGGAAACCGTATCAAATTGCCCGCGCAGGCATCGGTTTCGTACCAGAAGAACGTTGGATTTTTCCAACTCTGACCGTGCACCAGAATTTGCTGATCGGCCTCAAGAGTGAGCCTTATGCCAGCAATCAGGGACTCGAACCCTGGTCTCTGGAGAAATGTTACGACACATTCCCTTCTCTCAAGAAGCGACAGTTCGCTAAAGGGGGGACTTTGTCCGGGGGGGAACAGCAAATGCTTACCATTGCCCGGACCCTGGTGGGAAACCCGGAGCTTATTCTTATTGATGAGCCTACAGAAGGACTGGCTCCCAAGATTGTGGACGTGGTGGCCGAGATCATTCAGACCATCGCCCGGCAGGGTATCTCCGTTTTGCTGGTCGAACAAAAACTTTCCATTGCTTTGGAACTGGCCGACAGGATTTACGTTATCAGTAAGGGGATGATCCAGTGGCACGGCACTCCGGAAGAACTACGCAGCAGTGAGGAGGTTCGCAAATCCTATCTGGAGGTCTGATCCGACATGTAACGGTATTGAAAAATTAACCGGCAATAATGCAGAACTTATTCTTTATGAAGGGAGAGAAAGATGAATCGGAAACTGCTTTTCGGAATTATCGGTATCATGAGCCTTTGTTTTTTTATGGGTGCTACGGCTTGGGCCGCGGACACGGTAAATTTCGGTGTCTGCGAGATTCGCTCCGGCGCATTCAAGACCAATGGCGATCGCACCATTTGGGGAATTGAAGCCGCGGTCAATGAAGCTAACGATCAGGGAGGATTGCTTGGGAAGCAGATCAAACTGGTCATAGAGGACAACCAGGGCAAGGGTGAGATCGGTGTCCAGAAGACCAAAAAACTGGTCATGCAGGACAATTGCGTGGTGGTGATCCAGGGTTCCTCGAGCGGCGTCGGTGGGGCCATCGGGCAGGCGATGCCTCGGCTCAAAACGATCTACTTAGACACGAATGCCGAAGCCATGGGTATCACCGGAGAAAACTTCAACCCTTATGTTTTCCGCACGTGTTTGAATGCGGGTATGCATGTCAAGGCCTTGGCCAATTACTTCGGAACCAAGACCAAACTGCGTAAGGTTTTTTTGATCAATCAGGATTACTCCTGGGGATACGATGTGGCCAAGTACTACGAAATGGCCATCAAACAATTCTCACCCGACACTCAGATCGTGGGCAAAGAATTCCATCCCGTCTTCAACAAAGATTTTGCTCCTTACGTGAGCAAGATCGCCGCCTCGGGGGCCGACTACGTGATCAGTGGTAACTGGGGTACCGATTTGACCCAACTCGTGGTTCAGGGCCGCAAATTGGGCATGGAGATTCCGATCGGCGCTACTTTTCTGGACGATGACGGTGTGATGGGCATAGCCCGGGAAGCAGCGGAAGGATGCATTCAGGCGAATATGTATATCCTGGGCATCGATTCAGACAAGGCCCGTGCCTTCGAAGACACATTCCACAAATACTCAGATGGTAAATGGCCCTCATTCGTGATCATGGAGGCCTATATTGGTACAAAAATGTTCATCGAAGCGGTACGAAAAGCCGGCTCATTCGATACCGATAAGGTCATCAAGGCCTTCGAAGGTATGACATGGGAAGGCCCCATCGGCCCGATCACCATGCGTGCCGAAGATCACCAGGCACAATCTCCGGCAGTTATTGCCGAATATGCACCCAGCACGAAATACTACGATTTTCCTTACTTGAAGCCGATCATGACGATTCCGGCCAGCGACATTTCTGTCAGCTTGGAGGACAGTGGCTGGAAACCATACAAGAAGTAGTGAGAAATGTATTGCGGATTCCGCAGTCTTGCGGAATCCGCAGCTTAGAGGGCTTATCTCCGGTAGCAGGGGGAAAGACAGGATTACAACAGGTACTTTATTCATGGACGCAACCTTCCATCACATTGCGATATCGGTAAAGGACATGGCCTCGATGGTTCAGTTTTACCGCGATTTGTTGGGATTTACCGTTGACTGGGACATGGACCACCGCGGCGGAGAAGGGTTGTCGACGGTAGTGGGAATGCCGCAAGCAGAGGCGCATATGGTCATGCTCAAAGGCTTCGGGATGCGTATCGAGTTGTTCCACTACTATGAGCCTCGGGGGGTTGCATCACCGGCATCCCGGCAGTGCGATTTTGGATTGACACATTTCGCCCTGCAGGTGCGAAGAATGCACGAAATCTACGAACGGTTGGTCGTTGCCGGGGTGCGCTTCAACTGTCCGCCCAAAAATTTGCGACCTGGTGTGTGGGCTACTTACATGCAGGACCCGGAAGACAATACGGTCGAGTTGGTTCAATATGGCGATTAGTAGGGGTGCGCGGATGCGTTTAGAAGGAAAGACAGCGATTGTTACAGGATCTGGGGCGGGGTTAGGTCGATGCATGGCCATAGAACTGGCTCGGGAAGGAGCCGATGTTGCCGTTTGGGACGTCAATCGGACCGCAGTGGAAGAAACTATAAGGACGGTTCAAGAATTGGGACACAGGTCATTGGCACTGACAGCGGATGTGGCTGACGGCGGAATGGTCAGTGAAACCGTTGGTCAGGTTGTGGCGGCCTGGGGAAAGATCGACATTTTGATCAACAATGCGGGCATCTGCCAGAAAAGCGCTATCGAAGATATTACGGAAGCGGAATGGGACCGTGTGTTGGGCGTCAACCTCAAGGGGACGTTCCTTTGCAGCCGGGCTGTCATGCCGGTGATGAAGCGGCAGGGTTCGGGCAGGATCATTAACCTGGGTTCCATAGCCGGCAAGGTGGGCGGTATCTCCGCCGGTGCCCATTACTCGGCGTCCAAGGCAGGGGTTATGTGCTTTACCAAGTCTCTGGCAAGGGAAATGGCGCCTTTTGGTGTTACGGTGAACGGAATCGCTCCCGGCGTTATTGAATCCGATATGACCCGCGGACTTTCCGGTGGCCAATGGGACGACTATTTAGCCGGCATACCACTGGGGCGCATCGGCCGAGCTGAGGACGTCGCCCGGGTGGCTGTTTTCCTGGCATCTTCCGACGCCGCATATTTGACCGGCGAGATCATCGATGTAAACGGCGGACAGTTCATGGACTGATCACGGATGCCCACTATTCTTTTGGGCAATTAGCAGTGGTCTAACAAAAGAAGCGGTTCGATATCGTATTATATTGCAATTGTTTATCAGTGTTACTTTCGGCCATCAATTCCAAGTAAGAAAGGCTGACAAATGAGCAACTATCTGGATGTGTTTTCACTCAAAGACAAAGTGAGCGTCGTGACCGGCGGGGGACGGGGTATCGGTCTGGGAATCGCCAAGGCGCTAGCCGGTGCCGGTTCGGATTTGGTGATGGTGGCACGCACCGCGTCTCAGCTTAAGGAGGCCGCTGATGATATCGCTAAAGAATATGGTCGTCAGGTTGAAATCATCCCGGCGGACCTGACCCAGGTGCAGCAGTTTCCGGATATTCTAAAGCACACCCTCTCGCGTTTCGGTCGACTGGATATCTTCGTGAACAATGCCGGATCCAATATCCGCAAGTCGTTTCTCGAGGTGACCGAAGAGGATTTCCAACGGGTCATGGAAATTCAGTTGAAATCCGCCTATTTCATGGCCCAGACCGTTGCGAAGGAAATGGTGCGGGCGGGCAGCGGTAAAATCATCAACCTGGCATCTTTGACCAGCAAAATCGCCGTTCCCAATATATCCGTCTACGGCGCTGCCAAGGGTGGGATCTTTTCGCTGACCAAATCCATGGCGCTGGAATTGGCCCCGCACAACATCAATGTCAACGCTGTGGCGCCGGGATATGTGCGGACAGCGATGACAGAAGCGGCTTTCAAGGACAAGGATCGCTATGACTGGATGCTCTCGCGAATTCCATTGGCGCGCTTTGGTACAGCGGAGGATATAGGCAATACGGTGCTATTTTTGGCCTCTCCCGCGTCGGATTATTTGACAGGGGAGGTCATCTTCGTGGATGGGGGGTGGATGGCAGCTTAATTCAAAAGTCTTCATTTAAGGGCAGGGCGCTGGCGGTTCTCTAAACAAGTTACGGGAACAGAGATGAGAGCACTACGAAAAACAGAACAGGGCGCCGGTCATGTGGCGGTCGTCGATGTGCCGGACCCCTTACCGGGGAAGAACCAGGTGCGCATCCGTGTGGCCTGCGCCGGGATTTGTGGCACTGATCTGCACATTTTCCATGGCGATTTTGCAAAAGTAAGACCGCCTGTTACCCTCGGTCATGAAGTGGCGGGTACCGTGGATGCCGTCGGGGAAGGTGTAACCGCCTGGCAGCCTGGAGACCGGGTAACGGTAGAAAGCGAAGCGCACACCTGTGGTAAGTGTTACGCATGTCGAAACGGGCGAGCGAACTTATGTGCTGAGCGACTGGCGCTGGGCTATGGGGTGGACGGGGGCTTTGCCGATGCTATAGTTGTGCGACAGAGCGCGTTGCATCGTCTGCCCGACAGGGTTTCATTCCAGGAAGGGGCGCTATCTGAGCCATTGACCGTTGCGGTCCATGCTGTGAGTGAACGCAGTAGCCTGAAATCAGGCGAATGGGCGCTCATTACCGGTCCGGGACCGATCGGCCTGCTTGTGTTGCAAGTAGTCCGTGCTGCGGGAGGATATGCGATCGTCACCGGCACCGCTCGTGATGCTGAGCGGCTCCGGCTGGCAGATGAACTGGGTGCTGAAGCGACAGTGCAGGTGGATGAAGAGGACCTCGCGTCGCGTATTGAACAAATTACGGAAGGGCAAGGCGTGGCTTCGGCCTTCGAGTGCTCCGGGGTCGGTGCCGCTATCGGTGATTGTTTAGCCTGCGTGCAAAGTGGGGGTGAGATTGTACAGATCGGGCTCTACGGCCAATCGATTTCGTTGGATATGGATCAGGTAGCCATGCGGGAAATCGTTCTGAAAGGCGCCTTCGTGCATACCAGCGAAACCTGGAAGAAAGCCATTGCCTTGATGGATACCCAAGCGGTTAATCTAAAGGCATTGGTGTCAGGAACCTTCCCTATCTCTACCTGGCAGGAAGCGTTTCGTCGATCAGAAGCCGGCGAGGGTATCAAATATTTATTGTATCCGGAAGATATCGTTTGAGCGGAGGCGTCCCTTCTGCCGACTGCCACCGAGCCGGTGATTGAGAACGGATGAACAGCCTGGGAGGTAAATCATGATTTCGTTTGAGAGCAATACTGTTGGCGCATGTCTTTCACCGCGACAAGTGATGATTGGAGATGGTGCGGCGGCGCAAATCCATGAAATGCTTGGTAACTGGCAGGTATCAGACGGTCGTGTCCTGATTGTTGCTGACAAGGAGGTGGTTCGGCTCGGTTTGATCGATAAGGTCCGTGAACCTCTGAAGGCCAATTATGACGTTGCCTGTTTTGACGAAATCGTTGGGGAGCCCACACTTGCGACTGCCGAGACCCTGGCCAACTTCGCTCGCCAACAGCCCTATTCCGCGGTTGTAGGACTTGGTGGCGGCAGCGCTATCGACATGTCCAAACTGGCGGCTGCGCTTGCGGCCAATACCGGGGATGTCATGGACTATATTGGGATTACGCGTTTCAAGGAAACGCCTTTGCCACTGTTAGCAGTTCCAACTACCGCTGGAACCGGCGCTGAAGCCACGGCGGTTTCAATGCTGTCCATCGAAGGCAAAAAAGCAATTGTCCTCAGCCCCCAGTTGGTGCCCCTGGCGGCGGTTTTGGATCCGTTACTGACATTGAGTTTGCCGCCCAAGGTGACTGCGGCAACTGGACTGGATGCATTAAGTCATGCACTGGAGGCCTTTATGTCCATCAAGGCCAATCCCTACACTGACACCCAGGCGATCGCCACGATTACCGTCGTGGCACGCTGGTTGAAGACCGCGGTTGAAGACGGCGCCAATCTGGAGGCCCGGCGGGCCATGATCTATGCGGCCTACACCGGTGGGTTGTGCCTGAATGCAGGTGTCGTTCTTGGTCATTCGGTGGCCTATACCATCTCCAACCGGGCTCATATGCCTCATGGGGTATCTTGCGCCATGGCCCTGCCATACACCATCGCATTCAACCTGCCGGCGGTTTCAGGTCGGCTTTCCATAGCCGCTGCTCATGTCCTGGAAGGATCCAATGTCACGGGCGAGGATCTGGCACTGTGGGTCGCTGATTTGATCGCAACGCTGGGCATGCCGCGGTCACTTCAGGATATCGGGGTGAAGGAAACGGATCTGGACGCAATGGCAGAGGAGTGTCTCAACAAGTATCCCCGGCCGACCAACCCGACACCGATCACCAGAGATCGACTGCAGGTGTTTTATGAAAAGATGTACAAAGGTGACGTCCAGGGCTGCATCGAAGCTTTTCGTTAGATGTAGCAGTCGCCGGCCTGCTAAAAACAGGTGACTGGGAAGACAAGTCAGGCAGAAGAGAAGCAATGATGTCAACTTATCAATAGGGAGGGAGAAAAGTATGAAAAAGGCATTTCTTTTGGGATTGAGTATCATGTTAGTGCTATCATTCGGCTCCGGTGCTTTTGGTGCGGAAAAGCTCGAACTCGGCGCCTTGTATCCCATCTCCGGGGGTTTGGCCCTGCTAGGCGAGGAAAGCTGGCGGGGCGCTGAGATTGCCCGTCTGGTGCGCAACGAGGCCGGTGGTGTTGCTGGAAAGGAAATCGTCTTTATAAAGGGCGATGCCAGTACGCCGTCTGCAGCCCGGTCCGAAGCCGAGCGGCTGGTCGAGCAGAAAAAAGTACCGGCGATTCTCGGTACGTATTCCAGCTCGCGGTGCATGGCAGCCTCGGAAGTAACGGCGCGCAAGGGCATTCCTTATTTTGAACTGGGTGCCATCGCCAATGCTATTACGACGCGCGGCTACAAGACTATGTGGCGCACCAACCCCACGGCGGCAGATTTCAGCAAGGCTCAGGTGGGCTTTATTACGGACTGGTATGCCCCCGAACTGGGCAAGAAACCCGCCGATATGCGCGTTTCGATCGCCCACGAGGACTCAGACTACGGCACATCGGTTGCGGACAGTTTTTCTTCGTTGGCCAAGGCCGCCGGCGTCCAGATTGTTTCGATTGAACCTTACGCCGCCAATACCAATGATCTGTCCTCGGTGATTTTTCGATTGCGCAAGGCCGAACCGGATATTGTCGTGGCAGTTTCGTATGCCAACGATGCCATTCTGTTGGCCCGGCAAGCTTATGAACTGAAGTTGAAGGCGCCGATAATGGGCACCGGAGGCGGCCATAGTCTTCAGAGCTTTGCCGACGCACTGGGAAAAGAAGCTGACGGCGTTCTCAATGTTGATTTTACCCAGTATGAGGTCAATGAAAAATTTACGCCCGGTTTAAAGGAATTTGTGGCACTTTACAAAAAAACCTTCAACGAGAGCCCTCGTTCGGGTCACTCCCTGGCCAATTTCATGGGGGCCAACGTCGTGTTTGACATTCTCGAAAAAACTGGTGGCAGCCTCGATCCCGATAAAATCCGCGAGGCAGCTATGGCCGTGGATATCGCTCCTGGAAACACGCCGACAGGCTGGGGCGTAAAATTCGACGAAAACGGTCAGAATGTAGCGGCTGCGCCTCTGGTAACCCAGTGGCGGGACGGCAAACTAGTGACAGTCTGGCCTGAAGATGCCAGTGTCATGGCACCAATGATTCGCAAATAGTCAAAAGTGTCTCCAAGGTGCTCTTCCCGCAGGGGAGAGCACCCCTTTAAAGCACAGAAAAAAGGAAAGTACTATAATGGACCTGTACGTTCAGGTACTTGTGTCGGGTTTGCTCTTAGGCGGGGTATATGCCCTGATTAGTATAGGGCTGAATTTGATATTCGGTGTGGTGCGCATCATCAATTTTGCCCACGGCGAGATGGTGATGCTTTCTATGTACCTCACTTTCTGGCTGAACCATCTGTTCGGGCTTGATCCGTATCTTTCCGTCGTCATCGTCCTGCCGGTCATGTTTCTTTTTGGCGTCATATTTCAACGCCTCGTGGTGCAACCCATCCTTTCCACTTCGGCCACCATGAAAATATTTACGACCGTCGGCATTTCCCTACTGCTTCAGAACCTGGCGCTGATTTTCTGGAAAGGCGATTTTCGGACGGTGCAGGTCAGCTATTCCATGAGTTCTCTGGAAGTGCTTAATATCATCATCAGTGTGCCACGGCTGGTGGCCTTCTGTACGGCGCTCTTGTCCATCATTATTTTGTATTCCTTTTTGAAGTATACCTACGTCGGGAAAGCGCTCCGGGCTATCGTAGAAGATCATTCGGTCGCTCGCCTAATGGGCGTTGGCGTCGAAAAACACTATCTATTCGCGTTTGGCCTCGGAACGATGTTTACCGCCCTGGGTGGCGTGTTGCTCGTTCCTTTTTCGTCGGTGTACCCAACGGTGGGAGTCCCCTTTACCCTGTTAGCTTTTGTGGTGGTCGTGCTGGGTGGACTCGGCAGTATGAGCGGAACCTTTCTGGCCGGTTTGTTTATCGGCGTTGTTGAGTCCTTCGGAGGGACCTTTGTCTCTCCGGGTTTAAAGGAGGCGATCTATTTTGCCATATTTATTCTCGTTCTGTTGGTCCGGCCGCAAGGTCTCTTCGGGAAGGGGAAGGGCACTGAGGAGGTGGGCTTAAAGTGACAAAAAATAAACTATACATCATTGGCGCCCTCGTATTCCTGGTATTGCTGTTCATACCTCTGTTCTATGAATCGACGTTTGTGCTGCACATGTACACACTCATTTTTTTCTACACGGCTCTAACGGCGGCCTGGAACATCCCGGCCTTTGGCGGACAGCTTTCACTTGGACATGCATCCTTTTTCGGCATCGGCGCTTACACCGCGGCCATTTTATATGTCAATTACGGGGTGTCTCCGTGGATAGGCATCGTGTGCGCCGCAGCGGCTGCGATGGTCGGTGGCCTGGTGCTGAGTCTGCCGCTGATTCGCCTGCGAGGACCGTTCTTCACGCTTGCTTCCATTGCGTTTGCGGAAGTACTGCGGATGGTCGCTATCGACTGGCGCAGTCTGACAAATGGTTCAGTTGGTATAAATATCCCGTTCAAACCGGGCTTGATGAATTTGACGTTTCAAAGTGGCAAACCATTTTACTACATTTCATTGGCCCTTGCGGTGGGTGTTGTTTATTTGACATACCGAATTCGATCTTCGGCTTTAGGATACCATCTGCGCGCCGCTGCTTCTGACGATGAAGCAGCAAAAGCGCTGGGGGTCAATACAACCCTGGCGCAATTTTTGGCTCTGATGTGGAGTTCCGGCATCACCGGTGTTTTAGGGCTTTTCTACGTATTTTATATCTACGTACTGGAGCCGCAAACGTTTTTTTCCCTGGATCTATTTTCCCTGCAGCCGGCCCTCAATGGAATTATTGGTGGGATGGGCACGGTTTGGGGCCCGGTGATCGGAGCGGTCCTGATGACACCGCTGGGAGAATTCCTTCGCTTTTACTTGGGCACCATCCAACAGGGTCTAAACTTCGTCGTGTACGGACTCGTGCTGGTGTTCACGGTCAAGTTCATCCCCGGCGGGATCGTTTCACTGATTGCCCCGATGATTAAACGGAAAAAGGGGAAAAAAACGGCCAACCTGCCTAAAGAAACGGAGGTGGCCTGATGGCTCTTTTGGAAGTAAAACAGCTGACGAAACGGTTTGGTGGATTGGTGGCCGTCAACCAGATGAATTTCGATGTTGCTCAAGGCGAAATCGTGGGGCTGATCGGTCCCAACGGAGCCGGCAAGACCACGGTGTTCAATCTGATCTCTGGGATTATTCCCGCCACAGATGGCAGCATAGTGCTGAACAATTGCGAGTTGAGCCGGATGCCTGCCCACCGGCGCAGTCTGGCCGGCATCGGGCGCACCTTTCAGGTCGTGCGCCCGTTTGAGATGACCGTGTTGGAAAATGTCATGGTCCCGGCACTGACCCGAACTAAGAACACGGTCCAGGCCCGTAAAAAAGCCTTCCAGGTGCTGGAGATGATGGGGTTAGATGACCTGGCGGAAGCTGAACCGGGAAACCTTACCCTTGCTCAACGAAAACGTATCGAGGTCGCCAGGGCACTCGCCACGGATCCCAAACTGCTATTGCTCGATGAAGTGCTGGCTGGCTTGAATCCTACGGAAGTCGCCGAGAATTTACCACTCATTCGGCAGGTACGTGACAAAGGCGTTACGATCATTTTTATCGAGCATTTGATGGATGCCATGATGTCCGTATCGGAAAGGGTATTGGTGATGGACCAGGGATCGCTGATCTCCAGCGGAACGCCCACGGAAGTGACCAACGATGAATGCGTGATCAAAGCGTATCTCGGAGAGGAGGACCCGCAGTGCTGACCATAGAGAATATCGATTGCTACTACGGCGATTTTCAAGCCCTGCGGGATGTTTCGATGACGGTGCCGGAAGGCCAGATTGTGGCCCTGCTGGGACCAAACGCTTCCGGCAAGTCTACGACGTTGGCCGCAATCAGCGGGGTTCTGGAATACCCCAGAGGCAGGATCGTTTTCGATGGGACGGAACTTAACACCGTCAGAGTGGAGCGAATCGTGGAAATGGGTATCGCCCATGTTCCGGAGGGGCGCAAGCTATTCAAGACGCTCACAGTCCTGGAAAACCTGGAAATGGGAGCCTACACCAAACGCGCGCGTGCTCAGGTACCCGAGACCCTGGAGCGGGTCTATGGCCTGTTTCCAATCCTTAAAGACAGAACCAACCAGATGGCAGGCTCTTTATCCGGCGGTGAGCAGCAAATGTGTGCCATTGCGCGTGGGCTCATGGCCCAGCCACGGCTGCTCATGATCGATGAAATGTCTTTGGGCTTGTCACCGATTCTGGCCAAGCAGATGTTTGACATGGTCAAACAGATTGCCGACATGGGCGTCACGATTTTGTTGGTAGAGCAGCAGGTCAACCACACGATGAAGATTGCCCATATGGCCTACATAATGGAAAAAGGCCACATCGTCATGTCCGGCCCGACCGCTGAGATCGCCGGCAACGAGCATGTCAAGAAGGCCTATCTGGGGATGTAGCCCGCCTTCAAAAATTTTGTAAAATGTGAATGGGAGTCGGATATGAAGGTTTATGAGAAACGAATCTACTCGCTGAAAGTCGGACAGATGGCCGAAGTAATCCGTTTATACTCCGAAGAAGGATATCCCGTCCTGGAAGCCGAGGGCTTTTCGAAGAACCTGGTGGGATATTTTATCAGTGATACGGGGCGCCTTCACCAACTCATCCATATCTGGCGGTTTGAGAATGACGAAGCCCGCAGAGCATTCTGGAAAAAACTATATGCCAGTGAAAAGTTTATGTCCTTTGTTGTAAAGCTTAGACCACTATTTGATATCCAGGAAGTCCAATTGATGGTCTCCGCACCATGGGGACCGCAACCGTGACGGTCCAAATGCCGAGAGCCGTGCCAGTTAACATCCGACACATCGTGCGTCGCAACCATTAGGAACCGATCCTGGAGCGCTCCGCTCCCGTCGGTCGCCGTCAGGCTTGGCCCAACACGGCGGTAATTAGGAGAACGTATGCTCGCCTTTGTCAAATATGGTACCCAACCTTTTGAGGCCGAATTGCGGGATATCCCAAGACCGGAGCCAGGAGAGAATGACGTGCTGCTATCCGTTGCGGGATGCGGCGTTTGCGGCAGCGATCTGCATGCTTATCGGGCGGCAGCTGGCTACGAGTGGGTCAAACCGCCGGTGACGCTTGGCCATGAATTTGCCGGCACAATTGTCGGTACCGGCAGCGCCGTCCGCCATTTCAAGGAAGGGGACCGCGTGGCGGTCATTGGTATCCAGGGGTGCGGCCATTGCGCTACTTGCAGGGCTGGAGATACGAATATGTGCCTTGACCGCAAGGTCATCGGTTTAAGCATGGGGGGCGGAATGGCAGCCTATGCCGTTGTCGATGCCGCCTATCTTGTTCCGATACCAGATTCGGTGGACTTGGCCATGGGGGCGCTGGTGGAGCCCATATCGGTTGCCGCCCACGCCATGTCCAAAACCGTCATTCGGCCCGGTGATCGCGTGGTCGTGAGCGGGCCGGG
The DNA here is from genome assembly GCA_020444045.1 of Deltaproteobacteria bacterium. Lineage (GTDB taxonomy): Bacteria > Desulfobacterota > Desulfobacteria > Desulfobacterales > UBA5852 > JABZFP01. The sequence continues at coordinate 45,112 of JAHLLS010000011.1, forward strand.
ACCCATTGGTCTGTTTTGTGGCTTAATTGCTACCTTAAGTGGAGCCCGGGTCGTGATGCTCGGCGCCGACGCCGACGCAGAAACCCGCTTGCCCCTGGCACGTCAGTTGGGGTTTGACGTCGTAAATGTCGCGTCGGACCCACTAAATGCCGCCTTGAACACCGCTTTCAGCGGCGCAGCGCCCGATTTGTGGGTTGAAGCTTCCGGATCACCGCAGGCCTTTACAACCGCCATTGAAAAGGTCCGCCGTGGGGGATGCCTCGTTATCGTGGGCATGTATAGCCAGTCCTTCGAATGGATGCCCACAGTGGCTGTAAGGGCGGGTCTCAGCTTGCATTTCAGCTACGCATCCGTCAGCCGTGATTACCACTTCGCCCTGAACCTGATGGCGGAGGGGGCGATCGACACGGCGCCACTGGCCAATATTTTTCCTTTGGCGGAAGCCGAAGCGGCCTTTCAGGCGGCCCTCTCCGGGCAAACCATAAAACCTGTCCTGGTGCCATAGGAAAGAAGGGCGCCTTTAAATAGCGCCCTTCCGAAGGAGCATAAATGACAGCAGCCGACTTTTCTGAGATAGACATTTCCGTACCCGAAGCGATCGTCCGTGTTATCGAGGGGTATGGTATCAAATTCGTTTTTGGTGTTCCGGGCGGCAATTCCATGCATATTTTCGGCGCATTGAGCCAACGCCGGAAAACGATTCGGACGGTCGCCGTTCGCCATGAATCTTTGGCGGGTGTGATGGCCGAGGTCTATGGACGATTGACAGGCCTTCCAGGCGTAGTGATGGGACAGGGACTCTTCATCCTGTCCAATGCCTTACTGGGCGTCATGGAAGCCAAGATGGGCAGCACGCCAATGCTTGTCATGACCGAGATGTCCGACGGGGCGCCGTTTTCCCACCATGCCCCTTACCAGGCCGGCACGGGTGATTACGGCACCTGGGATGCCCCTAAAAGCTTCGGCGCGGTTTCCAAAGAGACATTTCTCGCCCATGCCCCCGTCCAGGCGATCCAGCATACGCAGACCGCCTTCCGCGTCGCCATGCAAGGCCAGGGAGGGCCGGTGTCCCTGATCTATCACAGCGAGGCCCTGAAGGGGACGGTCAACTCGACGGATCGACCTCACCTTTACGCTACCGATTCCTATTGCCGGCCGGCCCCGCCTTGTACCGCATCGGAAAACATCACCCACGTAATGAAGGCGTTACAAGGCGCCAAACAGCCGGTCATCATCGCGGGAAACGGCATCCGCCTCGCGAAGGCCTACGATCAACTGCGGCAGCTGGCCGAACTGACCGGCACCGGAGTGGCCACAACTTCTGCCGGCAAGGGGGTTTTTCCGGAAGACCATCCGCTGGCATTGGGCGTTTTCGGCACGTTCGGGTTGGCCACAGCCAATGCATTTATCGGAGACGCCGATGTCGTTTTGATCGTGGGGAGCAAATTGTCACCCAGTGATACGGCTTTTGAGAATACAAAACTCATCGACCCTGCCCGCCAAAATCTGATCCAGATTGATATTGAAAATCGCAACGCCGGATGGACATACCCGTGCAGCCAGGTATTGATCGGTGATGCCGCCCAAATCCTAACCCAGATGGGCGACGCGGCTAAGAAACTTGGCGATGCCTTGAGCGACACCGTGCGCAAACGGAAGCGCGCCATCCGAACGACTCGGGAAGAATTCGGCTATTTCGATGAGTCCGAATACGCATCGGATGAGCTTCCGATGCTTCCACAGAGGGTGATTGCCGAACTTCGTCGCGTCATTGCCGAAGATGCCTTTGTCAGCTGCGACGCTGGCGAAAATCGGCTCTTTATGACCCGGTACTTTCAGACCAAGGGGGAGGGTGGCTTCCTTTCGCCCGCCGCCACTGGAGGCATGGGCTATGCGATCCCTGCGGCGATGACCGCCAAGCTGCTTTTTCCCGAGCGCCAGGCGATCGCGGTCTGTGGAGACGGCGGGTTTTCCATGTCGATGAACGGTATGCTGACGGCAGTAGAGGAAAATATCCCCATCGTAACCCTGGTCCTAAACAACAGCGCCTATGGTTGGGTAACCCACTATCTTGAGGACCGGGCCATCGCAGCCGAATTTCCGGACATGAAGGCTGCGGAAATCGCCTGCGCCATGGGATGCCAGGGGACTCGCGTGGAAACTCCCGACCAGCTCAAGGCTGCTTTGACGGCGGCCTTGGAGGGCAATCAGCCGACATTACTGGACGTCGTGTGCTCCAAGCGTATCAGCTACCGGGATATTCTCTCACCCTTGGCAAAAGGATAACCGCACTCTCGGAGCACGACGCCTTAAAGAGGTGGGTTTTGGGGAGGCAATGGCCCCACGACCCTAACATCAAGTTCAACGACATGCCCAGATTGAGAGAGGTACCCCATGAATCACGTCATCGAGGTAATGAAACAACACCGTTCTATTCGCAAATTCCAAGAAAAGCCTGTGGATGAAAACCTAATCAAGATGATTCTGGGAGCCGCGCAGTGCGCATCGACTTCCAATTTTATCCAAGCCTGTACCATTATCCGCGTCAACGACCCCGACAAACGGGCTCAGATCGCCGAATTGGCCGGCCCCCAGCCGTGGGTAGCGCAATGCCCGCTGTTCCTTGTTTTTTGCGCGGATCTGAAGCGATCGGACCAAGCTTGCGGCATGTGTGGCCTGGAAATGGTCAAGGGCTACACCGAGCAGTTCATCATCGCAACGGTGGACGCGGCGTTGGTGGCTCAGAACACCATGCTGGCAGCGGAGTCCCTTGGATTGGGCGGCGTTTACATCGGCGGTATCCGCAATGATCCTCAGAAAGTATGCGACCTGCTGGAAATCCCCGATTTGGTCTACCCGGTTTTCGGTATGTGTCTCGGATATCCGGATGATGACCCGGAACGCAAGCCCCGGCTACCGCTGGAAATAGTGTTGAAAGAGGATCGGTATGCCGACCCGTCAGATGACAACGGACTATCCGTATACGATCAAACCTGCTGTGAGTATTATGGTCAGCGAGGTTCTGCAAATCGGGACGATAACTGGACCCAGCAGATTGGGCGGATGATGTGTAAGGAAATGCGTCCCCATATGAAGGCTTTTCTTGAGAAAAAAGGCTTTGAAATGAAATGAGCACTATCGCCTATAAAAGCAGGAGGAATTAATGAAGGGCTATTTTAAGAAGATATTGATGATTAATCTGACCGATCAAACTTATCGGGATGAAAGTGTCGATGAGTCCATATATCGTGACTATTTAGGCGGCAAGGGGCTTGCCACACACCTGCTGTTGAAAAAAAATAAGCCAGGCGTGGACCCCCTGTCCCCGGACAATCATTTGATTTTTGCCCTTGGTCCGATGAACGACACCCGCATTTGGGGATCGAGCCGCTGGGGTGTCTATACCAAATCGCCCCAGACCGGAATATTTTCCGAATCCTATTCCGGCGGGCGTGTCGCCGAACCCATGAGCCGAACCGGCTATGATGCATTTGTGTTGGAAGGTGCGTCTGCCAGTCCGGTGTACTTAGAAATTTGTGATGACGGCGTTCGATTTCACGATGCCGCCGACATCTGGGGGGCGGATGCCTACGAAGCCCAGGACATGGTGACAGAGCGGGTGGCACGCAAGGATGCGGGCATTCTTGTGATCGGTCCTGCGGGTGAGAAAATGGTACGATTTGCCGTTATTGCCAACAACTACTGGCGTCATGCCGGTCGGTCCGGGGCAGGGGCCGTCATGGGGTCGAAAAAGGTCAAAGCGTTGGCCTTCTACGGATCAAAGAAGAAGGAAGTGGCTGATCCTGAAGCCGAAAAAGCATTTGCCAAAGAATGGGCGCAGAAATCCAAGGATTTACCGGTGGTGGATTTTTTTAAGAATCTGGGGACACCCGGCATGGTTGACATCCTGAACGAGATTGGCGCGTTTCCCTCCCGCTATTGGTCCGAGGGAACGGTGGCGCACCGCGAAGCGATCAACGCCCAAACGCTGAACAGAGACTTCACGGTCAAACCCAATGCATGCGCCAAGTGTTTCATGGCCTGTGGCCGCATGACAACGGTTCGCGAGGGGCGCTTCAAAGGCCTGCAGGTGGAGGGTCCTGAATACGAAACCATTTTTGCGTTCGGGGGGTTGTGTCTCATCAAGACGCTGGACGAGATCCTTTACCTGAATGACGTGTGTGATCGCTTGGGGATGGACACGATCACCGGAGGCAACCTGGCCGCTTTTGCCATCGAAGCCAGCCTGCGCGGTAAAATCCAGGAAAAACTGGTTTACGGTGATACGGATGCCATTGCCGCCCTACTGACCAATATCGCCAACAAGGAAGGCCTCGGTGCGGTATTGGCCGAAGGCATTCGGCATGCGGCCAAGAAATGGGGATTGGAGGATGTCGCTATCCACGTCAAGGGGCTGGAGCCGGCCGGTTACGATCCGCGAGTGCTCAAGAGCATGGCTTTGGCCTACGCCACGTCTGATCGCGGTGCGTGTCATGCGCGGACCACGGCATTCAAAGGTGAGTTCGCCGGTCTGGTAGCGCTTGATCAGATTGAGGGTAAGGCTGCCATGTTGGTGGATTTTGAGGATCGCCTGACCTTGATGGATGCAATGATCGGCTGTCGTTTCTATAGAGATCTTTACCTCTGGGATGAATTTTCTCAGATCATCAAAATAACGACGGGAAGGGAACTGGACAAATCCGGACTGCAGCAAATAGCGGCGAACATCCGTGACGCTACCCGTCTGTTCAATCTTCGGGAAGGTATTACCCACAAGGATGATACGCTTCCGGACAGATTTTTCGAACAGGGAATCGGCCCGGAAAAAAAGGTCATCACCCGGGAAGATTTCGCCAGGATGAAGCAAGACTACTACGACATCAGAGGCTGGAATGCGCAGGGCGTCCCTCCCCGTGATTGAGAAATCAGCGTCAAATCGACAATTGATGGTCACGGCCTTAGCGCAGATAAAGTGATAGTGAGAGTGGTGTTATGAAAACATATGATTTGGCCATCATTGGCGGAGGCATTGTCGGGGTTTCAAGTGCTTGGCAGCTCAAGCGTCGATATCCCGATGCGGCCATTGTTTTGATCGAAAAAGAAGCCTCCATAGCAACGCATCAGACAGGTCATAACTCCGGTGTCATTCACGCAGGGGTCTACTATCAACCCGGCAGTCTGAAGGCGGACTTCTGCAAACGCGGTGCCGCTCAGACGATTGAGTTTTGCCGGAAATACAGCATTCCATTTAAACAATGCGGCAAGATGCTGGTCGCCACCGATGCTCTCGAGTACGAGCGTATGGCCGCATTGGAAAGTCGTTGTATTGAAAACGGTATCGCCCTCGAACGACTGGATGAAAAGGAACTGCATGCTCACGAGCCGAACATTACGGGCTTGGGTGCTTTGAAAGTGATGGCAACCGGCATCACCGATTACGTTAAAATCGCCGCAAAAATGGCGGATCTTTTTGTTGCTCTCGGTGGTGAGGTTCGGACGGGATGTGAAGTGGAGCACATCGAGGAAAACAGCCAAATCGTCCGCGTTCGCACGGGTTCCGATACGATTGAAAGCCGGTACTTATTGGCCTGCGGCGGTCTCATGGCCGATCGGCTGGCGAATATGATCGGGATCGATATTGATTTTCAGATCGTACCGTTTCGGGGTGAATACTTTCGGCTTCCAAAGCGGCTCAATGCCATTGTGAGGCACCTGATCTATCCCATCCCGGATCCCGAATTGCCGTTTTTGGGTGTTCACCTCACACGGATGATCGACGGTTCGGTGACCGTCGGGCCCAATGCTGTTCTGGGTTGGAAACGAGAAGGGTATGGACGCTTCAACTTGGATTGGAAAGATAGTGTAGAAATGTTGTCCTTCCCCGGTTTTTGGTCAGTGATTCGCCAAAATCTTGTTTCCGGCATATCCGAAATGAAAGACTCGCTTTTCAAGTCCGGCTATCTCAAACGCATCAGAAAATATTGTCCGCAAATCGCCAGTGACGACCTGCGCCCATATCCCGCTGGAATACGGGCGCAGGCCGTCAAACGAGACGGTTCATTGGTTCACGATTTCCTGTTTGCCGAAAGCGAACGCTCCTTTCATGTCTGCAACGCACCGTCACCTGCGGCCACCTCGGCTATGCCGATTGGAGAGTTTATAGGCAACTGCATTGCTGAAAAGTTCGACTTTTAATCACCGAAGACAATCAAAAGGTATGAATGGATGAGCTGCCATCCGGTTGCGGGTTGTCCTTCCCTAAGACAAGTAATCCAATAGAAAAATGAACTAATGGACATTGAATTGTTGCGGCAAAAGGCCTGGATCGACGGTCAATGGGTGGAAGCTCAATCTGGGAAAACGCTAACGGTGACCAATCCTGCTGATGGCACGATCCTTGGAACGGTTCCTTCCCTTTCACAAGATGAAACCATCCAGGCGATTAACGCCGCCGAGAAAGCCCTTCCGTTATGGCGACAGCAAACGGTCAAGGAGCGTTATGACATCCTTTATCGGTGGTACGATCTGATCAAGGCGCATCAGGAGGACCTATCGGTGATCCTCACCTCGGAGCAGGGCAAACCGATTGCCGAGGCCCGAGGAGAGATCGCCTATGCCGGTGCCTTTGTGCAGTGGTATGCAGAAGAAGGGAAAAGAGTATACGGCGATACCATACCGGCGGCATCGCCGGACCAGCGTATCATCGTGATTCGCCAGCCCGTCGGGGTATGTGCCGCCATCACGCCTTGGAACTTTCCGGCAGCCATGATCACGCGCAAGGTTGCACCAGCGCTGGCGGCCGGTTGCACCGCCATCGTGAAACCGGCCAGCCAAACGCCCCTGACCGCTTTGGCCATGGCTGAATTGTCCCGCCGTGCCGGGCTTCCGGCCGGTGTCCTGAATGTGATCACCGGATCGGCAGCCGTTATTGGGACCGAATTGACAGCCAATCCCATCGTCAGAAAGCTCAGCTTTACCGGTTCTACCGAGGTCGGACGGAAAATCATGGCCCAATGCGCGGATACCGTCAAAAAAGTATCTCTGGAACTGGGCGGCAATGCGCCGTTTATCGTCTTCGACGATGCGGACGTGGACCAGGCCGTGCAAGGCGCCATGATTTCCAAATATCGCAATTCCGGACAGACGTGTGTGTGCGCCAACCGTATTTTCGTTCAGGATGGCATTTATGACACCTTCGTAAAAAAACTCGTTGCCGAGGTGGAAAAGCTAAAGGTCGGCATCGGTCTGGAACCCGGCGTGCAACAGGGCCCGCTCATCGATGAAGCGGCGGTTGTCAAGGTGTCGGGCCATATCGATGACGCCCTCTCACGAGGCGCCAAACTTCTCACCGGCGGAAAACCCCATGCCCTCGGCGGCACGTTTTTCCAGCCCACGGTACTGGGAGACGTGAAAAGCGACATGACGGTAGCCTCCGATGAAACCTTCGGTCCCGTTGCCCCGTTGATTCGCTTCTCATCGGAAAATGACGTGATCCGTATGGCCAACGATACCCCCTATGGTTTAGCGGCTTACTTTTTTGCCCGCGATGTGGGCCTGATTTTCAGGGTTTCCGAAGCCCTGGAGTACGGCATCGTGGGCATCAATACCGGACTGATCTCCACCGAGATGGCGCCCTTCGGCGGTGTAAAGCAGTCGGGAATCGGCCGGGAGGGATCCCGATACGGCATGGATGAGTATTTGGAGATGAAATATCTGTGTATGGCCGGTATCAGTAGATAGAATCCATAATCGGATTCAGCCGCAGACCCGTGTGGAACCCCATAACATGGATCAGCTTTTATGCAGACGGATACGGTGAAGACCACCGCTTGCCCCGGCAATGTTGATGGGCGGCAATTAATGGCTCCGAAAGGATTTGTCGATGAATAATGAATCTCAAATTGCAATGGCATCCAATTCCCGCTCTCCTCTAACGGCAGAACAGACAGCATTTTTGCACGATAGAGCGCAGTTTGTGCGTCTGGAAACGGTCCGTTTGATCGAAATTGCGAAAGTGGGACACTATACGTCCGTATTTTCGTGTGCGGAGATCCTGGCCGCTCTCTTTTACGACGTGATGTCGCTCCGACGGGGAGAACCCCGGTGGCCGGATCGTGACCGATTTCTTTTAGGAAAGGGCCATGCCGCTGTCGGCCTCTATCCGATTTTGGCAGATTACGGTTTCATCCCGAAGGAGACTCTCGAAAATTACACGCGATTGGGCAATCCCCTCGGAGATCATCCGGATATGACCAAAGTCCCAGGAATTGATTTCAGCTCGGGATCGATCGGCCACGCGCTTTCAAATGGAGCGGGTATGGCCATTGGAGGACGCAAGCTCAACAAAGACTTCACTGTTTTTACCCTACTGGGAGACGGGGAGATGCAGGAGGGGCAGGTGTGGGAGGCAGCCCTTTTTGCAGCCCATCACCGATTAGGCCGGCTTATCGCCATCGTCGATCGAAATGGATACCAACTTGATGGAAAGGTCGATGATGTTATCGGTATCGAGTCTCTGGCTGACAAATGGCGTTCTTTCAACTGGATCGTTCACGAGGTGGACGGTCACAACGTCGCTGAACTTACCTCACTGCTGCGCACATTAAAAGCGGATATGGCGTGTGAACAGCCCGTTTGTGTCATTGCAAAGACGGTTAAAGGCAAGGGCGTTTCACATATGGAAACTGAGCCTGGGTGGCACCTTGGATATTTGGCTCCCGTCGATGCACAAGCCGCCATTGAAGAAATTATGAGAACGGAGAGGTAGAAATGAAGAATCAACTGAGTCCCGATTCGTGGCAATACCGCTCGCTGAACGCCATAACGCCCGGACTGAATTACTTTTCTGACGCATTGATCGATCTGGTTGAAAAAGGGTACCCGATTATTGCCGGTTCGGGAGACCTTCAGTTTTCCAATGGATTAAACCGGTTCGCATCGCGTTACCCGAATCGCTATATTCAGTTTGGCATTTCCGAGCAGAACATGGTGTCGGTCGCTGCCGGAATTGCGACGACAGGCCAAATGCCTTTCGTGGCGACATTTGCCTCGTTTCTGGGACTGCTTTGTTGTGAACAAATCCGGATGGATGTGGCCTATTGCCAACAACCCGTTCGGTTGATCGGTCACCACACCGGGATTTCACTGGGGTTCTACGGCACGTCGCACCACGCCACTGAGGATATATCCACCATGCGTGCTATCGCTGGATTGACCGTGATATCACCGGCGGATGGCCCGTCGTTCGCTGCGGCCATACGGGCATCCGTCGAATGGCAGGAACCGATCTACTTTCGCATCGGGCGGGGCCGTGAACCGGATGTGTATGACAAAAATATGGCCTTCGAAATCGGTAAGGCGATCGAGCACAGTCAAGGTGAAGATCTGACCATCATTGCATGTGGGATGCCTGTAAAAAGTGTTTTAGATGCGGCGGATGCGCTTCGAAATGATGGGATCTCGGTTGGTGTGATCGATATGGCGACGATAAAGCCCTTGGACCGACAGGCTATCCTTGCGGCCGCAAAACGGTCCCGGTTGCTGATCACGGTAGAGGAGCACAACATTATCGGCGGACTTGGTGCCGCTGTGGCAGAGGTGCTGGCCGACGAGGGGTGCGGTATAAAGCTTTTTCGGCACGGCATTCGGGACGAGTATAGCCTGATCGCGCCTCCAAATCACCTATATGCGCATTATAAACTTGATGCCGCAGGCGTCGAGGCGGTCGCGCGCGGGGCCATGGCAAAGGCCGGAAACGGCTTCATCAATGCGGTTTGATCCAAATGCTGAGCCTGACGATATGGTAATAGTACGGAAATGGTGGAGTACCCATCATGGAAGTTGAGACAACGATCATTGGCGCTGGTGTCATTGGGCTTGCCATTGCCGCAGCACTTTCCAAACAGGACCAGAACATTTATGTCATCGAGAGTAACGCAACCTTCGGGAACGAGACCAGCCGCCGCAATAACGAGGTCATTCATGCCGGCATATACTATCCCAAGGATTCACTTAAAACGCGTCTTTGCGTGGAAGGTAATCGGCTATTGCGTCGGCTTTGTGAATCAAACCAGATTCCTTTTCGCATGTGTGGAAAACTGATCGTTGCCACAAGCGAGGAAGACGTCATCCAACTGGAAGCACTGGCAGCGCGCGCCAAAGACAACGGTGTGAAGGATCTGGATTTGCTATCGGGGGCGGAATGCCGAAAAATGGAACCTCGGCTGCGCGCCGTGGCGGCACTCTACTCGCCTTCATCCGGCATTATCGACAGCCAGTGTTTGATTCGGCATTTTGTTGCTCAGGCAGGTATGAACGGTGTAACGTTTGTCTACCAAACGCGAATTGAAAAGGTCGTTAAAATAGTCCCCGGCCAATATGCCATCTACGTTGTTTATCCCGACGGAGAAACGGAAAGATTCACCACGCGAAGACTGATCAACGCCGCCGGGCTCGACGCAGATCGTATAGCGGCGAGCATGGGCCTCGACATTAATCAAAAGGGTTATCGCCAGTATTTCTGGAAAGGTGAATATTTCTCTGTTAGATGGCCGCTGAACACTATCAGGCAGTTGATCTATCCCGTACCTGAACCTCAGATGACCGGCCTCGGCGTGGGTGTCATAACTGATTTGAGCGGCCGCCTCAGGCTTGGACCAAACGCGATTTTCATGCCAAACCGAACGCTGGATCACACTGTAGATACTGGACGGCTGGAAGACTCTTTTAATGCCGCGCGTCGCTATCTGCCGTCCCTGAGGCGTGAAGATATATCTCCGGATATGGCCGGTATAAGGCCTAAGCTTCAGCGGCCGGGTGACCCTCTGCGCGATTTTATCATTCAGGAGGAATCGGTCAACGGGCTCCCAGGTGTCGTTAATCTGGCCGGTATTGAATCGCCGGGTCTGACAGCGTGTATTGCGATTGCCAACCACGTTAATGGTTTGATTGCCTAAGTAACAAATCATAACCAACACACAAGGAATGACGTATGTACGGTTTCCACAAGCGATTGTTAACGATCAACATTGGCACCAGGACCTTTGAGATCGAAGTGTTGTCGGACGATCTGCTCAAGCAGACCCTTGGAGGAAAGGGGCTTGGCACGTATCTGCTTCTTGAACACAATCCACCGGGTGTCGATCCTTTTGAGGCCGAGAATCGGGTTATTTTTACCGTCGGACCGGTGACAGACACCATGGTATGGGGTGGATGCAGATATGGTGTCTATACCAAGTCTCCACAAACAGGATTTTATTCAGAATCTTATTCGGGAGGGAAAGCAGCAGAATATATGTCGCGTTCCGGGTTCGACGCTGTCATGATCTATGGAAAATCCGAAACTCCGGTTTGGATCGAAGTCAATGAAAAAGGCGCTATTTTTCATGATGCCGAAACGCTTTGGGGCAGCGATACATACGCATCCGAAGATTATGTAAAATCCTGGATCAAAGAAAATCGCCCACTTGCAAAAGGATGCGCCGCTCTGACTATTGGTCCCGGTGGGGAGAATCAGGTGGCGTTTGCCGTCATTGAAAATGAATACTGGCGAAGTGCCGGACGAACTGGAGCTGGCGCCGTTTTAGGGGCTAAAAAAATTAAGGCTCTCGGATTCTGGGGCAACCGTAAGCGGAAGGTGGCCGATCAAGCCGGATTGCAAGCCCTATCCAAGCAGTTTGCCGATGAATTTAAAAACCATCCTGGGGCCAATGCATACAAAAGTATGGGAACGCCCATGATGGTCGATATCATGAGTTCTGTCGGCAGCTTTCCAACACGTTATTGGCACCAAGGCCAAGTCTCGCATCAAGAATCGATAAATGCAAAAGCGCTCCATGACCGGTGCGAGGTCAAACCGCACGCATGCCGCAAATGTTTTATGGCATGCGGGCGGTTATCGACCGTCAAGAGCGGACGTCATGCGGGGTTGAAACTGGAAGGTCCGGAGTATGAAACCATTTATACCTTTGGTGGGTTGTGCATGATCGATAACATTGAGGACATTGTTTACCTCAACGACATCTGCGATCGGCTAGGTATCGACACGATCAGTGCCGGAAATTTGGTGGCATTGACCATTGAGGCGTCTAAGCAGGAAAAAACAGAATATCGGATTGATTATGGGCAAACGGAAAATATAGCGGCCCTCCTAAAGGATATTGCAGCTTGCCATGGAATCGGGAAAATCTTGTCCAAGGGCATTAAAACGGCTGCACCGGCGCTGGGCATGGAAGAACAGGCGATTCACGTCAAAGGCCTCGAACCGGCGGGTTACGATCCAAGAATACTTAAAGGGATGGGATTATCTTACGGTATTTCTCCCAGGGGAGCATGTCATCTGCGAACGACATTTTACAAACCGGAACTTTCAAAGATGATTGATCCGGAGCAAATTAAAGGTAAGGCCGAAATGCTTGTTGATTGGGAGAATCGACTTATCCTTTTTGACTGTCTCGTGCTTTGTCGATTTTATCGCGATTTTTACCAATGGAATGCTCTGGTGGAATTGCTTATCACCCTAACCGGAATTGAATGGGACAAAGAGGCGCTGTGGGAAATAGCGTCCCAAATATCCGACAATACCAGACGATTTAATATTCGAGAGGGCCTTAAACAAACAAATGATAGACTGCCGATAAGATTTTACACGGAACCTTTACCGGAAACAGGTAAAGTGATAGCTGAGGTCGAAATGGATCAACTTCTCGAAGACTACTATGCTGAAAGAAATTGGAAAGGAAAAGACTTGGTGGGATAGTGGAACAATCGTCTATGATGTCGACAGTATTCCCTGGTAGCGACCGTTGCTTATTGAAGGTGTTGCGGCAGCGAGCAGGTCGTAGAAAAACGTTGCGCAAAATGCGTCAAGATATGAATGCATTTGGCGCTCTATATCCACCATCCACCAATGTGACCATCCGGGCAATGACGTTCGGCGGACGACCGGCCGAGATGCATACCCCTGCCGAACATCACAGCAATTACGTTCTGCTCTACCTTCATGGTGGCGGTTTTGTGATGGGATCAATCCAGTCCCACCGCCAGTTAGCCTCACATCTATCTGCAGCGGCTAAAATAAAGACCTTGGTTACAGAGTATCGCCTGGCCCCCGAACACCCATTTCCTGCTGCCTTAGAGGATGTCCTGAGCGTCTACAAAGACCTCTTAAAGAGTGGTGTAGCCCCACGGCACGTGACAGTGGCGGGTGATTCCGCTGGAGGGGGATTGTGTGTTTCCTTAATGGTTCACCTCAAGCAAAATCAGTTGCCGCTGCCAGGAGCATGCGTTCTCTTCTCGCCATGGGTGGACCTTGCTTTGAGTGGACATTCGTGGCATCGTAATGTCGATCGTGATGTTTTGGTGAAAAAAAATGATGCGAAGCGGATGGTGGCTTTTTACCTAAATGGAAAAGACCCCTTCGATCATCTATCCTCGCCAGTTTATGCTGATTTGTCGATGCTTCCGCCTCTGCTTATCCAAGTGGGTTCCGACGAAGTGCTGCATGATGATGCTGTCTCCCTGCATGTGCGTGCCACAAAGTTCGGCGTTTCATCGTATATCGACATTTGGGACAAGATGCCTCATGTTTGGCACTTCATGTCTCCCGTTTTGAGAGAGGCACGGATGGCCTTGCATCAAGCCGGAAAATTTATCATGACCCACATGCAAGGCGGCAACCAGTAATTGGCTTTAGAACTTCATCAAGCTGAACCGAACCGCCCCCTGTATATCGTCGCGGTGCAGTCCAATGAACTCAATCACTGGCTAAATTTGGCCGGCATCGAATTGGGTGACACGATTTGGAAGTCTACCCTTGCAGAGCAAGTTTCATCTATCTGGGTAAGAGGAAAATGGGGACAGATGATCATAAGCCCAGGCATGGCCGCTGACATACTAGTGGTAAATCAGGCGGGAACTATCCTACCTTTACATCAACTATCGGTTGGGGCTGCGGGTAAGTTGGTGGGATATAAGAACTACGGTGATTGCAGACCTTTCTGTGCCGTCAAAAACATTGCGACCGGATCCACCTTGAAAGTGCATAGGAAAATAGACCGTCTTGTTTTTCATATTCGTCTTGGCAGTGAAACGCTGCTGGTTGATGATGAAACCGCTTTCAATACGTGGATGAAAGAGGATGATCAGTGGGTCCAACTTGGTGCTCTTCCGATTGGTCGTCCCTTCCACCCGCATCTTTTCACTATCCGCGAAAGTGAATGTCATTTGTTTGAACGGCTTAAGGCCCAAGAGGCCCCATTTTTAACCCTTCACAAGATAGAAACACTTCTTGCAGCCCAATACGATTCAGGTAACGTTTGCATAAAGACTCAATCGGGGAATATGCTGAGCTTGTCAGACAAAGAGAGTAGGGACATTATAGTGCGATTTTGCGATATATGCTGGTCGTGTGGGATTTGCAGATAGAATCGACGCAGACAATCAATCTTAGGAGCATGCATAAATGGATGATATTAAGCACATTTTGAATAAACACGCAGATGCAATTATCCAAATTAGAAGAGATCTACATCGAATTCCCGAAACAGCCTATACCGAGGCGAAAACATCAGCATATGTCGCTGATTATTTGAACAAACTAGGTTTAAATGTCACGACTGGGATCGCAAAATTCGGTGTACTTGGGGCTAAGGTATTTTCTGATTCGGGAAACTCACTAATGCTTAGAAGTGAATTGGATGCCTTGCCGATTAAAGAAGATACCAATTTGTCGTTCGCATCCAATCACGAAGGCGCCATGCATGCCTGCGGACATGATGGCCATATGGCCATGGTTTTAGGTGCGGCATTGGTAATCTCTGAACTTTCAGATCGATTGTCAGGACGTATCCATTTTGTTTTCCAACCGGCAGAAGAAGGTCCTGGTGGGGCAAAACCGATGATAGAAGAAGGGATAATGGACAATCCACGAGTTGATTACACCTTAGGATGCCATCTCTGGCCAGGGGTAAAGGAAGGGCAGGTGGGTATCAAAGCAGGACCACTGATGGCTGCAATGGATCGCTTCGATCTAACAGTGAAGGGCAAAGGGGGGCATGGGGCAATGCCGCACCTTTGTGTCGATGCGTTGGATGTTGGTACCCAAATAGTAAATGCGCTCCAAAGAATAGTAAGCCGCCAAATGAATCCGTTGAGTCCGACCGTGATAACCGTAGGACAGTTTCAGGCCGGGACTACTTTTAATATTATTCCGGAGGAAGCGCATCTAAGCGGAACGACGAGAACATTCGATCGAGAGATATGGCGATCATGGCCCCAACGGTTAGAAACCGTCGTCAAAGGCATCTGTGATGCAATGGGTGCCTCGTACTCCCTTGACTATCAACCAGGTTACCCTGTTACCGAAAATGATTCTTGGATGGCCGATGAAATAAGGTCTGTAGCCGAATCCGTCGTAGGAACGGAGAATGTCATAATACCTGAACCCACAATGGGTGGCGAAGATATATCTTTTTTTCTGGAACGTTCAAAGGGATGTTTTTACTTTTTAGGGGTAGGACGCGAGGGGTGCGCCCCTCTGCACAACCCAAAATTTGACTTCAATGAAGATGTTCTTTTGACAGGTGTTGAAATATATTGTCGAGCGGCCATTAAGCTGTTGAGCATGGACTAATTGTGCGCATCGCCGATGGGAGTTGTACGACAATCGCACCAAATCGCACCAAAAAGAAAAGAGACTTCAGTAACTAACTGAAATCGCTTTCTTTATGATGTGAATGGTGCCGAAGGCCGGACTTGAACCGGCGTGAAGTCAATGGTGGTAAGGGTTTGCGGCGGGTCGAAACAACAAGCAAACAACCATAGGTTGTTTAACCAGATACGATTCGGTCCCTCAAACGCCAACTTTCTGGCGTCGTTCCAACCTAAGACCGAGCAATTTAATCCGCGTTGAAATTCAGGGATCCCTGACCCGAATATTTCACGCGTTCGAGATGTTCATTGGCAAGGCGTCAGGGGCGCCGCTGTACGCCTGTACCGCAAGCCACTGATAACGCGGTTAATGGGCATCTCGGGCGTGCCCGCAGGGGGAAAATTTATCTATGATTTGGGGAATCGACAAAGGGTGCGACGTGGCGCCTTAATATCATACACCGAATAGCTTCTATACTCCTGAATAGTTGCATATAATTTATTGCGCAGAAAAAATTTCATGAAATGTTTGGGTTAAGCCAACATCCCCCTGTTCCAGGACTAAACCAGGTTAGAGATCGAGAGCCTTGCGGAGATCGTCATGCTCGAACGCGGACGCCATGCGGTCGATCTGTCCTGCCGCCAGACCGGCTCGAGCGGCCTCTTGGCGCCAGCCGCGAACAGCCTTTCCAACCTCGCTTGCGATCCTCAGTGCCGCGGTGTCCTCCAGTTCGAAGTAAGGGGCTACGCTTAAGGCTATGTCCAGTGACGCCGTACTGTCATCGAAGTCGATAGCCGTTGCCAGCGCCCTCGGCTTGATATCCACCGGTACGGGATTGAGATCATAGGCAGGCGCCAGCCGCCAGCCGTCCGGACCGTCATAGAGAAACCCGTGATTGCGAAGATGGTCGTCCGTGTTAGAGATCAGAACATTGAACACGATACGCCGCCAGAGCATATGCATATCCTCCTTCGGCGCAGCGCCGTGCTGGCGAAGCGCATCGACGAATTCGAGATAGCTCCGCGTTTCGTTGTCGGTTGCGCCAAGCATGCTCATGGCGGACAGGAACGGTATCCGTTGACCGTTTGCCCGGTCGAAACGGCGTAGTAGGATGATGGACTTGCCCCCGAATTCTTCCATGCGCCAGTCAGGTACGGGAATGCCCGCTTTATCCGCAAGGCTCAGGGCGACGGCTTCCCAGCGCACGATGTCGATTTCATCATCCTTGTGCGGAAACTTCGCGATTACGAGCGAGCCGTCGCGATCCCTGACCGATGCCTTGGGGCGTGCGCCGCCCAGCGATGAACCGGGCGCCAGCAGCAAACGTAAGTCTTCGTCGCTGTCGGAGTCGCTGACAACATTTTCGGCGGCCGAGAGCAACCGCGGCAGTTCGACCAGCGGCGGAATCGGCGTCACGTCATCGGCGGCAAGGAACGGTCCGCCGGGTTCCCGTGCAAATCGCAAAGCACCTTGACGCGCCTCGTCATTGACCATTAGCAGGTAGTCGATCTCACGCAGCGTGCGTGGTGTCTCCCCGGCTCGCTCGGCGCGGCGGCGTTCGGCACGCCGCATTAGCACACGGCCCCACCGATCCGGTGCAGAGTCGCCGATGGCGCCGAAAATCGGCTTGTCGGCTGATGTGTGAAACGGACCAGGACCAAGTTGCAACGCGGGCTCAAGCGCAAAACGGTCTTGGCGTTTAAGCCAGTCTTCATCATACTCGAAGGTCGCACTGTCCCGCCCCTTGCGCATCCGCGCCCATAATTGACCGACCTGAACCGGCTCACCTTCGAGGTCCACATAGACCAGGACTTCGGTATCCATCACGCGTTACCTTTCTTGTCGGTCCTCGCGGGACTGGGCTTTTTTGGGCGCCTTATGCGTTGCGGCAGGTTTTCCTCTTCCAGTTCAAGCCCCACGGTGTCGGTCTTGATATCGGCAAGCTCGGCCAGTCGGTCGTGCAGCCCGAGTACGAAGAGAACGGTCGCATAAATCCCCAGCGATACGCCAGGTTCACCTTTCTCGACCTTGTTGAGGGTCGTCCGGCTGATCGACGCACGATCGGCCATTATTTTCGTGGGGATGCGTCGCCGCAGGCGGGCATCACGGATGTCCCCGCCCAGCTTGCGCAAGGCGCGCTGAACCGGCAAGGGCAGTTTCGTTGATGTCTGGGGTATGGTCATTTTAATGTCCAATATAATGGTCTTAATAAAGCATAAGATACATAATGATGGACATTAAGTCAATAGATGCTGGATAGGCAGCAGGCGTCTGACAAGATGTATAACGTTCAAAATTCTGGACGTTATATAATTTATAGTTCATGAATGTGGACGCAGGATTTAAGTCTGACGCTGAATCACTAACCGTAAATGGCGGTATCCCGATGGCTTCTGTAACTGTTTTTTAATACAAATGTTTATTTTTAAATGTTTATTAAGCCGTGAACACGTTTTTTGATAAAAATTTTCATTTTCGAACTCATTGCATTTAAAAAATAAATTTCTTGATATATTGTTATTTTTTAACTATTTTAATCGTAAATAGCTTAAAAATAATCAAATTTAGAGTTTTATAACGATTTTTTGAGGTGCGACAACATTGGGCGCCACACAGAACCGGCCTGCCGGCTACGCGTTTCTGATTGAGCATTACGAACTGAGTGCTCTGCCGAACTGGCACACATCCTCCGTCAGCCTTACTGGGACACTGCGCTCGA
Source organism: Deltaproteobacteria bacterium (assembly GCA_020444045.1). Taxonomy (GTDB): domain Bacteria; phylum Desulfobacterota; class Desulfobacteria; order Desulfobacterales; family UBA5852; genus JABZFP01. Next base: position 63,480 of record JAHLLS010000011.1, read on the forward strand.
CCATTCAGAATGGGCAGGTGGCATCCATCTATCCCCCGTCTTATTGGCCTGGAGACGGAACGGGAGATCATCTGGAGTTCGCCCTCAAATATGATGGCGTCAATCTAAGCATTTTGTCGGCCCTGTTCGATGCAGCCTCGGCAGACAAGATAGCGGCCTGGATCAGTTCGAAACCGACCGGAAAATACGCTCGCAGGATTTGGTTCCTGTATGAATTCCTGTCCGGACGGGAACTTCCCCTGCCGGATCTGACCAAGGGGAATTACGTCGCGCTGCTGGAGGCGGACCGCTACTACACCGCAGCGCCCGGTCGCCGCGTGCGGCGTCAGAGGGTCATCGACAATCTGCTTGGCGGGGCGAATTTTTGTCCCATCATCCGGCGCACCGAAAAACTTGTTGCCATGGAGCGAATCGACCTGCGGGAAGAGTGCGAAGCGGTCGTGAACGCCTATCCACCGGAGCTTCTAAAGCGGGCCCTGAGCTATCTCTACAGCAAAGAGACCGAATCCTCTTTCGAGATCGAAAACATCAAGCCAAGTGCCTCCCGGACGGAGAAATTTATCGGCTTGCTTGAGATGGCCGCGCACAAAGATTTTTGCGTGAAACCTCTCCTGATCGACGTGCAGAACCTCATCGTCGATCCCCGGTTCCGGGACACGGACTACCGCTCCAACCAGAACTACGTCGGTCAGTCGATTGCTTTCCGGAAACAGCTTGTTCATTATGTCTGCCCGAAACCCGGCGATCTCCCCGAACTGATGGCGGGACTGATCACCGCCCACCAGATAATGAAGGAAGGCGCGGTCCCCACCGTCATCCATGCCGCAGCCGTCTCCTACGGCTTCGTCTTCATGCATCCCTTCGAGGATGGCAACGGCCGCATTCACCGTTTTCTTATTCACAACATCCTGTCTCTGCGCGGGGCGATCCCCAAAGGGCTCATGTTCCCGGTATCGGCCGCCATGCTCAAAAACCCGGCACTTTACGATCAATCCCTGGAGGCCTTCTCAAACCCGCTTATGAGACGGGTTGAATACGATCTGGACCATCACGGCGAGATGACCGTACCGGGTGAGACCGGCCGTCTGTACCGGTATATCGACATGTCCGCCCAGGCGGAGGCGTTGTACGATTTTGTCAAGCTCACCATCGATTACGAACTGGTGGAAGAACTCGATTTTCTATCGAAATACGACCGGACAAAGCAGGCCGTTCAGGAAATCGTTGATATGCCTGACCGCCTCATCGATCTTTTCATTCAGCTCTGCCTGCAAAACAATGGTCGTCTATCAACGAGGAAGAGGGAATCGCATTTCGCCTTTCTAACCGACGATGAACTGGCCCGCATGGAAAACGTCGTCCGGGAAGGATACGCGAGGCGCTGAACACGCAGACTTCAGACCTTGTATTCGGCCAAACCTGGGCTTCGGTACGCTACCGGTAAAAGCAATAGATATTCATCTACATATGTGTGGCTGCGATATTCAAGTCCTTCGTCACAACTGATTGACATCATGCTGCCTTTTTATTACCAACGACGCATAATAAAATGCCAAACCCGGTGAGAGCCGGGGACCGAAAGCAACGGCTCCGAAGGGGACAGCCGGGTTGCCAACGGATGAATTTTAAACCCGGGGCTCTGACTGCCCACCGGGTTTTTTATAGCGTGAGGCTCAACTTTGACCTGATCTGACAATCTCCCCGATTAAGAAGGGGCTATTGCAAGCAGTTTCAAAATCTCAGATCGCGTTCGAGAGCAAGGCGCAGCCTGATGAAAAAGCGGAGCATATGCAATGATATGTGAGCATTTTGAAGAAGGCTGCAACGCTGCCATCGGGCGTTAGATGGGGTTTTGGAATTACTTGTGCCGCCGATGCTGCATTGCTTTTTAGAGGCGAAAAGGCATTTTCCTAATGATTTAGGTAAGGACTGAATACGCCGTGCCCCTCGACTACACCACCCTCGATCTGCTTCGCCGCAACAACCCGGCGTGGCGCCTGCTGCGGTCGGATCACGCGCCGTTGGTGGTCAGCTTTTTCCAGCGAGTGTTTGTCGACGCCAATGTGCGGTCGATCTCACAAGCCGACCTGGTGGAAGCGCTGGAGGATGAACTGTTCGCCCTGCGGGAGCGCTTGGGGGATGACGCATTCCCCAAATCGGCCCAGCAATACCTCAACGACTGGGCGCACGACGAAAAAGGGTGGTTGCGCAAGTTTTATCCCTCCGGATCGGACGAACCCCATTTCGATCTGACCCCCTCCACCGAAAAGGCGATTACCTGGCTGGCGAGCCTGACCGAGCGCGCCTTCGTGGGGACGGAATCGCGCTTGTTGACCTTGTTCGAACTCCTGCGGCAGATGCGCGAGGGCACCGAGACCGATCCGGATACACGCATTGCCGAGCTCACCAAGCGGCGTGAAGAGATCGATGCGGACATCGCCAGGGTCAAAGACGGCGACGTTCCCGTGCTGACCGACACCGCCCTCAAAGACCGGTTCCAGCAGTTCCTCCAAATGGCCCGCGAGTTGCTCTCCGATTTCCGCGAGGTGGAGCACAACTTCCGTCTCCTCGATCGCAAGGTGCGCGAGCGCATCGCGCTGTGGGACGGCACCAAGGGTGCGTTGCTCGAAGAGGTCATGGGGGAACGGGACGCCATCGCCGATTCCGACCAGGGCAAAAGCTTTCACGCCTTCTGGGATTTTCTCATGTCCCAGCGCCGCCAAGAGGAGTTGACCCGGCTGTTGGAGGACGTCTTGGTTCTTCCGCCGGTGGCCGAGTTGAACCCCGACCCGCGTTTGCGCCGGGTCCACTACGACTGGCTCGAGGCCGGGGAGCACACCCAACGCACGGTGGCCGGGCTCTCCCAGCAGCTGCGACGGTTTCTCGACGACAAGGCCTGGCTGGAGAACCGGCGCATCATGGACATCCTGCACGGCATCGAGGCCAAGTCCCTGGAGGTCCGCGAAACCCCGCCTTCCGGCGATTTCATGCCGTTGGACGACAGCGCGGTCACCGTCGACCTGCCCCTGGAGCGGCCCCTGTTCCGGCCGCCGGTCCGGCCTCAAATCACCGATGTGGTTTTGGAAGCAGGGGAGGGCGATGTCGATGCCGCGGCCCTGTTCGCCCAGGTGGTGGTGGACCGGGAGGCGCTCGTCCGGCACGTCCGCCAAACCCTGCAGGCTCGTTCCCAGGTCAGTCTCGAAGAGTTGGTGGACCAGCGGCCCCTGCGTCAGGGGCTGGCGGAACTGATCGCCTACCTGCAGCTGGCCGGCGAATGGCCTCACGCCGTGGTGGACGAGGAAACCGTGACGCGTATCGAATGGCAGGCCGAAGGCGAAGCGGTGCGGCGGGCCTCGCTGCCGCGGATCATCTTTGTGAGGGATTAGGAAATGGACAATTTGGGACCCGCAGCGGAATCCCTTCCGAGCGATCGCAACCTCTCGGAGGTGGTCGTCCCCCTGCTCAAGGGGGTGCTCTACATGGAGGACAACCCGGCCCAGTGGAACGCCCTGCTGGACCTGCAGTTTCGCGTGCGCGACTATGTCGCCGTGCTCGGGTTGGAGCTGATGTTGGACGAGGCCGAAGGCTATGCCTTCCTGCGGTCCTTTCCGGAGGACGAGGACCCCGACAGTTCCAAGCGGCCGCGACTTGTGGCTCGCCGGCAGCTTTCCTTTCCGGTCAGCCTATTGTTGGCCCTCCTGCGCAAGAAGCTGGCGGAGTTCGACGCGCGAGGTGGGGACACGCGGCTGATCCTTTCGCGCGACGAGGTGGTGGAACTGATCCGGGTCTTCCTGCCCGAGGGCACCAACGAGACCCGCTTGATCGACCAGGTCGGGACCCACTTGAACAAGGTCGCCGACCTCGGCTTTGTCCGCCGCCTGCGGGGCCAGGCCGACACGTTCGAGGTCCGGCGCATCCTCAAGGCCTTTGTTGATGCCCAGTGGTTGGCGGAGTTCGATCAGCGCCTGGCCGACTACCGGGACCATTTGACCCAGACCGGAGAGCACATCGATGGCTGAAAACCTGGAACTCTCCTTCGTGCACAGCGACCAACTGGCCGGCTTTCGCCTGCAGCGGTTGGAAGTCTACAACTGGGGAACCTTCGACCGGAAGGTGTGGACTCTCCACCTCAACGGCCACAACGCCCTTTTGACCGGCGACATCGGGTCGGGCAAGTCCACCCTGGTGGACGCCCTTACCACCCTTTTGGTGCCCCAGCAGCGCATCACCTACAACAAGGCGGCCGGGGCCGGGGCCCGGGAGCGCACCCTGCGCTCCTATGTCATGGGTCACTACAAGTCCGAACGCAACGAGGTCGGCGGCAGCGCCAAACCGGTGGCCCTGCGCGACCCCAACCAGTACGCCGTGGTCCTGGGGGTGTTCCACAACGCGGGCTACCTCAAGACCGTGACCCTGGCCCAGGTCTTCTGGATCAAGGACCTCCAGGGTCAGCCCGCCCGCTTTTACACGGCTTGCGAGCGCGAGCTTTCCATCGCCGACGATTTTGCCCAGTTCGGAACCGACATCGTCCAGCTGCGCAAGCGCTTGCGTTCTTCGGGCGTCACGGTCTGGGACAGTTTCCCGCCCTACGCCGCCTGGTTCCGGCGGCGCTTCGGGATCGACAACGACCAGGCCCTGGAGCTCTTCAACCAGACCGTGTCCCTCAAATCCGTGGGCAACCTCACCGATTTCGTGCGCACCCACATGCTCGAGCCCTTTGACGTGGCCCCCCGCATCAAGGCCCTGATCGAGCACTTCGACGATCTCAATCAGGCTCACAAGGCGGTGCTCAAAGCCCGCCAGCAGATCGAGAAGCTCACCCCACTGGTGGCGGACTGCGATCGTCACGCCGAGCTCGCGGCCTCCACCGACGAACTGCGCGCCTGCAGGGAGGCCCTCACGACCTGGTTTGCGGGCTTGAAACAGGAGCTGCTGGAAAAGCGCCTGGCCGCGCGGGGCGACGAGCTCGGCCGCCACGAGGCCAAACTCCTGCGATTGACAGAAGCACAACGCATTCTGGAGTCCAAGGCGCACCAACTGCGGGAGAACATCGCCCGGAACGGCGGCGACCGCATCGAGCGGATCGGCGAAGAAATTCGGACCAGGGAAGCGGAACAGCAGCGCCGCCAAGTCAAAGCCGATCGGCATGCCGATCTGTTGGAAAAGCTCGATTTGCCGCGTGCCGACGCGGAGGATGCTTTCCGTGAGCGCCGGCGGCAGTGCGCGGCGTTGCGCGAGGAAACCGAACAACGCGAGGCGGTGCTTCAGAACGAACTGAACGAGTTGGGAGTGGGGTTTTCCCAAAAGCGCGGCGAGCACGAACAGCTGCAGGCGGAAATCGCCGGCCTCAAGGCCCGGCGCAGCAACATCGACGAAAAGCAGGTGGCTATGCGCCGCATGATCTGCAGCGCGCTCGATCTTCCCGAAGAGGACATGCCCTTTGCCGGCGAGCTGATCCAGGTGCGCGATGAGGAGAGCGACTGGGAAGGGGCCATCGAGCGTCTGATGCGCAATTTCGGCCTGTCGATGCTGGTGCCGGACGCGCACTACCCCCGGGTGGCCGCCTGGGTGGACGGCACCCACCTAAAGGGGCGCCTGGTCTATTTCCGCGTGCGCCCGTCGCGCAAGACCGCCCCGCAGTCCCTGCGTCCCGATGCCCTGGGCCGCAAGGTCGCCGTCAAACCCGATTCGGCTTATTACGATTGGCTGGAAGGGGAGATCGCCAAACGCTTCGACGTGGCCTGCTGCGAGACCCAGGACCAGTTCCGGCGCGAAACCCGGGCCGTCACCCGGGCCGGCCAGTTCAAGATGCCGGGCGAGCGCCACGAAAAGGACGACCGTCACCGCATCGACGACCGCAGCCGCTACGTGTTGGGCTGGAGCAATATGGCCAAGATCGCCGCGCTGGAGGAAAAGGCCCGTAGTCTCGAGGAACAGCTGGCGGATATGGGCCGCCGCATGGCTTCCCTGCAACGGGATCAGCAAACCGCCCGGGACCGTCTGGCCGCCCTTTCCAGCTTGGGCGAATACCGCGACTTCCGGGAGCTGGACTGGCGTTCCTTGGTGGCGGAGGTGGCCGATCTACAGGCGGAAAAACAGCGCCTGGAGGCCGCCTCCGACATTCTCCAGACCCTGGCTGCCGAGTTGGCCCAGGCCGAGGAGGCGCTCGCCGCCAACGAGCGGCAGCGCGACAATGAGAAGGATGCCTGCTCCCGACTGAAACAGAAGATCAGCGACGCCGAGATTCAGCGGCAGCAGGTGCTCGGGGTGTTGCAGGACGCCGACCCGGCCCATGAGGCCCATTTCGAGCGCTTGACGACCTTGCGCGAGGAGGCCCTGGACGGGCCGGCCCTCAAGGTGGAATCCTGCGACCCGGCCGAACGCAAGCTCCGCGAGTGGCTGCAAGCCAAAATCGACATCGAGGACAGGAAGCTCGCCCGGCTGCGCGACAAGATCATTGCGGCCATGCACGGCTTCCGGACCGCCTACCCCCTGGAAACCCAGGAGGTGGACGCCGCGGTCGAGGCGGCGGACGAATACCGGGAAATGCTGAAGCAGCTTAAGGCCGACGATCTGCCGCGCTTCGAGGCGCGTTTCAAAGAACTGCTCAACGAGAACACCATCCGCGAGGTGGCCAACTTCCAGTCCCAGCTGGCGCGGGAGCGCGAGACCATCAAGGAGCGCATCGCGCACATCAACACCTCGCTCTCCCAGATCGACTACAACCCGGGCCGCTACATCGTGCTGGAGGCGCAGCCCGGCACCGACGCCGACATCCGGGATTTCCAAAGCGAACTGCGGGCCTGCACCGAAGGCGCCCTCACCGGCTCGGATGACGCCCAGTACTCCGAGGCCAAATTCCTGCAGGTGCGCCGGATCATCGAAAAATTCCGCGGCCGCGAAGGCCAGTCCGAGCAGGACCGCCGCTGGACCGCCAAGGTGACCGACGTGCGCAGCTGGTTCGTTTTCGCCGCCAGCGAGCGCTGGCGCGAGGACAACAGCGAGTACGAACACTACACCGACTCGGGCGGCAAGTCCGGCGGGCAGAAGGAGAAGTTGGCCTACACCGTGCTGGCGGCCAGCCTGGCCTACCAGTTCGGCCTGGAGTGGGGCGAGGTGCGCTCGCGCTCCTTCCGGTTCGTGGCCATCGACGAGGCCTTCGGCCGCGGTTCGGACGAGTCGGCCCACTACGGGTTGAAGCTCTTCAACCAGTTGAACCTGCAGCTGCTGATCGTCACCCCCCTGCAGAAGATCCACGTCATTGAGCCCTATGTTTCCGCCGTGGGGTTCGTGCACAGCGAGGACGGCAAAACCGCCTGCCTGCGCAACCTGACCATCGAGGAGTACCGGGAGGAAAAACGGAGGCAGCAGACGTGAACTGGACCCGGCCCGGCGACCTTCGGAAAACGGTCCAGCGTTTGTGGGACAAGGGGGCCTTGCTGACCGCCCTGGCCGGCGGCGAATCCCTTTTCCCCAAGCGGCTGCCGCTCAAGGGGCCTACTTCCACCGAGCTCACCCAAAACTTTGATGAGGTGCGCCGCTGGATCGCCCAGCTCGACCGCCAGGCCAAGCACTACCGCATCGTCTGGCGGCACGTGAACCACAGAGTCCTGGGCGCCAACGACCTGCCGGACGAAATCTGGATCGACACCCTGGACGACGCCCTGGCGTTTATCGACCGGCGGCGGGAGGCCGAGCGGTTTATAGAGTTGGTGGCCGTGACCGAAGCGCGGATGCCCGATCTCAGGCCCTGGCTCCGCAAACGGCCCATGCGCGCGCTGGCCCTGGCGGACGACTGGTCCCTCCTGCTCGACATCGTGGCCTGGATGCGAGGACACCCGCGTCCGGGCCTTTACCTACGCCAGGTGGACATCCTCGGCGTCCACAGCAAGTTCATTGAGGGCCACCGATCCGTCCTGATGGAGCTGTTCGACCTGGTATTGCCCGAGGATGCGGTGGACAGGGAAGCCGGCGGCGTGTCCGGGTTCTGCCGGCGTTATGGGTTTGTGGACAAGCCGGTGCGTGTGCGATTTCGAATTCTGGACGACGCCTTGGCGGTCTTTCCCACCGGCACGAATCAGGACATCGCAGTCACCCACGGCACCTTCGCCGGGCTCGATCTGCCAGTCGACACCGTCTTTATCACTGAAAACGAGATCAACTTCCTGGCCTTTCCGCGGGCCGCTCGCAGCATGGTCGTTTTCGGCGCGGGCTACGGGTTCGACATGTTCGCCAGGGCCCGCTGGCTGCAAGACCGGCGTCTTTTTTACTGGGGTGACATCGACACTCACGGGTTCGCCATCCTCGATCAGTTGCGCAACCATTTCCCGCACGCGCGGTCCTTCCTCATGGACCGCGACACCCTCATGGCCCACAAGAGCCTCTGGGGGCGCGAACCGCGCCAGGAAATCCGGGATCTGCCGCGCTTGGATCCCGAGGAGCAAGCCTTGTATGATGATCTACGCTACAATCGGTTGGGTGAACAGCTGCGGTTCGAACAAGAACGGGTGGGGTTCGATTGGGTCAGAGACAGGGTGGCGGATTTGACCGGAATTCCTTCGTGTTCATCGTGATCTTCGTGGTGAGCGCTTTTGCATCAAAATAAGCACGAGCCTTACCGATAATTCCATTCATTAAAATGAACCATGGTTGACATGTAATTCTGTAAAATTTATATTAATGACCACTATAGTGATCTAAGATTGTTGTAATCTATATTTTTGGTGTTATAAAGTGAACTATGAAGTGTACGATTCAGATATTTCTGGACGACCGCTGGCAAACGGCGGCGGTGTTCGAGCCTGATCCGCAGACCCTGGACCGCGGCATTGCCGGAGGGGGGCGGCTGCAATACGACACCGACTACGCCATCGACCATTTGGGGGAGAAGGCGGCTGAGTTGGTGCCCGGGCTGCCGGTCGGCTTCGAACTGTTCCGGTTCGACCAATGGCCGCCATTCTTGGTCGATGTGATGCCCGCGGGTGCCGGACGCCGGGCCTGGCTCCGGCGTATGCAGGTGGAAAGGGACGGCCCGCACGCGGATTGGCACTTGCTCACCCGGGGCGCCGGTAGTCCGCCGGGCCATCTGCGGATTGCCGAAGCGGTCCGGCCGCCGCCTCCGGACCATTTCAAAATCGGGTTTCCCCGCCAGGATATCATAGAACAAGGTGAGCGGTTCCTGGATTACGCCGAAGAACGCGGGGCTCATGTGGCCGGGGCCTCCAGCGTGCAGGGGGAGGCGCCCAAGTATTTGCTAGTCGAGGACCACGCCGGCATGTTTCACGCCGAAGGCGCACTGACCGACGACAGGATCAAGGCTTTCTGGCTGGTCAAATTTCCCCGCGGGCGTCGCAGCGAGGCGCGCAACGAACAGGTCCTGCGCAACGAGGCCCCCTATCTGGAAGTGGCCCGCCACTTCGGCATTCGCACTGGAAACCCGCTACGATACGATCAGGGGGCGCTTTTCGTGCCGCGCTTCGACCGGCGGGTGGCGGACGGCCGCGTGGAGCACCTGGGTATGCACAGCCTATATGCCGTGGCTGGCCAATCGGGCTATGGCGCGGCAGTGTCTAATGACACCTTCTGCCGTGCCCTCGCAGCGGTCGCCACCGATCCCGCCCGGGAATTGCGGGAGTATATCCGCCGCGACATCCTCAACCTGGCCCTGCGCAACACCGACAACCACGGCCGCAATTCGGCCGTTCTGCGAAGCGGCGACCAGATCGCCCTTTCTCCTCTATTCGATTTTGCGCCGATGTTCCTGGATCCGGAGGGGATCGGCCGCGTGAGCCGCTGGGAAGACGAAGCGCCCGGCCGCCAGCCGGATTGGCGGGCCGTCGTCGCAAAGTTCGAAGATATGCTCCCGCCTGTGGCGTCTATACCGTGGTTGGCCGGATTAGGGGCGAAGGTTCGCCGCCTTCCCGCGACGATGCGGGATTGCCGGGTCGACGAAGATATCATCGAACGGCTCTCTCGCTGGATCGAGGAAGTGGCCGCTGGACTTATCGATGCCGGAAGCCAGGTTTAAGAAAGACAGGTCGTCATCATGAAACGCCCTTCGCCGGACGAAATGGCCCATTTGAAAGAAACCCTCTATCGCGACCTCGCCCGGGGTGCCGTCGATATCCGGGAGGCCTCGCGTCGCATGCGGCGAATCCTGGGAATGAGCCAGAAAGATTACGCCCGCAAAGTGGCCGGGATCGCGCCCCGCATCCTGGCCGAGTTTGAAAACGGCTCCGGAAATCCCACCCTGGCCACCCTGGAGAAGATCGCCACCCCTTTCGGGCTTGAGGTCACCTTTCTGCCGCCCGCCTCTTGGCGAATGGAAAAATCGGATGGTTGAGGCGCTTTGCGCCTCGTTGGTTGGCCACTGCGTGGCCGTTAGTCGGAGGCGTTGCCTCCTGTGGGTTAGGGCACTTCATGCCCGATATTGTTAACAACCTACGGTGGCGAAGCCACCAACAAGCGCTCGCGAAGCGAGTACACCCACGGCGGCTTAGCCGCCAACTTACACCGGTGAAGCCGGCAACCCACGCCCCGCAGAGCGGGGCAACATACGTCCCGCATCGCGGGACAACCAACGCCAGCGAAGCTGGCAACCCACGGCATCGCAGATGCCAACCTCCGTCCACGCAGTGGACAACATAGGATTCTCCTCCCATATCAATCAAGCTTTAAAAGATATAGGCCGAGGTCTGGTATCACGCAAAGCCGCCAAGCTCGCTAAGAACGGCGAGGGAAATAGAAATCTTCTACAAAGGTTATTCTCACTATGTCTTCCAAGAAAACTCCCAAGAAGGCTGTCGATCAATGGATCGAATTGGCCGGTGCCGATATCGATGACTGGACCGGAGAGCGCATTGCCGACCGCGGTCGGGCTTACCAGCGGGCCGGCCATGTGCAGGAGCTCGGCCAGTTGGCGGACGGCAGCCTGATCGCCTGGGTGGAGGGAACCGAGCGATATGCCACCCACGTGTTCTTCGAAGACGATGGCTTTCCGGCCTCTTTTTGCACTTGCCCCTACGAAGAGGAATGCAAGCACGCGGTTGCCACAGTGATCGAATACCAAAAACGGTTGCAAAAACATCAGCACATCCCCCGTGCTGGAACCGACGACATACGGTTGCGGCTGCTGGAAGAGGACGAGGAGCCTGATTCCGAGGATGTTCAAGAAGGCGACGCTTTCATAATGGCTGAGGATACCCGCAAGGATATCGAGCGATTCCTCAAGGGCAGGACAAAAGCCCAACTGGTTGACCTGGTTATCGAGCTGTGCACGCAATTTCCTCAAGTGGCGAAGGCAATCATCGACCGCCGACAATTAGCCTCCGGGAATATCCGTTCCCTCGTCGAGCGGCTGCGGAAGGAGATCCGGTCCATGGCCGATCGGCCTGGATGGCAGAACTACTGGAACAACGAAGGGTTTACGCCCGACTTCAGCGGCATACGCCGCAAGCTCGTAACACTGCTCGAAGCAGGGCATGCCGATGCGGCCTTGTCCCTGGGCCGCGATCTGGTTGCGGCAGGCACCGAACTGATCGAATCCAGCGACGACGAAGGCGAGACGGCCGAGGAAGTCACGCGATGCATGTCCTTGATGACCGAGGCACTGGAAAAGTCCAGTCTCCAGGACGCCGACAAATTGGACTGGGCCATCGCGACCATGCGGGAAGACAACTATAGGATATGCGAGCCGCTGATGGCATTTTTAGATCGGCGGCACTCCCGATCGGCCTGGAGTACGGTTGCCGACCGGCTTCTGAAAACCCTGAAGACTTTCAAACCGCCACGGGGAGCCGACACATTCACGCGGCATTTCGAGCGCAACCGTCTCAGCGACTGGATCATTCATGCCTTGGAAAATGCCGGCCGCCATGAAGAGATCGTCCCCCTTTGCGAGGTCGAAGCGCGCCGGACCGGAAGCTACGAACGACTGGTGGATCGATTGATCCAAGGGAAACGCTACCAGGACGCCGAAGCCTGGATTGCGGAAGGCCTCGAGGCCACAGACGAAACGCGACAAGGTACCGCGATCGGGCTCCGAAACAGGCTGCTGGAAATACGCAGACGCGAAAGGGATTGGCCGGCCGTGGCAGCCATGCAGGTGGAAGACTTTGTACGTCGACCTGCTTTGCAGGGCTTCACTGAATGCCGCAAAAGCAGCGAAAAGGCCAAAGTTTGGCCTGAAGTGCGTCAGAGCCTTCTGGATTACCTCGAAACCGGCCGGATGCCTTGGCTCCGCGAGGACTGGCCACTCCAGGAAACCGGCATTGAAAAGCCCAAAAGTGCTCCCCGGCGACAGTTTCCCATGCTGGGCGATTTGATTGACGTCGGCATCGAAGAGGAGAACCCTGAAGCGGTGCTCAAATGGTATGACCGGCGATCGGAAAAGGCTCATTTTCGGTATGGCATCGATGACAATGCCGTGGCCGAGGCCGTCCAAACTCACGCCCCGGAACGATCCGTCGCGATCTGGCAGGCATTGGCCGAGCGGCAGATCGCCATGGTCAAGCCCAGGGCCTACCAAACCGCGGCCGGTTACTTGCGTAAAGCGGAGCGGGTTATAAAACGGTCCAAAAGGGACGCGGAGTGGCGACAATACCTTCAAACCATACGGCAGCAGCACTTTCGCAAGCGTCGTCTCATCGAGATCCTGGAGGAATTTGACTGAATTTTGATGACCGGTCTTGGCGACGTGTTACGCGATCGCGTCCTGCAGCTGTGCGGTTTGCCCTACGTGCGCATCCATATCGACATCGACACGACCATCAAGCCCCTTTTGGTAACCAACAAGGCGGCCGCAAGTGACACCACACCAAAAATCCCCAAGGGGACGTCGCGGAAACAGGGGGAATCAGCGCACGAAACTAAACTTAGGGTTACGAAAAATGCGTCCTTGTCCAGTCAGGGGCTCACTGACGAGATGATAGCCCGATTTCCCAGGATGCGGGAAAAACGATGCCCTTGCCTCAGCCGATAATTTTGGCGATGCTTTCTTTGGTGGCGCCCATGGCCAGAAGCGCTTTGAGAAGAAGATCCACAGATACGGTGGGATCCCCTTTTTCCATCTTGGCGACCCTGGACTGGCTGGAATTGAGCTTCCGGGCCAGTTCCAATTGCGTCAGACGGCGCTGTTTACGTTTCTGGGCCAGGGCTTGGCTCAGGGCCAATTTCATTTCGATGTAGGCGGATTCCTCCGGGCTGAGCTCAAGGAAATCATTGGCATCCTCGATCCGGTAACCTTTGGCTTCGAGTTGTCGCTTATTACTCTTCTCCATATTCCACATCCAGAGCTTTATCACTCGGAATACATTGTAGGTGACAATATGTCAGATGTGACATATTGTCAAACAACCCGAAATAGCGGGCGAAGCCGGTGCTGGTGATGAATGGTTGCATGACAAAATCCGAACACGATCCTTTTCTGAGGGAGGATAGAATAGATATATGTTGAAATACTTGAATTTTAATTGTACATAAACATACATTTACTTGTATTAATAAATACAATAAATTGTATTAAAAAATGCAAAAGGAATACAGGCTAAACAAAAATCGGCTTCTCAAAATCCTTGGTGACTGGAACCGTTTTTCTCAGGCGTAAGGTCCATCTGAAAGAAAGGGGCCTCCATGGTTGACCAGAAACTTCTGTCCAGTTTGTCGAGGCTCGGCTTCCCGATGTTCGAGCCCGTCGAACAACTGGATGTCAACGAAACCCTGGCCGAAGTCGTCAAAAGCGATGATACGCGCCTTTGGGAAGGTTTCCCAGTGCTGTTGGCCAACGCCGCGGAAACCTATCAGTTTGCACCGGATGTGGTCGAGCAGCACTTGGAAAGCCAAGTGCAGAAAGATCATTTCCGCCGCCTGATGCTCTTTTCAGGGGCCTTGTTCTCACTGTATCACCTGTCCTTCACTTGGTGGAACACGCTTAAAAAAAGCCTTTCCGAACAGGAAAAGGGTTTGGTTCGGGGATGGAAAAAAGATTTGGCCCGGGACCACGCCGTCGAATGGGATGATACCGCGCTCGATTCAGAACGCGTCAAAGGGCTTTTTGAACTCTACTTTGAGAAAAAGGCTGAAACGGACAAGCGTCGCCAAGAAAAGCATGCGGAATTCTCCCTGGAGTACGCCTTGTCCCAGGTGTTTTCACCAAAACAGAAGGAGTTGTTCAAGAAGAAGCTGGAAGGCCTCCTCCTGACCAAGACCGAAAAGGAATATTATTCACGGACGGTCAAAAAGAAGGTGGTTGCGCTCGCCAATGACGAGCTGCACAGTCTGTCCAAAAAACTCTTGGAACTTTGAGTGGGGGCATTTTGACTCTGTTTTGGTGTGAGCATGGCGTGAAAACTTGAAAATCACAATTTGCCCTCATCTGACAAACCATCGTGTTAGCCTCAAGCAAAACACTCAATCAGGAGGCCGACACGATGAAATCCATTCTATCCTTTTTGAACGACTGTGAGTTAGGTAAAAAACAGAATTGTCGCAACTTGACCCTGTTCCCGGTGCTGCATACCAATGGCGTCGAACCCTATTATCTGACCCTGGAGCAGGCTATCGAGAGCGGGCTGCTGACGGTCACGGAAGTCGACGACGCGGGAAACGTCAACCGGTTGAAGCTGACCAACAAGGGATCGAAACCAATCCTCCTCATTGAAGGGGAGGAACTGCGGGGGGCCAAGCAGAATCGGATCGTCAACGCATCGTTTCTGATTGCCGGAAAGACGACAACGACCATTCCGGTGAGTTGCGTCGAAGAACGGCGCTGGCAGTACGACTCTCCCAAATTTTCCGCCGGGAAAAAGGTGATGCACGCGTCCCTGCGCCGGGAAGCCCAATCGAGTATGTGCGACAGCCTTTCCCGCGGCAGCGGCCACCGTTCGGACCAGAGTCGGATATGGGCCAACATTGCCGAAAAATCCCAGCGCATGAAGGTGGAATCCCCCACCATGGCCATGGCTGACGTCTTCGATCACTTCGAGGACGAGCTTTCCGTTTTCAACGAGGCTTTCGACGCTGTGGAGGACCAAGTGGGGGCCTTGTTTGCCATTGACGGGGCGGTGGTGGGCATGGAATGCTTTGCCAGCGGTGAAACATTCAAGTTATTTTTCGACAAGCTGATAAAAAGCTATGCCATGGACGCTATCGAAAGTGACCAGGCAAAAACCGTTCTAAGCGTCCCGCCCAGCAAGGCGGGGGCTTATATCGAGTCCCTGCAGAAAGCTGAAGGAAAGCGTCACCCGAGGGTGAGCCTGGGCGCAACCGTGTCGTTTCAATCGCGCATTGCTTTGGGGACGGCCCTGGTCGATGACGACACGGTGCTGCACCTCTCAGCATTCAAAAAGGCGGATGGGTCTAATGGCAACCAGGTGCGGTTCCAGCGCTTCTCCGCGCGGCGGGCAAGACATACGGGAGGCAGAAACCATTCCGGTGGGGGCCTGTTTTTAATCGAATAGTCAGGCCGTGGATAACCGGCGTCTCAGGCCGAAATGCGGCGTTGCAGCCCTCGCGAAATTGCTCACAACCTCAATGGTTGCTGCGCTTTTCGCATCGGACTGCGCCTTGCCTTTCGCCCCGATACTTGCTTAGCCCCGGCCTGATATACAAACTGAATTGGTGGAAGGGGACATGCGAGGAGACCAACTATCCAGGCAGTGGCGTGTACTGAGGCAACTCGAGGTCAGTCGAAATGGCCTGACAGCCAACGACATCGCGGAAGAGGGGGGCGTGTCCCTGCGAACGGCCTACCGGGATATGGACGATCTGCAGTATGCGGGTTTCCCGATTTTCTCGGAGAAGGAAGGCAAGGCCACTCGCTGGCGCCTGATGGAGGGGTTTCGGTTCGACATACCGGAGCCCTTTACCCTGACCGAACTGCTCTGCCTGCACCTCGGGGGCGACCTGTTCAACGTCTTCCAAGGCACGGTGTTCCAGGCCTCCCAGGAAAGCATTCTGGAGAAAATTCGGGGCATGTTCCCGGCCGAGACCCTGGCCTACCTGGATCGCATCCGGTCCGCCTATCAAATGGGCGGCGGTCCGTGCAAGGACTACAGTTGGTGCAGCGAGATCATCGGCCAGATTCACCGCGCGGTGGCCGATCGCAAGAGCATCGAGTTCGGCTATTGGTCACTGCAAAAAGACGAACGAACCTCCCGCAAAGTGGACCCCTACAAGATCTGGTTCTATGACGGGACCATCTACGTGATCGGCTATTGCCACCTGCGGGACGATATCCGATCTTTCGTAGTGGACCGTATCAACATGCTTAGCGTGACCGAAGATCATTTTAAAATCCCAAGCACGTTTTCTTTCGAGAACTACATCCACCACAGCTTCAAAGTGATGCAGGACGAGCTCTACGGGGTGGTCATCAGGATCAGTCCGGCCTGGGCGCGCTACGTGGGGGAAAAGATCTGGCACGAGAGCCAGCGGATTCAGAAGCTCATCGACGGCGGGATCGAAATCAGCTTCAAGGTGGCCGGCCTGAGTGAAATTTGCCAGTGGGTGTTGAGCATGGGCCCAGAGGCGGTAGTCGTGGAACCCACCGAGCTCAAAGTTTTGGTATGGAAGAAACTATACGAGACGCTGGAGCATTATCACGGCATTTCCGAAGATGCCGAGGCCACGGAAATTGACAGCAGTCGGGACTATGGAGCGTGATCAAAAATTTGCCCATATCCATGGGGCATCAAGAGAAATAGAAGGGAGTGACAATGGGGCTGGATTGTACGCTTTGGCAAATTACAATGCCCCAACTGGCGGAACTGCTGGACTCGGATGAAGCCGTGGAGGCATTGATATGCGGTGAAGACGGTGCAATCAATGCCAAAAGTCTCTATTTTGGCAGCGCCTGGCACGTGTTGCACTTTTGCATGACCGGTGAAGCGGAAGGCAATGTCTTTCCGCTTGCATACGCCCTGATGGCAGGAATCCCCATTGCCGACGACTACCTCGATGGAGCGGCTTATCTTCTCCCCCACGTTGTTAGAGACGTTGCCGAGGCCTTGGGTACGTTGTCTGAAACAATTATTGTAGAACGCTTTAAGGAGGAAGCCTGCGGCAACCGTGAGATTTATGCCAGCCAATGGCCTGAAGACAGATCCGATGAGATAGCCAAGTATTTTGATCGGCTAAAAAGGTTCTTTGAGGAGGCTGCGCATAAGAGGAATGCCATGCTGCGCCACATCGGGTAAAAGCAAGTTCATTTTTACTCTGCATTTCCCAATCGAAGCTGAGAATGAAATCTTTAAACTTCACTCACCCAATCATATTTCACATCCCCCATGCTTCGCGGATTATCCCCATTGATGTTCGACCGTCGCTGATGCTGTCGGATTCAGAATTAAACCATGAACTGACGAAAATGACGGATGCTTACACCGACGATTTATTTGCCCCTGATCTTAATATCCCTCGCGTGGTTTTCCCTATAAGCCGTCTGGTAGTCGATCCGGAACGGTTCCTCGACGATGATTTAGAGATTATGGCGGCACGCGGTATGGGGGTCATCTACTCGCGCACCTCAGACGGAATGCCGCTTCGGCTTCGACCGACGGTGGAGGCGCGTGAAAAGCTAATCGACCGATATTACAGGCCCCATCATCAAGCACTCGAAGCGTGTGCATCGACCTGTTTGCGGCAATTGGGCCGGTGCCTCCTCATCGATTGCCATAGCTTCCCATCGGAACCGCTTCCCTACGAGGATGATCAGGATAGCCACCGCCCTGATATTTGCATCGGTACGGACGACTTCCATACCCCTAAGTGGATCGAGAACGAAATCATACGAATTTTTAACCGGCTAGGGTTCTGCACGGAGGTCAATCGCCCCTTTTCCGGATCCATTGTGCCAATGAAATTTTATCAAATAGAGCCGCGGGTTATGTCGATAATGGTTGAAATCAACCGCAAATTGTACCTGGAGGAAAAATCCGGAAAGAAACATGGCGGATTTGAAGCATTGAAGAACAAGCTTGGAAGCGCTATATCTCGTATCAAAGTCATCGCTGTTCAGTGAACGCGGACCTGCCGTTTTCCAGACCGAACAATCGTCGCTGAGAGGGGGCCGTCGGACCATGGCAATAATGATCCCGGAAGATGTTCAGACGTTTCGAACAGACGGTGAGAGATCAACCTACCATTTCCTACATAGGGTCGCCAAACCCAACGACGATTATATTGTTTGGTACTCGCCCGACCTGAACAACCAAGAACCGGACTTCGTAATTTATAATAAACGGTGCGGGGTCGTGATCTTGGAGGTGAAGGACTGGGCCCTCGACCAGATCGTCGAGGCCAACCCCCACAAATTCAGCGTCAAATTTGGTGGAAGGGTCGAGAGTCGAACCAATCCTTTGAAACAGGCCACCGGCTACATGCAGCAGTTGATGGAAGTGATCCAAAAGGACGGCCGCCTGGTCTCAAGAGATCCTGCCTACTACGGCAAACCCACAATCCCCCTTTCCTGCGGGGTCGTCTTCACCAATATCAACAAGCATGAATACAATGAAAAGGGCTTTCCGCAGGTCCTGACAACAGATAAAACGTTTTTCTGGGACGATCTGCATCCGGAATCTGACTTCTGCCGCGATCAAAGCGGAAAGTGTTTTCGGGAAGCCTTCGAGCGCATGTTCCCCCCGCTTTTCCCTTTCAAGCTTAGCGGAAGGGAAATGGATCACCTCAAACATCTGATATTCCCTATCGTGCGGGTCGAGATTCCACCCCGCAGCACGAAGCCCTACCCTGTGCGTTGTGCGCGCCTCAAATCCCTGGACAACCACCAGGAAGCCCTTGCCCGGAAATATGACAACGGGCACCGCATTTTCAGCGGGCCGTCCGGGTGCGGCAAGACGTTGATCCTGGCCAACAAGGCAGCCTTTCTGCTCAAATACAACCCGGCTATCAAGCGCGTCCTCCTGGTCTGTTTCAACATCACCCTGGTCAACTATTTGAAGCGTTTGCTGTCGGGCAAAGGCCTGCCCCTTGGTGAGAACGGCGTTCACGTGACCCATTTTTACCAGTTGTGTGCCGACATTCTTGGCGAGCCGGTTCAATTCGAAAACGAAGATGCCGACTATTACGACCTCGTCGTCCAGTCCTCTGTGGAGCGTCTCGAGAGGGTCGGACCGAGCTTCGACGCCGTTCTGGTGGACGAGGGACAGGATTTCTCGCCGGACATGTACAGGGTGGTGGCAAAGGTCCTGAACCCTAAAACAGACAACCTGACGATCGCCCTCGACGACAATCAAAACCTTTACCGCCACACCTTTGCCTGGTCGAACGTGGGTATCCGCGCCCGCGGCAGGACGCACAAACTATCATATGTGTACCGCAGCACCCGAGAGCTCTCACGTTTTGCCGCATCATTCTTTCACGGAATCACCGAGGATGAGAAAGAAAACGGGAACGGCCAGATGGAGCTGTTTCCCGAGTTCTTTGATTTCAGCGGCCCCCGGCCTGAAATAGAGCGCCTGGAGAGCGTCGAGGCAATCTGCGCCTACGTCGCGGACAAGGTCGCCGAAACGGTCGCAAAGGACGAATGCCCGTACTCTGAAGTAGCCGTGCTGTATGCCAAAAAAACGCCCCAAGGTGATTCGACACTGCCGGTGCCCGAAATGATCGAGCAGTACCTGGCGCAGAAAGGCATTTTCAGCAACTGGGTTTCAAAAGACTACAATCAAAAAAGCACTTACGATATTTCGACCAACAGCGTTGCCATAAGTACCATTTACAGTGCCAAAGGCCTCGATTTCGCCTGTGTGTTTCTCATCGGTCTGGACACCATCGATGAGGCCAAGATGACCCGCGATCAGATTAAACGGTTGACCTATGTCGGCATTACGCGTGCCCGCTACCAATTGTTCGTTCCCTACGTCGAGGAAACGCAAGTGATACGGAAATTGGCGGCACTGGTCTGAATAAACTGAAATTCCTCTATCATTTTGCCCTTATCTGACAAAAGGGAATGTTAATTTTGCCTTCGACTGACATCGTTTCCATCCAGATTTTAATGACGAATGAATCGGGGAGGTCGAAATGGTGCGAAAAACAACGTTGAAGGGCAGATCATCAGCCGGTTGCGGCCACCTATGCGAAGGTAAGCGTCTGTCGACCCATGGCTTTTTGCGAATACAGGCGCTCTTGGCAGTTTTGACGCTGATCATCTTTTGCGGGTCCACGGTATTTTCCGGTGAACGCTCGGGGTATCTCAAACAAGATTCGCTATTCAAAGACCGGGTCAACATTAACGATAAAGACGGCCGGCGAAAAGGCTACTTGAAGCCGGATGCGATAGATGACGACCGGACCAACATATACAAGAAGGAATGAACGCCGAACGCGTTGTAGCAACCTGATCCAATGCGTGGGGCAGTGAGGTATTGAAATGTACTTGGCGGAACTCCATGGCAAGCTGTCGCGAAACGTCGAGCACAAGGAGGACATTCTCACCTCGAATGTGTTTTCCTTCTTCAAATATGCCCGGCGGGACCTATTTCTTAAGCGCTATCTGGAAAAAATTCTTGATACAAATTTTACGGTAGACGAGCTGAACGATGCCAATTTCGTTTTCTGGCCAAGCTACGACGACGGCACCGAACCCGATCTGGTACTTGTAGTTGGTTCATACTATCTGCTTATTGAAGCCAAGTATTTTTCCGATTTCGGCAAAGAAACCGCTGAAAGAAAGGACCAAATCACCCGGGAAATAGAGGGCGGGTCGATCGAGGCCAAGCGGCTTGGGAAGCGTTTCAGATTAGTAGCCGTAACCGCAGACAGCGTTTTTCGAAAAGAGAAGTTTTCCCATTTGACCAGCGATTTGCCTGTGAGATTCCGCTGGACCAACTGGCAGGCCGTTGCCTTCCTTCTGGAAGGGGTACTGGCCGGACAGCATGGGCTGGCACATCATGAACTGTGTCACGCGCAAGATCTCTTATACCTCTTGGACCGGAAAAATCTGCGCTCCTTCGGGGGATTTAACCTTGAGGGGCACTTCACACGATACGATCAAATCTATTTTGACGCCGACAGCGCTTCGTTCCGCGGAAGCTTTATCGGCTTTAAAGAGGCGCTGAGCGCTTGCTCAAGGGTCGGTCCGGCATCTCATCCCATATTTTTCCAGAATGCAACAGGCCGCTCCCTGCAATCATTTTTCCAGGCGCTTAGAGAATTATCGCTCGATCTAACGGAATACGACCGAATCTTTTTTCAGAGGAGACGCACATGAATACCGACATCGCCCTTCAAACCAAGGCCGCCTTTGACTTCATCGAGAAGCTGTATTTGGAGACGAGTTACCTCGTCAAAGAAATCGAGGGGATCCTCTACGAAGAAGAAGAGCGATTTGTGATTGGGAGACCTTCTGGTTATCATGTGTCATTCAGAACGTCATTGGGCCTCGAAACCAACAATGTGAAATTTTGGTTCCCCAAAAAATTCGGAGTGTTTTTTGTTCCAGAAGAAGAGACCAAGCTCAAGGGCGGGCAGACCTTCACCCCCGTGCGTGATGATTTGAAGCTTATTTATTTAAAGGTTCTTTTTAACGATTCCAAGGAAAGGGTGCCTACCATTTTTTCTGGGGTCCTATATGATATTTGGAAAAGACAGTCCGATAAGACTCATAAATTCGAGCATTTAATGGGGCCTATCCAGTATAAGGATGACCGCATTTTTGCCAATGGCGAGGCAGTTTCGTATGAAGATCCAACCCTCCGGCTGAAGGGTAAGTTTTTAAAAAACCATTTGTTCGAGATGACCAACAGCCAGGCCTTGGTAGAAAAGATCGTCAATCCTACGCTGGATTTATATCGAAACTTGAATCCCTAAATTCTCACATCCTTCGAGACTCTCCGAATTGAAAAAAACACTAATGGAATTTTTTCTTACACCGGATGGTGGAAGCGCCCGTAAAGTCAAAAGGTTTTTGGCTAAACAGGCCCCGGGTCTCTACCGCTTGGCCGGTACGTGGCTGGAACTGATGGTTCAGACGACGGCTGCCTATCTGCTGCCGCCAACACCTGAAGACTGGATGGAGCGATTAAGGCAAACCGCGTCCCGTCAGAAAGACGCCTTTTGGCTGTCGAGCCTGAAGGTGGCCCCCCAGGAGACCCTCGCGGAATTGCATGCCGCTATAGTTCGTTTGCTGGAGGGGGCAGGACATTCGGCCGACCCGCAGGCCTTGATGGATACGATTCCAACGAACAAACGCCTCCATCGGCGGGTTTCCGACCTGCTGCAGCTGGTTGAATCGGCAAGTGGGGTCCCCGATCATTTGCAGCAGATGGCTGACCTGCTCGACGCAAACGATCCTCCGCTGCGGCCCATCAGAGTCTATTATCCGCCGGACATGGATCTTAATGCCTGGCAGATGGCTGTCTTGCAGAAGCTTGCCTGCGATGCCCCTGCGCCAGATCCAGCACTGCAAGCCCTGTTGGATAGCGCCAGGACGTTGCCTAAGACATCCATCCCTGCCTTGCAAGCCGGCCGCAACCTTTTAAGCGATAGAAACGCGCCACCAAGGGGGATTGACGGTGTTCGCGTCATAGCGGTTCGCGACAGTTTGGCCGAGGCCGAAATCGTTGCCGGGCTCGTCCAGAAGGCGATCGAGAACGACAGCGATGTTTCCGAGATCGGCCTCCTCCTGCCGAATGATTCCCTGAGCCTGATGGCGGTGGAAAATGCCTTCAACCGTTGCGGGCTGGTTTTGTCGGGGTTCCACCGTCCCGCAGGCCGACGAGACCTGGGCCGCGAAACCCTGCGATCTTTCTTGCTGTGTCTGCGCAAACCAGCCCCAATTATGGCCGTTGCATCGCTTCTGACTTCACCATTGTTGCCTTGGGAAGCGGAGGAAGGACACGCCCTGGCTCAAGCCGTCATGGAAGGGGACGTACTGCTGAGATCCACCACGATGCCTGTCCCCGCCCACAAGGTGATGGATCTCGTGGACCAGGGGGCCGCCACGCCGGCCGAACTGCAGAGGCGTTTGAACCGGTTCGTTCATCTGCTGACAGCCGAGGAGGCTTTTCACGCACACCATCAGCGGGCCATGGAAACGGCTTTGCAGCTGCAGGAGACATTGTCCGGCATGGTGGAGCTCGACTGGGAGCCGCTTCTTTATCAGACCAACCCGGAAACCCTGAGCGAGAACCCTCCGGTGGACTACTGGCATGAGGGGATACCTGTGTTTCACGAGGATGTGCGCCCCTGGTGCGCCGTCAAGCATTTGTTCGTGCTGGGGTTCAACGACGGGCACTTTCCTTCCGGCCCTGGAAGTTCGGCCGTGTTCACCGAGGCCGAGTGGGAAGAGATCGCTGCGTCCGGGTGGCCGGTGGCGACCAATGACCTTATCCGGAAGCGCCGGCGGGAGGTATTCGCCGAGCAGATAGGAGCGGCCACCGAAAGCCTGACGCTTCTTTTCGCGCGGCGCGATGCTCTGGGGCAGGCCCTGGAGCCCTCCGCCAGCCTGGTTTTCCTGGCCCGCAGCCTGGGCGTTGAAACCGACAGCCTTGTTCTGGACCTGGACCGCTCGGAGGATGTCAGGCGAATTTCGGATTTACCCATGGCACCGAAGGCCCAGCCTTCTCCGCCCCGGACCCTGCCCGTAGCGGACATTGAGCTCGGGGTCGATCTCCTGGAGGCCTTCGGCCGCAAGGCGGGCGGCATGGCGCCGCTTTCTCCCAGCGCGGCCGACACCCTCATGGTTTCCCCCTTTGCCTGGCTGCTGGGGCGCATGGGCTGCGATCCTCGGACATGGGGCGTCGACGAATTCGACGTACTCACCGCCGGCACCCTGGCCCACCGAGTGTTCGAAGAACTCTTCCAGCCGGGGCTGCCCCTGCCCGACGAGGACGACATCAACCGCAAAGTGCCCAAGATTCTGCGGGAGCGGGTGCTGCAGATCGCCCCGTTTCTGCGAAGCCCGGACTGGCGGGTGGAGCGTTTCAAGTTCGAGTCGGAAATCCTGCGGGCGGCCGTGCACTGGAAGAAACTGCTGGCTTCGTGCGGGGCGACCGTCGTGGGGGCGGAGCAATGGCTGCGCGGCCAGCACGGCGAAATTCCCCTGCACGGTCAAAGCGACCTATTGGTGGGACTGCCCTCTGGCCGGCTGCTGTTGGTGGACTACAAGAAGTCCTCGAGCGGCAAGCGCCGCGACCGCATGCGCAGCGGCTTCGACCTGCAGGCCCACCTCTACCGGGTGATGATCCAGACAGGCGGCCTACCGGGATTCGACCCGCCCCCCGATGAGATCGGCATCGTCTACTACCTCATGAACGACACCCGGGCATTAGCGGACAGCCCGGTGGAGGCGGACGGATCGGTGCCCGGCTGGGAGGTTCTGACCAACGACATTTCCGCCCAGGCCATGCAGCACCTCGACCGGCGGCTGATCCAAATTCGCAACGGGATCGTGCGGCTCAATACGACCGATGACGAAAAATGGTGGGAGGACAACGCCGGCCTGCCTATATACGCCCTGGACAACAGCCCCCTGCTGCGGCTCTTCATGTACCCTGAAACAGGGGAGGGGGCCTCATGAGCGCGCTGCCGTATCTCACCTTGATCCCGGCCGGGGCCGGGTCCGGCAAGACATATCGTATCAAGGAGCAGCTGGCCAACTGGGTGGAAGAGGGGCTTGTCGCCCCCCACCGCATCGCGGCCGTGACCTTCACCGAATCGGCCGCCGGGGAGTTGCGTGAGCGGATTCGGGCCACCTTGATGGAGCGTGGCCGGGTGGAAGATGCGCTGCGCCTGGACCAATCGTTTATCACCACCATCCACGGGTTCGGAAACCGCCTGTTGGTGGAATACGCTTTCGAGGCCGGCCAGTGCCCGTCACCACGGCTTTTGACCGAAGACGAGGAGCAGCTTCTCCTGCGCAAGGCCATCGCCCGCATCGAGCGCATCGAGCCTTTGAGCCGCAGGCTCTCTATCTTTGGCTACCGCTATGATTTCACCAGCGGTACAACGGATGTAGAGCAGTTCCGCGGGCGGATTCTCGAGGTCATCCAGATGCTGCGTATCATTGGTGGGGACGTGGGCCGGGAGATTCGGCTGGCGCACTGCCTGGGGACCATCACCGCGACTTACGGGCCGGTGGACGACGGCGAGGCCCTCACCACAGCCCTGCGCCGGAGTGCCCAGGCCCTTATAGATCAATACCCTCACAGCATGGTGGACTACGTCAACTCGGATAGCGCCAAGGCCTCTGTTGAAAATGATTTTCGCAATCTTCAAAGGGCTGCCCGGACCGACGCCCTGAACGAGGAATGGGGGCTGTGGAAGGGCCTTCAAAATCTCAAGGTTTTCAAAAGCGACAAACAGCTGCCGGCCGACTACCAGGCCATGGCCCGCGAGGTCATGGCGTGCGCCGAGGCGTTATACCGCCACCCGGGTCCCCTCAAAGATGCCCTGCTGCACGGCGAGGTGCTGCTGACCTCGGCCTGGGACTCCTTGACGGACTACGGCCGCCGTAAGCGGGAGAAAGGCATCATCGACTACACGGACATGATCGACGGAGCTCGCCTGCTGCTCGAACAACCGGAGGTGCTCGACCACCTTGCCGGGCGCTTCGACTGCCTTGTGATCGACGAGTTCCAGGACACCAACCCATTGCAGTTTTCTCTCCTTTGGAAGCTTCACCAGGCTGGCGTGCCGGCTCTGATCGTGGGCGACTTGAAGCAGTCCATCATGGGGTTTCAATCGGCCGACCCACGCCTGATGGGGAGCCTTCTGGCGCAGCACCCAGAGCACTGCACGCCCCTCGACAGCAACTGGCGCTCCCAGCCCAGTTTGATGGAAGTGGTCAATGCTTCAGGCACGGAGTTGTTCGGTAAGGATTACAGCCCGCTGACACCCAGGGCACCCTACGAGAGTCGTCTGAACCCCTTGGAGGCCATCAGCCTCGAAGGACCCGGCATCAGCCACACCCTTCGCGCCCAGCACGTGGCAGCACGCATCGTGGCCATTCTTGCCGACGAAACGATGACGGTCTACGACCGCCACCTGAAGCGGCACCGGCCAATCCGCGGCGAGGACATCGCCATCCTGGGCCTGACCCACATGCGGCTTAAATGTTATGCGGATGCCTTGCGCGAACTGGGCATACGAGCCCACTTGTCCCAGGACGGATGGTTCATGAGCCGGGAGGTTCAGTTGGCCTACCACGGGCTGAGCTTCGTGGCCGACCCCCAGGACAAGCACGCCGCTTTGTATCTGGCGGTGACCGAGTTGGGAGAGGACGACCTGACCTCGGCCAGTCGGACCTTGCTCGAGGGGGAGGATTTCTCGCTGCCCTTGCTGGAGCGATTGAAAGAACTCTCCCAGAGGCAGAGCGACTGCGCGGTGGACGAACTGGTGGCTGAAACCCTGGACGCCATGGCGCTCTTCGAGCACGCGGCCCTCTGGCCGGAAGCCGGACAGGTGCGGGCCAACCTCCTTCGCGTGATCGGAGAGGCCCGCGCTTTCGTGGTCGCCGACCGGGAGGCCCTTGCCGGCGGGGGCTTTTACGGGAGCGGACTCAAGACCTTCCTGGCCTGGCTGGGCAGTCAGTTGGATGGTCAGGACGGTGACCGACAGCCGGAGGCCCGGGTACATGAAGAAGAGGCAGTGCAGCTTTTCACTTGGCATGCAGCCAAAGGGAGGGAATGGCCCGTGGTGGTGGTCGCCACCTTGGACCGGGACGTGAGCGCAAGGTTGCCCAGCCTGGACATCCAGTACACCGATTTCAGTGATCTGGACCGCATCCTGGAAAACGCGCGGCTGCACTTTGCGCCGTTATTTGCCGCCGGGGAAACCAACGACCAGTTCATCGAACCATTACACGAAAAGGCCCGCACGGAAGGCCTCAACCTGCTCTATGTGGCGCTCACCCGGGCCCGAGAGCAGCTGATCCTGGAGTGGCCGAATCACCTGCACCGCAGCTCACGTTACACCTACTGGCACCTTTTGCAGGATGCCGCTAATGTGCACCTGAACGGGAACGAACTGTTGATTGGAGGGGCGTCCTTTCCCTGTCGGGTGTTCACTGCGGACCGTGTCCCTCCGGAAGCGTTCGCGACGCCGACTGCACCGCTATTACCGGATCTACCCCGACTTGGCCGTCGTGCCCTGAAATCGGGTGCCCTCCCGGATAAGTCGACACCGATCTTTCTGACGCCCTCAAGGCTTCACGGTCTGGGAGAAGGAGGGATGCCAACCTTGCAGTCGATAACGTACGGATCCCCTTTGGATCTGACCTTGCCGTCAGGGGCCGGCCGCGGCCTGCTGATTCACCGGGCGCTTGAGTTGCTAAGCCAGGGGATTGGAGCGGATAAGGCCAGGGGGCTGATGGAGGTAGACATATCGGACAGCGATTGGCGCCTGATCCAGGAAATGGCTGCCGCATTCCTGCGATGCCTGCACGAACACTTCGAGCCCAAGGCCTTGCACTGGGAAGTGCCGCTGACCGCGCAAAATCGAAACGGCAGCATCATCGGCGGTTTCATCGACCTGCTGGTGGAAACGAAAGACGGCTTTTGGATCTTCGACCACAAATCGGACGAACCGGAGAATTTAGAAGAGACCTACCAACACTACCTGCCGCAATTGACGTGTTACGCGCAGGCGTTGACGGATGGTATGGGGCTGAAGGTGATCAATATTGCGATCCACTGGGCTTGTGTTGGGGAAATTAGTTTTACACAATATGAAAATCAATTTGAGGGATGAGAATGAACAGTAGGCACTTAGCGCAACAGTGGCCATTATGGCTTGGCGCCTTTTGCGGGCCAAAAGGTCCGATAGGTAACCCTTATGTTTTTTACCCTTGAAGATCCCAATGCAAAAATACACGGTTCGAGAGATCCGTTAGGTGTTCAACCGGTCTGGTCTGGCTTTGGTCGAAAAGTGGTGACAAATCTCACGACGGTCACCAATTCGATCAGAGGCTTTACTGTTTTAATCGTCAGCCGACTGCTCACAGAAAAAATGATCGCCAAAGGCATTAGTGGGGAGCAAGATGCTCTGTCAATATTTCTTAGGGCTGAGCAAATTTCCTCATACGCACGGTACATCGGCCACGATGTTGGGAGTGACATTCGTGGTATCGAGAGGGTCAAACGATTTGTCGCGGACTATGGTCCGGACGTCCCTATTCAAGACGATGCTACCGGTATGATCCTTTCTGATCAGAAGATGTACGGGATTTGGGGGCTTTACACCGTTTCTGGTCGCGTTTCTGGGCTAATTGCCGACGGCCCAGTCGGTTTGACTGATTTTGCGCGTGATTTTGCTGACAAACATTATTGGCCATCGCTTCAGCCATCTGAACACAGACTTTTTAAGTTACTCAAAGAGGGTGGTACCCTGAGAACTCGTAAAAACGACCCCATCTTCAGGTCGATATCGGAGATCCTGCCCGAAAAACTGACTCCAGACGAGCACTGGTTTTATTCTGAAACTCTTCGCGATGCGCGCCACGTAAGAGAATACCAGGCGGCCAAAAGACAGCCGCTATTTGCCGAACTTCTAAAAAAACATACCGACCTTGGCAGTTACACCAACCGTGCAGAGGTCACGCATTTAGCCAAAGCTGCCCGCAAGCACGATGAGGCGCTCGCCAAACGCCTTGATAAGATCGTACGTCTCGAGGCCCTGCTCGCTCCTGCTGAAGCACTGTTTGATTACCTTCAAACCTGCGGCGGGCAAACACCTGCTAAGGTGGCCAATAAAATACGCGATCACTGGGGAACTTTCGTACCAAACCTTGATGAGCCGTTTGATGATACGCTGAGTGAAATTGTCAGCATCAGTGCTGTGGGCGCAGATATTGGTGAGGTAATGGCGAGGTGTGACAATGCTCTAAGTGTGGGAGCTTACGAGGAGGCGATTACGGCCCTTCTTGACTGGAACAAACTGGTTATGGCAGGGCGCAATGCGGCTCCTTGGGTACAGATGGCTTCTGGTAAGTTGGATGTCCGCTATCGTGGCCAGGCGAGAGGACTTCCCGCAGGAGATGCACTACTGGAACTTTGGAGAAACCCCTATTTTATCGATACTCTGAAGACCATTGCCCTTCAGTTGGAGGAAAATAACTGATGGCATCAAAGCACATCCCCCAGAGCGTATTGTCACAGCGATTAGGCGAAAAAATAAAGGGTCGGCGGGTGCGCACCGCCGTGTTTACGACCTATACATTCGATCCGGGCTTCTTTGAAAATCACATATTGCCAATACTGTTCGACAAGCCGTTTCACCAAGTGGAAAAGGTGCGATGTATTCAAATGGAAGACGCGCTTAGATCACTTGATGAGATCGCCGTGTACTATGACCGTTCAGCGTTGTCCCAGGAGGCTCAGCCGGCGCAACTTGACTTCCAAAGGATCGATGTACGCAGGGCAACCGGAGCGTTTCACCCAAAATTGATTTTTCTATTGGTTGAAAATAACACGCAAGGGGATAAAGAATCAGAACCCAACGACCACAACCTGATTGTTGCGGCACTGTCAGCGAATCTTACGCGTGCCGGTTGGTGGGAAAATATCGAAACAGGCCACATTGATGAAATTTACAATAATAGCTACCAAAACAGCCAGTCGTCGTTTCGAAGCGATATACTCTCCATGATTCAGCGGATAAAAAGATGCTGCCCCCCTGATGAAAAACACGTGGCACTGGATCAAGTTCGCGAATTTTTAATCCACAAAACCGATCGCACTTCGGTAAAAAACATTACGAGTAATCACCGCTACAATACACGTCTGCTGTGTGGACAAAAAAACTTGCCGGAAATGTTAGAGGATTTAAAGCTTGATCGCAAATGTGAAAACCTTGAAATTATCTCACCTTATTTTGACAATACGCCTGCGCAAACCTTGCAAAAGGTTATCGATGCAGTTGACGCAAGGCGGGTGCGAATTTTATTGCCCCGACACCCTGACGGTTCGGCAGCTGTGAGCGAGGAAACATACAACGCTATTGGTGATCTTGAAAACGTCGTTTGGGCCAAACTCCCAAGTGAAATGCTCTTGCCAGGAGGCCGTAAAAATATCAGCAACATGCCGCCTCGGCGCGTGCACGCCAAAGTATATCGGTTTTGGCAAAAGAACGGTTTGAATGTCACTCTCGTAGGATCGACCAATTTGACACGTCCCGGACACAGTCACGCAGGTGCAGGTAACCTGGAAGCTGCATTTTTGTCTGATATCAGAGATGAAGAATGTGATTATCACTGGTGGCTCGAGCCACTCGAGAAATCTCCTGAGACTTTCTCCGATGAACAACCCGGGGAGACCGACGATTGTCAGCCGGTTCCGCTGAACATTAGTTTCCAATATGACTGGACCAAGGAGTCGTTGGAATACCGATTCGATGGTAAGGCGACAGGCCCTATTCAGGTGTTCGAACCTGGTGGTGTTTTGCTATTCAGCATGCAGACATTGGAAAGTGACGGCTGGGTAGATTGTGGACGAAAGCCTGCACAGATAGTTCGCAAGCTTCTGAGCGCCACCAGTTTTTTGGAAATTAAACACGCCAAAGGCAAGTGGCGTGTCCTTATCCGCGAGGAGGGCATGCACCAGAAGCCCTCGCTGCTGATATCGTTGACGCCTGAAGAGATCCTTATGTATTGGTCACTCCTTTCCCCAGAACAGCAAGCGTATTTCTTGACGGAAAAACTTTCCAAAGAGGCCAGTTGGCAGGACATCGGCGGCCCGATAAAAAACCGGTACATTATTAGCGATACAGTATTTGACCGATTTGCAGGGGTTTACCACGCCTTTGAAAAATTGATTCGTTTTGTTTGCGATGCAATTGCCGAAGGCAAAGAACGAGAAGCCGTCGCGCGATTCTTCGGAGCCAAGTACGATTCTCTACCGCAACTGCTTGAAAAGACCCTCAGTCGTCAAGACGGCGACGATGTGATGATTTACATCACTTTTCTATGTGCTAAACAGGCCTACAGGCGTGTCGCCCAGGCGTATCCAGAATTTATGAATACCAACCAGACAAACGCACATGCGTTGAATCAATTGTTCAAAAATTTGCCTGCAATCCGTGAGCGCCTGTCACCGCAGATGGACGATAGTGCCGGGTTTTTGGAGTGGTACGAAAGCATGTTCCTTCGAATGATCCAGCAACCGGATTGTGGGGTAGACGCGTGAAAACCATTACCAAAGGATTTGCGTCAGAGCTGGTCGATTTTGCACCATCAGAAAGGAGTAAAAAGCTGGGATTTGGTGAATCCCAGTTAGAGGGCACCGTATCAGCTTACAACATGCTAGCCCGTAATAATATCGCCTATTTAGCGGACGAGGTGGGCATGGGTAAGACGTATATTGCCTTGGGCGTCCTCGGCCTGCTTCGCCACCTAAATCCGCACGCCCGGGTAATGATCATTGCCCCCAGAGAAAATATCCAGCGAAAGTGGATAAAGGAGCTTTCCAATTTCGTTGTGCACAATTGGAAAATCGAAGACAACTGTTTTAAAAACCTCAACGGGCAACCGGTGTACAGTCCTGAGTATTGTGGCTGTCTGGAAGAGTTCAGCTATTTCTCGCGCATCAAGGATCGGCGTGATCCGTTTTTGCGAATGACGATGTTTTCCATCGCCACCCGCCAGTCATCGAGTCGGCAGCGGTACCGGGAAACTCTTCGCAGGCTGCTGCCCTGGATCGACACCCGATTGCTGAGCTCTCGCGACCCTTATGAGTTCAGGGACGGCTACGGTCGAGCGGTCAACGCACTGGTGCCCAATCTCGATCTGTTGATCGTTGACGAAGCCCACAATCTGAAACACGGATTTGGCCCCAAGGTCAGCAACCGGAATCGTGTTTTAGGCCTGGCCCTGGGGCACAAGGACGGTCGGGGTAAGGAATACCCCTGGTATCGACCGCGTGTTAAGCGGGCGCTGTTGCTCTCCGCTACGCCGTTTGAATATGATTACGCAGATATCTATCGCCAACTGGATGTATTGGGATTTTCAGATACCGAGGTAACGGGCCTGGACGGATCCGACCCCCTTCCGCTATATTTGCTTTGCGACAAAGACAACAATGACGCGCACCAGCGAATTATCAGTCGGTTTCTCACGAGACGGGTTTCGTACCTAAACATTGCCGATAAAAAATACAGCAAAAACATGTACCGCCGGGAGTGGCGTCACGGCGGTCTGTTTGACCATGACGAACCCATGGAGATGACCGATACCAAACAGCGTCTAGTTGTCGGGCTGATTCAAAAAAAGGTGGCGGAAATCCTTGGTGACAAAAGATTTAACAACTGCTTTCAGATCGGCATGCTCTCGTCATTTGAAAGTTTCCTTGAATCTTTGAAACAAAACCGCAGGCCGCCTGAGCCAGAAATAACCGAGGATGACGAAGAAAGCGAGGAGACCGAGCGCAAATTCGAAGGGCGCCAGGACGCCAGCAACACGGAAAGGCGGGGGATTGACACATACTCGCTGGCCACCGTGGTCGACTCCTATCGAAAGAGATTCAACCAGAGTTTGCCGCACCCAAAATTGGACGCTATGGCTGCATCTCTGTCTGGTGCCTTTGACACCGGTGAAAAGGCACTTGTTTTTGTGAGACGAGTTGCCACCGTTTCTGAACTGAAGGCCAATCTGGATAATTCTTTTGACGCGTGGATTCAAAAAAAAATGGAGACTGCTCTGCCGGGGCTCAAGAGAAAGCTGCGGCGCATCTTTAAGGATTATAAAGATGAAAAACGTGAAAAACAGCGAAAACAATATTATTTGGACAGTGCTCCCGGTGATGTGAAAGAGGGGGCTTTTTATTACGATGACGAAGGCGGTGGTGACAGCTTTTTTGCTTGGTTTTTCAGAGGGAGGGGACCGAAAAAGGTTCTATCAGGGGCTGCATTTCAAAGAAACCGTCTGTCATCTGTTAGTTCAATATATGCGACCTTTTTTGAAGACGACTACGTTGCCTGGCTGGTTCAAGACTGGGACGAAACGTTAATAACACTTTCACGCAAACTCAATATGGACCTCGCTGCATTGGGTACCGAACTCCGAAGGCGGGCGTATGGTATTTTTTCAAGACGCACAGAGCGAAAAGAAGGATACCCGCGATTTTACATTTTTGAAGCATACCAAGCGGCGACGTTGCAGTTAATGAAAGAACGGTGCGCGGAATTGAGCCAGAGGGCAGCGGCTATCCTTGAACAGCGATTTCCATTGAACTATGCCCCCCCTGCTGAACCTGCAAGTAACTTTCCAACACATAGAGAGTGGATCGGGATAAAGACATTTTTCACCGAGTTGAGAAAACACCGTCAATTACGCCAAGATATCTGGCCGGAGAGCAACAAAGAAATTTTTAGAGCGCGGTTTCGTGAACGTGAATTGCGAAGAGAGCTTCTCAGCGGCCTGGCGCGACTAGGTGCCTCGTACATCGATTTGTACCTACTTGCCATTAAAAAGATCGGAACCTTCGCTCTGAATGCCGAGGCACCTGGGAAAAGACCTCAAGTAAATCTGATTAAAAGCTTTCTTGATCTTCTGCAAAAACAGTCCGAGGCGGACGGCTTTAATGCCTTCTACGAACTACATCAGGCCGCTAAGAACTTCGAAACATTGGTCAGTGTCAATTTCCCGGAGCTGAACCACGCGCAACTTTCCGATGTGGCCGCGATATATGGTCGAACCCTTCAGCGGCAGGTGCCAGTCGGCCGAATGTCCGGAGGCGTCAACAAGCGCCTGGTGCGACAATTTCGGATGCCAGGGTTTCCTTTGGTGCTTGCCACCACTGATGTATTGCAGGAGGGGGAAGATCTTCACACGTTCTGTGGGAAGGTTTTTCATTACGGCATTACCTGGACGCCATCCGCAATGGAACAGAGGACCGGCCGCATTGACCGCATTGACAGTTTGGTACAACGAAAATTAGACGGACGCAAAACGCCGCCTGAGGCCCACGAACTGATGCAGGTTTACTACCCACACCTTGCAGATACCGTTGAAGTTTTACAAGTTCGACGAGTGCTCAGGCGACTGTTTGATTTTATGAGGTTGATTCACCGGCCAATGGAAAAAAAAGACAGTGATCAGAGCCGCTTGAATGTGGCTGAAGAAATCCTTTCGAAATTACAGGAGATACCAACAATTGACGGTCTACTAAAATCTGCGTTTCCGGTTACAGAAAAATGGCTGGAGGGACAACTTGATAAAACTTATATAAAGAGGCCTGACATCAAAGGCCTGGAACACGAATTGAAATTGTTGTGGGACCAGCTCAAAAAGGAAATGAAGATTGACGACAGGGGTACTGTGTTGGACTCCAAACGAAGGTACATTGGAGAAGTTACCCTTAAAAACGAGCAAATCGTGCGATCGGCTGCCGTTGAAAGTGATGGTGACCTGCGCAAACAAATTTTCAAGTTACAATTAAAATCCCAGGTTTTTGGAGGGGATGTGCTGATAAGATGTATCAGCCCTGTGGGTGAGGTAGACCTGAATGATCAGGAAAAACTAGACCGGCTATACTGTATGCAACAGGATACAAGCATGTCGAAAGTATGCGCGGTTTATAATCCAAGGCTCAGAAAGTATTTAGTAACCATAGAAGGCGATCGCCTTTTTGATTTAGATACAACCCACTGGCAAGAGATTGATGACTTGGTTACGACCACCGTTGAGGCTGCAGACAAAATAGAATGTGAATTGTTGGACTGCGATGGTGACGCAAAGTATTGCGACATGATTCAAGAAGGCTAGTGCAATGGAAAAAATGCACAAATTAATGAACCAGCTTTCAAGCAAGTACAGTGACAGCTGGATAATTCGCGAAAGGTACGTGGACGTTAAATTGAGAAGGCGAAAGCGCCATCATCGCGTATACATAAGACGTGAGGGGAAATATTACACTTTCACGTCTGTGATAATGGGAAATTCTGCTGTTACTAAAAACACAAAAACATGGAATGAATTGGCCCTCATGGCATGGGATCGAAACGCTAATCATGAAATAGTGAGTTTTGCATTCGACAAGATAAACAGACTGGTAGGCGTCATCAGGCACCCTGCAGAACATTTAGATCCGGAGGAGTTGGAGCTTTACATTACGGTTTTGACCTTCGAATGTGATCGATTTGAATTTTTATTATCAGGCAAGGATCGATTTTAGTTGCAGTATATTCTATGGCGATTATTGGGTCACAGAACTTTATAAGGCCTGAGGTTTATCGTTAAACCTCGTTCGAACAGCTCTTTGTACAACCTCAATTCGAAAACACGTCGCGGAATAACGCCCCTCGCATCAACGAATTGATTGACGAATTTCCACCGGACCAGACCCCGGTCGATTGACCCTTCAAGAGGCGCTCGAAACACCCGTTGTTTGCCTTGCCGCCCGCCTCGATTTCAAACAACATTCAAACAACGTAAAAGGGGGTACCGACTATCGGTAACCCCCTTAAACTATTAGATATTTATGGTGCCGAAGGCCGGACTTGAACCGGCACGGCCGTAGGCCACTACCCCCTCAAGATAGCGTGTCTACCAAATTCCACCACTTCGGCACATAAGCAGGATAGCGCAATTTATTTATTATCTGCAGGTGCGGGTTTATCCGTCCCCTGGGTGTCCGTGCCGGACGGGGCTGCCGCCGGCTGTTCGATGGGCACCGGGCTGTCCGTCATGATCGTGTTGGCGGACTGGTTGCCGGACATATACGCCAGCACCAGGGATGTCAGCATAAAGACAACCGCGGCAGCCGTGGTTGCTTTGCTGAGGAAGGTGCTGGCTCCCGTGCTGCCGAAAAGAGTCTGGCTGGAACCACCGCCAAAAGCAGCACCCATATCAGCGCCTTTTCCGGTCTGCAGCAAAACGATCAGAATAAGGGCGATACAGACAATAATGTGCACTACGATAACGAGAATGGACATGGTCTATTTCAATGCTCTCATGCGCCGAAATGGATGATTTCGGCAAAAATTTCAGGTTTCAGACTGGCACCGCCGACAAGTGCGCCGTCGATGTCCGGCATGGCCATCAGCTCTTTGACGTTGCCGGGTTTTACGCTGCCGCCGTAAAGAATTCGGATACCGGCGGCCAGGTCGCTGCCCAAGGCCTTCGCCAACTGCGCACGAATAAACGCGTGGGCTTCCTGGGCCTGATCCTTGGTGGCGGTTTTACCCGTGCCGATGGCCCAGACCGGTTCGTATGCGACGACCATATCGCCCGGACCATGCAAAGACACCCCTTCTAACCCTAATCGAATCTGTTTGTCAAGAACTGAAAACGTCTCGCCGGCCTCCCTTTCGGATTCGGTTTCACCGATGCAAACCACGGGTATTATAGCCGATTCAAGAGCGGCTTGGGTCTTGCGATTGACGCCGTCATCGCTCTCTCCGAAGTACTGGCGGCGCTCGGAATGACCGATAAGGGCATAGGTGCACCCCGCGGCCTTGAGCATGCCGGGCGATATTTCGCCGGTAAAGGCGCCTTCGGCTTCCCAGTGGAGATTCTGGGCACCCAGTGCAATCGGGGCGTCCTCGATGACGCCCGAGACGGCTGCCAGAGCGGTGAACGGCGGTGCGATCATGATATCGACGGTCGCGTCGTCCCCCACCAGTTTGGCCAGGTGACGGGCGGTCGCTTCGGCTTCGGGGCCGGTTTTAAACATTTTCCAGTTACCGGCGATCAGGGGCTTGCGTTGGGGCATTGTCCTATCCTCCTCCATGGATGCTGGGGCATGAAAAGACACCGTTTTTACAACTGCGCTCCCACCATAGCAGCCAAATCGACCATGCGGTGGGAGTAGCCGCTCTCGTTGTCATACCATGAGAGCACCTTCACCATATTGTCGATCACATATGTGGTTGGCGCGTCAACAATGGACGAAAGGGGTGAGCCGTTGTAATCGCTTGAAACCAGCGGAACTTCGCTGTAACCCAGCACCCCTGCCAATGTGGTTTCCGAAGCCTTTTTCAGAGCCTCGTTGACGTCGGACACCGTAATGTCGGCCTTTTCAACCGACACGACGAGATCGACGATCGAAACGTTAGGGGTCGGTACGCGAATGGCCAGGCCGTTCAGTTTGCCGTCCAGCTCGGGAATGACCAGCGCCACCGCGCGGGCCGCACCGGTCGTGGTGGGGATCATCGACAGCGCTGCCGCGCGGGCGCGGCGCAGGTCTTTATGGGGAAAGTCCAGAAGGCGCTGATCCCCGGTGTAGGAATGGATCGTGGTCATCAATCCGCTGCGGATGCCGAAATTTTCCATCAGCACCTTGGCCACCGGAGCCAGGCAATTGGTGGTGCAGGAGGCATTGGAGATGACGTCATGCTGTTTGGGATCATACAGACTGGAATTGACCCCCATGACGATGGTGGCGTCCGGGTCTTTGGCCGGGGCTGAAATAATGACCTTGCGGGCGCCGGCGGACAGATGTTTGGCAGCGCTTTCACGGTCCCGAAAAAGTCCGGTGCACTCGGCCACGATATCGACCCCGTGGCTTTTCCAGGGCAGCTGGGCCGGATCTTTGATGGCCGTAACGGAAATCGAGCGGCCATTGACGCTGATGCTGTTTTCACTGTGCGTCACTTCCGCATCGAGTTTTCCATGAACCGAATCATAGGTGAGCAAATGCGCCATGGTGGCTGGATCCGTGAGGTCGTTAATAGCGACCACTTCCAGGTCGGGATGATTGAGTGACGCACGGAATACGACACGACCGATGCGACCGAAACCGTTGATTGCCAATTTGATGCTCATGATTCCTCCTTGAGGCGTTTCGACATGACCAGGGCGCTTTCCCCGGTTTGTGGATAATAGTTGGGACGTATGCCAATGGTTTGGAAACCGGTTTTTTTATATAGGTTTATGGCGGCGATATTGGCGCTTCTCACTTCCAGCAGAACAGTTGCGGCGCCGCGACGGTTGCCCTCCATCTGAACGGCCGATAACAGCGCTTTGCCCATACCACGGTTGCGCCATTGAGAAGCGACAGCGATTTTCATGATATGCATTTCATCGGTCAAAAACCGGACGAAAATATAGGCCATCACAACGGCATGGAGTTGTGGTGGAAAGAAATCTTTCGCAGCCAAGTGACAGCCTTCGGGGCAATCCAACTCAGCGATAATCGCCTGCCGCTTCCAGGGTTGGGCAAAAGATTCGGTTTCAATTCGGCTGATGGCGTCGATATCGTCGAAACTGACGGGTAACAGAAACACGGCGTCGGTCAGTGTCTCCTTTTGTTGCCTTTGAGGATGCCGCTGGCTAAAGAAATACTGCGTTTTCCGAAAGTTTCGAGCGAAACAGCCAGATCGCCCAGGGCGTTTTCCTTACGGGCGCTGGTCGCTTTGATCAATATGGGTAAATTGACCCCTGAGATGACTTCAATTTTGCCTTCTTCGAGAAAAGAGTAACTCAGGTTGGACGGTGTACCACCGAACATATCGGTGAGGATGAGCACCCCTTCCGGCTGGCGCACTTTTTTGATGGCGCTATCGATTTTTTCCCGAAGCTTTTCGGCATTTTCTTTGAGATCAATTGAAACCGCTATGGTGTTTTCGGGTTTGCTGCCTAAAATAAATTCGGCGGCTTCGATAAGCGCTTCGCCAAGTTGGCTGTGTGTTACGATGACAATTCCGATCATGATAGTCCTGTTGTGTAGGGATGAGCCGTTTTGCGGCATTGACGTTTATCCCACGGGGCGCCATGCTGCGTTATGCCATTAACCTATAAATATAATACTCAAAAGATAAGTTACAACCATGATTCGTAAATCCGGGCGAGGATCGTTAACCAATTTATACGAAAATGGCCACAAAGAATCGCAGGGATTGGGTTGGTGGCGGTTAGGGGGTGTCGCTCGATGGCGAGGGTGACTCCTGGCCCTGTCGTTTGATGTCGCGATGCGATATTTCGACTTCTGCCCCATGGCGGCGAATATGCTCGAAAACAGCGCGGGCAATGGCTACCGACCGATGGTGCCCCCCCGTGCATCCGATGGCAATGGTCAGGTATGCTTTGCCTTCTTTTTCATAGAGCGGAATAAGGTCGTCAAGCAGATCCAGATATTTCTCCAGGAACGGTCGGCTGTTGGGGTCCGCCATCACGAAATCACGCACCCGCGTGGATTCGCCATCCATCGCTTTCAATTCCGGATGAAAATAGGGGTTGGCAAGGAAACGGACATCCATCATCAGATCCGCATTGTTCGGTATACCGTATTTAAATCCAAATGACATGACGTGAATCTTCATCCGGATTCGATCCTGATGATTGACCAGATCCCGTATGATCATTTTCAGTTCATGGACGGTGAGGCCGGTCGTATTGATAATTTGGTCGGCGGATATGCGAAGGGCTGCCAAAGCGGCTTTTTCACGCTGAATACCGTCGACCAGATTTTGGTTGCGTCCCAGCGGATGATAACGGCGGGTCTGGCTGTATCGGTTCAGAAGATCGTTTTCATTTGCCTCCAGAAAGATGATTTCCAGGCGGTGGCCGTCTGCTTTGAGCGCATCGAAAATAGCGGCATGATGGGCGATGAAGTCCTTTTCACGGGCGTCCATCACAAACGCCAGGCCGGTGATGTCTGCATTGTGTTGCAGGGGCAGTTCAAGGAATTTAGGCAGCAAGGAGACAGGCATGTTGTCGACGCAGTAGAAACCTGCATCTTCCATCACGTCGAGGGCGGTGCTTTTGCCCGATCCCGAAAGACCGGTAATGATGAAAATCTTTTTGCCAGTCACAGTTATCGAAATGGCCGTGAGGTTAGAATTCTTGGTCTTCTTCCTTAATAATGGCGTGGATTTCTTCTGCCGTAGAGGCCGCCAGCAGTTTTTCTTTGAAAAGATCGTTTTTGAGAATGCGGGAAATACGTGCCAATACTTTTAAATGCAGACCGGTAGAGTTCTCAGGGGTCAGCAGTAAAAAGAAGATATGGGTCGGTTTGCCGTCCATCGACTCGAAATTGACGCCGGTACGGCTTATGCCAAATCCAAGCACAAGGTTCTGCAATGATTTCAACTTGCCATGCGGGATGCCGATGCCGCCGCCTATCCCGGTGCTGCCTAACCGTTCTCTTTCCATCAACACACGAACAAGTTCATCACCGTTGATGCCGATGATGTTCGCTACCGGTGCGGCCAGTTCCTCCAAAATGCCTTTTTTATCGTGTGCCTGTAGATCGGCACAGATGGCTTCATGGTTGAGTACGTCAAGAATTTTCATGGCAAGGTAAATTGAGCCTTTGATGGCGTAGCGTTGCAGGCCGCATCAAGTGAAGATTCACCGTCAATCGATGGGTGTTTCACTATCACGCTGCCGTGCCTGCAACGCATGCAGTTTAGGGTGATGATCGAATGGCTACATCCGGGGCTGAATGAGTCCCAAATCGCCGTCATTGCGGCGGTACAACACATTTATTTGATCGGTACGCGCGTCGGTGAACACAAGGAAGTTCTCGTTGGTCAAATCCATCTGGAGGATGGCCTCATCGACATCCATGGGCTTGTATTCAACGTAAGTCACTTTGACCTGCGGCGCGGCATCGTCGCCCACGGGGGGGGTCAGGCCTGCCATTTTTACTTTCAGACGCGACTTGGAGCGTCGTTCACGGATTTTTTCTTTGCCCTTTTTAATTTGTTTTTCAAGTTTATCCAACACCATGTCAATGGCGGAATACATGTCTTCCGTTTCTTCCTTGCCATTGATTTTCATGCGGTCGCCGGAAACGCTGATTTCAGCAATATGTCTGAATTTTTCAACCTTGAGAACGACATTGGCCTCGGCCGGGTTGTCCAAAAGCCGGTCAAAACGGTCGAGTTTGTCCGTAACATAGCTTTTCAGGTGATCGGAGGAGTCAATATTTTTGAAAGTTACCGATGTTTGCATAAATGTCCTCCTTATATCTGTTTGCGTTTGTTGGAAGGCAGGACACCAAGAATTTCACGGTATTTGGCAACCGTTCGGCGGGCAATGCTGATGTTGGCCTCCTTTAGCAAAGTTGCGATCTTATCGTCGCTGTATGGTTTGCGAGGGTTTTCGTTGGCAATGATGTCTTTGATTTTTTGCTGCACGCTTGCCGAAGCGATTTCCCCACCGTGACTTTTCCTGATGGAGCTGTTGAAGAAGTACTTGAGTTCAAATAGTCCCTGCGGCGTATAGGTGTATTTGTTCGTCGTCACCCGCGATATGGTTGACTCGTGCATTTCGATGTCCTGGGCGACATCCCTCAACACCATGGGTTTGAGATAGGCAATTCCTTTTTCGAAAAAAGGCCTTTGATACTTTAAAATACTTTCCATCACTTTATAGATCGTTTTTTGCCGCTGATGAATGCTTTTGATGAGCCATGCGGCGGAACGCATTTTGTCCTGGATGAAACTTTCGGCATCGCCAGGCAGTTTTTCTCCTTTGGATAACGATTTTCGGTAGAGCGAATTGACCCGCAGTTTGGGCATGCCATCGTCATTCAATACCACGACAAAATCATCGTCGACTTTGTAGACATAAATATCAGGGATGATGTACTGGGGTGTTTCATCGCTGAATTGGCGGCCGGGGCGCGGTTCAAGGCTGCGAATGATGTTCACGGCCGCCACGACATCATCGTATTTTACCTTGAGCGCTCGGCTGATGGCCTTGTAATTTTTGTTTTCGAGATGGTTTAGATGATCATTGACGATAGCGATGACGATGGGGGTGTCGACCCCGAGATGCCGCGCCTGGATCAGCAGGCATTCGCTAAGACTCCTGGCGGCAATACCAATAGGATCAAAAGTGTGGATCAGTTCCAGCAGGCTTTCAACGTGTTCAACAGGGGCTTCCGCCGTTGCCGCAATCTGCTCCAGGGGAACATCCAGATAGCCGTCTTTGTTGAGGTTGCCAATGATCAAACTGCCGATTTCGCGGTCTTTATCTTCCGGCAGGCTCATGGCCAACTGCCAGATCAGGTGGTCGTCAAGGGATTCTTTTTTGGATACGAAAGCCTCATAACGCGGTGCATCCCGGTTCTCGGATTCGTAGCTGGTGCGGCCGACCGAATTGTATTCGTCCAGATAGTTGCTCCAGTCGATATCGTCCGATATTTTTTCTTCGACCGTGACTTCCTTGGCGGTCATTTCGGCTTCAGGGGGCGTGTCGGCTGCCGGTTCTTCCGTCCGCTCCTCCGGGAGTGAGTCCTGAACCTCTTCCAGAGCAGGGTTTTCCTCCAGTTCCTGGTTGACGGTTTCCAGAAGCTCCAACCGCGATAACTGCAGAAGCTTGATCGCCATCTGGAGCTGTGGTGTCATGATGAGTTGCTGGGTGAGTTTCAGCTGCTGTCTGAGTTCGAGTGCCATATTATAAGTGGAATTCGTCTCCTAAATAGATCTTGCGGGCCGTCTTGCTGGCGATGATTTTTTCGGGCGGACCGAACTCGATCACCTGCCCCTCATTCAAAATGTAGGCCCGATCGCAAACTTCCAGCGTTTCCCTTACGTTGTGATCTGAAATCAGTACACCGATACCACGTGTGCGCAAATGTTTGATAATGTTTTTGATATCGATTACCGCGAGCGGGTCGACACCGGCAAAAGGTTCATCCAGCAGCATAAAGGCCGGATTCGTCGCCAGGGCGCGGGATATTTCCAGGCGGCGTTTTTCCCCACCTGAAAGAACCTCTGCGCGCTGTTTCGCAAGATGCGGAATCCCCAACTCCTCCAATAGCATATCGGCCCGCTGATGCATTTCGTCCCGGCTCAGCGGCAGCGTCTCAAGGATCGCCATGAGATTGTCGCGCACCGATAATTTGCGAAAGACCGACGTTTCCTGGGGGAGGTAGCCGATGCCTTTGCGGGCACGGATGTACATGGGTTCCCGGGTAACCTCCTCGTCATCGATGCGCACGGTTCCCGAATCCGGCGTCACCATTCCGATCGTCAGGTAAAACGTGGTGGTTTTGCCGGCACCGTTGGGTCCAAGTAGACCGACCACCACGCCACTCTCTACTGACATACTTACATCGTTAACGACTTTTCGTCCACCGTAGTTTTTTTTCAGGTTTTCAATTGCCAGTATCGCCATAATCGTAATTATCTGCGTTCAATCGTTCGGCCATCTTATTCTTGGGGCCGTGTGGGAGTCCTGAGGCGTTCAGTCAGCATCCTTGCTGTTCGGGAAAAAAACGGCTTCGACACGCCCTTTCGGACTACTTTCAACAGTAATGCGATCCTTCGCCCTGTAAAGCGTGATCTTGGATCCGCGGATGGTGTTTTTGCCATCCACAACCGTTGCGTTGTCACC
The DNA here is from genome assembly GCA_020444045.1 of Deltaproteobacteria bacterium. Taxonomy (GTDB): domain Bacteria; phylum Desulfobacterota; class Desulfobacteria; order Desulfobacterales; family UBA5852; genus JABZFP01. The sequence goes on from JAHLLS010000011.1 coordinate 106,711, forward strand.
CGTCAGGATCAGGGTCTCGTTGTCGGTGGAATAACGCGCTTTGTCCGATGTCGCGGTGCGCCCATCGAATAAGATGACCACGTTGCCACTGGCTTCGATGTCCTGAATACGGGAGTTGCCACCCTGGGGCGAGGCTTGCTCACCGGCGTCGTCCTTGTACCAGGCTTTAAGTTTCTCGGATGTAATGACGGTTGTGCCCTGAACAACCTTTACGTTGCCCGTAAATAAAAACGTACGATTACGGTTGTCGACATCCAGCTGGTCTGCCGCGATTTGGATCTGCTCCTTGCTGTTCAAGGGGGAGGAAAGGGGGCTTTGCTGCGCCTGAAGTCCCTCGACCCCGATCAGTAAAAAGAGGCATAATCCGATCCAAACCGATTTTAATCGATTGCGCCTAAAAAAGCGATGCATTTTCTTCACTGAAGGTCCCCTTTACCATGCCCTTTAAAACGGCGGTTTCCGACTCCAAATCGACGGTCATTGTGTCGGCCTGCAGCTTGAATGCCTGCCCTGTGATCGTGACGGGCACCGGAACGTTGATTTTCCGGTTGACGTGATCATACAGGATCGTTTCCGCCTCAAGTTGATAGTCCGCATCCTGAACGATAACATTGCCCGAGATTTCAATATCGTTTGTTTCGGTGTCAAGCTGGCCCTGACGACCTTTTACCATTACCTCCCGGTCATTTTCCAGAAAGAACGATACCCGCACGTCATCAAATAATGCTTTTTTGGCGCTATCACTGTATTGGGCGGAAGCCGCTTCCAGGCTCCACTCCTTGCGACCGTCTTTGACGGCCGTATGCTGGATTTCACCGATGGAAATGTCCGTGCCCGCGGGAATGGCGTCCACCAATTTGGCGGGATTTTCGGAAAATTCCCGGTATTTCAAAAAAACAGTGATCAGCAGGCCAAACATCAGGGCAATGCCAATCACCAGAATTCCTGCCAATAGTCGTTTCGAGGGCAACATGACCCCTAATCCCCGGCGAAACCGCCTGATCGTATCTTCGAAGGTGAAATCGGCACCCGAATCTTACACGGACACCGGGCCTGATTTTCGATGGGCGGTTTCGGTGCGCATGGGGTCTGATGAAAGCGGCGGCAAGCTCGCCGGATTCCATCGGATGAAAAGCTGAACGGGAAGGCCCCACCTATTGTAAGTACGCCATCGAATGGCACCGCAACCCCAGCAACCGCAACAACGTCAATTCAACCTGTCCCTGCCTGATATTCTATTCGTCAGCAATCCCTGGTTTTGATCCGGGGGCGCTGTTTCGTGAATGGGGTTAGGGACTGTTTGCCATGGTTCGGAATGTGCCGGGAGGTATGTTGCCCGGGGGCTTCCCAGTGGCGCGCAACCCCCTGCGTCAGGGGCCGAAAAGTGATCGAAGCTCACCTTTACCCCGTGGGGTAGCAAAAGTCAAGAATCGAAACTTTGCCTTGATTATCGATACGTTACCTGTTAGCGTATCGCGATAAAATTAACCTCTAAACGGTGTGAAACGCGTGAAATCGAAACAGAAAATGACATTTCGTTGGGTGCTCCTTATTGTGCTCTTGGTGCCGCTGATCGTGGCGGGTGGATTTATTGTCTTGCGATTGGAAGGCCATGCCCCCCAGGTGGCCCATGACCTGGCGGAGCCTTTCGTGGGTGCGCCACGGGAAATCGTGCTGGATATTACCGAGCGTGGCCGTGGCTTGCAGACCATTCGTGTTTCGGTTGTCCAGGGCGGACGCGAAACCCTTTTGGAGGAACTTGATTTTGACGGGTCAATGCTATGGGCCGGCAGCGGCATATTGACGCATCGTCTTCCATTAACACTGGATGCACGTGCATTGTCGCTGGAAGAGGGTGACGCCCTGATGCGTATTGAAGTCCGCGACTATTCCTGGCGGAATTGGTGGCACGGGAACCTTACGGTAACCGAGTTGCCGCTGTTGGTGGATACACGTGCTCCGCAAATCGAGGTTCTCAGTCGACAGCACTATGTCAACCAGGGGGGGGGCGGGGCCGTCGTTTACCGGTTAACGGAATCCTGCGCGTCTCACGGCGTCGAGGTCGGCGGTCACTTCTACCCGGGTTTCCCGGCCGGGGGCAAAGACCCCAAGACGATGATCGCTTTTTTCGCCGTGTCCTATGACCAGGGACCCGACACGGCGGTTCTGGCATCGGCGACGGATTTTGCAGGTAATCAAACGAAGATGGGGTTCCATTGCCGCATTCGGGCCAAATCGTTTCGCAAGGACGTCCTCAATATTTCGGATGCCTTTATCAGCACCCGCATGGTACCCTTGCTGGCCGCGGCGGGACAAAGTGAAACCGACCTGGCAAAGGTTTTTCTGGCAGTCAATCGTGACATGCGTCAAGCCAATTACGATGTGTTGACCGGTCTCGGAAAGCAGACCATTCCCGAAAAACTGTGGCAAGGTTCCTTCCTGCGGCTGCCCAAATCGGCCAACCGCGCTCAATTTGCCGACCACCGGGTTTACCGCTACAAAGGAGAGGTGGTTGACCGCCAGGTACATCTGGGGGCGGATCTGGCTTCCATCCAGCAGTCTCCGGTTCCGGCCGCCAACAGTGGGCGCGTGGTTTTCGCGGAAAATGTGGGGATTTATGGCAACACCGTGGTGCTTGATCATGGATTTGGCCTGTTCAGCCTTTACGCCCATTTGAGCGCGATAAAAGTTCAAACCGGTGATAGGGTCGACAAGGGTGACACCATTGGACAAACCGGTGTCACCGGGCTGGCGGTGGGCGACCATCTGCATTTCGGCATGATGGTGCATGATACCTTTGTCAACCCAATCGAGTGGTGGGATGACCATTGGATCAATGACAACATTCTTACCAAGCTGAAGTTGGTGGAACCGTTGTCCTGAATCCGTCGCGGCACAGGTATTTTTAGCTTACGACCAGGCGGAGCTTGTTTTCTGATCGAGGGATCATGCGGGGGACAAGCGCCGGTTATCGAGGGGATAGAACCGAAGAGGGGGGCTTGCGCAAAGCATGCGGAAATATAAGGTCACCAAAACCTACGCCGAAATCAACCAGAAGATCAAGTCAGGTGAAGTCGTGGTGGTTACGGCGGAGGAAATGATTGATATCGTCCGGGACGAAGGCGCCGAAGAGGCGGCACGCCAAGTGGATGTCGTTACGACGGGGACGTTTGCCCCCATGTGCTCTTCCGGCGCCTTCATAAACTTCGGGCATGCCGCGCCGGGCATCAAGGCCTCGCGGGTGTGGTTCAACAATGTGCCGGCGTATGGCGGCATCGCTGCCGTGGATTGTTATCTCGGTGTCACCGAGCCCTGCGAAGACGACCCCCTCAACCGCGTCTACCCGGGGGAATTTCGGTACGGTGGTGGTCATGTCATTCAGGATCTCGTGGCCGGCAAGGCCGTCCACCTGAAAGCCACCGGATACGGCACGGATTGCTATCCGCGAAAAAGTCTGGAAAAAGAGGTCACCCTCAAGGATCTTCCCTATGCGTCGCTATTCAACCCGCGCAATGGTTATCAAAATTATAACTGCGCCGTCAACTGCTCGAAAAAAACGATTTATACCTACATGGGAGCGCTCAAACCGCGTTTGGCCAATGCCAATTTCTGTTCGGCCGGTCAATTGAGTCCATTATTTAACGATCCTTACTATAAGACCATCGGAATCGGCACCCGGATTTTTCTGGGCGGCGGTGTCGGGTATGTCGCCGGGGCGGGGACCCAGCATAAGCCGTCCGCCCAACGCACTCCGAAAGGCGTTCCGGTGACACCGGCCGGGACGATCAGCGTAACGGGCGATCTGAAACGGATGAGCGCCAAGTGGCTTGTGGGCGCCAGCATTCAGGGCTACGGCTGTTCACTTTCAGTCGGCCTGGGCGTGCCCATTCCCATACTCAATGAGGAAATGGCGGGTTATACGGGGGTCTCGGACGAGGACCTCTTTACGCCGATTGTCGACTACAGTCACGACTACCCGAACGGCACCGGCAAAACGCTGGGCCAGGCAAGCTATGCCGAGCTCAGGGCGGGGTCCATCCAACTGGATGGCAACACCATCCAGGCGATACCGCTTTCCAGCATGGTCAGGGCGCGTGAAATTGCGGCCATGTTGAAGGAGTGGATCACCAAAGGGAAATTTTACATCGGCGAACCCCAGGCCACTTTGCCGCCCAATTGACACTAGGCCCTTCCAAGGGCATGAACCGGACGGTCTGCCACAACACCATCGAACATGAGTGACGCCTATCGCGCTTTTATTGCTCTGCCATTGCCCCGCCAGGTAATCGCCTACCTTTCCAAGGTGCAGCATTGCCTGGCGGCCGAAGGCATCCGCGCCAGGTGGGTGCGGCCGGAAGGGATGCACCTGACGTTGAAATTTATCGGCCGTCTGGCGCCGGAGAGGATTCCGGCGGTTGATGCGGTGCTGGACAGGGCAGCCGCCCACTATTCACCGCTTCAGCTGACGGCGCTGGGGCTGGGGGGGTTTCCGAATCGACGCCGTCCGCGTGTTTTATGGGTGGGCATCAGTGGTGAAACGCAGCAATTGGAGCGGCTTCAGCAGGATATTGATACCGGATTGGCGGCACTCGGGTGGCCAGGCGAAAAACGGTCCTTCAAAGGCCATTTGACGTTGGCCCGTGCCCGGGGGCGCCGTCCTTTTGAAGGTAATATCGAACCGATTGTCGCGCAGTGCGCGCCACGAGCGCCGTTTGCTTTTGTGGCCGACAAACTGACCCTGTATCGCAGCCGTTTGCGACCGGAGGGCGCGGTTTACGATATCTGCAGTCAGCGGGTCTTGAACCGTTTGGCAGAGGAATAGCCCGATGCCGCTGGCGCAAGACGCCCTATTGATCTTTTCGCCCGCCCGATCGTCCTTCGATGAGGGCTGCGGCGGGTTGCGTTGCACGTAAGATGTTTCATACCACATATCAATGATGGTCTGTCCATCATACCAGGAGGAATTTATGGCGAGTACACCGGATAAAGAGAAAGCTGTGGCGTCGGCAATGACCCAGATTGAACGCCAGTTCGGCAAAGGCTCCATCATGCGGCTGGGGTCGCAGGAAGTCGTTAAAATTCCTGCTGTGTCCACAGGTTCTCTGGCGCTCGACAAGGCGTTGGGGATCGGTGGATTCCCACGGGGGCGCGTTATTGAAATATACGGGCCGGAATCCAGCGGCAAGACCACGCTGGCGCTGCATGCTGTGGCAGAATTCCAGAAACAAGGCGGCATCGCGGCTTTCATCGATGCGGAACATGCGCTGGATACAAACTACGCCCGCAATCTGGGTGTCAACTGTGACGAACTGCTCGTCTCCCAGCCGGATACGGGGGAACAGGCTCTCGAAATCGCGGACATGCTGGTGCGAAGCGGCGCGGTCGACATCATTGTCATCGATTCGGTGGCGGCGCTTGTGCCGCGGGCAGAAATCGAAGGCGAGATGGGGGATTCCCACATGGGGCTCCAGGCGCGCCTCATGTCGCAGGCCTTGCGCAAGCTGACCGGCACGATTGGTAAAACCAAGACGTCGGTTATTTTCATCAACCAAATCCGCATGAAGATCGGGATTGTCTTCGGCAATCCCGAAACCACCACCGGCGGGAATGCCTTGAAGTTTTATGCGTCCCTGCGTCTCGATATCCGTCGGATCGGTGCCATCAAGGAAGGCCAGGAAGTCACCGGCAACCGCACGCGTGTCCGTGTGGTCAAAAATAAGATGGCGCCGCCCTTCCAGGAAGCCGAATTCGACATTACCTATGGTGAGGGTATTTCCAAAACCGGCGAAATACTGGATGTCGGCGTTGAATGCGGCATCATCGACAAAAGCGGGTCGTGGTACTCCTACAAGGGTGAGCGGATCGGGCAGGGGCGGGCGAATGTGAAAAGCTTTTTTGCCGACAACCAGGATATTTACGAGGAGGCACTGCACAGCATCCGCCAGAAAATGGGATTCGAAGATGCTCCGGAAACGGCGGCTGCCGAGTCCGATAGCTGACAAATGGGTTGCACCCGGTGCGATTCGAAACACCATCACAAGGCGTCTATCGGCCCTTGACGATAGGCCGAACGGCCTCCGGACGATGAGGAGAAATAGGAATGACAGGAAATGAAGCCCGGCAGACATTTCTGGATTATTTTGCGAAACATCATCATCAGACGGTACGGAGTTCTTCACTCGTTCCGGCGGACGATCCCACCCTTCTCTTTACCAATGCCGGTATGGTTCAGTTCAAGCGGACGTTTCTCGGAGAAGAGAAGCGGGGCTACGATCGTGCCGTAACCTCACAGAAATGTGTGCGGGCCGGTGGTAAACACAACGATCTCGAGAACGTTGGCTACACCGCCCGCCACCACACTTTTTTTGAAATGCTGGGCAATTTTTCCTTCGGCGATTACTTCAAGGAAAAAGCCATCGACTTCGCCTGGGACTTGCTGACCAACGGCTACGGTCTGCCCGCCGACAAATTGTGGGTGTCGATTTTTCTCGATGACGACGAAGCCTACGATCTCTGGCGTGATCGCATCGGTGTGCCGGAAGACCGAATCGTTCGGTTGGGGGAGAAAGACAACTTTTGGGCCATGGGAGATACCGGCCCCTGCGGCCCCTGCTCGGAGATTCATCTGGATCGGGGCGGGGCCTGCGTCCTGAACAATCCGAATTGTGGCGTCGATTGTGACTGCGACCGGTTTCTTGAAATATGGAATCTTGTTTTCATGCAGTTCAATCGCGATGCTTCCGGTAAAATGGAACCCTTACCCAAACCCAGTATCGATACCGGACTGGGGCTCGAACGCATCGTTTCCGTGTTGCAGGACGTGGCCTCCAACTTCGATACCGATCTGATTATGCCCATTATCCGTCGGACGGAAGAACTCGCCGGTCGATCGGTGGATGAATCGGTGGAAACCGGTGTGGCCATGAAAGTGATCGCCGATCACAGCCGCGCGGCAGCTTTTCTGATCGGTGACGGCGTTTTGCCGGCCAACGAGGGCCGGGGGTATGTCTTACGAAGAATTATGCGCCGTGCCATCCGTTACGGTCGCAACATCGGTTTGACCAAGCCCTTTCTGCATGCGACCGCCCGGGAGGTCATGGCCATCATGAAGCCGGCCTACCCGGAGTTGCTGGAAGCGGCGCCCTATATCACCAGCGTCATTGAAAACGAGGAAGTCCGTTTTTCGGAGACCCTCGACCATGGCCTGCGCGTTTTGAATGATTCCCTGGAGGAACTGCGGGCCAAAGATCAGAACGTGGTCCCCGGGAACATCATCTTCAAGCTTTACGACACGTTCGGTTTTCCCGTCGATATCGTCCGTGACGTGGTCAGGGACGAGGGGTTGACGCTCGACATGGATGGGTTCGATACCGCCATGGCCCAGCAACGGGAACAATCACGATCGGTGACGGCCTTTACGGCGACCAGTGAGGCCTATCGGACGCTTTCGGCCGAGGGGTTCAAGCCGGAATTCAAGGGCTACGACGATTTGACGGCCGACAGCACCGTCATGCTGCTGGTCAAGGACGGCCAGGCGGTTGATGCGGCGACCGCCGGCGATAGGATTGAAATCGTTGCCAAAGAGACCCCCTTTTATGGCGAAGCCGGAGGGCAGGCCGGTGATGTCGGCACCATTACGGCGCCGGATGGCGGTGGCTTGCAGGTGGATGTCCAGGGAACCGTAAAAGATCCCACCGGGTTGATTATCCACACGGGCCATGTCCGATCGGGGCGCATTGCAATGAACGATCCCATCCGGTTGTCGGTCAGCGCCGAAGCACGCCGCGCGACGGCGCGCAATCATACGGCCACCCATATTCTGCATGCCGTCCTGCGGGAAGCCCTGGGGGAGCATGTCAAACAGGCCGGGTCTCTGGTGGCTCCGGATCGGCTGCGGTTCGACTTTACGCATTTTTCCCAGATCGAACCGGAAACGCTTGCCGCGATCGAAGCCAAGGTGAACACCCATATCCAGGAAAACGTGGCCGCGCAAACCGAAGAGATGGATGCGGATCAGGCCTTTCAATCCGGCGCCACCGCGCTGTTCGAAGAAAAATATGGCGACCGTGTGCGGGTGGTTTCCCTGTCTGCTTTCAGCAAAGAACTTTGCGGCGGTACGCATGTTTCCCGGACCGGTGATATCGGATTATTCAAAATCGTCGGTGAATCAAGTGTTGCCGCGGGTGTGCGCCGCATCGAGGCCTTGACCGGCCCATCGGCCCTGCGGCATGTCCAAAGGACGGAACAGGTCCTGTATGAGGCGGCACAGCGTTTGAAGGATGCCCCCCAGAATGTGACCGGTCGGATCGAAAAACTGCTGGCCGAGCATAAGGCTCTTGAAAAGGAAGTGGAACGCCTCAAGTCGGCGATGGCGTCCCGCTCGGTTGCTGAAGCGGCCCGTGATGTCGTCCAGGTGAACGGCGTAAACCTGCTGGCACGCAAGGTCGATGTGGACAGCCCGGCCGCCCTGCGCGAGATGGTGGACCGCTTCAGGGATAAAATGACATCGGGTATCGTGGTGCTGGGGGCCGCCAGCGACGGTAAGGCGCTTTTGATCGTCGGCGTTACCCCGGATTTGACCGATCGCTATCATGCCGGGTCAATTGTCAAAGCGCTGGCGGCCATGGTCGGAGGCGGTGGCGGCGGCAAAGCCGATCTGGCCCAGGCCGGCGGCAGCCAGCCGGAAAAATTGGGTGAGGCCATTGCGAAGGCGGAAGAACTGATTGCAACGCTCTGACATGCCTGCGGACGTTTTTCGCTTCGGGCGGTGAACCCGCACGGGTGCTGGTAAGCAAATCAACTGGGGAGGGGCGGCCGCTGGTGGGCTCATGGCGCCAGCGGCCGATGAGTAACGGCTAACGAATGACCGGTCTGCCGGTCGGCGATCTATCGAAAAAGGCCATTGCATCTCCCCCCGTGATGAGGTGATGGTCCGGCCCATCACCTATCGGGGCGCTGCTCCAGACTATTTTCGTCAATCCGTCTTCAGAACGTCGACCATACTATAAATACGGCCCTGGCGGCCATCCTGGATTTTGCGATTCAGATAGCTGACCGCTTTCAGCGTTCCTTCGACATAGATTTCCCGACCATTGATATTGTGTTTCAATTCGAACATGGCCGTGCCGTCCGGTGACGTCAGGGTGTAGGTGTGCCAGCCATGTCCGCCCAGGTAAGCTTCCGGGATGCCCCATTGTTGTTTTTGAATCGCCGGGTCGCGCTCTTTTTGAATCTGGTCGTTCGTGAAGTCGACGCCCATGGCATTGAAATAGCCGACCATGGCTTTGGCCGTGCCGCTCGTGTCGGCTTTGCCTTGCTGGTGGCTTTCATGAACCGTCAGTGTATACCCCTGGAATAGTCCCGGGAAATTTTCGGCGCCATAAGCCAGCATGGCCTGCAGCCCGACAATCTGGCGTGCCATGTTGGGTGCGATAACGGCGGATACGGACGATTTGGTGACCGTTTCATGAAGGTCCTGACGATTGCCGCCGGTGGTTCCCATGACGAAAGGCAAGCCATGGGTGCAGTAGAAGCGGGCATTGCGATTGACAGCGGAAGGGTGGGTGAAATCCACGCTGATGAAACTGTCGTAGGTGTCTTTGATGGTCATGATGGACGCATCCCGGCGGTCGGGCCGAATCAGCTCGATGACCGTGTCTTCGATGGTGATGCGATCGATGTCGATCTCGGGTCCGGTCAGCGAATAGGGAAGCAATGTCAATGCTTCATCACGGGCAATATGGCTGGCGATCATCTGGGTCACATTGCCGGGCAGGCCGTTGACCATGACTTTGATAGTGCTCACGGGCATCTCCTAAGCGGGGAGCGTTTATTGATGGCGCGTTCGTCTATTGGCCATACCATGGATCACATCGTTCTTCCAGCCTTCTTCACGCGCCACCATCGACTACCGCTGCGGGGCCGGTATCATTGGCGGACAGGGCCTCCGGTATGGTGTCTTTCGCGAGTATGGATAGGATCGGGAAATCTCGGCGGTCGAAATGGGAGAGGGTTTGCTGCAGGCTTCGAACGGCGGCAGGAATGTACTGGGAAAAATGCGGCTTGCCTTTGCGGCGGGTCAGAAACCCATAGGCACCCAATATCTGCAGATTCCGGGCCAGGGCACAGTATCGGTAGGCTTTTTGAATCTCGGCCGCAGGGATGCCGGGGGTACGCTGGGCCAGCTGTTCGGAAAAGTAAACCAGCAGCGTTTCCCGCATGGCGAACGGCAAATCGACATAGGGGTCGATGAGAAGCGAGGCCAGATCATAATGCGGGGGGCCGATTCGCCCGCCCTGGAAGTCAATCAGATAGAACCGGTCTTTCATCACCATGATGTTGCGGGACTGAAAATCACGGTGCATGAAGCCTACCGGTCGAGCGGTCATGATGGCGTCCGCCAGCCGGTTGAATTCGGACGCCAGGTTCTCTCCATCCGTGTCCATCCCAAGGTAATCGTTGAGAAACGCCTGGACAAAATAGCGGCATTCTCCCTGGAGAACAACCGCCCGGTCATACCGTTGGGTCTGATAGGTCCAGTGCAGATCGAAATCTTCACCACCGTCGAACGCCATGGCCAATAGCATGTCGATCACGTGGCGATAATCTTGCTCAATGGCCGATGATCGGGCCGTTTTGCGGACACGGGCCTGATAGTTTTCGGAACCCAGATCTTCCATGAATACCAGCCCCGCGAACGGATCTTCCAGATAGATCTGCGGCACGGGCAGGCCTTTGCGGTGCAGATGCCGCCCAATGGCGACGAAGGCTTCGGCTTCACAGATGCCATCGGAAGGCTTGATGCCGTGGTCGGCGACGATCATGCGCGTTTTCCCCGAGCGCAGGCGGTACCATCGACGGTCGGAGCCGTCCCCGGGCAGCGCATGCCAATCGATGGCCGCCGGATGTTCTGGTTCACCTGCCTGACGCAGGGCTTTCTGGGCCATGATGCTGCGGGCCATGGCCTGATAGCGCTCGGGCGTCCCCAAATCCGACCATTGCAACCGTTCGGGGATGTAGGCGGGAAGGCGGTGGCCGTCGGCAATCATGGCCTGAAAGGCATCGATGCTACTGGCGAATCCTTCCGGCGGCAAATAGGCGAGGATGGTATCGTTCAGCACCTGGACGCCGGTGAAGGTCAGCCGCCGGGCTTCGTGGGGCATGGTTCCGGCCGTTGATTCTCCAAAGGCGACAACCGTGTCGGCTGAATCGACAACGACCGAATTGAAGGCCGGGTGGTTACACAGCGCCAGGCTGGCCGGTTGACCGTGGGCCTGGTGAAAGCGATAGAACGCCTGGAAATCCACATCAGTGACAATATCGCTGTTCACCACCAGGAGGGGTTCCGATTGCCAGATATCGGCGGTGTTGCGTATCGCGCCGCCTGTGCCGAGGATCGTCGATTCGTGGCGCGTCACGATGGTTGCGGCATACGACTGCCGCTGGAGAAAGTCTTCGATCCGCTGGTGCAGGTGGTGGGTATTGACAATGACGGTGTGGGCACCCGCCGCGATCAAACGCCGGATCATGATATCCAGCAGGGGCTGCCGGTCTAGCGTGAACAGGGGTTTGGGGGTATGGTCACTGTAGGGGTGCAGCCGGCTGCCGAAGCCTGCCGCCAGTACAAGCGCTATCATGGGCCGGAGACTCCACGGGGCCTGCTGCGGTCGTTAGGACAGCAGCCCCAGATACCGTTTGATGGCATCCTCGTAGGGACGCGTCTCTTTTTCATCTTCATTGCACTCGATATCGCGACTGTTGAAAAAGGACAGGGCGTTCTTGAAGGTGACCCGTGACAATGCTTCCGGGCAGCTGATTTCGCTGCGTTTCAGCATCCGGGCGCCCTGGGCGGCAAACTTTTTGGCCTGCTCCTTGTAGCCCACGTCACTGCTCTTCTGGCGGCTCAACTGGGTCAGGACGACGAGGTAGGCTTCGAAATAGGCTTTCAGGAATCCTGCGTACAGGCGCAATTTACGTAACCCCGACGACGTGATGTTGTACGTATCCGGCAGGGTGGGATGGGGCATCAAGACGGCATCATCAATGAAGGCTTTGATGCTTTTGCGGACGTAAAATTCGGGTGGTTGTTCGATGTCATAAGCGAATTCATACTTAAAAAGGTCTTGCAGAAAGCGGTAGCTGATATGCAGGTCGGTCGATATGAACTGAAACGCATCGCGTTGCAGGATGGCCAGCGCCGTAAAAGCCGCCGGCACGAAACAGGCCACGCAATTGTTTTTGTAGTACTCCAAGCTGGGACGTTTGTCGGCATTCGTCCGGTAGCGTGTCGTATCGTCTTCGTTGTCGTCCTTTTTTGACACCGGCTCGATGAATTTCCTTTGGACATAGGCTTCGAAGGCCTGCTTCAGGGCGTGCTCGGGTGTCATGATCAAGGTGTCGGCCAGCTTGTTGCCATGGAAATGAAGGTGTTTCAGATAGGTGTCCGCTACGCCGGCGATGTCGTCAAACGTGTAGGTGGCGGCCGGATGATTCAGGACCGATGCGGCCACAAGGGCGTGGGGTGTAATGATGGCGATGCGATTGATGGCGTTGATGGCACGGTGACCGATGTTCCGGCAGAAGGCGCTCATGGCGTTTTTGTCCATCGTTTCCAGTTGGAGCTGGTTGCGTTCCAGTAAGTCTTTCAAGGATATGGGGTCGTGAAACTCGATGTATATTTTACCGAAGCGTTTTTTCAGAACTTTGCGGGCCTGAATGACCTGGCCCAGGCTCTCGGGCTTCTTGGTACCGCCCTCCAGTTCGTGCAGGTAGGCTTTTTCTTCCGGCACCTTATCGTAGCCGATGAAGATCGGGGCCAGGATAAGGTCCTCGCAGGCACCGTTGCGGTAGGCATCCAGGAGAATGGACAAAAGTCCGGTTTTGGGTGACAGCAATTTGCCGGTTCGGCTGCGGCCCCCCTCGATGAAAACCTCGATGTTGAAGCCTTCCTGGAGCAGTTTGTGAACATAGGTTGCAAAGACACTGGCATATAAGGGGGCGCCTTTGAAGGTGCGGCGCATGAAAAAGGCGCCGGCGCTTCTGAAGATGGGTCCCATAGGCCAGAAGGACAGATTTTTCCCGGCAACGATATGGGGGCAGGGCATGTTGTTGCGGTACATGAGATAGGAGAGCATCAGGTAGTCGATGTGGCTTTTATGGTTGGGCAGCAGAATGAGCGGGCCTTTCTGGGACATGGCCTTGAGGCGGTCCAACCCGTCGTGATCTATAATGAAACCGTCGAACATGGTGTTGATGATCCAGGTCAGCAACGCTTCATAGATTCTAATCGTCCAGGGACGGTAGTCTGCTGCAATTTCGTCGAAATAATCATCCGCTTTTTTAAGAAGCTTGGTGACCGGTTTGTTCTCTGCTTCCGCATGCTGCTTTATAAAGGTCTGTAGAACGGTTCCGGTGAGGACATTTTCCTTGATTTCCAGCCGGGATTTCAGGACCGGTCCCATGATGCTCTGACGGTGGCGATGAATCTGCAGCAGCAGGTTGCGGCGCAGAACGAGCGCCTGGTAGGTGGTGTCACGGCCCCGGACATCCGGGTGGGTCAGGAAGGTTTGCAAGCTTACGGGTTCGCTGATCTCGACGAAAGTCCGGCCGGGCTTCTTGATCAACATGGCCACGCGGCGCCAGCTGCCGAGGGGTTTTTCCGGGCTGAAAAGAAGTCCCCATAGCGAGGGGTTGGCCTTTTCTGGGTCTTTTTTATAGATCATCAATTGGGGAATCAGGCAGATGGGGCGGTTTGTCGTTTTCTGGATCTCCAGCAAATAGCGGATAGGGTCCTCTTTCTGTTTCACAAAACGACGGTGGAAACCGTGCGGCTCCATCAGGGACAGCAGGCCCGCTTGTCCTCCAAAAAGCGCATCTGCATAGTATCCACTGGCATAGGCATTGGGGAATTTGAAGTGCCGGCAGAAATAATCCAGACGGGCCAGCAGCATCCGGAAAATCCGTGATACCGGTTGGCACAGATACAGGCCATAGTCGAAAGCCACGGTGGGCACCGGGTGCCGGGTATCGCGATAACGGGTGTGGTAAAAAAGCCGTTCGAAGAGACTTTTGCGCTTGGTGACATAGACCGGTATGGCGTTGCGGGGCAGCCGTTTCAGCACGGCGGTCTGATTGGGCGATAGGGTGATCCCCCGGTAAAAAAGTTTGAGGGCCCAGGATAGAAGGTGACCTGGGTTTTCCGGCAGATAGCACGCATAGTGATGGTAGGTGCCTTTGAGAAGACGCTGGATCCATCGATACACCGTAGCCTGAATGCGTGCCCATTTTTGATTGCTGGGGATGGTCATGAGTCGTCCTATTCCAAGACGGTCCGCTGGTGGCGGTGTGGGCGGCCGGCGATGATTTCCGGTCAGGGTTGAATCGTCAAACGATCATCCAAGGATCCAAAAAAAATAAAAATTAGCAGAACGTACTTGTGGTTGCAATGGTTAAGTCGGAAGTTCTTTGAATGGCTGAGCCGGCTGCAAGGCCGTGCGCCCCTATCGGCTCGCGTTTGTCAAAAAACCGGAAAATTTAACCTTGTTAAATAAAACCGGATGTGGTATCCGAATCCAGAATTTGAGTGCTTGCCAACGGAATCATTTTCTTCTATCATCATCTTTCGTTCGTTAGGAACTAACCCGGAAACCGTCATTTTTGGGCTCTATGCCATACAGGCGAGCGTTGCAGCAATGCCTGATGGCCCCTATTCGGAAGTGTGCGGTAACAAACTTAAGAAAGTTTCCGAATCTGAAAACTTTTTTTGCAAGGAGGAGAAATCCATATGAAAACGTTAGTAGGTGGGGCGGCAGCTGCTGTTCTCGGTCTTATCGGTCTTGTAGTATGGTGGTCACCTTTTTTGACGCTTCTGGCCGGCGCCATTCCTTTGATGCTGCTTCTGGGCGGCGGGTTGGCGATCTATCTGGGGTTCGATGAATTGAAGGATAGCTGGAAAAAAGATGATGACATTGGCAGCCCGGTCGGATCGGAAGACGATGTGGACAAGTACAAGAAAGAAATTGATGACCTGAAGCAGGAAATCGAGAATTTGAAAAGCGCTTAATTCGATCAAACGTCATGAAAGCCTTGGATCCGTTAGGATTCAAGGCTTTTTTTATGGCTGGCCGATTATGGGAAGGACACACAAGCCCTTAGTCGGTCCCTTCGTCGGAATAGAGGAGATACGGCCGCCGCAGGGAGCGAAAATCACGCAGTGCGTCCTGCCAGTCGTTTTCTATCGATTGCAGGGGCTCCATTCGGCTGACACGGTGGCGAAGATCGCGGCTGCCGAGAATAAGATCGATGGCAGGTTTTTCGAATTCATATTCGTAAGGGTCTGATTTCCATTGGAAATCATCCTTGTGATGATGCAATATGGCCTGCAGGAGGCTCAGTGACGTCCGATATGGCCGGTAAAGGTCCGGGGCCGTCACATGGATCTGGAAGCCGCGGCAAGGCCGCCCGGCATGCTTGCCGGAGGTTGGCTCAAACACACACGGCCGCAGAATTGCCCCCGGTACCCGGGGCCCTCCGATAAATTCAAGGATCTTTTCCGGTTCCAGAAATGGTGCGCCAAAGATCTCAAAAGGGAATGCGGTGCCCCGCCCTTCGGAGATGTTGGTGCCTTCCCAGATCACCTGGCCGGGATAAACAATTGCGGTTGCGACGGTGGGCATGTTGGGGGATGGTGCCACCCACGGCAGGCCGGTATCGGCGAACCACATGGTTCGGTGCCAGCCCTGCATGGGGATCACGTCCAAGGCCGCTGCGCTGCCGATCTGCGCGTTGAAGAACCGGGCGATTTCGCCAATGGTCATGGCATGGCGCATGGGCATGGGAAACCGTCCGACAAACGACGCCCATTCCGGTTCGAGGATATTCCCTTCCATGTCGCGGCCGTTGATCGGATTGGGGCGGTCCAGCACCAGTATCCGTGTTCCGCTCACGGCGGCCGCCTCCAGACAATAAGATAGCGTATAAATAAAGGTATAGACGCGTGTGCCGACATCCTGGAGGTCGACGAGCAGGACATCGATAGGCGCCAGCATCTGCGCTGTGGGGATTCGGGTCTCGCCGTAAAGGCTGTAAACCGGTAAACCGGTGGCCGTATCCGTGAGGTGTTCGGATTCGACCATGTTGTCCTGCTTTTCGGCATGAAAACCATGCTGGGGAGAATAGAGAGCTTTGAGTTGGTCCGGGAAGGCCCGGATCAGTCGATCGCGGGCGTGACCATATTGAGAATCCACCGAGGCCGGATTGCATAATAACCCCAACCGGGCGCCGGCGATCCATGGATGGGGCTTTCTGGTCAACAATTCAAGCCCGGTCGTCACGGGTTGCATGCGGTATCGTCCTTTCATGGTGTTCTGCGCACCATATTGCAACGCCTACATACCGGACCTGTCGGTATTTTACAATACGCGGCCCGGCAGTCTGTCTGCCTGGCAAGGGACGACCGGCAGCGAAGATCAGAATGCCATGGCGGTCGCTTGGCGGGTGTTATTTGCCGGCTCACGGGCTGTAAGCCGCTTGACAATTTGAGGAATTACCAATACACAGCACATTTGTTTAAAATCGCCAGGCAGGCCGTATGGCTGGCGGTTTCATCCCGGAAAGATGATGGATTCGGACATGAGAGCCCCGTTGGTTATTCAACTTCAAGGCATTGTCGTGATTGTCGGCAATTACGGCAGCGGCAAGACGGAAGTCGCCATCAACCTGGCACTGGCTTGCCGGCGGACGGAGGCCCATGTCAGGGTGATCGACCTGGATCTCGTGAATCCCTATTTTCGGACCCGGGAAGCCCGCGATCTGCTGGAAGCGCATGATATCGAACTGGTCCTGCCACCAGCCCCCTACCTGCATGCCGACCTGCCGGTACTGAGTCCGGCGGTATCAGGCGCCATTCGCAGCGCCGGTCCCTTGACCATCTTGGATGTGGGCGGTGACGATGTGGGCGCTACCGTTTTGGCGTCCCTGGCGGACGCTTTCAGGGATCAGACGATTACCATGCTGCAAGTCGTCAACCCGAATCGCCCGAACACGGATTCGGTGGCGGGGTGCCAGGCCATGCGGATCGAGATCGAAACGGCGGCTCAACTGGCCGTGACGGGCTGGATCGGAAATGCCCATCTGATGGAGGAAACCTCGCCGGATACAATTGTGGCGGGTTATGGCTTTGCGTCCGAACTGAGCCGGGCCAGCGGGCTGCCGCTCTCATTCATTACGGCACCCAAGGCGCTGGTCGGTTCGCTGGTCGATGAAGCGTTTGATTGCCCGGTTCTACCGATTCAACGACAACTCGTACCGCCCTGGCTGCCGGCAGAAAAAATCACGGTGCCGGATTCGAGGGCGCCCGGCGGGGCAACCGATAGAGTGTAAGGAGTTTATGGAATGGCCTATCGACATCAAATTGACAGTGAAAAATGCAAAGGGTGCGGCCTGTGTGTGGCGGTCTGTCCCAAGCAGGTGTTGGAACTGAAAAAAGAACTCAACGCCAAGGGGTATTTCCCCGCTTATCAGGCGCGTCCGGATGATTGTATTCATTGCGCGATCTGCTGTGTCATGTGCCCGGATGTCGCCATTTCAATCGTGGAAACCGCGGACGATACCGCCGCTAGCTGATGATCAGGAGGAAACATGGGCAAAGTTCTCATGAAAGGCAACGAAGCCATCGGTGAAGCCGCCATCCGTGCAGGGTGCCTGAATTACTTCGCCTACCCGATTACGCCCCAGTCTGAAGTGGCCGAATATCTTGCCCGCCGAATGCCGGAGGTCGGCGGTGTTTTTCTGCAGGGCGAGAGCGAAGTCGCAGTCGGGTATATGATTTTTGGTGCGGCCGGATGTGGCGCGCGGGTCTTTACCACGTCCTCGAGCCCGGGCATCAGTTTGATGAGTGAGGCCCTGAGCTACATCACCTGTGCCCAGTGCCCGGCCGTGTTTGTGAATATCATGCGCGGGGGGCCCGGGCTGGGCGGCATCCTGCCCTCCCAGGGCGATTATTTCCAGGCCACCAAAGGCGGCGGGCACGGTGATTATCGTCTTCTGGTCATGGCGCCGGCAAGTGTGCAGGAAGCGGTTGAAATGGTCATGGAGGCCTTTCCGCTTGCGGAAAAATACCGTAACCCGGTTATGATATTAGGGGACGGACTGATCGGTCAGATGATGGAGCCCGTTGCGTTTCCGGAAGACCTGCTTTCGGAACCCACCAATAAGGACGACTGGGCGACCACCGGCATCGGCAACCGTTCCGGTGATACACCCAACCTGGTCAAATCGCTCTTTCTCGATCCGGTGCAACTCAACAATCACAACCTGCTGTTGAAGGCCAAATATGACCGCATGCGAAGGGATGAGGTGCGCTATGAAGCCTACAATATGGCTGGGGATTACCGCGCTTTGATCGTCAGCTATGGCACCATGAGCCGGGTTTGTCGGACCGCCATCGACTCGCTGAAGGAAGAGGGCTTGGAAGTTGCCATGATTCGTCCTCAGACGCTCTTTCCTTTTCCGGAAAAGGCCATTCGGGAGGCGGCCGGCAAAGAAGGGTGCCGTTTGGCGGTCAGTATCGAGATGAGCATGGGGCAGATGGTGGAAGATGTCGAACGCAGCATCCAGGGGCGCTGTCCCGTGGAATGGTATGGCAAATGCGGCGGTGAGGTGCCGACGCCGGAAGAAATCGTTGATGTCGTCCGTGGCATGTTGCAAAAGTGACATCGGTCGAGGGATGACGTCTGAGAAATAGGGAATTGCGGATCGAGGAGTCCTTACCATGGGAAAAACGTTCACGCGGCCGGAAGCGCTGAGAGACCAACACACCCACTATTGCCCCGGCTGTACACATGGGGTGATCCATCGACTGGTGGCGGAAGTCATCGACGAACTGGGCATTCGCGGCCGAACGGTTGGCATTGCACCCGTGGGGTGTGCCGTTCTGGCCTATAATTACTTCAATGTCGATTTCCAGGAAGCGGCCCATGGACGGGCCCCGGCGATGGCCACCGGCATCAAACGGGTGCGGCCCGATTTGATGGTCTTCACCTATCAGGGTGATGGCGATCTGGCCAGTATCGGGATGGGCGAGATCATCCATGCGGCCAACCGGGGAGAGAAGTTTACCACGATTTTCGTAAACAATGCCGTATATGGCATGACAGGCGGGCAAATGGCCCCGACCACCATGCCGGATCAACGGACCACCACGTCGCCTTTCGGGCGGGATGTCCAGGATGTGGGAATGCCGATTAAAATGGCCGAACTGCTGGCCGCCCTTCAGACCCCCGCCTATATCACCCGCCAGTCCGTGATCAAACCGAAATATATCAACCGGGCCAAGAAAGCGATCCATAAGGCGTTTTCCTACCAGATGGAGGGCCGCTGCTTCAGTTTCGTGGAAGTGGTCAGCACCTGCCCGACCAACTGGGGCATGACACCACTGGATGCCATTGAGTGGACGGACAACACGCTGCTTTCCTACTACCAGCTGGGGGACTATAAAACACCCGAACCGCGCGAGGAGGCGTAATGCAAAGTGAAGTCATGTTTGCCGGATTCGGCGGCCAGGGAATACTGCTGAGCGCAAAAATTCTCGCCTATACCGCCATGGAGGCTGGCTACGAAGTGGTCTGGATTCCATCCTACGGGCCGGAAATGCGGGGGGGAACCGCCTACTGCATGGTCATCATGGGGGATCGCCCGATCGGCTCTCCGATTGTTAAAAACCCGTTGCATTTGGTCGCCATGAACCGCCCGTCGCTGGAAAAATTTGCACCGGTGGTCAAGCCCGGTGGCGTGGTGCTGATCAACAGCTCGCTGATTCCGGTTCGTTCGGGACGGGATGACGTGGATGAAATCGCTATTCCGGTTAACGAAATCGCCATCGAAGCCGGCAGTGTGCGGTCGGCCAATATCGTGGCGTTAGCGGCCTTTGTTGCGCGGAGCGGGATATTGCCGATCGAAGACCTCCGGGAGTCCGTCAAAAAGGAGTTTGCCCGCAAAGCGAAATTGATTCCTTTGAATATGGAGGCCATTGACCGGGGTGTCCAGGCTGCTGAAGCCGGATAGAAACTACCGCAAGCGTGTGTGACTGCCCCTTGATGTGCTGAACGCGCTTTTTGATGCCACGAAATGCGATTGTATTTCTCCGGTTTGAAAAGCGCGTTTGTCTTCATGGGGCAACCGGATTCCGTTTTTTCAGATGATACCCCTTATCCGCTCAAGCAAAGAAGGCCCATCATGTCCATTCGTGTGCCGGAAAACATTCTGGAAATAAAGCCCTACGTGCCGGGCAAACCCATTGAGGAACTGGAGCGTGAACTGGGAATAACCCAGTCCATCAAGCTGGCCTCCAACGAAAATCCTCTGGGTGCTTCCCCTATGGCGCTGGCGGCGCTCAGAAACGCCATCGGCAATCTCCATCGCTATCCCGACGGATCGGGCCACGCTTTCATCCGGGACCTTGCGGACCATCTGGATTGCCCGCCGGGCGCGATTGTCATGGGCAACGGATCCGACGATATTATTGCCTTGCTGGCGAACACCCTGCTGCGTCCGGGCGAGCGCGCGGTGATGCCTCAGCCGTCTTTTCTGATGTACGAGATTGCCGTGCGCTCGGTCGGGGCCGAGCCGGTGTTTGTCCCGCTGCAGTCCCTTGCGATCGATCTGGACGGCATGCGCCGGGCCGTGGATGAAAAAACCCGTTTGGTATTCTTATGCAATCCCAACAATCCCACCGGGACCGTCATCAGCGGTGATGATTTCGATCGTTTTTTGGCCGCCTTGCCATTGGACGTGGTAGTTGTGGTGGACGAAGCCTATATTGAGTTCGTTCGCGATGCCAGCTGTCTACAAAGCAAGGCCTATTGGGGGGGCGGACGTTCTATCGTTACTTTGCGAACGTTCTCTAAACTCTATGGGCTGGCCGGCCTGCGGGTGGGGTATGGCGTCATGCCGGAAGAACTGGCCGGATATTTGAATCGGATCCGGCAGCCCTTCAATGTCAATTCACTGGCCCAGGTCGCAGCCCGGGCCGCTCTGCAGGATCATGCATTTGTGGACCGGACGCTTCGCGTCGTGCACGATGGGTTGGCGTTCCTGTTCGCGGCCTTGAAGGATATGGGGATTCGATATTTCCCGACGCAGTCGAACTTTTTCCTGATCGATGTGGCCCGCGATGCGGAAACGGTTTTCCAGGCCATGCTGCGGCAAGGCGTCATCGTGCGCTCGATGAAGGGTTACGGCTATCCCGACTATATAAGGGTCAATGTGGGGACACCGGAAGAAAATCAACGTTTCATCGAAGCACTCAAGGTGGTCCTGGACCGATAACCAACGGAGCGGGCCGCTATCGACGAAGAGCTGCGGCAGGTGCAACGCTACAGCGGGGAGCGAACCAATGGTCATCACGATCGATGGACCGGCGGGAGCCGGCAAAACCACGGTCAGCCGCGGATTGGCGGATCGACTGGGCTATCACTACATCGATACCGGTGCGTTGTATCGTGGCGTGGCGTTGGCCGCCCGAAAAAAAGGGATAGCCACAGACGACGATATCGGTTTGGAAGCGCTCTGCCGCGATCTGCGTCTGCGGTTTATCCGAAACGCGGATGGATGCCGCTTGTACGATGGTGATAACGATATCGAAGATCAGATCCGAACACCGGAAATCTCCATGCTGGCTTCGGCCATTTCGGCCCGTCCCGTCGTGCGACGTTTTCTGCTCGACGTGCAGCGGCAGTTCGGTCGTGAAAAATGCGCCGTATTTGAAGGGCGCGACATGGGGACCGTCGTTTTTCCCGACGCCGACCTGAAATTTTTTCTCGAGGCGCCTCTGGAAGTCCGTGCCCGGCGGCGGCATCATGAGCTCAACGGTCGTTCCGACCAGAGCCTGGATGCTGTCTTAAAGGATATGCAACAGCGCGATCACAACGATCAAACCCGGGTGTTGGCCCCGCTGAAACCGGCGGCGGATGCCGTTGTCATCAACTCCGAAAACCTTACAGCGGATGAGGTCGTGGAGCGTATGATGTTGAAAATCAAGATGTTGGAAGCAAGGTCGCAGGGCCATGGATCAGCGGAAGGATCCTAAATTTGATATTGTAATTATCGATCGTACCTGATAAAGAACTTTGGTTATGCCAACCGAAATTGGTTGTTGCAAAAAAAATCGGCTAAGGGGGATATCATTCTTACATGGAAAATCTAGTGGATAACAACGAAAACGAAGACATCAGTGCAGCCAGTACCACCAACGAGCAGGTCATGAGCGATCAGGAATCGGCGGAAAGCGAGAGCATGGAAGACCTCATGAGTCTCTATGAGGAGAGTTTCAAGCGGTTCGCAGAAGGCGAGGTCGTCACGGGGCGCATCATTTCGGTCGACAAGGATCACGTGCTGGTGGACATCGGGTACAAATCCGAAGGCCAGATCCGGATTCATGAATTCCGGGACGAGACCGGCACGATTAAAGCCGAAATCGGTGATGAAGTCGAAGTCATGGTCGAATGGTGGGACGACGAGGAAGAGCGTGTTGTTCTCTCCAAGGAAAAAGCGGCCAGCGTCAAGGTCTGGGAAGAGATCAAGCGGGTGTTCGACGCTGACGAAACCATTGACGGAACGATTCAGTCACGGGTCAAGGGCGGCTTCTCGGTGGATATCGGTGTTCAGGCCTTTCTGCCCGGTTCTCAGGCGGATTTGCGGCCGATTCGCAATCTTGATGATCTGGTGGGTAAAACCTTTGCTTTCAAGATTCTGAAATACAACCGTAAACGCAGTAATATCGTGCTCTCACGCCGGGTGTTGCTGGAAAAGGAACGCGAAACCAAACGAGCCGCCACTCTGGCATCGATCCATGAAGACAAGGTCGTTCCGGGTACCGTAAAAAATATTACCGAATATGGTGTTTTTGTGGACCTGGGCGGTGTTGACGGTCTGCTGCATATTACGGATATTTCCTGGGGGCGGGTAAAACATCCCTCGGAACTGTTCGCTATCGGGGATGAGATAACCGTCAAAATCCTTAATCTCGACCTTGAAAAGGAGCGGGTCTCCCTCGGCATGAAGCAGCTTACCGAGGATCCCTGGACCCATGCATCCGAACGTTATCCGGTGGGCACCCAGGTGACCGGTCGGGTGGTCAGCCTGACGGATTACGGTGCTTTTGTCGAACTTGAAGAAGGTATCGAAGGCCTGATTCATGTTTCGGAAATGTCCTGGACCCGCAAGGTCCGCCATCCCTCCAAAGTCGTATCGGTGGGTGAAGAGGTCGACGCGGTGGTGCTGGACATCAAACCGGACAGCCGACGCATTTCCCTGGGCATGAAACAGGTCAAACCCAACCCCTGGGACATCATTGCGGAAAAATACCCTGTGGGCACGACCATCGAGGGTAAAATTAAGAATATCACGGATTTCGGTCTTTTCATCGGCATCGATGAAGGGATTGACGGCCTGGTGCACATCTCGGATATCTCCTGGACCAAGCGGATCAAACATCCTTCCGAGGTCTACAAGAAAGGTGACGTGCTGCAAGCCATCGTCCTGGACATCGAGAAAAACAACGAACGGTTTTCCCTTGGTGTCAAGCAACTCCAGCAGGATCCTTGGAAGTCCGTGGCCGAACGCTATGAAGTTGGCAAGGAAATTACCGGCACGATCACGAACCTGACCGATTTTGGTGTTTTTATCGAACTCGAGGAAGGCATCGAGGGGCTGGTTCATGTTTCCGAAATCAGCAAAGAGAAAATCAAGACGCCGGTCGGCATGTACAATATCGGTGATGTCATTACGGCCAAAGTGATGAACATCAACAGTGACGAACGACGGATTGGGTTGTCGATCAAACGTTTGGAAATGGAGGACGAACAGTCCATTCTGAGCGAATATGTGAACAGCATGAAACCGGCGACTTCCAGTTTTGGCGAAATCCTGCGTGAAAACCTCCAGGAGAAATTTAACGAGGTTGATCAGGACCATGATCAGAGCCAGGACCCGGAAGAGCAGGACGAGCAGGACCAAAGCGAAGATAAATAGATCAGACACCGGGTGCCTGGGGCAAATGCTCCGGCACCCGGTGGTTTTCCCCTTTGTGCGCCCGACACCTCTCCCCCACCGTTTAACGAAGGCGAATAGTCAATGTTTTCCCGCCGACATCCATTTTTGTTTTCTTTTCTGATCTTTTCCGTGCTGTTTTCCACAACCCTTATTCTCGTGTCTCTGATCGTTGCGATTGGGATGAAGGGCACGGATCTTGGGGGGCTCGGGATGGACGACGGGGAGAAGGTGGGTGTGGTTGAGATTGTCGGGGTTATCGCGCAATCCCGCGATACCATCGAACAGCTCAAACGCTTCCGTGAAGATGATGCCATCCGGGCGATTGTGATCCGGGTCGACTCGCCCGGCGGCGTCGTGGGACCCTCCCAGGAAATCTACCGGGAAATCATCCGTACCAAGGCGACCAAAAAAGTGATCGCCTCCATGGGCGCGGTCGCCGCCTCCGGGGGATACTACGTGGTCGCCGGGGCCGATGGCATCGTTGCCAACCCGGGGACCATTACCGGCAGCATCGGGGTGATCATGGAGTATACCAATTTCCAGGAACTTTTTCACAAAATCGGTTTGTCGCCGGTGGTCATCAAAAGCGGGCAATTTAAAGATGCCGGATCTCCGGTGCGTGAGATGACGCCGGAAGAACGGCAACTTTTAAAGGACTTCGTCGATCAGCTGCACCAGCAGTTCGTATCGGCTATTGCCGAGGGACGGCAGCTGGACCTGGCGAAGGTTCAAGCGCTGGCGGATGGCCGCATTTACACGGGGGAGGATGCCAAAGAGATCGGCCTGGTGGATCGAATCGGTAATTTAGAGGACGCCGTCGAATGGGCGGGCCGCTTGGCCGGTATCGAAGGCAAGATCGTTGCCATTTACCCACCCCAAAAAAAGATGTCGATACTGCGCCTGTTGTCGGAGTCCACTTTGAAGAACCTGCTTGGCCTGGTCAGTCGTCCGCAAATGACGGCCGAATACCTGTATACGCCTTCCCGCCATTGATATCCCGCTCGGGACACCTCGTCTTTCGGGTGGGATGATTATCAGACTGACATCCTGAATTATTCGAACAGGCTGACATCGCCGGCGCCCCGACGAATGACCTCGGGGACGTCATCGATCAGTGCGATGACACTCGATGGCTGGCCCGGCACGATGCCGCTGTCAATGACCGCATCGATACGCGAGCCGAAATGGTCGTGGATAAGGGAGGCATCATCAAACACGGTGCCGTCCTGCATGGTGGCGCTGGTGGTCAGAATAGGATTGCCGAGTTCTTTTACCAGCGCCAGGCACAGGGCATGATTTGGTACGCGGATGCCGGCGGTCTTGCGGGGCGTCAGCATCATTTTAGGAACTTCACGTGACCCTTCCAAAACAAAGGTGTAGGGGCCGGGTAACAGGCGCCGCATGGTTTTATAGGCGTAGTTGGAAACCTTCGCATAGTGGCTGATGTTTTTCAGATCCGAGCACATGAAGCTAAAAGGTTTCTTTTTGTCACGTTGTTTGAGTTGGTAAATTTTTTCAATGGCCTTTTTGTTCATGATATCGCAGCCAATCCCGTAAAACGTGTCGGTGGCATAGGCCACGATGCCGCCCTGGCGCAGAAGGGTGACCACCTTGTCAACGAGGCGCTGTTGCGGATTATCAGGATTGATTTTCAATAACATGAACGCTCTCCGGTACGACGGCCTTACGCATTCCGCCCGGGTGTGGTGTCCCCGATCGATTTTTGTTTTGGCGGAAAACGCAATGATTCGGGATATTTTGACGAAACCACTCATTATACCGGCCGGATGGTGATGTCAAGGCACCAAATAAAGGATTGCTAAAACCAGGCCCTTCTGGTAATGGAGCAGGTCAAATTCTCGACCATCACGACAGCACACTTTCAAAACCCAGAAAGCAGTGCCGCGTGCTTGGATGGTCGATCCCATACGATAAAACGAACTCTATAAAAGTGCCTCTTCTGCGTGTGCCAAGGCACTTTTTCCATTTGACTCAATTGCAACCGTCACCGGAGGTTCTATGATCAAGATGCCCCCCGAAGAGGCCTTTTCGTTCGACGATGTTTTACTGCTGCCCAACTATTCCGATGTCGTTCCCAAGGATGTTCAGGTTGGCACGTACCTGACCCGTAACCTTAAACTGAACATCCCTCTCGTGAGTGCCGCCATGGATACCGTGACGGAGGCGGAAACCGCCATTTGCATGGCCCGTGAAGGTGGCATCGGTATCATTCACCGCAACATGAGCATCGAGACCGAAGCCCGGGAAGTGGACAAAGTCAAAAAATCGGAAAGCGGCATGATTGTCGATCCGGTGACCATCAGCCCGGAACGCCCGGTTGAAGATGTCCTGCAGGTGATGACCCGCTACCGCATTTCCGGTGTTCCGGTTACGGACGGAGACCGCCTGGTGGGTATCGTCACCAACCGAGACCTGCGGTTCGAAACCAATCTGGCGCGTACCGTGGCGGAGGTCATGACCAAGGATAAGCTTGTGACGGTTCCCGAGGGCATCAGCCTGGAAGAATCCAAAAAACTCCTGCATGAACATCGGATTGAGAAACTGTTGGTGGTGGACAAGGACGGCCGGCTGGCGGGAATGATTACCATCAAGGATATCGAAAAAATCAAAAAATATCCCAATGCCTGCAAGGACAGCTTGGGCCGGCTGCGGGTCGGGGCCGCCGTCGGGGTCGGCCCGGATATGGAGGCCCGTGCTGAAGCACTCCTCAAGGCAGGGGCCGATGTGATTGCCATCGATACGTCTCACGGGCATTCTCAGAACGTGATCGATGCGGTGATCAAGCTCAAAGGGACCTTCAGCGGCATCGAGCTGATTGCCGGCAATGTCGGCACGGCCAAGGGGGCCGAAGATTTGATCAATGCCGGTGTGGATGGTGTCAAGATCGGTATTGGGCCCGGTTCGATCTGCACGACCCGGATCGTGGCCGGTATTGGTGTGCCTCAGGTCACGGCCATTTTGAATTGCCGATCCGTGGCCAGCAAAACCGGGGTGCCGTTGATCGCTGATGGTGGCATCAAGTATTCCGGCGATATCCCCAAGGCCATCGCCGCCGGTGCGCATTCCGTGATGGTCGGCGGCCTGTTTGCGGGGACCGAGGAAAGCCCGGGGGAAACCATCCTTTTTCAGGGCCGAAGCTACAAGGTCTATCGGGGTATGGGATCGCTCGAAGCGATGAAAAAAGGCAGCAAAGATCGGTATTATCAAACGGATGATGAGGCCCCGGACAAGTTGGTACCGGAAGGTATCGTGGGGCGGGTGCCCTATCGAGGGGCCCTCTCGGCCAATATTCACCAGCTGATCGGGGGCTTGAAAGCCGGCATGGGCTACGTGGGCAGCCGAACCCTGGCGGAATTGCGTGAAAAGGGGCGTTTCATCAGAATCTCCGCGGCCGGTTTGCGGGAAAGCCACGTGCATGACGTCATTATCACCAAGGAAGCCCCCAATTACCGTGTCGAATAGAGGCCCGATCTGTGGAGCATAACCACGCATGAATGTTGCTGATAAGAGTCCTTTTGTTCATCTCCACGTTCACACCCAGTATAGCCTGCTGGACGGGGCCATCCGGATCGATTCGCTTTTAGAACAGGCCCGCGCGTTTGGCATGGAGGCGGTCTCCATTACCGACCATGGGACCATGTTCGGGGTGCTTGAGTTCTACACCAAAGCCAAGAAAGCCGAACTGCGCCCGATTATCGGCTGCGAAATCTATGTGGCGCCACGCACGATTCACGACAAGACCCCTCTTGATGCCAAGGGCGTGACCCATCTCGTGCTCATTGCCGAAAACCAGGAGGGGTATCGCAATCTGTGCCGTCTGACCTCCGTCGCCCAGATGGAGGGCTTCTACTACCGTCCGCGGATCGACAAACAACTGCTGGCGGACCATCACGAGGGCCTTATCGCACTCTCGGCCTGCCTGCACGGTGAAATCCCCATGCGCATCAAGGCGGGGCGCATCGATCAAGCTGAAGCGGCGGCCCAGTGGTATCAGCAGCTTTTTGGTGAAAACAATTTTTATCTCGAAGTACAGAACAACGGTATCGAAATCCAGGAAACGGTCAACCGCGCCCTGCGGGATATGAGTCACAAGCTTTCCATTCCGCTGGTGGCCAGCAACGATTGTCATTATCTGAACAAGGAAGACGTCCGTGCCCACGATGTTTTGCTGTGCATCCAGACCGGCAAAACCGTCAATGAAGCCAACCGCTTCCGGTTCAGCACGGACCAGCTTTATTTCAAATCGCCCGCAGAAATGGCCGCGTCCTTTAAAGACTACCCCGGCGCCATCGACAATACGCTTTCCATCGCCCGCCGTTGTGCCTATGATTTTGATTTTTCCTATCACTTCCCCCAGTTCCCAGCGCCTAAAGATATTTCCACGGAAGACCTGTTTGAAGAGACGGTGCGCGAGGGATATCGCCTTCGCCTGGAAAAGATCCTGGAAAAACAGCCCAACCTGGACCGGGCGGTCTACGACAAACGCCTGGATTATGAGATTTCCGTCATCAAGGAAATGGGCTTCACGGGATACTTTCTCATTGTGGCCGACTTCATTCGCTACGCCAAAGAAAACGGTGTGCCGGTCGGTCCGGGCCGCGGGTCGGCGGCCGGCAGCATGGTGGCCTATGCCATGCGCATTACCGACCTGGATCCCATTGAACACGGGTTGATTTTCGAGCGGTTTCTGAACCCGGCCCGCATCAGCATGCCGGATATCGATGTCGACTTTTGCATCAACGGTCGCGATCGCGTCTACAAATACGTCGTGGATCAATACGGCGGCGGTGATTACGTGGCCCAGATCATCACCTACGGAAAGCTCAAGACGCGGGCGGTGATTCGCGACGTGGGACGCGCCCTGGATATCCCTTTGCGCGAGGTGGATGCCATTGCCAAAATGGTGCCCGATGTCCTCAATATCAGTCTTGCGGATGCCATCGCCCAGGAGCCCAAGTTTAATGAGCTGGCGGCGTCGCGCCCGGAAATCGCCGAGCTGCTGCAAATTTGTAAAGTCCTGGAAGGACTGCCACGGCATGCCTCCACGCATGCCGCCGGTGTTGTGATCGGCGACAAACCGCTGGTGGAATATCTGCCCCTGTACCGTGGTAAAAAAGGGGAAGTGGTGACCCAGTTCGACATGAAACATGTCGAAAAGGCCGGTCTCGTCAAGTTCGATTTTCTTGGGTTGCGGAACCTGACGGTCATTGAAAAGGCGCTGTCGCTGTTGGCCCAGCAGAACAAGCCCGTGCCGGACATGGTCAATCTGGATCTGGATGACCGGGACACCTACAGCCTGTTGGCCAGTGGAGACACCACAGGGGTGTTCCAGCTGGAAAGCTCCGGCATGAAAGATCTGCTGGTCCGGTTGAAGCCGGCCTCGTTTGCCGATATCACCGCCCTGGTGGCCCTCTACCGCCCCGGTCCGCTGGACAGCGGCATGGTGGATGATTTTGTCGAGTGCAAACACGGCCGCAAGCCGGTGGTCTATCTGGTGCCGGAACTGGAGCCGATTTTAAAGGAAACTTACGGCGTCATTCTCTACCAGGAACAGGTCATGAAGATTGCCGCCGATCTGGCCAATTATACCATGGCCAAAGCGGATGACCTGCGCAAGGCCATGGGCAAAAAAATCGCCGCGAAGATGGCCGAGCACCGGGACAGTTTCATGGCCGGCGCGCGGGAAAACAACATTCCTGAAGATAAAGCCAAAACGATATTCGACTTGATGGAGAAGTTCGGCGGTTATGGGTTCAATAAATCCCACAGTGCGGCCTATGCGCTAATCGCCTACCAGACCGCCTATCTCAAGGCCCACTTTCCCGTCGAATTCCTGGCCGCCCTGCTGACCAGTGAGATGCATTCCACGGATGGCGTCGTCAAATACATGGCCGAGTGCCGCAGCCATGCCATTGACATCCTGCCGCCGGACATCAATTACAGCGGCACCACATTCGAGGTTTATGACAACAAAATCCGGTATGGACTGGTCGCCGTAAAAAATGTTGGCGAGGCGGCCATTGACGCGATTGTGGCCGAGCGGCAGGAGAACGGTGCCTTTGAATCGCTGCTGGATTTCTGTGCCCGCGTCGATTTGCGCAGGGTCAACAAACGCGTCGTCGAAAGCCTGATCAAATGCGGTGCCTTCGACAGCCAGGGACACAAGCGTTCCCAGATGATGGCCGCCCTGGAAGAGGCCTTCGAATACGGTCAACGGGTTCAGAAGGAAAAGGCCGATCCGCAGATGGGGCTGTTCGGTGCGATCGAAACCTCGGCACCGGCGATCAATGCCCCCAGTCTGCCCGATATAACGGAATGGGAGCCCCGCCAGGCCCTGGCCTTGGAAAAGGAAGCGCTCGGACTTTACCTCAGCGGCCATCCCTTGAACCGGTACGAAGATGTCGTTGCCAAATTTACCAATGCCAATGCCCTTACCTTGAGTGAAATCACCGACAAGGCGGCCGTTCGGATCGGCGGACTGATCAGCGGAATCCGCACCCTGCGGACGAAAAAAGGCGACTTGATGGCGTTCGTGCAGGTCGAAGATCTTCATGGCACGGCGGAAGTCATCGTGTTTCCTGACAGCTACGCGGAATGTGAAGAACTCCTGCGGGAAGATCAGCCTGTTTTTGTGCAGGGACAGGCCCAGAAGGAAGAGAATGCTGTCCGCATCGTGGCGGAACAAATAGTCGACATGGAGCGCGCCGAGGAGGTCTGGACCGCCAGCGTACACATCACCCTGGATACCGCCCGCGCGCATAGCAAACTCCTGTCGGAATTGCAGGGGCTGCTGATTCGCTACCCCGGGACCTGCCGCACCTTTCTCCATCTGGTGGACGGGAACCAAACGGAAACCATCATCGCCGCGGATGAATCGCTGCAGCTGAAAGCCGGCGCCATGCTCACACGGGAAGTTAGCGCTCTGCTGGGTTATGCGGCGGTAGAAACCCGTTGTTCACCGGCCACGCTGGCCGCCAATGGCAAAGGCCGTCCGCGATGGGCGGGAAAACGTTCCTGAAACCGCTTTTTATCATGACCCTTGGGCATCAGGGGGCTGTTTTATCTGTTTCGACGCGCTTCAATTCTTCGATCAGTTCGAGCATGGTCGCTTCTTCCTGAATTTCATAGCTGGTAGGCCCTTCGCCATGATGCGGATTGGCGGCGAAAGCGGGATCCACCGATCCTGGGCGGTCGTCCCGTCGCGTCATTCGCAGAAGTGCGGATTGGTAAGGGGTTTCCGGGCTTTTTTCAGCGGAAGGGCGAAACGTCTCCAAGGGTGAAACGAACCGGGTTTGGCGGGCAATGAAATTTGTGTAGTATTTTTCCATGTTGAACATGCCTTCCCGGCTCCCGGTTTGTAATACCGTTTCAATCTGGCTCAGGCGGTTGTCGCGCACCATGCTTTTGACTGCCGGGGTGCCGCGCAGAATCGACAACAACGGCACCCGGAAGCCGTGGGCGGTGAGGTGGATCAGTTTCTGGATCAGCAGCAGGCTGAGGCTTGAGGCCAACTGGTTGCGCACAAGATCCTGGATGTCGGCCGGAAAAGAGTTGCACAGGCGGTAGAAGGCGTCTTCCGTGGTGGTGGCGTGGATGGAAGCGATCACCAGATGGCCGGCTTCCACGGCATTGACGGTCAGCCGGATGGTTTCCGGTTCGCGCAACTCCCCTACGACGATCAGATCGGGTGCTTCGCGCAGCACATCCTGCAGGCCCTGGCTGTAGCTGGGGAAGTGGGTGCCCAACTCCCGCTGTTCGACGAAGGATTTTTTGGACCGATAGCGGTATTCGACCGGCGCTTCCAGGGTGATGATATGGAGGCTCTGAGTCCGATTGATTTCTTCCACCATGGCCGCAATGGTGGTGGATTTTCCCGTACCGGCGGCACCGCCGACCAGCAGCAATCCGGTTTTCAACCGGCAGAAGTCCACGATGGAGGGGTGCAGATTCAACTTGGCCAGCTCGGGGGGGTGGCCCGGCAAAAGGCGGATCGCCAGACTGAGACCCCGCAGCGTGTTGAAGATATTGACCCGTATGCGCACCTGGCCGATGCTGCGCGCAATGTCCACCGACATCTGCTGGTGAAGGATCTCCAGTTCCCGAACGCTCAGCAACCGCTGCACCAAAAGGTCCAGCTCCCGATGGGACCACTGCAGGCTTTTTTCAAAGTGCAAGCTGCCGTTGCAGCGGTATACCAGCGGATGCTCGCCGGTGATGTGGATATCGGAATAGCCTTTGTTCAGCCCCTGTTGGATGATCGCGTTGAAGCGTTCCGTCATTTCTATTCTCCGCCGGTCCTCATCGCAGGACCGGGTCCCGCCCTTTCAGGCGCACCGCATAGTCATCGAAGTAAATCGCCGATGGTGCCGAAGGCGGAACGCCCATGGCATGCAGACCCAATTCTTCCGGCCAGTTATCGACATTTGTGCTGTAACCCTCGGTGGTAAAGGCATCGGTCAACAGAACGGCATCCTCCTCCCATTCGGTGGCCCGACCTGTTTTTTCGATCCTGAATCCCATGGTGGGGGAAGGGGACCCACTGATGAAGGTCCAGTCAATCTGGGTCACGTTACCGCCGACAAGGTTGAAATTGTCATTCGTTACCCGGAAATTCGTGCGGTCGAAAACCGGCCAGTTGATAAATGCGCTGAGAGGCGCCAGACGCTGATTCGGACCCCGCCGGTTATCCAGCATCTGATTGGGGGCCGCACTACTGATGCTGCCGCCGCCGTTGCAGAGGAACGGTGTTGACACGAAGACTTTGAGGGCGTTGACGCGTTCTCCGGCGGCAAAGGCCCCCCCGGCCTCGTCCGGTCGCACGCCTCGTTCTTCCAGCCGCACGAGCAGCGTCAGCCAGGGTTCGAAATAGCGGCTATTGCCCTGCAGCAGGCAATAACTCAGCGGCAGTTCGGCATAGGCCAGGATTTCGCGCTCTTCCGGCCACAATGTCAGAGTGGGGCCTGACGGCGGGATGGTATAGGTCCACAGGGAAGTGATTAAGCTATCTCCGTTAAGATCTTTCTGGGCCCAAAGAGTAAGATAGGGGGTGGATGCGTCGTCTACCGGAACCAGCCTGTCCGGCAGGGTATTCCCCCACTGCCCCCGGACGATGGAAAGCCCCAGCAGATTGCCGCCGTTGGCGGCCATGTTGTCCACCCTTAGGGAAAGACCGCTGAGGTAATCCTCGGCATTGGGAACGACGGCCGTCTTGACCTGGAGGTCGTAGCTCAGGCTGTTCAGATCATGAGTAATCCCATCGTAGACCGTGCTGTTCCAATAGTCGAAAAAGGGGATGGCGGCGCCGCCGTTGACGGTGCGCCAGTCAAAAATACCGAAAACGGCGGGCTGCGACAGCTGGGTTGGCAAGGTTACCGTGTCGTCCGTCACACCGGCGCCGATCAGGATAGCGCGCGCGTCTTCCAGGGCATCGGTCACCGCCGACCAGTAGCGCAGATAAAAGTCGTATTGGAACCACTCCAGACTGAACGGCGCGGCGCCATTGCGTTGGCTCTCATAGTTGCCGCGGATGGCACTGGCATCATTGATGGCGGTTTGAAGCGATACGTTTCTCCCGGCGCCGGGCAAATCAAAGGATTCCCCCTCCGTGCGCAAGGCCGCATCGTTATCGATCGTTTCCGTATCAAGCTTCCCCGGTGTGCCTTCATCAGGCAGCCAGTTGTCCGTATCCTCCATGGTGTCGACCCATTCCGGTGTTCCGCCGGAGCTGCGGGCATAGAGTTTGAATCGGGTATCCCCAAAAGGGCCGTTGACGATTCCCGTGGATGTGAATCGCTCGGGAAAGCCTTCGATGTCCAATATGAAACGGTCACCGTTGGCAAGGCGATAGGTCGCGGGCAGGGTCGGTTTGACGGGCAGGGCGTCATAGTAGGTCAAACCGGAATAGGCGATGTAATAGGCTTTTTTCTGGCTGCTGGATGTCAGAAAACCATAACCGGACGATGACGTCATGTAGATCATGGCGGCCCCCAGGGTGGCCATGACAGTGAGGGTCAGAATCAGGCTGATCAGCAATGCCCCGCGGTTGTCACGGCGAAGGCGGTTGGCATGGGACCACCACCGATGCCCGACACTGTCGGCGCCTGCAGAAAGGCTATGGCGAAATGGTTCAGTCATGTTTGCCCAAAAAAACAGTTGTCGTGAGTTCATCAAAATTCGTGTCATGCAATTGCAGGCGCAGGCGGATGGCGGCCTGGCGCGTTGGGCTGGCAAACGCGGCGCTCCATGCAGGTGTACGGGCTGGCGCGGTGATCAGATTGCCGCTGGTATCGTAATAGAGATAGGAGAGATCAAAGGCAATGACGTTGTCGGCGAGCGGCGCGGTCACGCTGCCGCCGGGGCAGTCAAGGCAGGTCAGCAGAAGGGGGTCACCAACCGTGCCATTCCACGATATTCGAAACGAGCGGATGGTATCGACAGCCTCATCGGCATGAAAACTGTCAAAGGTGATGCTATTGCTGCTGCCGCTCGAAACATCCGTTATGGTGGTGAATTCTTTTACCATCCGGGTCATGGCCAGTTGGGCTTTCTGGGCGGATTCGGCCCCCGCTCGGGAAAGAAGAAACCCTTCCGTAATTTGCACCAGGCCAAGGCCGGCAATGGCGGCCAGGATGCCGACAATGGCCAGGCTGGCAATCATTTCGATCAGTGTGAAACCCCTTTGTAAAACGGGTGGCCGTGCCGGCTTCGGTTTAGGACCATCATGCTTCAAGACGTTGTCCATTAGTCAGCGTACCAACAAAAAAGTCAGTGAATCGTCGTTGGCACCGGCGATGATGACCTTGAGGGTGTTTTCCGGTGCTGTGCCATAGACGTCAGCGATTTCGTTGCCGGCGGCATCGAATTGAATGAAATCATTGAAAAGGACCCGGTATTCGCCATAGGCGTTGTTTTGATCGGTTCCGGCGGCACCGATGCTGGATTGAAAAATGCTCCAGCCTGCGCTGTCGGAAGGCGCTGCCTGCCGAAAGGCGCCGATGATCTGATCCGCCACGGCCTGCAGGGCGGTATTGATCTTGAGGCGTTTGATGGGCGTGCTGCTTTGGATCAGCGCACTGCCGCTGTATTGCATCATGATGGCGCCAAGGATAACGGCCACCAGCAGGGTGATGATGACTTCCACCAGGGTGAATCCCGTCTTGGACGCAGGCGCCATCGATCTCATGGTATGAACCCCGTATGGCCTGTGATGGTGATGGGGTCGGTATTGACGGTGAGAGTGATGGTGTCCGGCCCGGGACTGCCCCATTCATCAAATACGATGGTGCCGATGCCACCCGTAATGGCAACGCCGGCGGGAAGGTTGTGGGTGGCGGTGCTATCATTGGGCAGATTGACGCTGGCCGGCCGGCCGTCCTGAAACAGGGTATAAGAATTGGAGGTGAAGGCGATGCCCCAGCTTTCGGTGTTGTTGCCCATGGCCAGCGATTGGGCGAACCGCAGATGGGAACGGATGATGGCGGCCTGGGCATAGGGTTCCCGGTCAATAGCCGGTGTCCGGCTGAGCACGACGGTCATGACCACGGCCAAAACGATCAACACGGCCAGGACCTCGATCATCGTAAAACCTGAGTGACCTTGTCGATGGTCGGGTCGGCATGTCCGGGGCTGAACGTCTTTGATCATAGGGCATTTTCCATAAACAAAGATTGGTCGGATCGTTTCAAAGGCGACCATACTTTGACATTTACACTCCTTTTCACGGGGTGTTTATGGTGGCCTATGGTTTATTGAAATGGATCGTTCTCTGATCAGGTCTTATTTTATCACCGATACGATTGTATTTCCAGATGGGAGCAGGATTGGGCGGCCCATCGCCTGGCAGAGATCTGTTAAGTGTCGTGGCAACCGTAACAATATGGTGATTGGTGGGTCAGTCGATCAGCGTGACCAACGGCCGGCGGACAGCGAAGTGGATGCGGATCGGGTCAACGCTGCTGTGGCGGAACCGAAACGGAGAGTTCCGCCGCCGGCTGTGGCGGCTCCGGGCCACTGATAGCCAGCGCCAAGATCGACATCCATTTGACCAAAAGTGGCGGTATCGTCGGACCAACCACCGTCGGAGAGCATGATATTGGCCCATACCAGGGTTTCACGTTGATTCAACTCAGCGACGCCAAGGTCCAGGGAACGTTGGTCGGCATTGGCAGCAACGTCGATAAATCGAGGTACGGCAACGGCCGCCAGGATACCGAGAATAACCAATACCGCAATGATTTCGATCAGTGTAAAGCCCCTTGGGTTGTTCAAGGGGCGTGTGATGAGCGTCTCTTTCAATAGGATC
The DNA here is from genome assembly GCA_020444045.1 of Deltaproteobacteria bacterium. Lineage (GTDB taxonomy): Bacteria > Desulfobacterota > Desulfobacteria > Desulfobacterales > UBA5852 > JABZFP01. Next base: position 143,081 of record JAHLLS010000011.1, read on the forward strand.
CGGTCGAATTCCAAGTTATCAGGCGAAAAGGCGACAAAAGCCCCGTTCTTTTCGCGACAGCGGCCGCGAATCGATTTATCGGGCATCATGAATACAGGACTTATCGCGTCCAGCGTCCTGGCGATGTGCTGGTTGAGGCGGTTCGCGCAAGTGCCGCAGTTGCCCCGGCGTCGTAGACAAGCGTCCCGCCGGTTGCGTCCAAAGTACCGCTCCAGGTATAAGGGTCACCAAGATCGGTTATCGTCGGGCCGAAAACGTCGGTGTCGGCAGTCCATCCTGTACTTGATAATTTAACATCAGCCCATTGCAAGGTTTCCCGGCCATTCAACTCGGCAATGCCGGCATCCAGGGCGCGTTGCTGGGCATTGGCGGTAAGATCGATATAGCGTGGCACGGCCACGGCGGCCAGTATGCCTAAAATGATCAACACCGCAATGATTTCGATGAGCGTAAAACCGGACTGATTCAATATAATAGGTCGCCGTTTCATGGTTATGGCCTCCACTGCTATCTCCTTGGAGTTGACTGCATTCTTGATTGATGGCGAAATGCCAAAATTAGCAAAAATTGTACCGAACTTTCTTTTTAGATCGTTATGGTTGCAAATGCTGCCTTTTCGGCCATGAATCGTGTAACGATTTATCCCTTGCACTCAATACCCGTATGATTTGGGAGGAGTTGTCCTCCAAATCGTGTAGGTTGGTTCCTCATCATTTGTCGGATTTGAAGGCGGCCGCATCGATCTGGTATTTCTTGATGCGATGCCATAAACTGCGTTGATTGATTCCCATTAATTCGGCTGCTCTGATCTGGATGCCCTTGGTTTTTTTAAGCGCATCGATAATCATGCCCTTTTCGATTTCTTTGAGTTTGTCATCGATGGAAAGGTCTTTTTCTTCCTCGTTTTCGATGAACGCGTGTTGGAACAGCTGGGTGATGCTATCCGGCAGGTGATTGACCACGATCTCCTGGCCTTGACTTAGCACCGCCGCCCGTTCAACCGTATTCTGGAGTTCACGGACATTGCCGGGCCAGGCATAGCCGATCATCATCTGCAGTGCCGGTGAGGAGATGCTGACTTCGGGGGTTGTCCGGGACAGGAAATCATCCACCAGCAGCGGAATATCCTCTTTGCGTTCCCGCAATGCCGGCAGCTGAAGGGCAAAAACATTGATGCGATAGTAAAGGTCTTCCCGGAAGGTGCCTTCCGCGACCATCTGCGGCAGGTTTTTATTAGTGGCGCAGATGAGGCGGACGTCGACCTTAACGGTGCGGGTGCCGCCCACGCGGTCGAATTCCTTCTCCTGTATGACCCGCAGGATCTTGGCCTGCAAGCCGAGCGGCATGTCGCCGATTTCGTCCAGAAAAATGGTGCCGCCGTGAGCGAGTTCGAATTTACCCGGTTTGCGCGCCGTGGCGCCGGTAAACGCCCCTTTTTCATGCCCGAAGAGCTCACTCTCCAGGAGATCCGGCGGAATCGCCACGCAATTGAGCTTGATAAACGGATTTTGGTTGCGGCGACTGTTGCGATGGATGCTGGAGGCGATCAACTCTTTACCGGTGCCGCTTTCACCCAGGATGAGGACGGTGGAATCCGTCGGCGCCACCATCTGAATCCGCCGCAGCAGCCCCCGCATGATCCGGCTGTCGCCGATGATTTCCGGAAAGAGCTGCCGGGCATCCAGTTTGGTCAATACGTCCTCGACCCGCTCGAAAACGTTTTTGAAATGTTTGATTTCATCGACCTGTTTGCGGCGGTACTGTTCATCTTCCGGACGCGAGATAACCGGAATGTCATTGGCGCGTTGAATGAAGCGTTTGACCGGCATGAGTAAGAGGCGCGTGACCACCAGGCCGCAGAAGAAACTGACCAGCGCAAACAGCAGCGCCCACAAATGGATTTGGAGGCTACCGTCCTGGCCGAGACGGTGATAGTGCTGGGCGAGCAAAAAGGTCAACAGGGCCGACAGGAAGGCGATTCCGGCAAAGATGACCGGAACGATGACATATAAGCTGATGTGATAGCGAAAATCTTTAATGGCCACCGTCAAACTCCGGGCTAATGGTACATTTTGGTAAGATCCGCAATCGGCATAAAAATGGCGACCGCAAAAAAACCGACCATGACGGCCAGTGAAATAATCAGGATCGGGCCGAGGGCGTTGGTCATTTTCTTTATGGCGTATTCCAGTTCTTCATCATAATGGGTGGCGACTTCCTGCAGCATTTCATCCAGATTACCGGACTCCTCCCCCACCGCGACCATGTTGACCACCATCGGGGTGAAGTAGCGGGCTTTCTTGAGCGGGGCGGCAATGCCGCGCCCTTCTTCGAGCAACTCCCGGATCCGCTCGAACTCTCGCGCAATCGCCGCATTGCCGATGGTCGCGGAGAGAATCGTCATGGCCTCCAGGATCGCAATTCCGCTGGATTGCAGGATACTGAAGATGGAGGAAAAGCGTGACATGGCTGATTTGACGACCACCGGCCCGATGATGGGGCTTTGGATGAGCATGTAATCGCGGGTAAAGCGTCCCTGGTCGGTCCGCAGGTAAAAAAATGCAGCAAGAAACGCGACCAGCGCGGCGGCCAGCAGTAGGGCGCCATACGTCGCCATGAACTGATAGATCCCCATGGCGATCTGGGTCGGCAACGGCAAGGCCACACCGCTGCGTGAAAGGATGGTGACGAACTTGGGCAGTACGAACGCCAGAAGGATGACAAAGGCCACCACCAACATGCCCAGGACAAAGGCTGGATAAAACATGGCCGAGCGAATATCTGAACGGACTTTCTGTTCGTGCTCCAGGATGTATTTCAGCCGTTCCATGACTTTGGGGAGTGAGCCGCTGACTTCGCCAGCATGGATCATGGCGCAGTAGAGCGGTGAAAAGACGCCGGGATGCTGACGGAAAGCATCGTAAAGCTGGGCGCCTTCTTTAATGGCCTGGCGCATGCTCGTGATGACGCTTTCCAAACGGGGATTTTCCGTTTGGGCTGCCAGGATATCCAGCATGGACATCATGGGGACCCCGGCCCGGAAAAGCGTGCTGAATTGTTTTGTGAACAAGATCAAATCCGCCGTCGGTATGTGGCTGAACCACCGTTCCAGGGCCGGAAACGAACGCCGTTGCCCCCCGCGGCTGCGTTCCTGAATCCGGGACGGCAGAACTCCCCTGCCCGCGAGCAGATCCGCGGCGGCATCGGCCGATTCGGCTTCGATATGGCCTTTAAGGGTCTCGCCCTTTTCGTTGATGGCCTGGTAGGCAAAGGTCGGCATGGATTATCCTAAATCATGACGGCCGAGGCCGCCTCTTCCATGGTGGTGATCCCATGGACCACCTTATCGAAGGCATCTTCCTTCAGAAGCCGTAAATGACCAGCCTCATGGGCCGCGCGGGTGATGTCGTGCGAAGCCTTTCTTTTGACGATCATATCCCGGATGACATCATCGATCAGCAGGATTTCATAAATGCCGATACGCCCACGGTAGCCGGTATCCTGGCAATGAAAGCAACCTCTTCCGCGCAGGAAGCGGGCATCTTCGGGGCGGTCCAGATTCCAGAATGAAAGGGCTTCGGCCGAAGGCCGGTAGGGTTCGCTGCAATTGGGGCAGACCTTGCGCACCAACCGTTGGGCAAAGGAGACCAGCATCACCGACGCCACCAGGAAGGGCTCGATGCCCATGTCCATAAAGCGTGTAATCGCACCGGCAGCGTCATTGGTGTGCACCGTGCTGAGCACCCGATGGCCGGTCAGGGCGGCCTGTACGGCAATGCCGGCCGTTTCCCGGTCGCGGATTTCCCCCACCATGATGACATCCGGGTCCTGGCGCAAAATGGATCTCAAGCCGCTGGCAAATGTCATTCCGGCCTTGCGGTTCAACTGAATCTGGCGGATTTTTTCGATGCGGTATTCCACCGGATCTTCCACGGTCAGAATGTTGATATCCGACTGGTTGATTTTTTTCAGAATGGAGTAGAGACTGGTGCTTTTGCCGCTGCCGGTGGGTCCCGTGCTCAGAATCATACCGTAGGGTTTGTACATGATAGCTTCAATTTTGCGGCGATCCTCGGCCGCCATGCCCAAGGTTTCCAGGGTATGAATGCCCGCGCTGGTGTCCAGCAGACGCAGCACTAAATTTTCGCCGTAAATGGTCGGAATCGTGGAGGCCCGGATATTGATTTCCTTGTTGTTCAATTTAACGGTGAAACGGCCATCCTGGGGAATCCGGGAGGTGGCGATATCCATATTGGCCAGGATTTTCAGGCGCGAGATGATGTGCAGCAGCATGGATTTGGGCGGTGCCGGAACATTGTGCAGTTTCCCGTCCACGCGGAACCGCACCTGGACGAAGTCCTTTTCCGGACTGATATGGACGTCGCTGGCCCCTTCGCGCACGGCCTGAGATAGAATCGAGTTGACCAGACGGACGACGGGGGCCTCTTCGGCCATGTCCTGCAGGGAACTGACTTCCACGTCTTCCATGGACACGGCCGCTTCGGCGGAGGACTCCGTGTCATATTGCATTTCCTCCATGTCTTCCAATACATCGCCGATGCCGGTGTAGGTGCCATAGAGGCTGCTCATGATTTGGTTGAGTTCCTGCTCGGTGCAGATAATGGCTTCCGCTTCCATGCCCGTGGACGCTTCGATGGCATCAAGCGCTTCGATATTGAGCGGATCGGTCATGGCCACGGTGAGCAGGTGGTGATCACGTTGGATGGGCACCATTTGATGTTTCTGGGCCGTTTCGGCCGACAGAGTGCCTGCCAGGGTAACGTCGATTGGAAAACGAATGGCGTCATATTTGGCAATGCGAAGCTGGCGGGATATCAAATCGACGATCTGGGACTCGCTGACGACACCCTCACGAATGAGATACTGGCCCAACCGCAATCGACTTTTTTTCTGGTTGAGGACGGCCTGGTTCAACTGGAATTCCGTCATCAATCCTGATTCTATGAGCATGCGGCCTAATTTTTTCTTTTCACGCACGGCGTTATATTTTCCGTTAAGAAGGAGTTGCGGTTATGGCCGACACGGGCCGAAACGGGTCGCAGAAAAAGACCGTATCATCCCGCCAAAGGGATCGCACGGCGGTGTTCGGTTCCGAAGCCAACACGCTGCGGTTCATGGCGTTTTCGGCAACCTGGCGGTCATAGAAGCAATCCGCCAGCACGATCGAAAAGACCAGACCGTTTTCCGGGTTCCAGTAGGGGACAAGCCGGGCCGCAACGTGGTTTTTCCCAAGGCGGTTCAGCGTCTGGACGGCATCGGCCAGACGCGCGCACGATGTCACTTCGACCCACCACACATCGACCGGCAGGGGACGCACCGCCGCCGGCAGGGCCGGGAAGTGAACGATATCGCCCACGTTCACGGTATCGGGATCCGTTATGTGGGGGTTGGCTTGCACAATGGCGTCGAGGTAGGTGGGCGCAAATTGGCCGTAAACCATCTGGATCAGTTGGCCTACTGTTTCCCCGGGCTGAATGGTAAGTCGTCCCAGGCGGGCCGGCATGGTGACCGGGGTTATTTCAACAGGAGCACTCGCTTTGGCGAAAGCGGGGTCTTCGGCAGCGAAGGCGTTAGCAGCACCATTGGCAGGTGCACCATGGGATACAGGGGGCCGGGCTTCGGGGAGGATATCCGGGCCGGAGCGCTTTGCACCGGGGGGGGCGGTGTGGCGTACTGCCGGCGGGGTGTTCACGGACCATGCGTCCGGAGCGGTGTGGACGATAGCGGCGTCCTTTGTGAAGAAACCGAACGGCCACCGGTTTATCGTTTCCAGGTTGAACATGGCAGTCAGGATCACAGCCGCAATGGCGGCGACCGCCCAGCGCCAGGGACGGGAGGGATGGACCATGGCGGTCCTTCTGGCGCTGGCACGCACCAGTCGCCAGCGGGCACGACTGCGGTTCTGGATGATCAGTGTCAGAAGAATGCGGTGGCACAGGTGGATGATGCGCCGGGGATAACCGTCGGTTATCAGAAAGACAGCGGCCATGGCGGGCCAGGAGAACAGGCGTTCGGCCGGACCGCCACCGGCTACCTGAATGCGAAAGTGGATCAGGGCCATTGTTTCCCTGAATCCTAAGGGACTCATTTCGAGACGCAGGTTGATGCGGTCGGCAAAATTAGGCGTGTCGGCAATGATCTGATCGAATTCTTTCTGCGCAAAAATGACAATCTGGAGCAATTTGTGGGTATTCGTCTCATAATTGAGGAATTCCCGCAGGATTTCCAGGCACGACGGTGCGATTTTCTGACCTTCATCGATGATCAGCGCCGTGGTGTGGTTTTCGGCCACGCCCTTTTCAAAAAGAATTTGTTTGATCGCTTCTTTTTTGCGGTCTTCAGGCCAGTCTTCGGGTGGCAATTGCCCCGTCAGCTGTTCGACGACAGCCGAAAGAAAAGCGCTGTCTGAATGCATTCCCGGATCGAGCATCAGGCAGGTTGAAATCGTGTCATCGCTGTCCAGCCGGCGAATGATTTCTCGGCAGAGGGTGGTTTTGCCGGTACCGACATGGCCGATGACGACATTGAGGCCGCGGCGCAGCCGAATGGCCAGTTCCAACTGCTGCAGACATGCCGTATGCTGCGCGGACTGATAGAAGAACGCAGGGTCCGGGGAGTTGGAAAACGGTTCCCGCTTGAGATCCAGTATGCTGAAATAATCCATCAGGGGGTTTCTTCAACGCGTTGCGCACCGAGGTCGGGCGATGCCGCATCGGTTACCGGTTCACTTTTTTCCACGCCAGGCAAAAGAAAGATGCTGTTTCCGTCCTTTTTTTCCTGAAGGGCCGAAAACGCCTGGGTGCGTTCCTTTAAAACATAAGGCGTTACGAAGATCAGCAGCTCTTCCAACCCATTGCTGTTATTGGTTCCCTTGAACAGTTTCCCCAGCCAGGGTACGTCCTTTAGATACGGTACGCCGTATTCATCTTCACCGGTCAATTCTTTGCTGAGACCGCCGATCACCGTGGTCTGCCCGTTGAACAGGATCACCCCGGTTTGGGCTCGTTTGGTAATAATCAAGGGGTTGTTGCCGACGGCATTGGCGAAATCCACATCGTCCTTGGTGACGAAGATGTCCATTTTGATGGTGTCGTTGTCGATGACGTGAGGCGTCACCTCCAGACGCAGGACCGCCTTTTTATATTCGATGTTGACTTCGTCATCTTCCACGGACTGGTAGGGAACATCCCGTCCGCTTTCGATAAAGGCCTGCTGGTTGTCCAGCGTGGTGATGTTGGGGCTGGAGAGGATGTTGAGCTGCCCCTCCTCTTCCAGCGCCTGCAGCTGGACGCTGAGAATATTGCCGGAACCGCTCTCCAGGATAAATCCGAGATCCAGCCCCAGAAGATTGCCGGCTACATCGGTGGCCGTCAGACCGGCCGGGAAATTGCCCATCGTCCCGGATGAGGGGTTGACGGATTCGCCACTGCCCGGTGTGATGCCGCTGCCGGCGGGGTTGGCGATATCGCCGGCGGTGTTGTAATACTTGTAACCATTGATGGAAGTGCCGTAGAGCCCCCCCCACTGGACGCCCAGATTGCGGGCGGCATCTTTCGTGGCTTCCACGATATGAGCTTCGATAAGCACCTGGGGAGTGGGCCGGTCCAGGGTTTCGATCAGGGGCAGCATGCGTTCCAGGTCCGACCGGACGGCCTGGATGATCAGGGAGTTGGTGTGGCGATCCACCAATACGGAACCCAGGAGGGTTTTTTCATCCAGGCGTGTCAGAAATTGCTCAAGGTTTTCGCGCAGCCCTTCTGCATCCGCGTATTCGATTTCAATGATCTGGGTCATGAGAGGCTCTGCCAGACGCAATTCGCGTTCCTTGGCCTTGATACGCTGGCTCGTTTCCAGTTGCTCAAGTTCCCGGTTCTTGTCTTCGATGGTGATGACCCGGATGATGTCGCCCTCCCAAAGATAGGTCAGGCCGTGGGTGCGCAAAATGCCCAGGAAGGCCTGGTCCCAGGGAACGCCTTTCAGGCTGACATCGATGCGTCCCCGCACCTGGTCATTGATCATGATATTCTGATCGACGGCCCGGGCCAGGGCACGCAGCACGGCGGGCACTTCGGCCCCGTGCATTGTCAATGAAATTTTCTGTTTGGCGAGCCGCGAGGCGGGCGCGGCAGGGCTTCCCGGCGCCATGGACGACTCCGGCAGGGATGGCGGTATGGCGAGGGTACGTTTAACGGGCGAGGGCGAATGTCCCTTCGAGGTTTCGGCTTTGGTTTCCCACTCGGCAAAGAATTTATCTTCAGGCAATTTGATTTCTTTTTCGGCGCAGCCGAGCATGGCCATCAGGATCACCAGGAAAGAGACGAGGCCGATCGATTTTGTTTTGGGGTTGCCTTGCATAGCATTTACTCTCTGTCAATCAGGGTTACGGCGTCTGTGCGCCCCCGTCGTCCGCGAGCGGAAGGCTGAATACCTTATGCGGCGTGGCGCCCAGCACCACGCGTTGGGGATCGATATGACGGATGACGAGCTGGCTTTTATCCAGCAGTTCGCCTACGATGTATTCGATCCCGTTGATGATGGCCACGCGGCGCTGCGGTGTTTCAATGTACCCGGAGTACACCAGGGACATATTGGACGGCAGCATGTCGGCCGATATCAAGGTTTTGGTAGGCTGCGCCATCATATCGTCACCGGACAGAAAAATATTCGGCCAGGGCGTTCGCGCCATGGAAAGAACATATTGATTCTGCTCCAGAACCGTATTGTTGCCGAATTGGGCGGCCAGATTCGTCAGCATTTGCGTAATCGAATTCGGCTTGTCCGAGGCCGCTGACGGTCCTTGCTCTTTCGGCCCGTCGCTGAAAAACATCAGCGACCCCAGGCATACGGCGATCAGCATGAGTCCAACTAATATTTTTTCACGTGTGGACAATTCATCCTCCCTGATTGCCGTATGCGGCAGCTCCTGCGGGAAGAACCGGGATTGTTATGATTGGCGTGCCAGCCATATATCCAATTCCATCAGAAGGCCCTGCACGCCGGACTCCCGGCGTATTTCGATGCGTTCGACATGGGTCAGGTAGGGCAGTTCCCCCAGCTTCAGCATGAAGGCCCGCAGGTTGCTGAAGGTTCCCATCATTTCGAGCGATAGCTTGAGTTCGCCCGTTTCACCGATCATTGAATTGAGGTCCGAACCGATGCGCCGGGCCCTCAACTGGTTCTGGTCGGCCAACTGGCGGAAAAGCGGTTCGATTCCCGCAACCTGTTCCGGGCTGAGGAGTTCAGGGGCCGGGAAGGGGAGGTCGCCACCCGTCGGCGCGGGTTGAATCTCTCCCATCAGTTGGGTAAACCGGTTGTATATCGGTGCCAGAAGCCGTTGTTCGTCGATTTGTTTTTTCAGGGCGTCGATCTGGCGCTCCATCTGATCGGCCGCCTGCTGATGGGGGAGAATGCTGAGCAAGTAGAACCCCATGATGCCCCCTAAACAGACGACCATGAAAAAGAGACGACGTTCCGGAAAGAGGGCCAGAACCGATTTCCGACGCAAGCGCATGATCAGATGATCTCCAGTTCAGCTGTGAATCGCAGCACTTCCCGATTGCCCAGCATTTCAAATGACTTATCAATAATTCTGGGCATTGCAAAAAAAGGGCATTCCTTCAGTTGGACCATATAGGTGGCCAGAGCCGGTTCAAGGTTGCGCCGTTCGCCCTGGATGATGCCGCCGATGGCGAGAACCGGGCGTGGTTGTTCTTTGGCGGTATCGGTCGATCGGGGCAGTTGGATGGTCACTTGCGTCATGCGGATATCGGCCGGTGTCATGCGCGAAAGCTCGGCCACAAGGGCCACACCTTTATACTTGTCGCTATGCTGGGCCAGCCGGTTGGCGGCCTCTTTGGTCTTAGCGGCCAATACCAATACCGTTTCGGGCTTGAGCAACGGCGCAAATTGCGCCAGTTCCTGCTGAAGGGAGAGCATTTGTTTGTGGCGGGCAATGAGGTTGCGTTTTTGCCAGCCGTTGAAGCCCAGGAATCCAACCATCGTCAGCAGAAAAACACCGAAGACAAAACAGTTGAAGAGCTGTCTTTTTTCCCGTTTGGAGCGGTCGTGGTGGGTGTGTAAAAAATTGGGCGTCCGGCTGTTGCCGCTGGATGCCAGTCCGACGGCCGGGATATACGTCAGTTGCTCTTGGGTCGAATCCGGTCGGTCCGCCGGGGATTCATTGTCGAAGGGGTTGAGCTCGAGTAATGGGATCCCGAGCTGTTCGGCAATGTAGGTGCGGACGCGATCGCTCTCACAGATCATACCTGAAACGCAAAGACGATCGATCTCGTGTTGCTCGAAATTGATGGCGTAATGGCCGATCGTCCGTTCCACCTGGCGCACCAGCCTATCCAGCGCCGGCCGTATCATATCGAACACGTCTTCGGGGTCGAAATCGGCGTTCGGCAGGCTGCCCACTTTTTTCCCGGTGACGGTAAGAATGCCGGGCGCCAGGCAGGCCAGTATGGTTGTCGGTAAAGAATCGGAGGGTTCATGAGCGGATTCCGGCCGGGATGGGGGGGGGCTGAAATCCATTTCCAGCCCGGCCGGCGGCATTTTTTCAGCGGCCATGCGGGGATCCGCCTTGATTTCTTCGAGCATGCTGCTCATGCCGGCGCGGATACCCCTTGAGAGCATCAGGTTGCCGTTCTTGAAAATATCAATGCGCGACCAGTTGCGACCGATGTACAACGCGCAAAGGTTTCCCTGACAGAGGATTTTCCAGCGGGTGCGCATCAAATTCTGCAGCAGGAACGGATATGTGCTGACGCCGTCAAGGGTGTATCCGGCCCGGGTAAAGGCGGCTTTGATGGCATCGATGTCAGCCCGCGGAATCGTATAGGCGAGCACTTCGATTTGGGGCGTTTCGGTTTCCGTGATTTCGCCAAGCACTTCGAAATCGAACAGTCGGTCTTTTTCGTTGAAAGGGGTTTTCCTCTTAAACGCCCATGTAACGGCATTGGGGATCTGCCGCCGGGCGACTTTGGGAATGTGGAGCAACCGGGTATCGAGCCTTGCCGATGAAACCGTAGCCCAAATGCTGACGGCATCCGCTGCGCCGATGAAACCGGTCAGGGTATTCCGAAGAAACTGGGGGAACAGCAGATGCTGCGGATCCAGGCCGGCCTCGAACGCCACATGGCGGTAGTCTAAAATTTGATAGTGGTTGCCGCTTGATTGGACGGTTTTGACCAACCGTACATCCGTATAACCGATATCGACCCCGATGCGAATGGGTTTGTTGAATTTCAGGGTGGCGTGCAGGCGATCCCGCCAGCCAGGTGAAGACACCACCGGACTTTCCGGGAGGGGGCGGGCGTCGTTGGAAGGTCTATTCCCTCGGATTTGCTCCAAAAGTTTCTCGGTGGAAGAGATCTCGTCCTTTTTCACCGGAGCGCATCTCCATTTCGTGTAGATGGCGTTGGAAGCCATGATGCCGTATGGTGACTGTGTGCTCCGATTATATGCGAAAGCTCTATATTGTAAAGGAAAAAAAGTGGTTACGGTTGCATCAAATTTTGATTGTCATCATTCGGCTGGATTTGAAGGGGTGGAAGTCCGGAACGCATGTTCAGCTTCTTCCTGAATGGTTTCGGTTTCGTCGTTATACCGTGGTGAGAAATGAAACAAGGTATAGCGCTTGACAGCGGCCTGGGCGGCCATCGACCCGGCCTGGCCCGCTGTAAGGTGATGCTTCGTCGTTGCAAGATGTTCATCATGTACCCGGAACGCGCTTTCAATAAACAGGTGGTCCGCTTCGCGGATCAGTTCGATGATCGCCTTCCGGTTATCCTTGTGCGCCGCCACATCGGTGATGTAGCTGATTTTCTGGCCGGGTGACGTCCGTGTGACGGCCGCGGCAAGATCCTTCAGACAGAAATAGCGGCAGTCTCCGGGCGGATCAAGGGTTGGGGCCGCGATGAGGGTTTCCATGTCGGCTGACTCGTAGAGGGCCTGTTTGAGGTGGTTCAGCCAGGGGCCGATGGCCAACCCCAGTTGATCCAAAGCGATTTTATCGATGTTGATATGGGTCGGCTCCACCAGACTGAATCCCAGGCAGGGAATACCGTGGTCCAGAATGCTGGCTTCGACGCGCAGGGAAGGTTCCCGCAGCAGAACGCCGTCAAAAGGCTGGATCGCGTCCTCGGCACCATCGGGAAGGAATCCGTTGCGGCAGGCAAAACGGCGCGTCCGGATTTCGCTGCGGCGGACTTCGGAGACGATCAACTCAAAGGCATGTCGGTAATGGGTGACAAGGTTCCAGTTATAGCCGCGCAGTTTGCCCTGCACGTTTTGCAGGAAGCCCTCCGGACCATAGAGGTAGAGATATTTTGCCCGTCCCAGGCAAAGCCGCAGCAGACGGTCGAAACCGCAGAAATGATCCATGTGGGTGTGGGAAATGAAACAATGGGAAATTTTAAGGATATCTCGCGGCGCCAGTCGGCTCAGGTCGCCAAGATCGAACAAAATCGCCCGCTTTTCGAATGCGAAGGCAACGTACAGCGCCGGATCATCGAACGGACCGTTGACCAGACGGGGATGGAAGCGGGACGACATGGTGTCAGGGGAGGTGTTTTTGCACCTGCTGGTGGATACACTGATAGATTTCTTCGTCGGAGCCGAAAATATCTACCGTGTCCTTGTGGTTGATCACTTTTTCCAACACAAAGGCGGTGACATAGAGTGTAACGATATGCGGGTTCGACACCAGATTGCGATAGGGGGCGATCAGATAGTCGACATCAAAATCGTCGGCCCGGCTAAGCCGGTCGAGGCAGCCATGAAGCTGGTCTTCCAAGCCGTTTTTATTGGTCGTTTCCACCAGTTTGTTTTCAACAAGCTTCATGGAAATGGCATTGGCCACGGTATCGATACAGTCCTGAATAGCGCTGATGGATCGACGCCGTGCATACTCTTTCGAGGATTCAATTTTTGACAGGATACTGGCTTCGCGTGTACTGGGTCGAAAGACTTTTGCCATGGTTTTTCCTTTTTAAGGATACCGCCAGCATACCGACGGGTGAATTTGCGAAATAATAGAGCCAGCTTTCTGAATTTGCAAGAAAAAAGTCGGTTGTTATCTGTTGGCGGGCACAGCATCATGGCGCGCTAATGCGACCCGTCTCAGGAATGGTTGCGACAACCACTAATTGCGGCCGTTTGGACCCGTTCCAGCGGTTCCAACGAACGTGAAATGCCAAGCGCGCGAAACGGGACGGCGGGTCTTGCGAGGGGTCGATGTTGAATTGAATGGCCGGATAACCGGCGGCTGTTTTGTTCCGGGATTGCAAGACCATTTGGCGGTGGTGGCCGCCGACCAACCGGTGGGTGTCGACGCCGACATCGCGGGCCAGGAAAAGGGGTTCGGGGGTAGCCTGGCCGAAAGGCTGGAGGGATTCCAATTGGTCGAGCAGGTGTGGTGTGATTTGGTCCAACGTGATTTCCGCATCGAGCGTCAGGTGGTTACGGAAATCTTCCGGACGGGTCTGTTCCGCCAGATTCGTCAAGAGCTGTTCTTCAAAATCCGCCAGCCGGTCGACCGATAGCGTTAATCCGGCCGCCATGGCATGCCCGCCAAAATGATCCAGACAGGTTTCACACGAGGCCAGCAACCGGTAGAGATCGATGCCGGGTACACTTCGGGCCGAGCCGCGAACCTGCGATCCGTTGCGGGCGAGCAGGATAACGGGGCGGGCATGCCGGCGCGCGAGTCGGGCGGCGACGATGCCTAAAACGCCCTCGTGCCAGCTCTTTTCGGCCAGGATCAGTGCCTGGCGGTCGAGGAGATCCGGCTGGTCTTGGATGCGGTGCTGAATTTGCGCGACGATGCCCGCTTCCATCTGCTGGCGCCGGGTGTTCAAACGGTCCAATGTTCGCGCCATTCGTTTCGCATGCCGCGGGTTGTCGGTGGTCAGCAGGCGCAATGCCAGGCTGGCGTGGGCCACCCGGCCAGCGGCATTAAGGCGCGGTGCCAGCCGGAAAGCCACATCATCTGATGCCACGCGATCGGGGGGGATCCGACTGGCCGCCATCAGGGCTTTAATACCGGGTCTGGCGGTCATCGATGGCAGGCCGGCGTGGATGAAGGCGCGATTTTCTTCGATCAACGGCACCATGTCGGCAATGGTTCCCAAGGCCACCAGACTGCAGAACTGCTTTAAATTAGGCTCGGGCCTGTCCTGCCAGAAATGCCGGGCACGCAGTTGGCGGCGCAATTCGATCAAAAGATAAAAGGCCATTCCCACGCCTGCCAGATGGTCGAGGCCGGCGCTGCAGTCTTCACGTTTGGGATTGATCACGGCGACGGCCTCGGGAAGGCGATCGGACGGCAGATGATGATCGGTTATGATCACGTCAATGCCTTCGGCCGCAGCGGCCTGCACGGCGCCATGGCTTGAAATGCCGCAGTCCACGGTAATGATCAGGCGATATCCTCCGGGGAGAATCCGCTCCCGAATATGGCGCACCTGCAGCCCATACCCCTCCTTGCGGCGATGGGGAATATAATGGGACACGCGAGCGCCGACCATGCGCAGGAAATCCAGCAGCAGCGCGGTGGCGGTGACACCATCCACGTCATAATCGCCGAAAATCAGGATTTTTTCATTGGTCGTGAGGGCCATGACCACGCGTTCGGCCGCGCGTTCGATATCCTTGATGGCGCCGGGCGGCTTAATAGCGCCCAGGGAGGGGGTCAGAAAGGCCTGGGCCGATGCAATGGAAGTGATGCTGCGGTTGACCAGTACGGCGGCCACCAGGGGGTCAATGGCCAGGGCGGAAGCCAGACGCTGAACAGCTGTCGGGTTCGGTTCCAAAATATCCCAAATCATCGTCATAGCCGCGGCCTATAGTCCATTCCATGCACTGGGGCAAGCCTTTCTTCCTGCCCCGGTAAGGATTGCAGTGCCTGTGGCCGGGACTTGCGGAGGGGGGATAGGGGTTGCAAACAAGGGGCATATGGTTATAATTTACATTCCCTGATACATGGGACAAATGGATTTCGACGCAGACGAACCGACGGACGGTTTCCATCGATACACAGGATCTCACCCAGCCATCGCACACGTTGTATACCTCACAGCGCTGCTTCCGGATAGATCGTCGGGATATCAGTTTCCTGCGGTTTGTGCTGGAAGCCTATGAGGGTGTGGCGGTATTGACCACGGTGGTTCCCAGGGATGGTGTCGTGAGCGTTCGGATCGCACCCGGCAGTGAGTGCTTGGTGGCCGAATTGCTGGATGCCCTGTGCGCAAACGGGGATATTCTGATGGAGCCGTTGCCCGATGCCCTGTGTGCGGCCCAAGGTGAGGCATGAAAGACAAGAAGCTCTACATCAATACCATCGGTTGTCAGATGAACGTTTATGATTCGGACCGCATCGCCCGTGTCCTGGCACCCGTCGGGTATCGAATGACCGACACGCTTGAAGCGGCCGATCTGGTCATTGTCAATACCTGTGCCATTCGGGCCAAAGCGGAGCAGAAAGCCTTCAGTTTTGTCGGCCGTCTGGCAAAGATGAAACGGCAGAATCCGGATCTCCTGATCGGTGTCGGCGGCTGTGTCGCTCAACAGGAAGGCGACGCCATTCTGTCCCGCATGCCCCATGTGGATTTGGTATTTGGCACCCATGCAATTCCCCGTCTGCCGCGTATTTTGGGAAAAGTGACATCCGGCCGCACCCGTGTGGTGGATGTGGCCGCATCTGACGGGATCGATGAAATCGATCTGGCCGGCGGATTCCAGAACGAAGGCCAGGTATCGCGTTTTGTCACGATTATGCAGGGTTGCGACAACTACTGCACCTATTGCGTGGTGCCGTATGTGCGGGGCGCAGAGATGAGCCGCCACCCCGACCAGATTTTGTCGGAGATTCAATCGCTGGTCGCGTCCGGGATGCGGGAAGTGACGTTGCTCGGCCAGAACGTCAACAGCTACGGCCGCAAGGAGGGGTTGCCATCGTTTGCGGCGCTGCTGGAACAGGTGAACGATGTCGAGGGCTTGCGCCGCATCCGGTTTACGACCTCTAACCCCAAGGACTTGTCCGACGATCTTATGAGCGCGTTCGGGAAGCTGGATAAGCTCTGTCCCCACATTCATCTGCCGGTGCAGTCCGGATCCGACCGGGTGCTCAAACGAATGAATCGCAAATACACCCGTCAGATCTATCTTGACCGTATCGAACGTCTCCAGAGCATTCGACCGGACATTGCGGTCACATCAGATTTCATCGTCGGCTTTCCCGGGGAATCAACCGCGGATTTCGAGGACACCCTGTCGCTGGTGGAAACGGTGTCTTTCGACAGCATTTTTGCGTTCATGTACTCGGACCGTGAGATTGCCCCAGCCTCGCGTTTCAAAACCAAAATCGACGAAAACGAGAAAAAAGACCGGCTCCAGAAGCTCCTGGCCACCCAGGAGAAGATAACACTTGCGAAAAACCGGATACTCGTCGGCACCCATCAGGAAATCATGGTGGAGGGCGGCAGTACCCGTCCCGGACTGGCGGAATCCCTCGATGAAGGGCCCCAGTGGTCCGGACGAACACCGGGAAATAAGATTGTCAATTTCAGCCTGGGTGGCGACGCCACCAAGGCGCCCCCGCCCCGGGTCGGCGAAATGGTCGATGTGTGTATCGAAGAAGCATTTTCACATTCTCTGCGGGGCGGTTTGGTGCAACGGGAACTCTCCCATGACTGCTCAGGCGGGGAGGAATGCCATGCTGCTTAAAGCCGTCATTGCCGGACTGACCATGGATCCGGCCACGAACACCCCCATCGTTATTCTCAAGACGGAAGAGGGGGACCAGGCGGTGCCGATCTGGATCGGGCTGCTGGAAGCCACCTCGATTGCCTCGGCATTGCAGAAGGTGCAATTCGACCGACCGATGACCCATGACCTGTTTAAAAATTTTGCTGAGATGCAAGGCATCACTGTCAGCAGTATCGAGGTGTGCGATCTTCAGGACAATACGTTTTACGCCCGGATTCATTTTTTATCCCAGGACCAGCAATTCAGCATGGACGCGCGTCCCAGCGATGCGATTGGCATCGCGCTGCGTTTCGAGGCCCCCATATTTATCGATCAGGAGGTCATCGCCAAAGCCCGGCCCTTTGAGGCGGATGCCGAAGCATCCGATGACAGCGAGGAGGGGCGTAAGTGGAAAGAGTACCTCGAAAATCTTTCGCCGGAGGATTTCGGCAAGTACAAGGTATAATGGCGTTTGTGCCTTTGGTTCAGCCTGAACGTCCCATTTTTCGGGGGCACCCGTCGGTAGGCTTCCTGAAAACCCCGCCCGTCTTTCCTATTCATTACGCATTTATTCCAAAAAAACCATACAGGTAGTGGCACCGTTTTTTTTGACTACAATATGTAGTTGACAGCGGGCGTGTTTTCCACTATCAGTTTCAGCCATCCGGTACCCTCCAAATCATATCAGCCGACGTGGAGCCCTATGGGATCTGTTTTGATCATCGACGATGAGCAGTCGATCCTTCAGGTATTCGATTACGCCTTGTCGCGTTGCGGCTTCAAGGTGGAAACCGCCGTTGACGGCCGGGAAGGCCTGCAGAAGTTTTTAAGCGGGCGATTCGATTTGGTTGTTACGGATGTCCTGCTTCAGGGGATGGACGGCCGGGACATATTGAAAACCATCCGTTGTTCCGAGAGGCGGCAAACGCCGGTAATCGGGATGTCCGGTACACCTTGGCTTCTTAGTGACGCCGGTTTCGATCATGTGCTGGAAAAACCATTCTCCATTCACCGATTGGTTGAATCGGTTCACGGCCTTATCAAACGCGGACTGCCCGAAGCTTGACGGCTTTGCAGAAAGCCCGATCCACCAGAGGCGGATAAATATCCGCGTTACGCGTAGTCCTCATCTTTCCTTGTCGGTTTCTGTAAACATCAGTAGCAAAACTGTCCGTTTTCATAAATCGTCACTGTTTGGCCCCCTTTCAGATGGGCGGTCACCCGCTTGCGTTCCGTATTGACCAGGTCCCAATGCAGGGCCGAGGTATTGAACCCCAGTTCTTTTTTCCGCTCCTGGGAGAGATCGGCGGCTGCGCCCTGAAAGGTATCGCTGTAAGACGACCCCACGGCAATATGGCAATTGCCCTGGCGGCCGCCGAAGTTTTCATCGTACAAGGTGTTGGCCATGAATTTGGTAATTTTTGAAAAACGACGGTCGGTCAGTGAAAATTCGCCGACCCGGGCCGCGCCGGGGTCCATGGCCAGCTGCTGGCACAGAAAATGTTCGCCCTGCTCGGCCCTGGCGGTGGTGACCCGTCCTTTATTGAATTCAAGTGTCACGCCTTCGACATAATTGCCGCTGCGGTAGGAGGGCTGATTGGCGTGGTAAACCCCCTGCGTCCCCCGCCAGTCGGGTGACGTGAATAATTCGAAGCTCGGAATGTTGTGACCGGACAACCCGATCCATTGTCGATGGGCCCCCGGGGTGATCATCAGGTCGGTGTTTGCCGACATGATATGCAACTTGTTCACCGGCATGCGGTTCAGCCATTGTTTAAGGATGGCGGCATTGCGGAAAATTTCCTGCCAATGTTCCAGCGGCCGGGTGCGGTTCAGGAAGCAGGCTTTGACCACCTGGGCGGTATAGTCCGGCAGACTCAATCCAGCCTGGTGGGCCAGTTCGGGGGTGGGGACCAGGCACAGGGTCCAACCGAACAACCCCTTTTCATCCCGTTGGTCCAGAATATCCCGCAACGGTTTGCGGGCTATCGCTGTGCGATTGAACCGCTTGGGGTCGATGCCGCGCAGATGGGTGATGGATTCAGGCGCGTAGAGAAAGATGCTGCCGTTGAGGTTGTTGAGCAGGGTTTCTTCGCCCGGTGGGATGAAGGTCAATTGCTGTGGGTTGGCCATGCGGTAAAAATCGGTTTCCATGGTCGGGGTCGGCATGGCGCGCATCACCGGATGCACCCCCATTTCAAGCAGTCGGGCCTGAAGGTGTTCGGCCAGGGGGCGGGCGGGTAGGTCATAGCGAAGCAGAACGATATCGTTTTTCTTAAACCGGCGCTTGCGTGCGGTTCGAAGGGCCCACATCATGACGTCGGCATAGCGCTGCCATTGTTTGGTTGTCAGCACGGTCGTCTCCAATTTATTATTAGAATGTTACCTGTGTTCTCTATATCGGATATGATCAACCCCCTGTCATGGGGTAGCGCACCCTAACGATCTTTCAGAAAAAGCCGGTGGTATTCATCTTCACTCAGATGGGTTTTCAAAAGGCGCCCTATCATATCGAAGATATCCCGCTGTTCTTCGCTCGTCATTCGCTGAACCAGCGTTCGGGCAAGTGTGTCATCGGATATCTTCTGCAGGTAGTAAACCAGGGTGTCTTCATCGGACGCGCGATTCATTCCGAATCCGATGAACCCTTCGAAGGTTTCGATAAAACGATGGGCGTGTTTCGCCATGTGTGCTATAGCTCCTTTCCCATTGAGAGGGGCACGCTTTACCTATATGCCGCTGAACGTGATGATCACCATAAAGCACCCGAGGGCGACGGTCAATGCCTGTCGGGGGATGGATACGCTTCAGATGTGTTTTAACAAATGTGATGGAGATTGACACCACGATGGCACTGCTTTTTGACACTTTCACAACACGCGACCACCTCGCAATCCGCTGGGGATATGCGACGGCGACAACTTCTCCGGTCCGGGGAACGGTCCTTTTTCTGAATGGGCGCACCGAATACATGGAAAAGTATGCCGAGGTGGTCGAAGAACTCAACGAGAGAGGCTTTGCTGTCACCTCACTGGATTGGCGGGGGCAGGGCCTATCGGACCGGATGCTGACCGACAGCCAGAAGGGCCATGTCGCTTGTTTCGAGGACTATTTAGACGATCTGGACCTATTGATGACGATCGTGCAGCGTCATGGTGCCCCTTCACCCACGATTGTCCTGGGCCATTCCATGGGGGGCCATATGGCCTTGCTGTATGTCGAACGTCATCCCGAGCAGTTTGACCGGGTCATTTTGACATCCCCCATGATCGATATTCAGTTGCCGGGTTTCCTGCCGCGGTCATGGCTGCGCTGGCTGGCGCATACCGCTTCGCAAAGGGGGTTGCAGGGCGCCTATGTCCTGGGCGCCGGGGGCGTCGGCGCCCGGGATCGTCGATTCGATGAAAATCCCCTGACGTCGGACCGGTTCCGGTTTGAGCGCAACGTGGAAAAGATCCGGCGCACCCCCCAATTGGCGGTGGGCGGGGTGACCTATGGCTGGCTCGATGCCGCCATGCGATCCATCGACCGGGTGACGACGCCCGCCTTTGCCCGGTCGCTTCGGGTGCCGGTTCTGATGGTGACGGCAGCTCAGGACCAGATCGTATGCCTGCGCGCCCAGGCGCAATTCTGCCGCCAGGCGCCTGACTGCCGGCACATCAGCATCGCCGGTGCCCGTCATGAATTACTGGTGGAGACGGATGACCGCCGGGCGCAATTCTGGCGTGCGTTTGATGCTTTTTTCACCGTGTGAGGCGTTGCCTGTGATCGGTGATCACGTGGCGCCGGTTTGGCTTGCAAGGCAGCTGCGGCAGAAGGTTTGAAGGGCGTCCAGGTAGGGCGTCATTCCGCGCAGAAAAATATCGTTGTGATTGGCGCCGGGGATTTTGACGTGCCGCTTGTTCTCTGCCGGGGATGCCGCGAAGAGGGCCTCACTGTCAGTGTATGAAATAATGTGGTCATACTCGGCGTGAATAATAAGGGTGGGGCCGGCATAGGCTTTGATTTTTTCCAGGTTGGCAAAACCGGCCGCTTCCTTGAAGCCGATCTGTTCCGGGTCAATGCCCAGCAGCCGCAGCAGGGGGGCGGCATAGGCGAAGGCGCTTTCAAGAATGAGCCCGTGGACGCGATCCGGGTAGGCGGCGGCCAGTTCCAGCGCGGAGGCGCTGCCCAACGAGCGGCCCATGAGGATCAGCGGGCCGGAATAGCGGTGCTCCCGGAGCCAGTCTTCGCAAAAGGGAAGGATGCGGTGGCAATCCGCCATCATGGCCGCGACGCTGGGGGTCCCGCTGGAACGTCCGTAGCCACGGTAGTCCACGGCCAGGAGGTTGATGCCAAGAGAATTATAAAGGGGGCCGAGGTCATCGTAATCCGCCACGATTTCACCGTTGCCATGGAAGAAAAGGATGGTGGGGCCGTCGACGGGTCCCATGTGCCCACGGGCGCCGATGGTATGGTCCGCTGCGACGGGAATGCTGACATCGTGGCCCGGCCCGGCAGCGGTGCCGGCCGGTTCGCGACGTGGATGAAACAGAACGGATAGGACATCCGGGCGATCCAGTATCGAATAATCAGGAGATGTCATAGGGTTTCCATTGCTCCTTTCTGCTATCTTCCTGCCGACGCGAAACTCGGGGTAAACCTGCCGGCGCCGTCGTGCGCCCGTTTGAAACTTTCAGGGTTGTGGTTTTTCAAGGCCTGACAGCTGGATGACACGGGCCAGAAATTCGTCGACGTTTCCCATGCCGCCTGGGGCATGCATGAAGCGCCGCAGCCTGCCGTCGGGTTCCAAAACGAAACCGACAAAGGTCGGTGTCTGTCGGATCTCCAACTGGCGCGCAATATCGCGGCTGCGGTCCGGAAAAAGAGGAAACGGAACGGTGAATGATTTTCGGAATTGATTCACTTCGAACGCGGTGTTGCGGACCCCGATGCCGATCAATTTAATGCGGTCTTTCAGATTCGGATCCGAGGCAATGCTGTGGTAAAGACGATTGACGTTGGGGGCTTCCCGCTGGCAATGCGGGCAGTAGAAATCAAAGACTTCAATGATCAGAACCCGGGTTTGAATGTCGTTTAACGCAAAGGGTTCGGTTGTTTTGACACCGAGGTAGTCCCGTTGCACGGGATCGGTCAGGGGCGGTAGCACAATGGTCGTGCTCGGAGCATTGGATGCGGTCGCTGGCGGGGCGGGGACATGGGGTGTTGGGGTTGCGCACCCCACGATGATCAGCACGATCATCATTGCTGTCAGGCGTTTGCTGGTAGGTGCCCCGTTCTCGTTCAAATGTCGCTCCCGAGTGCGTACTTTTTTCCGACGGCGGACGAAAGAGGAACCGCCTGAAAGCCTCCGTCACAGCAATAGTAGAGGGTTGGAGCGTGATTGGCAAGGGCTAATCCGGTTGCCGGTGATGATCCGGAGTCGTCCGTAGTCCGATTGCCAATGCCAATGCTGCCAGTCCGCATAGAAAAGCCGATAGCAGCGCTACGGCCGTTGCGCCGTGCCAAACCCAGAGAAAACCACCCATGATGGCACCGGCCATTCGCCCCATGCCGGCAACCGCCAGCATGCCGGACATCATGGTGGCACGCTGGTCGGGAAGAATTTCGGTGGCCATGGAAAGGGCGGTAACGAAGGTAAACTCAACCGCGATGAAAAGAGCGAATAGCCCGGTCAGGGCAAAGGGCAGGGAGATCGCCGTCCAGGGCAGCGCAATATAGGCGATCAGGCTCAACCCGATGCCCGTGAGAAGAGCGCGTGGCTTGCCCATGCGGTCTGCCAACCCCACGGTCATAAATTCGCCGCACAATTCGGCGATGCCGATCACGCTGCTGCCCAATCCCAATTGGGTGACGCTCAGATGAAAATTTTTCTCCAACCAAGCACCGTAGATGACAAAGACGCCATCGTTGGCCATGCTGACCAGAAAGGCCAGCGCCAGCATGGTGCGTGCGATTCGGCTTCGATAAAGGCGTCCCCAAGCGCAGCGGAGGTCGGCAGTGCCAAATCGACCGGTGTGTGCCGTCGATTCAGGGGGCAGCCGCAAAGCAATCAGAACCATTCCTCCAAGAGCGGCGATGCCCATTGCCGCAAAGGGTGCCCGCCACCCTTGCCAGGTAATCAAAAGGCCGACCAGTGGAATACCGATCAACGTGCTGGCCGCCCAACTGGTTTCGATCAAGCCGATGGCCAGACCGCGTTTTTCGTAAGGCACCCTTTCACCGACGTAGGCTTGAATGGCGGGATCAAATATGTTCTTTCCCAGACCGGCCAAAAAAAGGGCGATCAGCACGACGGCAAAAAATGGAAGGCTGGCGGCGGCCAGCATGCCGATCGCCAGCAGGAAGAGTCCTAAAAGCATCATGAAGCGATACCCCAGTCGATCGGCAAAGGGACCGAAAAACAGGGCCAGCAAACCACTGGCCTGGTTGACGGCGATCATCGAGGTGATATGGGTAAGGGGAACCCCCATGGCGCGGCTCAGGACGGGGGCGAAGGGGTAGGCAAACCGTCTGGCGGTATTCAGAACCAGGCGGCAAACACCGGTCAAGAGCAGGTCGAATACCAGCGATTGTCTGCGGTTGCGGCTATCCGTGTGTCGGCCGTCATAGGGGGCCACGGTCATCTCCCTGGTGTTCGAGGATGAGAGTTGGCTGGACAATTGGCCGTAGGTAACGGTTCGCGCCGGGAAATGCAACCCTGGGTGTTGACAGGCGCCCCGCTGATGCCCCCACGTATGACCTTTTGGCTGTGACGCACAGGTGGCGTATTAGAGGTCCCATGCCGAAATACTAAAATTGGCTGGCACTGCGACGATTTTACGACTTGCATTCATGAAAGAGATGTTTTAATTTCCACTTAAACTCTTAAGTTGCACTAAAACCAACGCATGGCTGAATTGGTTGTTGGCGATCACCCTTATTTTTCGACCATGGGGATCCTATCGATGGGAAAGAAAAAGAATCTGATCGACACAGCTGTCAGGCTGTTTGCCGAGCAAGGGTACGACGGTACGACAACGTTGCAGATTTCACGTGAAGCGGGTGTAACCGAGCCCCTCATCTACTATCATTTCAAGGGCAAGGAAGAATTGTTCACCCATATTTTAAATGGGGCTTTCGATGAATACATGGGGCGCCTGGAAGCGCTTCCCCGGGATACCCCCAACGAATTCATTAAAGTTGAAAATCTGATCCATGCCACGCAGCAAGCGGTTGAAGAAATGCCCCGGCGGACCCGGTTGGTGATGAGTTCCTGCCCGGCGCGCATCAAAGACCCTGATCATGTGTGCTATAGCCGAATGGTCGGGATCTATGAGTGGCATTATGATTATCTGACGCGTTGCCTGGAAGCCGGCATGGCCAGCGGTGAGTTCTGTGACGTTCCGGTGGCCGAAACCGCTTACGTACTGATTTCGATGATCAATGGGATGAGCCGGCAGCACTCTCTGCTAAAGGGGCGCGGAATTCTGGAAGCCCGCAATGTCGCGGTTGCGTTTTGTCGGCGCAGTCTGCTGGCACGATGAATCCGCTGCAGGGTGTGCCATGGCCAATCGCATGCTGACGGATCCACAACGATTACGGCAGACAGCGGCCGGACTCCCCGTGATCAGGGGGGCCGCAAGGGGTCTGCGCGGGAGGGCGACCATGGTCCGAACACCTGCATTATTGATGGCCGGTCTGATGTTGTTGGGGGCAACAAGCTGTGTGTCCAGGGGGCAGTACCTTGAATTGCAGCAATCCATGGCAGCGGAGCAGGATCGATCGCTGAAGGCGCAGGAGTCCCTGGAAGAGCGGATTGACATGTTGACGCGTGATATCGTTCAACTGCGGGAAACAAATGAGAATCTGGAACGACGGCATGAGAATGTGCTGGAGATCAACAATCAGCTGCATGAAGAAGTGCTTCAGCTGGAATATCGGTTGAAGAAAAGTGAAACGATCATTCAAACACAGGAAAAAGTGATTGAGGACTTCAGCCAGGCGCGGAAAAAAATCGAGTCTGATTTGCGCGATCAAATTGCGGCTAAAGATGTCATGATCGAAGAGATGGAAGGGAAACTGAAGGTCACGTTTGTGGATAAAATTCTTTTCAGTACGGGCAGTGACAAGATCAATCAACCGGGTCGCGCGGCGTTGCTTAAGATTGCCGAATCCCTGAAGGACGGTGCTTTCAAGCAGATTGTCGTGGAAGGCCATACGGATGATGTGCCCATCGGGCCGGCGCTGGCGGATCGGTTCCCTACAAATTGGGAGCTTTCAGCCGCTCGTGCAATTGCCGTGGTTCGTTTTCTGGAGGAAAAGGCCGGTTTGGATCCGACCCGATTGGCGGCGAATGCCTACAGTTTTCATCGCCCGCTGGCATCCAACGAAAAGGAGAGCGGGCGCAGCAAAAATCGACGGATCGAAATTATATTGGCGCCGTTAAACCCATAAATGGCAGCATTACTGCCGATCTTTTCCGGGGAGACGGTTTTTTGCGGCCATGTCATATCGGGGTGGCCCTACTCCCTTCAACGCCTGGAATTAGGAGACGCTTTTGACGACACCTCATGATCCTGCGCCAAAAAAGAAGCGGTTGAGCTTTGGAGATCTGTTTTTCCACATTCTATTTTCCGCGGATACCTGGCGGGTTGCAATCGGCATAACCCTGGCTGTCATTCTGGCCCCGCACCTGCTTCCTTTTGATCGCACAGGAATTGGACGTTACGTGATGTTTATCACGGTTGTGGTGGTCTCCTGGGCCTTGTCAAAGGTCCCGGGTCAATGGATTGCCCGCCGGATGCGGCTTTTATTTCCAGGCAGGTAAGGTCTGATCAAGCATGCCGATCCTCGTGTCACCCAACCTGGACCAGTGTATGGCACCGCAGCGGACGAGCACGATTACCTGCAGCACTCATGCCCCCAACCTGCTGATATCGTAAGGCTTGGTTGCAGCGCTAAAACCATTATCCCAAAATACGGGAATAGCGCCATCCGCTTCGGACACCAGCGGAGCATTTCTTTACGAACCGCTACGCAACGAGCATCAGACTTCCATCGCGCCGCTTGATTGAACGGCATCGGTACGCTTTCAATGTGTCGCCGGCGGGGGCTGTATTGACACTTAAGTCGCTGAATTCTATAGTGCCTTGAAATTGTGACACGGTGCAGGCGTGGCGGCCAACTAAACCCTATTCCAAATCTGGATCGAGGCGATCGGGATTTCATCATCATTCTGGTAACACCGCGATTGTTGGATGCCTTTCACGGCAGACGGTGTTTCGAGGGATTATTTCGTGTCGGATATAGACATCGAGGGGATTGTCGGAGACAGTGCGGTGATGCGCCGTTTGTTCGGTGTGA
>JAHLLS010000012.1 GCA_020444045.1 Deltaproteobacteria bacterium
GCAAGGCCGAGGAAGAAGCTAAACGCAAGGCCGAGGAAGAGGCCAAGCGCAAGGCCGAGGAAGAGGCCAAACGCAAAGCCGAGGAAGAGGCCAAGCGCAAGGCCGAGGAAGAAGCTAAGCGTAAAGCTGAGGAAGAGGCCAAACGCAAGGCTGAGGAAGAGGCCAAGCGCAAGGCCGAGGAAGAGGCCAAACGCAAGGCCGAGGAAGAGGCCAAACGCAAGGCTGAGGAAGAAGCCAAGCGTAAAGCTGAAGAAACGTCCTCCGGCTTCGGGGGCGGCTTCAATCCGATTAAAATCGGGATCGTTGGTTTTTGCGCGGTTATCGCACTGCTCGTCTTTTCCAGCTATTCCAACACCAAACACTATTATATCGAAGAAAAAGACGGCGCCGTGGAAATCTGGCGTGGCACGTTTGCCCCGATGGGCAAGACCCGCCTGATGATCCTGCCGGGCATCCAAATGCCCCAGGAGCAAAAAGAAGTCTATGCCTGGCCGGATGCCTACCGGCTGATGTACCAATACTACATTGACAAAGCCGATGCGATCCTCGAGGTTCCGGGGGCACCCGATACGGCCGGGCTGACAACGAACCTTGAAAAAGCGATCAGCTACGCTCCCAATCGGGAGCTACGGGATGCGGCGCGCAATCGCCTGGTGGGCATTCGAATGCACACCCTGACCCACAAGGCCCAGGCCGCACTCAACAGAGGCACTATCGAGAGTGCGACCACAGCGATCGGTTTTCTGAAGGAAGCAGCCCAGTATGATATGAGCGCGGCCGAAGCCGAGCTGCTCCAGCGCAAAATCGAAGCGGCCGAAGCCCGTTTGGCCGATCTGCAACAAGCCAAGGCCGAGGCCGAAAAAGCAGCGGCTGAAAAGGCGGCCTTGGAAGCGGAAGCCCAGACACTCGAGGAGGCTTCCGCAAACCAGCCTCCGGCAGCCGAAGAAACCGGACACTAACCCCCCACCGATCGGTGATGGCAAGCATCGAAGCGGGCGACGGTAGACACCGTCTCCCGCTTTTTTAATCCACCGAAACCCGACACCACCGGCAACCGGATATTATCAGCGAACCACCTTGAAGAGGGAGTCGTTATTGTGACCGCACCCGTCACCACCCTGCTCGTCATTCGTCACGGTGAAACCGTTTGGAACCATGCCATGCGCTTTCAAGGCCACGGTGATAGCCCGTTGACCAAACACGGGCGTGCCCAGGCCCATGCCCTTGGGAAGCGGCTGCAAGGCATGGCCATCGACACCCTGATCAGCAGCGATCTGGGGCGTGCCCAGGAGACCGCCGACATTATCGCCCAATACACCGGACACACAGTTGGTCCCGATCGCCGCCTGCGGGAACGGCATTACGGTGTGCTCGAAGGTTTGAACGCCAAGGAAATCCAGGAACAGCACCCCGGGGTATACCAGGAACTGATTACCGAGAACCCCGACTATGTCATCCCAGAAGGCCAAACCCACCGGCAGCACTACCGCCAGAATATCGCGGTTCTCAATGAATGGGCCGACAGCACGCCCGGCACCACCGCCGCCCTCGTCGCCCACGGCGGTGTTCTGGACAATTTTTTCCGCTACGTGGCCCACCTCGACCTGGGTCACCCCCGCTGTGTCCTACCGGCCAACGCCAGCATCAGCATCATCCAGTATGGCACCTTTTACGGATCACCTCGCTGGGTCATCAAGAGCTGGGGCGACGCCGCGCATCTGGAAACACTTGACACCCACTGAAACGGATGACGGCCTGTGAACATTGAAGAACTGGATTACCAGCGGACCGTTCTTGGTGAATTGATACTGAGACGGCGGCGCTCGCTGCGAATGGATGAACCTGACATATTCGAAGTCAAACTCAATGAAGAATATCTCATGTCGTCGCTGTTCCATGAAGGTGAGGTGGCGCTGGCAGATCTCGGACTGGCCGCGCTTGCAGGCGAGGGATGGGATGTCGTGGTTGGAGGATTGGGCTTGGGTTATACCGCAGCGACGGTCTTGAAATATAACCAGGTCACGCGAATGATTGTGGTGGAGGCCCTGGCACCGGTAATTGACTGGCACCAACGCGAACTGGTTCCCAACGGTAAAAGGCTTTCGGAGGATGCCCGCTGCCGCTATTACCATGCGGACTTCTTTGCGCTCGCGCGGGGCATCGGTTTCGACCCGGATGATCCGGGACACGCCTTCGACGCCATCCTTCTTGATATTGATCATACGCCGGATGCCCTGCTTCATACCGGACACGCCGATTTCTATTCGGAGGAAGGGATGATCCGTCTGAAAGCTTTCCTCAGACCGGGGGGCGTTTTCGGTTTATGGTCCAATGACGCACCGGACAGCCGATTCCTGGCCATTCTGTCCCGTGTGTTCGACCAGTTTGACGGACATACGGTCGAATTTGCCAATCCACTTCAGGACAAGACTGCGATAAACGGCATATACATCGCGAAGGTTGCCAAAGGGCCGGCATAGAGCCGACTCACCGCAAACCACGGACAGGAAAAATCAACTGCGCCGCCCTCTATTGGCTATCGGTCGGTTGCCTCGATAGACACGAATGATATGATTGCTTTGATTTCCATAGGGATTCTCTCGGGCCTGTTTTTCAGCTCAACCTTCATTCTGAACCGCCTGATGAGCTTAGAGGGTGGCCACTGGGTCTGGTCCGCCTGTCTTCGATATGCCTACATGATCCTGTTTTTGACGGCTTTGATCTCCATGTTCCAGGGTATCGGGGCAACGGGACGCCTATGGCGACTCTTTTTACGGCACTGGACGTTCTGGGTCATCAGCGGAAGCATCGGTTTCGGCGGTTTCTATTCCCTGATATGCTTTAGTGCCGATTATGCCCCGGGATGGGTGGTGGCCACCACCTGGCAACTGACCATTTTGGCCTCGCTGGTGGTCTTGATGTGTTTTGGCCGCTCATTTCCCAGACGGATATGGTTTTTCTCGTCTATCGTATTCGTGGGCGTTTTGATGGTCAACGTGAGCCATGCCGACATAGCGAGTGCTAACGCGCTTTTCATGGGCGGTTTCCCGGTATTGCTTGCCGCCTTTTGCTATCCGACCGGCAACCAGCTGGTATGGGAAGCAAAAAAAGGCAACCGGTTTCTTCCCGATATAAACGATCCTCTGGTCGAAAATCCGTTTAACAAAGTTTTGCTGCTATCACTTGGGTCAGTGCCTTTTTGGTTGCTTCTGGTGGCCGCGATCCGTCCGCCGCTTCCATCCGGCGGCCAGCTCATCCATACCGCCCTGGTGGCGCTTTTTTCGGGCATTCTGGCAACAAGCCTTTTTCTGTTTGCACGGAACAAGGCCCGCCATGCTGGTGATGTGGCGGCTGTTGACGCGACCCAGTCAAGTGAGGTCATCTTCGCCATGATCGGCGAAATTTTGATTCTCAATGCCCCGCTGCCGAACGGCATGGCGTTAGGGGGCATGCTTCTGGTTTTTACCGGACTGGCACTCTTTATTCGATTTCAGAAAGTAACCCGCTAAACGGGCGGCAGAGGCCATAAAACGCCCGCTGGGTATGTTTGCCCCGACAGCCGAGGCGGTGCACCCCTATATCCAGACGTGATACACGCTGGTCGCCGTCGGCATCGACACCCTGCTCCTGGGCGATGCCGCCAAAAACATCACGTCACGGTTGAAGTAAAACGAAAAAAGCGTGAAATACCGGCAGACTTTCATGCCGGCCATGGTGCGGGATCATTGAAACCAAGTGACAACGGACCGGGTTGCCCCCTGTGCGGCAACCCCCAGAACAATTTTTATCACCAGGATCAGCGACGACGATATGATCGCTGCCGGACCTGCCGCCTGGTGTTCGTGCCGCCCGCCTATTATCTCAGCCAAGCAGAAGAAAAAGCCGAATACGATCGGCACCAGAACCGACCGGACGATCCGGGCTACCGCCAATTTCTGAACCGACTGTTTCTTCCACTGCAGGCACGCCTGGCCCCCGGAAGCCAGGGGCTGGATTTCGGCTCGGGACCCGGCCCTACGCTCTCGGTCATGCTGGCGGAGGCCGGCCACCACGTCACCCTCTACGATCCTTTTTATGCCCGCCAACCCGCGGTACTCACCCGCTGTTACGACTTCATAACCGCCACCGAAGTCGTCGAACACCTGCACCACCCAGGTCTTGAACTCGATCGCCTTTACCGCCTCCTGAAACCCGGCGGTTTGTTGGGCATCATGACCAAGCGGGTTATCGATCGCGTCAGGTTCGCCGCCTGGCACTACACCAACGATCCGACCCATGTGTGTTTCTTCTCCCGGGAGACATTTACCTGGCTGGCAGTGCGATGGGGCGCCCAACTTGAGTTCGTGGCGCCGGACATCGTCATGTTTCAAAAGCCTAATTCCGGGGCTCGACATCCACCATGACGAAAAGATTGTGGACCCCTCCCCCCATGACGATCCCCTTCACCGGGGTAACATCGCCATAGTCCCGTCCCCAGGCGAGCGTAACATGGCGTTCATCGGGGATCAGGTTGTTGGTGGGATCCAGATCCACCCAACCGGTATCCGGCACAAACAGCGAGAGCCAGGCATGGGAAGCGTCGGCACCGACCAGCCTTGGTTTTCCCGGCGGCGGCTTCGTTTCCAGGTAACCGCTCACATACCGGGCTGCCAACCCCAAGGAGCGTAAACAGCTGATGCCCAGATGGGCGAAATCCTGGCACACGCCTTTGCGATTGGCCAGCAATTGGTCCACCGACGTATCCACATTCGTGGCCGACTTGTCATAGCTGAATTCCGTAAAGATGCGGTTGATCAGATCCACCGCGCCCGCCAGAACAGGGGTCCCTGGTGGGAAAGATGGTTGTGCGTAGGATAGGGCAGCGGAATTCACCGTAATCAGGGGGCTGGCAAATACGAACTGGTAGGCTTCCAGTGTCGATGGCTGGTCATGCGCGGCCAGCCGTTGAGCCACCGTTTCCCAGGGCGCCGTGTCGGCCGGCACCGG
This sequence comes from Deltaproteobacteria bacterium, assembly GCA_020444045.1. Lineage (GTDB taxonomy): Bacteria > Desulfobacterota > Desulfobacteria > Desulfobacterales > UBA5852 > JABZFP01. The sequence goes on from JAHLLS010000012.1 coordinate 4,987, forward strand.
TATGGTCGGCCGTTCTACGGTCACCAGACAAGTGGCCGATATGGCCAGATGGTTATGTGGCTGCTGCACCATGAAAACATGGGCGACGTTGCCAAAGTAATCGCTTCGGCGGTGAAGGTATTGCGGCTGCGGCACGATGACCAGTTCGCTTTCAATCAAGCGCTGGGTGATGGTCTCACGAGGGTGCAGGAACAATTCATTCTGGGAGAGGGAAGCCGGCTCCGAATACTGATAAGTTGTTTCATGAACGATACGATATTTCATGGCCTGCGGTGACCGGGAAGCATGGAAAAATGGGGTGTGGCCGGTACCCGACTCAGGTAGTGGGCGCTGATCTGCTGCGCGAACGCCTTGAGGCCGGTTTCGATGGATTCTAGAAATGCCGCCAAGGATGCAGCCCCGTCTCCGTCCGAACGGCAGCGCAGGCTGGCAAAGTCCATTTGGCGCAAGGCCAAAACCATCTCCTGGGCGGCGTGCGCCTCGCCCTGAACGACATGCGGATCGTCCTGCTGGGGCAGTTCTCTCACATGATGGCATAACTGGTTGAGTTGGAAAGCCAGGGACTTGGGATTACTATCATCCAATAGCAGCAGGTCCAGCACCGGTGCCAATTGAAAGGTCGTCCGGTAGCGCGCCCGGTAGGTCATGATACTGTCGAAAATCTCTAAAAGGGCTTCCAGGATGCTCCGGGATTCACCGCATACCTCAGGAAGGCCGGCTCGGATCAGGCTTGCCTGATTCATGCTGCGTTCCAGCCGGCGTCCCATGTCCATGAAGCGCCACCCCAGCCCCCGGGTCATGCTCTCCATGGCCAGCCCGCTGAAGGCGCTCAGGGTGAACAAAGTGTCATCCAATAGCTCCAACCGGTCGCCGGCCGGCGCATCGGCAAATGCTTCAAGCCGGTTAATGGCCCGCCACGAGTCCAGGGAGAGCCGATCGCGCACATTGCGGGCCGCTTCCTTTACCCGTTTGAGAATGGCGACAACGCTTTCAGGTCGATCCTGCTGGTAAAGGGCGGCCTCCAGCTGCGCCAACAGTTCGCGATAAAGCGGAATGCCGTCATCCCTATCCGCCGACGGGGGAATCGTGTTATCCGCCCTCAGAAGATTCAGCAGAAACGACAATTCAGGGATTTCGGCCGGACGGGCTTCTCCCGAAAGCCGGCGAAAGACCGATCGCAGGAGCCGCACCAACCCTTCAGCACGTTCCAAATAGCGCCCCAGCCACAACAAGTGGTCCGCCACCCGGCTGGGCAAATCACTGCCGCGACTAACGGCGGTCGCCGTCTGAAGCCCGCCCATCAGGCTGAAGGGTGCCACCGGCTGCTCGGACAAGACCCAGATATCTTTGCTCTGCAACCGCTCCGGGCAGTCCGCGGTCAGGGAAGCCACATCCGGGGCGGTGATTGCCAAACCGCCGGGCATGATGGCGAATCCCTGATCGGTGGCACAGGCAAACAGCCGCATGACGGTATAGCGAGTCGCAGCGCCACTCGGACGCCAGGCCGGGGTTGCCGACGGGCAGATCGGTGCGCGGGCCATAAAGGTGTGCGGTGCCGCCTGGATGGCCGCCACTGGATCGGCAGAACCGTCAAGCACCGCCGAGTCGTCCATCGCCGACCCCAGGGTCAGATCCCCCAGATTCGCCAAAACGTGGTCCCGTCCTTCGGCGGCGCCGCACCACCAGGCCGGGTGGTCCTCCAGCAGCAAATCTTGCCCCATCAGGTGGCGACAGAGCCGGGACAGAAAAATTGGCAATACCGGCGTGTCAATAAATCCGCTGCCGATCGGGTTGATGATATCCACAAGGCCTTCCCGGGCGGCCTGAATCAGCCCGGCAACCCCGACGGCCGTCTCCCGGCGCAGTGCGAACGGATCGCTGCTGGCGTCCCCCATGTGCCGAAAAATGGCGCTCACCGGTTCCAAACCGGCCAATTTTTTTAGGAAAACCTCGCCGTTGCGTACGGTCAGGTCCGGGCCCTCGACCAGCGGATAGCCCAGGTAGCGGGAAAGCAGAGCGTGTTCAAAATAGATGCGGCTATCCGGCCCAGGCGTCAGCAACACAATATTGGGGTCCTCCCGCCTGAGGGCCGCGCGTTGAATCATGCTATGGTGCATGGCGTGGAAGAACAGGGCCAAGCGACGAATCTGGGTCCGGTGATACAATTCGGGAAAAACCCGCGACGTAACGATACGGTTTTCCAGGGCATAACCCAGCCCGGCCGGATTCGAGCCGTAATCCCGAAGCACGCGGAAACGGCCATCCGGTCCCCGGTAAATATCCGCCGCGTAGTAGGTCAAATAGCGTTGAGCGGCGGGTTGGATGCCATGGCAGGACCGCAGGAAATGGGGATTGGCAAAGACCAGTTCCGGCGGCAGCCACCCTTCCTTGACCAGGTTCTGGGGACCATAGGTATCCACCAGGATAGTTTCGAGCAGCCGTGCCCGCTGGATCAAACCAGCCTCCAGGCCCTCCCATTCCTCGGCGGTGAGGGGGAGTGGCATCACCTCCAGGGCCCAGGGGGTTCCTCTTCCGGCAGGGTCGTCAAAGGGGTTGTAGGTGGCGCCATCCTCGTGGCGCATGCGCCGCGCCCGTTCCTGGCGCTCGTTGAGCACATCGGACCCCATGGCATCGAGGGCCGCCAAAAGCGGCTGCCAGTGGTCCCGTGGACTTGCCGGGGATAGAAATCCCTCGCAGTAAGCCCCGTGGGGAAACGGCACCGTGTCAAACAGAGATGACGAAGCGGGCTGTTGTGGTGGCAGATCGGTAAGGTCTGGAGTGATCATTGAGATGGTGTCTCGTATGGTTTCCATCGCGCCCCCGCGGGGGCACCTGGCCGATTTAACCCGTTCATCGCCGCAAATCAAGGGTATATGGGAAATAGGCGTTGGTTTCTTCTTCCGGCGTCGCCCCAGGCATGCCGGGGGTGTGGCCACCGGGGACGAAGCGTGCATTGCGTCGGCCTTCGGCTTCATTCGCGTTGACCGGAAAAGTGTCATGGTGGCGCCCTCCCGGGTGCCCCACATGATAAGCACAACCGCCTACGGATCGTCCGGACCAGGTGTCGAAAAGGTCGACGGTCAAGGGGGTGTGCACTCCGATGGTGGGATGCAGGCAAGACGGCGGCTGCCAGGCCCGATAACGAATGCCGGCCACGAACACGCCGTCCACGCTGGTCGGCTGGAGGGGGACACGTCGCCCATTGCAGGTCACCACGTGGCGGTTCCCGGTCATCCCGGATACCTTGACCTGAAGCCGCTCCACCGAGGAGTCCACATAGCGGGCGGTCCCGCCACCGCCCGGTTCTTCACCCAGCACATGCCAGGGCTCAAGGGCCTGGCGCAACTCGATCTCCATGCCCTGGCAGTCCACTTTGCCGTGAATCGGAAAGCGAAACTCGAAATGCGGGTGGAAAAAGTCCATGGATAGCGGAAAGCCAGCCCGGTTCAATGTCTTGAGTACGTCCGCAAAATCCTCCTTCAGCGGCTGGGGCAGCATGAAGCGGTCGTGCAGCCGCGTGCCCCAGCGCACGAGTTCCTGGCGGTAGGGGGTATGCCAGAACCAGGCTACAAACGTCCGCAGGAGCAATTGCTGGGCCAGGCTCATACGGGCATGGGGCGGCATCTCAAAGGCACGAAACTCCAGCAGCCCCAGACGGCCGGCGGCGCTGTCCGGTGAATAGAGCTTGTCGATGCAGAATTCGGCCCGGTGGGTGTTGCCGGTGACGTCCACCAGCAGGTGGCGGAACAGGCGGTCCACCAGCCACGGCGGACATGAACGGTCCGGACCCGTTTGCCGGTCCAGCTCGGCAAAGGCGATCTCCAGTTCATAGAGGCTGTCGTTCCGGGCTTCGTCGATACGCGGCTGCTGGCTGGTGGGTCCGATGAAAAGGCCGGAAAAAAGAAACGAAAGGGACGGGTGGTTGTTCCAGAAGGAAACGAAGCTGCGCAGCAGGTCCGGCCGGCGCAGAAAGGGGCTGTCCGCCGGGGTTGCACCGCCGAGGACGATGTGGTTGCCGCCGCCGGTGCCGGTGTGGCGGCCGTCGACCAAAAACTTTTCGGTGCCCAGGCGGGTCTGGCGGGCTGTTTCGTAAAGCGCGGTGGTGCTGTCGACCATCTCCCGCCAGCTGTGCATGGGCTGGATGTTCACCTCGATGACCCCGGGGTCGGGCGTGATCTTGAAACTGTCCAGGCGCGGGTCATAGGGCGGGGTGTAGCCTTCGATCAGCACCGGCAATCCCGTCTTTGCCGCGGTGGCCTCAATGGCGGCCACCAGCTCCAGGTACCCTTCCAGGGAGACAATCGGCGGCATGAACACATACAGCCGGCCCTCGCGGGGTTGAACGCACAAGGCCGTACGGACCACCCAGGCGGCGGATTCGCCGACCGCCGGGGCCGGTTCGGTAAAAGGCTTGGGCTGGGTGCGCACGCCTTCACCCACCCGTTCCGGCGGATGTCCTTGCAAAGCCTGTTGGCCCCTGTGAAGCTCGGGCAGCGGTCCCCGGTCGGCCATGGGATCCAGGGGGTGGTCATAGGGGAAATCCGCCTTGGAAACCCAGGGCAGAGATTCCAGAGGCAGGCGCAGCCCGGCCGGGGAATCGCCGGGCAGCAGGAACATGTGCCCTCCCCGCAACGGCCAGGGGCCGCTCTTCCAGGAGCCGTGCTGCAGGGGCAGGACGTAACCCACCACCGCCCCCAGCCCCCGCTGGAAGGCGCCCGCCATACGGCTCCGGGCCTCGGGATCGTCCAGCCGGGGGTCGGTGGGATCCACATTCACCGGCAGCCGCTGCTCCTTGTGCAGGTAATACAGGACGTCCTCGTAGCCTTCGCGGATGTATCGCCGGCTCACCGACAGCGTGTCGGCCAGGGTGTCGATGAAAATCTTGGCCTCGACGATGCCGAAGCCATAGTCTTTGGACACGTCGGCGATCCAGCGGTCGTCGGTCCACACCGGCTGGCCGTCCCGGCGCCAATAGCATCCCAGGGCCCAGCGGGGCAAGGATTCGCCGGGGTACCATTTCCCCTGTCCGTAGTGCAACAACCCACCGGGGGCCCACTGTTGCCGCAGCCGTTTGAGCAGGGTCTCGGCCAGTTGCTGTTTCTCCTCCCCCAGGGCTCCGGTGTTCCACTGCTCGCCGTCCATGTCGTCGATGGAAACGAAGGTGGGCTCACCGCCCATGGTCAGACGCACATCCGCCGCCGCCAGATCACGATCCACCCGGTCCCCCAGTTCCAGGATGGCCGTCCAGACCTCCTCCGGGTAAGGCCGTGTGGAGCGGGGTGCTTCGCGAATGCGTCGCACGCTCATGCTGTGGCTGAAATCCACCTCACATTTTTCCAGCGCGCCGGTAATCGGGGCCGCACTCTGGGGCTGCGGCGAACAGGCCAGCGGGATGTGCCCTTCGCCGGCAAAAAGCCCCGAGGTGGGGTCCATGCCCACCCATCCGGCGCCGGGCAGATAGACCTCGGTCCAGGCATGCAGGTCGGTGAAGTCGGCTTCCGGCCCGGATGGGCCGTCCAGGGATTTGACATCCTGTGTCAGCTGGATCAGGTAGCCGGAAACGAAGCGGGCGGCCAGGCCCAGATGGCGCAGGATGTTGACCAGCAACCAGGCCGAATCCCGGCAGGATCCGCTGCCCAGCGTCAAGGTCTGTTCGCAGCTTTGTACATTGGGTTCCATGCGGATGAGATAGCGGATGTCACGGCTCAGCTGCTGGTTTAAATCCACCATAAAATTATTGGTCGGTTTGGGGCTGCGATCGATTCGGGCCATGTAGGCCTTGAGTTCTTTGCCCGCCGGTTCTTTGGCCAGATAAGGCCCCAACTCCTCCTTGAGAGCCGACGCATAGATGAAGGGAAAGGTCTCGGCCTCGGGTTCCAGGAAAAAATCGAAGGGGTTGATGATAATCATCTCCGCCACCAGATCGACTTCCACCTCAAATTCAGTGGTTTTTTCCGGGAACACCAGGCGACCCAGGTAGTTGCTGAAAGGGTCCTGCTGCCAGTTGATGAAATGGCTGGGGGGGGTCACCGTCATGGAGTAACTCAGAATCGGTGTTCGGCAATGGGGCGCCGGCCGCAGCCGGACGATGTGGGGCGAGAGAGAGATCGGCCGGTCATAGCGGTACGACGTCTTGTGGTTCAGGGCAACATGGATTCCCACGGGTGTTCCTTTCTGTGAAGCGGCGGTATGACCAGGGGGAGTCATATTCGGCATCATGCCCCCAACGGGGCGTATCGTTAAGCCTGTGACTGCTCCTGGGTGGCATTTTCGATCAGGGGCTTGAGGTTGAAAAACGTCGTACCGATGGCCCCGTCCACCTGGTTGAGGCGCGTTTGCAGCCTGTCCAGGTATTCGTGCAACCCGTGGTCGACCACTTCGTCGATGTCGGTGTATTCGATGTCGGCCTTGAGGCGCCCCAGCATTTTTTCAGCAACGTTGCTGGCCGATCCGGTCGGTGAGCCGTTGATACGGTGCAGGCAGATCTGGGCTTTGGTAATGCAATGGCGAATGGAGCGCGGAAATTGGCTGTCGAAGATCAAAAAACCCGCCACCTTACGGGGGGTAATGTGGTGATGTTCCTTCCGGTACATCTCGAAGGCGCTGGCGGATTTGAGCACTGCCGTCCACTGAATGTTGTCGATGGGCGTGTTGACTAAATCCGCCTGGGGCAACAACATGAAGTATTTGACGTCCAGAATCCGCGACGTTTTGTCAGCCCGCTCCATCATCATGCCGATGCGGGCGAAGTTCCAGGCCTCGCCGTGGCTCATGGTGGAGTCCATCAGCCCGGTGAACAGGTGGCTGCGCATCTGAATGATCTTGAAGAAGCGATGGGGATCCTCCAGGGCCATGGTCAGGCTCTTGGCGTCGGCCAGTTCGAGGTAAAAATTATTCAGATGCTCCCACATCTCCGAAGAGATGATCTCGCGAATGGATCGGCCGTTTTCGCGTGCCGCTGCCAGACAGCTCAGGATCGAATTGGGATAGCCCCGGTCAAAGGTCAGAAACCGGATCACCGCATCCCGGTTATAGTCCGAATTCTTTTTTTCGAACAGCGCCTGGTCGCCGGTAATCATGACCAGCGGTTCCCAATGTTTGCCCTTTTCCGATGGCATATCGAGCAGCAGGTTGAGGTTGACGCTGATGAAACGGGCCACATTCTCGGCCCGCTCGATATAGCGGCACATCCAGTAGATTGAGTTGGCCACACGGCTGAGCATCTATCTTCCTCCTCTGTATCATGCCCACATTCGCGTCACTTACAGCACCCAGGTATCCTTGCTGCCCCCGCCCTGAGAAGAATTGACCACCAGCGAACCCTTGGTCAATGCCACGCGGGTCAGACCGCCAGGCTGCACGTAAATTTCTTCACCAAAAAGCACGTAGGGCCGCAAGTCCACATGGCGTCCCTCGATGCGATCCCCCACGATCGTGGGCACCCGGGAAAGTGAAATGGTGGGCTGCGCCATATAGTTGCGGGGTTCCGCCGCGATCTTCTCGGCAAAGACCGCCCGTTCGGCTTCGGTGGCATGGGGACCCACCAGCATCCCGTATCCGCCGGACTCGTTGGCGGCCTTGACCACCAGTTGATCCAGATGGGCCAATACATAGGCCCGGTCCTGGTCGTCCCGGCAAATATAGGTCGGCACGTTGGGCAAAATCGCCTCCTCGCCGGTGTAGTATTTTATGATCTTGGGCACGTAGGCATAGATCACCTTGTCATCGGCGATACCGGTGCCCGGTGCGTTGGCCATGGCAATGCGGCCCGCTTTGTAGACTTCGATGAGGCCCTTCACCCCCAGCATGGAGTCGGGACGGAACACCGCCGGATCGATGAAATCATCATCGATGCGCCGGTAGAGGACATCCACACGCTTGAGGCCTTTGGTGGTGAGCATGTGGACGAATCCGTCAGCTACCACCAAATCCTGGCCCTCGACCAGCTCCACCCCCATCTGCTGAGAGAGAAACGAATGCTCGAAGTAGGCGCTGTTGTAAATGCCGGGGGTCAACACACCGATGGTGGGTGTCTGGACGTTATCCGGGGCCAGAAATTCCAGCATCTCGAGCAGCTTGGTGGGATAATCGTCTACGGGCCGCACCCGGGACGCCCCGAAAACCTGAGGGAAGGTCCGTTTGAGCACCTGGCGATTCTCCAGCACATAAGAAACCCCCGATGGACAGCGCAGGTTGTCCTCCAGGACATAAAAGCACCCATCGCTGTCCCGCACAAGATCGGTGCCGGTCACATGGCACCATATGCCCCGCGGGGGGGTGAAACCCTCGCACTCCTTACGGTAGGTGCGACTGGTGAAGATCAGGTCTTCAGGAACAACCTTGTCCTTCAGAATCCGCTTATCGTTGTAAACGTCCTGAATAAATTCATTGAGCGCAAAAATGCGCTGTTTGAGGCCGCTCTCAAGCTGCTGCCAGTCGCTGCTGGAGACGATGCGGGGGATGATATCGAATGGCATGATCTTTTCGGTGCCCTCATCACGGCCGTAAACATTGAACGTGATCCCCATTTTGAGGAGCATGGCTTCCGCCGCCTTCTGGCGCAATACCAGGTCGCCGGCCGGCAGTGACTCGATCTTGTCCACCAACAGTTGCGCGCCGCTGCGGGGTCGGCCATTGGCCTCGATCAGCTCATCATAAAAATCACCCGTATCATAAGTGCGGAATGTCTCCATCAAACCCTTCCCTCCATAAACATGCAGGTCCCCGGAAAAAAGCTGCGAAGATAGTTGATTTGAGAAAAGTTAAAAAGCATACCCCTGCCAATCCTAGCGCGGCATCGCAAGTCATTCAACCAAAATATAAAATCCGTACCAGGAGCGAAAGCGGATAATAGGCCAGCGTGAGAAACCCCAAGACAGGGCCATAGGATTGGCGGGTGATGACAACGATGAAAAAAAGAAAGGACAGGATGAAAACCGACAGGTAATCGAACAAATTGCTCTGGCTGAAAAAGATCGGTTCGTTAAATGCGACGATGGTCGCCGCCAGGACAAGGAAGATATTGAAGATATTGCTCCCCAGGATATTGCCGATGGCAATATCTTTCTGTTTTTTGAAAACCGCAATGATACTGGCCGCACAATCCGGTATGGACGTCCCCACGGCAATCACGGTCAAGCCCACGATGGACTCGGATATCTGTAATCTTTCGACGATGGTCAAGGCATTACGGAAGATAATTTCACCGCCGGCGTACAACATGACGCCACCCATAAAAAATATGCCCCATTCCCTTTTGCAGGACACATCCATGCAGGCCTGGTCGGACTTCGGCAACTTCCGGTTGTGCCGGATCATCTCGCGGTTCGTCCAGAAAAGATAGCCGGCAAACCCGACAAACAGAAAAAGACCATGGATCAGTGTCAGAGCGTTACGACCGGAAACCGTTATGAAGATCAGAATCAGCAGGGGCCCCATAAACAGAAACAGCAGATCCTTGGCGAAGACCTCTCGTTTTATCGGCAAGGCGGTGATCATGGCACTGACACCGATGCCCACGCACAGATTGATCAGGTTGCTGCCCGAAACATTGCTCAGGGCAAACTCGGCATTGCCATGCAGCGCGGAAATCAGATTGAAAAACAACTCCGGCGCGCTGGTGCCGAACGCCACCAGAGTAATGCCGATAATGAAGGCCGGGATATTTTTCTTCCTGGCAATGCCGGCGGCGCCGGTGACCAGGAAATCACCGCCTTTGTAGAGCAGCACGAATCCGATAATCATCCCTACGATAACGAGTAGCAAAGTATCCCTCTATGATAATATGATTCATCCGTCTTCCGCTATGATCAGAACGGATCAATCCGATCGGCAGAAACCCGAATGCCTCCCCCATGACCATTGGTCAGGGCCGAACGGACGTGGCGCGGCGGTCTTCAAGTTTGATGATATGATATCCGATGAGCCACCTCTATTTGAATTTTTCAACCATCGCCCCCTCCTTGCCCAACTTTTGTGCTATCGCCGGGGGCGGTGCCGCAACACGATCAAAATGACGCAACCTAACGGTTTTATGCCCCTGATGCAATGAAAACCGTCAGGGCCGTGGGGAGCTGTCCATACGGGATGCCGTGGGTCCCGGTCAATAAAAATGGGGGGCAGGCAGCGCAAGGCTGAAAAATACCTTTAAATTTATTTTATGATTGTTTATTAATCAAATATGGATTCATTCATTTAACCTGGTTGCCGTACATGGCCCATAACCCCTTTCCATTCATTCCTGCGGCTGTGCCCTGATTCCAGAATCACATGCCGGGGCCGCGCTGCGTGACAACGCGATTATCACTTTAAATGCAAAACCACACAAGGAGGTACCATGACAGCCCGATTGATTGAAAAAACCCCGTCGGCCGATGCTTATCCCCTGCTCATCAAAAACATCCTCCGGACACCGCTGCAGTATGCGCCCGATCAGGAAATCGTCTACCGGGACCAGATGCGCTACACCTACCGCGACCTCAATCGGCGCATCCACAAGCTGGCCAATATGCTGGCCGCCGCCGGCGTCAAACCCGGCGATACGGTTGCCGTGATGGACTGGGACAGCCACCGCTACCTGGAATGTTTCTTTGCCGTTCCCATGATGGGGGCTGTTCTGCACACCATCAACATCCGGCTGTCGCCGGAGCAGTTGCTCTACACCATCAACCATGCCGAAGACGATGTCATCCTGGTTTTTTCGGAATTCCTTCCCATGCTGGATGCCATCAAAGACCAGATCAAAACGGTCAAGAAATTCATTCTGTTGACCGACGCCGAGCAGCCGGAAACCAGCTTGTCCCTGGCGGGAGAATATGAAGCCATGCTTGCAGGGGCCGATGATCACTATGACTTTCCGGATCTGGATGAAAACACCATGGCCACGACCTTCTACACCACCGGGACCACCGGCTTACCCAAGGGGGTTTTCTACAGCCACCGCCAGATCATGCTGCACACTTACGGACTCATGTCGGGCATTTGCATCTACAAATCCCAACTCACCCTTGACTCCGCGGACGTCTACATGCCCATCACCCCCATGTTTCACGTCCACGCCTGGGGTGTACCCTACCTCTGCACCATGATCGGCACCAAGCAGGTCTATCCCGGCCGCTACGAACCGGAGATGCTCCTGAAGCTCCTGCTCACGGAAAAGGTCACCTTTTCCCACTGCGTCCCCACCATCCTGCACATGCTGGTCAGCAGCCCGGCCGTGAAAAACTTCGACCTGTCGAACTGGAAGGTCATTATCGGCGGTTCCGCCATGTCCAAGGGGTTGTGCAAAGCATCCCTCGACCTGGGCATCAATGTCACCTCGGCCTACGGCATGTCCGAAACCTGCCCTCTTCTGACGGCTGCCAATATGAAACCCCACATGCTGGACTGGGACGCCGACAAGCAGGTGGCTATCCGCTGCAAAACCGGCCTGCCGGTGCCGAATGTCAACCTGGAAATCCTCGACCCCAACGGGCAGCCCCTGCCCCACGACGGCCAGTCCGCCGGCGAAGTCGTGGTGCGCACGCCCTGGCTGACCCAGGGCTATGTCAAGGACCCTGAAAAGAGCGAAGAACTCTGGAAAGACGGATGGCTGCATACCGGCGATGTGGGCATCATCGATACGGACGGTTATCTCCAGATCACCGACCGCATGAAGGACGTCATCAAAACCGGCGGCGAGTGGATTTCCTCATTGGAACTGGAAGACATTATCAGCCAGCACGAAGCCGTCAGCGAAGCCGCCGTGATCGGGGTCCCTGACGACAAATGGGGCGAACGCCCGTTGACGCTGGTGGTCCTCAAACCCGATTATGCCGATAAAGTCACGGGGGAAGATCTGAAAAAATTCTACACGGCATTTGTCGAGAACGGCACGATTCCGAAATACGGCGTCCCCGACCGGGTGGTCATCACCGATCAGATCGCCAAAACCAGCGTCGGCAAAATCAACAAGAAGGAAATCCGCACTCAGTATCGATCGTAGAACACCGAACAACGTCAGCGGGGGGACCGGCATCCGGTCCCCCCGCTGACGCTGTTTCAGCCGAATCGGCCAACCGGCTTCACGGCCGGTTCGCCCGGCACCCCACCCCGGCGGCGCTGCCAGATGGTCCACAAACGGTAGAGGTGAACGGCGGCCAGTGCGGCCACCAGGCGCGGCAACCACACCCAGAGAGCCGGAATCCCCAGGGCCATGAAAATAGCCGGATCTTCGATGAGGGCATGGTTGATGCCGATGGAGAGCTGCAGGCGTTCGATCTCATCTTTTTCGAAAGTCCCGGCCCGGGCCTCTTCGACAATCACGGCCGCCCCGTAGGTCAAACCGAAAACCGCGGCTGTCAGCCACAGGATACCCACCCGCCGGCTCAATCCCATCAGCCACAACACCGGCCGCAGCAGTCGCGCCAGCAAGGGAATAATCTGCGCCGCCCGCATGAGCTCCATCACGACCATCATGGCCGTAATAATGGCAAAAATCTGCAGGCACAGGATGCCCGTATCCCAGAGCCAGCCCTGCAGGAGAGCACCAAAGGGCTCGACCCCGCGGGGAATCACCGCCACCGATACATCAACCGGCGCCCCCGGCGGCAGCAGGCGGGCAAGACACAGCACGGTCACCACCGATGCGGTCATTCGCACCAGCGTTGCTTTGAAAAAATTGAGGCCGGAACGGGCCTGCACGATGCCTTCTTGGATGATGTTGTGGGAAATAAGCAGGAATACCGCGATCAGGATGGTCTCCGTCATGCTAAAGTCCAGGACCGCCAGCGCGGCCACCGCGCCGTAAATACCTGCCAGCAAGCCCACCGTCAATGGCAGGGCCGCCTCCGGGGGCAGACGCAAAAACCCCATGGCGGGCGCCAGTATAAAATCCAGATGGCTCAACAGGCCGCTGACATCGATCACAAACGTCAAAAGGGAGCACGGCACCAGAATTTTGAGCATCCATAGCGTACCGCGCAGCCCGCGTTGAAGCCCTTCCCGTATCGCGGGCCATACCTTATCTGCTGCAAGCATATCTCTCCTCGCCGGTTGGCGTCACCTCCAGCAGGCCATACTGTCCTGAATCAGGCCGTTCAATTTGCGTTTGAGGACCTGGTAGGAATAGCATTTACGGGCAATTTCGTAATTCTGATCGACCATCTGCTGCCGCAGCAAGGAATCGTCCAACACCGTCAACGTCTGCTGCACCGCCGCATCGGTCACATAGCCATCAATCTGAATGACCGCAAATCCCTTGGGCTGGATATCCATCTGGTAGATGGAATAGGTATTCACCACAATTGGTTTGCGGAAAAAAACAGCTTCCAGAAAGGCGTTCCCAAACCCCTCGAAATTGGATGGGTAGGTTACCAGATCGGCGTACGGGTAAATATCCTCCAGCGTGTAGATTTTGCGCCCATCCTCGGTTTGCCCCCGCTTCTCGTTGATGATCTGCGCCACAAACCGGGTGTCAACGCCCATCATATGAGCGTATTTCCGCACCCGCTGCTCGTAATCATACCCTTCATCGCCGGAAGCATGCGAGATGACCAGGGTCGCCTTGCGTCCCAGCCGCTGGACAAGCTCGATCGCGTGTTCGATGCCCTTGCGTTTGACCACCCGGGTGGGCTGGAGGACCAGCAGCGCGTCCTCGTCGATCTCCAGGCTTTCCCGAATATCGTGCGTGTAAGGGTCCGGTGAATCCGGCGGATGGTCGAAATCCATCACGTTCGGCACCTCCATCGCCGAAATTCCGGTCCGTAGGCCCAGTTGGTTATCCGCCGAGGAGTTGATCACCACGTGCCGGATCGAAGGCAAATGCGGCGGGAAGGCCATGTTCAGGTATTCCCACACCGCATTGGTCAGGAAATGCTGCCGTTCCCAGAAAAAATCGTGGTGATGGGCGATGGTCGGAATGGCTGTTTCGGAAATCAACTCGGTCAACGCCATTCCCAACGGCAGGTTTAAGGGGATGGTCAGGGCATTTTCCGGTACCAGCAGCTGGATATCGTATTTTTCGACAAAGCGGTAGAGTTGCTCCTTGAGCAACTGCGCGGTGCGGTGCAGTTTTTCCGTAACCTGGATGCTGCGCTTCTGGACCCCGAAACACTGCTGGTAGAGATCCAGAATATCCGGGTGACGAAAATGGGCTTCCGGCACCATGAATGAACGACTGCCGGGGGTGTCCAACTCGCCGGCAAAGTAAAAACAGTTGAACCCGGCGTCCTCGAACACCTGCGCCCATTTTTCGGTTTCCAGTGAGACGCCGTCGGTGCCGGCCAGTCGCGTAGCCACAAAGCCGACGTTATGGACCTTGCCGCAATACGGACAAACCCCCATTTCGGACCTCCTAAAGCACGTCGCAACAGGCACGGGGACAAGCCCCATGCGTCATCAAACAAGCCACTGCCTCCAGGCTGTTAAAAGATCCGCGGCCTTTTGTCCAGTGGGAAGCGTTCCAAGGAATCGGTCTTCCGGGCAGGCTAAAGCATCAATCGCACCAGCAGATGAAAGGAAAAGGTGAGGCCTCTATTCCAAAAGCGACGGGGCGCCAATGTGCTTTTTCATGCGACGATTCATCCCATCAGGTAAAACCCAATGGCTTTATCCGAGGCATTGCCGGCGTCGATCGACACAAATTCGGTGCCGAGATCATAGCCCACGATCTTACGGATAATAACTTCTTTCAAAATAGCGGATCGCTTGGTGTCGTCCAGCTTGAAGTCCACTTCCAGAATATCGCCGGTCTTCATATGAGCGGAATCGTTGACCCGTATGGAGAGCCCGTTGCGGGACACATCTTTGACGACCATGGTCCCTTTTCCCGCCCGGCGTTGATTGTAGATACGGGTATAGGTGCCGGGCAGACTGACCGCCTTGCGAAACTGCTTGCGCCGCTCGATCATCACGGGATAATCATGGCCGCATGGACAATGGACCTTGATTTTGACCGCCTTCTCAAGGGCCTTGTACGCGGCGACATCCACGATGCGGGTGTTTTTGCATTGCGGGCAGGTAAAGGTCACTTTGTTGTTGCTGGAGATAAACGCTTTCTGCATAATGACGATCCTTGACCGCCGATCAAATGAACAACCGGCAGTGCCGGGTTCCGCCACCGAAAACCGCGGCACCGTCTTCGATAAGTTTTTTGATCAATGGTTAATGAACTGCCCTGCCGCGCAGAGCAGCGGGGTATCGATAAAGGCACTCTAACACCACAAGTGGCGAGATATTAAACGCGTCCGCCTCTGCCGGATTAAATTGGCGCAACCGCCATTTTGTTATAATTATCTGACAGTTAAACTGTATTACAAAAACAAATGAATTGCAATGAGGGACGCCGTTTATAAACGGCGGATGAGCATACCGTGACCCGTTTGGCAAAAACCATGCGGGTGGAAAACTTCCGGGGGAAGCGTTTCAGCTACCCGCTCAATTAGAAACGACCGGTTCCCATCGTCTGTTCATCGACGGCAAACCGGTCGTTCAATGTTTTTTTAAAACATTCGGCTATTCTAAATAGACCTTTGGGGTGTATCAGCCGTTGCGCCGTGCAAACTCTTTCATAAACTGGGCCAGGGCCTCCACCGCCACCTGCGATACAGCATTGTAGATCGATGCCCGGCAGCCACCCACCGAACGATGACCTTTCAAGCCGCCCAGACCGTTCTCTAAGGCCTCGGCCACGAAACGTTTTTCAAGGTCTTCGCTGGGCAGCCGAAAGGTGACGTTCATCAGCGATCGGCTATCCGCCTCCGCCGTTCCCCGGTAGAACCCGCCGTTGTCCATGAGGTCATAGAGCGTTGCCGCTTTCTTGCGGTTCACGGTCGCCATGGCGTCGAGTCCGCCCACCGTATCCTCGAGCCATTTGAGCACCAGCTGCACGGTGTAGATGGCAAAGCAGGGCGGTGTATTGAACATGGAGTTCTTGGCCGAGAAGGTGGTGTACTTGAGCATGCTGGGCAGGTTTTCCGGCACGCGCTCGAGCATGTCGTCCCGGATGATCACCAGGCAGACCCCGGCCGGACCGATGTTCTTCTGGGCCCCGGCGTAGATTAGCCCGAAAGGTCCCGGATCGAGCGGGCGGCTCATGATGTCCGAGGACATATCGGCCACCAGGGGCACCCCGGCCGTGTCGGGATAACGGTGCCACTGGGTCCCCTTGATGGTGTTGTTGGAGGTGATGTGCACGTAAGCCGCCTGGGGGTCCAACGCCAGCTCGCGCGGGATATAGCTGTAGTTTTTATCTTCCGAAGATGCCGCCACGTTGACGGTTTTCCCGAGCGTGCGCGCTTCCTTGATGGCCTTGGTGGACCATGTTCCGGTATCGACATAATCCGCCGAGGCGCCGTCCGGCAATACGTTCATGGGCACCATGCAAAACTGCAGGCTGGCCCCACCCTGCAGAAAAAGCACATGGTAGCGGTCATCCAACTGCAGCAGGCGACGGAAGCGGTCTACGGTATCGTTGATCACGTCGTCGAACCACTTCGAGCGATGGCTGACCTCGGTGACCGACATGCCGGACCCGCCGAAGTCCAGAAAACCGGCCTGGATTTCTTCGAGAACGGGCAGGGGCAGGGCTGCCGGCCCGGCATTGAAGTTGTAGATACGGTGACTGCTCATGGGTGACCTCCGGCGTTGCGATCGAATGAATTTCAAGGTAATGGCGTCATGCCTGTAAAAAAAGAGCAATTGACCAAATCTGGCCATGGTTGTCAATGGGAATGTGCGGCAACCCCACCGAGCCTTTGACAGGCAATGCCAAAGAGAATATAGGGAGAGCACCGCTTGTCAGACCCCCGTGGGGTCCTTATGATGCACAATGACCAATGGCAACCCCCTTTGAACGGGAGAAAAAAACCGCATGCAAATCTACCGTTATCCTTCGCGGGCCGCCGAAAAAAAGCTGACCGCCATCAGCCGCCGCAGCCTTGCTTTCCGGAAAAAAGATATCCAGGCAGTCACCCGCATCATCGACGATGTGCGCCGCAACGGCGACAAGGCTCTGGTGGCCTATACAAGAAAATTCGATGCCCCCCACATGAGGGCCAGCCTGCTTCAGGTGCCGACCGAAGAGATTCAAGCCGCAACCAAAGCCGTGAGCCGCCGCTTCAAGACGGCGCTCAAGCGTGCTGTCAATCAGGTCGTGTCCTTCCATCGCCAGCAGTTTCGTAAATCATGGGTCGATCCGGCCCGGGAAGGCGTGCTGCTGGGACAGTTGTTCCATCCGGTCGGTTCCGCCGGCATCTACGTCCCCGGCGGCCAGGGCGGCCAAACGCCATTGGTATCGTCGGTCCTCATGGGCGCCATACCGGCGCGCATCGCCGGGGTGCCCAACCGCATCATGGTCACACCCCCCACCCGGGACGGGCAGGTCAACCCGCACCTTCTGGCAGCGGCCCAGGCCTGCGGCATCGATGCCGTCTACCGCGTCGGGAGCGCCTGGTCCATTGCGGCCCTGGCTTACGGCACGGATACGATTCCCCCGGTCGACGTCATCGTCGGGCCCGGCAATCTTTTCGTGACCCTGGCCAAGAAACTGGTGGCCGGCACGGTGGGCATCGACATGGTAGCCGGGCCCAGCGAAATTCTGATCATCGCCGACCAGACCGCCGATGCGGAATTCGTGGCCGCCGACATGCTCTCCCAGGCTGAGCACGATCCCATGGCCTCCGCCGTCCTGCTGACGACCGCCCCGGACCTGGCACAGGCGGTTGGCCAGGCCCTGGACCGCCAGTTGGATCAGCTCAACCGCCGGGAGATCGCCGCGGCCTCCATCCGTGATTTCGGACTCATCATGCAGGTCCCCGACCTTGCCACCGCCATCGCACTAGCCAACCGCATCGCCCCCGAACATCTTGAATTGATGACGGATCGCCCCATGGACATCGTGGGCGACATTCGCAATGCGGGGGCCGTCTTCCTGGGCGCCTACACGCCCGAACCCGTGGGCGACTACATTGCCGGACCGAACCACGTGCTGCCCACGGCGGGAACGGCCCGCTTCTCATCGGCCCTTTCGGTGGACAACTTCATCAAAAAGACCAGCCTGATTCGCTACACGGCCCAGGCCTTGTCGCGGGAAGGCCGCGACATCATCCACCTGGCCGAAATCGAAGGCCTCGATGCCCATGCCAACGCCGTACGGCTGCGGTTGTCCAAAAAATGAGCGCAACAGTGCGTCGCTTTTGAACCTGCCGGCGCATTCCTCTGGAAAGGGATGACATGAAGATCGGTATACGGGCCGAGGATAAAAGCGAGTGGGAACGACGTACCCCCCTTACGCCTGAAGCATTGCCGCCTTGCAAGCCGATGGGCGCACGCTGGTCGTCCAGACAAGCCCTCAGCGTGCGTTTGCGGACGAAGAATTTTCCTCTATGGGTATCCCTCTCCAATCAGACCTGACCGACTGTGACGTCATCATTGGGCTCAAAGAAATTCCCGGCGACCGGCTCGCGCCGAACAAGAGCTACGTCTTTTTCTCCCATGTCATCAAGGGCCAACCCTACAACATGCCCATGCTGAACAAAATGATGACCCTCGGCGATACCTTGATCGACTACGAGCGCATTGTGGACGATCAGGGCCGACGGCTGATTGCCTTCGGTCAATACGCCGGCCTGGCCGGCATGATCAACGGCCTCTGGGCCCTCGGGCAACGGCTGGATGTTGAAGGCATCACCACCCCTTTCAGCCGCTTGCGGCAAGCCCGGACCTATGCTTCCCTGGCAGACGCCAAAAAAGCCATCGCCCGCGTGGGGGAAGATATCATGGCTCAGGGCATCCCTCCTGCCGTGCACCCGCTAATTGTCGGCTTTGCCGGCTATGGCAACGTATCCCGGGGGGCCCAGGAAATCTTCGACCTGCTTCCCTTCGAGGAGATCACACCCGGGTCCGTGGCCAAAATGGCAGCGAACCCGCCGGACCCCACGGACCGCCTTTTCAAAGTCGTCTATCAGGAAAAAGACCTGGTCCGCCCGCGGGGCATCGAAACCACCTTCAGTCTGGAAGACTACTATCAACACGGCAAGCAAAAATACTCCGGCGCCGTCGGCCGGGGACTGGGCGACCTGACCCTTCTGGTGAACGGCATCTACTGGGACGAGCGTTTCCCCCGTCTGCTGAACCAAGCTGACTGCCGGGCCTTGTGGTCGGATGGGCGAAAACCGCGCCTGCGCGTTGTTGCCGATATCAGCTGCGATGTGGACGGCGCCCTGGCGTGTACGGTCCAATCATCCTACCCGGATCGGCCCCTGTACGTATTTCACCCGGATAGCGGCCGGGTAACGGATGGTGTCCGCGGTCACGGCCCGGTGGTCATGGCGGTGGAGATTCTTCCCGCCGAACTGCCCCGCGAATCCTCCGCCTATTTCAGCCGCCTGCTGAAGAACTATGTACCGGCCTTACCGAATCCGAATCATCCGTCTGATTTTGACCGCCTCGATCTACCCCCCGGAAATAAAACGGGCGACAATCCTGTGGCAGGGTCGCCTTACCCCGGACTACCGTTACCTGGAGACCCATCTGAAAGCGTCCGCGACGCCCTGAAAAAGAGAGACGATATATGAACCCGGCATCCCTCGACACCAGCGCGTCATCACGGCTAAACCTGGCCCGAACGCCGACGCCACTTGAATTTCTCCCCAAGATAAGCCGGGAAATGGGGGTCGAGATCTATATCAAACGGGACGACCTCACCGGGATGGAACTCTCCGGGAACAAAATCAGGAAGCTGGAATTCATCATGGCGGATGCGCTCAAATCCGGCGCCGACACCGTCGTGACCTGCGGCGGCGCCCAGTCCAACCATGCCCGCGCCACGGCCATTGCCGCCGCCAAACTGAGCCTGGACTGCCGCCTCATCCTGCGCACGGCCGATCCTTCCGCACCACCGGCGCCAACGGGCAATATCCTGCTAAATTGCATGGCCGGGGCCCAGATCGTCTGGATCACGCCGGAGGAATACCGGCGCCGGAAAAACATCTTCCAGCGAGAGGAAAAACGCCTGCGCCAACAGGGCCGCACCCCTTACAGCATCCCGGAAGGGGCCTCCAATGCTCTGGAAGCCTGGGGCTATATCCGGGCCATGGCGGAACTGGCCCGTGACATTTCCCGGCTTCCCGAAGGCCATGCGCGCCGCACGACGATCGTGGTTGCCACCGGTTCCGGGGGAACCACTGCCGGCCTGATTCTGGGAACCCGCCTCCTGGATTTAAACGCCCGCATCGCCGCGGTAAACGTCTGCGACGATCGCGACTATTTTCTGGAAGTGATCGGCACCATCTGCGATACCGCCATCACGACTTACGGGCTGGACATTCCTTTTGAACGAGAGCGGGATATCGACATTGTGGACGGCTATGTCGGGCGGGGGTACGCCCTGTCACGTCCGGAAGAGATGGCCCTGATCATCGACATCGCCCGCCGGGAGGGGCTTTTCCTCGACCCGGTTTATACGGGGAAAGCCTTTTACGGCATGATCCAGGAACTTAAACGCGATCCCTGCTGTTTTGGAGAACGGATCATCTTCATTCACACCGGGGGACTGTTCGGGCTGTTTCCCCAGGCCGGCGAAATGACCCCGCTGCTGTCTTGACACCCAGGCGGCGGGAGTCGAATTTAAAAAGAAAGGGGGGCGTGATTTGAGATGTCATCGAGCGCAACAACGTTGGAGAATCAATGCCCCAAAGAAAGGCCGCCCTTTTTGACCTTTTGATTGAAATTTCATGTGAAAAATAGTTGCCCATAAAAAAACGAGCAGGACCGAAGTCCTGCCCGCCGGGTGCATCATCGCATAACCAGTTCTGGATTATTTCTTCCCGTTTCCGCCGCCCTTTCCGTTGCCCTTGCCGTTTCCGTTCCCATTACCATTTCCACCACCGATTCCGTTGCTCTTTCCCTTTGATTTACCGCTGATATCGCTATCCAGGGAATCGGATTTGTCTTTGCCTTTGCCGTTGCTTTTACCACTGGTGGAGACGCCATGCCCCCTAGCCCATCCAGATTTGACATCCCGTGCTGTCGCTTCTGCAAACTCATCACTTTTTCTGTTCGTGTGCCTGTTTCTTTCCATGTGGCGCTCGGTCTTGCGGTGGCCGTACTTGTTACCCAACACGCTCGGGTGAAGGCCATAGGATTTGGCGATCTCGCCCCAGCCGTATCCATCGTCGCGCATCTTGGAAATGTCGGCCTGGATATCGCCGGAGATCTCCGAGAGGCGGTCGCCAACAGCGGCGCGCGCTTCTCTCACGTCCTTGCGTGCATCGCGTACGGCCTGTCTCGCTGCCGCGATCTCCTCCGGAGTCGCATCATCGTCAAGATTGCGAAGATTCCTGCGGGCTTCGGCGAGTTCTTGCTCGGCATTTTCGGCGTTTTCAACGGCCTCGGCCAGTTCCGGATCATCCGAATTCCTGGCGGCCGCATTGGCCACATTTTCGGCCTTCTGGGCCTGGGCCGGGTTATTGAACGCCGGCGCTTCGGCATCGACATCCTCGTCCTCGGTTACACCACCGTCATCCACGACATCGGCCACATCAGGGTCGTTCAGCGCATCCTCAGCGGAGACCATGGCCGGCGCAACCGTCAAAGCGAACAGGGCGATAAGGACCATCAATGGAAAGCGAGCAAAAAAAATTCTTTTAGTCGTTGTCATTTTATTCCTCCAGAGTATTGCGTTCATGATTCCGCAATCACGGTTGCGAACATGCGAATTGAATCGTTCAGGTGGTAAGTCCGGCCTTCCAATGGAACGGTTTCGGAAACCCCGAACCAACTGAGTTTGATCCGTTGCGGCGAAACATTCGCAAACTGATCGTTCAAATATTGCTTCACCGCTCTGGCACGCAACATTGCCAAATGCGTGTCTTCGTTGACATAGGCCACCACATGCAACTGCAGCTTGCGATTGCGGGCAACGACCTGGCCGATATCGTCCAGGGTGGCCCGGCTGGCGTCATCCAGAACGGCACTGCGGGGGACGAAATCTATTGTTTTTTTAACGATTCCCAGTGGACCCAACTGGATTCGGCGAAAGCTGAAATCACCGTTGGCATTGAGAAAGGTAACCGCTTCAACCGCCTGTTCCCCCCGGTCGTAATCGGCAAGATAGGTGTGCCAGGCGTCGTTTTCCAGCGTCGTACGGCCTTGCTGCCGCAGCGCCATACCTGTGTTGAATAGGGCTCCGGCATGCCGGGGCGTGTCCTGCAAAACACGCTGATAGTGGTGCAGCGCCTGTTCCCACTCGCCACGATCCAGATAGTTGTGCCCGATATACACATGGGCGGGCAGCAGGTCGGGGTCGAGTTGCAGGGCGGTCTGGTAGTGCGCCCGCTCCTGATCCAGATCGTTGAGCGCCCAATAGGTGACGCCGACCCAGAACTGGTAGAGCGCGTGGTCGGGTCGGGCATTCACCGCCTGTGTCAAATGCACGAGGGCCTCATCGGCCTGGTCGTCAGCCAGCAGCCGGCGTCCTAGCAGATAGTGCAGCTCCGCGTCTCCATTGATATGTGCCAGCGTCTGATGCGCCGGTGGGGCCGCCCCCTCCGGCGTTCTGTAGAAAATGAAAACAGCCATCACGACGACCGATAGGGTGCCCAGCGTCACCCATTGGAGCGGGTGGATCGTGATGGTCCGGGGGCGAGACAGCCGGAATACCAAAAGTTGCCACCAGGGCCGCTGTCGGGGCGTTAGGGCGGCTATGATCCGATCCGCAAGCCCTGCCGGGACATCGATGTCCGGAAAGTCCCGAATCTGATCGATCACATCATTTTTATGGCTTTCGGGCATGGTCGGTATCCTTCCAGGCCTCCTGCAATTTATGCAGTCCCCGCTGAACGCGCATCTTGGCCCCACTCACGGACAACCCCAACTGTTCGGCGATTTCCTTCATCTTCAAGCCCTCCCGAAATCGCAGAAGGAGGGCTTCACGGTCATCGAGGGACAGGTTGCGCAATACTTCGAACAGACTCTGAATCTCGGCGGCTCTATCGGCTTCAGCGACGGCATTCGAATCGCCAGAGGCCGTTTCGGCGATCGTTTCCGGATGGCGGAGCGATGTTTTTGGCTGCCGTTTCTGTTTTCGCAAATAGTCACGGGCGACATTAATCGACAGAGTGTAAAGCCACGGGTGAAACTTCCGTCCCGCACGAAACGTGTGGAGCCGATCGTAGGCTTTGAGGAAGGCATCCTGGGTCAAATCAGCGGCCTCCTCCCGCGAGCCCGTGGCCCGGTACATAAGATTGAATATGGCGTTTTCGTACTTGCGGACGATACCACCAAAGGCCTCGACATTCCCAAGGAGAACCGCCTCCACCAGCCGATCATCTTCCGCCATCACCGTAGGCTGATTTGCCTGTTCCCTGTGCACTTTTATCACCTGTTTAATAAATATACGCTCAGAATTTGCAAAAGGTCACAACCTGGATGACAAAACGCTGCTGCTCGGCATCCGGCCCATCGAAAGTCTGGTTGCATTGTGCTTCAGGCGCAGGCGACGATGCTAGCCAGCTTGACCGAAAAAGTTGATGGAACTGTCGCGGTAGTAGGTCTTTTGTCCGATTTTTACGGTTTCAGGCTTGTCGAACCAGCTTACTTTGATGCGGGTGCCGCTCATACCACGTTCCTGGTCAAGAAGGTATTTTTTTACGCTCTTGGCCCTCATTTCCGCCAGTTTAAGATTATTTTTCTGATACGCCACGATGTGCAGAACCAGATCGGGCGTGTGCGCTGTAATCCGCGCCAGTTCTTTCAGAGAAGGGGTGGACGCGTTTAGAATGCGTGCACTGGAAGGTGCAAACTGGACCTGGTGCAACGTCACTGTTCTTTTACCGAGGACGTGGTTACGATAGTCAAAGTGACCGTATTCATTCAGATACTGAGCGGCACGACTGGCAAAGGTTCCATCGGAGTATGCGTTCAGGTAGGTTTTCCAGGCTTCAATTTCCTCCGGTGTCCGATTCAGCTTGCGCAGGGCCAGAGCGCGGTTGTAAAGGGCCTGCGGAATGGACGGTTCTTGTTGGAGGGCGCGATTATAATAACCCAATGAGGCCCGGTACTGTCCGGCTTCAAATCGATTGTGGCCCATATACACGAGGGCTTGGACATGATCCTGCTTAATGGCCAGCGCTTCCTCGTAGCTTTTAAGCTCGGAGCGGGTTTTTCCGTTGGCGGCATAAGCCACGCCTTGCCAGAAATGATAGTCCGGATTGCCCTGGTCGAGAGTCACCGCCTTTTTCAGATGCGTCAAGGCCGCACGATTCTTCTTGACCGCCAGATAACAACGCCCCAGATAGAACTGGGCGTTGGCATCGTATGGATAATTTTCGATCTCACGCCCAAACGTTGCGATGCAGTCTTCGTATTGCTCGTTTTGAAGGTAGTATTCACCCTGGGTGTAATTTTTGACGGAAACATAGGCAACTTCGGTGGCGGCACAGCCACCCAATCCGAATGATAAAACCATCGCCAGAATCCAATTTATTTTTTTTGAGATCATACGCTTCCCCGCTCGATTCATCCTGAACATTTGGCCGATAATGAAATACGCAGATAGTTATTGTGCACCCTTTGGAAAGGTTTCCGGATAGCCGATTTGATAGACAATAAGACCTGAAATCGAGCGCCGCCAGCCAAAATGACTTCAACTCAATAAAAACGGCCTGACTTTATAATCCGATATACAGGATACCGACGTCATTATTCTATGAAAATAATTGGCGGGAGTCGAAGAAACCACCGAATGGCGCGATCGCGTCGCGCGGCGTCAGTGGGTCAGAATCTTGCTGATAAACTGGGCGGCCCGTTGGGTTTGCGGATTATCGAAAAACTGGGCGGGCGGTCCGGTTTCGATCAACTGGCCGGCGTCCATGAAAATCACGCGATCCGCCACCTGCCTGGCAAAGCCCATCTCGTGCGTCACGACACACATGGTCATCCCCTCTTTGGCCAGCTTCACCATGACATCCAGAACCTCACCGATCATTTCAGGATCCAAAGCACTGGTGCGCTCGTCGAACAGCATGTTTTTAGGCGACATGGCCAGCCCGCGGGCGATAGCCACGCGCTGCTGCTGGCCGCCGGACAGTTGGGTCGGATAGGCATCCGCCTTGTCTTCCAGGCCGACCCGGACCAGTTTCTGACGCCCCAGCGCTTCGGCATCCTTCTTGGACACTTTGCGCACATGGATCGGCGCCAGGGTGACATTCTGGAGCGCCGTCATATGGGGATACAGATGAAACTGCTGGAAGACGAAACCGATGTCGGCGCGCAGCTTGGTCAGGCTGGTACCGTGATCGTGCAAAGGCATGTTGTCGACATAAAGTTCACCCTTCTGAAATTTTTCCAGGCGGTTGATGCACCGGATCAGGGTTGACTTGCCGGATCCGCTGGGACCGCAAATCATCACCACTTCACCGGACGCGACCTCCAGGTTGATGTCGTTCAACACATGCAGCTTGCCATACCATTTATTGACGCCATCAAATTTGATCATCTTGCCCTCTTGCCGGCACCTCTATCTGTGCCGCTGAAACACCGGGTCGCGTTGCCCTACAATTTAGTATCCTGAACCGCCATGCGCTTTTCCAAATAATTGGAAAGACGGATCAACGGATAGGAGATCACGAAATATAAAAACCCTACCAGACTGAAAACCATGAGGCCCTCAGGAATGCGCACCACCGTCACCCAGCCGACGCGCGTCAGTTCGGACCACGCCGATAACGGACACCACCGAGGAATCCTTGATCAACAGGACGTACTGCCCCACCAGGGGCGGCAGGATGGTCTGCAAGGCCTGGGGTATGATCACCAGGCGCAGTTGCTGGATTCGTGTTAACCCGGAAGACGCGGCGGCTTCCCACTGACCGGCGGCCACCGCTTTGACGCCCCCGGCTACAATTTCACAGATGAAGGCCGTTCCTAGAATACTCAGGGCCAGAATCGCTGCCGGTAGGGCTTCAAGCTGTATCCCCCATTCCGGCAGGATAAAGAAAACAATAAAAATCTGAACCACGAAAGGGGTTCCCCGAATCACCGCAACGTACACCCCAATCAAGCGGGTGATAACTTTGTTCTTCCCGGCCCGCAGAATCCCCAATAAAAAACCGCAGATCGTCCCGAAGACAAGCCCCGAACCCGCCACGATCACCGTCATCCAGAGGCCCTTCAGGAAAAACGGGAAAATTTCCACCAATCTCTGAAAATAAAAGGAGATCATACGTTAATAGACCTCCCTGAAAATCAATTTTTTCTGAGACCAGTCCGCCAGCGTTTTCAAACAGAAATAGAGGCACAAGTAGAAAAAGGCCACCGTGAAAAACGCCTCGGAGGGCATGAAGCGCTCGGACGTCAGCACCTGGCCGCAGCGGGTCAGTTCCATGACGGAAATCAGTGACAGGAGTGCCGTGTCTTTGACCAGCACAATTGCTTGCCCCAGCAGGGGAGGGACGGTAACACCCACCGCCTGGGGCAGGATGATAAACCGCATGCGTTGGAAATAGTTGAGCCCCGAACTGACACCGGCCTCGATCTGGCCGGCGAGAACGGACGTGATGCCGGCCCGGATGATCTCGGCGATATAGGCCCCGCTGTTGAGCATGAGCGCCAGGATACCGGTCTGGAGTTCGGGGATACGAAATCCCAGTGTCGGCAGACCGAAGTAGAAAAAATAGATCTGCACCAGCAGCGGTGTGGTCCGAATCGATTCAATATAAAAAATGGCCACACCGCGGAGCAATTTCCATTTGGACAGGCGCCCGGCGCATGCAATGATCCCTGCAATCAATGCCAGGAAAAGAGAGATCAGCGAAATCAGAGCGGTATTGCGCACCCCTTCCATAAAAAAGGGCATGTATTCCCAAATGATCCCTTCAGAATTGGAGAGGAGCGGCCCGAAACAACACCGGCACCATCCACGGTCAGGGATGGTGCCGGATACAGCCTTAAATTTTAATGCAACATGTTGACGGAAGCCGTCTTGAATTCGCCTCAGATAAGCGTATCGGCGTCAACATATTCCAAGTCGAATGCCTCTGCGACACCCCGGAAGGTAACCTTGCCCTGGACGATATTGAGGCCGAAACGAATTTCCTTGTTTTCCACACTGGCCCGTTGCCAGCCCTTGTTGGCGATCTGCAGCGCATACGGCAGGGTCGCGTTGGTCAGCGCCAGGGTGGACGTCTTGGCGACCGCTCCGGGCATATTGGCCACGCAGTAAACCAGCACCCCGTCCTGCTTGAACACCGGGTCGGTGTGCGTGGTGGCCCGCGAGCACTCGAAGCACCCGCCCTGATCGATGGCCACGTCCACCAACACCGCGCCCTTCTTCATTTCCCCGATCATATCGTTGGTCACCAGCCGCGGGGCCTTGGCGCCTGGAATCAGTACGGCGCCCACCACCAGATCCGCTTCTTTCAGGAGGCTGCGGATGGCGGCCGGGCTGGACATCAGCGGATAACAGTTGGCCGGCATCACGTCGCTCAGATACCGCAGACGGTCGAGGTTCATATCCAGGATGTATACCTTGGCGCCCAGACCGCAGGCCATCTTGGCCGCATTGGTCCCCACCACGCCGCCGCCGATAACCACGACCGTGGCGGGTTCGACACCGGGCACACCGCCAAGAAGGACCCCCTGCCCGCCCTGGGGCATCTCCAGGTATTTGGCTCCTTCCTGGATCGCCATGCGGCCGGCCACTTCGCTCATGGGGGTCAATAGCGGCAGGGATCGGTCGGCTTTCTGGATCGTCTCGTACGCAATGCCGATGCAACCGCTTTTCATCATGGCAAGGGTCAGCTCTTCGGCTGCCGCCAGGTGCAGGTAGGTGAAAACAATCTGTCCTTCCCGGATCATATCGTATTCCGAAGGCAGCGGCTCTTTTACGTGCATGACCATGTCGGCGCGTTCGTAAATCTCCTGGGGCGATGCCACCAGCTCCGCCCCCACCGCGGCATAATCGCTGTCCTCGAACCCACTGCCGAGACCGGCGCGCTTTTCCACCAGCACCTGGTGACCGTTCATCTTCATCACTTCGGCACCGGCCGGTGTCATGCACACGCGGTTTTCTTCGGTTTTAATCTCTTTCAGTATCCCAACGATCATGGCGTCCTCCCCCTCAAAGTGGTTTTGCAATAGCTGCTTTTTATCAGCTGGCTATCCGGCGATCAAATCATTTTATCAGTATTTTTCAAGCGCATTTTTGACGGCACCGACAATGCGGTCGATGTCGCTCCGGGTGGCAATCAACGCCGGGGCGAAATTCATGATGGTATTATTGCCGGGGAGACTGCTGGTCGTTTTCCCGACAAGCACTCCTTCCTGCGCCACCAGTCCCATGATGCGTCCCATATCCCCTTCTGAAATCGGCTCCTTGGTGGTTTTGTCTTTGACGAATTCAAGTCCGGCAAAAAGGCCCACACCGCGGACATCTCCCACCATGGGCAAGTCGGCCAGTCCATTGAGCTGATCGAGAAAGTAAGCCCCCACCACCCGGCTGTTTTCCACCAGGTTTTCTTCTTCGATGATGCGGGTGCTCTCCAGGGCGGCAGCCGTTGCACCGGCACATCCGCCGTAGGTACTGATGTCCCGGAAGTAATTCATGCGCTGGTCTTCACTGGCTGGATCGCAAAGAAATTTATCATAGATCGCATCCTTGACGACCGTGGCCGAAAGCGGCATGTAGGAGCTGGCCAAGCCCTTGGCCATCGTCACTATTTCCGGATCCACATCATACTGCGCATGGCCCCAGAACTTGCCTGTCCGCCCGAAACCGCACACCACTTCATCCATGATCAGGTAGACCCCATACTTGCGGCAGATCGCCTGCAAGATGGGATAGTATTCCTTGACCGGCGGAATAATCCCGCCGCCGGCCGTAATGGGTTCGACGATACAGCCACCGACCGTTTCCGGTCCTTCCTTCAGGATGACGTCTTCGACACAGCGCGCGCACTTGATGTCACAGTCCGGATAGGCAAGATCAAAAGGACAACGATAGCAGCAGGCATGGGGGAACTCGGCAAACCCTTCGGCAAAGGGGCCAAAATCCTGTTTGCGCTCATGCTGCCCGGTGGCGCTGAGGGTGCCGATGGTGGTGCCGTGGTAGTCCCGGTCACGGTAGAGAATCTTGTATTTCCCCTGACGATCAGGATCCATATGTGACAGCTGGCGAATGATCTTGAAGGCCTTTTCATTGGCTTCGGAGCCACTGTTGGAAAAATAGACCTTATTCAACCGCGGCAGCAATTCCACCAATTTGGCGGCAAATTTAATGGTCGGGATGTTGCCGACCGAGCCGGCGTAGTAGCCCAGGGTCACCAACTGGTCGTAGATCGCCTTAGCCACGCTTTCACGCCCATGGCCGACCATGACACTCCAGACCCCGCCGGAGGTGGCGTCCAGGTATTCACGACCGCGAATATCCTTGACGACCAGCCCCTTCCCTTCCACGATGATCATCTGTTCACCGTTTTGGAAGAGTTTGTGGGGCTTGATATGGTGCCACAGGTAGTCCCGGTCGCCACGCACCATCTCTTCAACATCATATGCGTTCCAATTGACGGTCGCTTCCATGGTCTTTCTCCTAATGGGATTTATGACAGTTGATTCGATACCGACACCAATAAACGACGCTACCCCTTACACGCCTCTCTGGGGACGCATGTCGGCAGGATCGACCCCCGCAACGGCAACCGGTTTTTTCATCGCGTCGCGACGGAACGGTTCGCCCAGTTCCTGATTCAACAGAACTTCGATAAACGTGGTCTTGCCCTCTTCCATCTGGGCCTTGAGGGCAACCTTCAGCTTCTCCGTCAAATCGTCCATGGAAGTAACTTGAACCCCCTCCTGCCCGCAAGCGCGGGCGATGCCCGCGTAGGAGACATCCAGGTCCAATTCGGTCCCGACGAAATTATCATCGAACCAAAGGGTGGTATTGCGTTTCTCAGCGCCCCACTGGTAGTTGCGGAAAATAACCATGGTGATCGCAGGCCAATTGTCGCGGCCGCAGGCACTCATTTCGTTCATCGAAATGCCGAAGGCACCGTCACCGGCAAAACCCACCACGGGAACGTCGGGTTGCGCGATTTTCGCGCCCAAAATGGCCGGGAAACCGTAGCCACAGGGGCCGAACATCCCCGGCGCCAGATATTTGCGGCCTTCTTCGAAAGTCGGATAGGCATTCCCGATAGCGCAGTTGTTGCCGATGTCGGAGGAAATGATCGCTTCCTTGGGAAGGGCCGCTGTGATGGCGCGCCAGGCCATACGGGCTGTTATTTTTTGCGGCTCACGGTTGCGGGCACGCTCATTCCAGGTTGTACCGGGGTCGTCTTCTTCATGATCCATGGTGGCCAGTTCCTTGGCCCAGTTCGCTTTGGTTTGCTCAATGGTGGCCTTGCGTTCGGCGCGACCGGCGTCGCCAGCCGTGGCGGAAAGTTTGGCTAAAATACCATTGGCCACTTTCTTGGCATCGCCGACAATGCCCACGGTGACCGGCTTGGTGAGCCCAATGCGGTCGGGATTGATGTCCACCTGGATAATCGCCGCACCGGCCGGCCAGTAGTCGATACCGTAGCCCGGCAGGGTCGAAAAGGGGTTCAGACGGGTGCCCAGGGCTAAGACAACGTCAGCTTTGGAAATCAACTCCATACCGGCTTTAGAGCCATTGTAACCCAAGGGGCCGGCAAACAGCGGGTGACTGCCCGGGAAGGCGTCATTATGCTGATAACCGCAGCAGACCGGAGCGTCCAGACGTTCGGCCAGTGCCATGGCATCCTTGATGGCGCCGCCGATCACGACACCGCCGCCGTTCAGAATGACGGGGAACTTGGCATTGGAAAGAAGTTCGGCCGCACGTGCGATAGCGTCCTCGCCACCGGCCGGACGTTCGAAATCCACAATGGCGGGCAGTTCGATCTCGATCACCTGGGTCCAAAAATCACGGGGGACATTGATTTGGGCGGGGGCAGAAGCGCGTTTGGCCTTCATGATCACCCGGTTGAGGACCTCGGCGATGCGGGAGGGATGCAGCACCTCTTCCTGATAGGCCACCATGTCCTCAAAAACAGCCATCTGGGGAATTTCCTGGAAGCCGCCCTGACCCATGGTCATGTTGGCCGCCTGGGGGGTGACCAGCAGCAGCGGGGTGTGGTTCCAGTAGGCCGTTTTCACCGGGGTAACGAAATTGGTGATGCCGGGGCCGTTCTGGGCCACCATCATGGACATCTTGCCGGAAGCACGGGTGAAGCCGTCGGCCATCATCCCGGCATTGCCTTCATGCCCGCAATCCCAGAACGTAATGCCGGCTTTGGGAAACAGATCGGAAATGGCCATCATGGCCGACCCGATGATGCCAAACGCGTGTTCGATGCCATGCATCTGCAGAACTTTCACAAAGGCTTCTTCCGTGGTCATCTTTTGCTTGCTCATTGTCCAATTCCTCCTTGAAAATGGTGACGTATCCTTGCGGTTTGATCATTGCAACAATCGTTGGAAATGGCACACATGAAAGGCACCATCACGTAAAAACAGAATAGAAATTTAATATCTGATACATCAGACTTCAGAGCCTTTGTCAAGCTCAAAAAGAGAGGTGGTTTCATTTCAGATATATCGTTATAAATTCAGTTTGTTTTAGCGATTTGACGGCATAGCCGTGACGAATTGCGGGAGTGTGCGGGCCCAATAGGCCTGCCTGGTGCTACGAACGTATTCCGTTCCGTGAACGGTTCGCTTCGGCATCGCGCTGGTGAAAGGCACGAATGTATTCTTCCTGTTCACTGAAAGACCAGTGCACATCCCGTAGCATCCGAACAGCATCCGCGAGGTCACCCGCTTTTATGCTGTCGATAAACTGGTCATGCTCCTGGGTGTTGCGCAATTCCCATTCCTTGACATAGGGCCGCCGTTGGAAATCGTACAATCGTCGCTTCAACGGCATCAGCATGGTCCGGATCATCGGGTTGTCGGAAAGTTTGAGGAACACATCGTGAAATTGGATGTTCAGCTTGTAGTAGGTATCGAATTCCTCGCGATGCACCGCCGCCCGCATTTCAGAATTGAGCTGGCGCATCACGGCAATATGACGGCCGTCAAACCGATCGAAAACAGACACAACGACTGCCCCCTCCAGCGCGCCGCAGATCTGATAAAAATTCTTTACGTCCTGTATCGTGAGGGCGTTCACCACCACCCCGCGACGCGGCATGATCGTCACGAAACCTTCCACCTCCATCCGGATCAGGGCATCGCGTAGAGGGGTTTTGCTGATTCCCAGATGTTCACTGATTTGGTTGAGGTTCAAGGTCGAATTGGGCAGAATGTTACCCGCATGCATTTCATCGCGGATGTATTCATAAACCTGCTCCCGCAGGGATTTCACGTTCAGTATCGTCAAGCTCGCTCCTCTAAAGGCATACCGGGTCGCCCCTCGGGCCGCCCCGCCACATCATGTATTCCGCTTGGACAACGTTCAATATGTGAATATGGGTTTCAGATATATCAGATACCAGTCAAAGTCAACGGCCCGCTGCGACCGGCTTGTCAGTCCGCGCAAAAAATGAGATACAGGACATCGGCTTTATCAGTACGGCATGTTCCGGACGCGGTCCGGCTGCCACCGATCGTGTCAAGCCGCCCTTGCCGCCCAGCGATCAAGGATGACGCCCATCACCACCGAAAGAGGTCTGCATGCCTAAAAAAATTGGTGTCGTAACGGACAACACGGCCGATATCCCGGAAGAACTGAAACAGGCCCTCGGCATCCACACCATTCCCACTAATATCGTGCTGGACGGCAAGGTCTACCGGGACGGTATCGACCTCACCTCGGCCGAATTCTATCGCAACTTTCACCACTATAAAACAATGGTTTCGCAACCGGTCACATACGAGGATTATGCCCTGATCTATAAAAAACTGACCTACGAATACGACGAACTCGTCTTCGTTCATGTTTCCAGCAAATTGAGCGGTACGGTCGACATCGCACGGAACGTGCACAACGATTTCAAAGACAGCCACAACTGTCAGGTGGTTATCATTGACTCCCTGCAGTGCAGCATGGCCTATGGTATTCCGGTGATTGCGGCCGCCCGCATGGCCCAAAAGGGCCGTTCGATCGACGACATCACGCATCAGGTCCATCACATCCTGAAGAATATGTCGGCCTTCTTTGCCGTCCCTGACTTGAAATATCTGCGGAAGGGGAAAAAAATCAGCGGATTGAAATCACTGATAGGCACCGCAATGAAAGTCAAACCGGTCATGGCCATCGAAAATGGGGAAAATGTGGTCAAAACCAAATTTTTCGGCGAACAGAAAAATATGATTCTGACCATGCTCGATATGATACGGGAAGATATTGCCGGGCGTCCGATAACGCTCGCCATCCTGCAAACCGCCGCCGAAGTATCGATCATCGAAAGCCTGCGGGAAGTATTTCAAACCGAATTTAATTGCGTGGATATTTTTGACGCGTATTACAGTCCGTCCATCGGCCTCAACATGGGACCGGAAGCCACCGGGATCGCCTATTACAAACATCCCATGCGCGCCTGACACCGAGCGGCAGCGCTCCGTCGTAACGATGAGCAACGCCACTTAGCGCGCAAGAATACGCTTTCCGAGTGCCTTGAAGACCGCTTCGCCATTTTGGTCTGCAGACGTCGCGCCCGACACCACGGCTTCATAGCGTGCCATGTCCTCCGGGTTGGACCAATCGATGGGCTGCTGGATTTGCTTCAAGGTGTTGTGCATGGCATCGTAAAGGACGATGGGGCCAAACATTGTCCCACCGGGACTTTTCCCCACCCCCCCCCAGACGGTATGGTGCGGCACTTGCAGCGCCTTGGGTGCCGGCGCGTATCCCAGAAGATCTGCCATGAAACGCAATGTCTCCTGGACACCATCGGCATAGCGGTTTTCCAGGGCACTGCGTCCGTCATAGACCAGATCGTCAATATCTTCGTCTGTGAACTGCAGATCCAGTCCGTCAATCAGTTCTTCGCGCAACGTATTCAGCGAGACATCCTTTTTGCTGATGACGACATCCGCATCGTTTAAAATTTTCATGACATTGCGGATGTTCAGCATTTCCTTGACAACCGGGCTTTTCCGCAGCACAACGTCCTCGACACCGGTGCCGTAAATGGGCAGGTCGTTGTCGAGCACCAGCAACCGCGGCTTGTCACCTGACCGGGAGAGCCGATAAAGTTCCATATCCCGCTCGACGATCTTCTCATAACCGCCTTCGGCCAACAGTTGCCGCACCAAATCCTTGTCCACACGACGGCCGCTGTCCGGCGGGCCCATGGAGGCCATGATACGGGCGGCCAGCGCGTTGATTTCGATCTTCTTTCGCAACTGATCTTTGAATGACATGGGCCCCGTCTCCTTTTTGGAAAAATGGTGTGGTGCTTGCCGGACGACACGATCCGCGCCGGGCAATGCAGGTTGACGCAACGTCGCTATGGGATAGAGAGGTGAAGGACAGGTATACCGGATCTTGGTTAACAAATTACCATAAAGGGCTCGCCGTGTAAACGACCCACGGATGCTTTCTCCCCGCCTCCCTACATACAATCTCCTTGACCCGTCATCCCCACGTCGTCTATAAATACAAGCTTCGTATATCCACGCACGACACCAGACCGCACCCATTAGCCGTGCCAATGCCGCCCTTTTCTGGTTACGCATGTCACGCAAAACACCGGGCCCCCCCATACGCGCAACGGGTCGAACCCAAATTACTTTCAGGAGGATATGGATGATGACGGAAATGGCGACGCTCACCTTCAAAGGACAAACCTACCAGTTGCCGGTCGTCGAGGGGACCGAAGGTGAAAAAGGAATTGACATATCCAAACTCCGGCAGAAGTCGGGCCTTATCACACTGGACAGCGGCTACGCCAACACCGGCAGTTGTACCAGCGCCATCACCTTCATGGATGGTGAGCGGGGCATCTTGCGCTACCGCGGCATCCCGGTGGAGCAGTTGGCAAAGTATTCGACCTTTCGGGAAACCGCTTTTCTCCTCGTCCGGGGGTATCTGCCGACGCAACGGGAACTGAATCGCTTTTCCGTTCTGCTGAACGACGCCTCGCTGGTGCATGAGGATATGAAAGTCTTTTATCAGAATTTCCCCAAAGGGTCGCACCCCATGGGGATTTTATCCAGCATGGTCAATGCCCTGCGCAGCTTTTACCCGGAGCTCCAGACCCAGACCGTCGAAGAAGAGATCGACGTGACCGTGACCCGCCTGCTCTCCAAAGTGCGGACCCTGGCGGCCATGTCGTATAAGATGTCCCGCGGGCACACCGTCGTCTACCCGCGTCCGGACCTGTCTTACTGCGCCAATTTCCTCAACATGATGTTCGATTCGCCAGTCAAACCCTACGAGATTGACGACGACCTGGTGGAGGCGCTGAATGTCTTCTGGATCCTGCATGCCGATCACGAGCAGAATTGCTCCACGTCGGCCGTGCGGATGGTCGGCTCCGGCCGGGTCAATCTCTATGCCGCCATTTCCGCCGGCATCGCGGCGCTTTGGGGGCCCCTGCATGGCGGCGCCAATCAGGCTGTGATCGAAATGCTTGAGGATATCGCCACCAGCGGCGCCGGCATGCAGCACTATGTCGACCGTGCCAAGGACCGTCTGGACCCGTTCCGGCTCATGGGCTTCGGCCACCGGGTTTACAAAACCTACGATCCGCGTGCCAAAATCATCAAAACCATGTGCGACCAGGTACTTGACAAACTCAAGATCAGCGACCCCCTGCTGGACCTGGCCAAAGAACTGGAAGAAATCGTCCTCAAGGACGACTATTTTGTCGAACACAATCTCTACCCGAACGTGGATTTCTACAGCGGCATCATCCTGCGCGCCATCGGTATCCCCACCAACATGTTTACTGTCATGTTTGCGATTGGCCGACTGCCGGGATGGATTGCCCAGTGGAAGGAAAGCATGGACGACCCCAACTGGAAGCTGTGCCGTCCACGCCAGATTTATGTCGGTCCGGCTGTCAGAGATTACGCTCCCATCGTCGAACGCGGGTAGCCCGCCATAAAAAAAGCCGGTGATCCCGTCACAGAGCAGCATCACCGGCATTAAACCAATCGATCGTTGCGATCAGCGATTCACCGCGGATCAGGCTTTCTTCTTGGGCAGCACCAGATTCAGAACGACCCCCAGAATACCGGCCATGCCGATGCCGCCCAATGTGAATTTCCCGAAAGACAGCACCATCCCGCCGATGCCGCATACCAGGATCAGGGAAACAATGCACAGGTTGCGCGCCTCGGTCAGATCATCACCGGCCCGTACCAGCGTGTTGAGGCCCACCACCGTAATCGCCCCGAAAAGCAGGAGCATGATGCCGCCCATGACCGGCACCGGGATGGTCTGCAGCAGTGCGCCAACTTTTCCGACAAAGGCCAGCAGGATGGCAAAAATGGCCGCCCAGGTCATAATGGCCGGATTGAAGGCCCGCGTCAGGGTAACCGCCCCGGTCACTTCGGAATAGGTCGTGTTCGGTGGCCCCCCCAGGAAAGAGGCCAATGACGTCGCAATACCGTCGCCCATCATGGTGCGATGAATCCCGGGGTCTTTCACGAAGTCTTTACCGGTGACGTTGCCGATCGCCAGGATGTCGCCGAAATGTTCGATGGCCGGTGCAATCGCCACCGGAACGATGAAGAAAATAGCTTGCAGATTCCACTCCGGAAAAACAAAATTGGGAACGGCGAACCAGGGGGCGTCCACCAGGGGCTGGAAGCTGACCAGCGCAGGTCCAGTAAAATTCTTCAATTGCCCCGGGTCGAAGGTCGATTGGATGGCGCCGGAGACACCGATGGCGTCCAGGATCAACGCCGTGATATACCCGGCCATCACACCGACCAGAATGGGAATCAGTTTGAACCAGCCTTTGCCCAGCAGGGATGTGATAATCGTCGTCAGCAGTGCCACACCGGCCACGATCATGGCCGTTTTTTCCGGCACCAGCCAGGCCGCGCCGTCACCGGTTCGGCCCATGGCCATGTGAACCGCCACCGGCGCCAGCACAAGACCGATCACCATGATCACCGGCCCCACCACGACCGGCGGCAGAATACGGTGCAGGAAACCGGAGCCGAAAGCTTTGATGCACAGGCTCAGCAGGATATAGAGAAACCCTGCAGCCACCAATCCGCACATGGTGGAAGGAATACCCCAGGTTTGAACACCGTAGATGATCGGCGCAATGAACGCGAACGAGGAGGCCAGAAAAATCGGCACCATCCGCTTGGTGATAAGTTGGAAAACGAGGGTGCCCGCGCCCGCCGTGAAAAGGGCCACGTTGGAGTCCAGCCCCGTCAGAAGAGGCACGAGGACCAGGGCGCCAAAAGCGACAAACATCATCTGAGCACCGATAAGGCTGTCTTTGAATCTGAACTGGTAGGTTGTCGACGAATTGTTCGGGGCCATTAAACCTCCTCTGTGTGCGGATTGAACGCCAATGAAATAAACCGGATGCGGTGACCGAAACCCTATTCGAGCACCTTTGGCAACCCCCGTAAGGTTGCCGGGCCGCATCGAAAGCTGCGCCTCAGGGCAGCCGAGGATGCCCTGCCGTTAATGCATGCCGTCAGGCGACACACCGAACCCTTTGGTGCGTCTATCAAGGCAGACCCTATTTTGTTCCAAAGATCTTATCGCCCGCATCACCCAGACCGGGCAGAATATAGCCGACGTCGTTCAACCGTTCATCGACGGCGGCAACATAGATATCCACGTCCGGATGCCGCTTTTGCACTTTGTTAAGCCCCTCCGGCGCCGCCACAAGAAAAATGCCGCGAATTTTGCGGCAGCCGGCTTCCTTGAGCATGTCGATAGTGGCAATCAGGGTGCCCCCGGTGGCCAGCATGGGATCGAGAATCAGCGCGATGCGGTCCTCGATCTGGCTGGTCATTTTAACGTAGTATTTGACCGGCTCGAGGGTATCCTCGTTGCGGTAAAGCCCCACCACACTGACCTTGGCCGACGGAATCAGGTTGAGCACCCCGTCCATCATGCCCAGACCCGCACGCAAGATGGGAACGACCGTAATTTTTTTCCCTTTGATGCCCTCGACGACCACATCCCCGGCCCACCCCTTGATGGTCCGCTTCTCGGTTTCCAGGTCCTTGGTGGCTTCAAAGGTCAACAGACTGGCCAGTTCCGAGGCGATATCCCGAAAATCCTTGACGGTGATGTCATGCTCACGCATTAATCCCAGTTTGTGTTTGATCAGCGGATGGTCCACGACACATAAGGGCACGGCGTCCTCCTTTTTTAAAGTCCATTATTCCATTAAAAAACCGGCCCTTGAAAAAGAGCCGGTTAGCAGTACCACAATAGAGGCGATTTGTCAGTCGAAAACTGGTGCGATCACCCCGACCAATGGCGGTGACAGCGGTTCAAACCCGCCCCGCCATTGATCGCAGTGTATGGATCAGAAATCACCCAGGGGGCGTTTGAAGGTATATTCGACGGGGTCCTTTAGCAGGGCTTGTTTGGCCTCGTCCTCGTTTCCGCCCGCCGCGGCAAACGGCCATCCAACGAGAAAAACAAGGCTGGTAACCCCCAGGCATACCAGGGATACCGGGCGAACGATCAGTGCGTCGCCAATCATGGCTTCACCGCTGGGAGTGCTTCGATAGATGAACACATCCGTGTCCTGCATGGCCAGAGCCGGCACGGGCCCCAACGCTATGGACAGGCCGAGCACTATAACCACCGTATACGTTATTAACTTTCGCATGGTAAGTCTCCTTGACAATGGTTAGAAAACCAATCTGTTGGAACAGCCGGGTTATCAACCGGATGGTCTCGACACACCGGCGTCCGATAAGAAATGACGCCTGCGTTTGCCCAAGTACACAATAAGCGCTTGAACACGGCCCGGGTCCTGCCTATAGTGCTGTCCCATCCAACGTGATGGACTGTGGCAAAGCCATGGGCCTCTATTTCTTCAGCCTTTTAAGGGTAGAAAATGAACTCCCGCCTGTCAAGGAAAAACCATGTGTATTCCCAGGGGGTTGTTACTATTTTTGACCATCACAAGATCGGTTAGAGCCCAACGATATGCCATCACCAGTCACACATCTTGAAATTGCCATTGCCCTGCCGGTGTGGGGAACCTTCACCTACCTGGCGCCTCCCGACCTTCTCCCATCGACCGTTCCGGGCCGCCGGGTTCTGGTGCCTTTCGGTCCGCGCCGTGTCACCGGCTATATACTGGGTCCGGCAGTGGAATCCCCTTCGACCGAATTGAAAACCATCCTGGATGTTCTGGATACGGAATCCTTGTTCACGATGGACATGATTCCCTTTTTCCGCTGGATCGCCGATTATTATATCTTTCCGTTGGGTGAGGTCATCCGGGGGGCGCTGCCCGGCGGTCTCAATCTTTATGAATTCAACCAGTACGCGATAACCGAGGCGGCCTGTCAGTTGCCGGATGAAACCGTTCTCACCGACGTGGAAAAAGCCGTTTTAGACTGTCTCAAAAACGGCGCCTGCCGGCTCAAGGAGCTGAATACGCATCTCGATCGCGCGGTGCCGGGCCGCCTGCTGCAAGCCATGGAACAATGCGGCTGGGTAAGCCGTAAAAAAACACTGCGGGGCGGCCGGACACGGCCCAAGCGGCAAAAATGGGTGCGTCTCGTGCGCCCTGACATCCCCGGTGAACGCGTTACCCCCCAGCGGCAAACCGTCCTGGACGCCCTTGCCCAGAACGGCGAAGCGTCCCTCCAACAACTCCGCCAGGTCTTGCCCAATGCCGCCGCGATCGTCCGTGGCATGGCGGCAAGGGGGTTTGTAACGGTGCACGAAAGCGATGCCTATCGGGATCCCTTCGGTGAACCGATTCTGCCGGATCATCCCCCGGAATTGACGCCGGAACAGCAGCAGGCCCTGGCGGACATCCATCAGGCCCGGGCAAAGGGCTTTGCGCCGATCCTGCTGGAGGGGGTGACGGGCAGCGGTAAAACCGAGATTTACCTGAACATGGTGGCCGATACCGTCGCCCGGCAGAAGACCGCCCTTGTCCTGGTTCCCGAAATTGCCCTTATTTCGCAAATGGAGCGACGGTTTCGGGCCCGTTTCGGCGATCAGATTGCTGTCCTGCACAGTGGCCTCTCGGCCGGCGAACGTCTGGATCAGTGGATGCGCATCCTGCGACAGGAAGCAGCCATCGTGATCGGCGCACGCTCGGCCATCTTTGCGCCCTTGCGGCATATCGGCCTTATCGTGGTGGATGAGGAGCACGATCCTTCCTACAAACAGGACAACAATCTGCGCTACAATGCCCGCGATCTTGCCGTTGTGCGCGCCAAACAAAACAGTTGCCCGGTGCTGCTGGGGTCGGCCACGCCCTCGGTCCAGACCTATCACAACGCGCGCAGCGGCCGTTTCAGCCACGTCCGCATGATGCAGCGGGTGACCCCCCAGCCGCTGCCGGAAGTGGAAATCGTGGATCTTGCCCCCGTGCGCCAAGAACGCGGCCTGGGAAAGCACCTCACACCGGAACTGTTAACGGCCATTCGTCAGACCCTTGAAAAAGGCGAACAGGCCCTTCTTTTTCTGAACCGCAGGGGGTATGCCAATTACCCCCACTGCGCTGCTTGCGGCGCGCCGGTGCGATGCCGCAATTGCAGCATTACGCTTACCTACCATCGGGGCGCGAACGCCTACCGCTGCCACTATTGCGGCCACAGTCAGGCCGCGAACAAGGCCTGCACCGCCTGTGGTTCGACCAAACTCTGGCACTTCGGATTGGGGAC
Organism: Deltaproteobacteria bacterium; assembly: GCA_020444045.1. Classification (GTDB taxonomy): domain Bacteria; phylum Desulfobacterota; class Desulfobacteria; order Desulfobacterales; family UBA5852; genus JABZFP01. Next base: position 45,769 of record JAHLLS010000012.1, read on the forward strand.
CGAAAAGCTGGCGGAGGCCATGGCGCAGTTTTTCCCCAAGGCCCGCACAGCCCGCATGGATCACGACACCACCCGCCGCAAAGGCAGCCTGCTGAAGATCCTGAAAGACCTTCAACAGGGGGCGATCGACATCCTCATCGGCACCCAGATGGTGGCCAAGGGTCATGACTTCCCCAACATCACCCTGGTCGGCATCGTCTGTGCCGACAGCGCCCTCAATTTTCCCGATTTCCGGTCGAGTGAACGCACCTTTCAACTCCTGGCCCAAGTGGCCGGACGCGCAGGACGCGGTGAACGCCCCGGACGCGTCATATTGCAGACCTATACCCCGGACCATTTCACTATCACCGCCGCTCGCCAACAAAATTTCCAGGCGTTCTATGACCGGGAAATCCAATCCCGGAACGAGCTGGGCTACCCTCCCTACAGCCGCATGATCCAGTTTCTGATAACCGGCAAAAACCGGGGCGCCGTTCGGGAAACCGCCGAAAATTTCGGCGCCACCGGCCGTGCGCTGCTGCAAAGCGAGGCGGCCCGCTATCGCCAGATTGCCATTCTGGGACCGGTGGAAGCCGCCCTGCACCAGGTAGCCGGCCGATTCCGCTGGCAACTGCTGGTCAAAGGCCCTCAGGCGTCGGTCCTCAACCGTTTCGCGCGGCACCTGCTGCAGGTGATGGGACCTTCCCAAGGGGCGGCTTCCGTCAAGGTAATCGTTGACGTCGATCCCCTTTTTATGATGTAATTTAAACCTTTTGGAAGTCGAACCTATCGATCAAGGAGAATACACCTATCATGAATCGCTCGATCCGGTTGACCCTGTTCATCACACTTATCCTGTTGTCATGGCAAATCGCACCGGCCGCCGCCGGCAATGCCGACCAGGCTGCCCCCCCCAATATCATGATTCCCGATCCGCTCTACACCTTCGATGCCGTGGTGGACGGCATCGAGGTCGTTCACGACTTTCGCGTCTACAATCGCGGAACCGGCGAGCTGACCATCGAAAAAGTCCAGACCGGCTGAGGGTGCACCGCCGTCTCGTTTCCGAGACAGATCCCCGCCGGCGGCGAGGGACAGATTCGCATCAAAGTCAACACCAATGGCTATGGCGGCCATAACATGAAAAAGAACGTCACGGTCGTTTCCAACGACCCCAAGCGCCCGCAGCTGCTATTGACGGTCGCTGGTTCCGTGGAAGTCTTTGCCGATATCCACCCCGAGCGCATCATCCTGCGGGGCAACAGCGGACAACCCATGCGCCAGGAACTTGTCGTAAAACCGCGGGCAAGCTACCCATTCAAGGTAACCGAGGTCAGCGCGAAAAACGGCGTGAACATCCAGTACGAATTGAAAGAGCAGGAAACCCCGGAGGGCAAGTCCTACGTCGTTACCGTGGAAAACACCAAGACCTCCCCGGGAAAATATTACGACACATTGTTTCTATCCACCGACAATCCGTTAAAACCCAAAATCCCCATCCACGTTTACGGCACCATCGCCACGGGCCCGAAACCGGAACCAGCGCAGCCATGACCCCGGATCCGATCAAAGCGGTCATCTTCGATTGTGACGGGGTCATGTTCGATACAACGGCGGCCAATAGCGCCTACTACAACCGCATTCTCAAACACCTGGGTCGGCCGCAATTGACCCCGGAACAGTTTGCTTACTGCCACATGCACACGGTGGGCAATGCCCTGCGCTATCTTTTCGCGGATGCCGGCCAGCTTGAAGCCGCCCTCGCCTTTCGCCGTGAGATGGGATACCGGGACTTCATTCCCATGATGACCCTGGAGCCCCATTTAAAACCCCTGCTGCGGCAGCTGCGGCCCCGGATCAAAACCGCCGTCGGCACCAATCGTTCGGACACCATGGACGCGGTCATGGAAGTTCATGGCCTGACCAGCGGTTTCGACCTGGTGGTTACCGCCTCGGATGTCCCGGCACCCAAACCGGCGCCCGACATCCTGAACCACGTATTGACCACCTTCCAACTCAACCCGGCCGAAACCATTTATATCGGCGATTCAGAGGTGGACGAAATGGCGGCCGACGCCGCCGGCATCCCGCTGGTGGCCTATCGCAACCGCGCGCTGCAGGCCTGGCGCCACATCGACAGTCTGGATGAAATCAGCGGCTTGCTGAACATTGCCGGTGCGGCCTGAAACGGTCTCAAAGCCGCTCTTGTTCGGCAGCGACCCACAAAGATTCCGATACACCTGGCCGGTTTTCTGTATTTTTCATCGTTTGGGTGGTTTCGTAGAACGTTCGAGATCAAGCCGTGCGTATTCCGAGGCGGGAGGCGTAAATCAGTACGTTGCAGCAACGAGGAGTAATGCAATCGCGGAGGCCGAAGTCCACAGAACATCGATATTCATCTGTCGCTGGCAGATCGAAGGTTTAAAAAAGCCTATAGCAGACCGATGCGTCAAACGCCCGAGAGCAAGGCGTGCGAGGTTTGAGGAGCGAAGCGTACATCGCAGTGCGCCGCAGCGACGAGAGCCGAAGCACAACGCCGCTGTCGGGCGTTTGACGCATCGGTCACTGGTTGCCGTAGCCGTTGGATTCGCCACAGTCCGGACACACCCAAGTAATGCCGTTGCATGAAAGCCCCCAAAAATTCTCATCCATACACGCCTGGCACATGGCGAAACCGCATTGGCGGCACGTCCAGCAAAAGGGGACTGCCGCCCGGCAGCAATGGCAGTCGGTCAGGGCCGGGCGACGACGGCGACGACGGTAGGGCGGGTGGGTCGGTGATGTCATTCCGATATCTTCGTGTCGGGGCCGGCAGGCGCGATGCCCGCCGCCATGCTTGTTGTTTGAGGGAGAAAATGATATGCCCTCTCCCGCATCAGCCGAACGCGGGAATCTAAGGCAGTTCAAACCGCAAGTCAACATGGACGGTTTTTGCAGCAACCGACCGTGCCACCTGGTCGCCATTCACAAGAAGGTCCTACCCCATGGATACCCAAAAGCAACTCTACCTGATTGACGGCAGCGCTTATCTCTACCGCGCCTATCATGCCATTCGCAGCCTGTCCAATGCCACCGGCTTTCCCACCAACGCCATTTTCGGGTTCACGCGGATGCTGCTGAAATTGATGGAAGAACGGACGCCCCCTTACGTGGGCATGTTTTTCGATGCCAAAGGGCCCACCTTTCGGCATGCAGTCTACGCCGATTACAAGGCCAATCGTCCCCCCATGCCGGACGATCTGGCCATGCAGATTCCCCCGGTCAAAGCGGTCACGGAAGCCTTCCGGATTCCGGTCATCGAGATGGGCGGCTACGAGGCCGACGACCTGATCGGCACAACGGCCCGCCAGGCGGCCGCGGCAGGATTCGATGTCACGATCGTGACAGGCGACAAGGATTTCGTGCAGTTGCTAACGGAACGCATCACCATCTGGGACCCCATGAAAGACAAAAACATCGAGATGCAGGATATTGCGGCGGCCAATGGTGTATCACCGCCCCAGATGATCGATGTCATGGGTCTTTCCGGGGACACCGCCGACAACGTGCCCGGAGTACCGGGCATCGGCCCCAAGACGGCCCTCAAGCTGATCCAGTCCTACGCCAGTCTGGAAGGCGTTTACGCGCATATCGAGGAGATCAAAGGTGCCAAGCAGCGGGAGAATCTCCTCGCATTCAAGGACCAGGCCCTCTTGAGCCGCGACCTGGTTACCATCTGCACCGAGGCCCCCATTACCTTCGATCCGGAGGTTTATCGTGCGTCGGCCCCGGACGAGGCGAAATTGGCCGAAATATGCCAGACTTATGAGTTTCGCCAGCTGCAGCAGCGTTTCACCGCACCAACGGAGGGCCCCGCCAAGCATTACCACGGCATCATGGATACCGAGGCCCTGGCGCAACTGGTGGCCAAACTGGCCCGGGCCGACCGCGTGGCGCTGGACACCGAAACCACCTCCCAGGACCCCATGCGGGCCGAACTCGTGGGTCTCTCCTTTGCCCTTGAACCCCACGAAGCCTACTACATCCCCTGCGGTCACCGCTATCTGGGCGCCCCTCCCCAGATAGCCTGCGCGGACGTATTAGACACACTGAAACCGATCTTGGAAAACCCCGCCATTGCTAAAATCGGACAGAATATCAAGTACGACTGGATGGTCCTGTCCCGGCATGGGGTCGATCTCCAGGGGGTTCGGTTCGACACCATGGTGGCCTCTTACCTGTTGAACCCGTCCAAGCGGTCCCACAGCCTGGATCAGATCGCCATGGATTTTTTAGGGTATAAAACCATCACCTACGCCGAAGTGGTGGGCAAAGGAAGCAAAAAAGCCGGGTTTGAGGCGGTTCCCGTCGAACAGGCCGTTCCCTACGCCGCCGAAGACGCCGATATCACCCTCATGGCCTACGAGGCCCTGCGTCCCCAGCTGGAAGACCTGGGCCTGATGGACCTTTTTGACACCATTGAAATGCCGCTGGTCCCTGTCCTGCTGCACATGGAAATGACCGGCATCACGGTCGATCAGGATCGCCTGCGGGAGTTGTCGAAATCCTTCGCCTCCCAGCTGGAGGCCCTGGAAACCAGCATCCACGCCCTGGCCGGGGAGCCCTTCAACATCAAATCGTCCCAGCAGCTGGGTCGGATCCTGTTCGAGAAGCTGGCCTTGCCGGTCCAGAAAAAAACCAAGAAAAAAACCGGCTATTCCACCGATGTCGGTGTCCTGACCACCCTGGCCGAGCACCACGAACTGCCGGCCCTGGTGCTGCGTCACCGGGGCCTGGCCAAGCTCAAGTCGACCTATGTGGACGCCCTGATGGAGCTGGTGCACCCGACTACGCACCGTATCCACACCTCTTACAACCAGTCCGTCACCGCCACCGGACGCCTCAGCAGCTCGGACCCCAACCTGCAGAATATTCCCATCCGGACCGAGGAAGGTCGTGAAATCCGCAAGGCGTTTATCCCCCGCCCGGGATGGAAGCTGCTGGCAGCCGATTATTCCCAGGTGGAGCTGCGCATCCTGGCCCATTACGCCAAGGACGCCACCCTGATCAATGCCTTTGCCAGCGACCAGGACATCCATACCCGCACGGCCTGCGAGGTGTTTGAAACGTCCGAGGAAATGATCAGCGACGAACTGCGGCGCCATGCCAAGGTCATCAATTTCGGCATTATCTACGGTATGGGCCCCTACAGCCTTGCTCAGGATCTAGGGATCAGCCAGGCCATGGCGAAAACCTACATCGACAACTATTTCAACCACTACCCAGGGGTCAAAGCGTTCATCGATCAGACCATTGAAACGGCGCGCCGGACCAAACAGACCAGCACCCTGATGGGCCGTATCCGCCTGCTGCCCGATATCGACAGCCGCAACCACAACGTCCGCCAGTTCGCTGAACGCACCGCCGTCAATACCCCCATCCAGGGTACGGCCGCCGATCTCATCAAGCTGGCCATGATCGCCGTTGACCGGCAGTTGCGGGAAGCGTCCCATGAAGCCGCCATGCTGCTGTCCGTGCATGATGAAATCGTGCTCGAAGTTCCCCCTTCCGAAATCGAGGCCGTCAGCGCCATGGTGCAGACCACCATGGAGGGCATTTGGGAGTTGGCCGTCCCCCTGAAGGTCAACCTGGCGGTCGGCGACAACTGGAATGAGGCGCATTAAAATCAGGGGGGTCAAGGATTCCAGGATCCGAGGGTCCGAGTGACTTTATCTTTAAGCCGTTCGCTTGATTCCTCGACCCCTTGAACCCTTTGATTTTTTATCATTTGAAATTTTAAAATTGGAGCTTACCCTTACCCCCATGGACAACGACCGCACCAACGCCCTGCTCTGCCCGGGCTGCCGCAAACTGATCAGCCGGGATGAACCCGCATGCCCCTACTGTGGCATGGCACGCCCCGGCTCCCGACTCAAAGCCAACTGGTGGACCCAGCACCAGCCATCGCCGGATGGCTTGATCAAGGCCATTATCTTCACCAACGTAGGTTTCTACGTCCTGGCCCTGTTGCTCAACCCGAAAGGCTTCGGGTTCTCGATGAACCCGATGAACTTTCTTTCCCCGGCCAACAATACCCTTTTCATTCTGGGGGCCACCGGCCGCTACCCCATCGATCAGATATGGCCCGGCATCACCGGCATCCCGGGCATCGGCTGGCTCACCCTGCTGACCGCCAATTTTCTGCACGGCAGTCTGTTGCATATTCTCTTCAACATGCTGGTGCTGCGCCAGATCGCCTTCCTGACCATACGGGAATTCGGCATCTACCGCATGCTGATCATTTATCTCTTGAGCGGCGCCGGCGGATTCCTGCTGTCTTATATGGCGGGAGTACCTTTCACCATCGGCGCTTCGGCGGCGGTTTGCGGCCTCATCGGCGCCATGATCTATTTTGGCAAATCACGGGGTGGGGTCTATGGCAATCTGGTCTATCGCCAGATCGGGGGATGGGCCATCGGGCTCCTGATCATCGGCTTCATGCCCGGTATCAACAACTGGGGGCATGCCGGCGGATTTCTGACCGGCCTGGGCCTGGCCTTTCTGCTGGGCTATCATGAGAAACGCCGGGAAACCTTCGGCCACAAGGCCATCGCGGGGATCTGCGTCCTGGTGACCGTAGTCGTGCTGATCGGATCGGCGGGGTTTGGGGTTTTCTACACCTTTCTCAGCTAGAAATCCGGCCACGTGGTCTTTGGTTCGCTACGGTCTCAAACTGGGCAGTGATCCTGCAGATTGACTTTCGCAGGCGCCATGGGAGGCAGCACTTTGACAATCCGGGGGCGGTATACCCGTTCGCGCCCCATGCGGTTGCCCATGACGCGCACGACGGCCACCGTCAGAAAAAAAGCCCCGAACCCGAAAGCGGCCGAGCAGGCCGACGCATCGTAGGCATAATAATCCGCAAACTGCACACCTATCATGGCCCCCGCCGTCAGACCAATAATCGGAAAAACATACAACAAAAACGTGGCCTTGAGAAAGGCGGAGGTCTTGATATCGATCAGGATCCGGTCCCCGATCCGGGCGCCGACCTCATTGATAACTTCGACTTCCGCATCTTCCCGCTGGGCATTGCAGGTCCCGCAGGAGGAGCAACCGGCGCAGGCTTCGGACGGTAGGGTGCGGACCCAGGCCGTGTTTGCGTTGATCTTGGTAACGATTCCTTTTTCTGTCGCCATAAAAATTAACCCTTCGGCTTAATTTTTAAATCAAGCGCTTTTTCTCAGATCCTGTATTTCCGTCGTCTTTTCGGTGTGCTCATAGCAAATCAGGCCGCATTGGAGACAGCGGGCCGCCTCGGCCCGGACGTCCTCCTCCGACAATCCCATCTCGAGCTGGCCCTCGCGATCCAGATCGCGCGGCGGGACCACCGGCATGATGTGGCGAACGGTCGGTGCCACGGCATCCACCGCATCCACATTTTGAATCAGGTCGTCTTGGGTGCAAATCTTTTCCGGCACATCGGGCGTCATGCCATAGAGCATCTGGTGAATCGAGGCGGCCGCCCGCCGGCCGGCCGCTATGGCCTTGATGGCACCACTATAGTCTGTGATGACGTCACCCGGGGCAAAAAGACCGATATCATGGCTGGCATCGGCTTTCTTGTAAGGCGGAACAGCGTTCCAGGCCAGCGGCCCTTCCGGTACGGCCTCATTGTCCGTGGTTTCTGTTTCAGGCACGGTGCGGGTGAATATCAGTTCCGGAAACCGCCCGGCGGCCATGACGAGCGTCCCGGCCGAAGCCACGGTGGTTTCGCGCGTGTCCAGATCGGCCCACGCCACGCGCTTCAGCCGGTCTTCTTCACCCTCCAGCCGCACGATCCCGGCATTGAAGACAACCGTGACGTTCCGGCTTTCCAGGGCGCTCAGATCCTCAGGTGTCAGCGGGGCGTTTTCCCGGGTTTCCCGCATGAGCACCGTGACGGTGGATGCCCCGTGTCGCTGGCAGATCTCGGCGGCCTCCACCACCAGTTTGCCGCCCCCCATGATGACCGCATTGGCGTGAACAGTGACGCCCGGGTCGTCCTGGCGGCCAAAACGGATCAGATCGATCAGCAGGTAGGCGCCTGCGAAAACCGATTGCAGCACCTTGGCCTCGCCCCGCGCCAGGCGGCTGTCCCAACCGCCGGAAGCAAGAAAGACCGTTTCAAAGTCTTCCTTCAGAAGATCCGCTACCGTGAAATCACGGCCCATGGCCTGGTTGAGGCGGGCTTCGACCCCCATCTCCAGAATACCTTCGATATCCCAATCCAGGATGTCGTGGGACAGACGATAGCGGGAAATGGCGCTGCGCAGCAGGCCGCCCATCCGGGCACCCGCTTCATAGACAACCGGTGAATGGCCCAGGCGTGCGCTGAAAAATGCCGCCGAAAGCCCCTCCACGCCCCCACCGACGACGGCGATGCGACGGCCGGTCTCCGGAGCCTTGAAGGGTTGGATGCGCTCGCCGGTCTCGCGTTCGGCGTCGGCCACAAAGCGTTTGACATGGTTGATCGCCACCGGTTCATCCACATACTGGCGACGGCACTGATCTTCGCAGGGACGCGGACAGATCCGGCCGATGACCGTCGGGAAGGGATTGCGCTCCTTGATGACCTGAACCGAACCCCGGTAATCCCCTTCGGCGGCGCGGTGCAGGTACTCGCGAATGTTGATGCCGGCCGGACAGGCGCGCTGGCAGGGGGTGGTGCATTCCTCGCTGAGATACTCTTTGAGAATCCGGCGCGTCACCGACGTCAGGTTGATGATCGCCTTCGGGCAGACCCGCTCACAGGTGCCGCAGCCCGTGCATTTCACTTCATCGACCACCGGAAGGCCCTTGGGCCCCATCGTGATGGCATTGAAAGGACAGGCGCGGGCGCAGGTTCCCAGGCCGAGGCAGCCGATGGTGCAAACTTTCATGCCGCCCCCCAGCAGGGCTGCGGCCCGGCAGTCGTTCATGCCGTCATAGAGATAGTGGGTATCCGCGTCCTGCACGCCGTAGGTGCATCCCGGGGCGGCGATGTCGGGCTCTTTGGCTTCGACACTAACCCCCAGCACCGCGGCAATCGCCTCGGCCACGTCCGGACCGGCCGCCACACAGGAGTTGGGCGCCGCACGGCCAGCCACGATGGCTTCGGCATTGGCACTGCATCCCGGCAAACCGCACCCCCCGCAATTGGCGCCGGGCAACGCATCTTCCACGGCCAGAATCTTGGGATCGACATAGACGTAGAATATTTTGGATGCCGCCGCCAGAACGACGCCGACGGTCACACCCAGTCCGCCTAATAGGGCCAGTGACTGCAGTATTGAATCCACCATCATGAAATTCCTCCAGACGGGAAGCCAGATCGTGTGCGATCCGGAATTGCGGATAGTTGGTTTTATTCAAGGCGGCTCGCTGACAGCGAAGTCTGCGTTTTATAACCGCTGCCGCCGGCACCCCGTGGAGAAGAACGACCCGGGCCCAATCGACCCCTTACGGACGTCACTAAAAAATGGCGTCAAATTTGCATTTGTCGTAGCAGGTCAGACATTGAATACATGTTTCTTTGTCAATACGCGCAACCTGCTTCTTCTCCCATTCAATGGCATCCACCGGACAGGCCCGGGCGCACATACCGCAGCGCGTGCAGGCCTCCGGATCCACTTCGAATTTCAGCAGCGCCACACACCGCTTGGCCGGACAGCGGCGCTCATAGATGTGGGCCTCATACTCGTCCCGGAAGTACCGCAGGGTCGAGAGCACAGGGTTGGGGCCGGTTTGGCCCAGCCCGCAAAGAGCGGTATCCTTGATGACCGCCGAGAGGCTTTCCAGTTCGTCCAGATCCTGCGGCTCGCCCTGGCCGTTACAGATTTTCTTCAAGAGTTCCAACTGGCGCCGGGTGCCTTCACGGCAGGGCGTACACTTGCCGCAGGATTCATCCTGGATGAAATCCATGAAGAAACGCGCCATATCCACCATGCAGGTGTTGTCGTCCATGACGATGGCCCCGCCGGACCCCATGATGGCACCGACCTTGGCAATTTCCTCGTAGTCCACCGGCGTGTCCAGGTGCTGCTCCGGCACACACCCGCCGGAGGGCCCCCCTAGTTGGACCGCTTTGAATTTGCGTTTATTGGGGATCCCGCCGCCGATGTCGTAGATCATTCTCCGCAAGGTCGTGCCCATGGGCACTTCCACCAGTCCGATGTTATTGATGTCACCGGACAGGGCGAAGACCTTGGTTCCTTTGCTGGTCTCGGTACCGACACTGGCGTACCAGGCACCCCCCTTGAGGATGATCTGCGGGATATTGGCCAGCGTTTCCACATTGTTGAGGATGGTGGGTTTTTCCCACAACCCCTGCAGCGCCGGAAATGGTGGGCGGGGTCGCGGCATGCCGCGTTTGCCCTCGATGGAACGCATCAGCGCGGTTTCCTCGCCGCAGACAAAGGCGCCGGCGCCCTGGTAGATTTCCACGTGGAAATCAAATCCGGAATCCAGGATGTTGTCCCCGATCAGCCCGCGCTCCCGGGCCTGTTCGATGGCAATGCCCAGCCGGCGGATGGCAAGGGGATATTCGGTTCGGGCGTAAACATAGCCCCGATGGGCGTTGATGGCTTTGGCGGCGATGATCATGCCTTCCAGCACGGCATGGGGATCCGCTTCCAAGATGCTGCGGTCCATGAATGCGCCGGGGTCGCCCTCGTCCGCGTTGCAGAGCACATACTTCACATCACCCGGACTGCCTTTGGCAAAGGACCACTTCATACCCGCCGGGAACCCGGCCCCGCCGCGCCCGCGCAACCCGGACGTCTTGACCTCTTCGATGATCTGGTCGGCCGACAGCTCGTGAAGCGCTTTGGCCACGGCCTGGTACCCGTCACGGGCGATGTAATCGTCGATAGATTCCGGGTCGATGAGCCCCTTGTTGCGCAACGCCCGGGGCATCTGGTTGGCGAAAAAAGGAATATCGTCCTGGGAGGGAATTTTCTTCTTGGAAACCGGGTCCTTGTAAAAGTATTTTTCGACCGGTTTGCCGTTGATGATATGGTCGTCGATAATGACCGACACGTCATCCGCGGTAAGTTTCTGGTAGAAAATGTCACCGGGATGGACCACCATGATGGGCCCCATGGCGCAAAACCCGTTGCAACCCGTTTCAATCACACGGACTTTCTTCTGCAGCCCCTTTTGCGCGACTTCTTCGCGCAAGCGCTCGATAACCGCGATACTGCCGGTGGCATGACAGCCGGTGCCACCGCAGACCATCAGATGGAAGACATCCGGTTCACTGAGCACGGCCGCTGCTTTTTCCTGCACCGCATTGAGTTCCGCAATGGTGAACTTGCCCATAAAAATTCCCTTTCCGGTGTTACCAGGACCCGTCCAGCCCCCGCAATCCATTCATGTAGAGCTTTCCGATGGAGACAAACATGGAATAGTCCGTGACGAGGAGCGGCAGGTTGAAGCTTTTGGCCTGGTCGATGATGCGCGCGGTGGGTTCCTGCCCACGGACAAACACCACAGCGCCGACCTGGGAAATCGTGGCGGTGCGAACCACTTCTTCGCTCGTCAAACCGGTCAGCAGAACGCCGTCTTTGGCCACCGCCGACAGGATCGCCTCCATGAGATCCGCGCCCCCTCCGGCCACGATGTTGCGTCCCAGGTCGTCTTCCCCCGTTAAAACCTTGGCTTTGAGAATGTCTTTAATTTCTGATAGCTTCATAGCCCACCGTCACCCGATCGCTCATTCGTACTTCTTTAGGATTGAGACCACCTTGTCGGAGCTGACCGCGCCGTGGGTGTCACTGCCCACGACCATAACCGGTGCCAGCCCACACGCCCCCAGACAACGGACACCCTCCAGCGAAAAACGCCGGTCCTCGGATGTTCCGCCTTCTTCGATATCAAATTCGTTGCTGATACGTGCAATCACCTCTTTGATGCCTTTGACATAACAGGCCGTCCCGGTGCAAACCTTCACCGTGTGGCGCCCCTTGGGTTCAAAAGAAAACAAGGCGTAGAACGAGGCCACACCAAAAACATCGCTGCGGGAAAGGTTCATGCCCGTGGCCACATATTCCATCAATTCCACCGGCAAATAACCTACGACATCTTGGCATTTTCGTAAAACCGCAATGACGGAACCGGCAATCGACCGATTTTGGGCGATGATGTCATCGATCTGACCCCACATGGCAGGGTCGATATCCGGGTGCTCCGGACGAAAGGCTGGCGTCATATTCCGCCTCCACTAGCTGAATTTAAGTTGGATGTCCGCAAAGATTGCGCTTATCACAATCACCTGGACTCGGCAACATTTAATAGTATCCCCGCTAGTTACAGCAGGTCGTAAAAACGACGGCAACCCCCCTCGACATCCGGCTTGCGCGTCTTGACGCCGCACACCGCCATGGTCTATAAGCCAGGCTTGCTTCGGCTTGCCGAGCACCTGCCTGAAACCCCCTTCCATCCAGGAGACCGACCCCGATGGTCGAACAACAACACATCGATGCCGCGACGACCTTTCTGCGACAGTACGGCGCCATTCAGCCGACGATCGGCCTCTTGGCCGGAACCGGACTCGGCGGCGGCTTTGAAACCATGGCCGTGGACCACGCCATCGACTATGGCGCGATTCCTCATTTTCCTGTTTCGACGGTTTCCGGCCACCGGGGTCGATTGCTCCTGGGGCGTCTTCAGGGCCATGCCGCCATGGTTTTCCAGGGACGATTTCACCTGTACGAAGGATACCACCCCCGACAAGTCGTTTTCCCGATCCGGGTAATGCAGGCGCTGGGTGTCCGCACCCTGATCGTGACCAATGCCGCCGGCGGACTGAACCCCGCCTTTCAGCCCGGTGACCTCATGCTCATCACGGACCATATCAACCTGACCGGTGAAAACCCACTGGTGGGGCCCAACGACCCCGCCTGGGGCGTCCGCTTTCCGGACATGAGCCGTGTCTATGATACGGCCCTGGCCGACCAGGCCCGGACCGCCGCCCGCCGCCTGGAGTGGCCCCTGCAAAGCGGCGTTTATGCCGGCCTGAAGGGGCCTTCCCTGGAGACACCGGCCGAGATCCGCTTTCTGACGACCATCGGGGCCGATGCCGTCGGGCTTTCGACCGTCCAGGAAGTGATCGCCGCCGTGCATGCCGGCATGCGCATCCTGGGTCTTTCGGTCATCACCAACGTCAACACCCCCGACAGGCCGATTCCCGCCACCCTTGAAGACATCATCGCGGTCGCGGACCAGGCCGCCCCCCGACTGGCCCGGCTGGTCGAACACATTCTGGAGAAGCTATAGATGAAACACGCCGACATCCTGATCATCGATGCCTGGGTCCTGACCATGGATGCCCAACGCCGTGAATTCAACCCCGGATACCTGGCCATCAACGGGTCCAAAATCACCGCCGCCGGTCCCATGGCAGAAGCCGCCGCCTGGACGGCCGCGCGAACCCTGGATGCCAAATGCGGCATCGTCCTGCCGGGGCTGATCAACACCCATACCCATGCGGCCATGACCTGTTTTCGCGGCATGGCCGACGACTTGCCGCTGATGGACTGGCTCCAGGACCATATTTTCCCGGCCGAAGCCCGACTCGATCACGGCCAGGTTAAAACCGGCACTCTGCTGGCCTGTGCTGAAATGATCCTGTCCGGCACCACCTGCTTCTGCGACATGTATCTTTTCGAGGACGCCGTGGCCGAAGCCGCTCACCAGGCCGGCATGCGGGCGGTGGTCGGGGAAGTGCTGTACGACTTCCCTTCCCCCAATTACGGTCCCATCGAGGCCGGTTTCGCCTACACCGAACAGATGGTGGCCAAATGGCGCAACGATCCCCTGATCACGATTGCCGTGGAGCCCCATTCACCCTACCTCTGCGCTCCCGACCTGCTTCGCCGGGCCGGTGAAATGGCCCGGAACCACGATATCCCGCTGGTCATCCATCTGGCCGAGACCCGCAGCGAAGTGGAGACCATCCGTGAACGCTACGGCGTCACCCCGGTGGGCCACCTGGCCAATCTCGATCTGCTCTATCCCGGCCTGCTGGCCTGCCACGGTGTCATGCTGACGGACAACGATATGGATCTGCTGCAATCCCAAGACGTCAAGATCGCCCACAATGCCGAGAGCAACATGAAACTGGCCTCCGGGATCGCACCGGTGCCCCAATTGCTGGCGCGGGGCATCTGCGTCAGCCTGGGCACCGACGGCTGCGCCAGCAACAACAACCTGGACCTGATGAGCGAAATGGACACCGTGGCCAAACTGCACAAGGTCAACACCCTGGATCCCACCGTGCTGGATGCCGAAACGGTCCTGGGGATGGCCACCATCGAGGGGGCCCGGGCCCTGGGGCTGGCGGACCGGATCGGGTCCCTGGAACCCGGCAAAGACGCCGATGTGATCCTGATCGACACGCGCCAGCCGCACCTGACCCCCCTCTATCATCCTGCGTCCCACCTGGTGTACGCCGCCCGGGGCGGTGACGTCAGCACCAGCATCATCAACGGACAGATCGTGATGGAAAACCGGGAACTGCGGACATTGGATCGCGAGCGGGTGATGGAGGACGTCCATCGACTGGCCCGTGCCATCTGCGCTGAATTGCCCGACGCCGTCGGACGCTGAACCTCCGCCAAGTATAGCGCGGTCATCCATTTTTTTAGTGGCGTCATGGTGGCGTCCGATTCAATTCGTTTGGGCCTGACGATGTATGATCTTTTGATTCACAACGCATGGGTGGTCACCGTCAACGCACGGTGCGACGTCATCCCGGACGGAATGATCGGCATTCACGGCGATGTCATCACGCTCATCGGCCCGAAGGATCCCGACGACGCCCTGCCGGCCGCCCGGGAAACCATAGACGCCGGCGAGGGCATCGTCCTGCCCGGACTGGTGAACGCCCACACCCATCTGCCCATGACCGTGTTCCGGGGCCTGGCCGATGACCTGCCCCTGCAGGCCTGGCTCACAGACCATATCTTCCCGGCCGAAGCCGTCCATATCACCCCCCATACCGTTCATTGGGGCACCCTCCTGGGGTGTGCCGAAATGCTGCTGGCGGGAATCACCACCTGTTGCGACGGCTATTTTTTAGAAGACGCCGTGGCCCGGGCCGTCGCCATGACAGGCATACGAGCGGTTCTGGGACATGGCGTCATCGACTTTCCCGCGCCGGGGGTGCCAGACCCGGCCGAAAACATCCGGACCGCCGCCACGTTCGTCCGCCAATGGAAAGAACAGTCACCCCTGATTACCCCATCGATCTTCTGCCATTCCCCCTACACGTGCAGCGACAAAACGCTGTCCCGCGCCAAAGCCGCCGCCGTTGACGAAGGCGTTCTCTTTCAGATTCACGTGGCCGAAACCCGGGAAGAGATTACTGCGGACGGGGACCGAACACCGAACGGATCGCTGACAGCCAGACTGGCGCAACTAGGCCTGCTGGATGCCGACACGCTTATGGTGCATGGCGTCTGGCTCGATCCGACGGATATCGAACGGGTCGCTCAAAGTGCATGCGGCATCGCCCACTGTCCGGAAAGCAACATGAAGCTGGCCGCAGGCATTGCCCCCGTACCGGCCTTTCTGCAGGCCGGCATCCCTGTGGGAATCGGCACCGACGGTTGCGCCAGCAACAACAACCAGGACCTTTTGCAGGAAATGGACATGGCGGCCAAGCTCCATAAAGTGGCCGGCGGCGACCCCACTGCCATGCCGGCGCCGCAGGTACTGGCCATGGCCACCCGGGACGGTGCCCGGGCCATTGGGCTGGGTGACCATACCGGCACCATCGAAAGGGGAAAACAGGCCGATCTCGTCATCCTGGACAGCACTCACCCGGCCATGTGCCCGATTTACAACCCCGTCTCCCAAGCCGTCTATGCCGGAAGCGGCGATGTCGTGCGGGATACCATCGTTGCCGGTCGGGTGCGCGTCCGCAACCGGACCTTGGTGGACAACCAAATCCATGACATCATGACACACGTTCGTGCAATCGGTCGTGCTATTGGAAAACTGAAGACCCATCAACCGATCGCCGACACTGAAAAAGGACCCTGCTCATGACGATGGAACACCTCATCGCGGTGGCCCGGGGGGATCAGCCGGCCGATCTTCTGTTGCGCAACGGCAAGCTGGTGAACGTCTATTCCGGAGAAATCCTGGAGGTGGACATCGCCGTCGCGGCCGGGCGCGTCGCCGGCTTCGGCCCGCGGTCGGCCCGGTCCGAGGTCGACCTGCAGGGACGCTTCGTGGCGCCGGGTTTTATCGATGCCCATGTGCACATCGAAAGCGCCATGGCCTCCCCCGCCGAGTTCGCCCGGGCCGTGCTGCCCCGCGGCACGACCACCGTGGTGGCGGATCCCCATGAAATTGCCAATGTACTGGGCATTGCCGGCATTGAGTACATGCTGCAAGCGACGGCATCCCTGCCGATGCAGTTCTTCTTCACCCTCTCCTCCTGCGTTCCGGCAACATCCATGGAAACCGCGGGGGCGGCGTTGACGGCTGAAACGCTGACCCCACTCATGTCCCATCCGCGCGTGGTGGCGCTGGCCGAAATGATGAATTTCCCCGGGGTGATCCAGGGCGATCCGTCTGTGATGGCCAAGATCCGGCTGGCCCGGGACACCCGCAAACGCGTGGACGGCCACGCCCCCGGTGTCCAGGGCCCTTCCCTGGACGCCTATATCGCCGCCGGGGTCGCCAGTGATCACGAGTGCATCACCGCCGCCGAAGCCATGGAGAAACTGCGGCGCGGCATGCACATCATGATTCGCGAGGGAACCGGTGCCAAAAACATGGCGGCCCTGCTGGACATCATCCAACCGGCCACCGCCCATCGGCTCATGTGGTGCACCGATGACCGGCACCCCCATGACATCCTGGCGGAAGGGCATATCGATGCCATGGTCCGCCAGGCGATTCGGTTGGGCGTCGCCCCGCATCTGGCCATCCGCCTGGCCACCTTGAACCCGGCCGCTTATTTCAGCCTGCCCCGCACGGGCGCCATCGCGCCCGGTCAACGCGCCGATATGGTGGTTTTCAGCCGATTGGAGGACCCTGTGGTGGAAGCGGTTTACGCGGGCGGACAGCGGGTGGCCGAAGACGGCCGTCTGCTCGAAACGGCCGTCTTCCCCGATCCGATCCCGCCCGCCCCGGCAATGCACGTGGATCCGGCCGCTCTTGATTTCCGTGTAACCGCGGACGGCCCCCGCATAAGGGTCATCGAGATCGTCCCCGGACAGATCGTCACACGCCAGGGGCAGGAGGCGACACCCGTCGCGGACGGCCGGGCGGTTGCCGACCCGGACCGGGACCTCTTGAAAATTGCGGTGGTCGAGCGCCATCGGGGTACCGGACGCACCGGCATCGGCTTTGTAAAGGGCATGGGATTACGGCGCGGGGCCATCGCCTCCAGCGTGGCCCACGATGCCCACAACATCATTGTGGTGGGGGCCAGCGATGACGATATGCACACTGCCGTGCGTCAAGTCGTGGCGATGCAGGGCGGCCTGGCCGTGGCGGCGGATGGAAGGATCCTGGCCAGCCTGGCCCTGCCCATTGCCGGCCTGATGTCGCCCGAGCCCATCCGCTCGATCCAGGAACAGTTGACGCGGTTGACCCGGGCGGCCGGGGATTTGGGGACTTCTCTGACAGATCCTTTTATGACGCTGTCCTTTCTGGCCTTGCCCGTGATCCCCGAATTGAAGATTACCGATATGGGGATAGTGGATGTCAATCGCTTCGAACCCGTTGATCTTTTTGTTCAATAAGAAAGGAAACATCATTCCATGCAAGACGCCCAACAATCGCTGCGTCCCATCTGGCTGGACGACGCCAACGGCGAGGTCAATGTGATCGACCAGCGCAGCCTGCCCCACGAACTGGTGGTTCTCGAACTGCAGACGGTGGACGACACCATCTATGCCATTCAGGAGATGGTGGTCCGCGGTGCCCCGCTCATCGGTATTACCGCTGCTTATGGTGTCTATCTGGCGGTCAAAAACACCCCGGCCGAGGCTGATGCAGACCATCTAACGGCCGAATGTGACCGTATCAAAGCCGCCCGCCCCACGGCGGTCAATTTGCAATGGGCCGTGGAGCGTGTCTTGGCCGCCATCCATGCCCGGTCGGACGATCAATGGCTGGAAGCCGCCCGGCAAGCCGCCGGCGCCATCGCCGAGGAAGAAGCCGAAAACTGCCGCCTGATCGGCCGTCACGGCCTGCGCCTCATCGAAGCCATCAGCCAGCATAAAAATGGTGCGACCGTCAACATCCTGACCCACTGCAACGCCGGCTGGCTGGCCACCATCGCCTACGGTACGGCCACGGCCCCGATCTACACGGCCTATGACCAGGGGGTGGATGTCCATGTCTGGGTGGATGAAACCCGGCCACTGAACCAGGGCGCCCGCCTGACGGCATGGGAACTGGGGCGCCACGGCATTTCCCATGCCGTCATCACGGACAATGCCGGCGGCCACCTCATGCAGCACGGTATGGTGGACCTGGTCATCGTGGGAACGGACCGCACCACCTACACCGGCGATGTCGCCAACAAGATCGGTACCTATCTAAAAGCCCTGGCGGCCAGGGACAACGATGTCCCCTTCTACGTCGCCCTGCCCTCCAGCACCTTTGACTGGCGCATGCGCGATGGTGTGAAGGAAATTCCCATCGAGGAGCGGGATCCCGATGAAATCCGCTATATCCAGGGCCATTCGGAGGGCGGGCTGCGGAGCGTACTCGTTCCACCGGCGGCCAGCCCCGCCGCCAACTACGCTTTTGATGTCACCCCGGCCCGCCTGGTCACCGGTTTCATCACCGAACGGGGGATCTGCGCCGCCACCGAAGATGCCGTGCGCGCGCTTTTCCCCGAGAAAAAAGCCTGACCGGTCGCGTTGTCGAAACATGCTATATCCTTGACTTATAGGCCCATTTGGCCTAAGTGCTCCTATTCGTGAATACGATGGCATTCGCCGGCCGATAACCTGCAATCGCGATAGAGACGATGAAGCGAACCCCCAAAATCGACAACATCCGGAACATCGGCATTATCGCCCACATCGATGCCGGCAAGACCACCGTCACCGAACGGATCCTATTCTATACCGGTAAGTCTTATAAGATCGGTGAGGTGCATGATGGCGAGGCCGTCATGGACTGGATGGTGGACGAGCAGGAGCGCGGCATCACCATCACCTCCGCGGTGACCACCTGCAACTGGCAGGGCACCGACGTACAGGTCATCGATACGCCCGGCCATGTCGATTTTACCATCGAAGTGGAGCGGTCCCTACGCGTCCTGGACGGGGCCGTGGGCGTGTTCTGCGCCGTTGGCGGGGTCGAGCCCCAGTCGGAAACGGTCTGGCGCCAGGCCGACCGGTACAAGGTCCCTAAAATCGCTTTCATCAACAAGCTGGACCGCATCGGCGCCGATTTTTTCAATACCGTCAAAGAAATGAAAGAACGCCTCAACGCCGCCCCTCTGCTGCTGCAAATTCCCTGTGGATCGGAAGATCG
Organism: Deltaproteobacteria bacterium; assembly: GCA_020444045.1. Classification (GTDB taxonomy): domain Bacteria; phylum Desulfobacterota; class Desulfobacteria; order Desulfobacterales; family UBA5852; genus JABZFP01. Next base: position 65,257 of record JAHLLS010000012.1, read on the forward strand.
GTTCGAGGGCGTTTTCGATCTCATCCAGATGCAAAAGATCGTGTGGGACGACGAAACCTTGGGAGCCTCTTACACCCGCCAGGATTTGACTCCGGCCGAGCAGACCGAACTTGCCCCCCATCGCGAACAGCTGCTGGAAACCCTGGCCGAAGTCGACGATCAGGTCATGGAAGCCTATCTGAATGAAGCGCCCATCCCGGCGGACATGCTGGAAGCCGCCATTCGACAGGCCACGATCGATCTCAAACGCGTGCCCGTCCTATGCGGCAGCGCCCTGAAAAACAAGGGCATCCAACCCCTGCTGGACGCCATCGTGCGCTATTTGCCCAGCCCGCTGGATGTCCCCGCCATCAAGGGTGTCCATCCCGAGAGCGGTGAAACCGTAACGTGCCTGCCCAAGGACCGCGCCCCCCTGGCCGCCCTTATTTTCAAGGTCTCCATGATCGAAGGCCGCAAGATGACCTATGCCCGGATCTACAGCGGCCGGATCAAAGCGGGCGAAGAGGTCTACAACGCCACCCGCAAAAAAAAGGAGCGGATTTCCCGCATCCTGATGATGCATGCCAACAAGCGGGAGCGCCTGGACGAAGCCGGTGCCGGCGGCATCGTCGGCATTGTCGGCCCCAAGGAAGCCTCCACCGGGGAAACCCTCTGTCAGGCGGACCACCCCGTTCTGCTGGAAGACATCGACACCTACCAGCCGGTGATTTCCGTCGCCATAGAGCCCAAAACCCACACGGACCAGGAAAAAATCGAAGAGGTGCTGGAAAAGTTCCTGGCCGAGGACCCCACCCTGAAAGTCAAAGTCGATGAGGACACCGGCCAGACCATTCTGTCCGGGATGGGGGAGCTGCACCTCGAAGTCATTATCAGCCGCATGCTGCGGGAATTCAAAACCAGCGTCAATGTCGGCAAGCCCCAGGTGGTCTACCGCGAAACCATCGAGGCCGTCACGGACGGCCAGGCCGTCTTCGACCGGGAGGTGGCCGGTCAGCGGCATTTCGGAGAGGTGGCGTTGCGACTGACCCCTCTGCCGCGCGGGACCGGTAATGTCTTTCGCAGTGAGGTGGCCGACGACCAGATTCCGGCCAGCCTCGTGCCGGCCGTCGAAAAGGGCGTGCTGGAGTCGCTGGAAAGCGGCACCCTGATGGGGTATCCGGTGGTAGACGTGCAGGCCGACCTCGTCGGCGGCAGTTTCAAGGAATCCCAGGGAACGGAACTGGCCTATAAAGTCAGTGCCTCCATGGCCTGCAAAGACGCCCTTTCAAAAGGCCGCCCCTTTCTGTTGGATCCCATTATGAAAGTGGAAGTGTTCGTGCCGGAAGCCTTCATGGGAGAGGTGATCGGGGATCTCAATGCCCGCGGCGGCAAGATCGACGCCATCGAACACCGCACCGGCCAGCAGGCCATTACCGCCAGCGTTCCTCTGGCCCGGATGTTCGGCTATTCCACCGCCCTGCGCTCGGCCAGCCAGGGCCGGGGAACCTTTTCCATGCATTTTTCCCACTTCGACCGCAGCGGCTGACGGCATCCTGACCGCCCCAATTTCAGCGTTGCGCGGCCTCCGGCCCCCGCGTTAGCGGTATCCCCTTGTCCGTGCGGCATACCCGTGCCGCCCTCCTCGGAATTTGCACGCTTTGAACTTGTCCCTTTCAGAATGCCGTCCAGGCGACGAGGTCCAAAGATTCCCGTTTATCTTGGGGCAAGCTACTCCTTCTTCTTTTCCTTCTTCTTTCCCTTTTGCTTTTCCTGAGACGCGGTTTCGATCTCGGTCAAGAGGGCTTCGGCTTCCTTCCTCTGTTGGGGATCCTGATCGAAATCAAGCGCTTTTTTGAGCTGGAAAGTGGCTTTCTTCATGTCCCCCTTGCCGTAATAGAATTTCCCCAGGTGGAAAAAAGCTTCTCCCTGCCGCCCCATCTGGCTGTAAACTTTGCCGAGATCGAAATGAGCCTGGTGGTAAGCGGGATGGGTCTCGATGAGTGCCTCGAAATAGCTTGCGGCCGTATCCAGCTGTCCGGTTTCCTGATAGGCCCGGGCCAGGAAATACAACCCGTCGGGCGGGCCCGAACCCGTCCCCACGACACCTTCCAGAACACGAATGGCCTGATCGTACTGCCCCTCGTAAAAATACAACCGACCTAAATCGGTCAGGATATCGCTGTCCAAAGGGCGCAAGGCCAGGGCCTTCTGGAGATGTTTGATCGCTGCCGCCCGCTGTCCCGTACGTGCCAGGATCAGTCCGTATTCATAATTGACCAACGGGTTGTCGGGATCTTTTTCATACGCCTGTCGGGATTGGTGTAAAACCACATTCTCATCCCCGTATTCCGCCAGGAGTCGAATGTGCATGCGGATAAACGGCATGGGGTCGACCAGGGGCGGTTGCCCGTATTTTTCATTGTAGAGCTGCACCCGGCGATTAATGCCGCCGATACGGCTTTCCACCGCCGGATGGGTCATCACATAGGTGGGAATGTCCTCGGCACCGAACCATTGCTTGCTCCGGATTTTTTCGAACATGGTCACCATCCCTTCGCCACGGTAGCCGGCCCGGTAGAGGGTCGTCAGGCCGATCTGATCCGCCTCGTCTTCGTCCCCCCGGCTGTAGGCCAGCATCATGCTCTGAACGCCGGCCGCCGAGCCCATCACCAGGGCACTGCCGGCGTCACCGGCCCCGGCCGCACCCAGCAGAATCCCCGCAATCATGCCGGCTATGGCCAGCTTGCTGAGGTTCTTCGATCGTTCGATTTTCTCGGAAATGTGCCGGCTCAGCACATGACATATTTCATGGGCCAGGATGCCGGCCAACTCCTCTTCACTCTCCATCGCTGCCAGGAGGCCGCTGTAAATGAAAATATGACCGGCCGGCGTTGCAAAGGCGTTGTAGACATCCTGTCGGACCACATAAAACTGGTATTCGAAAGGCTGCTCGGGCAGGGCCGCCAAAATCTTGTGGCCGACCTTGTTGACATAATCCACGATCACCGGGTCCTCGATCAGGGGAAGCTGTTTTTTCAGCAGTTCAAGGAACTCCTTGCTGAGTTCCTTTTCCTCCTTGATCGTTATGGCCCGCGCCGGGCCGCCCGACCAGATCAGAACAAGGATCAAGACCAGGGCCTGCACGGCCATTCGCATCCGGCGTAATCGCTGCATCCAATTTCCTTTCAATGGGCTGACGCGCGGGGGGCAAGGGTGCCTCCCCCGCAGGTTCCAGAATCATCATCATAAAGGATTTCAAGGCCTTGATCAAGCATTCTCCAACGCCTGAAATCCGATGGTTTCGCTGAAAAAACGGCTGATAGAGGGTATCAAATCCGGACCGCAGCGATGGCTTCCCGAGGCGAGCCGCCCCAAGAAACCTGTTGCACTTTTCCATGCCCTTCGATAGGGTAGACGATCTTTTTACACCTCATGTTACAGGACGATAGCGCGCATTATGGCCCATGTCATCTGCATTGCCAACCAGAAGGGCGGCGTCGGGAAAACCACCACGGCGGTGAACCTTTCCGCCTCCCTGGCGGCGGCCGAAAAACGAACACTCCTGGTAGATTGCGATCCCCAGGCCAATGCCACCACCGGACTGGGGATCGACAAGAAAACCGTGTCCCGGACCCTCTACCACGGTCTGATCGGGCAGATGACCATCGAGGATCTCCTGCTGGAAACGGCTATCCCGTCCCTCAAGGTGCTGCCGTCCAATGTCGAGCTGATCGGGTTCGAGGTCGAAATGATGGACACGGAGGGTCGTGAAACCATCCTGAAACGCTTTCTGAGCACCCTGCGGGACCCCTACGATTATATTCTGCTGGACTGCCCGCCGTCCCTTAACCTGTTGACCGTCAACGCCATGACCGCGGCCGACGCCATGCTGATCCCACTGCAATGTGAATTCTACGCCCTGGAAGGGTTGAGCCAGTTGCTGCAAACCGTCAAGCGCATCAAGCAGGGCCTGAATCCCGCGCTTGATATCAGTGGCATCCTGCTGACCATGTTCGACAAGCGCACCAACCTTTCTTACCAGGTGGCGGAAGATGCCGAGCGCTATTTCAAGGATCTGGTCTACCAGACAACCATTCCGCGCAACATCCGCCTGAGCGAGGCGCCCAGTTTCGGCAAACCGATTCTCATGTACGATGCCGCCTCCGTCGGCGCCCAGAGCTATATGCAGTTGGCCAATGAAATCATCAGCCGGTAATCCGCCGGATTTAACCACCGGACCGACAGAATCACCATGACACGCAAAAGCACCCCCTCGAACGATAAAAACAGCCGCAAACGAAAAAAGATGGCCTTGGGCAAGGGCCTGGAAGCCCTTATTCCCGGAGGGTTGTCGGCGCCCGCCGACGATGCCCGCGACTACCTGTTGTGCGATGTCGCCATCATCAAACCCAACCGCTACCAGCCGCGGCGCCATTTTGCCGACGAGGACATGGCCGACCTGGCGGCGTCCATCCGCGCGCAGGGGGTCATTCAGCCGCTGCTCGTGCGCAAGGACGGCACCGGCTACGAACTGGTGGCCGGCGAGCGGCGCCTGCGGGCCGCCAAGATGGCCGGCCTGTCTCAAGTCCCCGTGGTCGTCAAAGACATCACTCACGGTGAAATGCTGGAAATGTCGATTGTCGAAAATATCCAGCGGGCGGATTTCAATCCCATCGAAGAGGCGGATGCCTATCATCGTCTGATGACGGAGTTCGGACTCACCCAGGATCAGGCTGCGGAACGGGTCGGTAAAAGCCGCTCGGCCGTCGCCAATTTCCTTCGCCTGCGGCAGTTGGACGATGCCATCCAGACGAGCATTGTCGAAGGGGCGATCAGCATGGGGCATGCCCGCGCGCTGCTGGGCCTGGAAAGCGTCCCCGGGCGACGGTCCGCCTGGCGCACCATCATCGCCAAAAAACTCTCGGTCCGTGAAACCGAACAGATGATCCGCAAGCTCAAATCTGCGCCCCCCAAGCCCGCCAAACGGCCGCCGAATGAAGTGGATCGGCACCTTTCCTCGCTTGCCGAAGACCTGTCGCGGTATTACGGTACCAAGGTGACGATCCAGCGGCAAAAGAAAAGCGGCACCGTTGCCATCGAGTTCTACAACGACGACGATCTGGACCGCCTGCTGCGTCTTTTGAAAAATTCCGACTAGACCGATTACCGACAACGGTTTTCACCCGAATGATTGTCATGCCGTCCACCCACCGAATATCGCCTGACGCCCTTTCCCCAGCAGGGCCTGGCAAGGGAGTCATCGCCAGGGGGTGCGGGTGGACGGACGGATCGCAAACACCTTTTTTTCAACCCGAGTCTGTGCAAGGAGAACTATCATGTGTGAAGCCAATGCCTATCTGATGAAAGGCGATGATGCCAGTCTGGTCATGGAGGCCGTCGATGTCGTGGAACCGGGAGACGATGGGCTGCGCCTGGTCAATATTTTCGGGGAGCAGACCTTCCTGAAGGCCACCATCCATTCCCTGTCCCTGGTCGATCATAAAATCTATCTGAAAGCATGCGCCTGAATACGGCCGATCTTGCCGCAGGCGCTACAAGGGATTGGGCCCTCCGGGCAACAGTACGCTGCCAAAGCATCGTGGCGGTCTGGTTGCCTGCAGATGGTAACCCGCTGGTAACATGAAAATCCTCATCGCCAAAACCGCCGGCTTTTGCATGGGCGTCCGCCGGGCCGTCGAAATGGTACTCGAGGCTCCGGAAAAACATGAAGGGCCCATCTGCACCTACGGCCCCTTGATTCACAACCCCCAGGTTCTGGACCTTCTGGCGGAAAAAAGCATCACGGTCTGCGACCGTATCCCACCTTCGGGCCGCGGCACCATATTGATTCGGGCCCATGGTGTTCCGCCAGAGGTCAAGGACGGACTGGCCGCCGCCGGGTTCAAGGTGATCGACGCCACTTGCCCCCGGGTCATCCGCGTTCAGACCATCATCCGCAAACACGCCGCCAAGGGCTATGCCTCGATCATCATCGGCGACCGGGATCACCCGGAAGTGATCGGCCTCAAGGGCTATGCCGGGGAAAACGGCTACGTGGCGGCCACGCTCGAAGACCTCCAGCAGTTGCCGCGATTTGAAAAAGCCATCATCGTGGCCCAGACCACCCAGAACACGCGTCTCTATGAGGCGATTAAAACCTGGGCGGCCACTCACGTGCCCCACTATGACATTTACGATACCATCTGTGACTCCACCGAAAAACGCCAGGCCGAAGTCCAGTGTCTGGCGGCTCAGGTGGATGCCGTCGTTGTCGTGGGGGGCAAAGAGAGCGGCAACACCCAGCGCATCTATGAGGTCGCCCGAAGCACCGGCAAACCGGCCTTTCATGTCGAAACGGAAGAGGAACTGGACCTGGATGCGCTGGCGCATTTCCGGCAGGTTGGCGTAACGGCCGGGGCCTCGACGCCCAACTGGCAGATCAAGAAAGTCTGCCGGGCGCTGGAATCCGCCCCCTATCGCAAGGTTACCGGATGGCGCCGAACCGTGTATCGCCTGCAGCGGGGGCTGCTGCTGACCAATCTCTATGTCGCCCTGGGGGCCTGCGGCTTGAGTTACGCGTCCATGCAGCTCCAGGGTTTGCACCACTTCCTGCCCCACGGTCTGGTGGCCATGCTCTACGTCCTGTCCATGCACCTCTTGAATCATCTCACCGGTGGCGAGGCCGACCGCTATAACGACCCGGGGCGCGCACGCTTCTACCAGCGCTATAAAGGCTCGCTGGCGGTCATGGCGATTGCCGGCGGCGCCGGCGGCTTAGGGATCGCTATGGGAGCCGGCCCCCTGCCGTTCGGTCTTCTGCTGGTCATGAGCCTTCTCGGGTTGTCCTACAACCTGAATATCCTGCCGGCCTTTTTAAGCGGGGGGCGCTATCACCGCATCAAAGACATCCCCGGCTCCAAGACGTTTTTGATTGCGGCCGCCTGGGGACTGGTCACGACCGTCATGCCGGCCCTGTCCGAAAATGGTCGTATCGGACCGGACACACTGGCCGCTCTGGTCTGGACGGTCGGCCTTGTATTCGGCCGCACCGCGTTTTTCGATCTTCTGGACATGCAGGGCGACCGCCTCGTGGGACGCGAAACCCTCCCGATTGTATTGGGCGCGAAACGCGCCATGCAGCTCTTGAAGCTATCGCTGGTGCTGCTGATTGTCTTACCGGTGCTCACCAGTGCCCTGGGACTTTCCACCAGTTTGGGTTATTTCCTGGTCATCATTCCGGCGGCCATGCTGGTTGTCATCACCTCCTACGAACGGGGAAAACTCATGGCCGGCGCGCGCCTCGAGTTTCTAACCGAATCCCATTTCATTCTGGCGGGAATTATCGGCATCGTCTGGGCCATCATCACCATCGGCCACCCTTGATCATCGGTGACGTCCGGAATGGGGATATTAAAGGGGTTGATTCTTGAATCGACTCTCAGACAAAAAGCACACCGATTCACATCGGTACTTCCAGATGTTGAGCGAGGAGGAGGTGCATCTGAGGCAAAACGGCCAACTCGCTGTCATATTATTTAAATACGGTCTAACGAACTGGAAATAATGATCATACCGCCTGAACCTGCCCCCATTGTGATCGCATAAACCCTATTCCGTTGTTCGCATCATCCGTTCGAATCGCTTTTCCAGATCGGCGGCTCCGTTCCCGCTGCCAGCCGCCGGATGTTGGCGCGATGGCGGCTCCAGATCCAGGCCGCTGTCACGCCGGCCCAGAGGGTCAGCGCCGGTGACCCGGTTGCGACCCAGACGGCAAGCGGCATGACGGCCGTTGCCGCCAGGGAGGCCGCGGAGACCCGGTTCAGCGCGCAGGCCATCATGACAAAAACCAGCCCGCTGACGCCCAGGGCGCCGGGGGAGACGGCCAGCAGGCAGCCGGCCGCCGTGGCCACCCCCTTGCCGCCGGTGCGGAATTTCAAGAAAACGGGATAAAGGTGGCCGGCCAGGGCACACAACCCGACGACGGCAAGGTATCCCCGGGCCCAGGGAAACACATAAGGCAATACCAGTGTCTGAGCCCACCACATCGGCAGGAAGCCCTTGCCAATGTCCCCGACCAGCGTCATCAGGGCCGGCAGGGTGCCAACCGTGCGCCGCACATTGGTGGCGCCAATATTGCCGCTGCCGCTGTCGCGGATATCCACCCGTCCGATACCGTGAGCGATCAACAAGCCAAAGGGAATGGACCCCAGCAGGTAGGCGATCAACGGCAGCAGGAGCGCTAAAACCCATTGTCCCAAATTCATTTTCGGTTTCCCCCCTTATCATTTTGGTCGGATCTGCCCTCTTGTGGCGAACGCTGGATGTTGCACCGCCGGATAAATCATGGCACCATATCCTCAAGCACCCTGTTCGGCAACCCTGATCCTGCCCCTCCGGAAGGGAGCACCGGTCCGAAAGGAATCGATCCGTCATGGCTTCTGACAAGTCACCCGATCTCCCCCCGGTGGCACTCGACATCAACGGTGAGTTGGACCTGCACACCTTCAGGCCGTCCGAGCTGTCGCCTTTGGTGACGGACTATATCGATGAATGCCGGAAACGCGGCATTTTGTCGCTGCGCATCATCCACGGCAAGGGCCAAGGCGTGCAGCGCGAGCGCGTGCATCACCTGTTGAAAAGAAACCCGTTCGTCAAAGCCTTCCGGCTGGCCCCGCCGGAAGCCGGCGGCTGGGGCGCCACCCTGGTGGAACTGGCACCGCCGGCCTAACTGGTGGATTTTTAGGTTGAACCCCGGGCGGTTGGATGATAGAAAATGAATTGGCTATCACACGCGACCGATACGATGACCGCAACCGGAAAACGGCTTGCTTTGGGACGAAACCTCGATCTCGATGGATAAATCAATCGAAATACATGTCGGTGACAACAGTGGCATGGTCAGCAAGACCATCCTGCTGGACGACCTCCGCCAGACCCTGGTTCACATCCTCTGCAAGGATCTGGACGAGGAAGAAAAACTGGACATGCAGAGCTCCATCGATGATTTCATGCAGAACAACGCCACCCACTGTTCTCCGAATGAACTGATGGCCGACTTCGATTCGACCGAAAAGATCCTCGACCGCTTCATCTCCCACCTGGAAACCCGCAAGGAAATGGCGGGACAGACCCTTCATTGACCGACCTGCCCTGACGCTGCACCCATGAAAAATCCAACCCGCATGCGGACGGTCACACGGTGCTTGGCCATTGGCACCCTATTGCATCCCGCCCCTGTCATGACCATTGTATGAGGGAATGATCACGGCCCACAGGAAATACGCAATCCCATGCCCAGCAATCCAGCCAAAACGCCATCGACCAGCCACCGTTTCGTTTCGTCGCGACATGGACTGAAACCCAAGGTGAACGACGGCGGTTTTTACGAAGAAATCGAACACACCGCCGATCTGGCCCTGAGGTGCGGCGGTCCAGGCCTGGATAGCTTTTTCCGCAGTGCGGCCATGGGGATGTATCACCTGATGGGCATCGGGAAGACGCCTGCGGATGACACGTTAACCCAAACGGTGGCCCTGGAAGCCATGGATATGGAAAGCCTGCTGGTGGACTGGCTGGGCGAGCTTGCCTACCTGGCTGAAACCGCGAATCTGGTGTTCGGAACCATTCAATTCCAAACCCTGTCCGCCACCCGTATCGAGGCCGTCCTGACAGGCAGCCGGGTATCGCGTATCGACAAGGTCATCAAGGCGGTCACCTATCACAATCTAACCATACAAAAGACCCTTGAGGGGTATGCGGCGACCGTGGTTTTCGATGTGTGACCATCGTCCCACCCAAAGAGAACCTGTGCCCGATGGCGAACACCAACCGCGTCGGGCATTACTTAGTGTCCATCCAGAAATCGGCAAATTTGGTTGAGATCAAGGCGCGCGAAAAATTTAACCGCAGGCATATAGTTGATATTCCGAGGATTCAATTTTTCGCGCAACGCCGATATCGGGCAAATTGGACATTTATGGATGGACACTACTTAACGGTTTGACCGACAGAACCCGGAGCACACGCATGGATCTCGCCAAGCTGGAACAAATCAGACCCTTTACCTATCAGATCCCGTCCAGCTGTCGGCCTGATATGCGGGTGCCGGCCCGCATCCTGGGCGATCCCGCCATTCTGGAAGCCGCTGCGGCCGATCGCAGCCTGGAGCAGCTGGTCAACACGGCCTGCCTGCCGGGCATCGTCAACTACGCCCTGGCCATGCCCGATGTCCACCAGGGATACGGTTTTCCCATCGGGGGGGTGGCTGCCACAGCCGCACCGGACGGCGTGATTTCGCCCGGCGGCGTCGGATACGACATCAACTGCGGCGTTCGCCTGCTGGGAACTCATTTGTTACGGGAAGAAATCCTGCCCCATCTGGACGGACTGATTTCCGCCCTTTACGCCCATTGCCCGAGCGGCGTCGGCAAAGGCGGCCCGATCCGCTTGAACGCCAAAGAACTCCGGCAGGTATTGGAACGGGGCGCCCGCTGGGCCCTCAAACGCGGGATAGCCAATGAAAACGATCTGGAACGGACCGAAGGCGACGGCTGCCTGGCCGGTGCCGATGCCGGCTGTGTCAGCGAGCGCGCCCTTGAAAGAGGCCGGGACCAGATCGGCACCCTGGGGGCCGGCAACCATTTTATCGAGGTGGATGTCGTGGCCGAGGTGTTCGATGCCACCGCCGCCGACCGCATGGGTCTGGCGCCGGACAACGTTGTGGTCCAGATTCACTGCGGCTCACGGGGGCTGGGCCACCAGATCTGCACGGATTATGTGAAACGCTTCCAGAAGGCCATCCACACCTATGGCCTGCGCCTGCCGGACCGTGAGCTGGTGTGTGCCCCCCTGAGCAGCCCCGAAGGCCGAGACTACCAGGCCGCCATGACCGCCGCCGCCAACTACGCCTTTGCCAATCGCCAGGTGCTGACCCATGCCATCCGCCACAGCTTCGAGCAGGCCCTGGCCGGGAAGGTCACCAATCACCAGGTCTTCCAGATCTACGACATCGCCCACAACATGGCCCGCATCGAAACCCACCCGGTCGACGGCCGCCCCCGAAAACTCTGCGTCCACCGCAAGGGCGCCACGCGCGCCTTCGGGCCGGGTTCACCGGAACTGCCGCCGGTCTACCGCGACATCGGCCAACCCGTGCTGGTGCCGGGTTCCATGGGAACCTGCAGCTGGGTGTTGCGGGGAACGCAAATCGCCATGGAACAGACCTTCGGCTCCAGCTGCCATGGGGCCGGTCGCCGGCTGAGCCGGCGCCAGGCCCGCAAGCAATTTAAAGGGGTCAAGCTGCGCCGGGAACTGGAGCACAATGGCATCCACGTGATGGCCGGCAGCATGTCCGGCCTGGCCGAGGAAGCCCCGGGGGCCTATAAGGACGTCAACCGGGTGGTGGACGTAGTGCATGGCGCCGGCATCGCCTTGAAGGTGGCGCGGCTAATCCCCCTCGCCGTCATCAAAGGCTGAACGGGTGCCTGAAACAGCCAACCTCGGCGTTGTGCGGCATGCATCGTCGCTGCGGCGTACCTGGTGTACGCCTCACTCCTCAACATTTGCACGCCTTGACCTTGGCTGTTTCAGGCACCCGTTCCGGTAAGTTTAGAACACCTTCCCAGCGGCCTTCGGCCCCCGGGTTAAACAAGGAGTTTCTTGCCGGCCTGCCGCGCTTTTTCGATAAGAGCGGGATCGTTCAGGGCGGCCTTGCGATCGATATCGGCACCGTACTGGTGCAAAAATTCATAGTTCCCGGCCCCTAATGTCAACGGGATCAGGTTGAGCCATTCGTTCAAATGATCGTAGAATTGCGGGAACAGGGCCGGTGGTTCGGGATCTCCACGGGAAATGAGAAAGACGAATCGCTTCCCTGCTGGAAACGCCGAGCGGACGGTGGACGTGCCGGTTTCCGGATTTTGGCCGAATTCCATGAAGCTGTAAAGGCGATCCACCAGCATCTTGAACTGGGCGGCAACGTGAAACCAGTAGACCGGCGTTCCCATGACAATGGCATCATAAGATGTCAGCTCCTGGAGCAATGGGGTCAGGTCGTCTTTCTGCACGCAGCGCCCCGGATGTTTTTTACAGCCTTCGCACCCCAGACAGCCGTTGATCTTCAGGTCGCGCAAATTGACCAGACGGGTTTCGGCCCCTCCGACGGCGGCACCGTCTAAAACAGCTTCGACCAGCGTTTGCGTATTTGCTTTTTTTCTCGGGCTGGCATTGATGCCGATAACGCGCATATGTCCACCTTTCACATGATGATTAATCCCTGACCTTTAAACTGCAAGGCATCAGAGAAGTTTGGCACCGTTCTGTCCGCAGTATGCAACCCTGCCCGGACTTAACCACTAGTAAAGCCTACCGTCAATGTGGAGAAGGTAGAGCCGGATCCAATTTCCCTGTCATGGCGTCGATCTCGATTCATCCCGAACGCTCGCCGTGTTCCTAATTTCCAGCGGGCGACAGGCATCCGCCGGTGTCGTCCCGACGGTACTTATGACCACCCCCATAGCCGGTTGACATCATCGACACAGTGCCCACTTTTTGAAAATATTAAAAAAATCGAACACCCGGGATAAAAAGGCCACTGCGAAACGTTGTATGAATTAGAGCGTCAACTTCAGCGACGCCATACAACAACCCGAAGTACGGCAACCTTACGAAACAAGATGCTTAAAATACTACCGATAGAGAAAGAATACGCTACATGAAAACACTTCGCACTGCATATAGACGCTGCCTCACAATCACCACTCTGATCGCCACAGGCATGCTGTTCCTGATCACAGGATGTCAAACAGCCTCCCACTATTCCGCCCGTATCGAAGCCGATCGCAACCTGCTCTCCAAGGCGCGATTGCCGAATTATGCCCCCGGCGAATACTTTGTCTATGACGACGGCTCTGCTGCCCTGGTGACGGAAGTATCCGACGGCCTGGTGACCTGGCGTTATAACAACGACGCCACCAGCAAAGGGTATCCAAATTTTATCATTCCGGACCTGACCTGGACGAGCGCCAACCGGTCCAGCAACGGTCGGACGACAGCCCCACCGGACCTGCTGTGGCCCCTTGCCGCAGGCAAGCGCGGTCAGTTTGACTTTCAACAGACCATTTCACACAAAGATGGAAGCGCTCCGGATATTATCTCCCGAAGCTGGACGTGCGCGGTGGAGGGGACGACACGCGTGACGGTCCCAGCCGGAGCATTCGACACGATTGTCATCGCGTGTAACCGATATTCCAGCACCAGTGGTTCGTGGCGGGCGACACGCACTTTTTATTATGCACCGGCGCTGAACCACTACGTCATTCAAGAGAATCGACACCATCGTCGCCAGGATACCAGACGCCAATTGGTTGACTACGGGTTCAACAGCACTGTGCTGCCCAAGAAGGACCAGATCAAACTCAACCAAACACTGCAATCGGCACTGACCCAAAACAAAGATGGACGGGTATCTTACTGGCGCAGCCAGACGGGTGACATATCAGCCATGCTGGTCCCGGTCAGAAGTTACGCAGGCCCAAACGGGCAACCCTGTCGCGACTATCGCAGCATCTATAGCGTGAAAGGACGGGTCCGTGACAATGCCCGGGAAGTGTGCCGACAGCCCGATGGAAGCTGGCAGAGAGTGGAATAAATTGACCAACATGACTGCAACTGAAAGGACATCATCATGAAGACCGATACAGAGAATAAAACGAAAACGATCGACAATCGTTCCGTGGATCAGGGCCGACGTAAGGCACTGGCCAAACTGGGGATGTTGGCCGTGGCGGCCTATGCGGCCCCCATGTTGATGACGTTGAGTGAAGCCCATGCCTCGTCCGGTGGCGGTTCCGGTGGCGGTGGCGGCGGCTCCGGCTCGGGCGGCGGTTCCGGTTCGGGTGGTGGCTCCGGTTCGGGTGGTGGCTCCGGTTCGGGTGGTGGCTCTGGATCGGGTGGAGGCTCAGGCAGTAGCTCCGGTAGCGGCGACGCCAATGGTTCAAGTAGCGCCAGTTCGGCATCCGGCCCCTCCAGTTCCTCAAGCTCCGACGCCGGGGCGACCAGCGCCTCAGGCCCCTCGTCGTCAAGTGGAATCCCAGGTGGCATCAGCAACGGCGTCTGATGCCTATCAGCGGTCAGCGTCGGCAAGATTATAGGGACTCACCGGAGAGAGAGGTGAGTCCCAATACCGTTTAGGTGAGCCATTGATTCCTGAACCCGATATCTTCTCCTTCGATCGTTTGCAGTCGACAGTGGCCTTCAGCGGCGGTGAAACGCTGTACCCGGTCATTTCGGCCGTGCTTCGCGACTGGCGTATGGAAAACGTCAAATCGGGATGCAGCTCTGATCCAGCCATCACCCTTGAAAAAACATCTGGCGGCTACGCGCGTCGTTCGCTTTGGCTGTCGAAACCGTCCGTTTTCCCCGATCCTGTTGACGCGGTTTGCGATTTCATTGTGGATCTGATCCACGCCTATGTCGCCGAACAGGACAAATGCCTTTGTCTGCATGGTGCTGCGGTTGAGATCGGATCGGGCCTGATGGTCTTCCCCAATACCTATCGGGCCGGGAAAAGCCTCCTTTCACTGAAGCTGGTGTCTCTCGGTGCACGGTTATTCAGTGACGATGTGCTTCCCATCAACCATCAGGACAATTCAGGGACTGCCCTCGGCATCTTACCGCGGTTGCGCCTCCCCCTGCCGGAAACCGCGGGACCAGTCTTGACGAATTTCATCGATCACCGGGCCGGGCCGCAGAACAAACGCTATCGCTATATCCGGCTCGATGAAAAGGCGCTGGCCAGATGCAATACGAAAGCTCCGGTTACGGCGATTACTATTCTGCAACGTAGCGCAGAAGCCCCGCCATCCCTGCAGCCCGCTAAAAAAAGCGATGTGGTCAGGGATATGATTCTGCGCAACTTCGCCCGGCAGAATCCGGCCATCGAAATCGTCGATCGATTCCATCAGGTTGTCGAACAGGCGGATTGTTTTATATTAACCTATGACACGCTAGACCAGGCGGCCGAACTGATCAACGACCATTTCGGGATCATCCCTGTTGGAAATGCGCGATGAATTTTTCATCTGAAAATGTGAATGAAAGGAATACCCGTGAGGTCTGTTTTGTCAGGAATCCGGAAATTCTGAAACGGCAGATCGATGATACGGTTTTCCTTGTCAATCCTGGAGATGATACGATTTTTCACTTAAATCCATTGAGTGCGGGGATATGGAATCTGCTGTTCGAACCAACGACCCCAACCGATGCCGTACGCGTCGTTCAACAAGCCTTTCCGGATATCCCACCGGATCAAATCGCGGCCGATGTATTAAAACTCATCAAAGAACTCGAGGATAAAGGGCTCGTGCGGCGTCATACTGACCGCATGAACCCAGCACTGAAAAAAGCCTGACCGCAATTGCGGTGGAAATGAGTTGACGGCCGATTGTCTTCTATGGAATCTTGATGCTGCTCATCCCAGTATCCTGCGGATGTATTCCTCTGAGTTCGTCGCGATGCGCAATGCCCGCGTGAGGTCTCAGTCGGAAGACGTCATTTTAGAATGAATTAATGATTTGATGTCGTGACAGTCTGGTTCTGTATAGTTTTAACCACCAATAATGATAGGGGAATCCAGAAAAGGAGATTGTATGAAAACAATAGCCAAGTTCACGGTTTTCGTTGTTGTTGGCGTGTTGCTGGCAGGTGCCGCGACCGCGCAGTTTGCTAAACCTGAAGACGCTATTAAATACCGCAAATCCGTCATGTCCACAATTTCCAAGCATTTCAAAAGCATGGGGGCAGCCGTGCAAGGGAAAGCCGCTTACGATCAGAAGATCTTTGCAGCCGACGCCGAAGTCGTCAAAACTCAGGCGACGCTGCCTTGGAACGCCTTTCTTGAACCCGGAACGGACAAGGGTGACACCACCATGAGTTCGGCCGTTTTCGAGAAAAAAGATGATTTTATGAAAACGGCAGAAGCCTTCCAAACAAACACGGCTCTGCTGGCGTCGGCGGCCCAAGGCGCGGATTTGAATGGCCTCAAAGACCCCTTCAACGAGGTCGCTCAAAACTGCAAAGCCTGCCACAGTGCCTTCCGCAAATAAGGGCACCGCTCCACGAATCGACGACGGGACCCTGCCGCACAATAAGGCCGCAGGGTCCCGTTGGTATTTTCAATCGAAACGCCTATCAATAAATTACGAAATAAACCACAACAGCCAGGGTGGCCGCCAGCAAAAGCGCCTTTACTGGGCTCCCCCCCACGGAATCTACGGCTTCGTGCCATTTTTTGTGACCGGTAATCATCGGTAGGATTAGGTTTTCACGCTTCACCACCCAATAGAAGACAATCGCACCGATATGGATTGCCACAAGGCCGATCAGGATGTTCTGGTTGATCAGATGGATACGGGTCAGCCAGTCACTGGTATCCTTGCTGACCAAATGGAACAGGGGGCCTTCGGTCAGGATATCGTCGTTGGCAAAGAGGCCCGTTCCCGCCTGGATTAGAAGTGTCGTCAACATGGCCACGATCGACCAGGCACCCATGGGGTTGTGCCCAAGATAGGATTCGTGGCCTTTGCCAAGCAAAGACCGCGCGTAACCGAAGACCTTCCGAGGTCCTCGCATGAAAGTGGCAAACCGTGATGGGGTTCCCCCCAAAAATCCCCACAGCACCCGGAACAGTACCAGCACGAGAATCCCCCCCCCATTCCACATGTGGTACTGCATAACTGTGCCGCCCATCTCGGCTGTAACGAAGGCCAGCACCACCAGAAGGACCAGCAGCCAGTGAAAGACGCGGGTCGGTAAATCCCAGACCAGGACACGGTGCATAACCCTTTTACCAGAACCATCATTGGGTGTTAGATGTGTATCAGGATCTGACATGGATAGCCTCCCTGCCTAAAAGCCTATGGTGGCTCCGCCAAAAAATCAAGAATGATGCCTTTTCATATCTGGATGCTTCGGTTTCCCGCATACGGACCATCAACTTCTCTTTTACCAGTTGCTTCAAAAAAAGAAAAGCGCCCCGGCAACGGCGCATCTATATCCAAATTTACGAATCTGGCAGCTTAATAGACAAGCTGCGGTCATCTCGGCGCAGACTGGGATCTCCGGGCAAACTCCGTTCCATTACAATAGTCGGAATGTGACATCGCTAACCACAGCAGGACGGATGGAGTTTTTTCATTGAGTTGTCGGACGCGGTCACGATCTGTTCGGCCATTTTACACCTCCCTGATAGCTGCTGAACGCCAGTCGCAGCCGGCACGAGGTGCCTGTTTCATCAGGCACTACACGCTTGCTCTTGTCATTGCCCAAAAGCCGTGGGTTCGATACCGCTTGTCAAACACGCATAAACATTCACTCGTCAGAGCCGCTATTACTGGTGAAAAAGAACTCCGGCACACTGGAAACAGCCGTCTTCAGGACACGACCAGCTTGCCGGTCATCCCGAAATGCCCCCAACCGCAGAAGCTCGTGCACTTGAACGTAAACTCGCCCTGCTTGTCGGCCACGAATTCGATCCGGACCGTTTTCCCTTTCGGCAAATTCTGGTCGATGTTGAAGGCTTTAAGCCCGAATCCATGCTCCGTGTCGGTCGCCGTGATCTCCAGTAAAACCTTGTCGCCCAAATTTACGGTGATCATTTCCGGCGTAAAATGGTATTTTTCGGCGGTCATCTTGATGACCTTGGTTTCAGCAGCCGACACGCCAGCCACAGAACCGAAAACCAATAGCAGCATAATCGCTAAACCTATCCATTTTTTCATGTTATCATCTCTCTTTTACAAGATTCTCTTATGGAAGTTCTCTCCTGTCTGCAAACCTATTTGATCTTGGTTCGATAGAGCCGCAAGCTGTTGCTCACCACCCAAATGCTGTCCATGGTCATAGCCGGGACCGCCCCCCTCACTCACGATGACTTATTTATGCAGGGTTTGATGCCGCTTCCGCTCATTCCTCCCTTTTTTTACGGTCGATGGATTCGTGTCGTCCGAGCGGTTGGGGGAGGTTTTCTCACATCCTGCTGGCTCTTTATCTTTGCAGGCCTTGCCAGCGATATAGTGATCAACCAGTTCTTTCACGTACGTATTCAGATCCCTATTGACCAATGGGTTCATGGAAACCTCCTTTCCTCGTGTTGCAACGATATATGAGCAATCCGTATGCCAAACAAATAATTTTATGATTTTTAATAATATAACAGGTAGTTATAAAATTTGCGGCTAAATTGGCGCTCGTGTAATAAGGTTACAGCGGTAGGGAGGGGTACGAAAAACTGTGTAATTGTTACCCATGTGAATCAGGCGGAATGGATAGGTGGAGCGCAACACCACGGATTCAAGGGCGAAAGAGCAACGAAGGTAAGCTTCTAATGACAGCTCATCGGTTTGCCGCCGGTGGCCTTTTCCATGCGTGTTAGAAAGCGCTGCCAGACGCCCTTGCGCTTGGGGTGTGTGTAACGCTCCGGGTTGGCGAGAAAGGCCTCGCGGCACCCTTCCGCACAGAAAAAGACTTTGATGCCTTCATGACAGGTCTCCGCGGCGGCGGTCGACGGATCGACTTCCATGCCGCAGACCGGATCGATCATTTTGGTTGTCGTTGTATGAGCCTTCATTTTTCCACCTCCCGTTGCTGCAGGTCACGGCGCATGGCGTCAAAGCGCGCCTTGTCGATTTCACCCCGTGCGTACCGTTTCTGCAAAATTTCCAGGGCGCTCTCGGTATGGGATGATAACCGGTGGCCGGAAATAACCGCCGATATCAGCAGGACCAGGGCGATGATCACCACCGCCCAGAAGAGAATCATCAGGAAGCCCATACCGCCGCCGGTCATCATGCCGTGAGGCATTTGCCAGGGACCTGTCGCCCACATGTCGTAGTGGTGATTGGACAGAAACCAGATCGCACCCGCCACAAGGGCGGCGGAAATACCGATACTCAGAAATGTACTTGTTTTACGATCCATTGTTGTTCTCCCCCCCCGACCAAACTTCTGTTTCGCCAAGGCCGATCCAACGTTAGCTCCGCCTGATACGGGACCATCGACACAGCGGTCCCGGATCAGCGGCAAATCAATCGTGGTCTACCAGCAGTTCCTCCCGCGGTATCCACCGGCGTAGGCCCGGTCGCGTCCTCCATTGGGCACGATACCCCGAACCGCCAGATTGTAGTCCAATGCATACGTATCGAACTGGGATTGCAACTGGGAGAGGTCACCCTGGAGGGCCTTGAGTTTGTCTCTGTCAGGAGTCGGCTGGTTCAATTCCTTCTGAATGGCGTAGCTCTTGTCATCCATTTTTTCCCGCAGCTCACGGGTCTGATCATAAAACTTGTCCCGGGCCGCCTCGAGCTTGTTGGCGTCCTCCTGGGACAGGTCGCCGTAGCAGGAGCCGTTGCCCGGTCCCATCATGGGACCATAACCGGGACCCATCATATGACCGCCGTAACCACCCCCGTTACCCATCATATGGCCACCGTAACCGCCACCATAGCCCATCATGTGGCCGCCATAGCCGCCACGTCCACCCCATTCGTCATGGGCCAGGGCAAGGCCGACAACGGCAAAGACAAATACAGCCGAGATGATGAGCGCGTTGCGAATGTGTATTCTTTTCATCTTTATTTCTCCTTTTAGAGTTGTCGATGTAAAACCATTGCCCCACTGTATCGCAAAGCGCGTGCCAGCATATCTGCCGGCGTCGTAATATTACATAACTATCTGAATATTATGATTAATTAAAATTTAATGCGTCATCGCGGACCATTGAGACGATCCGCCGCACTGGGTAGAAGTGACACGTATCAGGGGGGATTGGACGGACAGGCTGTAACCTATTTACACAACGGGCTGGACGGCTCAAAAGCACCGGGTGGAAATCCCGAAGAGCCGGGACGGTCCACATTGCCGATGCCAAGCCCCTGGGTATCGTTGCTGCAGAACATCTGGAGGGCATCGTAGAAATTGCTGAACCCGTGGGGTGCGACGTCGTAATCCGCAAATGCCATGAAGGGGATTTCCCGTCGGTTCATCATTGCGGCCAGATGGGGATGGGTGATCGTCAACAGTTGGATCCCTTCGGTTCCGCAGCCGGTGTCGCCCGCCGACAGCTGTTTGAGGAATCGGGATACCGTCCAATCGAAGAAGGACGTTCCCGGCCTGAACTTGGCAAAGTAGAATCCTTGCGGCGGCTGGCGTGGCGCCAGGCCCGGATCTGACGCTCCATCGGAGCAATCTGCTCCCCGGGAGAACGGGGCCGGTATCCTATGCGCCATTTCATTGGATCCCCCTATCCCACGCCGTAGGCTTTCAGCTTGTTGTGCAGGGTCTTGCGGGAGATTCCCAGGCGTCGCGCGGTTTCGCTCTTGTTGCCGTCCGTTGCGGCCAGGGTGGCCTCGATGGCTTCTTTCTCGATGTCTTCCAGCGTGCGGGTGCCGTCGGTGGCAGGCATGCCCGTGTCCGCGGCCGTCGCATGATCCGGATGCTGCCGCACGATCCGCAGAGGCAGCTGTTTCTCGGTGATGTGCTCACCGGAAAGCAGAATGACCGCCCGCTCGATCGCGTTTTCAAGTTCCCGAACATTACCCGGCCACTCGTATTTGAGCAGCATGCTCATGGCCAGCGGGGCGAACCCCTTGACGGTCTTGCGGTTCCGGCGGGCGTATGTTTCAAGGAAGTGCTGGGCCAGGAGCGGGATGTCTTCCTGTCGGTCACGCAGCGGGGGGATGGTGAGGTGCATGACATTGAGGCGATAGAAGAGATCTTCGCGAAAACGGCCGGCCTGCACGTCTTCCTCCAGGTCGCGGTTGGTGGCGGCCACGACCCGCACATCCACCTGCAGAACCGCCTCGCTGCCCACGCGCTGGATTTCCTTCTCTTGCAGGACGCGCAGGAGTTTGGCCTGCATCCGGGAGGACGTTTCGCCGACCTCATCGAGAAAAATCGTGCCGCCGTCCGCCAGCATGAAACGGCCTTCACGCCGTCGATCGGCGCCCGTGAAGGCCCCCTTCTCGTGGCCGAACAGCTCGGATTCCAGCAGGCTTTCGGTGAGCGCCGCGCAATTGACGGTGACCAGCGGGTGCGCCTTGCGGGCGCTGTTGTAATGCAGCGACTTGGCGATCAACTCCTTGCCGGTGCCGCTTTCCCCGGTGATCATCACGGTGGCTTCGGAAGGCGCCACCATGGCCAGCATGTCCATCAGGGCCTTCATGGAAGCGCTTTTGCCGATGATGTCGGGCCGGTCGAAGTCTTCCTGCAACCGTGCCCTGAGATCTTCATTTTCCACTTTGAGTCCGGCGTGCTCGCAGGCCCGCTCGATGCTGAGTTTCAGGACGTCGAAGTCAAAGGGTTTGATCAGGTAGTCGTAGGCGCCGCCCTTGAGGGCCTCCACCGCCGATGCCACCGACGAATAGGCCGTCATGATGATGATCGGAATCGACGGGTTATAGATCTTGATCCGCTCCAGGGCTTCGATCCCGCTCATGGTTGTCATGCGCACGTCCATCAGGATCAGCTCCACCTGGGATTCCTTGACCGCCGCAACGGCTTCCAAACCGTCTTCGGCCGTGGCCACTCTGTAGCCCCAACTGCGGATCACAGTGCGCAGCGAGATCAGATGCCCCCGGTCGTCGTCCACGATTAAAATGTTGGCGGGCTTCGTCGCCTTCATGACGGTTCCTCCTGGCTGCGGCAGGGAAGGCGCAGCGTAAAACAGCTCCCCCGCCGGGGGGTACTATCCACCTGCAGTCTTCCTTCGTGGGCCTCGACGATTTTGTGGACGATGGCCAGTCCCAAGCCGGTTCCCTTGGGTTTGGTGGTATAATAGGGGTTGAAAATCTGTTGACGGTCTTCCGGCGCGATGCCCTGGCCCGTGTCGCTGACCGCAATCTCAAGCTGCCGGCCGCGGTCCGAGCGGCAGCGGACGGCCAGGGTTCCGCCTTTATCCATGGCCTGTATCGCGTTCAGGTAAAGATTGAGCAGGCACTGGGAGAAGCGGTCGGGGTCGATCCATACCGGGCATAAATGGTCATCGATGTGCATATCAATATGAATGTCGCGGTCGGCGGCATCCTGGCGAACCAATTGAAGGGAGCGCTCAATCAGGAACCGCATGTCGGTCGATTGGGGTTTCAGGTCCGTGGGACGGGCAAACTCCAGAAGCTCGGTGATGGCGCGGTTGAGACGGTCCACCTCCTGGGCCATCACCTCGGCGGCCTCCCGGCCTTCGCTGCCGCTTGCGAACTGTCCCGAAAAAAAGGTTGCCAGGGCCTTGATGGAACTGAGCGGGTTGCGAATTTCGTGGGCCACCCCGGCGGCCAACCCGCCGATGGCGGCCAGCTTCTCCTGACGACGCACCTCGTCCTGCAGGCGGCGCACCTCCCCTAAGTCTCTTATGATAAGCACCTGGCCGACATAATCCCCCACAGCGTTGACGATGCGCACCGCACTAACGCTGACAGGAATCTCTCCCCCGGCAGGGGTTTGGCAGGTCATTTCTTCTTCGAGGATCGTGCCGCCCCTTTCCAGGGCCTCCTGGAGGCCGCACAAATTGCCGAAAAGGCATTCATCGGCACTTTTTCCCCGCAGGACGGTCAGATCCAGGCCCGTGATGCGCTCGGCGGCGGCATTGGAAAAGGCGATCTTCCCCGAGGGGTCGGTAGCAATCAGGCCGACCGGCAAATGGGTTACGATTTCGTCGGCGTAAGCGGTGGTGTCCTGTAAATTTTTCTGGGCGACCCGGTAGTTCTGCATCCAAGACAGGGAAACCAGACCGCCGAATCCCATCACGATAAGCACTGCCGACAATACCACCGTATTGAGGATATCCCCGCGGATAGCTTCTTCGAACGGAGAGACATCGAGCCCGGCAACGATGATCAACTCCTGGCGTTTGTGGGGCTGAAACCAATCGTTTTTCTGGCTCGCCATGCGGCCATGGCGCTGCATCATGGCCGCCATGTGGCCTTCGCCCGGCCGGCCGGCGTCGTCCAATGGCTGGAAGTGGCGATGCACCTCAAAAATACGCTGCCCCGCGGCGCGCTCGACCAACTCCCAGTTTTCGACCTGATCCGGACCTAAATGCCGCAGGGGCTCCCCTTGGCGAAAGGGCGCCCCGATGCGCGTTTGATCGCTGTGCGCGACGACCCGGCCGTTGCGATCCACGACAGCCATGAAAATCACGTCCGGAAGACGTGCCGTTTCTTCCAGCAGGCGTTGCACTTCCTGTCCGCGCCACATCATGCCGGCCATACCCGTGCGCGCGCCAGCCTCCACGGCCTGGATTAACGCCGCGCCCTTGGTTTTGAGAACCTGGGCCATATAGCGTTTTTCACGGTTGGTGTTGGCAATCGCCAGCACCAGCACCACGACCAGCAAAATGGCCGTGGAGCCAAGGACGATCCAGGGCGATGTCTGCAATCCGTATGGTTTTTTGGCGCTTAACCGAAAGCTCATACCCGGTATCCTTTTGCGTGTTGCTTTTGTTGCTGGCCTTGGCGGAGTTGCTTAGAAGGCGTTTTTTATAAACTAGCGATAGGCGATGGAATGTAAACACGATCGGCAGTGATTATGCAAACGCTTTGGGAAGTGGCCGGAGGAAGCGACCGGGGGTATAATACACAATGGTCCCAGCAGGCATCCTCCGATTGGGCTTGGGGCACTGATGTTGAAACAGAAAATTTGACATGAGGCCAAAGCGTGCCGGCTGCTGACAGACACATCCCGGTGCCTCCCGGTCCTTGCGGGTTCCGGGCACCCGGCACACTCGGCAGGGCGAGCGATCTAGTGGGCGATCTCGCTCAGTTCATAATCCGGTGCGGCGACTTTGCCATCGGGATGGGCGTCGGTGCGATAGAGGAGACAATCCGGACCTATTTCGTAATCCGGCAGGGAACCGCCTCCCAGGGGATGATCCGCGCAGCGATAAATCTTCCCGTCGGCGCGCAGTTCGTAATCTGCTTTCTCCGACCACCCCCGGGGATGGGTGGCGGTGGGATAAAGCTTGCCTTCGTAAAGGATATAATCCGGTTCGGTGGACCGCCCCAGGTGATGGGCGGGTGTTCTGAAAATTTTGTACATGGTACCCTCCTTCTTGCATGGTGGTTGCAATCAAACCGCTGCTGAGGAAAGAGGTTAGAGAGGGAGGCGGAAACCGGGGAAGATCAACCCCTGCCAGGACCTTCTTCCCCGGTTTCGTTTCGGGTGCGGCATTAACCGGTATCCCATAAAAAAAGCCCTTCAAACCTGTACGGTTTGAAGGGCTGCACCCAGCTTGCTTGACCCCTGTTCAATCCCATCGGCTGATGGATTCGTGCTTTCCAGTAAAAGCGATAGCCGACACGATTGCGAACCGTCTTCCCGCGGTAGTTGTCAAGGCAGGTCTTCTGACTCCCGGATCGTCCTACTCTCCAGGCCTTCCCATTCGATTTCGATCGAACAGTGGCGCATAAGCGGATTTCGTCACCGGTTACAGCGGCGGGACCGTTCCCGAATTTCACGGGATTCCCTTTTGAGCCTCTCGGCACCTTGCGCA
The DNA here is from genome assembly GCA_020444045.1 of Deltaproteobacteria bacterium. GTDB lineage: Bacteria > Desulfobacterota > Desulfobacteria > Desulfobacterales > UBA5852 > JABZFP01. The sequence goes on from JAHLLS010000012.1 coordinate 89,774, forward strand.
ATGTTTTAGGGGAAGAGGGGTGAGGATGTCAAGCCCAAAGAAAGTGTGAACCAGCAGGTGATGCGAAACCGTCAACCGGCGTTGGCGTTTTTCAAAAAATCACCGAAAGCACCATCGGTCTTACTTATATGTTCTACCAGCCACTCCTTGAGAAAAAGCAGGATATCGCTTTTCAAGGACGCGCCGCCCTCCCGGTAAGTGGCAATGAAATAGGCCGTCTGGGTGACGAAGGCCTGGTGTTCTTCGCGGTGGGATTCGAGTTCCGGATAACCGTGATCGAGCATCATCTGTTCTTCGGTATCGAAATGATACCCCAGGTAGTTGGTCATGGCCCCCAGGATGTCGGCAATAGCATCATCGGAGGCATTTTCATCCTGAATGGCGATAAGGCGATTCATGAGATCGACCAGCCGCCGGTGCTGCTGGTCGATCACCTCGATCTGGAGATTGAACCGGTCATCCCAAATGATTTTCTCCATCACCGCCCTGCCCAGAAGTGCCTTCTTTGACCGAACGCCACGCGCATGGTTTTTATTAACCCGGTCGATTTGAACAACCATTCTGTCAATCAATGCCTATGTTAAATCAGCGATCTTAACCACGATCAATGTCATATCGTCTGCGATCTTCGTTTCACCAGTGTGCGACACGACCGCCTCAAACACTGAATTTAAAATATCGCCGGCCGGTTGATCGCGCTTTTCGCGAAGCATCTGTTTGACCGCCTCTTTGCCGAACATGACCCCATCGCGATTGAACGCCTCCCAGATACCGTCCGTCCCCAACAGGACGATATCCCCCGCATGAAGACCGTCCGCGTTCTGGACGGTGTAGGCCCATTCGGAATCGACACCCAGTGCCAGACCGGCACCGTCCAGATCTTCGATGCTATCCCCGGTGCGACGATACAGCATGCCCGGGTCGTGTCCGGCCCGAACCCATTGAATCGTCTTCCGATCGGAATCGATCGCCAGATAAAACAGCGTCATGAACTGCCCCGAGTCCCCCACATCCATGGCGATATGACGGTTGACATCGGAAATCACAGCCCCGATATCGTCACCGCTGTCATAGCACTGGCGCAAACTGGCCCTGACCGAACTCATGAGAAGCGCGGCCGCGATGCCGTGTCCGGCCACATCGCCGACCACGAATTGAAATGATTGGCCGGTGTCCAGATAATCGAAATAGTCCCCCCCGGTCTGATCGCAGTAGACACTGCGCCCGGCCACATCCAGTCCTGAAAAATCGGGGGCTTTGGCGGGCAGCAGGTTTTGCTGCACCTCCTTGGCCAAATCCAAGGATTGCCTAAGGTCAATCCGCTCTTTGAGCTGGGTCGCCATGGTGTTGAAGCTGCGCGTCAAAGTACCGATTTCATCCCCTGTTCGCTCCGGCAGGGCCAGGTCGAACTGTCCCCGGGCGATGTCGCCGGCGGCCAGGGACAACTGGTTGATGGAGCGGGCCACTTGCCCGGCCACGCGAAGAATCAGCACCAGAATGACCAGAACAAAACCCGCGAGAGTCAAAAAATAGTAATTACGAAAACGGATGATGGGCCGCAGAATCTCTTCCCCGGGCGCAAAAACCGCGATGTACCAAGGGGCTTCCTCCAGCCGAAAGAAACCGCTGATCTCCCGCGGCGGGTGCCCTTCCCCACGCAGGGTGCCCGAATCGCTCTTTTGGAGAGCGGCCAGGGTTTTCACCTCGACCGGATCACCCGTTTCCCCAAGCTGGTGGCGTTCAACCGCCGAGGTGCTGACGAAAATGTGCCCGCCGCCGTCCACCAGAAAGGTTTTCTGGCTGCGCCACCAGCGGGCATAGGGCATGTCCTGGAGAAGATAGTCAAAGTCCAGGACCACCTCGATCTCGACGCTATCCGCGGGGTTCTCGCTCACCGCGCGCGTCAAGAGCGATACCGTACGATTGTGCGTGTCAGGGTTGAAGCGCGGTTCGGTGACGGTAAAAGCATGCCCCCGCCCCATAGCGCCGGACGCCGGACCCATTTGACCGCGCCGACCGGCTTCTCCGCCCGCACGGGCCATGTGGGATCCCATTTGGGTGGCAGGTCCCGGCCGCTCGCCATTGTGGTAGACGGCCACGATGCCTTCCCTACTCTCAAGTTCCTTAAGGATGTCCAGCCGGCCTGCCATTGTGTGCGGCCGGCCTTCCACGAATTTCAGGTACAGGCTGACCCATTCCTTGGGCTGGGCCAGACGCATGTCAACGTGGTGGGCAAGGCGCTGCAGCTTTAGAACTGCCGCCTCTTCCCATTGTGTGAGGATGGCATTGCGGGCGTATACAAAGCCGATGGCCCCCATGGCCCAGAGAAGCAGGGCTACCGGGAGCAACATGTAGACCACGAATCGCTGCTGTAAGGATTTTATCTTGAGCATGCTCTCCATCAAAGAAGGTCGGATCGGGTTGGATCGTTTACCGCCGAATGAGACACCTTATACGCTATACGCATTGTCAGAAAATAGCAAAAAAGATACCAATCCTAAAGAGTTCGATACGGAATAATGGTTTCAAAATTTTCTCGGCCTTCTCGCCACTTGCCGTCTTCGTGATGTGAAGCTGGATATTCTATGCGCAGAAGCTGCGATAGCAATAAAGAGAAGGAAACCACTGATCGGGAATCCATTACGAGTAGAACTATTTTGGAAACACCTTGAAAGAATACCGTGGAGAAATGAAAACCAATCCCATTGACGACCCTGCTGTTTTCGATCAGGCCGCCCGAACGTAATAATTGCGCATCATGCCCATGTCTTCGTGTTCCAGGTTGTGGCAGTGGTAGAGGAACAGGCCGTCGTAATCTTCGAAACGCATCATCAGGCGCACACGCTCGCCGGGCATCAGCAGCACGGTGTCCTTCCAGCCCTCGTCCAGGTAGCCGCTGTAAAGCGCCCCCAGGCGCCCCAGCACCCGGAACTGGAGCCCGTGGACGTGCATGGGGTGCGGCAGGGCCGGCATGCCGCCGCGGTTGATGAACTCCCAGACCTCGCGGGTGCCCAGCGTGACCACCTCGTCGTCCGCCACCCGGGTCATCTCGAAAACCCGGTTATTGATGACCCCCCGCATGTGATTCATGGCGATATGAAACTGACGCGGCGCATTGCGGTTCGCTGCCCTGTCAGTGTCTTCCGGCGAAAATTCGGTCAACTGCCCGGGCAGCCGCAAGGAAGATTTTTCCACATGGGAGATTTCAAAGCGGGCCACGGCAAACGGCGCCCCGTTGGGAAGAAAGCGCCCGCCGGCTGTCGCCCCGTGCATACCGCCCGGGCCTGTCATACCGCTCAAGGGCCCCAGGTCGAGTTCCCGGCTGACCAGGGTCGCCTCGTCGCCCTTGCCCATACCGTTGAAATCGGCCCAGACCTCCATCCGCTCAGCCGGGCCCAGAATCACGCTGGGCCTCACCAGAGGCGACGACAGCAGACCGCCGTCGCTGCCGATCACCGTCAGGGGCCGCCCGTCAGCCCAGGCCAGATTGTAGATGCGCGAATTGGAACCATTTAGAATGCGCAGGCGATAGGGACGGGTAACGACCTTGTGAGTGTAGCGCGGCTGCCCGTTGACCAGGATGCGATTGCCCAGAAAACCGGTCATGCGCTCCATGTGGTGCGTCAGGTAGACCAAACCGTTGTTTTCGTCAAAGGTGCGATCCTGGATGACCAGGGGGAGGTCGAATTCATCACGCGGCAGCATCAGGGATTGTTCTTCGTCGTCCGTGACGATAAAGAGCCCTGCCAAACCTCCATAAACTTGCGGCCCGGTGCGCGCATGTGGGTGGGGATGATACCAGTAAGTACCGGCCCGGTTGCGGACCTCGAATTCATAAACGAACTTCCGGCCGGTTGCGATGACATCGCGGGGATGACCGTCCATCTCGGCCGGCACGTGCAGACCGTGCCAGTGGATAATACTCTCTTCCGGGAGGTCGTTGTCGAAATGGATGCGAACCTTCTGGCCACGCCGCACCCGAATGGTGGGCCCCAGATAGCTGCTGCCACTGCCATCGAGATGCCACGCATCCCCTTTGAGCAGTCGCCCCTGGTAGGTCCACACCAGTGTCGGCTGCCCCGGCATGATGGCGTTTTCCGATACGGTGGCCTTGAGGGTCAGTTCGACATCCGGCTTAAATCCCACATCGGCGACGGTATGGGGCATTGGCCACAGCCCACCTGCTTGACCCGCCAGCAGACCAACGGTGCCGGCCCCGGCCAAATGCAAAAATTCACGACGATTCAGCATCAGCGTATCACCCTTCGGTTGGGTATCCCCGCGTCACGAAACCCTCAGTGGCAGCAGGGCGGCTTGCCCTGTGTTGCTTTCTCGACCCGCTGCAGATACCGCCTCCACCAGCCTTTGGAGGCTGACAAAGGCGCCCCGGCGTAGAGCGACGGTGTGTCCTGAAACGTCGCCCAGCACTGCCGGCTGCAGAAAAAGAATGAATGCCCCTCGTGAACGGCGGCAATTCCCGCCTTGACCGGGTTGATGCGTTTACCGCACACAGGATCGATTGTTTTTTTGAGTAATGACCATCCCATAGCGCCCTCCCGATTCTTGCCGGTCAGCCACTCACGGCTGACGAACGCAATGTCGTCACTCCCGTGAATGAAAACCGGCATGCCTATAAATCAGCATAAGCACGGGATGCGGCAAAGCAATAGGGCGGCTAAGCGGGAAGCTCAGGCGGGTTATCGATGGGGATTGTTTTCCGGTATCAGGCCTTAATGGGATGGGTCAAGCGGCACCACCTCCGAAAACCATTCGATGGCATGCTCGAAGGACACGAAAACCTTCATTTCAAACCCTTCCGCTTCCATACAGCGTTTCATCAGATTGGCTTTCTCGATCCGTTCGGAGGTGGCCGGGATGAGCATGGCGATTTTGTTGTGAAAGACATGGCGGTAATGACCGAATTCCAGCGCCAGCCGCATCTGTTCGAGATGGGTCGCCGTGCTCTCGGTCTCACGCACATCGATCAGGATATGGCTGTCCTGATGGTAACTGGCGGCTTCCGCCAATTCGTGCACAGCTTCCAGGGACTGGGCCAGATCCAATTTGCCGGTGGCCGTTTTGCGGATAAATTCCGATGGTTTGTACAGCGTCAAACTGCAGCTCATAAGACCGATAAACTCCTGGTCAACGCAATTGGATCATGGAGTGTCACAGTTCGGTGATGTCGGACAGCCAGTCGATGGCGTCCTCGTAGGCCATGAAGAACTCCCATTGAAAACCCTGCAGGTGCATGCAAGTGCGCATGAATTCCGCTTTGGCCATGCGTTCCGCCGTATCGGGGATGATCAGCGCAATCTTGTTATGGAAGGACTTGAAGTGGGTGGCGAATTCTGCAGCCACACGCAGGGCGTCGGAACGGTCGCCATCGACCTCGGTGTCGCGTAGATCCATAAGGATGCTGTGTCCCTTGAAATAGTTGGCAGCTACCGCCAGTTCGCAGACCGCTTCGAGGGAACGCTCCAGGTCGATTTTACCCTGGGCGGTTTTACGGATGAAGTCTTTGGTATGGTATACTTTGATGCCGATGCTCAATGGTCATCTCTCAAAAACAGGGATAGAGGATGGGCGAACCGTGATTGAAAACCATACCCAATGGCCCCGCCCCGGTCAAGTGAATCCTCCCGCGGGAACCCGCCCCACCGGCATTGATGGGGATCAGGGTTCCGGATCGATTTCCGGATAGAGCATGGCCAGACACGCAGGGCAAATACCGTGGGTGAAGTCGGCTTCAGATTGTTCGGCGATGTAGGTCTCCAACGGCGTCCATATGCCCTTGGCGTCGCGAATCTTCTTGCAGCTGGCACAGATCGGCAAGAGTCCCTGCAGGATTTTGACCTTTTCCCGCACCGTTTCGAGTTCGGTGATATCCAGCCCGATCTTCCAGCTGCGCCACCCGGACAGGGGGACAGTGCTGGATTCTTCAGACCATGCCACCACCTTTTCCCGGCCGTCTTTGGTCTCGATCTTCCACTTGCGGCAGGTGACGTCGTTCACCCGGCAGAGCCCCTCGTCTTCGCGCAGGAGCAGATCCAGCAGCCCGGGGGCATCCTGCAGATCATCGGCCGCATAACCGGAAACTCTCTCGAATTCATGGTTGTAGAAGATGAGGCTGCCATCCTGATCCGTTGCATAAATGATGACCGGGAGAGCATTGAGGGCCCTCCTAAAACGTTGACGCGTCTCATGCAGGGTGACCTCGGCGGACAAGCGTCGCGATGTTTCGACCTTGAGCGCTTTTTCACACGCAAGAAGCTGTGCCTTGAGATCGCTATCATTTTGCGGCATGGGATTTCTCCTGATTGCGTTAGCGGCGCCGCACGCACCGGCCTAAAAACACGAGCGTCACGCCCCTTTGTTAGACACAAAATATAAAATGGGATGAAACGGCCATCAGGAATGCAGGATGAATAATCGCGCAGGTTACAGGATTGGCGGTGTTTGATCAAGCACAAGGTTGAACTGGATTGCACCGGAAAAGCCGCGTGACCATCGTGGCTCTTACCAATCCGTGCGAAAGCCCGCAACGCAACCTTTTTCGGGTGCCGTGCGGTTCCCTTTCATAAAAAAGTGCTTATTAGATATAGAGCGTTTTTTTACCTCTACCTCAACCGGGAGGAACTTCTCATGATGTACAGCAAGACGGTAATGGATCATTTTCGCAATCCGCGGAATGTCGGTGTGATGGAGGATGCCAACGGTGTCGGTGAAGTCGGCAATCCGCTGTGCGGCGACATCATGACGATATACCTGAAGATCAACGATGACCGTATCGAGGATATCAAGTTCCAGACCTTCGGCTGTGGCTCGGCCATTGCCGTGTCCAGCATGCTGACCGAAATCGCCAAGGGCAAAACCATCGCCGAAGCCAAAGCCATTACAAACAAGGACGTGGCGGAAGCCCTGGAGGGCCTTCCCAAGAACAAGCTGCATTGCTCCAATCTGGGCGCGGATGCGCTGCAGATGGCCATCAAGAATTACGAGGATGGCGTGGCCGGTATTACCCGCCCGGAGGAAGGGCACAAGGAAACCCATGTGCACAACGAAGGGGACAAATGTTATTGCCCCTACTGCGACGTGGAAATCCAGGAGGGGATTACGTTCTGCGAAGCCTGCCAGCACGATCTGGAAGAGGAACACTAGTCGTTCTCTAAATACACATTCTTAACAACGCCAATCTTTGAGGGTTTATCCATGGGAATCATCAATCTCGACCATATCTCGTCCAACCCGCTGCTGCCGGAAGTCAAAACGGCCATGATCGATGCGATCCATGCCGATTATCATAACCCGTCGAGCCAGCACACCGCCGGCGAAATGGCGGCCGAAAAACTCGACCAGGCCCGCACCGCCGTGGCCGCCCTGATCAACGCCGCCAGCCCCAAAGAAATCGTTTTCACCTCCGGGGGCACCGAATCGGTCAACCACGCCATCAAGGGCACGGCCCTGGCCAATGCCAAAAAAGGCAACCACATCATCACCTCCAATGTGGAGCACAACGCCGTCATCCGCAGTCTCAAGCGCCTAAAAAGTCAGGGCTTCAAGGTCACGTCCCTGGACGTGGACGCCCATGGCCGGGTGGATCCGGCGGCGGTGGCAGATGCGATCACGGATCAAACCATCCTGGTATCCATCATGCACAGCAACAATGAAACCGGTACCATCCAGCCCATCGAAGCCATCGCCAAGATTACCCGCGAGCATAAGATTATTTTCCACACGGATGCCGTGGATTCAGTAGGCGTCGTCCCCATGGACGTTCAGCAGTTGGGTGTCGACCTGATGAGTTTCGGTTCCAACACGTTCTACGGCCCCACCGGCGTCGGCGGCCTTTACATCCGGCGCGGGACTCTGATCTGGCCGCTGATCGAGGGCGGCGTGCAGGAACACAACAAGCGGGCCGGCGCCGAAAACCTGATCGGCGTCATCGGGATGGGCGTCGCTGCAGAAGCCGCCCGGCGGGATATGGAAGTGCGCCTGGATCACCTGGAAAAACTGAAAGGCAAACTGCTGGCCGACCTACCGCGCTATATCGACGAGTATATCGTCAATACCCCTTCCGAAGCCAGCCTGCCCAACCTGGCATCGGTATCGGTGCAGCACATCGAGGGTGAAAGCGTCATGCTGATGCTGGATGACGACAACATCGCCGTGGCCACCCGCTCGGCCTGCGCCACCGGTTCGCTGCGCGCATCCCACGTGCTGCTGTCCATCGGCCGGTCCCATGCCGACGCCCAGGGAACCTTGGTGATCACGCTGGGCATGGACAATACCGAGGCCGATATCGACCATTTTCTGCAGTCGCTGCAAAAAGTGGTCAAAACCCTGCGCGACATTTCGCCGTTATATCAAAAGAAATTACAGGCGGGCTGATAAGGAGAAGGTTTATCGTTCGGCGGCTGCCGTGCACCGGCAACCGCTTGCGATCAGGGATTCGAAGGCCTTCCATCCTGGCGGGCCTTGATCGAAAAAACCGGATCGTCCGTACTATACCCGTTTGTTTGGATCAGCGCACGGGTCTGCAGGTCCGTCAGGGCTGCCCGAGTTTTTCCACTTCATCCACGCACAATTTGAGGTCGGGGCGTTCATTGATGTCGAATACCATGGCACTGCTGATGATGCCCTGCTTGTCGATAAAAATCAGGGCCCGCTCCGCCGTCCCGTCCGAACGCAAAACCCCATAAGCGTCTGCCACCGCACCGTGGGGCCAGAAATCCGAAAGAACATCAAACCAAAGGCCGCCCATCTCGCGGGTCCAGGCATGCAGGGTGGGAATATTGTCCACGGTGATACCGAGCATCACCGTGTCGTTGACGTTGAACAGGTCCTTGACAAGATTGTAGCCCGGCCACTGGCCGGAACAAACCGGGGTCCAGGCCGCCGGCACGAATGAAAGCACAACGTTTTTATGGCCTCGAAACTGGCTGAGACGGATGGCCTGGCCGGATACGGCCGGCAGGGTAAAATCCGGCGCCGGATCGCCGGCCTGCACCTTGAGCCGGCTGTCGATAGGCGTCAGGTGTCCGGGGTCGAAAATGTTCCTCTGCAGTTGATTCTCCTCGGCGCAAAGATGCGTTGCCGGTAAAATCAAGAGAAGCAGGCAGGCGGTCATGATGCGGCGAATCGGCATTGGGGCTCTCCTCATTATAAAAAGCGGTTTGCGTGACCATGCGTCGGATGATATTAACCACAATGGCGACCCGGCCACAAGCCTGCGGCAGGAATGATGGCGTATAAAATTTCCTGAGGGTCGATTATAACGCTTGAACGCCCCCCCCCGCAACCTCTTGGAGCAATACCTGTGACAGCGGTCTCGACCTCTTTTTTCCGAATTGAGCCGGACACGGACGGCAATGACCTCGTCGCGGTTATCCGCGATCTCCCGGTTACGGGTGTCGAACTGGACTATCGTCTCCCCTTGCCGCTCTATCATCAGATTTGCCCGGCCCTGCGCAAGGCCGGCATTCCCGTAACCAGTCTGCACAACTTCTGCCCGCTTCCGATGGAATTCCTGGATACCGGCGGCAGCGGCGACCTGTTTTCGCTCTCCGATACCCGGCGTGAGGAACGGCAGGAGGCCGTCAAACGCACCTTGCAAACCATCGACAACGCCCATGACCTGGAGGCCCGGGCCGTGGTGCTGCATTGCGGGCGGGTGGCCATGCCGGCGGAAACCCGGCAACTGTACGAACGGTTCCACCAGGGGACTACCCTCGCGGAGGCCACCCGGCGCTGGATGGAGGAGAAAATCGCGGCGCGGGATCGGCTAAAGCCCGCGCACGTGGACGCCCTGTGCTTCAGCCTGGAGAAACTGCTTCAGGCCGCTGACCGGCGCGAGGTCCAGTTAGGTCTGGAAACGCGCTATCACTACCACGAACTGCCGGGACCGGAGGACTTCCGGCCCCTACTGCAGAAATTTGAGGGCGCACCCATCGGCTACTGGCATGACACGGGTCACGCCTTTGTCAACGAACAGCTGGGGTTGATCGCGGAAGGGGGGCTGCTGCAAAACCTTGCCGACCGGTTGATCGGCATCCACCTGCACGATGCCCAGGGGCTGGAGGATCATCTCCCGCCGGGATCGGGGCACATCAATTTCAAGGCCTTCACCTCCCACCTGGCCGCCGGCGCCCTGCCGGTGATGGAGCTTCGCCCGGGCACCCCGGTCGAAGCCGTTCGGGATGGCCTGGCCCACCTGGCCAGTTGTTACTTGGATCACGACGATTCCGGCACTTTGTAAGAGTGAAACTCCTCGAATAAGGATAAAACAGCAGGTAAGACGCGAAAGGATCTTTCATGGGAAGTTTCAATGAATTTAGACAGATAGATGCCACCAGCCAGGCCGATCTGGTGCGAAAAAAAGAGGCCCAGCCGATCGAACTGGTGGATGCGGCCATCGAACGCATCGAGGCCTTGAACCCGGAGCTCAACGCCGTCGTGACCACCATGTTTGACCAGGCCCGGGAAACAGCGTTGGGCGAACTGCCCGAGGGCCCCTTTACGGGGGTGCCGTTTCTCCTGAAAGACATTCTCGGCATGTGCCAGGGCGTTCCCATGACCATGGGATCCGCCCTTCTGCAAGGCTTCGTACCCGATCACGACAGTGAACTGGTGGCCCGTTTGAGACGCGCGGGGCTGGTGTTCATCGGCAAGACCAATGTACCCGAGTTCGGCATCCTGCCCACCACGGAGTCGCAGCTCTTCGGCCCCTGCCGCAACCCCTGGGATACGGCACGAAGCACCGGCGGATCCAGCGGCGGTGCCGCGGCGGCCGTGGCTTCCGGCATGGTGCCAATGGCGCATGCCAACGACGGCGGCGGATCGATTCGGATCCCGGCGTCGTGCTGCGGCCTCTTCGGTCTGAAACCGACGCGTGCCCGCAACCCCCTGGGACCGGATTTCGGTGAAGGCTGGGGCGGTCTGGTGGCGGAACATGCCGTGACCCGCTCGGTGCGCGACAGTGCCGCCCTGCTCGACGCCACGGCCGGCCCCGACATCGGCGATCCTTACTGGGCGCCCCCCATGGCGCGCCCCTTTTCCAAAGAGATCGGCGTCGATCCGGGTCACTTGCGCATCGCCTGCGTGACGTCGCCGGAATTCCCGGTGCACGACGATTGCACCCGGGCCGTTGCCGCAGCGGCCGTGTTGTGCCGTGACCTCGGCCACCAGGTTGACGACATCCCGATGGCCCTCGATGTCGGCAGCGATCACTTTGCCGCGTGTGTCAAAACCGTTATCGCCGCGGGAACCGCTTCGCTGCTCAAAATGCTGGGCGCGGTCCGGGAGCAGGTCGAACCGACGACCTGGGCCCTGAACGAAATGGCCGGCGGCATCAGTGGGACGGATTATGTGCTGGCCATCGAGCAGTTGCAGCGCAGTTCACGCGCGGTGGCCCGCATGTTCACCCGCTACGACATCCTGCTGTCACCGGTCGTGGCGGAACCGCCGCCCGTCCTGGGGACATTCCAGGCCGCAGCGGACGACCCGCTGCAAGGGTTCGAACGCGCCGGCCGCTACGTTCACCTGGCGCCCATCGCCAACGTCACCGGACAGCCGGCCATGTCCGTGCCGTTGTTCTGGAATGAAAACGGCCTGCCCATCGGCGTTCATTTCATGGGCCGGTTCGGCGATGAAGCCACCTTGTTTCGTCTGGCTTCCCAGCTGGAAGAGGCCCGGCCCTGGGCGCACCGGCGTCCGCCCGCAGCGGCCTGATCGGTCTTTTCCTGGACGGTAAAGCGACGCGATGCCGCGCGCCGCATAACCTGCAGTAGCATCGGATAACCGAATCCCCGTATACCAGGCGCAGAAAAGGGGCGGCACGATCCTCCGTGCAAACCCCTTTTCTTTTCCTATGCCATATCATCCAGCAGGATGCGCAGCATACGCCGCAGGGGCTCGGCCGCTCCCCACAAAAGCTGATCGCCCACCGAAAAGGCCGTCAGGTAGTCCGACCCCAGGTTCAGCTTGCGAAGCCTGCCCACCGGCACCGCCAATGTTCCGGTCACCTTGGCGGGGGTCAACTCCTGCAGGGTGATGTCCTTCTCGTTCGGCACGACGGTTACCCATTCATTGTGTTCGGCAATCAGGGCCTCGATTTCGTCCAGAGGCAAATCGCGCGCCAGTTTGATGGTGAAGGCCTGACTGTGGCAGCGCATGGCGCCGATCCGCACGCACTGGCCGTCGATGGGCACGGGGTTGTTCTGGCGGCCCAGGATCTTGTTGGTTTCAGCGAAGCCTTTCCACTCTTCCTTGGTCTGGCCGTTTTCCATGGGCCGGTCGATCCACGGGATCAGGCTGGCGGCCAGGGGTGCGCCGAAGTTTTCCGTCGGAAACGCTGCGCTGCGGAGGGTGCCCGTGACCTGTTGATCGAGCACCTTGATGGCCGTGGCCGGGTCGGACAACAGCGGTGCTGCATCTGCCCCGATGGTTTGCATCTGGGCCACCAGCTCCCGCATGTTATTGGCACCGGCCCCGGAAGCGGCCTGGTAGGTCATGGAGGTCAGCCATTCCACCAGGTTCTTTTCAAACAAGCCCCCCAATGCCATGAGCATCAGTGAAACCGTGCAGTTGCCGCCGACGAAATCTTTGACGCCGCTAGCCAGCGCCCTGTCGATCACACGGCGGTTGACCGGATCGAGGATAATGACGCTATCCTTGTCCATCCGCAGGGTCGAGGCCGCATCGATCCAGAACCCCTGCCAGCCGTCGCGCCGGAGCTGGGGATGGGTCTTTTCGGTATAGCCGCCCCCCTGGCAGGAGACGATGATGTCCATCTCTGCCAGGCGCTCCAGCTTGAAGGCATCTTCCACCAGGGGAACCGCACTTCCGATGTCCGGACCGGGCTGCCCGGCCTGGGAAGTCGAAAAGAAAAAAGGCTCGAATCCGTTGAAGTCTTTTTCAGCCAGCATGCGATCCATGAGGACCGAGCCGACCATCCCTCGCCACCCGATAAAGCCAACACGTTTCATCACCCTCGCTCCTTAGTCTTTGGTAAACAAAATGCACCGTCCAATATAAGATGTATTCGTAGAAAGTAAAAAAGCCCCTGGGAACCCTGGCGTCGGTTCCGAGAGGCTTTGATTTGCTTGGGATTCAATCGCTAATGCCTTTTTCCGAGCCAACTCCTTTCCGGGCGGGCCACCCATGGCGTATCCCGCTTGGTGCCGGTGGTCGTCTTAGTTTTGGTTCGGACGGGCATTGTCATCAGAATGGCTTTCATCATGCGGTCGATCCGCCGATCATTGTCTGGATTACTTTCCTGCAATCGATGCGAAAAGTCAACCGCTGAGACGCACGATACGACATCGCTGCATCACAAAAACAGGGCCACGGTCACCGTCAATGCCAGGAGCCCCAGTCCGACGGCAATGCAGATGAGCCCCAACGATCGATTGGCCATCTGCTTTCGGGGCGATTCGGAAGCCCCGGCCGTTTCCCGGCGATCACCCGGGCGATCATAGAGCGCGTCCACTTCCTTCAGCGGCAGGTAGTCCAAGTCCCAATGGGACGTCTGGCGCACCTTGTCCTGCTCAAGCGCTACCCGTTTTTTTCCGTTCTCGGTTGTCATCTTTCCTCTGGCCGGGGGTTGCACGTCCTATCCAGTACCCCGCTTCCCCTGCGCGCAGCCCCCTGGCTTATTCCTAGTTCGGAGGGGCGATCAGGGCACGGACATCGGTAACGTTAAACCGGATAGCCGCAATGATGGCGTTGGCGGATTTATCACCGGCCACCTTGCGGATCTTCTCCCGAAAGGAGTCCAGCAGTTCGCCGTAGCGCTCAAAGGAATCCATTTCCAGATACAAGCGGGCCCCCTTCCAGGCCGCGGGGCTTTCGCCGGGTTCGACCACAATAAAACTGGCTTTGGGGTTTTCCTGCAGATACTGCAAGGATCGGTTGTCCCCGATGGCCATGATCACCGTGTCTTCATCGATCATGCGCGGCGATCCAAACACGGCCGTGTTGACATCCCCTTTTTTGTTGGACGTGGCCAGTACACCAATCCGCGTCTCCTTGTTAAACATCTTCATCACTGCTTTTTTATCCATAATGACTCCTTTATCAATTCCCGGCGGGTTGGATGCCGAAACTGTCTTTTCCTGCTCCCGGCCGTCCCGTTTCGGATGAATCACACCCGTTTCCAATGGGCATGCAACGATTAGTCCTCACCAGCCGATCGAAACCGGCATGTTGGAAAGGTAATGCCGAACTGACCGCCTGCAACCGGCGCGGGGTGACGCGTTAGGATTGCCCTGATCGAATGACACCCCGGCAATGCGGATTTTCCTCCCAGAAACCTATCATTTTTCACTGGTTGAAAAAGGGCTGGCGGTACATATAATTTAACAATAGACAAATACACTCCTGAACAACCGACCTTAAATTCATTCTGTCGGTGCGGCACCAGAGGAGTGATAAACTTGGAGGGCAAAATGAAAATTCTCATCTCCGCAACATATACGACAAGGTTATTGGGAATGCTTGTCATCGCGTTGTTGCTGAATGGCTGCACCGGGGGGAGCTGGTTTTCCTATACCGGCCGGGAAGCCAAGCCTGAAAATCGCTTTATTCTTAAAGAGGGGGGACCCCATTCAGTCATCTGGCACTCGCCTGACCTCGATTTGCACTATCGCTATTACCTGGAGGGCAACCAACTGACAGTGGAAGGCCGGGTGGTGCGCCAGAATAGAATCAAACATTTCAACCGTTTGAAAGCCTGGGTGAGCATCCATATGCTCGATGCCGACGGCATCATCCTGGACACGCACCGCCTGTGGTCGCAAAACGGCTCCGATGTTTACGGCTTCATGCGGTGGGATTTCAAGAAAAGCTGGCAGCTTCCACCTGACAACCGGGCCGTCGGATTCAGCTTCAGCGGGGTCGCCGGCGACAGCGACACGCGATGGGATTTTTGGCAGACACCCTGAAATCGTGGTTCATTGTTAAACCGTCGGCCGGAGATAGTCGACGGCGATACCATAGGCCGGCAGATCGCCACTATCCAGATGTTCGCAGCGCGTCACCTTGCCGGTCACCATATTGATAAAATGCTTGAGATTCTGGTTCGGCCCGCCCTCGATGGCGCACAAGGATGCGGCCATCGTGCCGTGATCGCCGTTTCCCCACAGCAGATCGGTGGCACGGCAATCCAGCGGCAAAATGACAATGCAGGTGCCCGGCTTGAGCTTGCGGCCGGAGCGAAAAAACATGCCGCTACGACTGATGTTCCGGGCAATGCCGATATAGTGCGCTTCTTTGTTGAGGCAGGAAAACGTTATGGCATTGCTTGTTTCAAACCGAGGTTCTCTTCGGTTGTCGATAGGGTAATTCGGCACAATAGCCCCCTTGAATGCGCTCCACCTTGACCAGGCGAAGGGAATGAACCGGTAAGATACATCCGCGCGAATGTTATAATGGTTTCTGATGATGATGTCTGACAGGTGCGTTGTCAAGCGGCCTTACCGGAAATTAAATGCCAGCGGACGCTGCTCAGCGGCCGGTTTCGCGGCCCCCTATTCGCATCACACCACGCCACCCGATATCATCTCAATTACATGAAAACAGTGACACTTTTTATTCCTCCGGGCAGGAACATCCTGTGCGTCGAAAAAATTCAAGTTTGTTCGGATGTTGCCGATATAAAGGGGGAAGACCTTGATCGAATGCCCAACACCTTTTCTTCGATGCAACAGGCCGTTATGGAAAAAGAATACATCCCGGTTCGAGAATCCCACCTGAATTATTACAGGGCCATTCCCCTCTATTACCTGAACAAAGACCGGTCCTTCGGGCTGTATAAACCTCCCGGCAAGGCCATCAGCGAAATGCGCATCGACGGAGGGCAGTACCCTGACAAACTGTATATCAAAAACACCGACAAACTCAGAAGCATCCATGAAGTCCAGCGGGAATTCAACAAACAGCTGGAAGGCAATATCAAATCCGGGAATCCGGACAGCGTCAAAGACATCCTGGTCAACATTGTCGAGGAAACGTTTTCGGAGCCGCGCAGCGGCAGTGTACAAGGACTGTCGGAAACCGTGAACATCCTGGTGAGCGACTATGCCCGTGAATCGAACATTTTAACGAGCATTTTGAACTTGTCCCAGAACGATTACACCTCCGCCTTGCATTCGGTCAACGTGATGGCGCTGGCCATCAGCTACGCCGCCCAGGCCAACTATTCCCTGGCTGACAAAAAAATCCTGGGGTTGAGCGCCCTGTTGCACGATATCGGCAAAACACGCATCAGCTCCGACATTCTCACCGCCCCGCGCAAATTGTCCGAGGAAGAGTTCAACCGCATCAAGGCCCATACTACCATCGGCTACAACATCCTGGACACCTGCCGCTTCCCCTATGCCGAAATCAAGCTCTGCGCCCTGCAGCATCACGAAAAAGGGGATGGTTCGGGTTACCCCCGCGGGATCACCCGCATTTCACCGGCGGCGCAGGTGGTCGGCCTGATCGACTGCTACGAGGCCCTCACCAATGACGACCGGCCCTACCGCAATGCCATGGATCCATTGAAAGGCCTGACAATTATCAAAGATGACGTGATGGCAGGAAAATTCAATAAAGACGTCTTTGAAAAATTCGCCTACAGCCTGTTATGAAATACGACCACACCGGCACCCGAAAAGAGTCGCCCGTTACGCTTCCTGTTCGCCTGGCGACAACCAGGACCGAAAAATCACCTGCGACACCGCCTCCTGGTCCTGAATCAGGCCACCGAGTTCCCGTTGACAATCGGGATCGTCAATCGCAGCCAGGCGCGTAATCGGGAATCCCTCCGGATCACGGCGGTACTGCCAGCGCTCGACAACCCCCTGAACCAGTGCATAGCCGCATCCCCCCAGTCCGCAGCAGGAGGTGTCGTAAAGGGCATAGCCGCACAGGTACAGCACCTGTTGCCCCCGGAAGGCGATTTGCGCCTCCCGGTCAAAGCGGTAGTGCCCCCCGATGGCGGTCACCTCCCGGTCCAACTCCCGGTGGACGTATTCGAAAGAGCGGTCGTCTCTCCCCGGAACACTCCGATGCGGAGATGTCATTGTTGCGCCTGGTCCATCTTGCGGACCTCCTTGCGCATGATTTTACCAACGGCGGTTTTGGGCAGTTCCGCAATCATGATGATCTGCTTGGGGACCTTGTAGGCCGCCAGATGTTTCCGGCAGTAGGTCAGGATCTCGGTTTCGGTGGGATCCTGACCCGGCACGGGCACCACATAGGCCTTGACGGTTTCTCCCCGGTAAGCATCGGGCACTCCAATGGTGCAGGCCTCCAGGACGTGTTCGTGACCCATCAGGATCTCGTCGATTTCCTTGGGATAGATGTTGAAACCGCCGGCCACGATCATATCCTTCTTCCGGTCCACGATGGTCAGATAGCCATCCGCGTCCATCCGCCCCACATCGCCCAGGTAGAGCCAGCCATCCTTGAGGACCGCCGCCGTTTCGTCGGGTTTGTTGTAGTAGCCTTTCATGACCTGGGGACCCCGGATGCAGATCTCGCCGTCCCGGTCGGGTTCGGTGACATCTTCCCCGGTTTGAAGGTCCACGAGTTTCAGATCCGTATTCGGCAGGGGGATGCCCACCGTGCCGATTTTGACCCGGCCGTGCCAGGGCGTGCAGGTGGCAAAGGCCGTATTCTCGGTGGCGCCATAGACATCGTGAATAATGGCGCCGTGCAGGTTCTGCAGCTGATTCAAGGTATCCTCCGCCAGGGGGGCCGCCCCGGCAAAATAGCCTTTGACATGGGAAAGATCCAGCTCCCGGAAGGGCGCGTGCCCCAGCAGCCCCACGAAGATGGTGGGAACACCCGGAAGAAAAGACGGTTTGTATTTTTTCAGCAGCTTGGTGATCACCACCGGATCCGGGCGGGGTACCAGAACCCCGGTCCAGCCGTTCCAGATAAGCAGGTTCTGGCTGACCGAATAGCCGGCGGAATGAAAGATCGGGTAGATCCCCAGAAGCCGCTCGGGGCTGCCGACCTCCAGGTCCGGAAACCAGGCGCTGAACTGCTGCACCACCGAGGAGATATTGGCGTGCGTCAGTTCGGCGCCCTTGCTGACGCCGGTGGTGCCGCCGGTATAGAGGAGCGCGGCGGTTTCATTCCACACGGCCTTGTTGGGCAGCGGGGTGTCGGGATAGCGCCCCATGAGCTGCATGAAGGGATAAACCCCTTCCTGGGGGACATCTTTCCGATACATTTCCTTTTTCACATAGGGGAACAGCTGCTTGGCGGGAAAGGGCAGATAGTCGTTGATGTGGCAGGTAATGATCGTTTTGACGCGGGTCTCCTTTTGAATTTTCAGCACACGGGGGAGAAGCAGGTCGAGGGTAACCAGGGTGGTGGTTTCCGAGTCGTTGAGCTGGTGCAGCAATTCGCGCTCGGTGTAGAGCGGGTTGTTCATGACCGTGACGGCACCGCGTTTGTAAGTGGCACAATTGGCAATGATTACCTGGGGGATATTGGGCAGCAGCATGCCCACCTTGTCGCCCGGCCCGACGCCCAGGTCGTGCAAGGCCTGGGCGAAGATCGTGACCAACCGATTCAGCTCGCGATAGGAGATTTGCTTACCCATGTATATGTAAGCGGTGTTATCGGGAGAGTCCCTGGCGGTTCGATCGAGAACCTCCGGCATGGTCACGGCTTCGATGTCGACTTCAGGCGGGGTGCCTTGCGGGTACCATTGGTGCCAGGCGCGTTCAAATCCCATCATCTCCTCCTTTGATTTACGGTGAGAAACAACCAGCCAGGTGGCGATGCCAAAAGGCGGCCGGCTACCCGAACAGTTTTTTGATGGCCGCCTTGTGGTCGTCCGACAAAAGCATCAGGGGTTGCATATGCGACTCGAGATCCAGGGCGGTCTGGAGATCGATATGGCGGGATCGGTTCAGATTCCGCTTGGTCAGGGCCAGGGCTTCCGGCGACGCCTTGGCTATCCGGGTGGCCAGTTTCATCACCTCTTCCGAGATGGTCTCACGTGAAACCACCCGATTGATCAACCCCATGGCCAGCGCCGCCGGGGCATCGATGATATCCCCGGTCAGGGCGACCTCTTTGGCCTTGGCCATGCCAAGCCGTTCGGTGAGAAAATAGGTGGCCCCCATGTCCGGCACGGCGCTGATGCGGATGAACCCACAGCAGAATTTGGCCTGATCGGTGGCAATCGTGATATCCGACGCCAGCGCCAGACCCAGTCCGCCCCCGACGGCGTAGCCGTCAACCGCGGTGATGACGATTTTGGGGCCCTGGTGCAGATCGAACAGAAAGGCGTTCATCCGTTTCATCATGTCGCAGAGGACGGCCGGATCCAGGTTGTCCCCCAGCAGGGCCAGGTCCGAACCGGTGCAGAAGTTATCGCCCTCCCCCCGCAGGATGATCACCGCGACCGTCTCGTCGGCCATGAGTTCGTGAACCGCTTTTACCATGGGTTCACCCGTTTCCTCACTCAGGGCGTTCATCTTTTCCGGGCAGTTCAGGCTGCATCGGGCAACCGCACCGAAACGCTGCACGTCGAATCCCATCTCTGTCATTTTCCATCCTCCGCGGTTATTTCCCGGCGATTGAACACGCCGATTGTGTTTCTGCCAGACGGCCGTGGCTGGCCATCACGAAGGCAGTGGCCCGCCATATGATCTTTAGCACAATCAATGTGCGTCATTGAAGAATATGATTGCCGTTCATTTTACAGATAAAAAAATAGCTTTCTCCCAGTCGTCCGCTGCCCCCCCCAGACCGCTAAATGGTGCCGTGGGATGCCAAATCAGCGATCTGTTCCGGGCGGTAACCCAATTCCAATAATATTTTTTCGGTATCCTGTCCGAAATGAACCGACGCGGAACGCACCGATCCAGGCGTGCGGCTCAGCTTGACCGGGACGCCGATGGTGGTCTCGGAGCGGCCGTCGGCCCCGGGCGCTTCCACGACCATCTCTCTTTCGCGAAACAAGGGAAAGTCCAGCACCTCCTCGGCCGTGCGCACGCCGCTGACGCAGAGGTCCAGGTCAGCCAGCAATTCCTCCCACTGGGCCATGGTCTTGGTGCGAAACGTGTCGCGAAAGACCGCGATAATCTCCTCGCGCCGGTCATCGTCATACTGGTGGCCCGCAAATTCAGAAAGTCCCAGCCGCTCGCAGATGGCCTGCCAGAACTTGCCTTCCACGGCCCCCACCACCATGTGGCGGCCGTCTGCCGTCTCGTATGTGTTGTAGCAGGCATAGCGGTGGGAGAGCATGTTGTCCCCCCGGCGCGGTGTTTCCCCGGTCAAAGCCTTCCAGTACAAAGCCACCGGCAGCAGCCCCACCATACCGTCGGTCATGGCGATGTCCACATACTGGCCTTCACCCGTCTTCTCACGGGCAAACAGGGCCAGCAGAATGCCGATGGCCGCGTTCATGCCGCCGCCGGCCATATCGGCGATCTGGACGCCCGGAATGGACGGCGGGCCATTGGCAGCGCCGATCATGTTGAGCACGCCGGCATATCCCAGATAGTTGGCGTCGTGGCCGACCCGGTCCCGGTATTCCCCGGTCTGACCGTAGCCGGTCACCGAGCAGTAAATGATCTCCGGCTTGACCCGGCATACGGTTTCATAATCGACCCCCAGCCGCTGGACCACCCCGGGACGGAAGCCTTCCAGGATCACATCGGCCTGTTCCACCAGCTTGAAAAAGATCTCCTTGCCGGACGCCGATTTCAAGTCGAGGGCCATGTGCTGCTTGTTGCGGCAAACGTTGGGCAGGAAAAGACCGTCGGCCTGATACTGCTTGCGATCCTCGATAGCGATGACCCGGGCGCCATGGTCCGCCAGGATCATGGAACAGAACGGTCCCGGCAGCAAGCGGGAGAGGTCCAGAACGGTAACGCCCGATAGGGCACCTATGGGGATCATTTTCTCCTCCTATCAACGATAAACAGCGAAACACGGCAACAAAGTTTACTTCTCATCCGTAAAGCGGAGGCTCTCAAGTTACCCCCAAGTTCGGTCTGAAAGGATTTAAAGGGTTTTGGCCCTATTCCCTTTGTCCCGCGCCAAGCATCGACGATTTGGACGGATAAAAGCACCCGGACTGTTTGAGTCCGCCGGAAGGCGGGCGAGTTTCCGCGTGCTCCGGCCGTGTCGGCGACGCGCAGGGCAGTGCGAAGCACCGCGGGACACGGGCGTCTTCTTTTGGTTCGTTTTCTTCCACGCGGAAGAAAATGAACAATCGAAATAAATCACTACGGGTCCGTAAACCCTTTCAGAATCCCCTTCGACCTATGCACATCCCCCAGTAACATGTCAGCATGACGCAAAACGGCTGAGGCTCGCTTCGGCCTCACCCATCATCCGGTCAAAGAGATCGGCCACCGTCGGAACATCGCCGCAGATGCCAATCCCCTGGCCCACCGAGAGAATGCCGCAGTCGGTGTCGCCCGAGGTGTACATCTTCTTGGCGTTCTCCCCGGAAACCACCGGGTAGATTTCTTCGAAGAAGTCGGCCTGGGCCGCCTCGAGTTCGACGCACTTGCAGGCCGAGGCATTGGTCCAGACCCGGTGGGTGGCATTGATGGACCGCATGATCAGCATGGTGTCGAGTTCGGTGGCATGGCACAGCGCCTGTTTGATGTTGTCATGAATAGGGCATTCCTGCGTGACCAACAATCGGGTGCCGATAATGACGGCTTCGGCCCCCAGCGAAAGAACGGCCGCCACACCGCGGCCGTCGGAAACACCGCCGCCGCCGATCACCGGCAGATCCAGGGCGTCCACCACGGTGGGCACCAGAACCAGGGTGCCGATGTCGAGCTTGCCCGTGGCCCCGCCGTTTTCATAGCCCACCACAGTGATCACGTCGGCTCCCAGGCTCTGGGCTTTGCGGGCATACCGGACGCCGACGCATTTGTGGATCCATTTCAGGCCGGCATCCCTGAACCGACCGCAGAGATCCTCGGGCGCGGAGTGGCCCGACGTTTCCACGATTCGGACCCCTTTTTCGAGAAGGACGTCCAGGTAGTCGTTGTTGTCGATGGGGCGCATGGCCGGGAAGAGGTTCAGGTTGACGGCAAAGGGCTGGTCGGTCAAAGCCTGAATGCGGTCGATGGCCGCACCGAATTCCTCCCTGGACACATAGATGGCCGAAGCCAGAATACCGAGGCCGCCGGCATTGGAGATTGCGGCCACAAAATCGGCATTGGAAATCCACATCATGGTGCCGCCAATGATCGGGTAGCGAATGCCCAGCATGTCGGTGATGCGCGTACGAATCATCTTTTTCTCCATGTTTTCAGTTGAATTGCCGATCATCCTTTCGGGCTCGCCGATCCATCCGGCTGCCTGGTGCCCTGTATGGTTATGGGGCTATGGATGCAACACACCTACAACCCCATAAACTTGGCTGCGATCCCCTTCATGATTTCGTTGGTGCCGGCAAAGATCGACATCACCCGGACGTCTCGGAACCCGCGAACCAGGGGGCACTGCTCCAGGCCGCCGTATTCCCCGACCAGATCGAGGCAACGGTCGGCCACGCGTTTGCCCAGCTCCGTGCACCAGTATTTGGCCATAGAGGTTTCGACGATGACGTTGTTGCCTTCCACGTGTTCGACCACCAGCTTGTCCACGAAGGTGCGGCCTATGTTTACTTCGGTGGCCATTTCCACAAGAGCGAACTGCACGGCCTGGGAGCGGCTCATCGGCCGGCCGGCCGATGATGTGGTTTTCTTGCAATGGCGCATGGTCCAGTCCAGCATGACTTCGGCCACGCTGATGCCCATGACCGCGGTCACCAGGCGTTCCTGCTGGAGTTTGTCCATGAGCATGAGAAATCCCATACCCTTTTCCCCAAGACGGTTTTCCACCGGAATCCGGCAATTGGAGAAAAACAGTTCGGCCGTATCCTGGCTGTGCAGTCCCATTTTGTCGAGGGGGCGGCCCTTCTGGAAGCCGGGGGTCCCGTCTTCGATCAGGTAGAGCGAGATGGCCTGGTGGGGATTTTTTTCATGGGGATCTTTGGCCGCCACGATGGCCAGGTTGCAGAGGATGCCGTTGGATATGAAGGTCTTGACACCATTGATCACCAGCTGCCCCCCATCTTCTTCGGCCGTTGTCGTCATACTGCTCAAGTCGCTGCCGGCCCCCGGTTCGGTCATGGCAACCGCCGTAACGATGTCGCCGGCGGCGCATCCGGGAAGATAAGTTTGCTTTTGGACGTCATTGCCGTAGGACATGATGTACGGCACTACGATGTCACTGTGCAACGGAGCCCCCAGCCCGCCGTGGTTGGTGCGCGATATTTCCTCGATGCCGATGACCGAAAACCGGAAATCCCCCCCCAGCCCGCCGTATGCCGTGGGCAGGGTCGGGCAGAGGAAGCCTTCCCGCCCCATTTTCCGCCACACCTCCCGGGAGACCCCTTGATCGGCTTCCCACCTGTCGATATGGGGCACCACTTCCCGGTCCATGAAAGCGCGCAACCGTTTCCTGAAATCGTGGTGGGCTTCGGTGTAGTGAAGGATATCCATAGCAGACCGTTCTTTAAAAGTGGGGCTTCGCCACTTTAGTTGGCGAAACGGGTCCAAGAATCCAAGGGTCCAAGGATTCGAGGGGTCAAGGATTTGTAATTTTTTAACATTTCACTTGAACCCTCGAATCCCTGAATCCTTGACCCCTCAGGACCCCACTGACATTCTTGGAATAACGGGGTGCTTCCCCTAACAGGCGAGGCAGCGAAATGAAGAAAGCCGCGCACTCACAGCCCCATGAATTTGGCTGCGATCCCTTTCATGATTTCGTTGGTGCCGGCGAAGATCGACATCACCCGGGCGTCGCGCAGCGCGCGCGTCAGGAGACAGGACTCCCGGGCGCCCTCTTCGCCGACGATATCCAGGGCGCGGTTCGCCATGCGGTTGGCCAGATCCGTGGACCAGTACTTGGCCATGGAGGTCTCGACGATGATATTCTCGCCTGCCATGTGCTCTGCAATCAGCTTTTCCATGAACGTGCGGCCCAGTTTGGCTTCGGTGGCCATCTCCACCAGGGCGAACTGCACGGCCTGGGATTTGGACAGCGGTTTGCCGCCCACCGTCGTGCGGCGGCAATGCGCCATGGTGTATTCCAAAATCCGTTCGGCCGCCACCACCCCGCCCATGCAGCAAACCAGACGCTCCTGCTGCAGCTTGCCCATCAGCATGAAAAAACCGGCCCCTTTTTCACCCAACCGGTTGGCCTTGGGAATCCGGCAGTTGGTGAAGAACAGTTCGGCCGTATCCTGGCTGTGCCAGCCCATTTTCTCCAGCTGGGTGCCCTTCTCGAATCCTGGGGTACCGGCTTCCACCAAGTAAAGCGATACCGCCTGATGTTTGTTTTCCACGGCCGGGTCCTTGGCGGCCAGCACCACCAGATCGCAGATCACGCCGTTGGAAATAAAGGTCTTGGAGCCGTTGAGGATCACCGCGTCGCCGTCATCCACGGCCGTCGTCGCCATGCCGGCCACGTCGCTGCCGGCCCCCGGTTCGGTCATGGCAACCGCCGTGATGCAATCCCCGGAAACGCACCCGGGCAGGTATTTTTGTTTTTGCGCCTCCGAGCCGAACGCTTCGATATAGGGGACCACCACATCGCTGTGCAGTCCGGCCGCCAAACCGGTCTGCATGGTCCGGGAAAGTTCTTCGGTCACGATCAGACTGTGGATGAAATCCCCCCCGATGCCGCCATACGCGGCCGGCAGGGTGGGGCACAGAAAACCGCCGCGGCCCATCTTCTGCCAGATCTCACGGGGAACGATATGATCGCTTTCCCACTGGTCCACCTGCGGCACGATTTCCGTCTCGCAGAATTCACGCAATCGTTCACGGAACCGGTGGTGCGCCTCCGTATAGGTGATCATGTCCATGACGCCCTGCTCCTTATTCAGTGTCCATCCATCAATGATGGCACAAGCGTGTCCGATTCAGAAATGTGGATTTTTGGTTCTGATCAAGGCCGCACAAGGTTTTACGGTGAGGCGTACTGTTGTACGCCGCAGCCGCTAAACCCGCGGAGAACAACGATCAGGACCAAAAAGACCATTTCTGGACGGACACTATTTTATCTTACCGATGATGCTGGCGGCGATCTTGTTTTTCAGATGGATCGTTCCACCCAGGGTCAGGTCGGCCGCCTTGGCATCCCGATAAAACCGCTCCACCTCGGATTCTTTCATGTAGCCGTAGCCGCCGAAAAGCTGAATGGCCTCGTCGGCGACCTCAACCGCCGCACGGGCCGCAATGAGGCGCGCCATGGTGCCGAATTTCTCCAGTCCCTTGCCCGCGTCGCAATGCCGGGCCGCTTCATAGGTCATCAGCCGGGCCTGCTCCACTTTCATGGCCATCTCGGCAATCTTTTGCCGGGTAATTTCAAAGACCGCCAGTTTGCGGTTGAACTGCTCCCTTTCCTTGACATAGGCAAGGGCCCGGTCAAAGGCACCGGCCGCCGTCCCCAGGCATTGGGCCGCAATCAGAATGCCGGCCTCTTCGAAAAAGGCTTCGGCCTGGGCCATGCCCCGGCCCGCTTGGCCCAGCAGGTTCGCCGACGGTATGATGACATCGGTAAACGTCAGATCGGCCGTGGCAATCATGTTGGCGCCGAGCTTGCGCCCTGCTTCCCGGACCGTAATGCCCTCCCGGTCGCTTTCCACCACGAACAGACTCAGTCCTTTTTCCGGGGGCGCATCCGGGTCGGTCCGGCACAGGACGACATAGACACTGTCTTCACCGCCGTTCAGGACATGGGACTTGGCGCCGTTGATGATCCACTGGTCCTCTTTCTTCACCGCCACGGTTTGCACCCCGGACAAATCCGAACGGCAGCCAGACTCAAAAAAGCCGTAGCCGCAGCGGATCCGTCCTTCGGCGATGGGCGGCAGAAACGTCGCTTGCGTTGCGGCATCGCCGAAACGAACAATGCATTCGGCCCCGCTGGCTGACAGGGCCAGCGCCGTTCCGATGCTCGAATCCTTGCGGCATAAGGCCTCGGAGATCAGGCAGGCATCCAGTAGGCCCATCCCGCCGCCGGCATAGGCCTCGGGGAAATGAACGCCGATAAATCCCAGATCCGCCGCTTTTTTCCAGATGGCGTCGGGAAATTCATTGGCGTTTTCCATTGCCAGGGCCTGGTCCTTGTCGAATTCTCCCCTGGCAAAATCGATGGCCGCTTTCTGGATTTGCTTCTGCGACCGATTCAGGTCAACCATGGTGTCATCTCCTCACCCAAGCGTGCCAGCGATTCTATTCGTACTTGCCGACGATGGAAATGCTGCACACGTTCATGGCCGGAAATCCCCCCAGATTATGGGTCAGACCGAAGGTCGGGTTTTCCAGCTGCCGCTCCCCAGCCCGGCCGTGGAGCTGGAGGTACATTTCGTAAATCATGCGCAGGCCCGAAGCGCCGATGGGGTGGCCGAAGCATTTGAGACCGCCGTCGACCTGGCACGGCACCTCACCGTCGATATCATAGACGCCGTCGAGGACATCCCGCCAGGCGTTGCCCCGCTCTGAAATGTGCAGATCTTCCATCGTGACCAGTTCGGTGATGGAGAAACAGTCGTGGACCTCCATCATCGAAATCTCCTTGCGGGGATCGGTGATGCCGGCTTCCTGGTAAGCCATGGTGCTGGCCTTGGAGGTGGTCATGAAATGATCGCCGTCCCAGTCATTGAAGCCCATCTCTTCGCCGCTGCTCAACGCCAGCTGAAGGGCCTTGACGGAAACGAGATCCTTCTTCCCCAATTTTTTGGCGATCTCCGGCGTGGTGACGATGGCACAGGCCGCCCCGTCGCTGACCCCACAGCAGTCGAAAAGCCCCAGGGGGTGCGCGATGATGGGGGAGGCCATGATCTGCTCCTTGGTCACGGCCTTGCGAAGATGCGCTTTGGGGTTCTTGACCCCGTTGGCATGACTCTTGGCCGACACGTGGGCAATGGCCTCCTTGATATCCCGGTCCGACACATTGTACTTGGCCCCGTAGGCCGAGGCCAACTGGGCAAACGACCCGGGGGCGGTGATATTCGGAAACCACTGCCAGGTCAGGGTGCCGGAGTCGGACCCCACGAAACTGGGGAGCCCGCCGTAGCCCGTATCTTTAAGCTTTTCAACCCCCAAGGCCAGGCAGATATCATAGGCCCCCGAGGCCACGGCGTATACCGCCCCCCGGAAGGCTTCGGTGCCGGTGGCGCAGAAGTTCTCCACCCGGGTCACGGGGATGAAAGGCAGACGCAGCGTCAGCGACAACGGAGTGGCGCTCCGTCCCACGTTGATGCTCTCGAAACAGGTGCCCAGCCAGGCGGCCCCGATATCATTTTTTTCAATACCGGCATCCGCGATGCATTCCTCGAAGGCTTCCACCATCAGCTCTTCGGCCCCCATATCCCAGCGCTCCCCGAACTTGGAGCAGCCCATCCCGATGATTGCCACTTTATCTTTTATGCCCGTCGCCATACTGTTTCCTCCTTGGATCCAGTTTTTTTAATTTTTTTTCCAAGCGGCGAAGCCGCATGACATTTAAAATTGCACCGCAATTTTAAATTTGGAACAGCTTTTCAAGAAGCTGAGATTTCATGATATCCCCTTCGATCACCAATTTTCCGGAGGTAAAGGCTTGCATAGCGGGCAGTTCCCCGCGCATCATGGCGGCAAAATCGCCATCCGCCATCTTCAGGGTACAGACCGGTTTCGCGTGCCGGCCGGCCGCGATGGTGCAGGCTCCGTCCTTGATCACCGCGGACCAGTCGCCCCCGGCACTGCCGGAAATGGTGAACTGGAAGATCACATCGACACCGGCCGCCGCCTTGGGCTTGAAGGTGGACGCCATGTTGTCGAAGATGGCCTGAATGTCGAGGCTGCTGCCGCCCTCGGTGGCCGAGGCTTTTTCGACTTTCGGCGGGGCCGGCGGGGTCATGAGGTCCATCAGGGCTGCGTTGGCATCCCCCAGCTCCTTGGCCCCGGCCAGTGAATTGATGGCATCGAAGTTGTCGGCGACCATCTCGACCGTCGGGAGTTCCGCATCGGCAAGCTGAACGCCGGGGCCTGTCATGACCGCCACCCGGTTGTAATACCCCATGCCGGCATTGAAGATGTCACCGGAAGGCTGGCATGCCGCGCTGCACAGGTAGATCACCATGGGCGCCACGAATTCGGGCTTCATCTTCTCCAGCAGGTCCGGGGGAAGGATGTCTTCGGTCAGTCGCGATGCCGCAATGGGCGCAATGGTATTGCACTTGATATTGTATTTCTTCCCTTCCAGCTTCAGGGTATTCATGAGCCCCACCAAGCCCAGTTTGGCCGCCGAATAGTTGGTCTGGCCGAAATTCCCGTAGACCCCGGCCGCCGATGTGGTCATGACGATGCGGCCGTAGCCTTTTTCCTTCATGATCTTGAAGGCCGGCCGGGTAACGTTGTAGGCGCCGTTGAGATGGACGTCGATCACGGCATTCCAGTTTTCCGGCGTCATCTTGGTAAAGCTTTTGTCCCGCAAAATACCGGCATTGTTGATCACGATATCCACCGTGCCAAAGGCCTCCAGCGCCGTCTTGACAATATTTTCGCCGCCTTCCACGGTAGCCACGTTGTCGAAGTTGGGCACCGCCTCGCCGCCCAGCGCCTGGATTTCGGCAACGACCTGTTCGGCGGGCGAACTGGACCCCTGGCCGGATCCGTCCCGGGCACCGCCCAGGTCGTTGACCACGATTTTGGCGCCCCGTTTGGCCAGTTCCAGAGCATAGACCCTCCCCAGCCCGGCCCCGGCGCCGGTGATGATGGCCACCCGACCGTCAAAACGCACCTTGTTCATCGCTTCGATGGCGCCCGGAGCGGGAACCGCCTTCCAGAAGTAGTTCACGAACCCGCGCTCCCGGTCTTCGGCCTTCTTTTTAAACGCCATCTGGACCGGAAGCCCGACCTTGATGTCCTCTAACGCGCAGTCGGTGAAATCAGCCATCATGCGGCCGCCGTCGTCGAACTGGACCATGCCGTAAATGGCCGGCGGGTCCACCGAAATGGCCAGCATGTCGCCGGTAAAGCTCTTGACCTTGGCCGGGGCGTCGGCGAATTCATAATCGTCCTGACTGTGCAGCGCCCCGCAGGCCGGGTTGACACAGTAATCCATCTTGGGATACTGCGGCGTGCCGCATTCCCGGCATTTGCCGCCCACCAGGCCCAGAAGCATCTTGTTCTTACGCCAGAGAACGGTTGTGGCCGTCTGAGTGGGCGCTTCGGCCCGGATCCCCATTTCGGTCTTCAGCAGATCGCGGAACTTTAGCCATTTGAGATAATTGTCGGTCGTCTTCTTGTTGGCCAGGGAACAGGCCACACCATTGCGGGCCGCCATCTGCTTGATGTTGTCGGTTACTTTGAAGTAGAGCGCATTGGCGCCCTGCCCGAATCCCACCAGCAGAATGCGCTCACCCGGCTGGGCTGCCTCCAGGGCTGAAATGAACATCATGAAGGCGTGGGCCGCGCCCGTTTCGCCGCAGACCTCGTGCATGTTGTCCACCAGTTTCTCCGGTGTTGCGCCCAACTGCTTGGCGATCTTCTTGTGGTCGCCTTTAAAAAAACAGGGGAAAACCAGCTTGTCCACCTCGTCCATGGTGATGCCGAGTTTGTCGAACAGGCCGTTGACCGCCTTGGGAATGATTTCGCCGTATCCGAAATCCCGGGTCCAGCGCTCTTCCCAGACATAGTCGTACTGGTTGAAGGATCCCCGGTAGTGGTCCACGAAATCACAGGAGATGGAATAGGAGCCGAGATATTCCGCGATGACGTCTTCATCGCCCACCGTCAGCGAGGCCGCTCCGTCTCCGAACCACATTTCATAAAAATAGGCTGCTTTGGTTTCGCGTTTATCGCTGGCCGCCACCAGGATATGCTTGCGGTTCCCACTCTGGATGGACTCCAGCGCGGTGATCAAGGCGGTGGTGGCCACTTTCTGGGCGGCGGTGAAATCCGCCGTGATGATGTTTTCGGAAAGATTCATGGCCGCCGCGACGATGCCGGCATTCTGGCGGTCGGCAAACGGCAGCGTGGTCGAGGCCAGGTAGAGGGCGTCCAGCGTGGCCTTGTCCTTTCCCACGAGGCAGTCGCGGGCGGCGGCCACCGCCATGGTGATGGAATCTTCGTCCCAGTTGCACATGGACCGTTCCCCCTGGGCAACCGCCATGATGGCAGGGGCGAACCACCCCATCCCCTGGACGATGGAGGACCGGCTCAGCCGCAAGCGCGGGATATAGGCGCCGAAAGAAGTAATTCCTATCATTTTTTTATCTCCTTCTTGAAGAAACGCGCTTTCATATTTCAAATCGGGAACCGAATTTAACGTTTAAACAGTTTTTCGATCAGTTGCGACTTCATGATGTCGCCTTCGATCACCAGTTTGCCCGAGGTAAAGGCTTGCATGGCCGGCAGTTTGCCGCTCATCATGGCAATGAAATCCGCTGCCGCCATTTTCAGCGTGCAGGAGGGTTTGGCATGCGTTCCCGCCGCGACGGTGCAGGCCTGGTCTTTGATGGCCGTGTACCAGTCGCCTCCCCCTTCGCCGGAAATGCTGTACTGGAAAACGACATCCACCCCGGCCGCGGCATCGGCCTGAAAGCTTTTCCCCAGGGCCTCGAAAATATCCGCCACCGATGCGCTGCCGGCTTCTCCGGCGCCATCATCATCACTTGCCTTGGGCGCGAAAGCCGCCATGATATCGCCGACCTGCTCGTTGAGTTCGAAATACTCCTTGCCATCCTTGAGAGTGGCGACCTTGTCCAGGTTTTCCACAATCGATTCGACCTCCGGAATCTGCGCACCGTCGGTCAGCACCGCTCCCGGACCGGTGACAAAAGCCGCCCGGTTATAGAACCCCATGCCAACGTTGTAGATGTTGCCGGTGACCGGGCAATCCTCTGCGCAGAGAAAAAGCGTCATGGGGGTGACGAACTCCGGTTTGAGTTTGTCGAACAGGTCCGGCGGCAGAATATCTTCGGTCAGCCGCGACGCCGCCACGGGCGCAATCGTATTGACCTTGATGTCGTATTTCTTCCCCTCGATCTTGAGGGTATTCATGAAGCCCACCAGGGCCAGTTTGGCCGCGGTATAATTGGTCTGGCCAAAATTGCCATAGAGGCCGGCCGCCGAGGTAGTCATGACGATCCGGCCGTAGCCCTTGGCCTTCATCACCTCGAACGCCGGGCGGCTGACGTGGTAGGCCCCGTTCAGATGGACACCCAATACCGAATGCCAATTTTCCGGTTCCATTTTGACAAAACTTTTATCGCGCAGGATGCCGGCGTTGTTGATGAGGATATCCACCGTGCCAAAGGCATCCAGGGCCGTCTTGACGATGGCTTCACCGCCGTCCGCCGTCGCCACATTGTCGTAATTGGCCACGGCTTCGCCGCCGGCCGCCTGGATTTCGCTCACCACCTGGTCGGCCGGCGCAGCGGATCCGTCGCCGGACCCGTCCCGGGCCCCGCCCAGGTCGTTAACCACCACCTTGGCGCCCCGTTTGGCCAATTCCAGGGCGTAAGCACGCCCCAGGCCGGCACCGGCACCGGTGACGATGGCCACCCGGCCGTCATACCGGATTTCACGCTTGGGAACCGGGCCGTATTCGAAAATACCGTTGTCGATAACGATCTCGTCGTTATCGGTATTGATCACCCGCCAGAGGGCCTTGCCGTCATCAGTTTGCCAGATCAGGGTTTTAACCGGCACCCCCGGGTAGAGGGTTTTGGAAAAACGGCACGCCATGCGCCGCGCCATCTCTGGTTCGCCGGGTATCAACGTATCCACCAGGGCCCGGCAGGCGAAGCCATGGGTGCAGAGCCCATGCATGATCGGTTTTTCAAAGCCGGACATTTTGGCAAATTCCGGATCGACATGCAGGCTGAAGACATCACCGGAAAGCCGGTAGATCAGGGGTTGGTCCGGTGAGGGTGCCGCTGCGACCGTAAAATCGGGTTCCCGGTCCGGGAAGATCACTTCCGTCTTGGGTGCGTTTTCACCGCCGAAACCACCGTCCAACCGGCCGAAGATGGTGCAGATGCTGGTGAACAGTTTTTGCCCGTTGGCATGGAAGGTGTCACTCTCGCCCACCACCAGCGCGCCACGGCCTTCACCCTTGTCGTAGATGTGGGTGATTTTCCCCTGGGTGGTCATGGTCCCTTCCACCGGGATGGGATTGTGGAAGATCAACTCCTGTTCGCCGTGCAGCACCCCGGCTAGGTTGACGTTGGCCTCCAGACCGATCTGCATGAGGATATCGAAAATGGATGCGATGGAAAAACTCGGAATGACCTTCAGATCCTTTTCATAGCAGTAGTCCAGGTCGGAAAAACCGGCGCCGACCCCCAAGGCATACAGCACAACGTCCTTCCATGTGTAGTCCTTGGTCAGGGGGGCAAAGGGCTTGCCCACCGCGTCAAGATTCAAGGCCATGATTTCCTCCTTTGGTGTTCGTCCGTGTTGAAGGGGTGCCGGAAAGCCGCCACTGCCTGCCGCCGGCTTTAGATCGATTACACCGCCGGGCCTTGCCCGGGGTGTTCCTGCCCTTGCGTACCAGGCCCTGCCTGGGTAAACGCCGGGATCAGAATAAATTTAAGTGTCTCTTTGACCACGGCCAGGTAGGCGTCGCGATCCAGATGAAGCATGGGGCGGAAATAGTTCTCGCCGGATGCGAAATTGATGATGGAATTCCACACCGCCAGAACCCGGGCATTGGCCTGGGGCGGCACATGGGATTTATCCAGGGCCAGGCCCATGGCCACCGCGATATTGGCCAGATGCTCGGTCATCCGGGTGTCCAGGTCCGACTGGGTGCGGGTTTTCGAAAAAAAACTGAACAGCATGAGGTTGGAGGTTTCCGGATTTTGAAACAGGTGGTCGCACATGACATCGATGGCTACCTCAAGCCGGACGGCAATCGGCTTGCCGCGAACGATCTTCTCAATTTCGGCCAGTTTCTGCCGGATTTCTTCGTTCAGGTCGGTGAGGACCGCTTCGTAAAGGTCTTGTTTATCCCCCCAGTGATAGTAAAGGGTTGACACATCGATGCCGACCTCCTTGGCGATCATGCGCGCGGTAACACCGTGAAATCCATATTCACCATAAAGCTTGCGGGCGGCGGACAGGATGCGTCCTTTCATGGAATCCGGCGCCTGGCGGGCTTTTTCAAGCGGCGATGGCATGGCGAATCGTGCTCCCTTGGACCCCTTTGGACAATCCCATCAAAAAACCAAAACAATGTTTCCAACATTTGTTGGAGAACACTACCCAATCAAAATTTGATTGTCAAACAGTAAATGACATTCAGAATTTAGCCGGCAAAAATTAAAGACCGCGTGATTGTCATAAGTGGACAGCTGATGGGATTACGGACAAATCGAGTTGCGGCTAGCGAGTGCAGGTATACTTGACACTGTGGGGCTTAAAGCCCATGGATTGCCAGAATGCGTGCCCGGCGGGGTTGCTGGAAAGGGCCTCGAGGAAAATGCGTTTGTCCGGGGGCCAGATCTCGTTTAGCAGAAGGGTGAACGCCGCACGGCCGATACCCTTGCGGCGCATCGAGGCAACGACAAAGAACTGCCGCAGAAAAATGCCATCTTCCCCTTCGGAGAAGGGGTCCGTGTCCCGGAAGAGGGCATAGGCGACCAGCTGCGCCTCCCTTTCAAAGACGACGCCGCGATAGTCCGTCTCAAGCCATTTCGCCAGGCGTGTCGCGAGATCGTGTGTGTTCATCACCGCCGCCCCCTCTTCCTGCTGGAGCTGCCGATTGAGGTCGACGATGCCCGTGGTATCGCGGGCCGTCATAAAACGCCATTTCATGTCGTGGATCTCCTAGCGTAATAGCCCGGAAAGAGAACCAGGAGCGCCATCCGCCGTTAGAACGGGGCTTCCAGATAGACGATGACCGCCCCGCTTTTGCGTTTGAGTCCTTTTTCCCAACGGTAGCTCAGCACCAGGCCGTCCCGTTTGAGTCGCAGCAGCCGGTCTTCCACCACATCCGGCAGCACGGCCCCGGCTTCGGAGTGCAGACCTTTGCCCACGATGATCCGCAGGGTGAGCGTGCCCTCCACGTGAGCCGTGCGGATGTAACTATCGGTGCGCTGTTCGGCTTGGAGGACGGTTGCCCCGTGCAGATCCAACTGCCCCTGGGGTTTGGGATAGCGCTTCAGCCGCTCTTTTAGTGTCAGGCGGCGTGTCGGGAAAAAGCCATCGGTCTTTTTCTTGATCAGGGTGCGGGCGTCATGTGCCAGAGATTGCTCGAACGCATCCGCCAGATCGTCTTCGCCGGGTGAGGCTGCCGGCACGGCTTCGAGGAGACGCCCCAGATCCTGGCAATCATCCAGAACAAGGATGCCATTCTTGTCACGTCGCCGGCAATCGCCGGGCCGATGCGGTCGGTCCGCATGGCGTTCACCTGATGGAGAGGGGGTGTCGGCCGCCGCATGGAAATGATCGTGCAAATCACCCTGATCGGACAGAAGCGGCAACCCGTGCCGGTTGCGCGGTGCTTGCGCCTGGCGGCCTGGTGAGGCCGATCGCCTGCCCGTCGTCTTTTTTGCGCTGAAATCTCCCCCTGAACAGGCCGCCATCTCCGGCGCGCGCCTCGTGCCCGGCTCCGATTCGATTTCTTCCGTCTCCAGCAGAAGACGGTCGAGATCATCCCCGGGGCGCAAAACCGGAATGCCGTTGCGATTGACGGCCGGTCGCGATTCCCGTTCAAGCTTGTTTGAACGGGAACCGCCTTTCGCGGTACCTGGCGATGGGTGTGCGGCTGGCAATGGCGGCGTTACGGTGTCTTGCCGCGCGGGAGGCTTATCCGGAGCGGCTTCAGGGGGTGCTATCCCTTCCGACTCTGCCGGCGGGCGGCCGGGTTTCAACCAGCGCAGCAAATGCCGCCAATCAGGTGCCATGGAAATGTCGCCGCTCTTGATCGGGCATATGAAATTGGAAATACAACGAAAACTCCTCGGCAAACGACCGGTGCGTTGTACTCCCTCACGCGGTCATGGATCGCGTTTAGAGAAAAAAATCGGGCAGCAGTTCGGTGACGTCCTTCTGTGGATCGACCTGATAGGGTCGTAAATCGGTGATGCCTTCTTCCTGCAAAACGACGTCATCGATAAAGAAATTTCCGGTACAACTTCGGCTGGGGCGGCACAGGATGGCATAGGCCGCGTCCGCCATGATGGCCGGCAACCGGCTATGCGCCATCGCGTCCTCCCCGCCCAGGAGATTATTGACGGCGGACGTGGCAATGGCGGTCCGGGGCCAGAGCGCGTTCACCGCAATGCCAGCCGGCCGGAATTCTTCCGCCATGCCCAGAACGCACATGCTCATACCGTATTTGGCCATGGTGTAGGCCACATGGGGGGCGAACCAGCGCGGTGCCATGTTCAAGGGCGGCGAAAGCATCAGGATGTGGGGATTGGCGGCCTTTTCCAAAAAGGGCAGGCAGGCCTGGGAACAGACGAACGTCCCACGAGTGTTGACCTGATGCATCAGATCGAACCGCTTTATGGCGGTATCCGCGGTCGGGGTCAACTGGATGGCACTGGCATTGTTGACCAGGATGTCGATCCCGCCAAAATGCGCAGCGGCCTTTTCAACGGCCGCCGCCACCCGGTCTTCAAAGCGGATATCCACCGCCAGGGGCAGAGCCTGGCCGCCGGCGGCTTCGATTTCTTCGGCCGCGGTGTAGATGGTGCCGGGCAGACGGTCGTGCGGCGTCTCTGTTTTGGCAACAATGACGATGCGGGCACCGTCCCGGGCGGCCCGCAGGGCAATGGCCTTGCCGATCCCCCGGCTGGCACCGGTGATAAAAAGTGTCTTATCCTTGAGAGGGTGCATGTCGTCTCCTGTTCCTGAGAATCCCTATAGGCTAAACGGTTGACAGCCGCGTGTATACTACAGCCTTTGCATGCCTTGTCAATGCTTCCGGCCGGCCGGAAGCGGTCCTTCGTCACCATTTCCCTGACACGCAAATTGTGGTATCCATACGGGTGAGGATTCTGTCGTCCACACCCACCGCCCGACGCGCGGCAGCAACGGAGATGCCTGTCATGCCTCAATGGATTCGAATCTGGATGGTGACGCTTTTGTTGGCGGCTGCGGCCCCCCTTGGCGCCCAGGAATGGATTTACTGCCCGGCCGCCCCGGAAGAACTGGAACGCCAGTGCCGCCAGGCCGAAACAACCCTTCATGACAACCAGGAACAAATGGCGGTTGTCGGTGAACAGATGCTGAACCCCGACATCATTCTGGCCAAAGTGAACCGCAAGCCTGACGAATCGGTTATCCGCTATAAACGACGGGTCATGCAGCAGCAAGGGGTCGCCACCCCCACAAGCAACCGCTGGCTGCCCGTGCGGGGCCGCTATTACGATCCAAATCAGCAAATCATGTACGTAGCCCTGGATCGCCAAGCTTACTGGGAATACGTCTGGGAAACCCTGGCGCCGGATGAAGATTTCGCCCGCCGCACCTTCCTGGCACGCGAACGGATCAGTCAGCAATTCAAACAATCCCGCTTCACCGGGCCCGGCGGGATGCTGGTCCAATGGCGGCAAGCAGCCGAAGCAGCGGAGCGTTTTCGGCAGCAATGCTGCCAGCTGCTCCCGGCCGCGGACACGACGATGCCGCCTGTCATCCCTGGGAAGCAGGATCGCCCCTGACGGTTACCCGCGCCTTGGCAGCCATGGCGTGGAGACCGTCCGTCAACCCCCATGGCCGCCGGCAATCGTTGACCGCGTCTTATTCCGCATTACTATTTCCATAGTCGCCTCGCAAACAATTGATCACGGCCGCCTCCTTTTAGACGATGGCGGCCCCACAGCCGGCATGGCTTCCGGCCCGAACAAAGGCATGGATTGATGAAAATACCCCGCAAAAAGCAGGTCCCATGGTGGCTTCTGTTATACCTGAGCATCTTTCTGGTCGGATGTGCCGGTGGCGGTGCGATGTCCTACACAGGCCGGCTGGCAAAACCCGAAAGCCGCATCATGCTCGCCGACGGTGACGTCCATGAACTCAGGTGGCAGACCAGCGACATCGCCATTGAGGCAACCTACGCCCTTTCGCCCAATGAGCTCGATCTGGCCGGTCTTGTCCAACTGCAAAGCAAGCTGACCCACTATCCCATTGTGGAATACCTGCGCATCGAGGCCCATGCCCTGGATGGCGAAGGCATTATCCTGGGCAGCTATCCGCTGTGGAGGGCCGGCGCGAATGCCGAACCCTTTTTCATCAACTGGGCCTTTCAACGCCGTTTTCCCGTTCCCGAGGGAACCCGGGCCATCACCTTCAGTTACCGCGGCCGCATGCGGGATGGCGGTGGCTGGGGGCCTATTGGCAATCGGGATGATGGTGGCATCAGTTGGGATTTCTGGCATACGCCGTGAGGACAGGATGATCCCCTGAAAGGGAAAGCCGTATGCGCACCATGACACGTCAGGCCGGGTGGTTGGTCATTTGCTTGCTGCTGTGGGGCAACCCTCCGGCCGCGGCCAATCTCTACCACTGGACGGATGCCCAAGGTGTCCGGCATTTTTCCAATAGGCCGCCGCCGGATGGCGCCGATGCCACGGTGCTGGTGGAAGAAATCCCTTATGACCCGGAGTCCGACGACAAGCGCCGTGCGCAGGAAGACGCCATGCTGCGGGAAAGTGAGTCCGCCGAAACACAGGAGCGTCTGGAAAAAGCGGAGCGGGACGCCGAGGAGGCACGGCGCCAGGCGGAAGCGGCCCGGCGCAAAGCCGACCAGCTGGAAAAAGAATTGGAAGAAAGTGAAGAGGATCGATCCTATGGGGTCTATTACCCCCGGCGCCGTCCACCGGGCTATCGTCCCCCCGGCCAGCGTCCCCCGGGGCAGCGCCCACCAGGCTGGCGCCCCAAACCGGAACTCTACGACCCTACCCCTCCCAAACCGTGGCAGCAGCCGCGCGATAGCAGCCCCCGGGGGCGCGACCCCAGGTAAACGCAGCGGCGGTAAGTGCGTCCAGCCACACCATCGCCTGGACCGCCGTGTTCAAATCCGATAGGGATCAATCAAATTCGAAATGGGCCCGCCTGTTTTTTGCCCAGGCGGCTTCATCGTTGCCCGTATCCAGCGGACGCTCCTCGCCAAAGCTGAGGGTTCGAATGCGGCTTTCCGGCACACCCAGATCCTGCATGAAGCGTTTGACGCCTTCGGCGCGCCGTTCGCCCAGCGCTAAATTGTACTCGGTGGTGCCGCGATTATCGCAATGCCCCTCGATGATAATGCTCAAATGGGCGTTGCGCATCATCCACTCCGCCTTGGCTTTCAATATGGTCTGGGCCTCGGCGCTGAGCGCCGAACTGTCAAATTCAAAAAAGATATCCTGGTTGATAAACCGCTCGCGGTTCATGACCACCCCGTCGGCCGTAACGATTTCGTCCGTCGGGCCCTCGTCGATCATGGGTTGACCCGTCAGATTTTCTTCGCTCATGCCGCTGCCCCCTGCGGTTTCGCCGGCACCCGCAGCAGGCGCACTCATGGCGGCCCCCGTGTCGATGACTTTTTTCTGGCAGCCCACGGCCGTCAGGATAAAACCGATACAAATGACGATACCAATAAGGTTCCATCGTCTGTCCATAGCGTTTACCTCGTTTTGTCGGTTAGGGTTAGGGGCGGCAGCACAAGGCTCTCGGCTGCCGAACAAGGCGTTGACGTCGTTTTCGGGAAGGATGACCGCGCATTCCCGCGATCGGCCCCGTCCTGATCGGATCGAAAAAAGCGCTGACCCGGACAGGCCAGAGCCTCTTTCACACGTTGGAAGTTTTATATAAGCCAGTCCATGAATTTGATCAAGGGCGATCGTCAGGATGCGATGGGCGGGCACCGGACAGTGATTGCGATTTTTGGACGCGCGCTTATAGTTAGTGCCCATCCAGAATCGGCAAATTGGTCATTTATGGATGGGCACTAGTTAGGATAAGCCCTTAAACAAACAAGGTTCGATACCGAACCGGAAAGGACGCCATGGTCGACGTTCTCGTTGCCATCATTGCCGGCTGCAGCGTTTTTTTACTCTTCATGCTGGTCTTCATCCGCCGGGACGATCGCGGCCAGCGCGGCGGACGACTGGGCGGTTGCCGTCATCATCCCCCCGGCGAAGGATGTGAGCGTTGTCACAATGCTCCCCAAGCAGGCACGATCCATCCGTACCCGAGCGAACTAGCGGCCGATGATGCCGGCAATTCTCAGAATAAGGCCGACCGATCATCACCCGCATGAGATTGGTCAAAGGGGATGCCTACAAGGCGTGATCGAAGATACTCTTGAAATCCTGGGGCTCCAGACAGAGATAATCGAGGGTCTGGCGACGCGTGGCGTGATGGAAATACGTGCTCAAGCGCGAAAGATCGGTACCGAAGGTGGCGAACTGGTGATAGCCCCATGTCTTGCGGAGGGAATTGGCGCCGTAATTGCCTTCCAGACCGATGGCTTTGCACCAGGACTTGACCAGCCGATGAACCGAGGATGGCAGGAGAACGTCCCCCCGCCGGCTTGGAAACAAAAAATGCGGTGTTCCCGCCAGCCCGGATGGACGACGGAAATTCATTCCCAGGTTTGCGACCGCTTCATAGCAGACCTGGTTGAAGCCCATTTTTAGCCTCCGCCCGGTCCGATTTTCGTGGATCACGAGAGACGCCCCCGGCGCCAGGTGGGCCACTTGGTCGTAGGTCAGGCTGAGGAGATCGGAAACCCGCAGGGGCATATTGATCCCCAGGGTGAACAATGCCAAGTCCCTGGGGCGCTGGACGAGAAGATTCTTGATGCGCTTGATGTCCGCCAGGTAACGAATGGGCTCCACCTTGATGTGGGCCCCCTTGCGCGGACGATTGTCACACGTCATATGCGCGTGACGGCACTGCTTTTGACATGAAACACTTTGTCGGGACGCTCGACTTTGACGGCCACCTTGCCGTTTTTGAATTCTTTCACCACAGTACCTTCCACTGCTCCTATCCAGAATGCATCGACCGTGACTTTTACACGTTGACCCAGGTAAGATTGGCTTTCCATCGGCGCTCCTTTCGATATAATAATGCCAAGTTACTAAAAAAAATAAGTAATAGTTGGCCAAAGTCAAGTTTTTTGCCAAATTTTATACAATGAGCTGATAAAAGTTAGTGAATAAAGCCGTTATTCTCCGTCCCGCGCCTCTCCTCCAACAGCGTCACGACCATACGGCCGCTCCCGAATGGCACCGAATAACGAGCGCCGGCATCCGCCAAGCCGCCGCCCGCCCAATTGACTTTTGACCGCACGACGATTAATCTGGCGTTATCGTATGATGAGAATGCGGTCAGCGGCAACCGACCGGACACT
Organism: Deltaproteobacteria bacterium; assembly: GCA_020444045.1. Classification (GTDB taxonomy): domain Bacteria; phylum Desulfobacterota; class Desulfobacteria; order Desulfobacterales; family UBA5852; genus JABZFP01. The sequence continues at coordinate 130,145 of JAHLLS010000012.1, forward strand.
TTGCGCTTGAGGCCATTACGCATCATCGCACCCAAGTGAGCCCATCCATGGAAAGCTTGCGAAAATTCGTTGCCCCTGAAATTGTGTTCGGTGCCGGCGCACTCGCCCTCGCCGGACGCTACGCACGCAACCTGGGGGCCAGCAAGGTTTTTCTGGTATCGGATCCGGGCGTCGAAAAAGCGGGTTGGACCGATGCGGTCGCCCAAAGCCTGGAAGCGGAGTCACTGGACTACGCCCGCTACACGGCTGTCAGCCCCAATCCCCGCGCCGAGGAAGTGATGGTGGGGGCGGAACGGTACGCACGCCAGGCCTGCGACGTCATTATCGCCGTGGGGGGCGGCAGCCCGATGGACTGTGCCAAGGCCATTGGCGTGGTCCACACCAACCGCCGCCATGTGCTGGAGTTCGAGGGCGTCGACCGCGTGGATATCCCCGGGCCACCGTTGATTTGCATTCCGACCACGGCCGGTACGTCGTCCGATGTCTCCCAATTCGCGATCGTCAGTAATCACTTTGAAAAACGTAAAATCGCCATCCTCAGCAAAAGCGTGATTCCCGACGTGGCCCTGGTGGATTCGCAACCCACCACCACGATGGACGCCTATTTGACGGCCTGCACAGGAATGGATGCCATGGTGCACGCCCTGGAAGCCCTGGTGTCCAATGCCGGTTCCGATCTGACCGACCTGCACGCCCGTGAGGCCATTCGCCGCCTGCACACCTACCTGCCCCAGGCCATTGCCAGGCCACGGGACATTGCCATTCGCCAAGAGGTCATGTTCGGCAGCCTGTCCGCCGGACTGGCCTTCTCCAATGCAAGCCTGGGGGCGGTGCATGCCATGGCGCACAGCATCGGCGGCAGTTTCGATTTGCCCCACGGCGAGAGCAACAGCCTGCTGATCGATCATGTCATACGGTTCAATTGGTCCCAGGCCGGCGATAAGTATAGGACTTTAGCACCTGTTTTCGGGCTGCAGCTGGAAGGGGCCTCGTCCCCCGAAACCTGCGAAGCGATTGTGGACGCCATGACCCGGTTTAAAATCCGGTGCGGCATCAACCGCACCCTCAAGGATTGCGGCATCCGCAAGGAGGACATCCCGCTTTTGGCGCGCATGGCCGTGAACGACCCCTGCATGGCCACCAACCCTGTTGCCCCAACCATCAGCGACATCGAGACCGTCTATGCCCAAGCCCTTTGAACCGGAGCCTCATTACGCGCTGACCCGACGGCGCATTATCGGCCTGGGAGAACGCAGCGTCCGTAAGAACTATTATCCCCAGCTGCAGCAGCGGCTCGAAGAACTCAAACGCAGTGAACTGCGGTATCGCGCCTTGTTCGAAAATTCCCCCATTTCACTATGGGAAGAGGATTTCAGCCGTTTAAAGACCCATTTCGACCACCTCAAAAAAGACGGCGTTGAAGATTTCAACCGCTATTTCTCGGACCACCCCGAAGAAATCACGCGATGCATTCGCATGGTCCGGATCGTCGATGTGAACCGATCGACCCTCGCGCTCTACGAAGCCGTTAGCAAGAAAGAGCTGCTGGGCAGCATCCACCGCATTCTGCCGCAGACCGCCCAAAGGGTTCTTAAAACAGAGCTTGTGGCCATGGCCCAGGCCGGCCGCTTCGAAATTGAATGCATCAACCGGACCCTCAAGGGCAACGATCGCCACCTGTTGATCAAATCTTCCATTCCGCCCGGATATGAGGACAGCTGGGAACGCGTATTCATATCGGTGTATGACCTGACCGAACGCATCGAGGCCGAAAAGGAAAAAAAAGACCTTGGGCGGCAGCTGCGCCAGGCCCAAAAGATGGAGGCCGTCGGCACGCTGGCCGGCGGCATTGCCCACGATTTCAACAACATCCTTTCCGCCGTGATCGGATTCACCGAAATGGCCATGGAAGATGCCCCGCCGGATACCGCACTCACCTACAACATGGAGCAGGTGCTCCAGGCCGGCCTGCGGGCCAAACACCTCGTCCAGCAGATTCTGGCCTTCAGCCGGCAGAGCGAACACGAAATGAAGCCGGTCCAGTTGGACCGGATTATCAAGGAAGCCTGCGCGCTGCTGCGGGCCTCGCTGCCCACCACCATCGATATCCGCATGGACATCCAAACGGATGCCTTTATCATGGGCGACCCCACCCAGATGCATCAGGTACTGATGAATCTCGGCACCAATGCCGGACATGCCATGCGCGACCGTGGCGGAAGGTTGGTCGTCATACTCCGGGAAGCGACGATAGAAGAACTACGCGAAAAAGGGCTTCCGAGAATGGACGCCGAAGCCTATCTTCAGCTGGTGGTTCAGGACACCGGCCAGGGCATCCCCCCCACCATCGTGGACCGTATTTTCGATCCATTTTTCACCACCAAAGAACACACCGAGGGCACCGGTATGGGGCTCTCCGTGGCCCACGGCATCATCAAGAGCCACGGCGGTTTGATCGATGTCGAAAGCCAGGTCGGCCGGGGAACCACCTTTCACATCTACCTGCCGAAAATCATGCCCCGCGCCAAGGCCCACCACCATAGCGCCCTGCCCCTGCCGTCCGGGAGTGAACGCGTCTTGTTGGTGGATGACGAAACCATGCTGGTGGACATGGGCCGGCAGGTTCTGACACGTTTGGGATATCAGGTAACGGCCTGCACGAGCAGTGTCGAAGCGCTGCAGCATTTCCAGAACGACCCGGCGGCCTTCGACCTGGTTATTACCGACATGACCATGCCGCACCTGACCGGCAAAGAACTGGCCACCGCCCTATTGAAAATCAAGCCGGCCCTCCCCATTATTCTGTGTACGGGTTTCAGTGAAACCATTACGGAAGAAACCGCCAAACGCATCGGCATCAAAGCGTTTATCCTGAAGCCGATCGTTATGAGTGATCTGGCTGAAACCATGCGCAAGGTGCTCGACAGCCCGCTTTGAAACGGCTGCTCCGGCTGCCTGGCCCGCTGCGTCCATCGCCCACCCCCTTTGCCTTCAAGGAGGCGCCTCATGGAACACTTCGACCCCGAGGAAGCCATTGCCCGGGTTCAACGCGAGTTCGGCGAACATGGCGGCGTGTGCCCGTCCATTTCGCGCTCGTCCACGTTTACGGTCATGACCCCTGAAACCATGCCGGAAATATTCAAGGGGGTCCGTGGACCGGATCAGGGCGGATGTTATCTCTACAGTCGGCATTTCAACCCGACCGTGGATGTCCTGGCGCGGTATCTGGCGGCCATGGAGAACACCGAATATGCCATCTGCACGGCCAGCGGCATGGCCGCCATTGCCTGCACTCTGCTGCAGTTGTGCCGGCAGGGCGACCATATCGTGGCCAGCCGCACGATTTACGGTGGCACCCACGCCCTGCTGGAGGACCTGCTGCCCAACTGGGGCATCAGCGTCACCTTTGTCGATCCGACCCGGGCGGAAGCCTTTGAAGATGCCGCGCGTCCCGAAACCCGAGTGTATTACACCGAGACCGTGGGCAATCCCACGCTGGGGGTGGCCGACATCCCGGCCCTGGCCCGCAGCGCTCGGGCCCGGGACATCACCCTTGTGGTGGACAACACCTTCACCCCCATGGTGATGTCACCTGCGGTGATGGGCGCCGACATCGTCGTCTATTCCATGACCAAGTTCATCAACGGCGCCAGCGACCTGATTGCCGGTGCCATCTGCGCCCGCCGGGGCTTTATCCGTGAGCTGATGGACCTGCATACGGGACGCGCCATGCTCCTGGGCCCCACCATGGACCCGCGCGCCGCCTTTGACATCATCCAGCGCATTCCCCACCTGGCGGTGCGCATGCGCGAACACAGCCGCCGGGCTTTGGCCATCGCCGAACACTTGCAGACATGGGGCCTGACCGTCACCTATCCCGGGCTGCCGGCCTTCCCCCAGCACGCGCAAATGCGCGCGATGATGAACCCGGGCTACGGCTGGGGGGGCATGCTGACCATCGACTGCGGCACCCAGAAAAAGGCCGAGGCCGTCATGGATCGCCTGCAAAATACCGAGCGCTTTGGCTTCATGGCCGTGTCTTTGGGGTATTTCGACACGCTGATGTCGTGTTCCGGCAGCTCGACCTCTTCGGAAATCGATGAAAACGAACAACGCGCCATGGGGCTCTCCCCGGGGCTGATGCGCCTGTCCGTCGGACTGACCGGCAACCTCGAGGAGCGTCTGAAACAACTGCAGCGGGCTTTACAGGCCTGCGATTTGATCGGGTGAATGGGTAAATAAAGTGGGGGGGCGGCCCTCCTCAGGAACCGCCTTTTTCAGCATCGTCGGCCTGTGCCGCAAGCGCCGTCAGGACTTCTTCGGTCAGGGCGTATGAGGTTTCCGTGGCGCCGAAGCGGATCGGCCCGATCCGACCGGAGCGGATGGGAAAGAGGTCCGCCTCGTCCTTATCCGTCTCTTTGGGTGGCCCATCGAACAGATCCATCTGGTTCATCGCCCGCCCCTCCATCACTGGGGATCCACAATCGTTTCCGGTGCATCCGTTTCCGGCGAGGCGGATGCTTCCATGCGGTCCACGTTGCGAAAGCCCCGCGGCAGCTTGCGCCCCCGCCGGCCGCGCACTCCGACAAAGGCCTCCAGGCTGGCACCCTTGAGCGTCAGGTGCCGCTTGCCGGCATACACCACCAAGTCCCGGCCCGCCGGCAGGATATAGAGATACGACAAAAATTCCTCCCGGTCGCGGGCTTTGGCTTTGGGAATCTGGATCATTTTATTGCCCTTGCCGCGAGGAATCTGGGGCAGGTCTTTCAACGGAAAAATTAAAAGCCGGCCAGCATTGCTGAGAACCACGACCTGATCCGACTCCACATCGTTCACCGCCAGGGGCGGCATGGGTTTGGCGCCGGCCGGCAGGGTGAGGACGACCTTGCCGCTGCGATTTTTGGTATAGAGATCGCCAAGCGTCACCAGAAACCCATACCCGGCATCACTGGCCACCAAGTACTTCTGATCGTCCGCTCCCATCAGAATGGCCGTAAAGGTCTCCCCGGCCGCAGGCGTGAAACGGCCGGTCAGGGGCTCACCATACCCGCGGGCCGACGGCAGGGTATGCGCCGGCGCGGCATAGCTGCGGCCGGCGGAATCCATGAACATTACGGGCTGGTTGCTGCGGCCATAGGCGCAGGCTTTGAACGCGTCGCCGGCCTTGTAGCTCAGACTGGCTGGATCGATGTCATGGCCCTTGGCCGAACGCACCCAGCCCCCCTGGGAAAGAATAATGGTAATGTTTTCAGCGGGCACGAACTCATCCCGGCGCATGACCTGCGCCACGGCACGTGCCACGATGGGGGACCGGCGATCATCGCCGTATGCGCTGGCATCGGCTTTGAGTTCTTTGCGTACAAGGGTCTTCATCCGCTGGGACGAGGCCAGAGTTTTCTCGATCTGGGATTGTTCCGCGGCGAGGGTTTTCTGCTCGGCCTTGATCTTGATTTCTTCCAGTTTGGCCAGGTGCCGCAGCTTCATTTCCAGGATGGCTTCGGCCTGCTTGTCCGTCAAACCAAAACGCTCCATCAGCACGGGCCCCGGGTGGTCCTCCCGCCGGATGATCCGGATGACCTCATCGATGTTCAGATAGGCGATCAGCAACCCTTCCAGCAGGTGAAGCCGCTGGTTGATCTTATCCAGTCGATGCTGCAGCCGGCGCCGCACCGTCTCGGTCCGAAAGACCAGCCATTCCTGCAGCAGCGCTTTGAGATTCATCACCTGGGGACGGCCCTCGAGGCCAATGACGTTCATGTTGACCCGGTAGGTGCGCTCCAGGTCGGTCGTGGCGTAAAGATGCGCCATCAGCATCTCTTTATCCACCCGGTTGGAGCGGGGCACGATGACCAGCCGGGTGGGATCTTCGTGATCGGATTCGTCGCGCAGGTCCGCCACCATGGGTAGCTTCTTGGCCTGCATCTGGGCGGCGATCTGCTCCAAAACCTTGGCCCCGGACACCTGATGCGGCAGGGCCGTCAGCACGATATCCCCGTTTTCAAAATGGTGGCAGGCCCGCATCCGGATCGAGCCGGTGCCGCGCTGGTAGAGCTGCAACAGTTCCGCCGGCGGTGTGATGATCTCCGCCGCCGTGGGGTAGTCCGGACCAGGCACGTGCGCCACCAGATCTTCGACCGTGGCCTTGGGGTGGTCCAGCAGGTGAATGCAAGCCGCCACGATTTCACGCACGTTGTGCGGGGGAATGTCGGTGGCCATCCCCACCGCAATCCCGGTGGTGCCGTTGAGCAGCACATGCGGCAGGCGGGCAGGCAGGACCTCGGGTTCTTTAAGAGTCCCGTCGAAATTGGGGATCCAGGCCACGGTTCCCTGGCCGACTTCCGAAAGCAGCACCTCCGCCATGGGCGAAAGCCGCGATTCGGTATACCGCATGGCGGCAAACGATTTCGGGTCATCCGGCGCGCCCCAGTTGCCCTGCCCGTCCACCAGGGGGTAGCGGTAAGAAAACGGCTGGGCCATCAACACCATGGCCTCGTAGCAGGCCGTATCCCCGTGGGGGTGGAATTTACCCAGGACGTCGCCCACCGTGCGGGCGGATTTCTTATATTTGGCCGTGGCCTTCAACCCCAGCTCGGACATGGCGTAGATAATCCGACGCTGCACCGGCTTGAGGCCGTCGCCGATATGGGGAAGAGCCCGGTCCAGGATGACGTACATGGCGTATTCCCGGTAGGCCTTCTCGGTGAATGCTGCCAGGGGCATCCGTTCGATCGTGTCCGTAACCAACTCCGCTGTCATGGAAACCTTTCCTTCACCTGATAATTTTTTCCGGGTGGAAAATCAGCGCGCCCGCCCGAATCGGTGCGCATACCCGCCTGCTCCGCAAAAAACCACCACGCCATTTTAGGGCGCCAACGCGCCGTCTTCGACTGCCAGGCCGCCGACCTCCAGCCATTTCCGGCGGTCAGCCGCCCGTTTTTTGGCCAGCAGCAGATCGAGCACTTGGTTGTCATCGCCCTCCGCCTGGAGTTGAACCAACCGGCGGGTATCGGGCGCCATGGTGGTTTCACGCAACTGGAGCGGGTTCATTTCCCCCAGCCCTTTGAAGCGCACCACGTTGACGGTCTGCTTCTTGCCCTTGGCCGTAATGCGCTTGAGGGTGGCGTCCCGCTCATCGTCGTCCAGGGCATAATATACCGATTTACCGACATCGATCCGGTAGAGCGGCGGCATGGCCACATAGATGTGTCCGGCTTCCACCAGCGGCCGGAAATGTCGCAGGAACAGGGCGCACAGCAGGGTGGCGATGTGGAGGCCGTCCGAGTCGGCATCCGCCAGGATGCAGATTTTACCGTAGCGCAATCCCTCCAGGTTGTCGGATGCGGGATCGATGCCGATGGCCACCGATATGTCATGAATTTCATTGGAACTGAGAATCATGGCCGAGTCGACTTCCCAAGTATTCAGGATCTTGCCCCGCAAGGGCATGATGGCCTGGAACTGGCGGTCGCGGGCCTGTTTGGCGGATCCCCCGGCGGAATCCCCTTCCACCAGGAACAGCTCGCCGCGGGCCGAATCCTGGCTGACACAGTCCGCCAGTTTGCCGGGCAGAGCCGGACCGGCCGTCACTTTTTTGCGGGCCACCACTTTGCTGGCCTTCAACCGCCGCTGAGCGCTGTTGATGGCCAACTCGGCAATTTTCTCCGCATCTTCAATGTGCTGGTTCAGCCACAGGCTGAACGCATCCTTGACCGCCCCCGAGACGAAGGCGGCACAGTGCCGTGACGCCAGACGTTCCTTGGTCTGGCCGGAAAACTGGGGTTCGAGCATCTTGACCGACAGGATGTAGCTGCAGCGGTCCCAGACATCTTCGGGGGCCAGCTTAACGCCGCGCGGCAGCAGTTTGTGGATCTCGCAGAATTCCCGCAGGGACGCCAGCAGACCGCTGCGGAACCCGTTGACATGGGTTCCCCCCTGAGGAGTCGGGATGAGGTTGACGTAGCTTTCGCAAACCGCATCGCCGCCTTCCGGCAGCCAGACCACCGCCCAGGACACGGTGCCGTCTTCCTCCTTGTACTCCCCCACCAAGGGTTCTTCCGGCAGCAGCAGACTGTCGAACAGGCTGTCGTTCAGATAATCGCGAAAGCCGTCTTCATAGTGCCATTCCTCGCGCTCGTTGGTCTGCTGGTTGGTGAAGCGCACCCGCAGACCGGGGCACAGAACCGCTTTGGCCTTCAAGGTGTGCTTCAGGCGCTTTACGGAAAAACGCGGGGTGTCGAAATATTTCGGGTCCGGCCAGAAATGAACCGATGTGCCGGTATTGCGGGGCCCGACCTGGCCGACTTCCCTCAGTTCGGAGGTTTTTTCACCATTTTCAAAGGTAATCTGATACTGACGCCCGCCGCGTCGGATGTCCACCGTCAGGCGGGTGGACAGGCCATTGACCACGGACACCCCGACGCCGTGCAGGCCGCCGGAAAACATATAATTTTTGTTAGAAAACTTGGCGCCCGCATGCAGGCGCGTCATGATGACCTCCACGCCCGAAACCCCTTCTTCGGGATGCAGATCGATGGGCATGCCGCGGCCGTTGTCGGTCACCTCAAGGGAGTTGTCCTCGTAGAGCACCACGTCAATCCGGTTGGCAAAACCGGCAATCGCCTCGTCCACGCTGTTGTCGATGGCCTCCTGGCCCAGATGGTTGGGCCGCAGCGTGTCGGTATACATCCCCGGACGGCGTTTCACCGGATCCAGACCGCTCAGGACTTCGATGGATTCAGCAGTGTAGCTATTGGCATTCATGCAAACGTTCCTCTGGTTAACAACAAGTTGCCGGTCAACGGCAAATTCTCACGACCGGATCGGCGCGTACCATACCGCATCTGGCTTTTTTTTCAATTCGTTTTTCCCCGACCGGGGCGGGATGGGATAAAGGACCACTCAGGTGCCCCGGGGCACCGTCGAATCGCGGAACAGCTTCAGGGCATGTCGTTCATGGGTCCGTCCACAGGGGCGGCCGGCAAGCCGCCCTCCGCGTCCGGGTCTTTTCCCAGGTTGCGCATCCAGACCTTGATCACGGCATGGAAAAGGGTTGCCAGCGGGATCGCGAAGAGCAACCCTATCATGCCCCACAACCCGCCGAATATAAGCACGGCAACGATAATGGCCACGGGGTGCAGGTTGACCACCCGGGACAGCAGCAGGGGCGCCAGCAAATTTCCGTCAAAAATTTGGATGATCCCGTAAGCCAGCATGACGTACAGCGTTTCGGCCGTGGCGCCCCATTGGAAAAATGCGATCAGTGCTACCGGAAAAGCAATCACGGTGACACCGATGTAAGGCACGAGTACTGAAAGACCGGTCAGGAGCGCCAACAGCACCGAGAACCCGAGCCCCATGGTTTTAAAAACGACATAGCTGATGCTGCCGACAATGATGATTTCCAGAATTTTGCCGCGCACGTAGTTGGCGAACTGCCGGTTGACTTCCAGCCAGACTTCCCGGGCCAGTCCGCGGTTGTCCGGCAGAAAGGATTTCACCCAATCGATGATCACCTGTTTGTCCATCAGAAAGAAAAACACCATCAGGGGCACCAGGATTAGATAGATGATTCCCGATATGACCCCGCGCACCGACGCCAGCGAAAAAGACAGGATATTCTGGGCAAAGCCCGTGATCTGACTGCTCAGGGAACCGGTGATCTGTTGGATCTGGACCACCGTAATGTAATCCGGATATTTTTCAGGCAGCTGCATTAAAAGATGCTGCCCCTTGGCGAACATGGCCGGCAACTGTTGCACCAACTGCCCGATCTGGCGTGAAATCAACGGCAGCAGGACGACCAGCAGGGTCAGGAAAGAGAGCATGAAAAAAATAAACACGATGAGCACCGCTGCGTAGCGGGGGACCCGGCGCCTGGTCAGCAAGGTAATGACGCCCTCCAGCAGGTAGGCGATGACAATGGCTGCCAATACCGGGGCCAGCATCTCGCCCAGGAGTATGACCAGCGCGAACCCGACAATCAGCAACAACCAGAGGATGGCCATTTGGGGATTACTGAAATAGCGATGGATCCAGGTGCGAATAAGCTGATTCATGCTGCGGCTACCCCAATATGATGATGTTGCGCCAAATCGAATACCTGCCGTGTGCGGTTTTTAACGGAATGGACAGGCCTTGATCCTGTGGTTTCGGTAAAACGGTCAATGCTGACGGTACCCAAATGGTTCGCCACGGTCCTCAAGACTCCGGGCGAACGTATGACGAAACCAAAATTCTTGTCAAATGAAATACCCGCCGGAACCGGCCTTTTCCGCCAGCCAAGGCCGGCAGGCGGGCAGTGTGCGAAGGATCGTCTCCCAGGCAGCGGCCGGTTGCGCCGAATCGCCGGCCAGCAGCCGGATAAAGGCCTGAGGCAACGTCGGCGAAAAAACCATTCGGCGTTCCGTCTCCTGCGGCAAGGGCAGATCGAGGCCGTAGGCGTGCAGCCCGAGCCGCTCGAAGCCAGCTGTTTCCCGCAGGTAGCGCAGGGATCGCGGCGAGCCATAGCGCCGGTCCCCGACCACCGGGTGCCCCGCCAGTTTGGCATGGCGGCGGATCTGGTGTTTACGGCCGGTCAGGGGCGCGCAGGCCACCAGGCTGTAGTGCGCACTGTGCTGCATCACCTGAAAGGCCGTCCGACTGGCCACCCGCTTGCCGTTGCCGGAGGGGTTGTTCCGTCCCCCGCTGGACTGGGCCAGGGGAAAAACCCAGCGTCCGCTTCTCTGATCACCCGTCGATACCTTCAACCGCCCGTGCAAAATGGCCAGATAGCCTTTTCCGATCCGGCGCGCCTGAAACGCTTCACCGTAATAGTGCAGCACCGGCGCACTGCAGCACAACAGCACCAGGCCGCTGGTATCACGATCCAGACGGTGCGGGGCGTGAACGCCCGCCGCCGGAATGAAACCCGCCTTTTCGGCCAGCTGCGTATCCCCGATCAGCATGGTGGTCACGCGGGAGCACAAATCCTGCCCGGGATCATTGTGCACGCTGATTCCGACCGGCTTGTCCACCACCAGCCACCCCGGGCCGGCGGCCGCAACCAGCAGGCTATCGGGCGTTGCGGCATTCTTCATAGAATCCTCTTTATCCGGCCAGCACCACGCAAAGATCGCAACGCCTCCACGATAGGGTTCTCCCATGAACCAGCAATCAAAACTTGCAAATTGCGCGGAATCCGGCTATCGCGGCTGGCTTAATGCTTTTGTTCTTAAATAGTGCAAGGGTAACCCATTTCGCCGGGAAGTGCCATGCCCATTATACGGCCCTCCACCTACCGATCTTCGCCGCTGATGGCCAACGGCCACCTGCAGACCATTCTGCCGTCCCTGCTGCGTCGCGTGAATGGCGTTCGCTATCGACGCGAACGCATTGCTACCCCGGATGATGATTTCATCGACCTGGACTGGTCCCGGCGTGGCAGCCGCCACCTGGCCCTGCTCTGCCACGGCCTGGAAGGCAGTTCCCGGGCCAGTTACATGCGGGGCATGGCGCGCGCCCTCAATCAGGCCGGCTGGGATGCCGTGGCCTATAACTACCGGGGCTGCAGCGGAACCATCAACCGTCAGTTGCGGGCCTACCACAGCGGGGCCACCGACGACCTCGCTGTGGTCCATCGCCACATCACCGCGACGCAGACCTACCACAGCATCGGATTTGTCGGATTCAGCCTGGGTGGCAATTTAGTGTTAAAGTACCTGGGCGAAAACGCCTCGTCCCTGGACCCGGAGGGGCATTGGGCCGCTGCGGTTTCCGTCCCATGCGACCTCAAGGCCAGCGCCCGGCAGCTCGATCGGGCCGTCAATCAGGTCTATAATTGGCGTTTTTTGCGAACCCTGACAGCCAAAGCCCGCTGGAAGGCGCGTCGCTATCCCGGGTGTATCGATACCTCACGGCTGATCTCGGTTCGCTCCCTTAAAGGCTTCGACGACGTCTATACCGCCCCGGTCCACGGATTCCGCGATGCCGAAGATTATTGGCGGCGCTGCAGCGCCCTTGGATTTTTAAAAGATATCCGGGTACCGACACTGCTCATCAATGCCTTGAACGACCCGTTCCTGGCCCCCACCTGCTTTCCCTATGCTGCGGCCCGCCGCAATGACAGCCTGTTTCTGGAAACGCCCGCTTCCGGCGGTCATGTCGGATTTCTTCCTTCCAATCCCAGACAACCCTTCTGGCACGAAGCCCGGGTGGTGCAGTTTGCCGGGGCCCACCACGCCGGCCGCGTCCCACCCAGGACTTTCCGGATTAAATCGGATCGTCCCTTTAATTCCTGAGGAATCAGGATGACGCAAGTTCCCCTGAATCATGTGTGCTCCCCCCTTTTTTCCCATTTGCCGCAATGCCAGATGCATTTACGTTCCGGAACTGATTGACAGCGGCCCCTGTTTTATGCCAATTTAGCCGTTTTGTTTTTAGCCTGGGGAATTAATTGAACAAATAGCAACCATCGTGCCGCGCGTTTTTCCATCGATGCGCCTGCTGACGGCGTGATAGCGAAATTCCCTGAACACGCCGACCCATGGGGTGCGCCATGGTTGCCATCGTGGTGGAATATCACCGCCTAACCGGCCGGAAACACGACCGGCAAAGACATAAAAGGATATTCAATGCTGAAGAAATGGCCCCTTACGCTTGCCCTACTTGCCGTCCCCTGCCTGGCATGGGCGGAAAGCGGCCACCCGGCCGTTGCCGCCAGCGCCATGGCAGGTACTTTCTGGGGCATTACCGCCCTCGTCCTCTTTGTTTTGGCGTACTCCCTGGTGCCGCTGGAGAATACGATCCACCTGCGCAAAAGCAAACCGGTGCTGTTCGCGGCCGGCATTATCTGGGTGCTGGTGGCGGTGGCTTACGGCCGTGCCGGCGACACCCATAGCGCCCACGTGGCCCTGCAGCAAAGCCTGCTCGAATATGCCGAACTATTCCTCTTTCTGCTGGCGGCCATGACCTACATCAACGCCATGGAAGAGCGCAATGTCTTCCAAACGTTGCGGGCTTTTCTGGTGTCGCGCGGGTTTTCCCTGCTGAAAATTTTCTGGATCACCGGCCTTCTGGCCTTCTTTATTTCGCCGATTGCCGACAATCTGACCACGGCCCTTTTGATGGGGGCGGTGGTCATGGCCGTGGGCGGCAAGAACAAACGCTTTATCACCATCGCCTGCATCAATATCGTGGTCGCCGCCAACGCCGGCGGCGCCTTTTCGCCGTTCGGCGATATCACCACCCTCATGGTCTGGCAGAATGGCAAAGTGGCTTTCACCCAGTTTTTCAACATCTTCATTCCTTCGGTGATCAACTGGCTGATCCCGGCGGCCTGCATGAGCTTTGCCATCGGCAAGGACTCTCCCGAAAAACTCAGTGAAACGATCGAGATGAAATACGGCGCCAAGCCCATGATGGTCCTTTTTTTGCTGACCATCACCACCGCCGTTTGTTTCCACAATTTCCTGCACCTGCCGCCGGCGGCCGGCATGATGCTGGGCCTGGGCTATCTGGGGGCCTTTTCCTATCACGTCAAACGCCACGAGGGGCGCACGATGAGCTATGACCGCATCCTGGGAGTCAAATATGACCAACCCATCGGAACGGTCGTCCCTTCGAGCAAACAGGAGAGTGCCGTCGCCCAAATCGTCGAGAACTATCCCCATGCCGCCTTTGCCATCGATACCAACCATCAGATCACGCACTGGAACAAGGGCATGGAAAAAATGACCGGTGTACCCGCTGCCGAACGGGTGGGTACGAGCAAACAGTGGTCGCCATTCTACGAACAAAAACGCCGCATCCTGGCCGACCTGATCGTGGATGAAATGCCGGAAGAGGACTACGACCGGCACTATCCCGGTCGGCATCGTGAGAATCCCGAAAAATCCGCCACCTATGACGCGGCGGATTTTTTCCCGACCATCGGTGAAGAAGGCCAGTGGTTGACCTTCTCCGCCGCCCCCATCAAGGATGAAACCGGCCGGACCATCGGGGCCATCGAGGTCATTCGGGAAGTGGAGGAAAAGCAGCGTGAGGCCGAACATTTCGACCTGATGAAAAAAATCGCCCGGGCCGAATGGGACACCCTGCTTTTTTTCTACGGCGTCATTCTCTGTGTCGGGGGCCTCTCCCAATTCGGCTACCTGGGCATCCTCTCCGAGTACGCCTATACCGATCTGGGCGCCACCACGGCCAACGCACTGGTGGGCATCCTTTCCGCCATCGTGGACAACATTCCCGTCATGTTCGCGGTGCTGACCATGGACCCGGCCATGTCACTGGGGCAATGGCTGCTGGTCACCCTCACCGCCGGGGTGGGCGGGAGCCTGCTGGCCATCGGCTCGGCCGCCGGTGTGGCCCTGATGGGCACGGCGCGGGGCACCTACACCTTCGGCGCCCACCTCAAATGGACCCCGGTGATCGGTCTCGGCTATGCCGCCAGCATCGTCTGCCACCTCTGGCTCAATGCGCATCTGATGTAGGGGTCGCCATACCAAGCAAATCGAAACGGGGGCTGAAAGCAGCCCCCGTTTCTTGTGGTCGGTTCCGACATCGCTTTTTCATATAATGGCAGTAGCTTCTCCTGGTAAAAAACGAACCCCTCATTCCTTCATATTTTTTTTCCATATTGGCATACCGGCTGCAGGGACCGCTTCCGGATCATAGCAGAAAAGCTCGCAGGCCAGGCACTCGGAAGGCTCCAGGTGGTCGGTGACGATAGCGTAAATTTCGTCTGCCAACTGATCGGCCCCGGCCATGGAGGTGTAAGGAAGAATGATGCCCAGTTGGTTCTCATCGTACCAGCCGATTTCGTCGATGGCTCGGATGCGCTGGCGGATCGTGGTGATGGCCCGGCCAATTCGCTCGTCTTCTTCACTTTTGATCGCCAGCGACAGGATCAAAAGCGAATATTTGTGATCACTCCGGTCTGACCGATAGCGCTCCTTTGTGATGGCCCGCTGAAATGCCTCCTTGCCCGCAAGAAGATCGACCGACGAATTCCTGGACGATTTAAAAAAACCCACACGCAGTCTCCGTTCATTGTTGCTTGTCACTAAAATAGATCCACTCCGTGAATTATACATGGAATCCCTTGCAGATCAACCGTCGGTTGCCTTCCAATGACCCCCCACGCATCCGAAGCCCCCCCTTTTGTACCGGCGGGCTGGTCGGTCGACACACGTTCTTGACAATGTCGTGGTTTACCGATACATAATTGGTCGAACCAATTAATCCATATATCTCGCATCCAATAAAACCAAAATGGCCATAACCAGCGACCACCCAATCTCTGCCAAACGTCCCCGCGCCCACGAACAGGTGACCCACGTTCTTCTCAAACAGATCATTCGGGCCGAACTGCCGGTCGGCAGCAAGCTCGCCACCGAACGCGCCATGGCGGCCAAGTTCCAGGTCAACCGGGCCACAGTGCGCGAGGCCTTGCGCTATCTCGAACATCTGGATCTCGTTGCCATCCGGCAGGGGGACGGTGCTTACGTCAGAAATTTCCTGCACAGCCGCAATCCGGAAACCGCCAAGGCCCTGATGCATGTAGACGACGCCATGCGGTACGAGGTACTGAGTGCGATCCTGGAAGTCCGCCGCATCAACAGCCCGGAGGTGGCCCATGCCGCGGCCCTGAAGCGGTCACCGGACCATTTAGCGCAGCTGCGGGAGGTCGCCCTTGACCGCCGGGATCTTTCGATCCTGGAGCGTGACAAACGTGTGCATCACCTCATCGGGTTGGCCAGCGGCAATATTGTCCAGATCCTCATGACCAATTTTTATGAAGATTTTTTTTACGAATTCGGCCATCTGTATTTCGAGAACCCCACGAACATCGCACGGTCGGAAGCGTTTCACCAGGAGATCTATCATGCCATCCGCGAGCAGAATGCCGGGGTGGCCCGGGACATCATGCGCGATGTGCTCCAGTATGCCGAGCATGCAATATTTCAGGAAATCGAGCGGCACGCGGGAAAAAGCCCGGTTGGGGCCGGTGGGACCTCGAACACCAGAAACGGTGTTTATTGGTCGAACCAATAACAGGATTTTCAGAATGAAACGGTATCTTGACCATATCCGGCCGGAAGGCGTATTCGACATCATTGTCATCGGCGGCGGGATTTCCGGGGCGGCCCTTGCTTACGAGGCTGCCAGTCGGGGGTTGCGGGTGGTTCTTTTCGAAAAGGGGGATTTTTCCGAAGCCACCTCGGCGGCCTCGTCTAAGCTCATCCACGGCGGCCTGCGCTACCTGTCGAACATGGAATACGGTTTGGTACGGGAATCCCTGCGGGAGCGCCGGACCATGGAAAACATCGCCCCCAACTTCGTCTATCCCTGCCCCATGCTGTTTCCCCACTACCGGTCCCAGATCAAAAGCAATAAATGGCTGCTGAAGATTGGCCTGACCCTCTATGACCTTCTGGCGTTCGACAAAGGCCGGACCTGGGATGCGGCCAAAAAAATCCCTAACCACACCACCCTCGCACCCCATGCGGCCTTGCAGCGGCAGCCCGTTCTCAAGCGGGAAGGGCTTACCGGCGCCTCACTGTTTTATGACTGTCTGAACATTTTCCCGGAACGCCTGGCTCTGGCCTTCATCAAATCCGCGATGGCCCACGGGGCCGAAGTCGCCAACTATGCCAAGGTCGTCGGATTTCTTTTCGACGACAACGACGGGACCGTGAAGGGCGTTAAGGTGAAAGACAGGATCCACGATACGGTCCATGAAGTCTGCGCGGCGGTCACCATCAATTGCACCGGCCCCTGGGCCGACAGCGTTCTCGCCATGACCGGGCGGCAAACCAGCGACCGCCCTCTCAAGCGATCCGAGGGAATTCACATCATCACCAAACCGATCATCGCGGACAACGCCGTGGTCAGTGCCATCACCCCGAACGGGCGGCATTGTTTTCTCATCCCCTGGCGGGGCCACACGTTGATCGGCACTACGGATAAAGCCTATCATGGCGATCCGGACGACTACCGGGTCACCCGCGCCAGCATCGAAGAACTGATCGCGGAGGTCAATGCTTCATTTAGCGGCCTGGCCATCGCGTACGAAGACGTGCAGCACTGCTATGGCGGCCTTCGCCCTTTGGTGGAAGACCAGACCGAGGAAACCTACACCTCATCGCGCAAATATGAAATCTACGATAATGCCCGGGACGGCTTGAACGGGCTGCTGACGGTGGAAGGCGGCAAGTGGACCACCAGCCGCCACCTGGCCGAAAACGTCGTCGATCGCCTGAAAGACAAGATCGACCGACCGATCCGTCCCTCCTTATCGAACCGTACCTACCTGGCCGGGTCCGAAATCAGGAACATAACGGTCTTTATGGATCAGGTCAAAAACGAATACGGCGATTTTCCTGAAGAGACGCGGGTCTATCTGGCACAGATTTACGGAACCGCCGTTGGCGATGTCCTGGCCCTGGCCCGGAAGCACCCATCCCTGGCCGATCCCTTGAACGACGCAGGCGATATCCTGGCTCAAGCCGTTTATGCCGCCCGCCATGAAATGGCGCTGACCCTGAAGGATATCGTACTGCGGCGCACCGGTATTGCCACTTTGGGCAACCCGGGTGAAGCCGTTTTACGAAAGGTCGCCGAAACAGTGGCCGGCGACCTGGGCTGGGATGAAGATCGTATCAACTGGGAAGTAGAACAAACAAACGCGTTTCTACAAATACCGACAGATTGAAGCTTAGGCGTTAATTCGCACACTTCGATGAAAGGGAATCTATTTCATTGGCAGCACAAGGCACCAACCACGTCATGCCGGACTTGATCCGGCATCCAGTCTTTTCCAGGATTCCGACTTTCGCCGGAAGGACAATCATAGGGATGCTTCTTTGCCGTATTCGTGAAATGAATTGTGGTAGTATTTATTCCCTTTGTCACGAGGCCGAGCATCGGGGTTGCGGACGATAAAGACGCGACGACTGTCTAAGCCCAGCTGACATGCGGGGCGAGTTTCGGCGCGTTCGGCCGTAACCACGACGCACAGGCGAACCCGAAGGGATCGTGACGCGGGTGCCTTCTTTTGGTTGCTTTTCTGACGCGTGTAAGAAAAGTAACATGGTCAAAAGAAAGAAACATTTTTGAACCAATCCTGCATAGTATCGCATAGGGTGCGTTCAAAAATTATTCGAGGAGAAAGCCGAATGGCAAAATCAAAATTATTCCGTCCCGACTGGAGCGAAACGCCCCCGGCGGAAGGCACCTTTCGCGCCATCTTCAAGTATGGCGACCCGACCCAGTTCAAGCACCCCAGCGACCAATGGTACACCATGCTAAAGGAAGCCTTCGGGATGACGGACAACGACTTTCGGCACAAAAGCGGGGAAGGCCGCGAGCCGGTGGTGCTGGATCGCCCGTGCGGACTGAGCGCGGACCAGGTGGATGCCCTGGCCGCCATTGTCGGGCGCGAAAATACGACCACCGACGCTTATCAAAGGACCCGCTACGCTTATGGCAAGACCACCGAAGAAATGATGGAACTTGGCCAGGGTGTGGTCCGGGAGATCGCCGATCTGGTGGTGCACCCCCGCCATAAGGAGGACGTTAGCGACATCGTGCGCTATTGCCATGAGGAAAAAATCCCTGTCTACGTCTTCTCCGGCGGATCTTCGGTCAACCTCGGGCTGCGCCCGGCCCGCGGAGGTGTCACCCTGGTCATGAGCACCCACATGAACAAACTCCTCACCTTGAACGAACTCAACCAGACCGCCACGGTGCAACCCGGCCTGCTGGGGCCGGCCTACGAAGCCGCCCTCAACCAGGCCCCGGAGCGGTTAGGCGCCAGGCGGCGCTACACCGGCGGCCACTTTCCGCAATCCTTCGAATACTCGACCGTCGGGGGCTGGGTCGTAACTCTGGGATCGGGCCAGGCCTCCACCTACTATGGCGATGCCGCCGACATGGTGGTCAGCCAGGAGTATGTCACCCCGACGGGCAACTTTAAAACCCTGCCTTATCCGGCGGCCGCCACAGGCCCCAAGGTCAACGACATCATGAAGGGCGCCGAGGGCACCTTCGGCATCCTGGTGGAAGTCACCATGAAAGTCTTCCGGCACATGCCGGCCAACCGCCGCTATTTCAGCTTCATGTTTCCTTCCTGGGAAGCCGCCGTGGATGCCAGCCGCGAAATCGGCCAGGGCCAATTCGGCCGGCCGGCCGTCTACCGGATTTCCGATCCCGAGGAAACCGACCGGGGGCTCAAACTCTACGGCATCCCATCCCTGGCGGACCGTTTTCTGATCAAACGCGGCTATCTCCCCATGCAGCGCTGCCTCTGCCTGGGAACCGTCGAAGGCGACCGGGACTACACCCGTCTGGTCAAACGCAAAATCCGCACCATCGCCAAACAGCACCACGCCATTTACCTGGGCACCTACGCCGGAAAAAAATGGGAAAAGACCCGCTACCGCGAACCTTACATGCGCGAAGACCTGCACGATTACGGCATCACCATCGACACCCTGGAAGCCTCCGTGACCTGGGACAACCTGCACACCCTCCACCAGGGGGTGCGGTCCTACATGAAGAAACGACCCCGGACCATCTGCATGACCCATGCTTCGCACTTCTACCCCCAGGGCACAAACCTCTATTTCATCTTCATCGGCCGCTTCGACCACGTGGACGACTACCGCGCCTTCCAGGCCGGCATTCTCGACCACATTCAGAAGTACGGCGGATCGCTGAGCCACCATCACGGTATCGGACGCATGATCGCCCCCTGGGTCGAGCAGCACCTCGGGAAGGAACAGATGGCTGTCCTGCGGGCCCTTAAACACCACTTCGACCCCCGCAACATCATGAATCCCGGGGGGCAATTGGGGCTGGATTTGGATGAAACCCTTCAAAGGAAATCGCGATGACAACAAGCGGACAAGGGGATCAAATTCTG
The DNA here is from genome assembly GCA_020444045.1 of Deltaproteobacteria bacterium. GTDB lineage: Bacteria > Desulfobacterota > Desulfobacteria > Desulfobacterales > UBA5852 > JABZFP01. Next base: position 150,045 of record JAHLLS010000012.1, read on the forward strand.
GTTTTCGATGCCGGCACCCAGTCCATCCGCGCGGCCCTGATCGACCCGCGGGGAGAAATCCGCCATATGGTCAAGACGCCCATCACGCCTTATTTCTCCCGTCAACCCGGTTGGGCCGAACAGGAGCTGGATTATTACTGGCAAAGCTTCGCCGCCACATCCCGCCGGCTGTTCGACACCGAAGGGGTCGCCTCCGACCGCATCGCCGGGGTGGCCGTCACTTCCCAGCGCGCCACCATGGTCAATCTGGATATAAATGGCACCCCCCTGCGGCCGGCCATTCTCTGGCTGGATCAGCGCAAGGCCGAAATGAAGAACCCTCTCTCCCCCCTCCTCACAGGAGTTCTCAAAACCGTCAACCAATATGGCATCGTCGATAAAGCCATCCGGGAGTGCAAGTCCAACTGGCTGGTCCAAAACCAACCGGAGATCTGGGAGAAGACCCACAAATTCCTTTTTCTTTCCGGCTTTTGGATTCACCGCCTGACCGGCGAATATCGCGATTCGGTAGGAAGCCAGGTGGGCTATGTGCCCTTCGATTACAAGCGGCATTGCTGGGCCGGACCGCGGGACCTCAAGTGGAAGTTCTTTCCCATGGACCCCACCCGCCTGCCGGAGCTGGTACCACCGGGGGGTCTTTTGGGGCAAATCACCCGGCAAGCCTTTCTGAAAACCGGCATCCCGGAAGGCCTGCCAGTGATCGCCGCGGCCACGGACAAGGCCTGCGAAGTGCTGGGCGCCGGCTGCCGCTCACCCGAAACCGCCTGCCTGAGCTACGGTACTACGGCCACCGTAAACACGGCCAGCCCGAAGTACGTGGAGATCAAGCCCTTCGTACCGCCCTACCCCGGCGCTCTGCCGGGCACCTACAACACCGAGGCGATGGTCTATCGCGGCTTCTGGATGGTAAGCTGGTTCAAAAAAGAGTTCGGCTTGCGGGAGCAGCAGATCGCCGATGACCGCGGCGTAGCACCGGAAGTAATTTTTGACGAGCTGATTCGGGAAATTCCGCCCGGGTCCATGGGGCTCACCCTCCAGCCCTACTGGTCGCCCGGCATCAACACCGATGCCGATGCCAAGGGCGCCATCATCGGCTTCGGCGACGTCCACACCCGCGCCCATATCTATCGATCAATCCTGGAAGGGCTGGGGTACGGGCTCAAGGAAGGCATGCTGGCGCTGCAGAAGCGCAACAAGGTGCGTGTTGAAACGCTGCGGGTTTCCGGCGGTGGCTCCCAGAGCGACGTCGCCATGCAAATCACCGCGGATATCTTCAACCTGCCCGCCCAGCGCCCGCACACTTACGAAACCTCCGCCCTGGGGGCCGCCATCGCTGCCGCCGTGGGGCTGAAGCTGCATCCGGATTTCGACAGCGCCATCCGTGAGATGACACGGGTGGCCGATACCTTCCAACCGATCCCCCGCAACCGGGACCTGTACCACGAACTCTATGAACGAGTGTATCGCAAGCTGTATCGACGGCTGAAGCCGATCTACAACGACATCCGGGCGATCACCGGCTATCCGCCCATGTGAAGCCGGTCAATTTCCAAAACACCGCCGCACGGGCCGACCGTTTCACACGCTCCCGAAGAGAATCTCCCCCAGGGTTGCCAACACCCGCTGGCTGTCGCCGCTCGTTGATTCGGATTTCCACACCAGGATCTCCCCGGGTGTCAAGGCCGCCCGGAAGTCGGCCGGTATTTTATTGGAATTAAACCCCTCGACCCGGGTAAAGAGCAGCACGTCATACGACCGCTCGTCCACCGATGGTGAGACCTCCAGCCAGATGGTTGCTGCAGGGGATATCTGAAAAAGGGATAGCGCGTCGCTGCCGGCCAGTGCCCACATGGGACCACACGCTGAAGCTGGACCTCGAGCGGCGTTATTAACCGCCCCTCTTAACAGCTCAACCAGGGGCGTGCAGGCCAGATCCTCCCAGGACACTTGTCTGTCGGCCAGATCGCGCATTCCATCGTCCATGTCCAGATAGTCGATGTGAATCGGGTGGCCATTGACAGACAGGGTCAACCGGCAGTCAGGCTGCACCAGGCGCTCAGGTTCCTCAAACGTTCTGAAAACATGGCGCAAGGTTCCATTGAGGAAATCAAAGATCGATACCCCCTCTTCGGCTTCGTGGCCGCCGATCCATTTCAGCACCCGCTGCAGCTGGCGATACTCTGCCGTATGTTCAAAGACTTCACTGTCCTGATCAACGGCTGTTTCCGTTTCATCCATTTCCTTGTTTTTGAGAAAGCGGTTTTCGGCTTCCTGTTTACAGGCGTCAAAATCAGCGTAGCAGTCGCGCATACCCTCCGGGGCAAGAATGCTGGCATCGAATACCAATTTCCGGCTGAGGTCGATAATTTTGTCCACCAGTGAAATGATGTAATGTCGGTCAAAAATGTAAGCCCCGCTCAATTTTTCCTGGCCGTCGACAAAAAGATGGACAATGGCGCGAACCTGGGCAAACAGGTGGCGGAAGCGCACCCGCCTGATGCGCCGCAGGTCGTGGGAGGATGGGTGTTTGTTCGGTTGTGTCAACGTGATCGTGGATTGCATACCTTTTCTTGTCCTGTTTTGCGGATTGTGTTTTCGATAGAGCTGCCTATGGGTCATGGATGTTGCTTTTTGCATCATTTTTGATATACGGGAAGCGTCGACTCGCACCTCAGCCGGTGGCTACCCATCGGCATGTTTGCTGGTACGATTCAATGACCTCCAACGAAGTCGGAGTCGTTTCTGAGCCGCTAATAGTGGCGCCTTCGTAAAAAGCGGCTTACCCCGCTTTTCGGGGGTAGATCTCGTTTCAAGAAGTTAGCCCCGTTGGAGGGGCGATATTCTATGGGTCCATCAAGAGTGATCATCGTCTCAGGTATCCTTCAATTCCTGGAACCGCCAAACCTTGGAAGCCGACCCCGAGGCGCTGAAGAGTCGCGCTGATTTACAGCAATAAATATGCCAGCTATAAGACCCTCAATGATCGGAATATACAGACGATGACGTTAGCTGAACGCATCCTTGTGGTGGATGATGACCTGATAGCCCGCAAGGCTTTGCGAAGGATTCTTTCGCAAGACGGCTATGAGATCCGGACCGTGGGTAGCGGCGCCGAAGCCATTGCGGCAATGGCTCGGGAATCCTTTCAGGTGGTGATGACGGATTTGCTGATGGAGCCTATGAACGGCCTGGAATTGCTTTCAAAAATTAAAAAAATTGACGTCGACACCGAGGTGATCATGATGACCGGTTACGGGTCCGTGGACGTCGCTGTCGAGGCCATAAAGAAGAAGGCCTTCCACTATGTCGAAAAACCGTTGCGCCCCAAGATGGTTCGTCATTTGGTAAGTCAGGCCATGGAAAAAAGACGGCTCAAGGGCCGCATCCAACTCCTGGAAAAGCAGGTATCTTGCGAAGATGTTCAAATGATCGGCAAGAGTTCAGCCATATTGAAAATTACACGCCTGATACGGCAGGTCGCCGTGTCGGATACCAGTGTTCTTATCATGGGTGAATCCGGCACCGGCAAGGAACTGGTCGCCCGTGCCATACACCAGGCCAGTCAACGCTCGGACAAGGGCTTTTTCCCCGTGAATTGCGCTGCTTTTACCGACGAACTGCTGGCAAACGAGCTTTTCGGTCACGAAAAAGACGCCTATACCGGAGCGACCACCGCCAAACCGGGTATTCTGGAGCACGCCCATGGCGGCACCCTCTTTTTGGATGAAGTCGGCGACATGCCGCTCGCGATGCAGTCCAAGCTCCTGCGGGTGATCCAGGAACGGGAACTCGTGCGTGTGGGCGGCGTCAAGCCCATCCCCATCGACATTCGTCTTGTAACCGCCACTAACAGGGACTTGAAAAAAGCGATGCGCCTGGGCACTTTTCGCGAGGACCTCTATTATCGCCTGAACGTGGTGCCCATGCATCTGCCGAGTTTGAAGGAACGCAAGGAAGACATTCCCCTGCTGGCGAATTTTTTTCTAAAACGTTTTAATCAGCGCGCCCATCGCGAAATCATCGGTTTTTCCCGGGAGGCCATGGCGCTTTTAACGCATTACAGCTACCCGGGCAACATCCGAGAACTGGAAAATATTGTGGAGCGTGCTGTGGCGCTGGTCGTCGGCGAGATGATCGAGGTCGACGACATTCCCGAAGATCTTCGGGAAATTGAAGTGTTTACCATCCAAAAGAATCAAAGCCAGATCCAGTCCCTTGCCGAATTAGAGCGTGATTACATCCAGTGGGTCCTGGACCAGTGCCATCACAACAAGAGCCAGGCTGCCAAGTTGCTGGGCATCAACCGGGTGTCCCTGTATCGTAAACTGAAAAAAAGCCAACTCAGGGAGTGATGGTCTTTCGATACCGGCAAAACTGTAACATATTGCAACATCCTCCTCAACATGCCGTGTATCCTTCCACCCCCCCCCGCAAATCAATATATTATCAATATCCTCCACCATCCTGTTGCTAAAAGCAACACACAGAGCCCACTTTTCCCGATCGCCGCGAAACTTCAGCGGATCTAGTCGGAATCCAGCCCCAGCGTATTGAAGAATTGCGCAGGGCACCATCAGGATAGCACTTTTGGCGAGACCATCGCTATTGGTATATATCTTGCTGAAGTTGGACGCGGGTTGGATCCATTGCACACGAACCGGCCGAACACCATATCGTGGTTGTCAAAAAATGGCCGCTATATGCGAGCGTTTTTCTGCAGCCGCAGATACCCTTCTGTATGACGGAATTTATTTTTTAAATAGCGGATAAACTGCGTGATAGGAAAGCCAATATGCAGCCTCTGACCACTGAGATGATCCTCGTTATCCTGATGATTGGTGTTGCCGTGTTTCTCTTTGTTGTGGAGTGGGTGCGCGTGGATGTCGTAGCCATCCTGATGATGGTCGCTCTGCCGCTGCTGCATCTTGTGTCCCCCAAGGAAGCCTTTGTAGGGCTCAGCAGCAATGCCGTGATTTCCATCATCGCGGTGATCATCATCGGCGCCGGACTCGATAAGACCGGCGTGATCAACCGGATGGTGGCGCCCATCATCCGGCTGGCCGGCAATAGCTCCTCACGGGTGATCATCTTCATATCGCTCGCCGTGGCCGGCATCTCAAGCTTCATGCAGAACATCGGCGCCGCCGCACTCTTTCTGCCGGCCATTCAGCGCATCAGCAAACGACTCAAAATTCCCTTGAGCCAATTGCTGATGCCCATCGGTTTCAGCGCGATTTTAGGTGGCACCATCACCCTGGTTGGATGCAGTCCACTGATCCTGCTAAATGACCTGCTGGTGCCTTTCAATCTGGAACCTTTCGGCCTGTTTGATGTGACGCCCATCGGGCTGGCATTGGTGGCCAGCGGTATTGCCTGCTTTATTCTGTTTGGCCGCTTCATTCTCCCCCGGGGAGGGGGCGCCGATAAAGACGCCGACCAGTCCACGGAAGAGGTAGAGCCACTGCTGGCGAGTGGCAAGATGGTTGAGCTGCATACCCCCGCCGACTTCACCCATTACCGCGAGCCGGTGCTGGTTGAAGATCTCCGCCGCAGATATCTGATCAACACCCTAAGCATTACGGAGCCCCCTGATTACAAAGTGATCTCACCACCGCTGGACACTGAAATCCGGTCGGACATCGACTTGCTGGTACATGGACGTTTGGAAGACGTTCACCGCATGGCAGAGCATGAAAACATGCAGATCAAGGAAACCCTTCAGGTTTTTCAAGCCGAATTCAACCAGGAGCGGGGCGGTATGGTAGAAGCGGTGGTAGCACCACGTTCGGCGCTCGAAGGCAAAACGCTCCGGGCCGCGAATTTGCAGGATCGCTTTCGTGTAACCCCCCTTGCCGTGTACCGCAAGGGGCAGACGTACCGGGCGGACATCGGTGATATACCATTGACCGTGGGCGATGCGGTCCTGCTATACGGCAGCTGGAACCGCCTGAGCACACTCCAGGCAGAAAAGATCTTCCTGTTTACCACCCCCGTCGACACCGAACAGATGCGGCCGGAGAAGGCCGTCTTTGCCGGCTTCTGGCTCGTACTGGCATTGACCATGGTAATGGGGTTTAAAATCCAGCTGTCGGTGAGTCTGATGACGGGTGCGCTGGGGATGATCATTACCCGGGTGTTGAGTATCGATGAGGCCTATCAGTCCGTGGACTGGCGTACCATTTTTCTGCTGGCGGGCCTCATACCGTTGGGTATTGCCACCGAAAAAACAGGGACGGCGGCCTGGATTGCGAATGCCGTGCTACAGACCATCGGCACCGTGCAACCCATTGTCCTGTTGACGGTCATCGGCATACTGTCAACCGTTTTTACGCTGGTTATATCCAACGTTGGAGCCACCGTACTGTTGGTCCCCCTGGTGGTCAACATGGCCCTGGCAGCCCACACCGATCCGCGCATGGCGGCCCTGGTGGTGGGGCTTGCCACCAGCAACTCCTTTATCCTGCCGACCCACCAGGTCAATGCCCTCTACATGGGGCCGGGCGGCTATCGCAGCATCGATTTTATGAAATCCGGAATGGTCATTTCCGTGCTTTTTATTATCGTGATGATACTGATGATCCAATTAATATACGGTGCCTGACCGCCGTTCAGCTCAAAGGAAAAGTCCATGGCGATTATTACCATTTCGAGGGGATCCTACAGCCGAGGCAAGGAGGTGGCCGAAGCCGTTGCGGCACGTCTGGGTTACGAATGTATCAGCCGGGATGTGCTGCTGGATGCCAGCAAGCGCTTTAATATACCTGAAGTCAAACTGATTCGTGCTATTCATGATGCCCCTACGCTGCTTCAACGCATGGGGCATGACCGAAGTGCCTACATGGCCTATATCCGCAGCGCACTGACCTGGCGGGTTCGCGAAGACAATGTGGTGTATCACGGACTGGCCGGCCACATCCTCCTCCAAGGTGTGTCGCACGTGCTCAAGGTGCGTATTATCGCCGATATCGAAAACCGGGCGGCTGCCGAAGCAGCCCGCGAAGGAATCAGCCTGAAAAAAGCACGGGAATTGCTGGTCAAAGATGATGAAGAGCGCCGCAGGTGGTCTCATAGCCTGTACGGGAAGGACCCCTGGGACAGCCATCTTTATGACCTGATCCTTCATGTGAAAAAACTCAGGACAGAAGATGCCGTGGAGTTCATCTGCCAGGCCGCGAACCTGCCACAGTTTCATGCGACGGAGGCATCACGGCAAAAACTGGAAGACCTGGCGTTGGCCTGTAGGATAAAGGCGGCCATTCTGGACGTGGACAAAGATGCCGACATTACCTGTGAATACGGCAATCTGATTGTATACAGCCAGGCCGGGGAACGTGCTGTCAGACAGCTGGAAAAAAGAGCCGCGGCGCTCTTGGGTGAGATTCCGGCGATCAACAACCTGGAAGTTCATGAGGGGAAAGCCCCTGCCGGTGCCGGTGCATAGCGACACCGCCAGGCATGGGAAGCCGGTTTTTAATTTCCCACGCGAGTATTGCCAGAAAGGATGGAGCCATGCCGGTTATCATTGTTGCTGCCGATGACTATTCAGAGGGCCGTGAAATCGCCGAGCAGACCGCCGCTGGCTTGGGGTACCGCTTTGTGGACCGCGAGGTTCTGGGAGGAATATCAAAAACTTGGAATGTCTCCGAAAAATACCTCCGCAAGGCGCTGGATGAATCGGCACTGCTAAGCGATGTGCTAAGCAAACGCTCGCGGCGCGACCGGGCCATCGTTCAGCGGGAAGTGTTGCGGCTGCTTCTGCAGGACAATGTGGTTTGCCATGGATTGTGTGCTCATCTTTATGTGCTGGGCGTGTCCCACGTGATCAGGGTTCGCCTGTTGTCGTCGCCCCCTCTCGCTGGACCGGACAATCGGGAGGATGAAGCTGAAACGGGCTGTATCGAAAAAGCGGGCAAGGGGGATCAAAAAAGCTGCCGCTACTGGTCGCTTAAAGACCCGGAATCCGATCAGCAGGACATCGGCCGATATGACCTGGTGATCCGCACCAAAGGCGTGCCCGTATCCAACGCGGTCCAGCTGTTAACTGAGGCCGTTAAGGACCCCAAACTGAGAGCCAATACATACGCCCTCAATTGCCTGAAAGATTTGGAGCTCGCTGCCAGTGTACGGGTCCGGCTACTGGAAACGTTTGCCAATGTGAACGTGGAGGTGAATGCCGCCACGGTGGTCGTCAAAACCCGATTACCCAAACGGAACCGGAACCGGGAAATTGAAACCATTAAAAAAATGGTGGGCGACATATCAGGGGTCTCTTACGTGGAAGTGCATGCCTTAAACGGCCTGCTTTCCAAAGCGTTGCCCTGAAAGAGGATGCCGGGGGGATGAATGCTTCGCCAAACCCGCATAGCGGTCTTCATGGAAGACCTGAATGTTCAACCGGCGGCGGCGCGGTATGCAGCGGCCCTGGCTCAGCGCATGAATGCCGGCCTATATGTCTTGCTGCTCATCGATCCCGTGGGAGATCGACGCGATACTCCGAGGCGGGCACGAGAACAGTTGCCGGATACGGCAAGGCTCAGGACCGAGTATCGACTGGCGGTAAAACGCAGCCTGCGGCCGCTGATTGGCAAGCGGGTACCGCTCCACGTAGAAGTCCTGCTGGGTGACCGTACCTCGGAGTTTTTAAAGTACATGGCCAGCAACCCCGTTTTTCATACGGCAGTTTGGGGCGGCACCGAAAGTGCATTGCATCATGGAGGGTCCCGGGGACGCCGACCCTGGGCCGCCGGCATCGCCAAAGAATTGTCATGCCCGTTTGTGGTGCCGCGCGCCACTCCCACCTCCGGCGCCGGAACTTCCTCATGAGAAGCCGCCATCTCGGCACGGGGAACACGGATGATTTCGTGACAGGCCATTGGCGTATCGGATTGCGAAACCATCAGAGACGAGGAGAACGACACATGGATCACAAACTCAACATCATGGTGGTGGATGACGAGGCCATCGTGGGCAAACGCCTCAAACCAACGCTGGAAAGGGATGGTTACGAAGTGGAAACCTTTGGAGACGGGACCAGCGCCCTTGACCGCATAGGCCAGAAAGATTTTGACATCATCGTCACCGATGTCCGCATGGATGACGTCGACGGCATGCAGATCCTAGAACACGTGAAGCGCCACTCACCAAGGACCAAGGTCATCATCATCACCGGTTACGCCACCGTGGATTTGGCCCGCGAGGCCTTGGTCAAGGGAGCCTTTGATTTTATCGCCAAGCCTTTTAAACCGGCAGACCTTCGTGTTATTATTGAAAAAGCCGCCGTTGATCTGGCCGGTGGACAATTGACCACCACGGTCTGACCGCGCGTGGGTTTACTGATTAGGAATACAATCATGAACCGTCAAATCAATCGAATGCACGTCGACAGCGATGTAGATTTCTCCTCCCGCTACCGTTACGAAACCTTTCGGTCCCTGTTGAAAAAAAACAGCACGGTGTTGCAGCTGATGGCCGACCTGGAGGTCGACCTGAATTTTAACCGGCAGGGAGGACGCGGGATCCATCGTCCAGCACGCGAGCTGCTGGATACCACCCTGCTGATGGCCGAAGAACTTAATATCCTGACCGCCGATAAGCATCGCAAGCTTTACGCGGTCCTAGAAAATCTGAGCCAACGCATCCGGAAAGAAATGGAACGGGAGGCGGAAATCGACGAAGCGCCGCTGGCTATGCAGGTGAGCGCCGAACCCGCCGATGCCCGACTGGTGGGCGGCAAGGCTGCCGGGCTGGCCGCCGTGATGCAGGTGTACCCGGCCATGACCCCACCAGCCTTCGTCATAACAAGTAAAGCGTATCGTCTATTGATCGAGGAAAACCACCTGGAAGAAAACCTTCGGTTGCTGATGAAAGACCTGGAAGTGGTCACGGACATCGATGCATTTACGTCGCGCACGTACGCCCTGAGAAACCTTTTTTTAGAGGCACGTGTCCCGAAATCGGTGAGCGAACTGATCGCCGCCCAGGCGTCTGAATTGGACCGATCCGGAGATGTCCGCTGGGCAGTGCGTTCCAGCGCCACCTGTGAAGATCAGGAGCTTTCATTTGCCGGGCAGTTTGACAGCGCGCTGGACGTCTCCACCGATCACCTGGAACAAGCCTACAAACAGGTTGTGGCAAGCTGTTTCAGCGATCGTGCCGTAAGGTATCGCTTTGCCAACGGCATTCGGGAGGCTGACATTCAGATGGCCGTGCTTTTTATGCCCATGGTGGATGCCGATTTCTCCGGGGTGATTTACACCGACGATCCTGTCAGCACCAACGACAGCCAGATGTTGATCAACGCGGTTCCGGGACTGGCCCAGCAGATGATCCAGGGCGCACAGCCGGCCGACATTTACCGCTTGGAAAAAAACGACACCTTCCGCTTGATCGAATCGGTTGCCGCCATTGATTCACAAAATGGTCAACCGCTTTACGAACGGAAGTTGCCGGAGACGGCCCTGCGCCAGATTGTCGAGACCTCCCGCGAACTGTGCCTGAGATTCGGGCATGAGATGGACATCGAGTGGAGCCTGGCCCAAGATGGCCGGATGTGGCTTCTGCAGGGCCGGCAGCTGCAGGTTCACGCCAAAAAACGCCATCGTCCACCGGACAAGAAAGCCGTTGCCGACATAGAGGGCGGCATCACGATCTTTCCCGGTCGTGCCGAAGGCCCCGTGGAACATATCAGCGATGAACAATCACCGGTGATTCAACAGAAAGGTGCCGTCGCAGTGGCCCGAAGCGCCGCACCACAACTGGTCAAAATTTTACCGCATCTGGGCGCGCTGATTGTGGAAACGGGAAACCCGGTCGGCCACCTGGCCACCTTAGCCCGAGAGCAGTCGGTGCCCTGTCTGTTCCGGGTGGGCCCCGGGATTTGGCGATTCAAACCGGGAGCGGTGGTTTCGGTGGATGCGACCCACCGCCGAATCTACCGAGGGTCAAGATGGCCGGAGGTGCGCGAACGCATGCGGACCCGCCTGCTGGCCGAAAAGGTTCACCGGTCGCCGGATCCGTTGTATCACCTGCTGCTGGCCCTTAATCTGACGGATCCCTATTCATCCGGCTTCAAGGCCAAAAAATGCCTTTCGATCCACGATGTCATCCGGTTCATCCATGAGATGGCGGTCCGCTCCATGTTCGATTTCGGCGACCGGCAGAACAGGCCGTGGAAAAGCAGGGCCATCGGCATCGAAACGCCGATCCCCATTAAAATAAAGCTGCTCGATCTGGATGGGTCGATAGCCCACCGGGGGAAAACCGCGCAGCCGCAGGAAATCGACAGCGTTCCCTTTGGGGCTCTCTGGCGCGGCGTCAGCGATCCGCGGGTCTTGTGGCAACCACGCACCCTGCGGGCCATGGACCTCATGCCATCCGATTTTGAAGAGCGTGTGATGGGAGGGGAAAAGGGACCCCGGCGACGACGGGCAACCAACTACTTGATCGTGGCCCAAGATTACCTCAATTTCAATGCACGTTTCGCCTATCACTATGCCATGATCGATGCCGTGGTGGGCCCCTGGCCCGAAAACAACCACGTCAATTTCAGGATGCGTGGCGGTGGCGGCGGTGATGCCGGCAGAATTCGCCGGGCCAGTTTTATAGAGCGCGTGATGCGCCACTACGGCTTTGGGGTCGACCGCCGACAGGACCTGATTACGGCCTGGTTTAGATACCACTCCCAGCAGGCCTCCGAAGAGGTTCTGGAGATGCTGGGAAGACTCATGGCCTGCGGCCGGCAACTGGACATGCTGCTCACCGGTGACGAGATGGTGAAACGCTATGCGGACCAGTTCCTAAATGAAAACTATCGAGCTTTTGCCTGAACCGCCATGGTAAAACGCCCCGCCAATCTGCCAGAGTCTGGAAACGGCGTGTCCGATGCCTCTTTGGGCGTGGTGTCCGCTTACGCGGGCATTGATGGACCAGACCCCGTTGTCTTGGCGGCCGATAACGCCAGTCGGCCGTCACGCGAAGATTCGCGACCCAAAATCAGTATCCGATTCCGCCTGATCCTGGCTTTTTTTCTGATTTTTGCGTTGTGCGCCGGTATTTCGGTATGGATCATCTATTCTCAGGCCGCGCTTCAGCACAAGATCCGGTTTCTGGAAATCGCCGATGGCTACATGCGCGAAATTCAACAGGTACGACGGTATGAAAAAAATTATCTGCTCTACAAGACCAACCTTCAGGATGCCATTTCCCATTTGCATCAGGCCCAGAAAACCATCCAGGATAACCACGACCATCTGACCAGGGTGATTGCCCAGGAGCATTTCGACACCCTCCTGCGCGGAACACAGGTCTATGAGCAGTTGCTGGACCGGATCGCAGACCCTGGAAGCGGTGCACAAGCCGATGCCATCGAGAGCCGCCTGCGGAGCCAGGGGGCCCAGATGATTGCCATGGCCACCGACTTTGTCGAAAGAGAGCGACAGGCGGTGGACAGGACGTTCAGTCTGGTTAAAAGGGTGACATTTGCCTTTTTGGGCGTTCTCATGATCATCATGATTCTGATCGCCCTTTTTATCAACCACGAGATCTTAAAAAGCCTCATTCGTTTCCAAGGTTACACCGATCGCATTGCCGCTGGTGATTTTACGCGAATTCGTCCGGCCCGCAAGTTTCAAGACGAGTTTACCAAGCTGGCGATGGCGGTCAATCACATGATCGACGAGCTTGAAAAACGCCAGAAGATCCTGGTCGAGAGCCATAAGATGCGAGCCATCGGCAACCTGGTGGCCGGTGTCGCCCACGAGCTCAATAACCCGCTCAACAATATTCTGCTTACGGCGGCCTCCCTTCAGGAGGATTACGACGCCTATCCGGAAACCGAAAAACTGGAGATGATTGACGATGTGATCAGTGAGACCGATCGGGCTCAGAAGATCGTGCGCAACCTGTTGGATTTTGCCCGTGAAAGTGAAACCCGCATACGCCGCCTGGATGTGAAGCGAACGCTGGAAAAAGCCATCTCCTTGGTGTCCAATCAGGTGCGCATCGCTAAAATTCACATGGAAACATCTATCCCGGACGATTTGCCTCCCGTGCACGGTGACGACCAGCTGCTGAACCAAGTGTTCGTCAACCTGATTCTCAATGCCGTGGATGTGCTGCCGGAAGAAAAAGGGTTTATTTCCATCTCCATCGATAAGGCGCGCAAGGACGGCTACCTGACTGTGAATATTTCCGATAACGGACCCGGCATGCCGGAGCACATCTGCAAACGGATCTTCGAGCCTTTTTTTACCACCAAGGCTGAAGGCAAGGGAACTGGGTTGGGCCTGTCGGTTTCACGCGGCATCATTCAGCAGTTGGGGGGGTTCATCGAGGTGGAAAGCGTGGTGGATACCGGCACCACATTCAGCGTTTTTTTACCGACCACCCACATTCCTTTCAAACCGGGCTCGGAGCGAAAGACCTCAGAACCACAGGAAAACAGTCGGAATGCAGCAGGGGATGTTGTATAGTGTTCACCAAACGCAGCGTTTTTTTGTTTGATTGATTTCGCCGGTCGCGCCGGGTCGCGGGTCGGGCCTCGCTAACCTCTCAAAAATGCAACCCTTTCCTTCCAAAGGCAGGTGTTTTCCGGCCTTAAACCGCTATTTTGAGCAGGAAAATGAACGTTTTAAGCTGTAATGGGTCCTGGCAATTCCCAGCCGGCCTTTGTTTCGCGATGCTTGCGCCCTCGCACCAAATACCCCAACTTCATCCTGATGGTTTCGACAGGTGGCCTGCTTTCCACCACAACGCTTTCCGTCCATCGGGTCTCCCGCTGATGATTTCCCACGTGTAACGCCGCTTCTACCCATGATGCATGAGCAGCAGAATAACCATTGTCGCCGATAGAACCAGCCAGGTCACGCGGGCGTCCCTGATCGATCAGGCGATATATTGGCCGAGGATATTGCATTTCGGTGCTGAAAATCGTGGTTGAAGGACGGTATGGCGCTCTGTTGGGCAACTTTTCTAGATGAAAGGCGACCTGGGGTGATGCGCTTACCAGATGGTCCGAATCGGATACTGCCGGATCATCTCATCGGGTGTCAACAAAACAAGGCCATGGATGAGAGCTTGGCAGACCAAGATGCGGTCGAAGGGATCCTTGTGCAAATCCGGTAATTTGGAAAGCTGGGATGCAGCTTCTTCCTCCAAGGCCAGGGGCGCAATACCATGACCGGAACGCATTGCTGGAATAAACCGATCGGGCGTTTCGGGAAACGGCAACCAGATCATCCGGCAACGGCTCGAAAAAGGCCGCGGGAATTTCGAAGGTGTCTTCGGCCAGACCTATAGGGCGTGGGCTTGTACGCTCTGGCGGAAGGGGTCGAATCTCGGCAACGGGCACATTGCGCTTGCACAGCAGAATGGTTTCGCCGTTAGAGTCCACCAACGTGGTGTAAGAGTCGTGATGGTTTAAAAAAGCGGTTGAA
>JAHLLS010000013.1 GCA_020444045.1 Deltaproteobacteria bacterium
AGCACCGGTACAGCGAATTTTGGTGCGGCCACCGTTACGATCACCAGCGACGACAGTACGACCCTCAGTATCAGCGGCCCGGCGACCATGGCCGAGGGCGCGACACTGCCTTACACGCTCAGTTTGACCAACCCCATTGAAATCGCCGGGGGCAGCGGCGATCTGACGGTGACCTGCAGGGGTAACGACGGGTCTGCATCGATCCAATACGACACGAGCGGTTTGACGCTCCAAGGGAGTGAATACGAGGTTGCTACGACCATCAACAGTGGATCGACAAGCCAGTCTTTCAATATCGGCGCCGTGCTCGACACGGACGTTGAGCCGGAGGAAAACTTTGACATATCGATCTTAAGTTTCACGACGGGCAATGCCACCATCGACGGACTGATCAGCACCGGCGCCGGCCAGGTGGTTACCGCTATCCCCGGCGGAGATGTTGTGGGGGTCAATCTCAGCCTTCTGGCGGGTTCCAATCCGGTAACCGAGAGCCTGGTTTCCGGCGACATGCTGTTAACGTTCCGCGTCGCCCTCGATGCCGGTGATTATGTCCTCGGCACGGCGCAGGCCACGGTGCAATACGAGACGATTTCTGGCACGGCGGTTGCGGGTAGTGATTTTGCGGCTTCCAGTGGGGTGCTCACATTTTCCGGCAACGGGGCCCAGCAACCCGGCGATCCGCTTTCGCCGACCTATCTGGATTTTACCGTTCAGGTCAGCAACGACCAGGTAATCGATCCGGGCGAGACGTTCATTGTCAGAATTACGCCCCAGAGCAATACTGAAATATCGGTCGGTAACACGAGTGAAATTACCGTTACCATCAACGACAACGATGTAACCATCACCCCTGTCTTTAACAACGGTGGCACGGTTACAACACCTTCGGGCGCCAGCCATGTGACCGATATCGGATCCACGGTCGATATTAACCTCGCATGGGATCATGGGCTCCAATCATACACGGGATACCTCGGTGCCGCACCTGTGATACCAGGGGTCGGAACACCGGGTATTGATGCCGGCAGCACGGGCACTTATACGCATGCCATGCCCGTAACGGGCGTGTCCGCCGGCGCAACCATCAGCCCCACGGCCACCTTCCGGCATGCGATCGATTTTACGATTGGTGCCAACGGCAGCGCCAATATCAATAATCCGAGCACTACGGGTATCGTTGGCAGCCATCGCCTGATCATCGATGACAGCGCCTCCGTCACTTTTAACCTCATCGGCAATCAAAACGCTTCGGAATTATTCTGCGTCAGTGATGTCCGTGTTGACAGCGCCTCGGTTGGCGGATTGGATAGCTATACTTTTAACGCGGTAACGGACAACCATGACATTGAGGCGGATTTCCGCGCGAACCTGGTAACTGTATACATCGAACCCTTTGAGGTGGCCGATGCGGGACTGCCGGTTGACCAGCGCGGCCAGTGGCGGCTTCTCAACGGTTCGGGCGCCACGGTCGATCCACAGCCGGGCGGAGGTGGCTGGAACAACAGTGGCTTCCCAGTGCGGACCGAGTGCCATGTCAGCAACTTCACCATCGAGTTCAAACCCGTTCCCGGATGGAGCCATCCGGACCCGATTCCGTTGACGATCGACACGACGACCACGGGTGAGGTGACGCGCACGGGGGTTTACACACCGAAGACCTTCATTCTGACAATCAACCCCGTGCCGGATCCCCTGGAAGGCAGCATCATTATTTCACCTTCGGGGCAAACTATCGGGCCCAATCAGTACTCGTTCACGAGCGACACCGTGGTGGACCTGTCGGCAGCGCCTGAGAGTGGCTACATTTTCTCCCAGTGGCAGGGCGCCGTGAGTGGCACGACGCCCACCATCAACATCGCCATGGACAGCGATAAAACTATCACGGCCATCTTCGCGGTGCCGTCCGCGGACGCCGACGGCGACGGGTTTGACAATACGGTGGACTGTAACGACAACGATGCCGGCATTTACCCGGGAGCCTTGGAAATATGCGGGGATGGGGTGGATCAGGACTGTAGCGGTGCCGACGATCCCTGTGGCAATAATGACCAGGACAATGACGGTGACGGTTACAGCCCCAGCCAGGGCGATTGTAACGACAACGACGACACTGTCTATCCGGGCGCTTACGACATTCCCGGCGACGGTATCGACCAGGACTGCTACGGCGGCGATCGCGGGATCCAGACCACTGAGGTAACCTGCGTGGTGCCGGCCGAAACCCCCCTGGAAACCCAGGTTCAGGCAGCGCCTCCGCTGATCATGTTCCTAATCGACGACTCGGGCTCCATGGACTTCGAGTTCATGACGGATGCCGCCGAGGGTGGCTACTATACGGGCAGCGGCACGCGCCACTATCTCTACCCGCGTTACTTTGACGGCAAATACAACGACAACCGCTACACGGAAACCTCCCGATACATGACGGAGTCCGAGCGGCGTTTGTGGCAGTCCCAGTGGGCCGGCGAAAACAAGCTTTATTTCGATCCTTCCATGGAATACACCCCCTGGCCCCGTTGGAACACCCTGCCGAATACCGATGGTTCGCCGGGCGTGAACGCCGATCCGGACGATCCGCGCATGAATCCGGTGAACAGTTCCCCGACCCTGGACATGAACACGCCTTTCTTTGTCGTTAATGAAAACACAGGGTCTCCGGACCAGTGGATTCGTGTGTCGACGACCGATGGAAACAGTAACGAACGTGTGGCCGTTGATGCCGTGCGGTTGATCAAACAGGACGCACCCAACGCGGGTATGATGTATGAGATTGATAATGCCGACACGAACGGCACCTGGGGATATTATGACGATACGGGCAATAGCTGGAGCACCCGATATACCGGCAATGCGCAAGGGGGTACCTGCCGTACGCAGGATTATGATGGGAGAACCGCAACCTGGTATCTAAAAATACCCGCGGGCATTTACAATGTTCAGGTCTGGGTACCCTATATGTGGTACCTTTCAGACAATGTGGACTATAGCGCCGTAAGCTCGGTTGCTAATGCTCCTGCTGATTTAATCCGAGATAATTTCGACCAAAGAAACAACACCAACAGTTGGCAAACGATTCTTACCGATGTGAATTTCGGTGACAGCACCAATTTGACCTTCACGATTCCGGTGGCGCATTATTTCACCGTCGCGGAGGCGGGCAATGGTACCTACAATGCCGGTGATATTTTTCTGGTATCCATGCCATACGATCACGGGACCGGCGGTTCTCTCGTATACTACTATTTCGACGACGATGGCGACGAACGGGTGGAAGACGGTGAATTGAGGCTGGTAACGAACCCGAGCACGCTGCCGGCCGGTATCATTCCGGAGGATGGCAACGGCAACACCCTCAGCTACGACGAGGTGCGCCAGAACTTCGCCAACTGGTATTCTTTTTATCGCCGCCGGGAGCTCACCGCCAAGGCCGCCATCGGTCAGGTGATCGACCAGATGGAAGAGGTCAAAATCGGCATGGCCGTCATCAACGCCCGCAGTTCGCGCAACCATCCGGTCGAACCGGTGAAGTTGAATGCCGTGGGTGACAACACCGACACGCTGCTCAACTGGCTCTACGAAATCGACTCCAGCGGCGGTACACCGCTGCGCCGTGGGCTTCAGGACGTGGGCCAATATTTCGACCTGCACGATGGCGGCGCCGGAGGCTATCTCAGCAGCACGCCGCCCTGGTCCAGTGAAGCCGAAGGCGGCGGATGTCAGCGGGCCTTCGTCATCGCCATGACGGACGGCTACTGGAACGGCTCCGACTCCGGAGTTGAAGCGCCACTGCGCACCCTGAATGCCGACGCCGACGGCATCAATCGCGATGGTCAAGTGTCTGGCTTCGACCTAGGCGTTTTTGCCGGACCCAATAACGGCAGTTCCCCCAACCTGGGTGACATTGCCATGTACTATTACGAAAACGATCTGAACCGCAGTCTGACCAACGTGGTGCCGACCTACAAACAGGACAACGCCAACCATCAGCACATGGTGACTTTCGGTGTGGCCTTTGGCGTTACCGGGCAGAACGATCCTGCGTTATATGGTGACTGTCTACCCAAGTGTGAACCTGGCGCCATCGGGTGCCCGAATCCGGTGTGTCCGTCTTGGCCAATTCCGGTTCCGAATACCCCGACAGTCATTGACGACCTCTATCATGCTTCCGTCAATGGGCGCGGACAGTTCTTCACGGCGGACAACCCGCAGAACCTTATCAACTCCCTGATTGCGGTGATGCAGAGTATCCAGAACACGGCAGCCACCGGTTCGGCCGTGGCCATCAATGCCCAGGAGCTCCAGGGCGACACGGCCCTTTACCAGGCCACTTACATCCCCCGCAACTGGACCGGCGACGTGGTCGCCAAACCACTGGATCCGAACACCGGCGGTGTAAGTCAGATCCTGGATGCCAACAATAACTACGTGGATGAGGTGGATTGGTCGGCGGCCGACCAGCTCGACGGTATGTCCTGGACCGCGCGGAAAGTGATCACATACAACGACATTAGTGAATCCGGGGTGATCTTTGACTACAACTTCCTGAGTGGGGCCCAGCGCAATCTGTTGGACACAAATGCCACCACCGCCGACCGAATGATTGACTTCCTGCGCGGGGATCGCAGCATGGAATATCTCAGCGGTAACGGAGGCACCTTTCGCGATCGGGAAAGTTTGTTGGGCGATATCGTGCATGCATCACCGGTGCCCTATCGATGGGATCCCAATTTGCCCGGTGTTGTTTTCGTCGGCGCCAATGATGGCATGTTGCATGTGCTCGAGGAAGCCACGGGCAACGAGCGCTTTGCCTATGTGCCGAACCTGGTGTTTGCCAACCTCAAGGAACTCACCATTGATCCATACGTCCACAAATACTTTGTAGACAGCGAGCCTTATATCGCGAAATTGGGGGCCGCTGGCTCCACGGTACTGGTTGGCGGCCTCGGTCGTGGGGGACGCGGCTACTACTGCCTCGATATCAGCAGCGTCAGCAATGCCGCACTCAATGCTGAGACCAACGTTTCCCAAATTGTGAAATGGGAATATCCGGTCAATTCAGACCCCGAAGACAAAACCGTGGATCCGGACATGGGCTACAGCTTCAGCCAGGCCTATGTGGTCAATTCGGCGGCCGGCTGGGTGGTGCTCTTCGGCAATGGCTACGACAGCCAAAACGGCCAAGCGGTGCTGTATGCCCTGCGTATCAACAGCGACGGATCTCTGGTGTCGCCGACGCCGCAAAAAATTCGTACCTTGCATGGGGGTGCTGATCCCAACTGCAACGGCCTGTCCACACCAGCGCTTATTGATGTCAATCTTGACGGGCTTGTGGACTTTGCTTTTGCGGGGGACCTGCTGGGCAATATGTGGAAGTTCGATTTGCGTGACAGCAGTATTGGCAATTGGAAGGTTGCCTATAACGGACTCGCCGATGGCTCCGGTATGCCGCAGCCGCTCTTCCAGGCTAAGAATGCGGCAGGTTTCCGGCAGCCCATCACCACCCGGCCCGACATCATGCGCCCCTGTGTGGCCGGTCGAGACGGCTATTTCGTACTTTTCGGAACCGGCCGCTACCTGGGGATCGAGGACTTTACCGATGCCGGATCCGTTCAAACGATCTACGGCGTGTGGGACTGGGCCGAAGACTGGGAAAATCTCGGTGGTTCGGCGAGTGCTGATCGACGCAATCCCACGGCCAAATATCTCGGGTATTTCGATACCAATCGGCAGCTTAGCAACCTCGTGGCCAATGCCGATATTCCCGATACCGACCAGACTCTTTATGTGATCGATATCGAGAATGTGGCGAATGGCAACACGGTTACTATCAACAGCCGGACCTATACGGCCGCGTCGCTGACGGATATTCCCAGTCGGGAGTTCCTCGGCACCGCAGGATTGAAGGCAGCTATCGAAGACGCCACATACGGCGTGCCGGATGTCACTGTTCAGGTATCGCCGACTCAAGCAACCCTGCGGACCAACCCGCCCGGCGGTACGATTTCCGTCAGTTCGACCGGTGGGATTACCCGTGACGCGGTTGATCTCAAAGTATCCTTGTTGAACCAGAATGTGGTGGCGCAGCAAGGGGACTATCTTGTCCTCAGTGACAATCCTCTCTTTCTGTTCGACCCGAGCCGAAGTTTGGGCGAACATGTTGGGTGGTATTTCGACCTGCCCGGCCATAGTGAACGACTGGTCAACGATGTCATTCTCCGTGGTGGAATACTGTTTACGGTGGTCACCGTGCCGTCGGAATCCCCCTGTGAAGCGGGTGGCACATCCATCATTTATGCGCTCAATGCATGCAATGGGGGGCGTGCTGGGGCCGTGTTCGATATCAACGGGGACGGAAAGATTAATAACCTTGACCTGATCAACATCGGTACGGCTGCGAATCCAGTTATGGTGCCGCCCTCCGGCTTGCGCCGTGACGGGTTGCTTTATTCACCGGCTATTCTCACGATTCCCGGGACAGGCACCGATGTATTGCACTTCAGCACCTCAGGTGGTAACCTGGAATCTGAGATTGCCGTAACGGAAAAGCTTGGATTCCTATATTGGCGGACCTGGTAGCACGAGTGGTCAGAGGAGGGTAGACATGAAACAAAGGTTATTAATGGTAGGGCTTGCAATCCTGATCCTCATGGGACCGGCACCCGGATTGTGTCAAGGAAGTCCGGCGGCTTCTCGAATTGATACAATTACGGATGAGGGTGTTGTTGTCCTTGGCGATGTAACCTACACGATTGCACCTGATGCCCGTTTTTTCGCTCGGGATGAACGGTCACCTATTGCTATTTCAGCTTTTAACGAGGGGGATTGGGTGGAATTCAGTGTGAATGCCGATGGCCAAATCGACGAAATGTGGCTAAGCTCGGAGTGATGATGACACGTGTGGCGATATTTTTAACAGCAGTGCTGTTTATCCTTGTGGCAAATTTGGCGGCAGACGAGATTTATAAGTACAGGGATGCCGACGGCGTCGTTCGATACACTTATGATCTCGGGGAAGTTCCAGAAGACCAACGCTCCGATATTCAAACCTTTGAAGAAGAGGCAATTTCGGCAACTGAGTCTTCACCGGCAGGACAAAATGATGAGCCCTCCGAAGCACCTGAAACTAAGCCGACGGAGGATGCTTCACCAATCACTGATGATCAGAAGATTGAAGAATTGAATCAAAAGAAAAAAGAGTTGGACCAGGAATTCGCCGGCTTGATGGAAGAGAAATATAACCTGCTCAAAGAAAAACAAAGACTGGGATCGCTTTCCGGCAGTGATACCAAGGCCGCTGACGACTATGACAAGCGGGCAAATGAATTGAATCGCAAAATCACCGACTATCAGAATCGTCAAGAAGCTTTTCGAAAAGAGGTGGAAGCGGTCAAGAAGGCCAGGGAAAAGCCCGGGAATTAAATTCATGAGATTATGCCCGTCGCAACACCAAAGGGAAAACGGTGGCATTCTGACTGCACCACTCCCTGTTTGCTCTTTTTTACGTTCAGTTGGAGAATCGGGTTAATCATTTTCAAAACAGGCAATTTGTTGGCCATCAAATACGTGTTGGGACGAGAAAATCTATGAACGACATGGAACTGCCCATCCTTGAGAGTTTGTATGACAGTCAGGGGCGGAACGATGCCTTGATCACACTGCTGGTCGAACTCTGCCACCTGCTTAGTGCCTGCCTGCGCCGTGATCACGACACATTGGAAGAAGGAATCGAGTCGACTTCCATCGACGAAACGATCGATGTCCCGATGCAAATCGATCCTTACGTCCAGTTGGCGAAAACACTCGATAAGCTCAACAAGCGTTCCGGCCATGATGGAACCCTGTTGATTCGTGCATGTCGTCTTTCCTCCCAGAGTGGCGATGGCGTCCTCCCGGATTATCAAGTGTTTTTCAGTGACATCGTCATGGATCGGGAAGCCGTTGCGATGATGATTCGCCGTGTCGGCGACCATATGACATACCTTAAAGCTCTGGTATCAAAAGCATTTACAACCTTTGACAGTTGCAAAGTGCTCACCCTCCATCTCAAGCTGACGGGCGACACGCCGGAATTGTTTGAGCGACTGCGAACATCGATCGCAATTATTGCCAAATATCCACGGGCACTGAGAAAAGCTGAGGATATTGAGATTCACCATAATGGGGACATTGTTAAATTGGCGTTGATGAAAGATGAGAAGGGGCTCCCCGATCCCAATTTGACGATGTTGGCAGGGCTCAATGCTATCCAGGCCGATGCCATGAAAATGCTCGTAAAGGAAGTGTGCAACTGGATAAAAGAATCGGATACATCAACGGGTGCCCACCGCTATGCCGGGATTTACGATGCCATTGCCGGCGTAAAGAACTTGCGCCAGAAACTTATTCTACCGCCCATTGAACTGAACAACATCCGCTGGCTTCTTCTCGATCGAACGGTTGGGAAATTACCTAAAGCAAAGGCCCAGATCGCGCGACTTGTGGATGAAGAATTTGAGAACACCTCCTTTGATCAAGCCCTCTATCTGGAAAGCCTCTATGGACGTGATTACAACCGGGTAAACGCGCGTGAGCTTGGGTTCCGGATTAAACGGGTTTCGGACATGGTTACCGCCATCGGTGATCGCCCCAAAAGGGGAATGATCATGGATGAAATTTTGGCCAACATTCAGTGGCGTATGGAAAAGGTGCCAGATGATGTCGTCCGTCAACTCCGTGTCATTAATGGCGTGCTGTCCGTGACGGATGGTGATGAAATATTCGAGATTGGCCGTCTGCATGAGGTGGCGGCCCGGATTATTGAGTTCTACGTCGGTCGACTTGATACACGCGAAAAAATGCGTCGGATCGGTGGAAAAGAAAATCATTTCAACGCACGCGATCTGGAGATTCTCAGTCGGGATTTCGATATTTCTCCTATGGATGTTAGAGAAATTCTTTCATTGCTTGAGAGATGCTTTAATACCGAAGGGCGCTTCAGCAAAATAGGTTTTGAAGACTGCGTTGGCGCGTTCTCCCGCTATGAGGCAAAAGTATTCGAGATTTTGTGGCATTTTCTTAAGCAGCCGATGCAGCGGGATGATCGCATTGCCTTTCTCAATGCGCTGCAATTACTCTTTGTAAAAATGGAAAAACCTGAAAAAGCGCTTCGGGTGCTATTGGGCGACTTTCTGGAGGAACCGGATGCTGTTCGATTCTCAAATCGTAATGCGATGATGCTCGCTAATCTTTTGCTACGACGCTACAATAAAGAATTGGATATTGATATCGAGATTACACCGGAAGAGGTGTTTCTCGTAAAAGAAGGCCTGAACCGCGAGGCCGCCACGGCAAGTTTGATGTTGATAGACGCAGAAAGAGAAGCGCTTTTTGAAAAGATCAGAACCATTCATCGCAAGATTGTTATATCCCTTGATTCCGGTTTTGGCAGCACGGATGATATGGGGTTTAAATATTTGCTTTCTTTGGAGCGAGAGGTACATGTTTTTGTGGCATTATTGGGAGGGGATGTGGCTCGGTCCGTCTTGCGGAGCGCCATCAATGAATATGGCAACCCCGACAGTGAGTTGTATCGTTTGGCGGAAGACAGCGCGATGATTGAGGCTTTTTTACAACACCTCAAAGTCTTGGTGCGGGGGTTGGGGCGATCGGGAGAGGCAATTGATGAGTGGATTATCGATCAGGTTGCTGGCCGACGCCAAGAATTCCTTTCCTTCAGTAAGGAAAGCCGTCACGAAACCCTCGTGAAACGTGTCATGGAGTGGGCCGATCGATCTAAAGAGGAAGTCCGTAGTCGACGACTTACCGAAGTTGCCTGATCATATTTTTTTGCCGTCGTTTTAGCGAATGATCTGATACAAAGTACCCGTTGCCAAATAAACCGCTTTGACTTGAAGTGGTTCGCTCCTGTCGATAAGGCTTTTCCCCGCTAGAAACTATCACAAACTACGATCCAACCCGATTGAAAACAAATGATACAGTATTAGTGCGCTTTTTCTCATCTGTAACATTGCATTCGCCGATTAGTTGGATTAGCATTTCATCAATCAAGTTTGAATTACCCTAAGCGCTGAGATGCTAATTCTGCTATCGTTCTCAATTCGTATATGCCGAAACTTACATATGCAGAGGGGAAAGTTTTTTGGGGAATCACCGTTGGCTTTCATAGTTTCATGAACGGTAAGTGTATTATTGATTTTTTGATGTGCTATCCGCAATAGGCATGTCGATGACCCTTTGGAGAATTGATGATTAATGCCACCCACCGATCTTAACGAACCATTTGCCCCGAAAGATGTCTGTCGTGCCTTGATCAAACACAAACTGTTGACCACGGATCAGGCCAAACAAATTCTGGTGCGACGGGAAAAGGTCACAGAAGAGATAGAGCGGGAAAACCGCAAACGTAATGCTTCTTTCGGGCTTAAAATCAGTAACCCGGTAACTTTCGTGGATGTCGTTGCCCGTCTGAAACCACCCCGTGCTGATGGACGTCCTGGTGGTTTAGAAGAGGATGACATTTTTAAGGTTCTTGCCAAGGAGTGGGAACTTCCCTACCAGAAGATCGACCCTCTTAAACTGGATCTCAACATCGTAACGACCACGATCCCCCGCAATTTTGCCATGAAGCATCTTGTGCTGCCCATCAGGGTCGACAACGGCATGTTAACGGTGGCAACCCCCAATCCGTTTAATATGGAGGTTCTGGATGATGTCGCCCGTGTGACCAATATGCGGGTTGCGACGACGGTAAGTTCCAAAACGGATATCATCAAGCTGATCGATGAATTCTTCGGGTTCAAACGATCCATTGCAGCGGCAGAGGATCTGTTCTCATCTTCAGCGATCGACATCGGCAATCTTGAGCAATACGTGCGTCTGAAAACCGGCGATGATTTGCCCTCCAACGATCAGCATATTGTCAATGCTGTTAACCACCTGTTTATTTATGCTTTTGATCAGAGGGCTTCGGATATTCATATCGAGCCCAAGCGTGAGGTCGTCATGGTTCGGATGCGGATCGACGGCGTGCTTCACACGGTTTACCGTCTCCCCAAAAAAGTTCATAACGCTATTGTGTCACGAATCAAGGCCCTCTCCCGCATGAACATGGCCGAGAAGCGCCGACCCCAGGACGGCCGGATTAAAATGGACAAAGGGGGCATGGAGGTCGAGATACGAATTTCCTCCGTCCCCGTCGCGTTTGGCGAAAAAATGGTGATGCGCGTTATGGATCCGGATATCCTCATTCAAGATCTGGATGGGCTGGGATTCATGGCTGAAGATTTTCGCAAATTCGACCAATTTATCCGGATGCCCCATGGGATTATCCTTGTAACCGGTCCTACCGGTAGTGGTAAGTCTACAACACTTTATTCCGCTCTGCGCAAAGTTTCCACGCCGGAAAACAATATTGTGACGGTGGAGGATCCGATCGAAATGATTCATGAGGATTTCAACCAGATCGGTGTCCAGTCGGCAATAGGGGTAACCTTCGGGTCCATTCTGAAAACGATTTTACGTCAGGATCCGGATATCATCATGATCGGTGAAATGCGTGACCTCGAAACAGCTGAAAATGCCGTGCAGTCTGCATTGACCGGCCATTTGGTGCTGTCGACCCTGCACACCAACGATGCGCCCAGCAGTATCACCCGCCTGTTGGATCTCGGTGTGCCTTCGTTTCTTATTCAAGCGACCCTAATCGGGGTGATTGCCCAGCGGCTGTTGCGTGTCATTTGTGAATATTGCAAGGAATCTTTTACGATGGGCGCTAGTGATCTTCGGATGGCGGGGATTGATGCCGGGTTGAAGGGCGCCGTTAAACTTTATCGGGGGCGTGGCTGTAATCGTTGCCGTCAAACCGGTTACCGTGGCCGATCCGCTGCGTTTGAAGTGATGCCCTACTCAGAGGCGATTCGGAAAATGACCACGCCCAAAACCAACATCGAGAATATCAGGATTCGGGCCAAAGAAGAGGGGATGGTGACCCTGAGGGAAAACGCCATTCAAAAAATGCTCGATGGGGTGACATCCTACGATGAAGTGCTTCGGGTTACCAGTGCCCGCAAAATTGTTGTTTAGAAGACCGAATTAAAAGAAAAAAAAGGGACCTCTAATGATGACGGCCCCTTTTTTTCGTTTTGATTGCCAGATAGATTTTTGAGGCTGTTTTAAAAAGGCGTGCCTATCGGTGCCCAGTCCTCAATCCCCGGTTCTGATTGGAGGATGAGAGCCGTGGCCGTATTCTCCTCGGTGTGCAGTACGAGAATCGATCCCATTTTCTGGGGCGGGATGGTGATCGTCTTTTCCTTACCACTGCTGACAACACGATCCTCTATCTTGTTAAAAATCGTGTAGTATTGTCCAATCTCGATGCCATCGATTTCACCCTTGTCAATGAAAGCCGTTCGATACTGGGCGATCAAGTTATTATGATCTTCAGTAGAAATCAGTTTGCCCTTGAGGCCTGGCACACTTTCTTTGATCTCAATGATAGCCGGCCGCTCAAGGTATGGGGTGACCTTGTCGTTAACGGCCATTGCCCGGAAGGATTTTTTGATACGGCCGATGGCCACATCCGGTGTAACCTGCGTTATTTCAACGACGCCAAGCAGATAATGCTGAATTCCAATATAGGCATTCGAGTCGTTGTCGGCTATTTCGTTTAGTGTACGGTAGACGGTGTATTTTTCGCCCACGGCAAAGGTCTGCCCGGACAGTGGTGTTATATACACCTCATCGTAATCGCTGACGATGTTCTTCGAACGTTTAACACCGATGATAGTGCCGTTGGGTTCGAGCGCTTTTTTTCGAATGAAGCCAACCGCATCGATATCATGATAGGTATACGTTTTCTCGGCTGGCATAGGTTTCGTCACACCCGTTTGAACCTGATTGACATCTGTCCGCCGATAGAGCTTGATGCGATCTCCCGGATAGATAAGATGGGGGTTGGTGATTTGTTGGTTTTCATTCCACATATCAGGCCAAAGCCAGGCCGAGTCGGAAAACTTCTGGGAAAGGTCCCACAGGGTGTCGCCAGGCTGAACAATGTAGTAGATGCCGGTTTCAGTTTCAATAATATAATCTTCTATCGTGTTTTCGGAATAGGCAGTTGCGGGCAGAATCAATGCCAACGTCGCCATGATGAATGCCCCCAGGATGATTCGGAGTGGGGAGGTTGTTTTCATTGATCGCTCCGATTCGTTAATGAGTTGAGTTGAAAAGTCAGTTTCTTTATTAAAATAAGGATTCTATCTACTCTCTATCATTATCGTCCAGCCTAAGAATTGTCAAGTGATCTGGCGGAGTTCCAACGCAAAAACCCCCTGTCTACTGCGACAGGGGGTTTGATTGGTTTACCGATTGAACGATGGCGGTTTTGGGTTACATCATGCCGCCCATGCCGCCCATACCGCCCATACCGCCGCCCATGCCGCCGCCCATGCCAGCTGCGCCAGCATCGGATTTCTCTTCCGGCTTATCAGCAATCATGGCTTCGGTGGTCAGCATCAGGCCCGCGACACTAGCGGCATTCTGCAGTGCAAAACGGGTGACTTTGGTAGGATCGATCACACCGGCTTCGATCAGATCTTCATACGTGTTGGTTGCCGCATTGTACCCCATGGCGCCTTCGGTATTTTTGACCTTGTCGATCACAACAGAGCCTTCTGCGCCGGCATTGTTGGCAATCTGCCGCAGGGGTTCTTCAATCGCACGCATGACAACATCAACACCGAGTTTCAAGTCGCCCTTGACTTTGCCCCGGGCTTTATCCAAGGCATCAAGGCAGCGAACTAGCGCTACACCACCACCCGGAACAATGCCTTCTTCAACGGCTGCGCGGGTTGCATTCAGGGCGTCTTCAACGCGGGCTTTCTTTTCTTTCATCTCGGTTTCCGTGGCGGCACCGACATTGATCACAGCAACGCCGCCAATCAACTTGGCCAGACGTTCCTGAAGTTTTTCCCGGTCGTAGTCAGAACTGGTTTCGTCAATCTGGGCACGGATCTGCTTTACCCGACCTTCCAGCGCACTACGGGAGCCGGCACCGTCGACAATCGTGGTATTGTCCTTGTCGATGTTGATGCGTTTGGCTTTTCCCAAATCGGCGACACCGAGATTCTCGAGCTTAATACCAAGATCTTCAGAAACAACCTGGCCGCCGGTCAGGATCGCAATGTCTTCCAGCATGGCTTTGCGGCGATCGCCGAAACCCGGCGCTTTGACCGCGGCTACTTGCAGCGTTCCGCGCAGTTTGTTGACGACCAATGTTGCCAATGCCTCGCCATCAACATCTTCTGCAATGATCATGAGAGGCTTGCCCATTTTGGCGACCTGCTCCAGGATCGGCAGAAGATCTTTCATATTGCTTACTTTTTTCTCGTTGATCAGGATATAGGGGTCTTCAAGAGAGGCGACCATCTTTTCAGGGTCCGTCACAAAATAGGGTGAAAGATAGCCACGATCGAATTGCATCCCTTCGACCACATCCAGGTTGGTCTCCATGCCCTTGGCTTCTTCAACGGTGATAACGCCTTCCTTGCCAACTTTGTTCATGGCTTCGGCAATGATGTTGCCGATCGTTTCATCGTTGTTGGCTGAGATGGTGCCGACCTGGGCAATTTCGCGCTGATCCTTGGTTTGTTTACTCATTTTATGCAGTTCTTTGACGGCAAAATCCACGGCGGTGTCGATGCCACGCTTTATGGACATGGGGTTGTTGCCGGCGGCAACCAGTTTCTGGCCTTCTTCGTAGATGGCGCGCGCCAGAACCGTGGCGGTTGTCGTACCGTCACCGGCCATATCGCTGGTTTTGCTGGCAACTTCCTTCACCATTTGGGCGCCCATGTTTTCGAACTTGTCTTCGAGTTCGATTTCTTTGGCCACGGTCACACCGTCTTTGGTCACCGTCGGAGAGCCCCAGGATTTGTCGATAACCACATTGCGGCCCTTGGGACCCAAGGTCACCACGACTGCATCAGCAAGCGTTTGAACACCTCGAAGCATGGCTTCGCGGGCTTTCTGGTCGTACTTGATCAGTTTCGCCATTTTTTTCTAACCTCCGTATCTTTCAATAATTATTCAATGATTCCAAGAATGTCGTCTTCCCGCATAATCAGGTATTCTTCGCCGTCTACCTTGACTTCGGTACCGCCGTACTTGCTGAAAAGCACGCGGTCGCCCTTTTTGATCTCAAGCGGAATACGTTTTCCGTCATCACCCAAACGGCCGTTGCCAGCGGCGATGACTTTACCCTCGGCCGGTTTTTCTTTGGCCGTGTCCGGGATGATGATGCCGCCTTTCGTCTTGGTTTCTTCTTCCATGCGCTGTACTAGAACTCGGTCGTTTAATGGTCTGATCTTCATTTCTTACCTGTCTCCTTTTAATTCGGTAAAGATTAAATGAACCTAACAGCCTGTAGCCAAATATGCCAGATGGTGACGCTTTCGGGCAGGTTCGGCTTGAAAGGGGGTCGCTTTGATCATTTTTGTCAGTTCAAACATTTCAACCAATTCTATGCACCTAATTTTCAGTAAAACCATTCGAGTTGCCGAACGCACCGAATCTTATTGTCCGGGTTACCATGGCGGAAGATGCGAAATATGGGTGTCATCTAATCGGCAGAACTGCCGGATTTTGAATTCTCGGGCGCGGGTTTAGCGTCTGGTGCTTTGGATTGCTGATTATTACCTTTTGAAGTCGCGTCGGTCGCGGATTTTTTGGCATAATCGGTTACGTACCATCCGGTGCCTTTAAGGTGAAAGCTACTGTTGGAAATCAACTTGCGAAGGCTTCCTGAACAGTGCCGGCATTTTTTGAGGGGCTTATCGGAAAATTTCTGAAGTGCCTCCTCTACCTGGCCGCATTGGGTGCACTCATATTCATAAAGGGGCATTCTCAAAACCTCCAACAAAATTAGAAACTTTTTCGACTTCGATTGGCGACTAGGCCACGTAAAGTTGGTAAAAAATAGTCAGCAATAGGCTATTGTCAAGGGGGAGGCGGTCAATTTCGATACGATCCATGACATAATTTTATGACGGGGAATTTTCATTGGAATTCGGTTGCTTCCGTCCAGTTTCACGCTGATGGGAATCGCGTTGTTATCCATGTTATTTTTCATGCCGGATCACGGAGACTGTCGAATTCGTCACGCCAGCGGGCGTAGAAATCGAAAACGGCCGTTATGTCCGGGATGCGAACCGGTTTGAGGATTTCGTGGGTTTTATCGTGGACCCGTATTTCCTCCAGGAGTCTTTCACTATCGGTGGCCACGAAGCTCTGAAGGAATTTGGTGAATCGGACGATATGGATTAATTCGTGGGTAATGATATAGAGGCTGAAAGGAAACAATCTAAGCGATGGCGAACGCTCCAAGGCTTCCAGAATGGCATGATCCTGCAGGCAGATTTTATAAAAGTCGAACGTTTCCGAATTTAGCGCCACAGTTGTCTTGCGGCCTTCATAACGAATCACCTGGGCAAAAGGACCGGTAATGATTTCACCGGGTGAGAGGTCGGCCGCGGTTCGGACATCATACTTGCGCCGCAGCCATTGGGTTGCCGATAGCTTGTAGTGGTTGCTGACCAATTCTTCGGCCATTGCAACAGCATCGTTGATCAGCACAATCTGATCTGATTGAAAACATTGCATGGTCATCATAGCGAGTGCTCAGTATCGGAAAAAAGCGGTATCAAACAAGGACTAAACGCGCGAAGTCCTGTAGCATTAGCATATACCGGCTCGAATAACAACCGTATGAAAAATATAACTATCTGAATTAATGAATTAAAATTATATTAAAGTGTAGGATTGGAGGTTTAATGTAAAAAACACTGGACACCTTTTTTCAAAGGGTGCTATAAAAACCATTTTATTTAAAATGTTAACCTGATTCAGGGAGGTGATCCTTTGGGCAGCGTCATCAAAAAACGCCGTAAGAAAATGAGAAAGCATAAACACAGAAAATTGCTGGCCCGGACGCGCCATCAGAGAAGAAAGGGCAGGTAACTCCCGATCTGATTTCTGTTGCCGTGAGAAAGCACCTGGTAAGGATTCCCAGGTGCTTTCTCCGTTTGCATTTATTCGATAGAATCGGGGAGGCCTTTCAGGTAGCCCAGAAAATCAGAGTCGGTTGAAAGTACCAGCGTACTGTCGCCGCTAAGCGTTTCCCGGTAGACCTCCATTGTTTTGAGGAAGGAGTAGAATTCGGGATCGACCCCGAATGCGCGGGCATAGATATCCGCGGCTTGGCCATCCGCCTTGCCTTTGACTTCTTCAGCAGTGCGGTAGGCTTCTGATTCAATTTGCTTCAGGTCTCTTTCCTTGTTACCCCTTATTTTACGGGCTTCACCGACACCTTCCGAACGAAACTTCTCAGCAATTTGCTTTCGTTCAGCGATCATTCGATTGTAGACGGAATTTCGAACCTGATCCACGTAGTTGATGCGTTTGATTTTGACATCGACCAACTCGATGCCGAATTTGTCCAATTTAGGCTGGGCCTGTTTCAGGATACCCAGCATGATTTGTTCCCGGCCGGCTGTGATGACATACCGTATCCGGTCATCCGCCGTTTCGTCTTTCTCGATACCGACTTCAAACGTATCCAACACCCGATTGCTGCGGCGCACGGTTTCGATCAGACGGTAGCTCGTGACAGCATTCCGGACGGCCGGATCGATGATTTCGTCCAGGCGGCTTTGAGCGCTGAAAACCGTATCGACAGTCTGCTTGAACTTGATTGGATCGATAATGCGCCAGCGCGCGAAGGCATCCACCCATATGTAGGTCTTTTCCAGAGTCGGAATCTGGCCTGGATCGCCGTCCCAGAAAAGCAGGTTTTTAGGGAATTTATTGACCTTGTCGAAGAACGGCAGCTTGAAATTGAGGCCGGGATCGGTCAGGGGTTCCCTGACAATTTTTCCAAACCGCGTGACCACGACCTGTTCCGTTTCATCCACTACAAATGCGGAAGTATAAACCACAGCCGCAGCGATGAAGACCGCCAGAAGGACATATGTTAGTTTATTGCTCATTGCCGGCACCTATTCGCTGTTTCATCGCATTTTGGTTTAAATTGAGTAATGGCAGGACATTGCGCTGATTGTCGTCCACGATGTATTTGGGCCCAAGGCGGGGGAGGAGTTCCTTTAACGTTTCAAGGTAGAGCCGCCTTAGGGTAACGTCTTTGGCCTTGGCATATTCCTCATAAATAGCGGAAAAACGGGCCGCATCACCTTGCGCGCGGTTGACGCGGTCCAGAGCGTAACCTTCGGCGGCCCTGATGACCCGTTCGGCTTCACCGCGAGCCGAGGGAATCGCTTTGTTATATTCTTCCCTGGCCTGGTAGATGGTTTGCTCTTTTTCCTGGGTGGCCTGGTTGACCTCGTTGAACGAGGGCTGCACCGGGCCGGGAACATTGGTCCGCTTCATCTCGATGGTGACGATGGTGATGCCGGCCTGGGCATTGTCGAGTTCGCCCTGGAGTACTTCCTTGGCCTCGACCGCAATTTCCTCGCGCTTGGAGATGACTTCGTTGATACTGCGATCGCCGACCACAAGCCGCATGGCAGATTCCGACATATCCCGCAACAGTTGGGTGACATTTTGCACCTTGAACAGGTAGTCGTAGGGGTCCTTGACACGATACTGAACGATCCAGGGAACCACCGCCACGTTCAGATCCCCGGTCAACATAAGCGATTCACTGTTGTTTTCGCTTACCGCCACCGTTCGGCCCTGTCCCCCCATGCGTTCGGTACTGAAGCCGAATTCTTCCTTGAGGATGCGTCGAACCTGCACAAGGCGAGCGGTTTCGATCCCGAAAGGAAGTTTAAAATTGAGGCCCGGCTGGGTGGTTTTGGCATATTTGCCAAACCGCTGCACGACGCCGACCTCGTCCGTGTCGACCACATAGACGGAGGAGTAGATCCCCAGCACAATCAGCAGCAGGAGGAAAACGATTGGCCCGCCGGGGATTTTAATGTTTTTAATGGTTTTCAACACCTCGTCGACCTGAGGTGGTGCGGGACGCCGTCCCTGTTGTTGGTCTTTTAGCTTTTCCCAGTCCCAAGTCATTTTTTTATTCCTGTTAGGGTGTATGTTACGAGCTTATGCATATTGTTACTACCATAAGGCCGGAGATGGCCATCGCAATCCTAAGTGTTGTTTTTTTGGCATTCGGCGGGGTTCGAATGGTACCTTTTTAATTAGGTTACCCGCGTAGCCAAGTCAAGGGAAAAGCGGCTCAACTTCTTGTGATATAAAGGATTATAGGCTTTGAGGGCGTGGATTTAGCCGGAAATCCAGAATGTGTTGACGGATTTTTATGGATCGCTGGCGAGGGGGGGCACCCGACAGGAAAAGGGCCCCGGCGGATTTGACAGGACAATTCCGAGATCGCTATAAACGGATCACATCAGGGATTGCATTGAAACCAACGATGATACGTTTGCAAGGGTGCCGCTTCAATGGGCAAAAAGGAAAGAAAACCGTCGACCTGTGAGCCGATTTCCACGATTGTCGGAAAGGTGCTGCAGACATGCCAGGGCGGTGAAGGTCACAACGCCCGCGCGGTGTGGGGTTTCTGGGATCGGGTGGTTGGTGAAACACTGGCGCGCAATGCCCAGCCGGAGGCCTTCAAACAGCGTATCCTCCTGGTTCATGTCAGCAGTTCGGCCTGGTTGCAGGAACTGCATTTCATGAAAAACGAGTTGATCGAACGACTCAATCAGGCCGCAGGCGCCAGGGTTTTGGAAGATATTCAATTTAAAATCGGAGCGTTGTCAAAGAAGTGAGAACTTCAGACACAACTTGCTGGTCTAATGATACCTTCCTCGAGGGGCATTTGAAAGTCTGTCAGAGCCGTCAAGGCTATCGCTTTTCAATAGACGCCGCTATTTTGGCGTTTCATGCCCTTCCGGGCAAGGCCGCTGCGAGAATTCTGGATTTGGGCACCGGATGCGGCATTATGCCGCTGATCATCGCTTTCCGGCACCCTGAAGTTCGTATCACCGGCGTTGAAATCCAGGCTGAACTTGCTGCACTGGCACGCAAAAATGTCGAAGAAAACGGGCTTCAGTCGTGTATCAAGATCATTGAAGGAGACTTTTTACATTTAAAATCCGACGATATCGGGCCACCGGTGGACATGGTCGTAACCAATCCCCCTTATCACCGACGGCATTCGGGACGCATGAACCCCCACGACCAGCGCGCGGTCGCGCGGCATGAAATCGCTGTATCGCTGGATGGGCTCATTAAATCCATCCGGCGGTTTTTAGCAACCGGTGGGCACGCTTGGCTCATTTACCCGGCGGAGCGGTTGGCTGAATTGATCGCCGCTATGCAGGCGCATCACTTGGAGCCGAAGTACTTGAGGTTGATTCATCCCAGAGTGGATGCGGAAGCCAAACAATGCCTGCTCAAAGTCGTGAAGGCGGGCCGCCCCGGGTTGATTGTCGGTCCGCCCCTTTTTATTTACGCCGATGATGGTGGGTACACTACCGATGCGGCCGCCATGCTGCGCCCCTAATCGAAAGCATTTATCCACTGATCAGGCGCCAGGAATCCCATGCTCAGACCACTGCGGTGTCGAGCGCATGCATGACCAAGCCGGTGATCACCTTCGGGGCAAAGTAGGTTGATTTGCGTGGCATGACCTGCCCTGCATCAGCAATGCGCTGGACGGAGTCGATCGGGGTTGGTTTGATGATGAAGGCCATATCGTATTGTCCGCTGGATACGCCGCCCAGTGCTGCGCGGGCGTTATGATCGTAGTGAACACAATTGACGTCATCCAACTGTGCCGGGGAAAATTCCAACAGCTTCGGAAATATAAATTCGGTCAAGAGCGTAACATCAATTTCTTTGAGGACAGCCGGTGTCGCTTTTGAATATAGGGCCTCCTTCTTACCGGGTTTGAGCTGAAGCAGGACCGGCATTTCGGCACCCTTCACGGCCACGACCAGCGCTTCCCCAGGGGGGGTCGATGCCAGTTGGTCCAAAAGGATATCGACCGCCTGCTCTTTTCTTCCGCGTTCTTCCATCGGTTTTACCTCGAAAAAAGACGCGGCCCGTTCCAGAAAGTGGCGACGGATGGCGGGAGCGACTTCCGGCAGCAGGCGGTGGGCGGGTAGAATCATCAGCCCCGGGTCCTGAATGCTGCTCAGATACATCAACGTGCTATTGGCAGGGTGGTTGGCCGGTAAGCCGTCCTCGTGGCGGGCCAGTTCATCCCGATAGGCCAGTGCGGTTTCGTAGCGATGATGACCATCGGCTATAAATAATGTCTGCTGCTTTAAATTGGCGGCAATCAGGGTATGCACGTTCGGGTCTGTGATGATCCACATTTTCTGATGATGCCCGTGGCTATCCCGAAAGGCCGCTTCGGGGGGCTTGTGTGCCACGTGCGATATCAGGAGCGGCATCGTGGACCGGTCGTCTGAAAAAAAAGCAAAGATCGGACTGAGGTTGGCCGGGCAGGCCCGCATCAGTGACAGGCGTTCGGATTTTACCCTTGAATAGGTGCGTTCATGGGGGAGAATGCCGCCGTGATCAAAGGGCTCCAGCCTTACGCTGGCCATCAGGCCCCAGCGGGTGAGCATACCGCCGGCCGTATCAAATTCCGTGGCGGTCAGATAAACGGCCGGTGCCTCTTCCCGTAAGAGCGTTCCGTTGGCCAGCCATGTTGACAGGAGACGGCCGGCCCTAGTGTGGGGATTGTCCTTGTGGCCATCCCCGGGGCGTTTTTGCCCCAGCTCCAGCCGGACGATATTGTGCGGGCTGCGATCGTGGAGTTCAACCTGCTCGGCTTCAGTTATGACGTCGTAGGGCGGACTGGTCACATCAGTCATGGACGATATGCGGTCGGGATTGTAGCGAATGCCCCTAAAGGGGGTGATTTGGGCCATGGATCGGTTTCCTTACGATTTGAATCATCCTGTCAAAGGCCAGGGGGATTGCTGTTTGGCTTTCACTGCCTCCAGCGCAGTCATCGTTTTCACTGGCGGCATCTGATACTAGATTCCGGTGCTGCCATCAAGTGAAAAGCAAATCGACCCGGCGGCGCGCTCTGTGCATTAATCCGCCGAGAACCCATTGACACGCTAATGTAAAAGCGTTAATGATACGCCTTGCGTCAGGGGCAAGGAGAGGTTGCCGAGTGGCTGAAGGCCCCGCTCTCGAAAAGCGGTATCCTGGCTTAAACCGGGATCGTGGGTTCGAATCCCACCCTCTCCGCCAGCACCGCGCCCGGGTGAATCCCCAGCGATTCACCTTTTTGGTTTACCGCATGCGGAGAGATGTCCGAGTTGGCTGAAGGAGCACGACTGGAAATCGTGTGTGCTGTTTATAGCGGCACCGAGGGTTCGAATCCCTCTCTCTCCGCCATTTCCTCCCTGCTCTGTAGTTCCTCTAAAACCCGCGCGATGTCCTGTTTTAACTGATCCCGCTTCCGGTTCCAGAATATTTTTCCCTTGCCGTTTGGCCTTGCTTTCATTATGTTACGCCGCACTGGTGCAGGAGCCTTGCGCGTGATGCGTCGGGACGCCGTCTGCACGTAACCTCCTATTGTGATGCAATCTGGAGCCATGGGTTACCTCGTTCTGGCACGTAAATACCGACCGCAGACCTTTGATGATGTGGTCGAGCAGGGGCATGTCACCCACACCTTGATGAACGCCATTCAGCATGGACGCGTGGCCCACGCGATTCTTTTTTCCGGTCCGCGTGGAACGGGAAAAACGACCATCGCCCGCATTCTTGCCAAAGCCGTGAACTGTCAGGCGGGGCCGACCCCTCACCCCTGCAACACATGCCGGTCCTGCACCGAAATAACCGCCGGCAACGCTGCGGACGTGTTTGAGATCGACGGGGCTTCCAACAACAGCGTCGATCAGATTCGAGAACTGCGTGAAAACGTCAAGTACATGCCGGCCTACAGCGCTTACAAGATTTACATTATCGATGAAGTGCACATGCTGAGCACACCGGCGTTCAACGCCTTGCTGAAAACCCTGGAAGAGCCGCCCGCGCATATCATGTTCATGTTTGCCACGACGGAGCCGCACAAGATACCCGCAACGATTCTTTCTCGCTGTCAGCGATATGATTTGCGTCGGATCGGATCCGAAAGCCTCATCGGGTACATGGCCAAACTCTGTGCAAACGAGGATA
This sequence comes from Deltaproteobacteria bacterium, assembly GCA_020444045.1. Taxonomy (GTDB): domain Bacteria; phylum Desulfobacterota; class Desulfobacteria; order Desulfobacterales; family UBA5852; genus JABZFP01. Next base: position 23,182 of record JAHLLS010000013.1, read on the forward strand.
TTGCCGTCCCCGAGGAAAGCCTTATCCTCATGGCGCGCGAGGCCGGCGGAAGTATGCGGGATGCATTGAGCCTGCTGGATCAGGTGATGACCTGCTCCGACGGACCCATTGCCCATGAGCAGGTGTTGAATATTCTGGGGGTGGTCGATCGACACCTCATCACCGAGTTGGCGGCGGCGCTTCTGGCGGGGGATGTCGCGCGTCTTCTGCTGACGATTCAAACGGTCTATGACCGCGGGCAAGATCTTAAAAAATTGTACACTAGCCTGCTGACCCATTTTCGTAACCTGATCGTGATCAAGGTGGGCGATCCGGGGGCGTCGCTGGTTGATTTGCCCGAAGGCGAGATTCAGCTGCTGCGTGAGCAGGTGGGCGCTTTTTCGGCGGGGGCCCTCAATCAGATCTTTAACCTTTTGTACCGTGAAGAGGTGCTCGTTCGTCTCGCGGCACAGCCCCGGCTGGCCGTCGAAATGGTGTTGATACAGATTTGTCAGATCAAACCGGCGCTCCCCATGGATGAGCTTATCAACAGCGTGGAAGCGCTGCGGCAGGTGGTGCTTTCCGACGGCGGGAAAATGATGACGGCAGTGACGGCCGCTGCGGCTGACCCTCCTGGGAACCCAGCGGCAAATTCCGTATCAAACGAGGATTCACCATCGTCTCTAAAACCGACGCCTCACGGCGCTATGGCCATTCCTTCTGACGACCATCAGCGTGAAGCAGCATGGCGGCAAATCGTTGAGATGTTGGGGGCCAGTCTGCCGGCCCTGGCGGCCAATCTCCAGCCGTCAGCCCTGGTTGCCATGGATGAGCGCTGTCTCGAAATCGAGATCAATGGCAACGACTTCAGCATCAACCGTGTTAAACGCAGGGAAAGCATTCAAGCCATCCAAAACGCGGTTCAGGAACTCTTTAATCGGTCGTTTGAAATTGTGGTTCATGGGAAATCCGCCGATCCGGCGGTCAAGCGAAAAAAAAAAGTCCATGAAGACCAGCTTAAGCAGCAGGCCCTGAGCCATCCCATGGTTTCGGAAGTGATCGAACTGTTCCAGGGGAAAGTGGTGGATGTCAAGATTCTTTCGCCATCTGCGAAAAAAGATCCACCGTAATTTTGGGATCATGATGACGCTCGGGGCAGCCTAACGCCGGCTGCTATTTACTGTGGGAACCAACGGCGCGCACGCTTGCGCTCGATAAGGAGGAATTGCCATGAAGGGCATGGGTAACATGATGAAGCAGGCCCAGAAGCTTCAGGCCAAGATGGCCAAGATGCAGGAGGAATTGGCGGACCGGACCGTTGAGGGATCGGCCGGTGGCGGCATGGTCAAGGTTGTGGCCAACGGACGGCAACAGGTTTTGAGCATCGCGATCGAGAAAGACGTGGTGGATCCCAATGATGTGGAGATGCTGCAGGACCTGGTGCTGGCGGCTGTTAATGACGCCCTGAGCAAGTCTCAGGAGATGGTGGCATCTGAAATGGGAAAATTAACCGGAGGAATGAATATCCCCGGTCTGTTTTGATAAGATTCATTTTGGCACGGCCGTGAATGCACTTTGACGCCCGGGCATAGGACATTGCATTTATGAATTACTATCCGGCATCCATTCGTAACTTAATCCGCCAGATCGCTAAACTGCCCGGTATCGGTGAGAAAACAGCCGAGCGGCTGGCGTTGCATATCCTGAAAGCGCCCCGCCGCGATGCAGAGCAACTGGCGCAAAGCATTCTGGAAGTCAAGGAACGTACCCAATCCTGTTCACGCTGCCATGCCTGGAGCGATGCGGCCATATGCCACATCTGCCAGGATGCCTCCCGCCAAATCGGGCTACTTTGCATCGTGGAACAGCCTGCTGATATGGTTGCGTTAGAAAAATCCGGGGCTTTTCATGGAGTTTACCATATCTTGGGGGGGGTGCTCTCCCCCATGAACGGCGTTGGTCCGGATGATATTCGCATTGCCAGTATATTTCGCCGGATTCGGGAAGAAGATTTGAAGGAAGTGGTCGTCGCCACTGGCACCAATGTGGAAGGGGAAGCCACAGCGGCCTATCTGGCCGAACAGTTGAAGGCCTGGCCGGTCAAGGTGACTCGGATCGCCTGCGGTGTTCCGATGGGTGGTGACCTGAAATACGTTGATCAGGTAACCCTCAAGCGGGCCATGGAAACACGCCATGACGCCTGACCCCAGTTGTGAACCTGTTTTTGTGTGCCAAATGTGCGGCGATTGCTGCCGCGGTTATGGCGGCACTTACGTTACCGAGTCCGACATCCAGGCGATCGCCGACTATCTGCATGAAGATCCGAAGCGGTTTAAACCCAAATACTGTCAATTGTCAGGCTCCCGCTATGTATTGGCGCAGGCCGACAACGGGTATTGTATATTTTGGGATAAGCTTTGCCGGATTCATCCGGTGAAACCCCGTATGTGCCGAAACTGGCCTTATCTATCCGCCGTTCTGGAGGATATTGCCAACTGGCGGGCCATGGGGAATTCCTGCCCGGGCATTCGGACCGACTTTCCCGATGATGTCATTCGTCGAGCCATTGCGTGCCAAATCGAAAAACGACGAAACGCAAGGTCGGATGATGAGATGACACCGGATCCGGAAAGCGGGAAGTAGAAAATCCTCGATTCGGCTGGAAACCTATACCGCCGCCGGCATCTAAATCCCGGCCGTGTAATTCGGGCCGACAATCAGAAGATTATTGGAAACTGTCGATTGGATGTCTTCCATTTTACTGCCGAAGATGAGGTCACGAATCAGGCCGTGGCCGTAGGCTCCCATGATGACGAGTGCATCGTGGGGCACTGCATAGAGATTGGTTTCGAATTTACCACTGTCAAAAATAATCCACCGCTGTTGGAACCTTTCGAGTTCGTCTTCCAGATGGTGGTCGCGAATGACGGCCTCATAATCCTCACGTGAACGGTTTCCCGCCTGGGTAAAGATATCGAGGGGCATGCCGGTCTGGCGGGCGATGCGCAATCCAAGTTTTAATGCGTTCAAGGCATTGGCGGACCCTCCGAAAAATACGGCAATGCTTTTCCATGGTTTGTAAACGGGGCTGGTGATCAGGACGGGGAAGCGTGCCGACGTGACGATCCGCCGCACGCGAGGGCCGATATAGCCTAGTCCGATTTTGGAGGACAAGTCGCTGATGCTGCGGGGGCAGCACATGAATTCGAAATTGGTGGGAATATCCGGCAAGGTGGATGCGGTGAAATTTTTAGGCGTGAAAAAATTGGGCTTCAGGTGGGCACTGTCCATTAATTCACGCGCGTGCTCTTCAGCGGTAGCGGGGTCTGTCAGATAGGAATTATCCAGGTCCACCTGAACCACATCGTTGTCGAAATACATGAGAAACTTGATGAATTCAGGGATGTAGACAACCGGCGTGGCATCAATCTGCTTGCAGAAATAGAGAGATTGCAGAAAGGTTTCACGACCCAGGGGCGTATTCCGGAAGATGTGAAAAAGCTGGCTGTACATGGTTGTCTCCTTCTACCGGTTGAGATGGTAGGTCTGAACCATCAGTTCTTTGCGATACTGGTCCAGAAGTGTTGATTTGGAAATCATTCCGCGAAATCGATGGTTGGCAACGACCGGCATGTTAAAAAGCCCCTCGGCATCCATCCGCTCGAGAACCTCCACCACGTCATCGTCCGGTGAAACGGTGTCAACGCGGGGGTTCATGAGCTGCCCCACCAGCACGGTGTCGTACATGAGGGGATCGAAAAGGTAGGGTCGGATGTCGTCCATGTAGATCATGCCCTGGAACTGACCGGCGTGATCTTCGACCGGGAAAAGGTTGCGGCGGGATTGCTTGACAATATCGACGAAATCCCGCAGCAGCATATTGGTGTGCACTGCAATGCAGTCGGTTTCCAGCAGCTCGTGCACTTCGAGGTCGGCCAGGACGCGGGCGTCGGTGCCCGGACGCATCAATTGCCCTTTTTCCACGAGGTCTTTGAGATAAAACGAGGCCGGTTCCATATAATAGCACATCGTGGTCGATATGGCCGATACGATGATCAAGGGCAAAATAACGTCATAGCCCCCGGTAATTTCCACGATCAGGAAAATGCCGGTGAGCGGGGCCTGGAGAACGCCACTCACCAGACCGGCCATACCGAGCAATACAAAGCACCCCTCCTGAACCCAATCCACGCCAGGCCATAAAAATACCAGTGCGCGATGATAGGTCAAACCGGCAAAACTTCCGATCACGAGGCACGGCGCAAATATGCCTCCGGAGCCTCCTGATCCCAGCGTCAAAGCCGTGGCGATGATTTTGGCCAGAACCGCGAGGAAAACGAGTCCGATGCCGGGGGTGAAGCGACCTTCCATCATTTCCCGAATGGCATGATAGCCCTCGCCGAGCACCATGGGAAGGTAGAGCCCGATCAGCCCGACCGCGCATCCGCCGCCGGCGGCTTTCAGCCAGCTCGGCAGTTGGATGCCATCGGCTTGGTGGTGAATGGTGCGGATGGCGCGGGTCAGCATGATCGACGCCAAGGCGGTGAAAACAGCCAGTCCAATGCAGGCCGCGATATCCACCGCCCCGATGTTGAATTTGTGATGTGAAAAAGGAATCTGTTTGCCCTGGAGCAGATGGCTGATTTCCGTTCCGGCAACGGCCGCAATGGCGATCGGTATCAGGTTGGAAGCGGCCCACTCGCCCAGAATGATTTCCATGGCGAAGATCAAACCCGCGATGGGCGCATTGAAAATAGCGGAAATGGCGCCTGCGGCGCCACATCCGACAAGGGTCACCCGCTGGCGATCGTTCAGGCCGAGCAGACGGGCAATATTGGATCCGATGGCGGATCCGCTCATAACAATGGGCGCTTCCGGTCCGGCGGACCCACCACTGCCGATGGTCAGGCAACTGGATATCAGACGCGAAAAACTGGAACGGAACCGCATCAAACCGCCATAGCGCGAAACACTGTAGATGACTTCGGGGACGCCATGACCGGCGCCTTCGCGCATGATTTTATTGAGAAACAGAGAAGACAAAGCGGCGCCGATGGCTGGCAGCACAAAGGCCCACCAATAGGCGCGATAGGGACGCAGATAGCCCAGAACGGCAATGAGCGACTGGTTCAGCGCAACAGCTGCCACGCCGCTACAGATGCCAACGATGGCCCCGGCAACAATTAGCAGAAGCCGGTCATCGGATCGGAAAAAATGCCATGTGGCGGGAGGCCGCCAAGAGATAGGAGAACGCATGCGTTAGCCTGACCGCTGACCGCTTTTTTCGCACAGGGCTTCCATTTTGCCCAGGCGGCTCATTAGGGTATCGGCCTCCGGGGTCATTTTTAAGAATGCGACAAAGGCTTCCTGGCGAAGGCAGAACGAAAGTCGGGATAGAATCTGCAAATGGCTGCGTACCGAGGGAGACAGCAGGATGAACATGATGGTGACCGGACGGCCGTCCAGCGCCTGGAATTCGACGGGATTCGCCAAAAAGCAGGCCGCGACAGCGGAAATTTGAATACCAAGGGATTCAGGCTCCCGGGGGTGCGGGATGGCAACGCCTTTTCCGATACCGGTCGAGGTCAGCGTTTCTCGCTCCACCAGTTTCTCAACGAGGCGGGGTTTGTCCGCCGCGGGGATCGCCTCGATGCGTTCCACGGCCGCCTGGAACACGTCCACGACCTGGCTGCCTTCGATACCGTAATGGATACCGCCATTGCGCAGCGCGGCTTCCAGGGTGACGTCTTCGGAAAGAAGGCATTCCACGGGACGGTTTCTTTCGGGACGGAATTCGAGGTTGTGCTGCGCAGCCCATCGTTTCAATACCTGTTGATCGAAGGTACAGATATGATCGCGTTGCACCAGAGGAATACGGCCCTGGCGGATCCAGCGTTCGATTTTGCCCCGCGGAAGATCCAACGCATTGGCGATTTGTTCAATACCGAGTTTCATGGCCCAAATCCAACTGCAATCGTGTAAAATAAACGCAAACGATAACTGTTCTTGGCCACGGAATCAAGTTTAATTATTTTTCTCGGATGCTTCTATTCCGAACGTCGTTTCCAAGGCAGGATGTCAGTCTGCGGAGATGGGCGGTTTCGTCGGGAAGTCGGTGTAGCGAACGTTGATATCCCGTTTGGGGTAGGGAATTTCGATGCCGGCGCGGTCGAACGCTTCTTTGACGCGGTCAATCACAAAGGAGATCGTATCCATGCGCCGTCTTGCGTCCTTGATCCAGACCCGCAACTGTAAATCCACGGCCGATTCGCTGAAATTGCGTACGACCACCTTCGGCAGCGGTGGATCGGCAATCCAGTCCATCTGCCGGGCAACATCGACAATGATGGCTTTGGCTTTATCGATGTCGGCGTCATAGGCGATGCCAATGTTCACCCTGACGCGGATCAGTGAACTGATAATCGTATAGTTGACGATATCGCGCTTCATAATTTCGTTATTGGGAATAATGATGACGATATTGTCGGTGGTTTTGATCTTGGTGGCCCGCAGTCCGATGTCGACCACGTCGCCCCAAGAGGCGCTGCCGGCCGGGGCACTCCAGACCTCGATGCGGTCGCCAATTTCGAACGGGCGGTCGATAATCAGCAAGACGCCCGCGATAAGGTTTGACAGGGTGTCCTTGGCCGCAAACCCAATGGCGATTCCGGCCACACCGGCGCCGGCGATAAACGGCATCACATTGATGCCTACGATATCCAGCGCCAGGATGATGGCGGTGACATAGAGAATGGCACCGGAAAAGCGGTTGAGGAGATCAAAAATAATATCATCCACCTTGTTGTCGGTTCGGTCGGCGACATTCTTTTCCAGGTATGTCAGGGCGGCAATCAGAACGACTTTGGCGGGCGCGGCCAGCATGACGATCAAGACGCCCTGGAATATTTTTTCCAGGAGCGCCAGATCGAACAAGCGGGCAATGTAAGTGCCGGCGATAATCACCAAACCATAGCGAACCGCCTTGCGGATGGCTTTGAGGATATTCTCGTTTTCTCTAAAGAAGGGATACCGCAGGAGGCGTCGGCTCAGCCGCTGGAGGAACCATTTCATCAGCAGCCAAACGATCAGGATTACCAGCAAGGCGGCGGTCGCCTTGTAGGCGGCCAGTCCGTGGGGGGTGTCGGTGCCGGGAAGTCCTTTCAGCCATCGAAGCAGATTGTCGATGTGGTCCATGCGATGTTATCCTGGCGCGCGTGATGACCGCCTTGTTTATCAGCGAAAAAAACACGCGGGCTGCCTGCTTAAAAGGTCGAGCCTGGATGTTTCCCGGCCTTGCGGGATGGAAGCACGGCCTCCCGGCTGGCAGGGCAGCGATTTGCCCGCCAGCCGGAAGGCCGGTGTGGACAGCGGGTTAAACCGCTTCAGAAGCAAAACCCGCTTTTATGAATTCCCGGTTCAGGCGGGCAATATTAATGATGGAGATCTCCTTGGGGCACACCGCTTCACAAACGCGGTGGTTGGAGCAATTGCCGAAAAGAAGATCGTCCATGGCTTTTACCATCGAGATGGCCCGCTCGGCGGCTTCCGGTTTCCCCTGGGGCAATAATGCCAGCTGGGAGACCTTGGCGCTCACAAACAACATGGCGGAGGCATTCGGACAGGCGGCTACACAGGCGCCGCAACCGATGCAAGCGGCCGCATCCATGGCCTTTTCGGCCACGTCCATGGGCACCGGAATGGCATTGGCGTCCTGGGGGGATCCCGTATTGACGGATACATAGCCGCCGGACTGAATGATTTTGTCCAGGGGACTGCGATCGACCATCAGGTCTTTGATAACCTTGAAGGCTCTTGCCCGCCAAGGTTCCACGGCGATGACGTCGCCATTGGAAAACTTGCGCATGTGCAGCTGGCAGAGGGTCATGGCTTTCTGGGGGCCATGGGGTACACCGTCCACCACGCAGCCGCAGGTTCCGCAGATTCCCTCCCGGCAGTCATTGTCGAAAGCGATCGGTTCTTTGCCTTCATGGGTCAGTTTTTCGTTGACCAGGTCCAGCATCTCCAGAAACGACGTGTGGGTTTCCACATTCTGGACGGGGATGGTTTCAAAGCGCCCCTTGTCCCGGGGGCCTTTTTGACGCCAGACTTTCAGCGTTATATTGATGGTGTGCTCTTCCGTCGTTGTCACTTGTAGCTCCTTTGCGTTAAGGCGACATTCTCAAATACCAGAGGCTCTTTGTGAAACTTCGGCGTATTGCCGTAGCCATCGTATTCCCAAGCGGCGACGTGACAATAGCCGTCGTCGTCACGTTTGGCTTCGTTTTCTTCCGTCTGGTGTTCTTCCCTGAGATGGCACCCGCAGGACTCGTCCCGCTCCAGCGCATCTAGGGCCATGACTTCCGCGAACTCGAGAAAATCCGCCAGTCGGCCGGCCTTTTGCAGGCTGAGATTATAATCGGAGGCTGTTCCCGGTACTTTGACATCTTTCCAGAAGTCTTCACGCAAGCCCTGAATTTCCTCGATGGCCTGTTTGAGGCCGGCGGCGTTGCGGGCCATGCCCACATGCTCCACCATGATTTTTCCGAGCTTGACGTGAATTTCCCTTACCGTTTGCTTGCCGTCGATGGCCAGCAGCTTCTGATCCTGTTCCAGCGCTTTCTGGGCGGCATCGCGAAAGGCCTGATGGTTTTCGGTAATATCAGACACGCCGTTGGTGGCCAGGTAGGGGCCGATGGTGTAAGGAATGACAAAGTAGCCGTCTGCCAGCCCCTGCATGAGGGCGCTGGCCCCCAGTCGGTTGGCGCCGTGATCCGAAAAGTTGCTTTCCCCCAGGGAGAACAACCCGGGGATGGTGGTCTGCAGTTCGTAGTCGACCCAGAGACCGCCCATGGTGTAATGGGAGGCCGGATAGATCATCATGGGGGTTTCGTACGGGTTGTCATCCGTGATGTTCTGGTACATATCGAACAGATTGCCGTATTTGCGTTGGATGACGTCTTTACCATCCCGATTGATGGCATCCGCAAAATCAAGGTAAACGGCGTAACCGGTGGCCCCCACCCCCAGGCCGGCGTCGCACATCTCCTTGGCGTTGCGGCTGGCCACGTCACGTGGCACCAGGTTGCCGAAACTGGGATACTTCTCTTCCAGGAAATACCGGCGGTCTTCTTCGGGAATCTGGTTGGGTCGGCGGGTGTCCTCGGGATTCTTGGGCACCCAGACCCGGCCATCGTTCCGGAGACTTTCACTCATCAGGGTCAATTTGGCCTGATAATCGCTCGTATGCGGGATACATGTCGGGTGAATTTGGGTAAAGCACGGATTGGCGAAAAGGGCGCCTTTCTTGTAGGCTTTGAACGCCGCCCCGACATTGCAGGAATCGGCATTGGTGGAAAGATAAAACACCGTGCCGTAGCCCCCGGTGGCCAGGACGACCGCATCGGCGGCATACCGTTCCATTTCACCGGTAATGAGATTGCGGACGATGATGCCCCGGGCTTTGTCCTGGACGATGACGATGTCCACCAGCTCGCGGCGGGTGAACATTTCGACTTTGCCGGCGGCAATCTGTCGGGATAAGGCGCTGTAGGCACCCAATAAAAGCTGTTGACCCGTTTGCCCCCGGGCGTAGAAGGTGCGCGATACCTGAGCACCGCCAAAACTGCGGTTGGCCAGCATGCCGCCGTACTCTCGCGCAAACGGAACACCCTGGGCGACGCACTGATCGATGATGCTGTTGCTCACTTGGGCCAGGCGATAGACGTTGGCTTCCCGGGCACGGAAATCACCGCCCTTGATGGTGTCGTAAAACAGGCGCCAGATGCTGTCGCCGTCGTTGGGGTAATTTTTAGCGGCATTGATGCCGCCCTGGGCCGCGATACTGTGGGCCCGGCGGGGGCTGTCCTGGATACAAAAGGCCTTGACGTTGTAGCCCAACTCGGCCAGGGAGGCCGAGGCCGCACTCCCGGCCAGGCCGGTTCCCACGACGATGACCGAATATTTGCGTTTGTTGGCCGGGTTCACCAGTTTGGTTTCAAAGCGGTATTTGTCCCATTTATTCTGGAGCGGGCCGCTTGGGGTTTTTCCATCCAGCTGCATTGAAAGTCCTCCTTAAGCGATAAACGCAATGTAAATCGGCAGAAACCCGAATCCCAAACCGAATACCAGGCTCAGAATCAATCCGCCCGTATTGATGGCGGGCATGTATTTCGGATGGTTCAGGCCGAACGTCTGAAACAGGCTCCAGAAGCCGTGGCTGACATGCAAGGCGATCATGACCATGGCCAGCACATAAAGGCCGACATAGACCGGGTTCTGAAAAGCGGCGGATACGATTTGAAAGATGGTGGTACCGCCCTGGTCGACAAAAAACCGGCTGAAATTGGTGAGGTGAAAGAGGATAAACATCAGGATCAAAAGCCCGGTATAGGGCATGGTGGCGGAACCGATGGTTTTCCCGCCGGGATTGCGATTTACCGCATACCGGGTGGGGCGGGCATTAAAGTTTTGCCAGAAGATGATCAGCCCGCTGAATACATGAACCAGAAACAGCCCCAATAATCCAAATTCCGCCACCCCCAGAAGGGGGCCCAGGGCATGCAGGTGCTCGGCGTAGCTGTTGAAAGCATCCGCCCCGCCGTAAAGTGTAAGGTTACCAGCCAGGTGGACCGCGAGAAATCCGATGAAGCTTAGACCGGTAGCCGCCATCATCAGTTTTTTACCGATGGATGTGCCGAGGGTTGTGGTCAACCATTTCATTGTTTGCGATCTCTCCAAACGTTTAAGGGTCAATAAAAGGTTACGGTATAGCCATATTCAGGTTCAAACCCACCGTTGAAGCCGTGCCGCCTGACGTCGGATAACAGCCGGATGTGGCGATGAGCAAACGGGGAAGGGCAGGTGCAATTCGGCAGGGGGGCAAAGTCATCATTCGGTTGAAAGGGGTCTGAAACATGGTTTCCTACTCGCCGGGTTTTTTAGCGGCCGATATTGGGCTTGGGCACCGAATCCCGACAATTTAATAAACAAGATTCAAGCTCTATTGGGTATGGTCGGATCTGTCAATAAATTTTTGACGCCACCACATATCACTGGGTGTCGACAGAATGCTGTCGGCCATTGACCGTCCGATATCGGTTTGAAGGCGTTGCTGGACATTGGGAATCCACGTCGATGGTGGGGCATGCCCCAAGTCGGCCAGTTCTTTAAGTTCCAGCAGAAACGCCAGTTGGTCGGCATCGTGCGCCAGGCGCGCTTCTATACTTGCCCCCAGGTTGAATTCATCGATCAGGGCGCGCAGGTCACTGCCAAAGGGCAGCGCATGCACCATGTCATTTAGCGCGGCGTCTTCGTCGGCCTGGAGATAGAATTTTTGCACGTAATTCAGGTCGCCGACGCGGGCCTCGGGCAAATCATGGACCAGGCTCATGGTGATCAGCTTGCGGGCATCGGCTTCGGGAACCATGTGGCTGAGGACATACGCAATAAAGGTGGTGCTGAAGCTGTGTTCGGCCACCGACTCACGGCCGACGCCCAAAAATTGATAGCCGGAACGTGGCAGCCGTTTCAGGCTGCGGGCTTCAAACAGCAGCTGCGCGATGTGTTTCATAAAGATTCGGTTCTCCTTCCGAGTGATTGCTGCTATAATCCGTTTAGAATACCTTTTACGAGTTGTTGGGGTGAAATGCAACGACCAGCATAGCCACCGCGGCAACCTCGTTTCTGCCACGGATTTCGTCATGGTTCTGGTCCGGCAATTCGTTCCTTGCTGGCCGACAACCAAAGCAGTTGACACCTTTCAGCAATTTGGATAGCGTTCCTCAATTTATAGCCGCGTTCGCGCCTGGACGCGTTGGGCCGATAGCGCCCGTAAACGATGACATTCGGAGAAATCAATGGGTTCTGCAAAAATTGACATTCTGCACATGGTTCTGAACGCCGGGCTGGTGGTTCAACTGGTTTTGCTGCTGCTGGTGCTTTTTTCCATTACCTCCTGGGCGATTATCCTGATAAAGTATCGCTACATGCGCCGGGCCTTTCGTGAGTCGGCCCTGTTTATCGAGTTTTTCTGGAAGAGCCGGGACCTCACCGATGCCTTCACCAAGTCCAAACAGCTGCAGGGCAGCCCGGTGGCGCGCATCTTTCGTGTCGCCTATCTTGAATTGCGCAAACTCAGCAAGCAGGGCCCGGTGGCCGATGCCGGCCGGGGTCCATCCGAAAAGGCGTCTTTGGGGGCACGCACGGGCGGCATCGATAATGTCAAGCGGGCTTTACGGCGCGCCATCAATACCGAGACCACCCGCATGACCCAGATGGTGCCCTTTCTGGCGACGACCGGCAACACCACGCCGTTTATCGGCCTTTTCGGCACGGTCTGGGGCATCATGAATTCCTTTCATGGGATCGGTCAGATGGGGTCGGCCAGTCTGGCTGTCGTGGCCCCCGGCATTTCCGAAGCGCTGGTGGCAACGGCTGTGGGCTTGGCCGCCGCGATTCCGGCGGTTATTGCGTTCAATTTTTACATGAGCAAAATTCGAACCCTGGAATCCGAACTGATCAGTTTTTCGGCCGATTTTCTGAATGTCGTGGAACGGGATATCTTTCGGGGGCAAGGAGGCGACTGATGCAGGTCGGCGGAAAAGACAGCGGTTTCATGGGTGAAATCAATGTCACGCCCTTTGTGGATGTGATGCTGGTATTGCTGATCATCTTTATGGTGACGGCCCCGATGATGGTGGAAGGGGTCAATGTCGATTTGCCGGAAACCACGGCCCAGCCGCTGGAGTCGGAAAAAGAGCCTTTGGTGGTCACCATTGACAAGGACGGGCAGGTTTTTATCAATGATTTTAAAACCGGCCGGGACATTTTTGCCACCAAATTGACCAAGGTGCTGGAGGCCCGTCAGGATCGGACTGTCTACCTCAAGGCGGACAAGACGATTCCCTACGGGGTGGTGATGCAGATCATGTCCGAGATCAGAGGCACCGGTGTTGCCAAACTGGGCATGGTAACCTTGCCGGTGCCGGAGACCCTCCCCAAATAATGGGTGCGGTATACAGGTATTCCAGGGATGTATAGCGACGACCGGCAAACCATGGTGCTGGATTCAGGTCAGGACACCCACAAGATTTTCGGGATGTTCCTTGTTTCCGCATTATGCCATCTGGTATTCTTTGCGGTAATGACCTTTATGCCGGCCTCCTTCATGTCATCGCATCGATTTTTAGCCCCCCGGGCCATCAGCGTCGATCTGGTGTCCCTGCCGGCCGGCGAGCCCGCCCCCGTCGCCCCGGTGGCAGAACCCCAAACGGCGCCTGCCGTAAAACCGGAAGCGCCTCCCCCTGAGGCGGTGCCGATTCCCACGCCCAAGCCGGACCCGGTGCCGGTCGCGCCAAAGCCTAAACCTGAAAAGGTGGTCCAATCCCTCAAGAAAAAGACGATTAAAAAAGACAAGATCAAAAAGCCCGTTGTCCAGCAGCCAACGCCACCGGCCGCCAAACCGAGCCAGAGCAAGGTGTCCAAAGCCATCGAGTCCATGCGCAGCAAAGTGGCGACCCAGGAAAAAACGCGCGCCACGGCCGGAGCCGGCACCACCACGGGCGGAGGGGGAGGCGGCGGTGGCGCCGCTATTCTGAGTCGTATCGACAATTACAAGATTGAAGCAGCATTAGCGGTGTCCCAAAATTGGGCTTATTCTCAGCAGCTTTCAGGTGCAAATGACCAATTGGTAACGGAGATCACGTTTCGAATTCTTCCTAGCGGTGAAATCACGGATATCAAAATCGTTACGCCATCCGGCAATCGCTATCTTGATGAATCTGCCGTACGGGCTATCAAAAAAACCAGTCCGGTGGCACCGCATCCGGAAGGAATTAACCGGCCTTTTATCGAAGTCGGTCTTCGGGCGACACCGGCCGGTTTTTGATAAATATCGATCACATGGCAGGTGCTCGGCAGGGGCGCCATCGTTCCCATTGCCAGGCCGCCCCGCCATTCTATGCAACGAAAGAGAGATCTTGATGGTATCTGTGCGCAGATCAATTTTAGCCCCTGTCCTCATGCTGGTGGTCTTGCTTTCAACCATACCCGCATCAGCCGTGGACGAATTCATCGAAATAAATCCGTTTCTGAAAAAAATTCCATTGGCCATCCCTGCCTTTAAACCTTTATCGGAAGGCGCGCTTGCCCTGGAAACATCTGATGAGGCGGCTCAACTTATGGCTGAAACTCTTCAGTTCACCGGGTATTTCAATATTTTGGACAAGGGGGCCTATCTGGAGGACCCGCGTGCCTCCGGGATTACCGACGCCAGCATCAACTACCGCAACTGGACGGTGATCGGGGCCGAACTGCTGATCACGGGAGGGGTTCGCCGCTCCGACGAGGCTGTCGAAATGGAGTTGCGGCTGTTTGATACCTTCAAGGGGCAATCGGTCATCGGCAAGCGGTATCGCGGCAGCCCGAAAGACACGCGACGGATCGTAAGGAAATTCGCCAGTGAGGTGGTCTTTTTTCTCACCGGCAACCGGGGGTATTTCAACAGCGAAATCGCTTTCGTCTCGACAGGGACCGGCAACAAAGAAATCTACATTGCCGAATTCGATGGACGCAACCCGGCGCAGTTTACCCGGACCAAGAACATTACCTTGTCGCCGGCCTGGTCCCCGGACGCCCAATGGCTGGCCTATACGGCCTATCCCAAGAACCGCCCCTTTCTCTATATCAAACACCGGCATCACAAACGCGGTTACGAGATCGGTAACAAGGGGTTGAACATTACGCCGGCCTGGTTTCCCGAGGCCGATCCATCGGCTTCCCTCGATGATATGCGCTTGGCGGCAACATTGTCCTTCACCGGTGATCAGGAAATTTATCTGTTGACTGGAAAAGGGAAAATTATTAAAAGGTTGACGAAAAGTTCGGGGAGCGATGTCTCCCCTACCTGGTCTCCGGATGGAAAGAAATTTGCCTTTGTTTCCAACCGCTCCGGAAACCCGCATATTTATGTTAAAGATCTTGATTCTGGACGCGTCGACCGTTTGACATTCCAAGGACGCTACAATACCCAGCCCAGTTGGTCGCCCAAGGGAGACAAGCTGGCTTATGCCGGCATGGAAGGTAGTCGCAACGACATATTTGTCATTGGTTTCAACGGTCGTCCGCCGGTTCAGTTGACCCGCGATGCGGGCAGCAATGAATCGCCTTCCTGGTCGCCGGACGGCAGCATGATCGTTTTCAGTTCCAATCGCGAGGGACGTTCACGCATCTATGTGATGACGGCTTTTGGAACCGATCAACGCCGGTTGCTGACGCTTCCGGGTGAGCAAACCAATCCCCAATGGTCGCCTAATAAGCACCTTAACTAATGTGTTAGGTTGTTGAAAGGAGGAACAATGCAAAGAAAACTATGGATGGTTCTGGCCCTGTTACTGCTGGTGCCTGGACTGATGTTATTGACATCTTGCGCCCAGAAGTCGGCGGTGGATCAGGATACCACCCAAAAGACGACGCCGCCGGCCGACACCGGGTCGACCACCGGCAGTGACGATCTGCAGGCCGACGCGGCCAAACGGGCGGCTGAACAAGCCATGAATCAGTTCATCAATGAACATATTTATTTTAATTTCGACAGTGCCGCATTGTCCGCTATGGCTCAGGCGACCCTGAAGAACAAAGCTGCCTGGCTAAAGGCGAATCCTAGTGCCATGGTCGTTATTGAAGGGAATTGTGACAACCGCGGCACTAACGAATACAATCTCGCTCTTGGTGAGCGTCGCGCCCTGAGTGCTCAAGCTTACCTAGTGGACTTAGGTATCTCCGCTTCGCGTATTTCAACGATCAGCTACGGTGAAGAACGACCGTTGGACAATCGCAACACGGAAGAAGCCTGGGCGAAGAACCGAAACGATCAATTTAAACTCAGGTAGATTTTAGCCGGCAATGGAACCGTGCTACGCACGGTGCCCAGGATACGGCCGATGAATGTTCCCGCAGAGTCAAAAACCTGCCCGCTGCTTGTCGGCGGGCAGGTTTTTTGTTTTACCAACAACCCTTGCAAACCGGGAAACTGTTATGAAGAAATCGTTGCTGTGCTTAGCGGTCGGAATCGCCCTGATGGCCGGTTGTGCGACACGACAAGATGTCATAACCCTGGATAGTCGAACGATTACCTTGGAAAAAAAATATGCCGATCTGGAAAAGAAGTATACCGCCACGCGGGAAGATCTTTCCAGCTTTGGCGCTGACCGGGATGAAAAATACCAGTCGTTCAGCGATTATAAGGCCGAAATGCGGGCAGAATTCCAACGCTACCAAAAAGAGTTGCAGCTGCTTGGCGGACGCGCCGACGAGACTGACCATCGCCTTCAGCAGCACGTCGCTGATCTGAGTGCGCGCCTGGATGCGTTTGACGTGCGCCTGGCCAAGGTAGAGAAATATCTCAATGTCCAGGCTGCGGCCGGGAGTGTGGCCGTAGGCGCGGTGGCCGCTGGAGGAAATAGCAAACAATCCGAAGACATCGCCCTTTACGCCCAGGGAAAAAAAGCGTTCGATGGTGAAGATTACGGCGGCGCGCGCGGCGCCTTCGAGACCCTTTTAAAGAAGTTTCCGCAATCCGATCAGGCCGACAACGCCCAGTTTTGGATCGGCGAGACCTATTACCGAGAAAACTGGTACGAAAAAGCGATTCTCGAATACCAGAAGGTTATCGAAAACTATCCCAATGGCAATAAAGTGCCGGCCGCTCTTCTCAAACAGGGCATGGCGTTTACCGAACTGGGCGACAATGAAAATGCGCGCTTGATTTTCAAGGACCTGATCGATCGCTTTCCCCGGTCGACCGAATCTAAAATCGCCGCGCAGAAGCTCAAACAATGATGCCCCGCCGGCCAATAAACGGCGAACGGCTTCGTTATCAATGAAAGTCCTCGGCATTGATCCCGGTCTTGCCGATACAGGGATCGGTGTGGTCCACGGACACGGGTTGCGCATCGACGGGTTTGCCTTCGGCAGTATCGCCACATCCCAAAAAGAGGAACAATCCAAACGCCTTGAGGTCATTTATACCAAAGTCCTCGGGGTGCTGCGGCAGGAAATGCCGGACCTGATGGTGGTCGAAGATGTTTTCTCTCTCGAGAAGTATCCCAAATCCGGTATTCTGCTCGGCAAGGTGACCGGTGTTATCCTTCTGGCAGGGTGCCACATCAACGTGCCCATCAAGGAAATCCCGGTACGGGAGGCCAAACAGGTTTTGACGGGAAACGGCAATGCCAGTAAGAGCCAACTGGAAAAAGCGGTTCGACACGCACTGAAACTGGAACACGCCATCCGTCCTTTTCACGCCTCCGATGCATTGGGGCTGGCCCTCATCGGCCTTTTTCGACAAAACGGTTGACAGGCGCGATTCGCACGTTGGTTTTTCGAAAGACATCATGATCGGGTATATTGAAGGCAAATTACTGAAAAAAGAAAAAGAGCGGGTCCTGATTCTGGCCAATCAACTGGGCTATGAGGTCCTTCTCCCGGCCGTGGTGATGGAGTCCCTCGGAACCAAAGCAATCGGCGATTCACTGGAGCTCTACATCTACTATCACCAGACTGAACGTCAGCCGAAACCGGTTCTTATCGGTTTTAATATGGAGGTTGAAAAGGAATTTTTCCAATACTTCATTTCCGTGGAAGATATCGGCCCCATGAAGGCCGTCAAGGCCATGAACATACCGGTGCGGGACATCGCACGGGCGATTGAGAATGGCGATGTTGGCGCTTTACGGCGCTTGAACGGCGTCGGCAGCCGCACGGCTCAGAAGATTGTGGCAACCCTCTCCGGTAAAATGGAAAAATTTGCCCTGATTCGTAAAGGTGAGGTGCCCGCCGTGATTCCGATGAGTGATCTCGGCCAACTGGTGCTGGATGTCCTCACGAAACAGCTGGGACATAAAACCGCCGACGCCAAGCGGATGATCGCCGGCGCCATGGATCGCAATCCGGCCATCGGAACGCCGGAAGAACTGTTTGACGAAATATACCGGGGTGAAGAATTCGCATGAGTGATGACGTCCTGTCCTATTCTTCGGAGCGCAAGGGCATTCTGTCCGAGAAGGAGACTTCTCAGGATCTGGAAACCGACATCCTATCCCTCCGACCGGAAACCCTCGATGACTATGTCGGCCAAAACCAGGCGGTAGAGACCCTGCGTATTGCCATTGAGGCCGCCAAAATGCGCAACGAACCCGTGGATCATGTCCTTTTTCACGGCCCCCCCGGCCTGGGCAAGACAACCTTGGCGCATATCATCGCCAACGAGACCGGCGGTACGCTGACGGTGACCTCCGGCCCGGCCCTTGAGAAGGGGGGCGACCTGATCGGGATTTTGACGCATCTTGAAGATGGCGATCTTTTATTTATCGATGAAATTCATCGCACGCCGAAATCGGTGGAGGAGCTTCTCTACCCGGCCATGGAGGATTTTGCGATCGATTTTGTCTTCGACAAAGGCGTTCATGCGCGCAGCCATCGCTATCGCCTGCGCCGGTTCTGCCTGGTGGGGGCCACCACCCGCGTCGGGTTGCTTTCGGCCCCGTTGCGGGATCGTTTCGGCATCATGCGGAGTTTGGATTTTTATGCCCTAGACGATCTTGTGAAAATTACCAAACGCTCTGCCGCCCTGTTGGATGTGCCCATAGAAGCAGATGCGGCCATGGAGTTGGCCCGCCGCTGCCGGGGGACCCCCCGGATTGCCAACCGGCTCCTGAAACGTGTGCGGGATTTCAGCCAGGTCCGGGCCAAGGGGCGAATCACCTTCGAGACGGTAACGGCCGCCCTGGCGCTCGAGGGGGTTGACGACCAGGGGTTGACCAAACTGGATCGGCGTTACCTGCAAACGATCATTGATTATTATCGAGGCGGTCCGGTCGGTATCGAGGCCCTGGCGGCAACACTCCAGGAGGAATCCGACACCCTGGTGGATGTCGTGGAGCCCTATCTGCTCAAACGGGGCTTCCTCATGCGCACCTCGTCGGGACGCCGAACGTCGGAAGCCGCCTACAAACACTTGGGGGTGACCTATCAGCAGGGCTTGTTCCGCGAATGACGATCAGGTAAGAATGCCGCCTGCCATTATTTCGCTCTTAACCGACTTTGGCGATCGGGACGAATATGTCGGGGTGATGAAGGGGGTCCTTCTAAGCCATGCACCCCATGCCATGCTCGTCGATCTCTGCCACCATATCATGCCGCATGCCATCGACCAGGCGGCTGCCATGATTGCCGCCGCATACCGATTTTTCCCTGAGGGAACCCTGCATGTCATGGTGGTGGATCCTGGCGTCGGCGGCCAGCGCGATATTGTCTTCGCGCAAGCCCAGTCCTGCGGATTTCTTTGCCCGGATAACGGTTTGCTGAGCGGTCTGATCGCACAGAATATATTGCACAGAGCCTGGCGAGTGACGAATCGGGAGCTTTTCGCACCGACCATCAGTGCGACATTTCATGGTCGGGATATCATGGCGCCGGCGGCGGGTTTTCTGGCTTCCGGCGGCGACCCCGAAAAGTTAGGTCCCCGGAAGGCCATCGAAAATCTGGCCTGCTCGGCGCTTCCCGCGGCGCAGCCGGAAGCGAATGGCAGCCTATGGGGAACCGTTGTGACCATTGATCGTTTTGGCAACGTGGTGACCAATATCGGGCGCGGCCTATTGACATCCGCCTGGGAAGATGATCTGAAACAAATTTCGATGATCAAGATCGGGAATCGCCCCGCCATTCCGCTGGTGGCCTCATACAGTGCTGTTCCGGCCGGCGAATTGCTGGCAACCATCGGCAGCCGTGATACGCTTGAAATCGCGGTCAATCAGGGTCATGCCGGTATGGTTCTGGGGGTCGTCTCCGGGACACCGATTCATGTTTCACGCAATTCCTGATACATCTTTTCGCTTCCGCATCCATACCGGCAACAGTGGCTACGTGGCGCCTGAAACAACGCATGATGAAAAAAACGACGATTGCTTCGAAATATAAAAAAAGCTGGACGGTCCTCTTGGTCGACGGACAGGGGCGGATTCGCCGGATCCCGCATTTTCGCCAAAAACTATGGGCGATCATCGGGCTGAGCGTCGCCGCGCTGGGGATTGCCGCTGTCATGGGCCTTCTCTATGGGGGGACGCTGCGTAAACAGATGGCGCTCGCCGAAACAGTCGGCACCTTGGAGAAAGCGATCGCCGCTCTTCAGCAAGAGAATGAATTGCTCAAAGCCCGCGCCGTGCGCATGGAAGCCCAGGCGGTCACTTTAGAGAAAACGACGGCGCCCGAGGCCCGCGTGGCGTCGGTTTCGCCAAAGGTGGAAGCGGCGCCGGCGCCGCCCCCCACGCCCCCCGAGACAGGAGAAACCGCGCCCTCGACGGTTCCCCCCCCCGCCGCTAAACCGACGGCGGCCGATCCCGAGCAGGAAATAGAGCCCGAGGTGGATGTGGAGGGCTTGAAGCTTGCCTATCGAGCGGATACGGAAACGATCGAAGCCGCCTTCGTGATCAAGAACACCGGGCAGGGCTCGGCCGGCGGGCGTGCGGTGGTGGTATTGCATGCCGATGATGGCTCATCCCCTCTGCGGTTCGCGCTACCCTCCGTACCGCTGAGAAATGGACAACCGCTTGGCAACCAGGGGCGGCGTTTCTCCATATCGCGGTTTATGACATTGACCCTGCAACGAAAATTTGCCGAGCCCGGCACGCAGTTCGTTCGTGCCGCGGTCTATGCCTATACCCTTGAAGGCAAGCAGCTGTTGGAAAAACCCTTCGATGTGACGCTGGCTATTCCGGAAAAAGAAACAGCCCCCGCGGCGGTGGTTACACCGCCCCCCCCTTCGGCGGACACCGGCACGATTGCTGCGCCGCTTGGACTTGAGTTGCCGGAGCCCAAACCCCAAGACCCCACAGGAGCGCAGCCTTGACCCGCAAGAAAACGTTTATTTCGATTGTCGATGACGGCTTTTCCGTGGAAGGCACCATCGAATTTTCCGGCGAACTCCTGATCCGTGGCCGTGTGGGTGGCAAAGTCAAGGGCAATACCGTGACGATTGCCGAAGAGGGGGTCGCCAGTGCCGATATGCAGGTCGAACGCCTGACGATCGGAGGGCGCTTTGATGGCGACGTGCATGCCAGCGTCGAGCTTGTGGTTCTCCCGACAGGGCGTTGCGATGGCCGTGTTCAGTGCCGAAGTCTCGTGGTTCATGAAGGGGGGCGTCTCAATGCCGACGTCCGCCAGTTGGGCCGCCAGGAAGCTTACCGTGAAAAAAAACTGTCAGCCCCGGCCAAACCGGTCATAGATCTTTAAACCCTGGAGGGTAACAGCCAGGCGACCCTAGCTGCCAGACGCAGTCTTTTCCCCGACGTTTCGGCACACTTTCTTATCGGTGGCACGTCAATTTTTCCATAAAAAATCCGCCGCTACTGGATAATGATCCGATGGAAAGCAAGCGCCGGCTTGAAAGGGGATCACGCCGGCATGGTGCCGAGTGATCGCACCCCGGTAAAGAATCCAGTCGATGCAGCGGCTGCCCTCACCCCCCTTGAAGCCATGAAAGGTTCCGGGAAAGGAGGGTTCCAGCACGTTCTGAAATGTCGGTCTTGGCGGCCGGTTGGTATGTCCGGGACGCGTAAAAACAGCATGGCAGCTTGAGGTCGGCGTGCAGTTGAAATCGCCTGCCAGGACGACTGGCCGATTGGACGCCATCCGGTCGATGCGCGTCAGGATGATTTTCGCGCTGTCGACCTGGACGGTTTCGTCAAAGTCTAGGTGGGTCGTCGCGCAAACCAGTTTATGCGGGCCGGCGCTGAAGCGGCCCAGGGTGCACTGCCGCGGCCAGAGGCTTGCCGCAAAGCGGCTGGGAATATCCGGTGTGGGACTGAGATAGAAGTGGTCCGATTGGTCCAGCTTCCACGGCGCGCGATAAAAAATGACGTTGTTTTGCCAATCGGGCGGCGCGGGATGGCGTTTTCCGATGTAGGCATATTCCGGCAGGCATTCGGCCAGAAAATCGATCTGGAAATCGTTGGCCTCCTGGAACACCATAAAATCACCGTCGTGGGTTTCCAGGAATTGACGCAGCCGCGGGCGACGATGCACCCAAGCCTGGGGCCCGTCGTCGGCCAAACCGAATCGGAGGTTGAGGGTCAGGATGGAAAAGGCCGGTTGGGGCGTGGACGTCATGGGCGTGATTCCGCTTCGAATGGCTGAATCAGCGGTACCAGATCGGCTTGTACGTTCTCAAAATGGGCAAAGGTCACGTCGGTGAAGGGCAGTTCTAAAGCGTGGCGAATGGTTTCAAATATTTGTAAATAGTTCGCCAGGATGCGTCGCTGCCACGCGAGGCCCAGGCGCATGGCCACGGCGGGGATGGTTTCCGGCGTGCCCTCGATTTCCACGAAGTGGCCGTAGGGCATCTCATCCAGGCAGATCTCGGTCGATCCCAGGATAAAAGTTTCGCGGTGTTTTTCATAGATCTGCACCCGACGAAATCCGAGGGCTGCGAGAATGCGGCTGGCCGTATCGAAGTCGGATACGTCGATTTCCATTTCCTCATGGGTCTTGAACTGGTGGCTGCCATCGGGGTGCGGTTGTTTGACGGTCAAACGATTGCGGCGATCGCGGCGCAGCCTCAACAGGCATTGGGCGGCCAGCAGTCGACCATCGGCATCATCATAGCGATGGTTGGTCTCAAAGACGCTGCCCGTGGAAACAGCGCCGGCCTGATGCAGGCGGCGGCGCATGCTGGCCGGATCCGTCAACAGAAATTTGACCTCGGTTTCAAGCATACGATATTGCTCCGATACCAGGGGTGTCATTCGGGGATGGCATGGTGCCTGCGATGTCCGTATTCCGGGGAGGACCAGGTTGTCGCTATAGGGGATTTCCCTGCGCCTGTCAAACAGCAGGGCAATCCTGCCGGTGGTTTGCCGTCCATTTGGTGATGGGAAATCTCAAAAAAAATCTTGACATGATTTTCTCAATCAATTAATAGTCCCAGATTCTATTATCGATAGGAGTTGGAAACGTGAAAAAATACACAGTCAGTGCAAAAAATTCGGACAATCAGGGGAAATGGTATGTTATCAACGCCGAGGACGCTATCCTTGGGCGTCTGGCCACAAAGGTGGCCAGTCATTTGCGGGGCAAGCATAACCCGGCCTTTACGCCGCATGTCGATACCGGTGACTGGGTCGTGGTGATCAACGCTGAAAAGGTCGCCCTGACAGGGCGCAAATGGGACCAGAAACTCTACCATCGCCACAGCGGCTATATCGGCGGGTTGACATCCATCAGCGCTAAAAATTTGAAGGAAAAACGACCGGAAGATCTGGTTCGGTTTGCTGTAAAAGGCATGCTGCCAAAGAATCGACTCGGTCGCAAGCTGTTTAAGAAACTCAAAGTCTATGCCGGGAATGCACACCCCCACGAGGCGCAACAGCCTGAAACACTGACATTGAGCTAATCGCTTACTGCCAATTTAAAGATTAGGGATAGCCAAGATTATGGAAAACACGTATTATGCCACTGGAAGACGGAAATCAGCGATTGCCAGGACGTATCTTACCCCTGGAAGCGGAAAAATCATTATCAACAACCGTCCCATCGATGATTATTTTCAAGTAGAGACGGCGAAGATGGATCTTTTCCAGCCGCTGGTTCTCACGAATACCATGAATACCTACGACATCAAGGTAAGGGTGGTCGGCGGTGGTATTTCCGGACAGGCCGGTGCGATTCGGCACGGCATAACCCGGGCGTTGATGCTGGCCAACCCGGAATTCCGCGGTCCTCTCAAAAAAGCGGGCTTCGTCAGGCGCGATCCACGCGTCAAGGAGCGGAAAAAATACGGTCAGCGCGGTGCCCGCGCCCGGTTCCAGTTCTCCAAGCGTTAATCACGGTTTCTGCAGCAATTTTTCAAGGGGGGGCATATACTTATGTCCCCCCTTTTTTTATACCGGTCTTGCCCAATCCCGGGGTATGAAGGCCGTTCATACCTTCAGTTACGACCTCCAATTTCACCCGCCTCCGTCACTTTTCGCCACTTTCCTTTCCGATCCAATGCTATCCCGATATGCTTTAACAATTTGAAATAATAACAAAAAAGGAATTAACCAAAAAAATACAAAAATTATCGTTGACAAGGTTTTTCTTTCTTGACTAAAAGAGTCGGGAATTAACCCGATTGTTTAAGTCAAGAAAGCAGGCTAATGTTTTTAACCCAGAGAAATCAATATGCACTCAGGGCCATCGTTGAGCTTGCCAAACGGGTTGGATCGGGGCCGGTCAAGGTATCTGAGATCGCGGCTGCGCAGGCCATCCCGCGGCGGTTTCTGGAAGTGATCTTAGGGCAACTGAAGGGCAGTGGTCTGGTGGCAGCCAAGCGGGGCTATCACGGCGGATATATTCTGCTTCGGGAACCGGAAGACATTACGGTCGGCAATGTGATCCGATTTCTGCAGGGGGAACCAGACCACAAGGATTGTCAGAATTGTGTTTTTAAACTGCAGTGCCCGACGGACAGGGATTGCGCCTTTGCCTCCCTGTGGAACCGGGTCAATGAGGCAGTGTTCGGTATTTTCGACGAGACAACGATTCAGGATCTTGTTGAAGACGGAAGAATGGTCGAGTCCTGAGGGCTGTTCGTTTAATTCACGGGTACATCATAAGGATTCAGAACATGGAGAAAGGAAGAAAGCTGCTACGATGGACAGGGGTTATCGCCGTGTCAACCGTCCTGCTGGTGCTCGGTGCCGCTGCCTATGGGATTGAACAGGCAGGGGACAAAGAGGCGCTGCGCAGTGCGGATATCATCGTGATCGACACGATGAGCCGCTTCGGCCGCCTGGATCGTCCCCCGGTGGTATACCGTCATGACAAGCACACGGAAGCGCTGCAGAAACAGGGTAAAGACTGTGCGGCATGTCATTTGAAGGATGACAAACAACGCCTTTCCCTAAAATACATGCGCCTGCAGGATCTGGACCGCGAGAGCAGCATGCTTGTGTACCACGATAACTGCATCGCCTGTCATACGGAAACCCTGGCCACGGGTGAAAAGGGCGGACCGATCACGTGCGGCGAATGCCACCTCAAGTCCCCCAACGCCGTGTCTTCCTGGCAGGCCTTCGGCATGGACAAATCCCTGCATTACCGGCATTCCAAGGCACTGGATAAAAAATGCGGCGATTGCCATCATCAATTTGACGAGAAGACCCAGAAACTGGTTTACGTCGAAGGCCAGGAAAGTTCGTGCCGCTATTGCCACAAGCAACAGCTTGAGGACAAGCGCATTCCCTTCAGTGAAGCCGCACACGAGGCCTGCATCGCCTGCCATCGGGAAACCCTGGCCAAGAAAAAAGAGGCCGGGCCGATCAATTGTGCCGGATGCCACGATGCGGAGCAGCAGCTGGAAATTCCCACGCTGGAAAACGTGCCGCGCATGAAGCGCAACCAGCCGGACGTGGTTTTTGTCAAAACCGGTGCAAAGTCCGGGCTGACCCCCGAAGGCGCACTGCGCACCAAAGCCGTTCCGTTCAATCACCAGGCCCATGAAATATACAACGATACCTGTCGGGTTTGCCATCATGCCAGCCTGACGTCGTGTGCAGAATGCCACACGGTCAACGGGATCAAAGAGGGCGATTTCGTCCAGTTGGAGCAGGCCATGCACCAACTGCGTGCCGACGCCTCCTGCCTCGGGTGTCATACCGAAGCCCAGGCCGATAAATCCTGCGCCGGTTGCCATGCCTTTATCCAGAAGGGGCTCAAAGGGGATACGACGACGTGCCGGGCCTGCCATATGGAAGGGGCGCCGGCGGGCTCGGAAATCACGGGCAAACCGGAAGAAGCCATGTTGGCGACCATGCTGTTGAACGCCAGGACGCCCGTCATGGGCACCCTTCCCATCGAAGACATTCCTGAAAAGGTTGTGATCAACAAGCTGACGAATAAATACCAGCCGGTTGAAATGCCCCACCGCAAAATCGTTCAGGCGCTGGTAAAGGGAATCGGCGACAACAAGCTGGCGGCCAATTTCCATGCGGATCCGGGAACGCTTTGCCAAGGCTGTCATCACAACAGCCCGCAGGCCAAAAAACCGCCCCAATGCGGCAGCTGCCACGGGGAGCCTTTCAACCCGGAAGAACCGAATAGACCCGGTCTGATTGGCGCTTATCATATCCAGTGCATGGGCTGTCACAGCGAGATGGGGATCGAGAAACCGGTCGGCTGTACGGAGTGCCACAAGGAAAAGTAATCATTAACCGGCTGTAACTGCTTGAGGGTATATCATGGCTATTACACGGAGAAAATTCTTAGGATGGATGGGCGCAGCGGGTGTCGGTGTAACGGTAGGAAAAACCGCCCGGGCTGCATCGAACAAACACTTTACCGGCCATCCCGACAGCATGGGTGTGTTGCATGATATCGCGCGCTGCGTGGGGTGTCGCTCCTGCGAAGCGGCCTGCAATACGGTCAACCAGCTACCGCCGCCGGAAACGTCTTTCAAAGATCTGACGGTTCTGGATCGCAAGCGGCGCACGACCCCGCCGGAATACACCGTGGTCAACCGTTACGACGCGACCAGTGCGGGGTCGAAACAGATTTACCGTAAAAATCAATGCAATCACTGCCTTGAACCGGCCTGCGCATCAGCCTGCTTTGTGAAGGCCTTCACGAAGAGTGAGGAAGGGGCCGTGATCTATGATGAAACCGTCTGTGTCGGTTGCCGGTACTGCATGGTGGCCTGCCCGTTTGAAATTCCCACTTATGAATATGACAAGGCCCTGACGCCGCGTGTGACGAAATGCACCATGTGTCATCCACGGGTTCAGGAAGGTAAGTTGCCGGGATGTGTGGAGGCCTGCCCCACCGAGGCGCTGTCCTTCGGCAAACGGGACGATTTACTGAAAATCGCACGCGAACGCATTCGCAAAGATCCGGACAACTATATCGACCATATCTATGGTGAGCAGGAAATGGGCGGCACGAGCTGGCTTTATATTTCCAATGTGCCTTTTAAGGAGCTTGGTATGCGCGAAGACCTCGGCATCACACCAGCTCCGGCGCTGACGGCCGGTGCGCTTGGCGCTGTACCGATTGTGGTGGGGTTGTGGCCGGTTCTGCTTACGGGGATTTATGCGATCTCCCAGCGCAAGGATAAAGTCGCCGAGGAGGAGCAGGCCCTGGCCGTTGCGGCGGCCCAGCAGGCAACCCAGGAAAAAGCGGATGCAGAACTGAAAAAGACGCTGGAAATGAAAGAGAAAGAAAAAGAAACCGCCATCAACATGGCCGTTAAAAAGGCCCTGGACGAGGCGGCCAAAGCTCAGGAAGAAGCCGCTCAGGCTGAAGAGGCAGCCCAGGCTCAGGAAGCGGCGGCTCCGGCTGGAGAAGCGGCTCCCGAGGCTCAAGACGACAAAGATCAGAAGCAAACGGAGGAGGATTCCTGATGTCCGATACAAAAACCGCAACAGGCGGCACCCTGTTGACCCCGTTTAATATGGTGGCCGGCCTGATTCTGCTGGTGGGCTCGGTGATCACGGTGCTGCGGTTTACCGGGGGATTGGGGGCGGTCTCCAATCTTTCCGATTACAACCCCTGGGGCCTGTGGATCGGCTTCGACCTCCTGGTCGGCGTCGCCCTGGCGGCCGGCGGGTTCGTCACCTCCGCAGCCTGCTACATTTTCGGCTTGAAACGGTATCATTCGGCCGTGCGTCCGGCGATCTTGACGGCCTTCCTGGGCTATGCCCTGGTCGTGTTCGCCCTGCACTACGATGTCGGCCGCCCCTGGCGCCTGCCGTATCCCTTTATCGTGCAGCCGGGCACCACCTCGCTTCTCTTTGAGGTGGGTGCCTGCGTGGCCCTTTACCTGACCGTTTTATTCATCGAATACTCGCCGGCCGCACTGGAGTGGCTCGGATTGAAACGGGCCCGCAGTATCGTTGTCAAGCTGACCCTGCTGCTGACGATTTTCGGTGTGGTGCTCTCTACACTTCACCAGTCTTCGCTGGGAGCCCTCTATCTCATCGCCCCTTCCAAACTGCACCCCCTCTGGTACTCCGGGTACCTGCCGGTCTATTTTTTCATTTCAGCCATTATTGCCGGTCTTTCCATGGTGATCTTCGAAGGCAGTCTGGCCCACAAACATTTTCATGACAAAATGGATGAAACCCACCTGAAGGAGGCCGACGGCGTCACGCTGGGTTTCGGCAAGGCGGCCGCCTTCGTGCTTTTCGGCTATTTCGTGATCAAGGTCATCGGCCTGGCCGTGGACAACAACTGGCACTACCTCACCACCGGCTGGGGCGTTTGGTATCTTTTCGAAATCGTTGGGTTTGTTCTTTTGCCCTGTTACCTTTATGCCGTCGGCGCCCGGGACAAGAACGTCAAGCTGATCCGCCGGACCTCGGGTCTGGCCGTTCTGGGGATAATTCTCAACCGCCTGAATATCTCCCTGATCGCCTTCAATTACCATCTGCCCAGCAGCGAGCGTTATTTCCCGCACTGGATGGAAATCGGCATCACCCTGTTTGTGGTGACCATTGGCGTTCTGGTTTACCGGTTTATCGTAACCCATATGCCGATTCTGTATGAGCACCCGGACTTCAAGGAAGATCATTGATCATCATCTGAGAGGATAACATCATGGAAGGCCAAATCGTTACGCTGCAGGATTTCATGTACAGCACCAAAAGTATTACCTACCTGGTCATCGTGGCCGCCTTGATTCTATTCCCGATCTTCTGGCGGTTTCTGACCAGCAGGGACGAATAAACCATCGTGATGACCGGGGCGGGATATCGCTCCGACACCAATCGCATTAATCTTCTTTGTTCAAGGAGTCACCCATGTACGCATTTGTCACCGGACCGCTGGCATGGCTTTCGTTTACGGTCTTTTTTGTCGGTATCATTGCCCGCATCATCTGGTATTTCAGGGGATTGAACTGGCAGATGGACCGTGTCGCCTACAAGGAGCACATGGCCTACGGCATCAAGGGCGCGATTCGTTCGATTGTCTTCTGGCTGATTCCCTTCGGCACACACAGCTGGCGCTTTTATCCGTTTTTCACGATCTGTTTTTTCACGTTCCACATCGGCCTGCTGTTTACGCCGTTTTTCATCTACGGGCACAATGTGCTGCTGCAGGAGCGCTTCGGGTGGAGTCTGTGGGCCATGCCGGAGAGTATGGCAACTTTTCTGACCTTCGCCGTCATCATTGCGGCCCTGTTCATCATCCTGCGCCGCAATGCCCTGCCGGAGGTTCGGATCATTACCAAGCCTTACGACTATCTTGTTCTGGCGATCGCGGTGGCGCCGTTTGTGACCGGTCTGCTGGCAAATTTCCAGATTGGCAATTACAACTTTTGGCTGATCGCCCACATCCTGTCGGGCGAGATCTTTCTGGTCGCCATACCCCTGACCAAACTGTCCCACTTTATCGGCTTCTTCCTGTCCCGCGCCCAGCTCGGCATGGATTACGGGATCAAGCGCGGTGGTATGAAGAGCAAAGGATTGTCCTGGTAGCCACGCCATAACTTTTTTTCAGAGGAACGAGAGTCATGCCTGAAGGAAAACTTTGCAACACACAAAATGTCGACACGGAAGAGCAACTCCAGGCGCTTCTTAATGACAAGAGCGGCAAACAATATTACGAGGAAATGAACCACCTCGAGGTGGATGCTAAAAAGCTGTACGCCACGATTCAGAAGACGCTCAAATCCCGTCTGCGGACCTGGCTGGAAATATGCGCCCACTGCGGGATGTGCGCCGACAGCTGTTTTTTCTACCTGGCCAACAAAAAAGATCCGACCCAGGTGCCGTCCTACAAGATCCAGGGGACCCTGGGGGAAATCGTGCGCCGCAAGGGAAAGGTGGACAATGCCTTTATGCAGATGGTAATGGATACGGCATGGTCCAAGTGCACCTGCTGTAACCGCTGCGGCATGTACTGCCCCTTCGGCATCGATATGGGGGTGATGTTCGGTTATCTGCGCGGCCTGTGTTATTCTCAAGGGTTTGTGCCCTGGGAACTGAAAATAGGGTCGGGCATGCACCGCATCTACCGGGCTCAGATGAACGTCACCACCGAAGACTGGGTCGACACCTGCGAATGGATGGCCGAAGAGTACGAGGAGGACTGGCCCGGCCTTAAAATCCCCGTCGATGTCCAAGATGCCGATATTATCTACACGGTCAACGCCCGTGAGCCCAAACACTATCCGGAAGATCTGGCGGAAGCCGCCATTCTGTTCCACCTGGCCGGTGAGAACTGGACGGTTCCCAGCGAAGGCTGGGAAGAGACCAGCCTGGCCATGTTTGCCGGCGACTGGGCGGCCTGCAAGATGCAGGTGGAAAGCGTCTATGACGCCATGCATCGCCTGAACCCGAAGCGCATGGTGGTGACCGAGTGCGGCCATGCCTATCGTGCCACGGTGGTCGAGGGGCCTTACTGGGCTGGTTTGAAGGGCGGTCAGACCCCCATTCCCAGTTTTCACTACGTGGAATGGGTGGCGGAAGCACTGCGCACCGGCAAAATCAAAATCGACCCGGACAAACGGATCAAGGAGCCGGTGACCTACCAGGATTCCTGCAACTACATCCGCAATGCCGGCCTCAGTGATGTGGCCCGGGAGATCATGAGCTACATCGCGGAGGACTTCCGCGAGATGCGGCCCAACCGGGAGCACAATTTCTGCTGCGGCGGCGGCGGCGGGTTGAACGGGATCGGCCGTTATCGTGAACAGCGCAACGTCGGCCTCAAGGTCAAGCGCGACCAGATTTTGGCCACCGGGTGCAAACTGGTCATTGCCCCATGTCACAACTGCTGGGATGCCATTCGCGATCTGGAGGAAGAATTCAAGATCGGCATCCGCTGGTCGTTTCTGAAGCCCCTTTTGATTAAAATGGCGATTGTGCCGGATCATCTCAAACCGGAGGAATAGGCGGCGGCAGTGCCCGCCATTGGGAACCGGAAGCCCTATGAATGCAGTCACCCTTAAAAACAATGGCGCCCTTTTCTGTGACGGGGCGCCCATCGGCGACGAGCCGCTCATGTGCCTGGGAAAGCAAGTGGTGCTGGATCATGGCGTGACACTGCGCAGCGTCTTCCGGATGATCGAAACATACCCGTTGCTGGCACGACTGAATCCTTTCTTCCCGACTTATCTGGAACAGTATCGGGAGATGCCGGCCAATGGCTGCACCTGTGATGACTTCGTCCATATCGAGTTCAGCAAAACCGTGGAAATGATCGGTTATCCGGGCGAACCCCGGCTGGAGATCTACAGCGCGCTGAAGGGCGAAGGGGGCGGGGAATCGCGGGAGATTCGCAATTACGAATTGGAGCATTTGCTGGATATGCCGCTTCTTTTGGGTAAACTCCGGCATATCGTTTTCGGCGACAAGGTGGACCAGTTTGAGTTCGGAACGGTGTTCACTCTGTTTGAATTCATCGATGGCATTGTGTGGGAACTGAGTTTCCACGGCACCCTGCGGGCCTGTGCACTTAGGAGGTGAACATGTTTGAAAAAATTATCTTCGCGACCACCGGAACGCCGACTTGCGATCATGCGGCGCACGTCGCGTTTGACCTGAAGAAGAAATACAATTCCGAACTCACGTTGTTTCACTCCATGGGGATGCCCTCGCGTGGTTTCAGCCCGTTTGTCAAGGATTCCCGCACGGGTGAAAACGAGTATCTGGACAACGATTACACCGACTGGGTCAAAGAAGAATTGGAGACCTATTATGCCAAGCAGCTGGCCGAGACCGAAGGCGTCATGATCGAGACGTCGGCCGGCGAACCCCACCGCGAGATTCTGCGCGCCGCCCGCAAAAAAGACGCCGACCTGATCGTGATGGGGGCCCATTCCCGTGATGAAGAACCCGGTGCAACGCGCTACCGCAATGTCGTTGGCAGCACGATGCAGCGTGTCGCCAAAGGCGCCATGTGCCCGGTTTTGATTGTCAGCCGGCCGTGTACCACCTGCCTGTGGTATTTTTCCAATATCATTTTCGGGACCGATTTTTCCAAGGCGTCCTATTCGGCCTTTCTCTTTGCCTATCAGCTGGCCAAAGAAATCGGCGCCAAGCTGCACCTGTTCCATGCCATGGATATGACCAGCATCCATTCCGGCAAAGCGGTTTCCCAGGAAGAGATCGAGGCCGCGATTGCCGACGCCCGCAAGCGCATCGAAAAGACCTATGTCGCGAAGATGGCCGACTATGACAACTATGAGATCGAAGTGTGGGAAGGCGTGCCCTACGTCGAGATTCTCAAATTCGCCCGTGAACGCAACGGCGACTTGATCGTCATGTCCCATCACACCCGCGAGGTCGATCCCGAGGATGCGGTCCTCGGCAGTACCGTTGAGCAGGTGGTGTTGCGTGCGGCCTGTCCGGTCGCCAGCGTCAATCGGCCGGACAAGGTTTCCTGAAAAGGATCCGCTGGTCGGTGCGGGGTGGACGGCACCGGATGATAGCCGGCATCGGGTTTGGATGGCCGGGGGGCGGTGAAAGGCGATGGGCAAAAAGACGATTCTCATAGTGGACGATGAGATGGATATGCGGCTCTATCTGTCCACGCTCCTTGAAAGCCACGGCTATCGGCCCCTGACCCGGCGGGATGGCAAGGACGGCCTGGCCAGTATCCGCGAGGACCGGCCGGATCTGATTCTCCTGGACATCATGATGCCGGGTGACGGCGGGGTAAAGATGTACCGCCGGCTCAAGGGCGACCCTGCCTTGACCGATATCCCGGTCATCATGCTCTCCGCCGTGACGGCCTCGTCTTTTCGCCACTTCCTGACCATGCTCAACGCGCAGCAGGCCAAGCCGGTTCCGGAACCCGATCATTACCTGGAAAAACCGGTGGATCACGACCAGCTGATTCAGCTGGTTCGCGATACGATCGGATAACGTTGGTGGTGCCGCGAATCGAATTTTCCGGCCCCGGAATGTGTGCGGCTTTTTTTCCGCATCCATGAATCTGCCCGCTTTTTCCGAAGATGTCCCTGCCGCCGGTTTCCTGCCGACCCGTATGCCGTGCCCCTTGCCCGATGACCGGCCGCCAAGCGGCCGATCAGGAGATATGGATGACCACCGATAATCGCATACTGATTGTGGATGACGAGCCGGATCTACGGGATATCCTGAAAATCTATCTCGAGGAACTCGGCTATGAGGTCGCAACCGCACCGAACGGCCAGACCGGTCTGGAGCGCTATCGGGAGCAGCGGCCGCCCATCGTCATGACGGACATAAAAATGCCGGGCATGGACGGCATCGGACTGCTGCAGTGCATCAAGGAAGAAAACCCGGAAACCGAGGTGATCATGATCACCGGCCACGGCGACATGGCTCTGGCGATCAAGAGTCTCAAGCTGGAAGCCACCGATTTCATTACCAAACCCATCAATGACGACGTGTTGGGGATCGCGCTGAAACGCGCCCATGAACGCATCGACATGCGGCGTCAGATCCGGGAATATACCGAAAACCTGGAAACACTGGTATCGGAAAAGTCAGCCAAAGTCGTCGAACTCGAGCGGCTCACCGCATTGGGACAGGCCGTCGACTGTTTGTCCACCGCCTTTCTGGATATTGCCGGCGATGTCCAGTCCGGCATGGAGTTTTTTAATGAAGTGCCCTGCTTTGTGGCCCTTCACAGCCGCCAGTTGCAGATTGTTTCGTGCAATCACCTTTTTCGGGAGCGGTTGGGCGATGGCGTCGGACAGGCGAGTGACGCCGATTATCTCGGGCCTTTTGATTCCCCAGGCGACAGCCCGGTGGGGAAAACCTTTGCCCGGGGCGCCCCCCAACGCTGCCGGGAAGTATTGCGCTACAGCGACGGTAAAACCTTCCCGGCCATGGTGCACACGGCACCCATTCGCAACAGCCATGACGAGATCGAACTGGTGCTTGAAATCATCGCCGATATTTCCGAAGTCACGCGTCTGCAGGCCGAGTTGCGGACGACCCAGCAGCGCTATCATCAGTTGTTCGAAGAAGTTCCCTGCTATATTGTGGTACTGGATCGGGCCTATCACATTACCGCCGCCAACCGCCTCTTCCGGGATGAATTCGGGGAAACGGCCGGCCCCACTTGCCATCGGGCCTACAAACAGCGTTCGACTCCTTGTACCGTCTGCCCGGTAGCCCAGACGTTTGGAGACGGCCAGTCCCACCACAAAGAGATGGTGGTGAACTCCCAGAGCGGTGAACAGCTCAATGTGCTGATCTGGACAGCCCCCATTGTCAACGCCGCCGGCGAGATCACCCAGGTGATGGAAATGGCCACCAACATTACCCAGATGCGGCAGTTGCAGGACCGGCTTACTTCGCTGGGGCTCATGGTAAGCTCGGTCTCGCATGGCGTCAAAGGGGTTCTGACGGGTATGGACGCCGGTCTTTACCTGCTGAATTCAGGCCTGCAGAAAGAGGATATCGATCAGGTCAATGAAGGGTACGATATCATGAAGCTGATGACCGGGCGCATCCGCAGCTTGGTCCTCGATGTTCTCTATTACGCCAAGGAGCGGGCCCTATCGGTCGAGGCCCTGGACGTGCAGGGGTTCGTCAATGACGTGGCCTTCATCGTGAGCCCCAAAGCCCGGAAGCACCCCATCGATTTTCAGTGCCAGTTCGATGACGACCTGGGACGCTTCGAGGTGGATCCG
The DNA here is from genome assembly GCA_020444045.1 of Deltaproteobacteria bacterium. Lineage (GTDB taxonomy): Bacteria > Desulfobacterota > Desulfobacteria > Desulfobacterales > UBA5852 > JABZFP01. The sequence goes on from JAHLLS010000013.1 coordinate 57,818, forward strand.
GTCGCGTTGCGCTCCGCTTTTGTCAATATCCTGGAGAATGCGGTCGAGGCTTGCGCCGAAGATGACACGGACAAAACCCACCGGATTGTCTTCAGCGCGCGGGGCGATGAAACGCAGCTTGAATTCGAGATCTGGGACAACGGCGTGGGCATGAGTGAAGAGACCCGCAAAAACCTGTTCAACCTGTTTTTTTCATCGAAAGGGGAGCAGGGCACCGGGCTGGGGCTGTTTATCGCGCGCAAGACCATCGAGCAGCATGGGGGGAAACTGACCGTTGTGTCCGAACCGGACCAGGGGGCCTGTTTCAGTATCGTGCTGCCGCGATCTCCCGTTGTCGAGGATACGGCCCCCGAGGGCCAAGGCACATCAACGGGAGGCGATCCGTGAAAGACACGCAGCCACCGCGGACCAGCCTGATCACGTCGTTGATCCTGGCGGTGGGGATTACCCTGCTGGTCTGTATCGCCGCGTGGGCGTTTTTCAGCATTCGCTATCAGAAGCAGCGCATGATGGGAGAAATCCTCATGCAAACGGAGCGTTTGAGCAATACCATCAAGCTGGGCACGCACTACGCCATGATGCTCAATTCCGGTGAAGACATCGACCGTATCATTCGCAATATCAGCCGGCAAAAGGAAATCGAGTTTATCCGGATTTACAACAAGGAGGGCCTGGTGCGGTTTTCCAACCGGGAAACCGAAATCGGCCGTCGTACGACGATCGATTCCGAAGCCTGCCGGATCTGCCACCGCCAGGAACCGCCGCCCACCGAACTGCCCTTGAAAACGCGCGTGCGCATGCTCCCGACGGATGCCAGCGGCCGACGCATGATGGGCCTCATCACGCCGATCATGAACGAACCCGGGTGCACGGGCAGCAGCTGCCATGTCCATCCTTCCGATATCCGTGTCCTGGGCCTGCTGGACGTGGTGGTGTCCCTAAACGAGACCGACGCCGAGATCGGGGTCGTACAAAACGGCATCATCGGCCTGGCGGTGCTCATTTTTCTGTTTACCTCGGTCATGATCGGCTTGTTCATCCTGCGCTTTGTCAATCAGCCCATCAAAAAACTGATCCATGAAACCCGGCGCATTGCCAAAGGCGACTACTCCCATACCATCGATGCGGAAGAGAGCTATGAAATGGAGCAGTTGGCCGAGGCCATCACCGACATGGCCCAACAGATCGCGGGTAAACAGGATGAGCTCAACAAACAGAAAGACCGGTTTCGCCAGCTTTTCGAACAGGTGCCGTGTGCCATTACCGTCCAGGACCGCAACTATCGCTTGATCGAGTACAATCAGGAATTCGAGGACACCTTTGCGCCGAAGCCCGGCGATTTCTGCTACTATGCCTACAAAGGTCGTACCGAAAAATGCGAAAACTGCCCGGTGGAGAAAACCTTCCAGGACGGCGGCACCCACTACAGTGAAGAAGCCGGCTTGACCAAAGCGGGTGAGCCGGCCCACTGGATCGTGCGGACGTCACCCATCCGTGACGAGGCGGGTGAAATCGTGGCCGCCATGGAAATGTGCCTCGACATCACCCACAGCCGGCTGCTGGAGGATCAGCTCAAGGAAGCCGAAAAAAAATACTACGACATTTTCAACAATATCCCCAACCCGGTGTTCGTGCTGGACGAAGAGACCCTGGAGATTCTGGACTGCAACCAGAGCGTGGTGGCGGTTTACGGCCTGGAACCGAAAGAGCTCCTGACCACCAGCTTCCTGGCGCTGTTTCTGGAGGAGGAGCGCGCCGGCTATGCCGCCCAGATTCACCGGGGCCGCGTGATCAATCAGGCCCGCCACCGCCACAAGGACGGGCGGACCATTTATGTCACCATCCGGGTTTCCCCTTCGAAATACCGGAACCGGGATGTTCTGCTTGTCACCACCGGCGATATTACCAAACGGCTCGAGGCGGAGCAGCAGTTGATCCAGGCCAGCAAAATGGCCACGCTGGGGGAAATGGCATCCGGTGTGGCACATGAACTGAATCAGCCCCTGGCGGTGATCAAAACGGCCGGCTCGATTCTGATGAAGAAACTCAAGAAAAGCGTCCTGGCGGATGATGAGACCCTGCGGAACGTTTCCGAAAAAATCGATGCCAATGTCGACCGGGCGTCCAATATCATCGAGCACATGCGCCAGTTCTCACGCAAATACGATGCCCGGCGTGAAAGCACGCAGATCAATGCCGTGATCGAAAAAGCCTTCGAGATGTTCGACCAGCAGTTCAAGGTGCGCGGGATCACCACCGAATGGGACCTGGATCCCGAATTGCCGGCCATCATGGCGGAGCCCAACCGACTCGAGCAAGTCTTCGTGAACCTCTTTATCAATGCCCGGGATGCCATCGAGGAAAGATGGGAATTGCATGATGACGATAAAAACGGTAAGAACATCCGTATCGTGACGTATCAGGATGACGACACGGTCGTCGTGGAAATCTGTGATTCGGGGATTGGAATTCCGCCGGCCATCGCGGGAAAAATCTTCGAACCGTTCTTTACGACCAAGGATGTGGGTAAAGGCACCGGGCTGGGCCTTTCCATCAGTTACGGCATCGTCAGCGAACTCGGCGGGGAAATTTTTGTCAAACCCAGTACCGAGGGCGGGGCCTGCTTTGTCATGCGATTTTCTCCCAAGGCCGGGCAAAATGGAACAAACAATTCTGCTGGTTGATGATGAACCCGATCTCCGTGACGTTCTTGAAATCTACCTGACCGAACTCGGCTATACCGTTTACACAGCGGAAAACGGTGAGGCTGCGCTCCAGACCTTTCAACGCACGGTCCCCTCCATTGTGCTCAGTGACATCAAGATGCCGGGTATGGACGGCATCGAACTCCTGCGTCGCATCAAAACCCAAGCACCGGCCACCGAGGTCATCATGATTACGGGCCATGGCGACATGGATCTGGCCATCGACAGCCTGAAACTGCAGGCCACCGATTTCATCACCAAGCCCATCAACGACGACATGCTGGGGGTCGCCCTGAACCGCGCTGAAGAGCGCATCGCCATGCGGCGGCAGCTGAAAGCCTACACCGACAATCTGGAACAGATTGCCGAAGAAAAAACCCGCAAACTGCTGGAAGTCGAGAACCTGGCAGCCGTCGGCCGGGCGGCGTCCGAACTGGCCCACACGATCAAAAACATTGCCGGCGCGCTCAAAGGCGGCATCTATGTCATGCAGCGGGGCATCGAGGACGACAATCGCGATTATCTCATGCGCGGCTGGGGCATGGTCGAGGGCAATGTCGATAAGATAAAAAACCTCGCCATGGACCTGCTGGATTTCGGGAAATCGGAGCATTTGAATTTCCAAACGGACACCCCCCTGCGGGCGCTCAATGAAGCGCTGGAATTGCTGCGCAATCGCGCCGAGGAAAAAGGTATTGCCGTTAACGTCAATATCTGGGAAGGGTTCACACCCCGGCGCATCGATTCGGAAAGTCTGTATCGCTGCCTGGTCAATCTGATCCAGAACGCCATTGAAGCCTTCGATGAAGAGTCCGCTCGCCAGGACGGACGGGAAATCGTGGTGGCGGCGCTGCCGGGGCCGGATGATGGTCTGATCTACAAGGTTTGTGACAACGGCCCGGGGATTGACACCGAAACCCAGAAACATATTTTCAAGGGATTTTTCAGCACCAAGGGTACCCGGGGTACGGGAATCGGTCTGATGATGACCAAACGAATCGTCGAGCGTCACGGGGGCCGGATCGAATTGGCTTCGGGGCGCGGCACCGGCACCTGCTTCACCCTGCATCTGCCTAAAAATCCGCCGGATAGCTGATTTGGCGCGGAGACCACGATGACGGCTTATTTCATACGCCGCACCCTGCTCATCATTCCCACCTTTATCGGCATTACCCTGATGGTTTTTGCCATTACCCGCTTTGTGCCCGGGGGACCGATCGAGCGCATGATTGCCGAAGCCCAGCGCATGCAGGTGGAAGGCGGCGGTGGCCGCGCAAGCGCCGGTGCCGGTGTGCAGCGCCAGCCGCTTTCCGACGAGCAGATCGAATTTCTGCGCCAATACTACGGGTTCGACAAACCGCTGCTCAACAGCTATGCTGCCTGGCTGGCCAAAGTGATCCGGGGCGATCTCGGCGTTTCCACGCGCTACCAGGATCCGGTGTGGGACATGATCCGGTCCCGCATCCCCATCTCGCTCTATTTTGGTTTGATATCCATGGTACTGACCTACGGGGTATGTATCCCGCTGGGCATCGTGAAAGCCATCCGCCACAAAACGGCCTTCGACAATGTTTCCTCCATCATCGTATTTGTCGGGTACGCCATCCCGGGCTGGGTGATCGGTATTTACCTCCTGGTATGGCTGGCGGGCTGGTGGGATGTCTTTCCGCTTGGCAATCTGGTGAGCGAAAACTTCGAGGAACTATCCCTGATCGATAAAATTCTCGACCTCGCCTGGCATTCGGTATTGCCGGTCATCGCCTACATGATCGGGGCCTTTGCCTCCATGACCTTTTTGATGAAAAACACCCTGATGGACAACCTGGCGGCCGACTATGTCAGGACAGCCATTGCCAAAGGGCTGCCGTTCCGGCGCGCTGTCTTCGGCCATGCCCTGCGCAACAGTCTGATTCCCATCGCGACGTCTTTCGGCCACAACATCTCGATCATTCTGACGGGGTCTTTCCTGATCGAAAAAGTGTTCAACATCGACGGGATGGGTCTGCTGGGCTATGAATCGGTACTGGAGCGCGACTATCCGGTGGTGTTGGGGGTCCTGGTGATCGCATCGTTGCTTTTTCTGATCGGCAACATTCTGTCGGACGTTTGTGTGGCGGCGGTGGATCCGAGGGTGCAATTTGATTGATGCGATGGCCAGCAGAGGGCATCTTGAGTTCCCCGGCGGTGTTCTCGCTTTTGCCGATCCTCGACGTAGCATGAGCTACGCCTGCGGTCGTCAAAGAGGCTGCGGCCTTGCCGGGAAACGCAATCTACCCCCTGCTGGCCACCTCATGGGGCAGACTGTAAGGCGTCAAAGACTTTTTTTGAAATCCTAACACGTTATGACGCGAACCACCGAAGGTCGGAAGTAGGTCACCCCGAACCGACTCTCAACGACAGCTGGACAGAGAAAATAAAAGCCCAATGCGAATTCGATTCAACCCACTGACCATCAAGAAGTTTCGCCGGTTTCAATCGATTCGGCGCGGCTATGTCTCTTTGCTGGTCCTGGTGCTCATGATCCTCCTGTCGCTGGGGGCCGAGCTGCTGGTCAACAGCCGGGCATTGGTGGTGCGCTATCAAGGTGATCTTTACTGGCCGACCTACGGCAACCCCATCCCCGGCACCACGTTCGGGCAGGACTACCAGCATGAAACCAATTACCGTGAGCTGGCCCGCCAGTTCGAGGCGGAAGGTGGGCGTAATTGGGTGCTGATGCCGCCGGTGCCCTATAACCCGTACGAAAATGATTTCCGGGACAACACCCTGCCGCCGTCACCGCCCTCGGCCCGGGATCGTCATTTCTGCGGTACGGACGCCTCCGGACGCGACGTGCTGGCACGGCTGGTATACGGGTTTCGCCTGGCAATTTTCTTTTCCCTGGCACTTCTCCTGGCGACCTTTATGACCGGTATCAGCATCGGCAGCAGCATGGGCTATTTCGGTGGCCCTCTCGACCTCATTTTCCAGCGCCTCATCGAAATCTGGTCTTCGGTGCCGAACTTGTATGTCATCATCATTATCGCCTCGGTGGTGATTCCCAATTTTTGGATTCTGCTGTTCATTTTGTGGGCTTTTGGATGGATGGGCATGACCTGGACCATGCGGACCGTGACCTACAAGGAGCGGGCCCGCGATTATGTCCTGGCCGCCCGAGCGCTGGGCGCCTCCCACAGCCGGATCATATTCCACCATATCCTGCCGAATACGGTCAGTGTTATCGTGTCGTATGTGCCGTTTCAGGTTGCGGGCGGCATCGTGTCGTTGGCCGCCCTTGACTTTCTGGGCTTTGGTCTGCCGCCGCCGGAACCCAGCTGGGGCGAGCTGCTCCAGCAGGGATGGGCCAACCTGAGCGCCTGGTGGTTGTCCGGCTCGGTGGTGGCGGCCATGGTGCTGACCCTGGTGCTGGTGACGTTTATCGGCGAGGCTGTGCGGGAGGCGTTAGATCCTAAAATGCATACCACCTACGAGTGACGCGTGTACCACCATGAGGTACATCTTTTGATCCCAGGCGGCGTTCTCGCCGGTTTGTGATCCTCGACGTAGCGCCAGCTTCGCCTGCGGTCCCAAACTGGCTGCGGCCTTGCCTGGAACCAAAATCTGCCCCTCATGGTGGTACACGGAATGGTACGGAATTCATCGTGAAAAAATTTACACCTACCTATAATTTACGGCGATGCCTGATTTTCAGTTGGCTGATTTTGGTATTGCTCCTTGCGGGCTGCGGCAGTGGGGTGGAGCGTGCTGAAGAGAAGGCTTCGTCACGGGTGCCCTGTGAAACTCTGGTGCCTTACCCGCGGGAGACGCTGCCGGAGGGGATCGAATGGTTGACCAACGACAGTGATCCGGTCTTTGCGTCGCCGGAGGCGGTCACGGGCGGCACCTTTCACGATGCCCTGTTGTCCTTCCCACTGACGTTTCGGGTGGTGGGGCCGGATTCCAACTCCAGTTTCCGCAGTGCCATTCTGGGCAACCAGCTCGGGCTGATCGGGATTCATCCCAACACCGAGAATATCATTCCGGAACTGGCCACGCACTGGGCCTTTGGCGCTGACAAGAAGAGCATGTTCTTCAAACTCGATCCGGCGGCGCGCTGGTCCGACGGCCATCCGGTGACAGCCGATGATTTTGTCTATACCCTGGAATTCATGCGCTCCAAGCACATCGTGGCACCCTGGTACAATGATTACTACACCAAAGAGATCGATCGCGTGATCGTCTACGACGACCACACCCTGGCGGTGGTGGGCACCAAAGCCCAGCCGGATCTTCACCTCAGGATACCCATTAGCCCGACTCCCCGTCACTACTACTGCCAACTGGGCGAGGATTTCGTACGCCGCTACAACTGGGAAATCGTTCCCAATACCGGTCCTTACCAGATGACGGAATTCAAAAAGGGCCGCTATATTCTCTTCGAACGCAAACCGGACTGGTGGGCCCGCGATCGGCGCTATTTCAAGCACCGTTACAACGTCGACAAGGTACGCTACACCGTGATTCGGGATTTCAACCTGCAGTGGGAGTATTTTAAAAAAGCCAAACTGGACAGTTTTGCTTTGACGTTGCCCCAGTTCTGGCATTTCAAGAGCCAGATGTCGGCGGTGGAAAAGGGATACGTTCACCGCCTGTGGTTTTTCAATGACACCCCCCAGTCGGCCCAGGGACTGTGGCTCAATCAGGATCGGGAGATTTTCAAAGACCCGCACCTGCGTTATGCTTTTGCCCATGCCATGAACATCCAGCGGGTGATCGAAACCGTTCTCTACAACGACTATTTGCGCCTGGAGAGCGCTTACGTCGGTTATGGGCGGTATTCCAACAACGATATAACCGCGCGACGCTTCGATCTGGCACAGGTGGATCGCCTTATGCAGGACGCTGGCTGGCAGCGCGGGCCGGACGGCATCTGGATGCGCGACGGACAACGCTATTCAGTGGAAGTCGCCTACAGCAGCGAGGAGCATACCCCGCGGCTGGTGGTGCTCAAGGAAGAGGCCCTCAAAGCCGGTATCGAGCTCCGGCTGCAGCGCCTCGATCCCGCGGCCCAGTACAAGAAGGTCATGGAGAAGCGACACGATGTGGGATGGCTGGGCTGGAGCACCGGTATGCGCCCCCATTTCTGGGAGTTCTGGCATTCGGTCAACGCCCACCGGCCCCAGACCAATAACATCACCAATACCGATGATCCCGATCTCGATGCGATGATCGACCGCTACCGGGATTCCCTTGACGAAGAGGAACGCATCGATCTGTCCCGTAAGATCCAGGCCAAGGTGCACGCGATCGGCGCCTTCGTGCCGACCTTCATGGTGCCCTATTTTCGTGAAGCCTATTGGCGCTGGTGGCGGTTCCCGGACCCGCCTGCCACCCGGTCTTCGGGCAGCCTGTTCGACCCCTTCGGCAGTTCTTCAGGGGGGCTCTTCTGGTTCGACCAAGATCGGTACGAGCAAACCCGGGAGGCCATGCGCCGGGGTGACGTTTTCGAACCGGTCACCCTTCTGGAGGAGACCTTTAAAATCGGGTCGTAGCAGGATGTGTCAGTGTCGCCTTTCACCCGGCCCTGTTTTGAAAGAGAGTGGCTGTTTTGAGTGACGTTATCTTAAAAGTGGAGAATCTGACCACGGCCTTTGACACTGAGAGTGGCGCGGTGCGGGCGGTGGACGATGTGAGTTTTGTTCTGCGTCAGGGGCGCAACCTGGGCATCGTGGGAGAATCCGGCTGCGGCAAGAGTGTTACAGCCCTTTCCATCATGCGCTTGCTGCCTAGACCGGCGGGGAAAATTCTCACGGGGCGGATCGTGTTCAAGGGTAAGGATATCGTGACGCTGCCGGCCGGTGAGATGCATGCCGTGCGTGGCAACCAGATCGCCATGATTTTCCAGGAACCCATGACCGCCCTCAACCCGGTGCATACCATCGGGCGGCAGGTGGGCGAGATCTTTCACCTGCATTTCCCGCAAATGGCCGACAGCGAGGTCAAGAAAGCCTCCCTGGGAATGCTGCAGAAAGTCGGTATTCCCGAACCCCTGAAACGCATGACCGAATACCCGCACCAGATATCGGGGGGCATGCGGCAGCGGGTCATGATCGCCATGGCGCTGGCCTGCAAACCCGATATCCTGATCGCGGACGAACCCACCACGGCCCTGGATGTGACCATCCAGGCCCAGATTTTGGACCTGATCCGTGACCTGCAGGCGGAAACAGGCATGTCGGTCATTTTCATCACCCACGATCTGGGTGTAATTGCCGAACTCTGCCATGACGTCGTGGTCATGTACGCCGGCAAGGTGGCCGAGACGGCTCCCATCCGGGAGCTGTTTCACAATCCCCGTCATCCGTACACGCGCGGTTTGCTGACGTCGATTCCCACGCTGGATTCACCCCACAAACAGCCCCTGCGCGTCATCAAGGGGGCTGTGCCGTCCCTGGACAACCTGCCGGCGGGCTGCCGTTTCGAAAACCGCTGCCCTCATGCCCGTGACGTCTGCCGCACGGCGCCGCCGCCGCTGGTGGAAGTCGGTCCGGAACACTTTGCGAGCTGCTATTTTGCAGCCGAACTCGACCCCTGGGAAACCGTATCCGGGCAGGAGAAAACGGCGTGAACAGTCAACGACCGGGCGATATAACTGCGAGCGCCGCGAAGGGCGACATGACTAACCCGTTGCTGGTGGTCGAAGATCTCAAGATGTATTTTCCGGTTTACGGCGGTGTGATGCGCCGCAAGGTGGCCCAGGTTTTCGCCGTGGACGGGGTTTCATTTGAGATCCAGGCCGGGAAGACACTGGGCTTGGTGGGAGAGTCCGGCTGCGGCAAGACCACCGTAGGGCGCACGCTGCTCAGATTGTACCGCCCCACGGGGGGGAAGGTGCATTTCGACGGTCGAAACATGATGACATTGGACCGGGCGGCGCTGCAGGCCATCCGACGCGACATGCAAATCATTTTTCAGGACCCCTTCGAGTCCCTTAACGCACGGCAAACGATTCAGGAAATCCTGGAAGAGCCGTTTCGGATTCACCGCATCGGGTCTTCCGTGGAGCGCCGGCAGCGGGTCCGGCAACTGTTGGAGCGGGTCGGACTGCCCGGGAATTCACTGACCCGCTTTCCCCACGAATTCAGCGGCGGTCAGCGCCAACGGATCGGCATCGCCCGGGCGATCGCACTGGAGCCGCGTCTGGTCATCTGCGACGAACCGGTTTCGGCCCTGGATGTTTCCATCCAGTCCCAGATCATCAACCTGTTGCTGGAGTTGCAGCGGGAGATGGGGCTGACGTATCTTTTCATCGCCCACGATCTGGCGGTGGTGAAGCATATTTCTGATCACATTGCCGTCATGTATCTGGGGCGCATCGTGGAATACGCCGCTTCGGATGCGCTCTACCGGGAACCGTGGCATCCCTACACCCAGGCGCTCATCTCCGCCATTCCCGTTGCGGATCCCGATGTTCACAAAAAGCGGCAGGTGCTATCCGGGGATGTCCCGTCGCCCATCAATCCCCCCAGCGGCTGTCATTTCCGAACCCGCTGTCCTTATGCCATTGACCGCTGCCGGAACGAAGTGCCTGTCTTGCGGCCAACGCCTGACGCTGGCAACCCCGCACACCTGGCGGCCTGTCATCGCATGGAGGAGATACGAGCATCCGGGTGACCGGCTGCATCTTCGGCAGCCCGGAGGAAGAACGGCAGTGTTGTCGAATTGTGATACGGTCGCAAAATAAGGTAATGATTTCTCGGAAGCGCTCTCTGGTTCGCCACCTTCACAACGATGCCCATATTAGACCTGGATAAGTTCTTCGCTGTCGTGTTTAATCGCCTACCCTGTGAAATCGCAATCGCCGGTTGTAATGTATACTGTAAGTTTGCTAAGGGTAAACGAGCACTGTCTCGGAATATGAAGTGCTTCAAGTTAGGATACAATAACCATGATGGGTAAACGAAACCTTACGATGCTCATTTTGGTCGGTGCAATTTTGATGACGGTGACCGCTCTGGGGCCTTGCCATGCGATTGCCCAAGGTGAGGGCGCTTTCCCTGACAAACTGGTGGTGGGCACCATGGACATGCCGCCGTTTCTCATGAAAGCGGGGGATGGCCATTGGGAAGGTCTCAGTATCGATTTATGGCGGATGGTGGCCCGAGATTTGGCGATCGAATACGAATTCCGGGAATACTCTCGTGCCGAGTCACTGCTGGACGACGCCCAAGCGGGAAAGATCGACATTATCCCTGGGTTGGCGGTCACAGAGAGGAATGAGGTCATCCTGGATTTCAGTCGTCAGTATTTCAGGTCGGGGCTATCCATTGCGATTTCAGCAGAGGAATCAGGGTCCCGTTTGCTCCGGCTTGCCGGACGCCTGGCCGTCACCGATATTCTGCTGATGATAGGTCTCTTGCTTCTGCTGTCACTGCTGGCGGGTATCGCCGTGTGGCTGTTCGAAGGGCGTTGGAATAGCGAGTTTCATGGCAATATCGTGCAGGGGGCAGGCCATGGATTCTGGTGGGCGGTGGTTACCTTGACCACGGTGGGATACGGCGACAAAGCGCCTAAAACCCTTGGCGGGCGATTGACCGCTTTGATCTGGATGTTCTCGTCCATATTTCTGCTTGCCAGTTTCACGGCGGCGATCACGACCACTTTGACCGTTGGTGAGCTGGGCGGCAAGATCCGAGGTCTTGAGGATTTGCCGGATGTTCGCGTCGGTGCTTATGCTCGATCAGAAGGCGTCGCCTTTTTGGCAGAAAACGGCATCACAGCCAAGCCTTACGAAAATGTCCGGGATGGCTTGCAGGCTCTTGTCCAGAAAGAAATCGATGCGTTCGTTTTTAATGAATCCGTATTAAAATACATGGTTCACAAGGAATTTGCTGGTGTTGTGGCTGTCTTGCCCGGCACCTTCGACCCGTATTACCTGGGGATGGCGATGCCCACCAACAGTGTCCTGCAAGAACAGATTAACCGGGCTTTGTTGAGGATCATCGCCGGGGATGAATGGGATAAATTGGTCGTGCACTATATGGGGATTCGTTCTTGAGGTCCCGGTTAAAGAGAAATTCCCAAAATTATGATGCGTATGAATGACGGATCTCTGTTTCCGTCACCGGCGGCATTTCCCCCCGCGGCTTTCGCTCCATAGGGTAAATCAGGAGGCATAGGGCTGTTGGGATAGAAATGAGATGATGCGGGGAGTTCGAACGCTATGGGAGGGGATATGGGCAAGCATTTGGTGATGGTGGGCGGTGGCCATGCCCACATGGTGACGCTATCGAAAATTCATGAATTGGTGGCCGCCGGGCACCAGGTGACGGTGATTCAGCCGTCGGATTACCATTACTATTCCGGCATGGGGCCGGGGATGCTGGGGGGAACCTATTCGCCCGATGATATCCGTTTTGCTACCCGGCATGTCGTGGAAAAGCAGGGCGGAAAGTTCATCAGAGATAAAGCCACCCGCATCGATCCCGATGCCCGAACGGTGTTTACTGAATCTGACCAAGCGCTGACGTACGATGTGCTTTCCTTCAATGCCGGGAGCTATGTGCCGACGACGATCGTGGCGGACGAGGACCAGGATCTTTTTCTGGTGAAACCGATTGAACGGCTCTTGGAGGCCCAAAAACGCTTTGTCGAGATGGTTTCGCAGAAGACAGTTGAGGTGGGAATCGTGGGCGGCGGCCCATCGGCAGCGGAAATATCCGGGAATCTTTTGCAACTGGCACGGGAAAGCGGAGGGCATGCCCCTTCCATTACCATTTTTTCGGGGCGCCGCCTTATGGACCGTTTCCCGGAACCCGTGCGCCTGCGTGTTGAACGTGATCTGAAGCGGCGGGGTGTTCGTATCATTGCGAATGATTACGTGGCGGCGATCAAGTCCGATGATATTCACATGCGCTCCGGTCAAACCCATGCCGCGGATCTTGTTTTTCTGGCGCTGGGGGTGGTGCCCTCGCCAATCTTTGAAGCCTCCGGACTGCCCACCGGTCCCGATGGCGGCCTGCGGGTCAACCGGTTCTTGCAGAGCACGGTTTATCCCAACCTGTTCGGCGGCGGGGACTGCATCTATTTCGAAGATCGCCCCATGGACAAGGTAGGCGTTTACGCGGTTCGCGAGAATCCGGTGCTCTATCATAACCTGAAAGCCGCCCTCGAGGGAGAGGATCTGCAAGCTTTCGATCCGGGAGGCGATTATCTCTTGATTTTCAATCTGGGAGATCGCACCGGTGTGCTCCACAAGCGGTGGCTGACCTTTGGCGGTCGACCGGCGTTCATCGTGAAAGATTTTATCGATCGCCGGTTCATGAGGACGTTTCAATCCATCGAGTGACGGCAGCCGCCGGTGGGCCAAAAAATTCCATTTTCACGGATTGAGCGATCTATCATAAGGATGAATCCTGAATTTTTATTCATCTATTCATCCTTTCTTCGATACTCCCAATTGATACAGACACCTATCATCACGAAATGCCAGCCTTGTCGGTAATGGATACAAATTCATGCTATATACGGTTATGCGTGCAAATATTTTCTGGTTGAAAATATCTGAAATTGAACCTTTTAGTTGCTTTTTTCAGGTTAAACAGGCGTCCTATTTGAAGATGAATAAATATTCATTTTATAGAAATTATGCTTCATGACGCTCTAATTGGACCTGTCCGTTATGCGTTTGATCGAAAATGTGTTTATAAGATACCGAAAAATATATTAAATTATATATTTAGGCGAAATATGATTGGATAATATTTTAGCTTGACAGGAAAGAAAAAGACAGATACTTTTAGTGAATACCCATTCATATTCAGTTTCCTTTATAATTAGGGAGGTAAACATGGTGAGAAAGATCAGAAAGGCTGCGGTCATCGGCTCCGGTGTCATGGGTGGCGGTATTGCCGCGCTGCTGGCCAGTGCAGGAATCAAGACACTGATGCTGGACATTGTCCCCTTTGATTTGACCGAAGAGGAAAAAAAAGATCCCAAGGCCCGCAACCGGATGGTCAAGGCCGGGTATGATAATCTTTTGACGATTCAGCCGGCGTTGCTGATGCAGAAGAAGGATATCGGACTGATTTCCATCGGCAACCTGGAGGATGACTTCGACCAACTGGCGGAATGCGATTGGATCGTGGAGGTCGTCGTCGAAAATCTAAAGGTCAAACAAGACCTTTTCGCCCGCATCGACAAGGTTCGTAAAGCCGGCACGGTCGTTTCGTCCAACACGTCGGGCATCCCGCTCAAGGCCATGTCGGAAGGGTTGAGCGATGATTTTCGCAAGCATTTCCTCGGGACCCATTTTTTCAACCCGGTGCGCTATATGCACCTGCTGGAAATCATTCCCGGAGAGGAAACCGATAAGGATCTCCTCTGCTTCATGGCGGATTTCGGTGAACGCATTCTCGGTAAGGGCATCGTCTGGGCCAAGGACACCCCCAACTTCGTGGGCAACCGCATCGGGGTCCAGGGCATGGTCAAAACCATGCAGATGATGCAGGAAGAGGGCATGACTGTGACCGAAGTCGACGCACTTTTCGGCCAAGCCATGGGGCGGCCTAAAACAGCTATGCTAAAAACTGCTGATATAGTTGGCCTGGATACGCTTGGACATGTTGCCCGAAACAGTTATGAACTGATCTCCGACGAGGAAGAAAAAAAAGATTTTGTCTTGCCGGATTTCTTTGATCAAATGCTTGAAAAAAAGATGTTGGGCAAAAAGACCCAAGGAGGTTTCTACAAGACCGAATTGACGCCGGAGTGGAAAAAAGTCCGCAAAGTCATTAATCTCGACTCTCTGGAATATGAAGACTGGCAGAAAGTTGAGTTCCCCTGCCTGCAGGAAGCCAAGAAAGCCAAAACTTTACCTGATAAAATCCGAGCCATCGTTTACGGCGACGACAAGGGGGCGCGTTTCGCTTGGAAGGTTTTAGCGGACCAATTGATCTATTCGGCCCTCCGCATCCCTGAGATTTCCGACACCATCGTCGAAATCGACAATGCCATGAAGTGGGGTTTTAACTTTGAGATGGGGCCCTTCGAGGCCTGGGACGCCATCGGCGTCAAGGAATCCGTGGCCAAGATGGAAGCCGACGGCCTGACGGTTCCGGCCAAGGTCAAAGACATGCTGGCGGCGGACGTCACGTCTTTCTACAAGACGGAAAACGGCAAGGTGTCCTTTTATGATTTCGACACCAAGGGCTATAAAGAAGTCGTCGTGAGCGAGAGCAACATCTCTCTGGCGGCGCTCAAAGGCTCCGGCAAGCTGGTCAAGACCTGTGATTCGGCCTCTTTGGTAGATCTCGGTGACGGTGTTTTCTGCTGTGAATTCCACACCAAGATGAATGCCCTGAACGCTGAAATCATCCAGTTCATGGATGAGGCCATGGACTATGTCGACGAAAACGGCGTGGGACTGGTCATTGGTAATCAGGCCGGCGGCATGCCCGGCGCCTTTTCGGCGGGGGCGGATCTGGTGCAGGTGGGGACGGCCGCCAAAACCGATCGCCTCGAAGAAGTCGACCAGATGATCAGAGCTCTCCACGCCGTTGTGCAACGCGAGACCTTCAGCCCCTTTCCCGTCGTGGCGGCACCCTATGGTTTGGCTCTGGGGGGCGGATGCGAAGTGTGTTTGGCGGCCGACCGTATCGTGGCCCATGCCGAACTTTATATGGGGCTGGTGGAAATCGGGGTTGGGCTTCTGCCCGGTGGCGGCGGCTGCAAGAACCTCTGGAAAAAAGCGGTCAACTCCATTCCGTCGCATGTAAAAGACGTCGATTTGTCCAAATTCTTCATCCCGACCTTCATGAACATCGCGACCGCCAAGGTTTCCATGTCGGCCGCCCAGGCCCGCGCCGCCGGGTTCCTTGGTCCCCAGGATCGCATTGTATTCAATCGCGATCTGCTGATCGGCGAAGCCAAGAAAGAAGTGTTGCGCATGGCGGATGCCGGTTATGCGCCGCCGGCCAAGAAAAAGCTGAAGGTGCTCGGTGCCGCGGCCGAAGGTATGGTGAACGGTGAGATATTCAACATGCAAAGCGCCGGTTATGTTTCGGAGTACGACGCCTTCCTGGCCCGGCGGATTGCCACGGTAGTGGGGGGCGGCGATGTCCGCACCAATAGCGAAGTCGACGAGGAAGTGATTCTCAACCTCGAGCGTGAAGCGTTTATCGACTTTCTGAAACAGGAAAAGACGTTGGCCCGCATCGAGCACATGCTGAAGACGGGCAAACCCCTGCGCAATTAATCCGGCAACCCGGACGTATTATTTTAAGGAGGAACCAAACATGAGAGATGCCTATATCGTTACATCCGTGCGAACCCCTGGTTGCCGAAGGGGCAAAGGGGCGTTCAAAGATACACGACCCGAGGATCTGCTGTCCTTCATTCTGAAATCCGCCGTGGAAAAGACGCCCAATCTGGCACCGGCCCAGGTGGATGATCTGATGGTCGGCTGTTCTTTTCCCGAAGCGGAACAGGGGCTGAACATCGGCAGGATTGCCGGCCAGATTGCCGGTTTTCCGGAGACTGTTTCCGGGGCCACCGTCAATCGCTTCTGCTCGTCCGGTTTGGAAGCCATTGCCCTGGCGTCACTGCGCGTCATGGCCGGCTGGTCCGATATTACCATTGGCGGCGGTGTGGAATCCATGACCTACGTTCCCATGGGCGGCAACCTGCCGCGCCCTCATCCTGAGTATACCCGCACCCAGGCGGACCTGTATGCCTCGATGGGCATTACGGCTGAAAATGTGGCCAATCGCTATGATGTCTCCCGTGAGGCCCAGGACGAATTTGCCTATCATTCTCAGATGAAGGCCGCCGAAGCCCAGAAGAACGGGGCCTACACCGAAATCGTTCCGACACCGGCCGCCAAATACGTTCTGACCGACAAGGGAACTTACCAGAAGGAAACCTTTCTGCAGGACTTCGATGACGGTGTTCGTGCGACCACGACCATCGAAGGCCTGAACAAGCTGCGGGCGGTCTTCGCCGTAAACGGCTCCGTTACGGCCGGTAATTCCTCCCAGACCACCGACGGCGCCGCCGCTAGTGTGATCATGAGTGAGAACATGGTTAAAGAACTGGGTGTGCAACCGGTGGCCAAGCTGAAATGCTACACCACGGTCGGTTGTGGTGCCGACGAAATGGGGGTCGGTCCGGCCTATGCCATTCCCAAGCTGTTGAAGATCGCCGGTATGGACATCAAGGACATTGGTCTGTTTGAAATCAACGAGGCCTTCGCCTCCCAGGCCATTTACTGCATCCGACAACTCGGTCTTGAAAACGACATGGACAAGATCAATGTCAATGGCGGGGCCATCGCTCTGGGGCATCCCCTGGGCTGCACCGGTGCCAAACTATGCGCCACACTGCTGCGCAACATGAAGGACCGCGGCGTGAAATATGGCGTGGAATCCATGTGCATCGGCGGCGGAATGGGGGCGGCGGCTCTATTTGAGTTGTGTGACTAGAGCACGCCTGCCTGCCGGGTGGTGGTGACGCCGCCTATCCGGTGGGTGCCGCCCTATTAGCGCCATCATCGCCGGCCGTGCGGTCACGACCTCTCAATGGTCGATCCGCATGGCCGGTTTTTTTTGATTTCGTGGGGGTGATGATCGATGGCGGGGCGATATTATTGCGAAAAATCCGCCTTTTCGGCCTGGGGGGCTTTTCGGACGGTTTGATCGATGGTGTCGTAAATCGTCTGGAAGGTTTCGGGAAATCCGGCGGGTGAGACACGTCCGGCTTCTATGAATTTGACGACGATCTCCTTGGCCGCGCGCAGAATTTGTTCATCGATGGACGCCATGCCGATTTTCCTTGTTGCAAGGTGTTGATGGTTGCAAATGCTAAAGCATGAAGGTCCTTTTCCTGTCAAGGCCGATTCCCCGGTCCATGCATCCTGTCCGCAGGTGCCCCAAAAAATCAAAAGCATTGAAATTTTAGTGCCGTCGGTATAGAACTACCGCCAATTTCAATGGATCTTGCATCGCATAAAGTGATATCAGGGCCATATTCCGACCTTGAGCATTGTGGGCTTGGGCGCGGTCGATAATTTACAAGCGCCGGGGAACAGGGAATGGGTTTAAAACGTTCTAACAAACGTTGCATGTCGCTGCTGGTGGCCATGGGGTTGCTTTTGGCGACCTCGGGTTGTTTTTTTAATCTCAGCAAGGAAAAAGATTTTAAAAGCTGGTATTTCGGTGATCCGGGCATGGCCGGCGCTTTGGGCGAAACGCGTTGCGACCCCTATGCCGATCGAATCCAGGGCGAACGTCATCCCTATTATTTGCATTTCAGGACGCTGGAAGTCCTCTATCAGCCCCAGGGGGGCGTGCATTACCCCGAGCGCAGCACCGCCACAACAGTCGAAGGCAAAGGTGGACGGATTGCCTATGCCTGTGAAATGGTTGAAGAAGGCCGCGAAACATTCAATTTTAATGCGGTTGATGCCGGCCTGGTCGATGTGATGATTCCCTACCGCAAAATGACGGCTACGCCTGGGGAGGCCTCGCCGGATTACCAGACGGGTTCCTATGCGGGCAGTGTGGTCTACAATGCGGGTATTGCGACGGTCATGAAAACCCCCGTCTATCTGGTGCATGATATTCTCAAGACGCTTTACCTCCCTGTTGCCGGCACCTATTTCATGTTCAGATCCGATGAAGAGGAGGGAGCGCCTGCTCTGACAACCCCGGAGGAAGCGCCGGCTGCGGCAAGCGAAGACGATGTGCCGACTGCCGCGGAAGCGGCTCCGGTTGAAGCGGAAACGGCTGAAACGATTGATGCGGCGTCGGTGGATATGGTGGCCGTTTCCGAAGAGGTCAAGACCGGCACGTCATCGGATGCGGAACCGGTCATATCCGACGCCGTTGCTGAACAAAAGGTGACGGAAGCCCCTAAAGACGAGGCTTCCGTGGGCCAACCGGCAGCCGACCAAGACATCGTGTCGGAACCGCCGGCCGAAGCAGTTGCCGCTGCGGTGCCGGTTGCGGAAGAAACGGCTGTGGATGCTTCGGTGCCTGCCGCCGCAGACGAGACTGAAACAGCGGCTTCCGCCGGCGTTGCGGTGCCCGCTGTCCAAGATTCTTCCCCACGCGATGCCGAACCGGAAGCGGCCGGCGCGACTGACGGTAGCGTTATTGTTGAAGAAGATTTAACCGCGACGCCGGCGGAGAGCGTCGTTGGCGAAGAAGCGGAACCGCCGCTCCTGGAAGAAGAAACGCCTACCGTCGCCGCCGCGCGAGACGACCAGCCATCCCTGGTGGAAGAAACCGCGGCTCCTGAAGTGACGGTGCAGG
The DNA here is from genome assembly GCA_020444045.1 of Deltaproteobacteria bacterium. Taxonomy (GTDB): domain Bacteria; phylum Desulfobacterota; class Desulfobacteria; order Desulfobacterales; family UBA5852; genus JABZFP01. The sequence goes on from JAHLLS010000013.1 coordinate 76,812, forward strand.
AGCCGCCCGTGGCGATTGCCAGCGTGACGGAGAGCCAGGAACCGCTCGCCGAAGCGGCCCCGCCGCCGTTGCAGCGTAAAGAAGTGGAAATCTCCAGGCGCAAGCTGAAAAAACAGGTGGCCTTCCTGGGGGTTGGCACCCGATCGGCATCGGTCAGCCCGGATATCAAATCCTTTTTTGAGGAGAGGGTCTGGCCGGCCTTCTTGGATGAATGCAGTCGCAGCGTTCATATGGTCCAAAGCGGCGACCCCCGTTTTCCTGAGGCCTTGACCCAACTGTCTCGTGACCAGTTTGGACGCTTTAACAGTTTTGAATTGATTACGCTTGCCCGTCTCAGCGGCATCAATGCCGTGGTGACAGGAACGATCGTCGACATCCGACTTGCCAATGAGATCAGTGGTGTCCTGTGGTATAAAGAACCCGAAGGATATTTGCGGGTGGCCATTCTGGTGGAAGTCTACGATGCTGAGACCGGTACCAAGCTGCTCGATAAAACCCTGGTGCACGAGATAGAAGTGGATGAATTGGAACCCGGCAGCGAGGGCAAGCTCCGCAACGAAGATATGGTGTTTGTCCAAATCGCCCTGGGTAGCATTGCCGCAAAAATGAGTGAATTGGTCTGCGACGTTCTCGATGACCAGCCCTGGCGCGCTTTTGTCACCGGCATTGACGGGCCCCGCATTACCCTGTCCGCCGGATCCGATTCTGGCCTGGTACCCGGGAATATTTTAACCGTCTATAACAGCCAGATCATCGACGGCCTCAACAACCAGCAGTTTTTTCTGACCGGCGAGCGCGTCGGGCGTTTGCAGATTACCGGCGTATTTCCCGATCACACCGAGGCGCTTCTGATCGAGGGCAGCAATATCCAGGACTACAGCCTGGTCTTGCCGGAATCATGACGATGTCAACGTGAATCGCCTGTGATGGACGACGCCCCCAGCGCAGATGCTGCGCTGGGGGCGTTTGCCCGGCGTGAGTCACGCCGTTACCTCTGGTCACCCCGCGTTATTTCTCTTGCGGCCTTCCTTGCCGATTTTCCCTTGCACCAGCACAGGTTCAATCTGTTCACCGGCGGAGCCTTTTCAACCGGGCGTCAGAATGCCCGTGAGCCGTCGGTCGGCAAGGCCTATTCAAAGGGGACCGCTGCTTTCACCAGCTGGTTTTCATACCGGTCGATGGCGGCCATGGTTTCTTCCAGCGTGTTGACGGTTGTGATGGATTTCCGAAACTGGCTGCTGCCATGGAGTCCTTTGACAAACCAGCCTAACCGACTGCGCATCATCAGACAGGCCTGGCGTTCGCCCAGATAAGCCACCGAATCCTTGAGATAGCGTTTCATGACATTGAAGTGCTGAGCCCGTGTCGGCGCCGCTGGGGCTTGACCGTTCAGGAGGGCCAGGACAGCCGAAAAAATAAAGGGGTTGCCGATGGCCGCCCGTCCTATCATGACCCCGTCACAACCGGTTTGTGACAACATGCGGAGCGCATCTTCGGCCGTTGCGATATCGCCGTTGCCGATCACCGGAATGTTTAGGGCCTGCTTGATCGTGGCGATCAGCGACCAGTCCGCTTTGCCCCGAAATCCCTGAGCGGCGCTACGTGGGTGAATCGCCAAGGCGTCGACGCCGCAGGCTTCCGCTAATCGAGCGATTTCCAGGGCCTGACGACCGGAAATATCCCAGCCGCTGCGGATTTTGATGGTCAACGGCACGCTGATCGCCTTTCGAAGGGCGGTTAGCAGGGCTTCGGCCCGATCCGGGACGCGCATCAAGGCCACCCCGGAACCGGTTTTAACAATTTTTTTAACCGCACACCCAAAGTTGATATCGACCAGGGCGGCACCGGCCGCCACCGCCCGTTGTGCGGCATCCGCCGTAATCGCCGGGTCCGCGCCAAAAAGCTGGACCGCCAGCGGGTATTCTTCGGGGACGGTATGCATCAGCCGGGCGGTTTTCTCCGATCCATAGACCAGGCCGTTGGCGCTGACCATTTCCGAATAGACGAGACCGCACCCGGCTTCTTTGGCCAGCAGGCGCAAGGGCAGATTGGAAATACCGGCCAGCGGGGCAAACACGATGTTGTTGGACAGTTTGACGGCTCCGATCTGCATGCGTTTACGATCGCTTTCGATTGAGAGGCCGCCGGGAAGGGGCCTGCGGGTTGGCATAACAAAACAGGCAGTCATGGTAGCAGGGCTGCTGGCGGTAAGAACCGATATCGGCGGCGATATTACACGTGCACCCCTGGGTTCGTCGCTGACCCGGATCTTTTTTCATGGCGAAGCCGCCGCCAAAAAGGTCGGCCAGCAACGGTCCGGAGATGCACGCGCCGGAACGGATGTCGGTGTCTGCGGGAAGGGCGTCCAGAATCGTCTGCTCGCAGCAGACGTGCAAGTCGATTTGCCTTTCTCGCAAGGCGGCGGCCATGCCTGTCAGCGTTTCGACTTTGACAGCGAGGGGCGGGTCCACCATTTCCAGTCGGGCTTCAGGCAGGCGAAGCCTCACCTTTCGATAGAGATCAACGAAGCTGGTGACACAGCGGCGGATACCGACGGCGGCCAATGCATCGGAAATGGGTTCCAGGGCGTCAAGGTGCCGGTGGAATGCGGCCCCGTTGCTGCGACGAAAAAAGCAAAGGGGATCGAAGCGCCACGTGATGGCCAGCGGATCATGCCGCTGGGCCAGTTCGGTTATCTGTTGGATGCGTTCCGCCAGGGGCGGCACATGCGGTTCAAGCCGTCGATCGGTCGCATTGATGGTGAAATTGAAGAACAGCGGGTATCCCCGTTGCTGCAGCTTGCGATCATAGTTCCCGCGTAGAAAAGGGCCGAAATTTTTGGACCAGAACACAATGCTGTGAAGTTCATGGGGCTGTGCCGGCACCCGTCGGCGATGGTGATTGTAGGGGTTGATGACCTCAAAACAGCCGTTTGTGATACCTGCCATAAACCAGTCCATGTAAAAGGCCGGAATATCGGTCCGGCGGGAGGCGGATACGATTGTTTTCAACGGCGGCGATGCCAGCATAACAAAAATCATTCGAGTTTATGGGTGACAGCAAGGACGGCATCGCCCACGCGCGGTGGGCATGTTGTTGCGGATACCGCCGGGCAACGGCATCGTTTTGATGCCTATTTTTTCATTTTTTTCAGTGAGATGACCTGCCCACCCCCCGATGGCTTGCGTGACGGTGGCGGGGCTTCGGGTGCCGGCAGCGGCGTTTCCTGGATCGGTACAGCGACTTTTTCCAGGCGCATGCGCTGGCTGTTCATGGTGAATTCTTCGCCATTGATGTAGACATCGCGCAAAATCCAGGTAACCACTTGGGGAGGCACCTGCAGCATGAGAAGTTTGACATGGTACCAGTCGGGTTTGGCATCCGGCAGGATTTCCTCGATACGCGCGAACACAAGCGGCTGGTCCTCGTGGTGAATGAGTACAAGATCGTTTTCAACTGCCATGGTGACACGGTTCCTTTCAAGCGTGTGTATGGTGCAACGGGATGGCCACCGAATCGTGAAAGCCTTCCCCGCAGCGATGGCTATAGGCGGATTACTGCAGCGGTAAAATGCCGTATGAACCCCGTAACGGTAAGGATGATCTGGGCAATGGGAAGCCTGTCACTTCAGGACCCGTCGTCGCCGGTCGTCCTTTTCGTTCTTAAAACCCGATGGCGCGGTGCCATCATTGATAAAGAATTATGCCGAATTGATCAAGCCTATCTCTGGCTTGGATACTGTTCATCGATTGTATTGCGGCACAATCGTACTGCTTGGGGTGCCATCGACGCCGACCGACACTCTGACAGGTGGGGCTGGTTTGCGTCTCCATCGTATATGAGATATACATTGACCCGAATTCGGAACGATCGCATGCGTGATATTTTGTCAACCGCGTGTCGGGTTTCCGACTTGGCGCAATACCATTTCTTTAAAGGAGATTCATCTTCATGTTGATCAGACGACGCATTGCTATAACGGCCGTTTGGTGGGGACTGGCGGTTTTTATTCTGGGGGGGATGCTCCCGGCGTATGGGCAGACGTCCGCGGATGCGGTGCGGCCCAGTCTTCTGATAAAGATTCGTGATATCGATCAGGTGTTGCAGGATATGGAATCGTTGATGCAGCCCAATCCCGGTGCCGATGCGGCTTCGCAGACGGCGATGATCAAAGGCATGCTCCAGGGAACCGATTGGATCGACCCGTTGCGTTCGATCGTGGCCGGCATGCATTACGACGGGCAAGCGACATCCTGGACGGTCCTTGTACCGTTTCAGATACCCAATGAGAATTTCAAGGGGGCTTATGGGGCGATCGCCGGGGAAGACTATTATGTGCTGCGGTTCCCGCCGGCGCCGGAAATGACGGTGTCCGAGACCGAGCAGGCTTATCTCGTGCAGGCTTCCCGCCGGTCTTCGGATACCAACCTGATCGTGGAGATGACGGTTCACGATGTCGTAGGTCAATCCGAAACCCAAATCGAAAGCGCGATCCAGGCCATGGCGGCCAACGCTGCGAGTGGCGATGCGCCAGCGCTGCTTACGCCGGAAGAAGTGCAGGGCATGGCTCGCGATTTGCTGGCCACATTGAAGCAGGTGGACACTCTGCGGATGGGACTGACGATCGACCCCGAAGCCTTGTTGCTGCTGCTGGATGTGAAAGGCGTGCCGGAGTCCTACCTGGCCGGACTGTTGACAGACCCCAAAACAGATGTCCGGCTGGGCGGCTATCAGCCGGACTATCCCATGCAGTTTCGGTCGCGGGCCTATAACGCAGCCGGTGTCTTACAGATGCTGGGGGCTAGTTTGGGTCAGATATACCGCAAAATGGGGTTTGATTTTGACGAATTGGGCGAGATTGCCAAGGGGATAACCGGTGAAATGGCCGGCGGTATGGCGCTGGATCCAAACGGGATGTCTTTCGAGATGATCTACGCCCTGCACGACACGGTGGACGGCAACGCTTACCTGGAGGAGATATATCTGCCCTGGTTTGAAAAATATAACCGCCGCATGGCGGCCCTGGTAGAAGCACAAAACGGCCAGCCGGTAAAACCGCTGTACGAGCGAATGCCGGACACCACCGTGGCCGGCAGAAAAGTGATCGGCGTGCGGACCCGCTTCCCCGCCATGACGCCGGCCGGAAACCAACCGGCCACTGTTGCGGCCCTGCAAGACTACCAGACCCGCATGACATCGGTGGACGGCCTGATTCTGGCAGCCTCCACGGACGCCGCCATCGAAAAAATGATCCAGCAAATGGAGCAGTTCCAGAGTGGGCCGGCCCAGGGCTCGCTGGCCGAATTTTCGATGGATTTGGGGGCCTATCTGCGCGGCCTTCAAAACCTCATGCCGAACGCGGACCCGTCGGTGACGATTCCGCCCAATCTGGGTGATTTGCGCATGCAGGCCGATTTACAGGAAGGCGAATTGATCACCCGCACCCGTATCGATGTGCAGGATATGCAGCAACTGATGGCCCTGTTTGCGAGCCTTTCAGCGCAGGCCGCAAACCAGACTGAATCGCCTGCCGGGTCGGCTGCTGCCCAACCCGCGGCCGATAAACCCCAGCCGGCAGCGCCGACGCCGGAAATGGTGAACACACCGGCCTATTGGATGGACCGTGGTGGCTTGCTCTCCGCCTATGGCAATTACAAAGGCGCGGTGCGCTGCTTCCAGAAGGCACTTGATCTGGCGCCGGATCTGGTTGAGGCCCACTTTCAACAGGGGGTGGCCTACGGTGAAATGGGGCAATTCGAAGCGGCCATCGGTGCGATTTCCCGTGCCATTGATCGGATGCCGACCAACGGGGCTTATTTCTACGGGCGCGGGCGTGTTTATCTTCTGGCGGGTGATGCCGATCTGGCCATGAAAGATTTCATGGAAGCCGGTTTTTTGGGAAACGAAGACGCCCGGGTCTACCTGCAGCATGCTGGTGTGGACTGGAACTGAGCATCGCGCAGGGCTGGTCGGTAAGGTGTTTTTCGACCAAAAAAGGAACGGGTTCCTTTAGTCCACTGTGCTTTCAATGGCAAGGCTGCGAATGACGTCCCGCGGCTGCCGGACCCACACGAGTTGTCCCAGCGGCCTCGGCTGTGGCAGACGGGTTTGCAGGGTGATGCGCCCGGGCTGGCGGCAGAACGTTATCAGCGATTGCCATACGGCCTGAACGCCGGGCTCTTTTTCGGTTTGCATACGCATTTGCAGCGCTTGCAACAGGACTTCACGCACCTCCTGCGGCGGGCGCGCCTGTCTCCGGGCGGCGTCGATCAGGATGCGGTCGAAAAGCCCGTCGTCCTCGTAGGTCAATTTACCCTGCACCCATTCCACCGGCGGCAGGACGATCAGCCAGTTGAGCGGGTTGTCCAGTGCCATGGCAACGCCAACCGCGTTGATCTTGTTCAGCCGGGTCGACAGCGCCACTGTGCCGACGTCGACGATCCGAAGCGCCAGATCGATTTCCCATTCCGTTTTATCCTCGCCGCGACGCTCCAATCGGATTTGCAGATCACCTGTTAGCTTTTGGTAGCCCAGGTCCTGCAGGGCCTGCCGTAGAGGGGCCAGCAGGGACTGTTGGCGGTCGATCTGGAATCCATCAATGGCGGCATCCAGGGCTGTTGGCAGGCGGTCACCGGGACGGAAGCGTCGGATGTGAACCGTCTGCAGCTGGATTTCCTCCGCCGCATCGGCAAACAGCAAGGCGGCTTCCTCGATTTTAGCCTGCAGGCTGAAGGTGGGGATGGTGAGCCTGGCATAGCGAATTCCGGTACAACCGGGTATGGTTTGAACGGTTTCCTGCAACTGGCGGGCGACCGTTTGATGAAGAACCACCCGAAACAGGCCAAAGAGCAGGGCAGCGGAAATCGTTGCCAGTATGAGGACGGAAAGGCGTGACCAGCGGCGGGTGATGGTGACGGCCATGAGGGTGCGATTCCTTTGCGGCGATAACCTGTGGTGTCGGCGAAAGCGTCAAGCGGCGGGTTCCGGCGGATTTTCCGCGGGGTCGATGATGATGCCCTGCGAAGATTTGCCGTCCACATACAGTTCCAGAGGACGCGCCAGGCGGATATGGCGCAAATAGGTGGTGCGGGTCAGGGACGTCTGTTTCGCCAACCAGTCCCAGCGCAAAAAACCGTGCGTACCGTTCTGGAGCGTCAGGTAGCAGATGCCGGATGAGGTCAGGTTCTGAAAAAAATGGGATCCCTGGGAGGCGTCGGCTTGCAGTGCGGGATGGGATGTCTCGATGATGGCACCCACGCCCGAAATATCTCTCCAGGTTACCGGAATGCCCAGCCATCGGTCGGATGACCCCCATCGGCCGGGGCCGATGAGGAGATAGCGCCGTCGCTGCTGCTGCAACGCGGTGTTGAGATGGCTGATTTCAGCCGCGATAGCGACCGTCTGGGCGGGATCGAAGGTGGCCGGATCCACCAGGACGATGTCCGTCATGTCGTGATGGTGCCCATTGCCCAGCGCCAAACGTGAATGACAGACGGCGGTGGCGATTTGGGCCTCCGATATGGACGGGCTGACCTGCTGATCGAATTGGGGCATCGGGCGGATTTGAAACAAGTGGAATTCGTTGCCGCCATTGGCTTCGTTGTCCAGATTCACGCCGAATTCGATTTCCACCGGTCCTCCCATGCCCTCCTGACAGGCCTGCAGCAGATCCGAAAGGATATCCGCCAGCGGAAACAGCCGGTGTTTGAGGATGGGGGCGAAGGTGAGCACCGGGTGGCCCTGACGTGACAGGGAATCCCGAAGACGGTTTTCTTCAGGAATATAGGCACTGCACAGGGCGGTGATGGCCGGATGGTCGCGGCAGTCGTCGATCTCGCGTCGCACGATGAGGGCGCGGGTATCCGCGTCCACTTGCCGCCGGGCGGTATCCATGTCGATGGCATAAAAAAAACGCTGGGCATTTTTAAGGATATCGTCGACCGTCGAAAACTGGGGCAACAGCTGGGGATGGGCCGGGCAAAATCGCAAGGCATGACGCTTGGTTTCATCGGAGGCACTGAACCCGAGGCTGATGAGGGCAATGCCTTCCTCGGCCTTCATGTGGGCGACCGGATAGAAATTGAACGAGCTGGCCTGCCCGGTGATGGCCGGATAGAACCACCCCTTGTATTCTGTTCCGGTTAGTTTCTGGACTAAAATGGCCATGCGCTCCTGTTCGAGGCGGTGCCCTGTGCTGCGGGCATAGGTGCGGGCACGCTTCAGGTAAGTCGAAGCATAAATTAATTTGATGGCGCGCACCATCTGACGCCGCCGCACTTCGCCGTCGGGGTGGCAGTTGGGCAGGATCAGGGTGTTATATAGGCCCGCGAAGGGCTGGTGATGGGCGTCCTCCAGCAGACTGGAAGAACGCACGGCCAGTGGATAACGGGCTTGTTCCAGAAAGAGGGCGATGGCATTTTCGACCGTGTCGGGCAGGTGGCTTTTCAAAAATACATCGGTTACATGGGCGTCGTCCTGGTCGCAGGAGGCCATGTCCCGCAGATGATTCTGGTCGATAAAGGCATCAAAACCTTCGGTGGAAATGACCATGGTCTTGGGAACGCCGATGGCCACGTCGGGATAGCGCTCGTCCAGATGGCTCAGTGTCCGGATCTGACTGGCCATGAACGCCAGGCCCCGGGCCTTGCCGCCCAGGGAACCGCTTCCGATCTTGACGAAATCCGCTTCCGGGTCATAGTGGTCGGGAGTGAAATCGGTAACGACCCCGCGTTGGCGTCCCCGGCGCCGTTCTTTCAGACAATCCACCAGGTAATGCTTCAATTCATCGGTGTTGGAGAAATCTGATACTTTGACCGGACGCAACCGGTAGGCCAGAAGAATTTCCGAGCGGGCCATGAGCCAGCCGGAGAAATGATTCCGGCGGGCATGGTAGAGGATCGATTCTTTAGGGATATCCGGCAGGATGGTTTCCAGTTGCCGCAGGTTGGCGGCACGCCCCACTTCATGCCCGTCCGGCAGGCGGAAGACAAAATCGCCAAAGCCCAGATGCTTCTGGAAGAAGCCCCGGATCTCCTCATGCAGAATCGGGGAGTTCTTGTTTAAAAAGACAGCCGGTATGGCGGAGGCCCGCTCCCGGTTGGATTCCTCGGAACTGAAATTCAGCAGGGGGACATCCGGCGTCTCCTCCTTCATCAATTTCAGCAGGGCGTATCCGGCGTCCGGGTCGAGCCGGCCGTTGCGCGGGAAGCGCACGTCGGAAAGAATCCCCAGCAGATAGGGTTGGAAGGTGCGATAGAGTTCCAACGCTTTTTCGTAGGTGCTGGCGATCAGGATTTTAGGACGGGCGCGCATCCTGAAAAAGCGGTGTTCCTCATTGAGGGACTCTTCCATAACGGCCTGGGTTTGGGAAACGATCTCCTTGTACAAAAGGGGCAGCAGGGACGAAATATAAAGCGGTGAATCTTCCACCATGATGATCACCCGCACCCGGGCCCGCTCTGTATCGTAGGCCACGTTCATGGCATCTTCGACGCTTTTGATGATGGCCAGCAGGAGATCGGCGTTGCCGCTCCAGATAAAGACCCGGTTGATGCAGTCTTCGTTGAAGCATTGCGGGTCGAGGCGCATCCAGTTGGGGTCCGGTGTCAGCAGGAATACCGGAATGCGGCGGTGATCCTTTTTAATGCGGCGCCCGAGTTCATGTACCGGCAGGTCACCGATGCGCGGCATGGTAATGACCATGTCAAAGGGCTTGCGTTCCAGTTCCTGCAGGGCTTCCCGGGCGGTGGACACCCATGTCAGATGAGGCGGACGGGACAGATTGAGGCCGCGGTATTCCTGGATAATGCGCTGCGCCAGGCGTCCTTCCTCTTCCATGATGAATGCGTCGTAGGGGCTGGACACCAGCAGGATGTGGTTGACCTTGCGCGCCATCAATTCATGGAAGACTTTGAACGATAGGTCAAAGACATCCCGTTGATGGTTGGCATGGGGAAGTGACGGTTTCATCGAAATCGCTCCGATCTTACGGATGGGCGCTTTCCGGCAGGCGGCCAACACCATTCCCGCCATCCTGGTCACTGCCGGGGCACCGTTGCCTAAAAAATGTGAAGTCCCGGTTCTCGTGTTTGCGGAACATGAAGGCGCGGTTGCATCCCTTGCGGTTTCGCCATGTTGGCCGCTTGTATACCTGATCCGGCCGAATCCCACAAGGGATACCCGTTGGTCTTTCCGGCAGGCGGTCGATAAGGACTGACAACCTGTCCGGTAAACGCTACCCTTCACCATGCGAACGATAGCGTAGGCCCTGGCGGCTGTCGCGCTGTTGGAACTGCGCTTGGATCCGGTCGAAGGTATCACGCTTCCGGAGGGCCCAGGCCGGGGCCACGAGCTCTTTTGGATGCGGATCCCCGGTCACGCGCTGGATGACCGTCCGGGGCGGCAGCCGTTCGATGAAATCACATACCAGGCCGGCGTATTCCTCCTGTTCCAGGCAATGAAAGCGTCCCTGGCGGTAAAGGGCTTCCAGGGGGGTTCCCCGGATCACATATAACAGGTGCAGTTTGACCCCGTCGATGGCCAGATCGGCCAGGAATCCGGCCGTTTTCAGCATATCGCGACGGGTTTCGCCGGGCAGCCCTAATATGACGTGGGCACAGACCGGCAACCCCCGCTGCCGGGTGCGTTCCAGGGCATCGGCGAAACAGGCCACATCGTGACCGCGATTGATCCGGCGCAAGGTGTGGTCGCAGGCGGACTGCAACCCGTATTCCACCCATACGAGATAAAGGCGAGCATAGCCGGCCAGCAGGTCCAGGACCGCATCGTCCACGCAATCCGGCCGGGTGCCGATGGACAGGCCGATGACGTCCGCGACGGACAACGCTTCCTCGTAGCGCTGTTTCAGTGTTTCCAGCGGGGCGTAGGTGTTGGTATAGGACTGGAAATAGGCGATAAATTTGCGGGCCTTAAATCGTCGCGCCACCGGGATCTTGCTCTGTTCCAACTGTTCCCGGACCGACAGCCCCCGGGCAAAAGCCCCGGTGCCGGACCCCTGGGCATTGCAGTAAATGCACCCGGCGGTGGACAGGGTGCCGTCCCGGTTGGGGCAGGTCAGACCGGCATCCACGGTGAGCTTGTGAACGCGGTGACCGAAGCGTTCCCGGAAGTAGGTGTTGAGATCGAAATAGCGTTTGGTCATTGTTTTCAAACGGGATCTTGACCTGTTCGGTTCGGCGATACTATACCACGACCATCGGCCGGCAGCGGCGGATTCAGGGCACGCGGATCTGACGTTTATGGAATCGTTTCATACCCTGCCGCCGATGGGAAATCAAAAAGAAAACAACCGCTTGATATGGAAAACGCCGTGGCAGCCATTTCACGAACATACGACATCGTCGTCATCGGCGCCGGGCATGCCGGCTGTGAAGCAGCTCTGGCGGCCGCCCGCATGGGCTGCACCGTCTTGCTGGTGGTCATCGACCTGGATAAAGTGGCGGCCATGCCCTGCAGTCCGTCTATCGGGGGGATGGCCAAGGGCCAACTGGTCAAGGAAATCGATGCATTGGGCGGCCAGATGGCCCGGATTACCGACCAGACCGCCATCCAGTATCGTACCCTGAACACCAAAAAGGGGCCGGCGGTTCAATCGACCCGCACCCAGAACGATAAGGCGCGCTACCACGCCGCCATGAAAAACGTTCTAGAGCGGACGCCGGGCCTGGACCTCAAACAGGCCATGATCGAGCGTCTGGTGGTTGAAGGCGGCCGGGTGGCGGGCGTGACCGACACCACCGGTTTCAGCTATGAATGCCGGGCCGTGATCCTGGCGACGGGCACTTTTCTGAGCGGTCTGGTTCACATCGGTGACCGATCCATCCAGGCGGGTCGGGCCGGCGAGTTTGCCAGCTATGCGTTACCCGAGAACCTGCGGGATCTGGGGTTTGATATGGGGCGCATGAAAACCGGCACGCCACCGCGTCTCCATCGCGCGACGATCGATTTTTCGCGGTTTGAATGTCAGGAGCGGCAGGGCGATCCATGCCCTTTCTCCTTTTTTACCCGCCAGGTTCACTTGCCGCATCAGCCCAGTTATATCGGCCACACCTCATTGCATACCCACGATATCGTTCGCCGCAACCTGAGCCGATCCGCTTTATACAGCGGTGTCATCAAAGGGACGCCGGCGCGCTACTGCCCGTCTTTCGAGGATAAGATTGTTCGATTTCCGGACAAGGACCGCCACCAGATCATTCTACAGCCCGAAGGTCTGGATACCGAGGAAATCTACGCCAGTGGGCTGGGCAACAGCCTGCCCCTGGAGGTTCAGCTCGAATTCGTCCATTCGGTGGCCGGTCTCGAGGAGGCCGAAATCATGCGGCCGGCCTATGCCATCGAGTACGACTTCGTCAACCCGGTACAACTCAAGCCGACGCTTGAAACCAAGCGGGTGGCCGGGGTCTATATGGCGGGACAGATCAATGGTACTTCCGGGTACGAGGAGGCGGCCGCCCAGGGATTGTGGGCCGGTATCAATGCCGCCTGCCGCCTGCAGGGCCGCCCTGCGTTCGTGCTGGACCGTTCCCAGGCCTATATGGCGGTCATGATCGACGACCTGGTGACCCGGGGAACCCGGGAACCCTACCGCATGTTTACCTCGCGGGCGGAATATCGGTTGATTCTGCGGGAAGACAACGCCGATTTACGGTTGATGGAAATCGGCCACGAACTGGGGCTGATCGACCGGGACACGGTCACCGATCTCCGCGCCCGTCGTCAAGCCATCCAGGATGAGACCCGGCGCCTCAAACAAACTGTGATCAAGCCGCTTCCGTCCGTCAATGCGTATCTTGACAATAAGGGAACGCCGGCGATCGCCAGCGGCGTGGCTCTGGATCAGCTCTTGAAACGGGCCGAATTGACCTACGATGCGGTTGAAGCCCTGGCGCCGCCGCCGGCACCTCTCCAGCCCGCGGTCGTCCGCCAGGTGGAGATCGAGGTGAAATACGAGGGCTACATCCAGCGCCAATTGAAAGAGGCCCAAAAACTGAAGGACCAGGAAAAGGTGCGCATCCCCGACAGCTTTGATTTTTGGCAGGTGCACGGGCTGTCCAACGAGCTCAAGGAAAAATTATCCGCCATACGTCCCACCTCCATCGGCCAGGCCTCCCGGATCGAAGGGATCACGCCGGCCGCCGTCACGGCATTGATGGTAACACTCCGGGCCTTTCATGAAAATCCATCCTGACGGTTGTTTCTGAGCATACCTTCAGGCCCTATCATCCGAATTATCGCTCGGGTCCCCGCGTAGGCATTGACATATGGAGAATACCGATTTATTTTAGCAAGTTATGATTTTAAGTATGCTCGACGGCCGTATGGTCACACGGCCGTTCGGCACGGGGAAAGAGGCCGGTGTCGGTCGTGCCAATGCCGCCGATGGCACCATGGTCGCTCCCTGATGACGGTATGGTGAATCATCCCCATGAATGGGCCAGGGGAGAGGAAGGAATCGTATGGCAGATACGGATTATTATGCAATTCTTGGCGTCAGCAAAGAGGCTTCCGGTGAAGAAATCAAGAAAGCTTACCGGCGCATGGCTTTGAAATACCACCCTGATCACGCCAAGGGCGATCCGAAAGCGGAGGAGCAGTTCAAGAAGATAAGTGAGGCGTATGCGGTGTTGAGCGATAAGGAGAAACGGCTCCAGTACGATCGTTTCGGTTCGGAGGGGTTTCGCCAGCAGTATTCCCAGGAAGACATTTTCCAAAATTTTGACTTCGGCAATATTTTTCGCGAATTCGGTTTCGGCGGCGGTTTTACCACCGGCCAGCAGGGAGGGGTGCGGTTTTCTTTCGGGCGCGGGGATTCCCCCTTCGAATTTGGGCGGGGCGGGCGTCGCGTCGCCAAAGGGTCCGATCTGGAATATGAACTGGCGTTGACGTTGCCGGAGGTTGTCACCGGCACCAGCAAAACACTGGACTTTCAACATGAGGGGCGCTCCGAGCGATTGACGGTCAAGATCCCCAAGGGCATGATTACCGGGAAGAAATTGCGCCTGGCCGGAAAGGGCGCTCCCAGCCCGATGGGCGGTCCCCCTGGTGATCTCTATATCCGCGCCCTGGTAAAACCCGACAGCCGTTTTGTGCTGGACGGTCACGACGTGCTGGTCTACCGGGATGTCAAACTGACCGAGGCGGTGTTGGGAACAACGTTATCCGTCCCGACCTTGGACGGCAAATCGATGAATGTGAAGATTCCGCCCGGAACCCGGCACGGCACGCGCATGCGTCTGGCGGGTCAGGGGATCCCGCAGATGCGGGACGGGGTTCGTGGCGACTTGTTTGTGGTCGTGCAGGTGATCGTGCCCAAGCCATTATCCGAGGAACAGCAGCAACTCTTTGAAAAGTTGGCGGCAACCGGGCTGTAACCAATCAAATTCATTGACAACTCCGAGTTATTTTAATAACTATAGCGAAGTAAACCTTCAACTTTAAAGCTAAAAATACATGAAGGCCTCACTGTGTTAAACGATACTTATGTCTGAATTTATTCCAGTGCTGACCAAAAAAGAGATCGATGCCCAAGTCAGCCATATCGCCCAGGTCATTTCAGCCGATTACAAGGACCGCGAATTGATTCTCATCGGCATTCTCAAAGGTGCCTTTATTTTCCTGTCCGATCTGATTCGTCAGCTATCCATCCCCGTGAAAGTCGACTTCATGTGTGTTTCCAGCTATGGCGACCATACGACCTCCTCGGGCCGGATTAAGCTGATCAAAGACGTGGATATCGACATCAACAACAAAGATGTCCTGATTGTTGAAGACATCGTGGATACTGGCATTACACTGTCGTACCTGGTGGACCATCTTCATGCTTCCGGGGCGTCCTCTGTTCGTATCTGCACGCTGATCGACAAACGGGAAAGGCGGGAGACCGACGTGCGCGTGGACTATGCCTGCCACACGGTCGACAAGGGGTTTCTCGTCGGTTATGGACTCGATTATGCCGAGTTCTATCGGAACCTGCCGGAAGTCTATCACCTGAAATTATAACCGTTGGGGTGTGTCATGATTCTTACCTGCCAGAAATGCAGTACCAGTTTCAGACTGGATGAAACCTTGCTGAAGGCGACCGGATCGAAGGTTCGCTGCTCAATGTGCCAGACGATCTGGGTGGCATACCCTCCCGCGGCATCGATTGAAGATGCCCCGTCTTCCGACGCAGGAGGAGATGGACTCGGTGCCGCGGCACTTGCGGCGGCCGGCGCTGTTGCGGGGCAGGCCTTGACCGGCCCCCCGGAAGAGTCGGCCAAAGATGCGGACACTCCTGCGGAGTTGAAGTTTTTTGCCGATGGCGACATCGGGGAAGACATGTCCGATGATGACGAGCTCGTGACCGATGAGATCAATCTTGATGAACTCGACCAGCTTTTGAGTGAGGACGGCGACTTCACGGCACGGCCGCTGCCGGATGAAGATTTCAAAACCGAAGAACTCAACCTGGCCGATCTCGAGAAAATGCTAGATCTGGATGCCGAGCAGACGCAATCGGAAACGATGGATACCGAACCAGCGCCGGACGACCTCGATCTGGGGGATGCCCTGGCCGATCCTTCTGAAATGGCTGCGGTCGACAAGGACGACAGTGTTATCGAAGAGCTGGATCTTGACCTTGAAGATCTTGAAAATTTGCTGGAGGAAGATACGGGGCTCGGTGATGAAATCGCCGCAGTGGAAGAGACGGCTGGCGGACTTGAAGACGCCATCGATGACGTGGATTCGCAGGATGCCGATGGCGCCATGGATGAGATCGAGCTGGATATGGCCCCGGAGCTGGAAGACTTGCTGGAGGACGACGGCAGAAAGCCGATTGTCGAGGAAACGGAAGACATCGACGTATCGGATTTGGCCGATGCCGAAGAGGATCCCGCGCCGTTGCCTGAGACAGGCAGCGGGGACGATCAGGATCTGGATTTCGAGCTGGCCCCCGGGCTCGACGGTATTTTCGACGAAGGTGAAGACATTCAGGATGTTCCCATCGAAGAAACCGAAGAATTGGATTTTTCCCAACTTGGGGCCGATCTGGCACAGGCTGAGGACGAAGCTGAAGCGGTGGCGGATGACATCGAGCTTGAGCTCGGTGATGCGGGATCAGCCGATGAGCTCGAGGAGGTCGACGATCTGGACCTGGCTTTGGATTCGGAAAAGACGCCTGATGGCGCCATGCCGGAGCTTGACCTTTCGGAGTTGAGCCAGGCTCTGGAGGAAGGGGCATCCGACGATGATGGTGACGATGCTGCGGAACCAGAGCTTGAACTCGAAATGGACACGGATGCCGCCGAAGGCGAAGATGCAGATGAACTCGACCTTCTGATGGATGATTTCGAACAGGCGGACGCGGCTGACACCGCTGCCGATAGTGTTGAAGAAACCCGTGAGTTGGACATTGACGAACTGGAGTCCCTGATTGGTGGTCCTGGTGAGGAACCGTCGGATGCCGATGAAGAAGCGTCATCCGACAGCCTGGAGTTGGATCTCGACCTCGACGGGTTGGATGACGGGGATAGCGATGAACTGGACGACGCTACCCGCGAACTCGATCTAAACGACATCGAAAAAATCCTGGAGATGGATGCCGCCGGCGGGAAACCAGAAGATGAGGCCGCGGATAAATCGGAGGACCTTGATCTCGACCTGGATATGGACAGTGTCCCACCGCCGCCTCCGCCGGAAGCAGAAGAAACCGGGGAAGATACCACGGGTGTCGGAAACGAACTGGACTTGTCCGAGTTGGAAAAAATGCTGGACGTGGAAGATACCACCGACGCACCGTCCGATGCCGATGACGAAATGGAAGATCTTGATCTCGACTTCGATCTCCAGCCGGCGACCGATGAGAGCGACGATCTTGATCTTGAATTTGATATGATGGATGAAGCACCGAGTGAAGCATCAGCCCTGTTCGACACATCCGAATCCGAAGATCTCGGGTTGGATTTGGATGGCGGTTCTGCGGGAAAAACGGACGCCGGTGATTTCGAGGGCGATCTCGATTTTGAGATTCTGGATGAAGATTTTGCGGTGGAAGAAGTCGATCTGGATGTGGACGCCGAGGAGATTGGCGCTGCTACCCTATCGGAACCGCTTGCCGCTGGCGCGCGTGCCAAGGGGGGGGATCCCCATAACCGGGACCTGACCCAGGAACTCATGGATGAGATGGCGGCCGCAGATACCCAGACCATGGCCGCGCCCCCGGTTGAAACCAAACCCATCAGGCCGGCGCCGCCCATGAAAAGGAAGAAAAAATCGAGCAAAAGCCTGGTGCTTCTTTTGATCCTGGTGATGCTGGGGGCGGCGGGGTATCTGTTGCCCAAATATACCGATATCAAACTTCCAGGGATCAAGATGCCCGATCTGTCCGGTATTCCTTTTATCGGAGAATTTTTCGGCAGCCAGGCGCCTGAGGCCATTGTTCCCGTCGAGGCCTCGCTTCAAGGCAATTGGGTCCAGAACCAGCAGGCCGGTCGTCTTTACACTATTCAGGGGCGGGTGCAAAACACTTACGCGGACGCCCGCAGCTATATCCGGGTGACCGGGCGCGTATTTGCAAATGGGCGCAAATTTCAGCAGGCGGCCAAGGCTTACTGCGGGAATTTACTGACCCCAGAGGAGTTGGCCACACTATCGCTGGCAGACATCCAGAAGCGGTTGAGCAACCGTAGCGGTTCCGACAACAGCAACGTCAATGTGGCCCCGGGCAAGGAGGTCCCTTTCCTGGTCGTCTTCGGTGACCTGCCGCCTGAGATCGAGCTGCAGGAATTTGCGGTGGAGATATCCGGGTCCTTGCCGGTAACCGTTTCCAAATGATCTTTCGACTTGACTTCGGATGAAGGACTTGTTAAAAGGCTGCCTTTCTTTGGCGATGTAGCTCAGCTGGTCAGAGCATGCGGCTCATATCCGCAGTGTCCGGGGTTCAAGTCCCTGCATCGCCAACAAAAAACATAAGAAAATCGGGCGGTTATCAACCGCCCTTTTTCTTCACTGCCCGGTCACTGCCATAGTTCTTTCTGGCTTCCAAGACATCCGCTAAATGTTTCATCTTCACTTGGACGTAATTTGTCCTAGTCACTTCCATTGAGCTATGCCCCATGAGGTCAGCAACCACTCTTAGGTCTACCCCCTGCTCAAGCAGGTTGGTTGCGAAGCTATGCCGAACTCCAGCATAGAGCGGTATCTTTACGCCCACAATCTTACATGCTCTATTCCATATCCGGTCTATGTGCTTGCCGTAGGGCTTTCCCTTTTTGTTAATAAAAACGAACCCCGTTAAGGATCGAGGAACGTTCCCCAGGATGTCCGCAAGCTCTGAGGTGATCGGAAAGTATAGAATACGCTTGTTCTTCAGAACTTCCCTAAGCTCTCCTTCAGAATAGTTCCGTTTGAACACTATCACTTGATTTTCCCAATCAACACAATCCCACATGAGCGCTCTCGCCATGCTAGGACGGCAGCCAGTAGCCTTTAAAAATCTGAATATAGGCTGATTGTGGGACTCAATGGCATTAATAATCTTGTCCTGCGTTTCCTCCGTTATGGCCTGTATTGGAGGCTTTTGCAGTTTGACCCTGGGAAACGGAGGTATTCGTTCAATCATTTCAAGCTCATGAGCAAACCCGAACAAGTGAGATAGATCGCTCAGGATATTTTTGACCGTTTTCGGTGCCAGATCGAGGGACATTCTGAAATTGTGTAAATCCATAGCTCGTATGTCTCTAATATCCTCATCGCCCAATAACGGAATAAAGTATTTTTTCGCGTGAGTTCTCTTTTTCTGCATCATGGCAGGGCTTAAATCATCCACACTGGCGCGTTGCTCATTGTGCGCAAGCCACATCTCAACCACATTGCGAATATAGAAAGGCTTTGCCTTCTTTTGAAAGTAATGTGATGGATCAAACTTGTGATCGTCTATTTCACGCCGAATTGCTTCAAGTAAGCGGTTGGCTTGCTCGTTGCTTGAAAGCAAGTTACCTCGTTTGTCTTTCCAAACCCTGTATCTTTCGCCTTTCCAATAGAGATCAATGAAAAGACGCGAAGGAGAGGTCATGCAAGCGGGACAAATAAGAAAGGTAGCGGTTGTTCCCGGTAGGGTTTTTTTCTTAAATGCTTTCTTGCACTTTGGGCATTTTTGCTCGGTTCGGATAGACCCCTTCATACACAAACCTCCCGTGGGATGATTTGCTTGAGCATAGGATATGTCTAAGGCATGGGTCAACGCCGAACCTCTCGTAAAAAGTGGTTAAATGAATCCTGCCTAAATTGTTTTGAAATACCGTTAACTTACACATAAGAATACCGCTTCTATAAAACAGAAAAGGATCAAGCAAGGAGAGAAAATTCTGCGAAAATACTCCCTTATGATCCCAAACAATTCCGATTTTTAATAATTCTAGCAGTATTATCCTGATTTGTCAAGAACATCCATTTTTTGGTCATATTAAGTGATTGATATTATTTCGTTATTTAAGATTCACAAAAGCACAATTATCCAAAAACCACCCAAAATAGATGTAAAAAAAGATACATCCATTCTTACAGTTTTTTGGGAAGGAAAAATGAAAAAAAGCGAACGATGAATGCTCAGAAAAATGATACTAAGTGTAAAAAGCCGCACTCTGTCTTTGACGGCAAACGGCTCATGAAAGTATATTGTGGTTGGTCATCGGCTAGACAATGAGGGCATGCGTTCATTGTCTGGAAAACCTCAAGGCGGCATAACCCATGAGTCGGATTTCACTTTATTTATGCCGCCACCCTGTCCAACCAACCGAGACCATTTCTCCATATGCAATCAGACAGCCAAGAACCTGAGACTGGGCTAAAAGGAGGAAGTCATGAAAAAGATGGTGGTGATCTTGATTTTGTCATTGGCCTTAATGTTGACCGGGACGTGCTATGCGCAGGATAATAGCAAAGGTACACTTGGCTTTTATAAGTGTCTTACCAAACCTCCGATGTTCATGCATGTCGATGAACGCACTACGAACAGTTTACACGTAGTTTACGGGGAAGGTGAGAATTTAAACAACGCGCACGAGTCCGACATGGAGGTAAACGATTCTGGGATATATTACGGGGTCTTGTACAAAGTGGAAGGCTCAGGCCGCCCTCATACTCGAATGCTTCTAGCTGGTAAAGCGAAGTTGGAGTGGAAGCAGCAAAACACCCTTCTCTTTGAGGTAAATACTTATATTGAGAAGAACATTTACGAGTTCCACAAAATGTGGGAACCCAATAAACAGAAGTAACGACAAATGGGAGCTAGTGTGTCCGAGATAGCTTCAGAAGGTGACGGAAAATACAGGGACATTGTGCGTGTGGTAGAAGTTTTTAGTCGAGGTTCATACTAAGCTAAGGATACATTTTCTCCCCCTATTTGGAACGATGAATAATAACCCCTACATTTGAAGCTGTAAAAGGCTTTTGGTCAACGGTTTTGTACCCTTTTTCGTTCAACTCTTCCGCAATCATGGCGTAACTCATCCTGGGCAAGCCTTTTCTCTTCCTCCTTAGGCGCTTTATTTCATCGATGATATTTGGCGCTATTTCGCGATAGCCTTTTCTGCCTTCACATTTGCCGTCTCGTTTTTTCTTCCTTTCACGCGCCGCTCTGAGCTTTAAGACTATCATCGTTTTTTCGTATTCAGCGATTGCCCCCAAAACCTGGCGAACTAGTTTACGAGTAGGATCGTCCTCTAGCAAATCTCCATCGGAAGCAGAAAGCAATTCAAAGCCTTGCTTTTTGAGATCGTCAATGATCGCTTCCTGTACCATTAAATCCCGCGCCAAACGGTCAATGCGCTCAATGATAACGGTCTTAATACCATGTCCATTTTCTTCCAAATCATACATTAAGTCTGCTAGAGCAGGTCTATTCTCAAGAGTGCCGGATATCCCCTCGTCTTTATAAATTCTTTCAATCGTAAAGCCATTTGATTTGGCAAAGTCACGGATGGCCTCTTCTTGGCGTGTAAAACCGTCCCCATCAATTTGCCCTCTACCGCTCACTCTTAAATAGCCAAAAGCTTTTTTCATGTCCGTCACCTCATTTAATAATTAACTATATTAAATAGTATTTTAAATATGTTGTCAAGTTTTATATTACGTTTTCTACAGATTATGTAATTTGTATTTGTATATAAACGCTTATGATTCTGATTTTGATAGGTCAGAGCATATATGCAGAACTCCGATAGACAGGTTGCCAATTAAAATAATAGACTATGACTGGAGCAGAATGAAGCAAAGGAAATCGGAGTCAATAGGAAAACGCGGATCACCCATCTCGACTCGACATTAGAATATAAGTCGTTTTTTCGCTCTAAAGAGGAATACTACTTAGAGTAGACTCTCTTGATATTTTCTTGACCAAAGCCCTTATTTCAAAGAAAATATTGGTAGGAGTGATAAAAATGTTAAATGAGTATTATGACACGATAGAAACTTTAGAGTATTTTACCTTAGCTTTGTTTGGAGCCTTTATCATTTTTTATATATACTATCATAGATATAAGGCTCTTCAAACTATTTTTTCATTTGTGCAGAGATTAAATAGTATTCAAGGGGAATCTACCTTAGTATATGATCACAAGAAAGATATACGCAATCAACTGAAGGTTAAGAATATATTAAATTCTTTAAATGGTATAAATGATAATATTAATTATGTTTCTTTCCTAGATAATGATCCTCAAAATATATCTTACCATATTCATGAATTGGCTAAAAGATTGTTGTCATACTACGACAATCGTGCTGGTGTAATATCATATACTGACTTTAAAATGCATGTTGATTTCATTAAAAATGCTCTCATAGCTAAAGAAAAAAGTCAAAAATGGGAATGTGTATTAGACTTTTTTAATGATATAGCTAAAATAGCTCACTACGAGAGGCTGAAGGAATATGACCAAAGAGACTATCAAGAAATGAGAAGCAAACCTTCTGAGTTGTATAATAGATGTAATGAGCATATAGATGAATCATTCATAAACAATAATCTGAAAACTTTAACAGAAAGTGAATTTGAATCTTTATTTTATGCTTTGAATATTATCGCCAAAGAAAAATTGATCACTGTGTCATTTTCCATGAGAGAACATTATATACGGTACTGTACTATAAAAGCTGTGAAAAGAGTCACTATTATAGTTGGACTAATATTAATAATACAATTATGGGTTTTTGACTTAAAAAGGGTCTTTTCTAATATTATTTATTATTTTATACATGTTAATGAAGAATACTAATTTTTTTCCAAATTAATTTACGCGATATTACCTTTTTATAATTTCAGATTCTGAGAAGTGAGTGCGGAAAATTGGACAGGCTGTTAAGGCGGAATTCTCAGGAGAGGAGGACACGAGACAAGAAGCAAGAGAAGACGATATTTTGGAAAGTCTAAATCCAAGGCCGCTCTTGACGCTTTGTCCTGGGAGCTGAGGGTTATGGAGCTGGCTTACAGATATTGCGCCACCCTTTGCTTGGGTAAACTCAAAGCGGCGTAACCCATGAAATGGATTCCATCTTATTTTTGCCTCCATACTGTCCAACCAACCGCAACCACTTTTCTCAGCAAAAAAGGACATATAATTTTCGTTTCAAAAATAACACTCATTTTTTATCCCTCGAAACATGAAAAAATAGGTGACAACATATGTCAACAAAGAACGAAAAAGTAGACTGCCCGATATGTTCATTGAATGATACAACGCTTATAAATACCAGGGATCGCGGGGGAGATTGTGAGATAGAATGTCCTATTTGTGGCAAATACTGGATAACGAGAAGTTCTAAAAAAATACCGGACAATTTTAAAGAAAAAAGTAAATTATCAGCATGGATTAGAGAAAAAAATTTATTCTACGATATAATCCCTGAGTTCGACAGCCGAAATATAAAAAGCATAATAGAAAACCTTCCTTATTATTCTACATCTCAAAAACAAATAATCTTGCTAAGAGCGTTGAGACAGAAAAGCAAATATCCTGGAGATAAGGTGCAATTAAACGAAGAGCAGGATTTTCCACTTGCTTGGGCAGATAATGCGAATGAGTTCAGATTTTATTTACAGTCAATTTCTATGAGGGGATTCGTTGAACTAGATTCTACATTGGATCACTTCACTGCAAATATTAGTCACGCTGGTTGGGAATATTTAGATAAATATGGAGAACTACCTGCTTTTCAAAATCAAGTTTTTATCGCAATGTCTTTCTCTAAAGCGCTTGAAGAAGCGTGGGAAAAGGGCATCAAGCCAGCGGTAGAAAAGGCCGGATACAAACCATATAGGATAGATAAAATCCCTCATATAGAACGCATAGACGCAAAAATTATAACTGAGATAAAAAACTCAAAATTTTTAATTGCTGATGTTACAGAACAGAAAAACGGAGTATACTACGAAGCCGGATTCGCACAAGGGTTAAAGAGACCAGTCATTTGGAGCGTCCGAAATGATGAAATAGATGAGGTCCATTTTGACACAAAAACATTCAATCACATCGTTTGGGAAACTCCAAAAGAATTGAGCCAAGAACTCTACTATAGAATTTGTGCAACTATAGGAGAAAGCCGGACTCAGAAATAATACTGTGCTATTTTTTCACTGGCTGCCAAGATAAAGGATGAAAATAACGTCTTTGTACTCTTTCAAGAAAGTAGCCTCATTAACACTTTTTTGGAATAAAATTCACCATAACGCACATGGTAGTTTTCGAATTTCAAAAAGCTTTTCTTTTATATTGGCAAGAGATCATTATTATGCGATAAACTAAGATATAAACCTATATTGAAACCTTTGAGGCAAGAGAGCTACACTACACAAGGTAGAATCTGCATTAAATCGTTTTTTCTTTTTCTTTAGTTGTTTATATCCCTTATCCGGATATTATTGATAGTCATCATACTTTGTTTTCTGCTCGAAATGATATGGGATATGGGTTTAGTTTTGTAGATTCTCATCGGACATTCCATGTCAATTGACCTGAAATTTACAAAATAAAAACGGGGGGGGATATGCCAAAACAATCAGAGCCAAGGATTCATTGTGCAAATCGTTTTAAACGAAAAACCCATACTGACTATTGCCCTTGAACAGTTCTCCTCTCAGCGTGGCTTATTTTCGGTCTGATAAAGGGAAAAACGAGAGACAAGGGCTATATACGATTTCCAAATAATAAAACAATATAGTCTAATGATAAACATATATACACTTTCAGGATAATAAAAATAAATATGATTACCTAATAGAAATATATATACTTCCCGGATACTTAATGAGAGACAACCCACTCACTATCAAACTCATCGGTTTTTGACGCGATGGTGTCCATTAACGGCTCGAAATGTGGAACGTCAAATACATTTTGAGCTATGTTCTTCACAACGCCTTGCTCTTTTGCGTGTTTAAATTCATAGTGAAATGTCCCGGCATAACCACTTTCATCTTCTACTGTATATGGATCGCCTAATTTGGGCAAATGAGTCCCATGCTTAAATTCGACAAAGCGAAATAGATTTTCGACTGCTTCGGAAAACATGCTACATTCCAACAAATCCTCGATTGTATCTAGTCCGAGTTTATTTTTAAGATTTTTACGGCAACAAGTGTATTCGATTCGGACTCTATCAGCGTCTTCAATATCCCAACCACCAGATTCATTCTTAGATTCGTCAGTTCCCCTTTCATAAATTTTTACCTCATCATCTTCTGGCTCCTCAGTCTCTAGTTTGAAGCTACGACTTATGTTTATAGGCTCATTTGACAATGAAAATGTATCATCAGGAAGCGTTTTAGCGTTTCTCTTATATGGAAAATAAATATAATATCTCAACATATCGAATACATATTGAACTGGATTACAGGAACTATCTTGAGGATAGCAAATTAGATCAATTGCATATTCTATTTTTGATATAGTCAGATCAGGCAGTTTTTCCTTTAGCTCATTTACAACCTTTTTATAATCAGACGGTCTAGATGTTTTAGGATGGAATTCGATATACGAGTTGGGCAAGTACTTTTCAGTTGGGTTAATTAAACAATAAAGTGAAAAATGTTTAAAATTTCTGATGTATCGATCTTTATACCGCTTTTCCTCGGAAATATAATCCACATCTTTTTTTAGCCTTCCGAGCCTTTCTTTTAAATCATCATAGCGATATGACGATGAAAATCTCAATACATGCAATTTTGGTTCAATAGCCCGAATCCAACCCCCAACAAGACTACTAATTTGACTCTCTGCAACTCTTCGTTTGAGTTGTGGTAGCTTTCGTCTAAGCTCTTCTATTTTTTTTCTTTTTACCATCCTGTAACCGTTTTTGGCGTAAGTATAGGGTATCATGATTTATACCACTAATAATGGAAACGGCCAAGAGTCGACTTGAACGCTTGGAACGAAGTGTTCAAGAAATGGGATCAAACTCAGGCTAATTTGGGGAAGGGCAGTTAAAGACCACCTCCCTTATAAGCTTCCAGTTTATATAGCAATCATAGCAAGATCATATTTTCGAATAAATTTCTCTGGATATCTTTTGCATATTTCTTTATTAATGGTATAGGTTCTGTATTTAGCGATACAGGCGTAAATATTTGGATGTTATAGGAGTGGCGAAGTGGCAACCAGTAAAGCTTGAAGAGATTTCTGAGGATCTTCAGAAAATACTCGATACTTTTAATCAAGAGTTGGATCTTCAAAATAGTATCGATCAATAATTAGAGTGTGGCACCCCTCACCGGGTGTCCTGATGCGCTCCCAGCTGGGTACATATCAGGACGCACATTTTGTCGAGAAAATATTAAAAAGGCCTGAAAGGAAAGCTTATTTTATGACTATCGTGGGAAAACTGCGCTATGGATAAAATTGTTTGGCTAATCGCAGGGATACTAATCAGCTTTGCAATTGCCTTCATCATTGAACTAATAAAAGATTTCTGGATCAGACGAAGAAAAGTTAAGGCATTAATCGCAATGCTTGAATCAATATGGTCCGAAATAGACTTAGGCAGGAAAAGAACATACACAATAATACGAACCTACTACAATGATTTCCTTAAAATACTCCTAAAGTCTAAAGTTGATAAAGATATAGAATTAGTGGAGGCATTATTTTTGAAAATTGGAGATATAAATAACATAGTCAATCATCCAGATCCAAATTATATTGATTATAAGGCTTGGCAATGTATAGTAGACATATTAACTCAAAAAATAGATTATATAAATGAACGGGACTGCTATTTCAGAGAAGCGGGCCAATTCAGAGGACCAATGTCTACCTCAAGAATATATACTTTTCTATGGTCTTCCTTGTGTTCAGAAATATGTTCACAGGTTGGAGACCAAAACTTAATAAGATCACTGCATAAAGTTTACTATCACTTTGACCTTATTAATTTCAATATGGAGTCACCGGGAACGCGTATACATGGTATTGCAATGGCTCGTACACATCTTTTAGGCATTGAGAAGGACTGTAACAACTGCAAGACCGTATTAAAGGATTATACACGATCTTTAAGAAAGATCTACATACTATCCTTTGGAGCGGAGCACACACTATCTTTAATTCTACTTTTTATATTAGTCGTATTAGCGATGTATACATATTGGCTTAATTGAGACAAGTTATACTTTTATCAGTTGCCGTTTATTAATATGTTTATTGCTTATTAATATTATCATTACTTTCTTGTCGTTTTAATTTATATGGAGCATAGTGCTTTGTAAATTTACTAGGAGAAAGCGATGAAGATACCATTAATACATATCAAAACGGAAAACAGAGCCAATGTCACTTTGCGGTGCCCCCATTGTGGTCATTTAGGTACTTTTCTAGCTGTCGGTGGTGCTAACGTAAAGGATATATCGACTGACATTGAGGGAAAACTCCATATTTTGGGCCATCGTAAGTGCCCTAACAGAAATTGTGCTGGGCATATCTTTTTTATTACAACCGATCAAAACGATTTCCTCATCTCGTTTCCACCTGTCATTTTTGAATTTGAAGATAAGGACATACCGGATAATATTATCAAGAACTTCAGGCAAGCGATCACATGCCATGCGCATGGATGTTTTCAGGCAGCTGGTATAATGATAAGAAGAACACTGGAAGAGCTTTGTCATGAGCGAGGCGCGAAAGGTGATAACTTGAAAGAAAGAATTAGCAATTTACAAAAAGCCGTTATTTTACCACCTTCGCTATTCGCAGGCATTGATAGGCTTCGTCTTTTGGGAAACGACTGTGCTCATCTAGGAGCTAAAGATTATGATCAAATTGGAAGAGATGAAATTGAGACTTCATTAGAACTAACAACAGAAATACTAAAGGCTGTATATCAGTATGAAGGGTTGATTAAGAAGCTTGATAGTTTTAAGAAAGCAAAAAGTCCCTAATCTTGATCGACACTTAATTGCTTATCTAGCGGAGAAATCAATGCTTCTCCCAAATAGCACTTTACGAGTAATATGTTAGCGACTTTTCTGGCTTAGTCGTGCTTATATGGGGGATTTTTACTTAACCATTACTCTTAGCACTCTTTATGAGATATGAACAGAATAACGAAACTTATTTATAAATGGCAGTTGCCAAAACTTCTCTTCAAGGCATGCCAAGACCCTATTACCAGATTAGGAGAGGAAGCGCGTGAGGTAAATTGTTACATCGTTTACTTGGATAAAGGTTCAGATCTTTATTTTGCTGCTACCGGCTTCGAAAACAATGAACTTATTGGTTTGGAGTGGAACGGTAATATGTGGGCCAATGGGATACGCATTCCAATAGAGTCCATTTCGCAGCATAATTTTAGGGTTACGCATTATTATGGGCTTTCAACAATAACTTTTAGGGGGATATATAACTTTCTATTTAACAATATTACAAAGTTAATATATATTAGAGTCCATGCTTATTATGCTATTGAGCATATAGATCAGTATTTTTTTAATAAAAAGAAGCTTATCACGTAGCGTAGAGTAGATTCACTCAGTTTTATGTTGGAAGATCAGATAAATAGATCCCATGATGGAATAAGATTAATTGATTTGATGAACAAATTATATTCAATGAAATGGATTTTACATCCTCGCGGAGAACAAGAGCATAACAAGCTGGAACTGTACTTAAAATCACTAGTAGACTCAGGAGATTTAAGAGAAATTAATCAGGAATATGTTGTGACTGGCAAAGCGATAACCACAATTCAAAATTATGAGGAAGAAGAAAGGCTTCATGTAGAAAATGTAAAGTTACAGAGAAAAATGTTCTGGGTAACTCTAATTTTAGCTTTTCTGGCATTAATTCAATCTGGGCTTTTACAACTTCCTACGATCATTGATTGGACTGGGAAGTAAGAAAATAAATCTTTGCGATTAAACCATATGAATTAAGTACGATATTAAGGGACACTGATGAAGAATGTAGTTAAAAAATAAAAATAATAGCGTTAACTGTTTTAGATCAAGAAACTTCGAACGGAGAAGATATACAGTGAATAAAATAGAATTTTTTTTCTCTGAGTATAAGAACACTATAACTATTATATTAGGACTAGTAATTATAATAGGCTTTTTTATTGCAGCTGATAGCTACATTGGCGACAAGATAGAAGAGAAAATTACTGATGAAACGTACATTAACAAACTAGCACGAGTTCTCAGACCGTTTGCAATTTTTAACGAACAAGGTATTGTCACCTACGATCATGGTGCAGAACGATATATTCAAAATATTGCTGTTAATAAGACGCAAGGTGGCGATTTTGAAAGCGTGACTATAACAACTAATGTGTTCCTGCAAACCCCCCCTATACTAAGTTACATTGACGTTACTAACTACGCTTACTCTCATGAGAGAATCGGTACCTACAAATGGATCTTCAAATTTATCTATCCTGCGATCCGCTGGGGAAGCTCTTCTGAATCTAAAAAGGTCGAGCCAATCTTCATCATTGAGATTACGAAATAAATAGGGAAGACGTACAAACGCTGTCATAAAGTCATGAGATACAGAGCAAAGAAACTTATATATTTGTCATACTTGCAACATACGATTGTTACCGATATCTATCATCCTTATCATAGCTCAACATATAATTGACAGCATAATAAGTGACTCCATGAGGCTAACTTTTTACCAACTTTTTACCAGCTCATTTTTGCGCTTAATAAATTCAACTACTTACGTGCCAACTTACGGGTTCAAATCCCGCCTTCGGCAGATCGTTTTTGTCTATAAAAGAACTAACACTATGACTAGCTGGAATAGCCTCAATCGCGAACTATCCAATAGTGATATGGTCTGTTCAACGGTCCCATATTTCGGTTACATTCCTGTTCGCCACTGCCCTGTCACTGCCCTAATATTAGGGGGCAATAAAATGATAACTTATTGTAATTACAGTACAAAAAAGATTGTGATCCGGGGTTCAAGTCCCTGCATCGCCACAAAAACTTGATAAACGAAATCGGGCGGTTACAAACCGCCCTTTTTTATGCCGCCAAACGTATCAACCGTTTCCCTGCCTTGAAAATCGATCCTTAATTCATCTGTCACGTGCGAAACGCTTTCAAATACCCGCGCCCGAATGGAATCACCCTCCTTGTGGAGAACTTCATATCACGCTTATTCCGGATCTTAAGACGGCGCGCCAAAAACCGGTACTCTCAAACTCCATACGATGATAAACTTATATGAGAACTATTGATCGTATCCTGTTTACTTGAACGTCGTGTAAACACACGGCGCGCGTCTATTAATCAAACGTCAGGAGGTTTCATGGACACCACAGACACGAAGAACTTCTCAATTGCGTTCAGTCGTCGCAGTTTTTTGATCGCTTCCGCCGGGTTTGCCGCTTCGGTCGCCTTGGGCGGTTTTTCCCGACTGGCGGCCGCGCCATCACCTTTTACCTTACCGCCGCTTCCCTATGCCGAAGATGCGCTGGAGCCAGTCATTTCGGCCAGGACAATCAGTTTCCATTACGGCAAACATCACCAGGGCTATGTAAACAACCTGAACAAACTCGTGGCGGGCAGCGACTATGCGGACATGCCGCTGGAGAAGATCATCACCGAGACCGCCGGCAAGAAGGACAAAACTGCGATCTTCAACAACGCCGCGCAAATCTGGAACCACACCCTTTATTGGCATAGCATGAAGCCCAAGGGGGGAGGAGAACCGCCCGCCGAGCTTAAAAAATTGATCGACGCTTCATTCGGAGGCGTGGACGCCTGTAAAAAGGAATTCGCCTCCGCGGCCACATCGCAGTTCGGCAGCGGGTACGCGTGGCTGGTTCTCGACGGCGACAAGCTGAAGATCGTCAAGACCGGCAACGCCGACAATCCCATGGTGTCCGGCATGAAGCCGCTGCTTACCATGGACGTGTGGGAGCACGCGTATTATCTGGACTACCAGAACCGCCGCGGTGATTACGTCAACGGCGTACTCGACAAGCTTATCAACTGGGACACGGCGCTGGAGAATATGGCAAAATAGCGCCAGGATATCAGACAAACCCTTTCAGGCGTGGGGAGTTCCCAGCCAGGCCCGGCCGAAGGTCCAAACTCCCCGCGCCGCTTACGTTTCCTGGCTTGGCAATGGGACCGACAATTCCGGAGTGAGCGTCATTATGTTTTCCCCCACTGTCTATTCTATGCTATCACTACATTCCATATGACGCCTGAAAGCGGCGGAAAAGAGACGATCCCGCGGGCGATTCAGGCGTGAAATCCCAGCCGTCTGCGAGGTGTGCGACCGGAAATGACCGTGCAAACCAAGGGGCGGGGCGATGTGGCGCGAGATGGAGACCCGCCGTCACTTAGACCCATTTACTACATCGGCCTCGCCGCAACAGCCATCGGAATCGCGATTATCATACTTCTTAACCTGGCCACGCCACTGGAGTATATGCATGGCCGCCCGACTGCTTTGGGCCAGATTGAAGCGGTGAATTTAGGCAAGCGACTCAGGGGAATCTTCAACCTGGCCTTTTTGCTCTTGTTAAGCTGCCTGCCTCTTCTTTATAGCATTCGACGAATTTTAAGCCCCCTATATGAGTATTTTGACCTCCTGAAAGCGGGGCGCGAATCAAAAGAGCTTCTGGACAGAGTCAAACGACGCCTGATCAACCTTCCGTTCATTATGGTTCCGGTAAATCTGGGCCTTTGGATCGTACTGCCCGTCGCGCTCTTTTTTGCGGCTTATGCAACCGGTCAACTCGATTCGCGAACCGCTGTCATCCTGGCCGTCCGCGCCATCATGGTCGGATTCATTTCCGCGGGGGTCATGTCTTTGTGGATCGAGTCCTATGCGCGTCGAATGCTTATCCCTTTCTTCTTTCCGCAGGGGCGGCTGGCGGATCTCGATAATGTCGCCCGGTACTCGATATCAAGAAGAATCCGCCTCCATTATCGGCTGGGCAGCCTTGCTCCTCTGGCTATCCTGGTAGTCACCCTGGCGACCCTCCAATGGCAGTTGGACTCCGTGTCAATCTCTGCCAAGGAATACGGATCAGGGATTCTGGTCTTTTGTCTGGTTCTTTTTTCTGTTTTTTTCATCACCTTGAGCGTTCTTAATAAATTGATCACTCGCTCCATAGTTGGGCCGCTCCACAGCATTCTTGACGCTTTGCTCAAGATCAGGGAGGGAAACTTGCAGACCCGGGTGAAAGTGGTCTCCAATGACGAAACGGGTATCCTGGGCGACGCGACGAACAAGATGATCCAAGGTTTGCGGGAACGAGAACTTCTCAAGGACGCCTTTGGTAAGTATGTCACCCCCGAGATCCGGGATGAGATTCTGAGCGGCCGCATTCCTCTGGATGGGGAGCTGAAAAACGTGACGGTGTTATTCGCCGACTTACGGGACTTCACCCCGCTCGTCGCATCCACCCGACCCCAGCAAGTGGTGAAATTAATCAATGGTTATTTCGAGGAGATGTCCAAGGCGATACATGGTAATGGCGGCTTGGTCCTGCAATTCATCGGCGACGAGATAGAGGCTGTCTTCGGGGCGCCGCTGGTGATTGAAAACCATCCGGCCGCGGCGGCCAGGGCGGCTTTGGAAATGTATGAACGATTGGACCGATACAATTCCAAATTGGGGGAACAGGGGTGGGCCCCTCTACGCCACGGTATCGGCCTGCACACGGGGCAGGTCCTGGCTGGGAATATCGGAAGCTCTGAACGACTCTCGTACGCCTTGGTGGGCGACACCGTCAATCTGGCCTCCAGGCTCCAGGGCGTTAGCAAGGAACTGGGACGGAACATAATCCTCAGCGCCGCAACCCGAAAGGAGTTGGGGGATGAGTTTATCTGCGAAGCGCTCGAAACGGTAAAAATTAAGGGTTGGGCCGGTCCCGTCGAAGTGTTTGCGCTTTCCGGGATATGAAGCAACCGTCGCCAGGGCGCCGGATAACTCAAAGCAACTGGGATTAAAAGGTTCCAGCATATGCTTTTCCGGTCTGGGGATCGAATGAGGGAATGAGCAATACCTTCCCTCAGCGCCCCTCCATATACATCTGCGCCAGTTTGGCCGCGCCCAGCAGTGAACCACTGTGGGCCAGCCGGAACTCGAACTGGGGCATCATCCGTTCTTTCACCGGCGCCAGCAGAGGCGCTCCCCCGCCGGTCAGATTGACCGTGGACTGCAGGGGAAGCTTCTCTTCCATCAGAGCCAGAAAGTCGCGCACCTTGGCCACCACCCCGCGAATTACCGCCAGCAGCAGGTCCTCCCGTGTGGTGTTGAGGGTTATGCCTTCAAAGGAGGCCATTTTGGGCTCCAGCGAATAACGGTCGCCGGTCAGGTAAGGTTCAAAGGTGGGAAGGCGCGCTTCATCCCGGTCGAACAGGGAAGGGATAAGCCGGCCGTAAAAATCCTGTTCATCCATATCCGGGAACAGCTGCTTGTAAGCCCACTCGATGGCCTTGCCTCCGGTGTTCAAGGCGAACATGGCGTTCCATCGATCCTGAACAGCGTGACTCTTCAAGTTGTAGCGGGAGGAGGCGAAGGGCTTGTCCATGCACACAACCACCATCTCCGTGGTCCCGGTCACGTTCATCATATCGCCGGGATTTACGATGTCCGCGCTCAGCGCCGCGCAAGTGGCGTCGTTGGCTCCCATGAGGACCGGTAAGCCCTGGGTCAGTCCGGTTGCCGAGGCGGCTTCGGACGACACGTCTCCGATCTTTTCAAACGCTTCCAAAACCGGCGGAAACTTGTCGAGATCTATATTCAGCGCCCGGGCTATATCCCGGTCATAGCCCTTTCTGGTCGCGGTGTCGTAGACGTTGGACATGCAGACGTTTGACGGGTCGACTCCGAAATTTCCGGTCAGCTTTTTGGCGAAAAAGGTGTTGGAATGGCCGTACATGTAGACCGCTTTATCGATCTCAGAATGATGTTCGCGTATCCACAGGATATTGGCCGCGGTGGAAGCTCCTGGATTAGGGATGTTGCCGGTGACATCGAGAAGTTTTTCCTCTCCGATAAGATCCAATATAAACCTGGATTGCGGGTAGGCGCGCCTGTCTAGGTGCAGAAACGACGGCATAAGGGGCGCGCCGTTGCGGTCCATGACGCTGAACCCCGGACTGTTTCCGGCCATGGTGATCAGCTCTATGCGATCCAGGGAAAACTCGAGCGTTTTCAGGGCGCGGGGAAAAGCCGCCCACCACAGTTCCGGGTCGATCTGAACCGTAAAATCGTCGGGAGTGTCCAACGGGTAGGCGCATTCGGATGAAGAGGCGAGCAGGTTCAGGCGTTCATCATAAACGCCCAGCTTCAGAGATGTCGTGCCGATATCAATAGCGAGAATCATAGACAGCCTTAATCCAGTGAGAATATGTTTAGAGAAATGGGGAAACCTTTTTAGGAAATCCCGACAAGGTCGGGACCCAAAACGTTTCAATTGCCCGTTTGCGGCGAGCGAAGCGTTTGGCGCTTTACAAGCTCAATTTCCGTTTAATGATGCGCACAACGGTAGCCGGATCGTTTGCAATGTCCACGGTTACCGCGTCGTCGGGCTCTTCAAGTGTTTCAAACTGACTTTCCAATAAGCCCGCTTTCATAAAATGGCCGGCGCGGTCCTGCATCCTGCGCTGTATAAGGTCAAAGTCGCCTTTCAGATAAACAAACGTTATGTGGGGAGACCCGCTTTTAAGACGCCGGCGGTAGGCTTCTTTTAAGGCGGAACACGCCACGATGGCCGATTTCTCCTGGTCTATCAGTTGGCGCATGAAATCCCTCAGCCTATCCAGCCACACTCCCCGGTCTTCGTCGGTCAGGGCGACGCCGCCCCGCATTTTTTCAATGTTGGTTCGGGGATGAAAATCGTCACCGTCGTAAAAGGGCCATCCCATTTCGACCGCCAGCCTCTCGCCAATGGTGGTTTTGCCCGACCCCGAAACACCCATCAGAACGGCAATCATGGGCGGACCGCCGTCGGGCGCCACGCGACGGCCTTTCCGGCGCCCGGGTCTGTCACAGCGTTAAAACGGAGTAAGGTTCCCGACTTCATCGAACGTCATATCAATGGGCGATTGGATTATAGACAGGTCGTCACGGCTCTCCGTTTCGGCCAGATAGGCCTTGGAGGCCCATACTTCCCTGGTGTCCAGTGTGTTGCGGATTCGGACGATCCTGGTATCCTCCGGCTGCTTGTATCCGACCGTCAGCAACCCTTTTTCCAGCGCCTCGCGGTCGTTCTCAAAGGGTATGGGTATCGAGGCCAGCGCAGGCCGGTTACCGGTAAGACAATTGATGTAAGTTATGTTCCAGTCGGCGTTTTCCACCAGCCGTTTGGTGGTGTAGTCGGCCATGCCGATACCAGTGGCGTTGCCGTGCGTTTCTTCCGTCAGGTCGCGGACATAAATCCGGGTGATCCTGGGAAGTTCATCCGGCGCGGCGCAATGTTCGTGATACTTCCGTCCTATGACGTTGGAGTCCATGCCCGTTCCACTGATATTCTTTCCGATTTCGTCGATGATCAGCAAATCAATGTCAGGGTAGGGTATTCGCGGGAGCCACTGTTTGGCCAGCTTCAACAACTCTATTTCCCTCTCCAGGAATTCCTCCGGTCGCACGGCCTGAATGAGCGCGGTCTGTTCAAGCTGATTTTCGACGATGGCCAGCCCCAGAACTATATTGCACTTTTTTATGACGTTTCTGGCCACCGAGCGGACGATGTGGTCAAAACTCCACTTGATGAACGCCTTATGGTAGACTTTGGCTCCTTCATGTTTGCCCAGCCCGATAAGCGTCATTTTGTTTAGTCCGCTTTCGATTTCTCCCGTAAAGTCAGTGTGCGGCTTTACCCGCGCCACTACCGCCACGTGATCGGCCTCGGACGCGTGCTTATCAAAGAAGACGGGCACACCGTCCTCGGTGGCGCCTACCTGAACAACTTCCATGGACGCCTTGATAGGCGCGCCGATGTAATCCTCGGTAACGCCGTACCCTTCCACAATGGAGCGCTGAACTTCGGCGACCCCGCCGCCGTGGCTTCCCATGGCGGGCACGATAAACGGTTTGGCGCCCAGCGCCTTCAGGTCATCCACCAGCGTTTTGACTATCAACGCGATATTCCGGATGCCCCGGCTTCCCACGGGAACGGCCACGGTGTCCTCGGGTTTAATTTTTTGGGAAAGATCAAGTTTGGCGATTTCTTCATGTACCGCCTTTTCGACATTACCCAGAACAGGCGCGTTGATGTGCTGTTCAACGCGCATCATGAGAGGGAACCGCATAGGCGCTCCGCGCTTCAGGTTGAGTTTAAATCAGTGATTGTTGCTGACTTCAGGTGAAAGTCTAACCGGGGGTGGCGCCATCGTCAACCGCAAATACGAAACACGAGACGCCCTGTTTGTTCTTTAATAGGGTTAATAAGCATTGTGGGGAAATTTCTTCCCCCACGCCCCCTGCAGGCGGTTTCTCGCTGCGCTCGAAATGACGGACGGCGCCTGGGGCGCGCATGGATGATAGCACAGACAACTTTGACGAAGTCGGGTTGTCTGTGTCCCGATTTATCGGGACAAGAGGCTGCTGTGCCTGTCGCACCTTGCCTATGATTTCCCAGGAGTCTCTTATTCTCCGCTTACAGACGCTTTTTTTATCTGTGTGGTTATATTAAGCGCTGCAAACTGCGTTTCGGAGTAAGAACAATAACCACATAAAAAAACCGTTTGAGGGGGAACCATATTATTGCGCGCGCGGGTCATGGCATATCAAATAAAAATTCATATAAGCTCATAATATTGCGTATATTTTTGTTCTTGACAGTTTTAAGGGATAGCTACTATGGTGGTTTTATGCGAGGGGCTATCGTCTTTCAAATCCAAACGAGGAACCAACCAATCTCCACACAATCTGTTGCGGCGCCGCTGATTCTGAAGTTCACTGCTCATCAAGAAGTTCAGACGAACTGAGATAACCTTTCGCGAAATTCCGCAACCATCCTGTTTCTACTGACAAATATACGCCGCCGCCGATTCCAGGCTTATGATTAGCGTCGGAAGTATTTTCCCCGCTCCAACGTGGAATCATGCGGGGCCATGCCGCGCGCAGCCGCCGCCCCATAATGATCACGGGCGGTGATGGTTTGTCCTGAACAGTTCTTTGCAAGAGTGTTTCGTGCGCTTCCTTCAACCGGGAATGTTGTTGGTTTGCCAACTATCACATACCAATCAGGAGGTACGGGGACATGAAGAAAGAGATCGATGGGCTTACCAGACGAAAATTCTTGAAGACCACCGGCGCCGGGCTGGCGGGAGCCGCAGTGCTCTCCGGACCGTTCGGTTCCATGACCGGCAAGGCGTTTGCCGATGTAGCTCCTCCCGAGCTTGCCCTGGAAAAAGATCCCGTTCTCAAAGTGCTTCGCTGGAGCCCGTTTGTGAAGGCCGATGGAGAGCTTTGGGATCAGAACACGAAAAAATGGGAAGAGCTTACCGGGGGCAAAGTCAGCGTCGAGTTCCTGTCATGGGAGGATGTACGTCCCAAGGCGGCCATGGAGGCGTCCGTGGGCGCGGGACACGACATCGTCCTGGGATGGCACGATGACCCCCATCTGTATCCGGACAAGCTTCTAGACGTTACGGATCTCGCGGATTATCTTGGAAAAAAATACGGTGGATGGGAAGACGTGTGCGTTAAATACGGAGTCAACGCCGCGACCGGAAAATGGATCTGTATTCCCATGGGTGGACCGGGGCAGGCCATTGTCTATAGGAAAAGCTGGGTCAATGAAGCGGGCTATGATGAATTTCCCAAGGATATGGAAGGCTTCATAGCGTGCTGCAAGAAGCTGAAGGAGAAAGGCCATCCTGTCGGGTTTGCGCTCGGGCACGCGGTGGGCGACGGCAATAACTTCGCTCACGGGTGGTTGTGGGCCTTTGGGGCCAAAACCGTGAACGAAGACGGTTCATGCGCCATAAACAGCAAAGAAACCCGCATGGCGCTCGACGCCATGAAAGACCTGTACGACAACGCCATGATTTCCGGGTGCGCGTCCTGGCTGGATCCTCACAACAATAAGGCCTTTCTGGCCGGTCAGATCTCGGTCACGAACAACGGCATCAGCATCTATTACGCGGCAAAAGAAAAGTTTCCGGAGATCGCCGAAGACACCTACCATCAGCATCCGCCCGTGGGTCCTGTGGGGCACCCCACTGAACTGCACCTGTTCGATCCGGCCTTTATTTTCAAGCACACCTCCTATCCCAACGCGGCGAAACACTACCTGATGTTCATGCTGGAAAAGCCTCAGTGCGGTCCCTGGATCAACGCCATGCGCGGCTATGTGACGCCGTCCCTCAAGGGTTACAAGAGCTTGCCGGTCTGGACCGATGACCCCAAACATACGGTGTACCGCGACTGCATCCAGAACATGCTGTGGAATGGATACGCGGGCCCCATCGGTCCCGCTTCGGCCGCGGTGATGGCCGAGTATGTGGTGGTCGACCTGTTCGCCAATCACTGCGCCAGAGACATGTCGGCCGACAAGGCTATCGAGATTGCGGAAAAGGCCATTGTCAAAGCATACAAGTAATATCAATGGGTTGAGAGAAATCATTTTACCTCTCTTTGGGCGCGGCCAGGGCTTTGGCCGCGCCTTCTTTGAGGCGGAAAGAGCTCATCGAAACGGCGATTGGTAGAGGCGCCCGATGTTGCTGAAACCGGGCGTACGGGTCTGTTCGTGACTATG
The DNA here is from genome assembly GCA_020444045.1 of Deltaproteobacteria bacterium. Classification (GTDB taxonomy): domain Bacteria; phylum Desulfobacterota; class Desulfobacteria; order Desulfobacterales; family UBA5852; genus JABZFP01. The sequence continues at coordinate 115,044 of JAHLLS010000013.1, forward strand.
ACGAAAATATAAACACAGGCGGAGCGACGTGGAGCGACCCGATTATCTGACGACTGAACGCGATGCGCCCGGCTATGCTGGAATTCGCGGACGTCTGGCCCAGGCCCTGGAGAATCCCACTGTTCTGGGGCTGCTGTTTGTGGCTCCGGCCGAGCTTCTGTTGCTGGTATTTCTGGCGTATCCCTTTTTCCTGGGATTGTGGCTCGGCTTTACCGATACCGTGGTAGGTCGTGAGGGAAATTTTATCGGCTTTGAAAATTATCTTGCCCTGCTACAGGATCCCGCCTTCCGCTTGACCGTGTTCAATACCTTTTTCTACACCATCGTGGCGGTGGTCTTCAAAATGGTATTGGGAGTGGGGCTGGCGGTTGTCCTCAACCGCGACTTCAAAGCCAAGGGCTTGGTACGCGCCATCGTGCTGCTGCCCTGGATTATTCCCACGGCTCTCAGCGCGATCTGTTTCTGGTGGCTGTATGATTCCACCTTCAGCGGCATTTCCTGGACCCTGATGAAGCTGGGCCTGATCGATCACATGATAGATTTTCTGGGTGACCCGTGGAACGCGAGGTTGTCTCTCATCGCGGCCAATGTGTGGCGTGGCATTCCCTTTTTTACCATAGGGCTGCTGGCGGGCCTCCAGACTATCAACCCGGACCTGTATGAAGCGGCGGATCTGGACGGCGCAGGCTCATGGGCCAAATTCAGAAGGATCACACTCCCGTTGCTGGCGCCGCTCTTGGCCGTTGTTACTGTTTTTTCGACCATATGGACCTTTGCCGACTTCCAACTGGTGTGGGTCATCACCAAGGGAGGACCGGCGGGCACCACCCACATCTTCGGAACGCTTTCCTTTCAGAGAGCAATGTCCGGAGGGCATTTCGGGGAGGGCGCGGCGATCTCCAATTTTATGCTGCCCATATTGGTGCTCTGTGTGTTGATCAGCTTCACGTTCCTGAAAAGAGAAAACTGAAAAATGGCCGAACGCGCGCGATCCAAAATTCTCAGGTTCTACCTCCCCCTGGTTCTCTACCTTTTTTTCCTGCTGTTTCCTTTTTACTGGATGGTCAATACCGTTTTTAAACCGGACAAGGAACTGTACAATCTCCAGATTAATCCGCTTTACGTGCTCCATCCCACCCTGGAGAATATTGTTCATCTCTTTACCGAAACCATATTCCTCCGGTGGATGGCCAACACGTTTTTTGTGGCCATCCTGGCCACGATCATATCGCTTGTGACCAGTCTGTTGGCCGCTTACGCTATCCAGCGGCTTCGATTCAAGACCTCGGGCGCGACCGGCGTTGCTATTTTTCTCGGTTATCTGATCCCTCAAACCATCCTGTTCATCCCCCTGGCCCATATCATCTTCAAGCTCAGGCTCTGGGATTCGTTGTGGTCCCTGGTGCTTACCTACCCGACGTTCCTTATTCCCTTTTGCACCTGGCTGCTCATGGGATACTTCAAGTCCATTCCCCGGGAAATGGAAGAATGCGCCATGATCGACGGCGCCAGCCGCATCAAGGTGTTCAGAAAGATCATATTGCCCTTGTGCCTGCCGGGGGTTTTGTCCGCCGGGATTTTCTGTTTTACCCTCTCATGGAACGAATATATTTACGCCTTGGCCTTTATATCCAACACCACGAGCAAAACCGTCCCCATAGGATTGGTCACCGAACTGGTGCGCGGCGACGTATACCACTGGGGGCCGCTCATGGCCGGGGCTCTGTGCGCTTCGGTCCCGGTCGCGCTGGTCTACGCATTTTTCGTGGAACATTATGTAGCCGGAATGACAGGCGCCTTAAAGGAGTAAAAACTATATGGCGGAAGTGCGCTTGGAACATGTTTCTAAACATTTTGATGAGGTTGTGGCGGTCAGCGACTTCAGCCTTTCCATCGCGGACAAGGAGTTCGTGGTGCTCGTGGGGCCCAGCGGCTGCGGCAAAACCACCGCGCTCAGAATGATCGCCGGTCTGGAGGATGTGACCAGCGGATCTCTCTATATCGGCGACCGGCCCGTTACCAATGTGCCCGCCAAAGACCGGAATATCGCCATGGTATTCCAGAACTACGCCTTGTATCCTCATATGACGGTATACGACAATATGGCTTTTTCGCTGGAAATGCACAAGACCCCAAAATCGGAAATAAAAAAGCGGGTTCAGGAAGCGGCTGAAATACTGGGCATTCAGGAGTTGCTCGACCGCAAGCCCAAGCAGCTTTCGGGCGGGCAACGGCAGCGTGTGGCGGTGGGAAGGGCCATAGTCAGGAAACCGGAAGTGTTTCTTTTTGACGAGCCTCTCTCCAACCTGGACGCCAAACTGCGGGCTCAGACCCGAGTGGAGTTGAAAAAGCTGCACGAACGCATTGCGACTACCGCTGTCTATGTGACCCACGATCAGGTGGAAGCCATGACCATGGGTGACAGAATAGTGGTCATGAAAGACGGGATCATTCAGCAGGTAGGAAACCCGCTGGAATTGTACCGGGCTCCGGCCAATAAATTTGTGGGGGGCTTTTTGGGGAGCCCCACCATGAACTTTTTCGAAGCGGAGTTGTCCGGGGCGCCGGATTCCCTGCGGCTGAAGACCGCCGGATTCACCCTCAATCTGCCGCGATCGAAAGCGTCGAGCATAGAACACTACCCTGAGAAACGGGTTATCGTGGGGATTCGGCCGGAAGATCTCCGCCCCGCCGCCGACACGACCGCCAATAACACCATTTCATTATTGATCGATGTGGTGGAGCCCATCGGGAGTGAAACGTATGTTTTCGGCGCCGCGGACGATGTCGCGCTCGTGGCGGGCGTGGGACGGGATTCGCTCGTAAAGGCGCACCAGAACGTTGTCTTAACACCGATCATGGACAATATACATCTCTTTGATATTCGAGACGAAAAAACCCTCCTCTGACGGCTTCGTTTAAAGCTAGAAGCCCAGGCTGAATACTCTGATCTTTGCCGGTTCAGCCAGGTATGGGGCCAACGCGTGTTCCAGGCCGATACGTTCTTCGCTGTTTATCCAATTATTCCAAGCCCCCACGTCGGTCCATTGCGCTACTATCACCACCTCGTCGTTATCGATGTAATTTACCAGCGTCTCTCCGCCGATGTAACCTTTCCGCTTCATCGCGGCTATCCTGATCTTATGAATTATCTCAATAACTTCTTTGGAAGGAGGCTCTCTCAATTTTCGCTCCACCATTATTTTGAAGCTCATGGGGGACTCCTTTCTGTTGAAATTTCACCAGGGCGCCGCTCAGCCTTTTTATAAAATAATCTGTCAGCGCTGCGATTATGGCAAGACACGGATCAATCGCGCTTTACAAAGCGTATATGTGTTATTAATCCAGCGTCCTTACATAGAATGTCTTGTTTTCATACCTTGTTTTTATAAGCTCTTTGCGATCAAGCAAATTTTGGACACAAGACCACCCGGCGTTAGCTTTTCTCAGATACTCTTCGACAGCGTCTTCCCGCATGGGATGGACAGCGGTGATACTCAGCAGGTCCTCTTCGATATTTCCGGTAAACGCAAATTCGTTACCCTCATATCCCACCAGACACTCAACTTGTCCAACTCGTGATTTCAGCGTCTGGTAGGCCCGATTGATGATGGTTTCAGGGGGACGCCGAACATTTTTCAATGCGGGCGGCCTGATCGGAATGGATATATAGGCTTTTGCGGGGGCGAGTCTTTCCAAAAACACGGCAAGATCTTCCATGTTTTTTACCCCGTCGTTAACATCCTCGACAAGCATGGTTTCCGTTACCAGTTCTCCCCTGTAAATCCTGGCAAATTCGCTCGCCCCATCGAGTATCTCGACCAATCGCAGGCTCTTATGCGGCCGGTTTATCTTTCTCCAAACGCTTTCTTGTGTTGAGTCCATCTTCAGTGAGACCCAATCGGCTTTTAACAGATCGTTCCTCACGCTTTCGTCGCTGAGAAGTGAAGTGTTGCTGATGACGGCGATTTTGATGTTCAGAGGCTTGAGAAGCTCTATTTCATCGCCCAGATTGCTGTCCAGCGTCGGTTCGCCGTCGGAAACAAAAGTAAGAAAATCAATAGCCGCATCCCGTCTTTTCGCCTGCTCTATCTTGACGCGTACTTCATCATAGACCCGTTCAGGGCTGTAAAACGCTCCTCTCTCGCGCCGAGGCGGAAAACCTGATCCGAGTTGGCAATATATGCAGGAATAGCTGCATATCTTAGGTGGAATATTGTTTATACCCAGGCTTTTACCCAATCGCCTGGATGGTACCGGTCCAAATGCGATCATGTGCGCGATACCCCATTGCTCTTCACGAAGCGTTTCCATTCCTCCCGGCGGTTTCCCGTTATCCTCACCAGGATACTAAAGTCGCGGATCGATATTGCCGGTCCCGCCACATTCTGGAGTATAGCAGGTCACATTTTTAAACTCGCATTTGGCGTGGCATTCCGGGCAAACATCAGGCGGAACTGACGCGGTTATGAGAAAACCGCATTCAGCGCACTTCCAATATGTCAGACCGCACGTCGGACAGATATCTCCCTCGAATTTATCCGACGCGGTAAAACCGCAGTGAGCGCATACCCACTCGTGCTGGGTGTCAGTCATGGCCGACTGCCTCCTTTCCCGGTACAATTCATTTAATTGACTGATATTCCGGTCCCCGGTCAGCTCAAATTATTTTTTATGGCCGATAATACGCCGTTTTCAACCACGTTGACCGATACACCCGCGTCCGCAAGGACGTATCCGGGACCCTTGCCCTCCAGGGTTTTGATAGCGTACACCTGGTCCACCCCGAGTTCCAACAGCCATTTCCCGACTTTTATCCCTTTGCCTTTGTCTTCCTGAAAAAACGGGTTGGGAATAAATTTTTCCTGAACAATGTTTCCATCTTTCTGCCGTATGGTCGCCAGATAGTACACCGGCGCTTCACCGAAATGCTCCGAGAGATGTTCACGATCTTCTTCCAACGGCGCGGCCACAATAATTTGGTCTTTGCTTTGCGGTTCGCAATGAATGACGATCGAATCAACGTTGGGCAGAAACTGCCGGATTTTTCGTTCAATCTCATGACTGGCAAAATGGGATTTATCGAGTTCCTTTACGCGCAGCGAGACGTCCGCTTCAATAAACGTGTACCGACCTGAATTCCTTCCCCGCAACTGATTGATTTCCACCACTTGCGGAATGTCCGCAATAGTCTTTTTCAATTGCTCCATTGTGTCAAAATCCAATGAGGCGTCCAGTAAAACCTTAATAGCGTCCAGCGCGATCCGGGCGCCCGCCCATCCGATAAAAATCGCCACAACCAGCGCCGCGGGACGATCGAGGGGCAGACCGAAGTATCCGCCGATCAAACCGACCAGGATCACGGCGGAAGTAAGAAAATCCGTATAAATGTGCCGGGCGTCGGCGATAAGGCTTGGCGACCTTGCTTCCTTGCCCACTTGAAGTTCGTATCGAGAAAAGAAAAAAGTGATGATGAGTGTGGCGATGACACCAATAATGGCGAACGGCAATGCCGAGCGGTTTAAGATCGCCTCGCCTTCAAACACCATCTTGACGATCTCATACCCTGCCAGAAAGATAAGCACGGCCAGAACCAGGGATACCAGGTTTTCCACCTTGTACATGCCGTAGGGAAAAAGCTTCGTTCTGCGTCTGGACAGCCTTATACCCGCCCACACCGTGGCCGAGGCCACAACGTCGGTCATGGAGTGGAGGGCGTCGGCTATGAGGGCCAACGATCCGGCCCACAAACCGAGCCCTCCCTTGAGCGCCATGAGGAAGGCGTTTATTCCAATGGCCATCAGGCCGACTTTCTCACTTCGCTCCATAGGACCGTCTTAAAAGCGGCGGTTCAAAGCCGCTCCGCATTGGGGGCATTTTATTTGCAAACAAGGAACGCCGCGCTGATGGGGCTGGGTGTGGCCGCACTGGGGGCAAACACAATCGTCGCCCGGTCCCATGGCGGCTCCGCCCATACGGCCCCGGCCTCCTCCTTGACCCATGCCTCGTCCGGTTCCCGGGCCTTTTCCCGCGGGTCCTGTTCCGTCACTTCTGGGCATGACAAACATCCTCCTTCCTTGTAGATGCGCACTGACGGCGCGTTCAGGTAGTGACAAGCCGTCAGGAATCGTCGGATTCACCGGCTCGTATTATCATTTTTTTATACCGCCTCTTGGTTCGGTATATTCCAAGAGATTCCGCAAAACAGTCTTGCTTGCTTTCATCTCTCATAATCTTCCTGCTTAAAACGACTTGTTTCCTGCGCTTCTTCGGGCTCATCGGTCGCGCGCTCCTTGGGCAACGTAACGGTGAACACCGTTCCCCGGCCCACTTCACTGGATACCAGGACCCGTCCGCCATGCGCTTTGATGATCTTCATGACTGCGGCAAGACCCAGCCCGTGACCTCGATGCTTTGTGTGACCGCTTCCCCGATAGAAGGTGTCGAATATGTACGGCAATTCTTCGGGCGGAATGCCCGTCCCTTGATCGCTGACCCGTATCATGATCTCCTTCGCGGTTTCCTCGATATCTATGGAAACGGTGGTTTTTTCTGGTGAAAACTTCAGAGCGTTTTCCAGTAAGTTTGTAAACACCCGTCGGAGACGATGTGAATCGGCATCTATAACGGGAATTTTTTCGTCATATAGGAATTCTAGCTCGATTCCGGCCTGTCTGAATCTCGGCTGATAGACTTCGATCAACTCCAAAAGCGTTTTGTCCAAGTCCGTGGCGCTCAAGTTCAGGTTAAGCCGTCCGGTTTCCAGACGTGAAAAATCCAGAAAATCGTTTATAAGCAGCTCCAGGGTTTCAGCCTCCTTTTGAAGGATGTGGAGATATTGGGCTCGTTTGTCCTCCGCGATCTCCGCGCCCTTGTTCAGCATGCGGAGCGCGAATCCCTGAATGCTCACCAGAGGGGATTTCATGTCATGGGCGAACATGGAGATAAGATTGGCGCGTTCCCGTTCCAAGGCTTTCAGATCGCTGATGTCCTGAATGACTTCCACGCCCCCAATAAGCGTCCCGGCGGTATCGTACAGCGCGGATATGCTCAACCGCACCGGAATGTGAACGCCTTCTTTGTTGCGGATGGTTGTTTCCAGCCGAACCATGGGTTTCCTGCTGGTCAAAACCGTCTTGAGGGGGCAGCGGCTTCCGCACATTCCGCCTTGCAGGATATTGCCGCAGTAATTGCCTTTGGACTCTTTTTCAAGGTATCCGGTGATCTTTTCCGCCCATGGATTCATCTCCATTATTTTCAAGTCAGGGTCCAGGGTGATAACGCCGACCGGCATGTTTTCAATGGTCAAAGCGAGGAGTTTCAATCGGTCAAGGCCCGCTAACCCGTTATCAGAAGGATCAACGGCGTGGTCCATTTCGATCGGCGCATGTTTTTTGACTGAGCTATCGGTCATCGTCCTCACCTTCGCTTTCATTGTCTCACAGCTTGTGATAAGCGTTTCTCCTGTTGGCATGTTCGGCGCGGTCCAGTGAAGGGAGAGCGTCCCGGATCAATGCGCCATGCGCCGCTTTACTGTATTGTTACGCCTACATCCGGTTCATTGCTTTCGGCGATTGTCGGATGAGGGTCTCTTTTCAGACCGCTTCTTGTCAGCTCGATAAGCTCGTCGACCATGTGGCTGAATTTCCGTGTGTACTCATTCGTTTCGTCACTGAGAATCTCGATAACTCCTTTGTCCGACTCCTGTACGACTCTGGGTTCGATAGGCAGTTCTCCCAGAAACCTTATACCCATCCTTCCCGCGGTCGCTTGTCCTCCGCCCCGGTTGAACAAATCTATGTGAGCGCCACAGTGCGGACACACCAGGCCGCTCATGTTCTCCACTATACCGGCCATACGCAGGTTTACGCTCCTGCAGAAACTTATCGATTTCCGCACATCGGCAAGAGAGATTTCCTGCGGAGTAGTGACGATAATGGCGTAGGCGTCCGGCACGGTTTGGGCCACCGTCAACGGTTCATCGCCCGTGCCGGGAGGTGAGTCGAAGATAAGATAGTCCAGTTCACCCCATTCGACATCCGAAATAAACTGCCGAATCACATGGATTTTCAAAGGGCCGCGCCAGATGGTGGCGCCGTCTCTGTCCTGCAGCAAGTATTCAATGGACATGACCTCCAGGTTGGGCAGGATGGAAATGGGTCGTACGGTTTGGGAGCTGGAAGGCTGCAGAGCTCCTTTGAATCCGAGTATGCGCGGGATGCTGGGTCCATGCAGGTCCACATCCATCAGGCCGACTGAAAAGCCGCGTTTAGCCAGGAGCACCGAAAGGTAGGCCGCCACGCTGCTTTTTCCGACGCCTCCCTTGCCGCTCATCACCAGGAATTTTGCGCCAATCTTGGCAAGCCGATCTTTGATCAACCGATCCTGTGACTCATGTTGTTCTTTTTTGGATTTCGTGGCGCTTTCGCCACGATCCTTTGGGCTCTTCATTACGTATCCTCCGAATGAAACAGCGCAATTCCATGCTTTAAATCCTTGGGCACGAAAATATTACGTACTTTCCAGTTCACGGATGCGAGCCTTGATCGTCTGTATTTCCCCTTCCAGTATTCGAGTGTCCTCGCGGAGCCAGGCGAGTTCCTCCTCCCTGGTCATCCGTCCTTGTTGTGGGCGCGCGCACTGTCTCCGCCCCAGTCCTCTTCCCGCGCCCCGACCGGAACCTCTACCCCGGCCCTGGCCCCGGCCCGCGCCTTGCGCAAGGCCTGCATTCTCAATCGCTCCCTGTTTGTACGCGCCTTGCGCAGGGCCCGCATTCTCAATCACTCCCTGTTTATACCTATCAACAACCTCTTTCACAGGGCCGGATTGCCCAAGCAGCAATTTGGTATTTGCGGTTTCAAGCACATCCATCGCCTTGGGACCCACTCTGCCCGTGAGAATAACGTCAGGGTTTTTGCCGAGGGCGGCTTGAGCCGCTTGGACGCCGGCGCCGCTGGATAGATCGGCCGACTCATTTTTCATAGCCTCGCAACTCAGATCATCCGGATTGATGAATAGAAAGTATGCGCATCGGCCGAATCTTGGATCGAGATTGCTGTTAATATCGCTACCGTCCGCAGTCACACACACCAGCATATCGAAACCTCCTTTAATCAGGGACGAACGATTCTCTCCCGAATGTGTCCGCCATTGACAGATGTTTTGGGGAGGGAAACGTCCCGCTTTTCATTCGGCCGCGCGGAGGCGAATCATGATCCGCCTCTGCGCTCGATAAAGGGCCTACGCTTCCCGCGTCTCTTCCAACTCCTTGATGCGAGTCTGAATGCTTCCCAGCTCTTCCTGGAGTATTTGGGCATGGTTTTTCAATCCGCCAATCTCTTCCTCCCTGGACATCGTATATCCGTAAGGAAAAGGCGGCGCGCCCCATGCCGCGCGGCCCCGGCCGGGTATTCCGGTCGCGAAATACTGGTTGCGCCAGCCGCGCCCTCCGCCCCGCCGCCAACCGAAAAAGGATCCTCGGGCGGGATACGGGGCTCCATACTCTGCGCACATTCCCTGACCTCTACCGCTCATGGGACCTCCTCCCATGGGGCCTGTTCTATCGAAACCGGGCATGATTTTTACCTCCTTCTGCTCGGGATCGGCGCCGCCGGTCCCGGTTTTTCAGTTTTACCCGTTTGACCTCATAGTGAGCATATTGCATGCCACTGAACGAGGGGTGATATTGATCGCGGATAAGTAGCTGATAATATGAATACTATTAAGATTTGAGCAATTTTAAACAGGCTTCGCGGGGAAAAGTGACCTGAAGTTATGGTTGCATAAGCGCAAATAAGGTTGCAAGTGTGATTCAATACCATAGCGTTTATGCGTCTATGGTTTCTCTCAAGTCCGACTTCGCGTTTCAGGAACCGAAGAGCAGGCGGTCGCCGGCGAAATCGACGCAGGATAACGCCGTAAAAAACACCCGGGAGTTTCAGAAGGCGATACGCCCGGGCATGGATTTAAAAAGTAGTCGGATTCATTATAATGTGGACAGTTTTGGGCATAGATTCTATGGTTCTGGTAGGGGCGGCGCTGTGAAATACGATGGTGAAAGGCCGCAGAGAGCCTGAAAAGCGTACGAAGAAGGAGGGGAATCATGAAACGCCGGAGCGCTCAAATTCTCAGAAGACCTGATTGGTCCGTTATCCGCGGTTTGTACAAATCCATGGGCTACAGCGATTACGATCTCGACCGGCCGCTGATCGGCGTGGCCAACTCCTGGAACCGGGTTGTGCCCGGACATTACAACTTAAACCAGGTTTCGGAATACGTGAAGCAGGGTATCTTTCAAGCGGGAGGCGCCCCTGTGGAATTTGGGTTTATCGCCGCCTGTGACGGTATCGCTAATGGGCATGAAGGGATGAAGTATATTCTTCCTTCAAGAGACCTTATCGCCAACGATCTTGAAGTCATGGTTGAGGCTCACCGGCTGGACGCCGTGGTTATGCTGGGGTCCTGTGACAAAATCGTGCCCGGCATGCTGATGGCGGCCGCCCGTATGGACTTGCCCGCGCTCATCGTGGTCGGCGGCCCTATGGAGGGGGGATGCCAGTTCGATAACCGCGCCTCTGATATCACGTCGCTTACCGAAGGGCTCGGCATGCTCAAATCGGGAAAGATTGACGAAGCCACCTTTAATCGGTTGGAAGACTGCGCCGGGCCGACATGCGGGTCCTGTTCGTTTCTTGGCACGGCCAACACCATGTGCTGCGTTGCCGAAGCCATGGGTATGCTCCTGCCCGGAAGCGGCACCATACCGGCCACACACGCCGACCGGCTGCGGGCGGCTCAGTTGTCGGGCCGTATGATAGTCAAGTTGGTGGAAGAGGGCATTACGGCCCGTCGCATCATAAACGATAAAGGCATAGAAAACGCCGCGCGTGTCAGCGCCGCTATTGGCGGATCCACCAATGTGGCCTTGCATCTTCCGGCGGTGGCGTACGAAGCGGACTGTGAAGTAACCATGGATAGCTTTGAAGAATGGTTCCGCACAACCCCGCATATAGCCAAAATGAACCCGGCGGCGCCCGCCAATGTGCCCGATTTCCATCAGGCTGGAGGTATCCCCGCGGTTATGAAGGAGATATTGCCGCTCCTGCACGGAGACGCGCTGACCGTGAGCGGCGAGACTGTCGCCGTAAATGTGGCCGATGCCCGTATCAATGACAGCGGTATCATCAGGACTGTGGCCGATCCCTGGGCCGCCGAAGGCGGGCTGGCCATCTTGCGCGGTAATCTGGCGCCGGACACCGCCATCACCAAACCGGCGGCGATTGTTCCCGAGCTTCGGACCTTCACCGGTGAAGCCCGCTGTTTTGACAGCGAGGAGGACGCGGATAAGGCCATTCTCGAGGGCGGAATCCAAGAAGGGCAGGTCGTGGTTATCCGCTACGAAGGACCCAAGGGCGGCCCCGGTATGAGGGAAATGTACAAGGCCATGAAGTTGCTGTACGGTCAAGGATTGGCGCTGAAAACCGCGCTGATTACTGACGGCCGCTTCTCCGGCACCAACAACGGCTGTTTTGTGGGCCATATTTCGCCCGAAGCCGCCGAAGGTGGGCCTTTGGCGATTGTCAAGGATGGCGACCGTATAACTATCGACATCCCCAACCGCTCGCTCCAGCTGCATGTCCCGGACGATGAGATAAAGGACAGGCTCGCGCAGTGGAAAAAGCCGGAGCCGAAAATCAAGAAGGGATATCTGGCGCTCTATGCGCGTCTGGCCGAGTCCGCGGACAAGGGGGCCATCATACGGCATAAATTCGATTAAAAGGTTTCCTTGCAGAAAATAAGGCTGCTCTTTCGGAAGCGCGGGCCGGATAAGCAGACGGGCGCGGTTCGGGAAAGACTAAGGAGATTTTTCCGCCGCCAGGATCTCCCACCGTGAAACCCAGGCGACGCCCAATCGGCCTTCACGAGTGGTGAGGACTGCCGGATCGCCCAAGGGGCAGCAATCCCGGGGGCGGTCCAGATCGGCGGTGAGTCGCGAACCTGTGTCGAATCGCACTTTTCTGCTCCCCCTGCCTTTGATGAAGCTCTTTGCGACCGTGGCCCGTATCTGTTTTTCCGGCGTATCGTCCAGGAAGCCATTGGCGGAATACAGCGAACCGACAGTCAGGAAAAAGAAGGCCGGAAGTCCCAGGGCCAGCGCCAGCCCTGTCATTAGATGGCGGTCGGTTCTGCGTCTGGTCAGAAGTAAGGAACATAAACCATACACTGCGGCCAGCCCCAGGCCGTAGGGTAGCGCAAGAGCGGACATGTCCCAAAACGAGGCGTAGAGAGGAGGATAAAGCTCCGTTCCCACCGCCAGAAAAACTATCCCCACCACCAGACATACCACCAGCGGCGCCGCGAGTCTGAAACGGAGCGCGCCGCTGTCGACGGCGGGACCCACGGTGGACCCCGGTACGCCATAATGAAAGCGGGCCAGTTGATCGAGCCAGTCCAAAGCTGCGCTAACCATAGGCGCCGGGACTATTTCATCAGGCTCCAGCCTGATTATAAGCGACGCGCCTGCTTGTTCGAAACGAACCTGCGAGACTCTTTGTTCCAGCAGCTTGAGAAGACGTTCACGGAACCAGGAGCGAGAAAGGGCGGTTTGAGTCGAATCAGCGTCCCCGGTGTCGATGAAAACTTTCCGGTTGAAATATTCGTCAGGAGTGGCGAAGTCCCGCGCCAGACCTATGGCCAGACAAAGGCGGTCGAACCACTTCTTTCGTCGCGCGGAAAGCTTCCAGTTAACCCTCATGGGGAGGGTAACCGTGAGTTTCGGTGGGCTGGAACGTCCCTGAGGGGTGTACGAACAGATGAAGGGGACGCCGTTGAGATATCCGGATACACTGGATTCAATGGTCAGCTTGTTGAGCGAAATATCGCAGCCGGTTTCTTCGGCGATCAGGCGCAAGGCGCCATTTGATTTTTTTACGTACCACTTAACTATGAGGAATAGTACGACAAATGAGGTCAGAACCGCGAAGGCGGCGAAAGCGATCAGGATGGCATCGTGACGCCAATCAGAGAATCCCGTGATTCGAAGGCTGGATATTTCGAGGCCGCGATAACGCGGCCCCGTTACGTTCCGCTACTCCTGCACTTTCTTCTTTCGGCTCTCCACGTAGGCGTTGCGTAAGGCAATATACGGGTCGAGGGCGCCTTTTTTGAGCGCCTCATAATCACCGAGCGTCAGAGAGGCGCCGTTGACCGTGTCGGCTGCCCTGATGGCAAGGCTGTCCGGGAAAAACGGAGTGACATAGCTGACCGGATCAAGGAAGTAATCACCCGCCAAACCAATGCCGTCACGCGCGGTGGAAGGCCCGATCAGGGGCAGAATCAGGTAAAAGCCGTTTCCGACACCCCATTTACCGAGTGTCTGCCCGAAATCCTCGGGGCTGGCCTCATAACCGTTATATTTCTTTGCGACGTCTACGAATCCAAAGCCGAACATGGTATTGATCGCAAAACGCGCCAATTCCCGCTCCGCGCCTTCCCCTTTGCCCTGCAACAGATTATTTATAAACCGGATGGGAAAGACGAGATTGGTGAAAAAGTTGTCTATGCCGGTCCTGACCACCTGCGGGAACACGAATTTGTAACCCTGCGCCACAGGCTTAAGGAGCCAGAAATAGAATTTATCATTGAAGTGATAGGCGGCTATATTCCAAAAGTACAGAGGGTCGGCAATTTCCGCCTCCACCCCCGCCTCATCCGTATCGATTTCGATATCATCGAGCACGAAGTCTTCGCCAAATTCATCCTTTTTTCCCGAAGATTCTTCCGCGGCCGCCAGCACTATGAACGGGCGAGGCTCATATGACTGACTGAACTCATTGGGCAGCGGCTGATCGGAATGATGAGTGACCGGCGGCGCGCTTGCGCACCCGATCGCCAGGAAAGCCACAACAGCAAAAAGAGAGAGTAGCTTTTTCATAAGATCAGGTTCCTTTCCGTGGGATGGCGCTTACGAGGCCTTTGCTTTTTCCTGCAATGTTTTGATCAGCTCTTCGGGAGTTTGTTTGTTTAAAATGTCGTTGAACTGACTCCGATAATTCTTAATCAGGCTCACACCTTCGATTATAACATCATAGACCTTCCATTTATTATCTTTCTGGATCATTCTGTAAAAAATGGGGATATCCCCGGAAGGCGCAATAACTTTTGTCTGAACTTCCGCTTTGTCGTTGGAGAACAGCTTTTCGTTGGTGTATTCTACTTTTTCATCCTTGTACGCGAGAATTCGATCCATGTAGACGCCTTCAAGCAGGTCACGGTAAAGGGGCACGAATTCTTTTCGTTGCTCAACGCTCAATTTATTCCAGTTTCTTCCCAGGGTTCGTTTTGACAATTCGATGTAGTCGAACATCTCATTGCTGATCGCCCTGATCTGGTCTTTCTTTTTTTCCAGGATGGATTTATCGTCTTTTGAGCCTTCAGCCAGCACCGACAGGACTTCGTTTACACGCTTTTCAACTGTCTGCAAAGGAGCGTCCGCGAAAACAACACTTGGCGCCGCAAATAGAAAGATAAGCAAGATGATAGCGATTTTTTTCATACACGAGCCCCCCATGGGTCAAAGGTTAGATTTCATCGCCGCGCTTTTTGGGGCGAAAAGGGAATAAGCATCACAAATTAGAGCAATTATCAAGCTATCTTACAAGAATGTCATGGTGAGTGATCGAAGGATCACCCTTAAATTATAATACGCCTCAATATATTTAGATACCACTTTTCCGATTTTCAGGCGAGTCCAAATTGCCTTGACGCGCATTTTTAAGTAGAGATTAAGAGTGATATGGTAGGAGGAGCCACTTTATTTTATTAAAATACCGTTAATTGGGGTTCAAAGCCGCAAAGAAGCGTTAAACTGGGACGTATTTTATCCGGAAAGGAATCGTGTAACCGCTAACAGGGGAAGGGGAGGCCGCCGGAGTCAAGGTTAGGAATGTCGACCCTTGGCGTTTGTTCGAAAGGTAGCCGAGCGAGGGCCTTTTGCCTTTCTGAAACACGCATCAATGATTAGAGTTCAAAGCAAAACCGAACTGAGATTATCATGACTCTCCATAATCGTTTTCTGACATTTCTGATTTTGCTTCTCACGCTGAACGGTTGTTTTATTTTCAAGGGTCTGCCCGAGCCGGTGGGAACGGATGAACGTCTGCAAACCTTCCCTGTTAAAAACGCCCCGCTCCGTGAGACGGTCACCATATATTGGGACGATCATCTGATTCCCTTCATAGAAGCCCAAAACGATGGTGATCTGGCGTTAACCCTTGGAGTGGTCCATGCGCACCTTCGTCTGGCCCAGATGGAATTGTTCCGGCAGGCGTCGTCGGGCCGCCTGGCGGAAACACTGGGACCTTATTTCACGGATATCGATTACGGCTTGCGCATACTGGGCTTCAGGGAAGCGGCCTTGACAATCGAAAAAAATCTGCCGGAGTCCACACGGCAGTGGATAGAGCGTTACGTTCAGGGAATCAATTACTATAAACGGGAGCAAAAGGAAAAACCGCACGAGGCGTACCTCATGAAATTTCGTTCCACCCCCTGGACGGTCACGGACGTTCTCACCATCAGCCGTATGTTCGGCGCGGACGTCAACTGGATCACCTATTTTCAGCTGCTCCCGCTTTGGGGAACCCCTGACTGGCCGAAAGTCTGGAGCCGGGTTCTGACGAACGGCCGCATGAGTATCCCCAGTTTCGCGCGGCAAGAGGACATACTGCCCGCCATGTTCGCGGCTTTCAGCAAATCGGGCAGCAACTCGATCGCCATAGGGCCGGTTAGATCGGCTACTTCGGCGGCGATCATGGCCAATGATCCTCATCTGGGTATTCAGATCCCCAATCTCTGGCTCATAGCGGGCTACAAATCCCCCTCGTATCATGTGGTGGGGCTCATGCTGCCGGGGCTGCCCGTGATGGCTTTGGGACGAAATCCAGACCTCGCCTGGGGCGGCACGAACATGCGCGCCGCGTCCAGCGATCTGTACGATGTTTCCGGTATTCCGGAGTCGTCCATGGAGAAACGGACCGAGCGGATAACCGTTCGCTGGTGGTTCGATAAAGAGGTCACCGTGCGGGTAACGCCCTGGGGGCCGGTGATTACCGATACCCCGTTGTTGAAAAAATATAAAGGGCCGCCGTTGGCCCTGCGATGGGCGGGCCATGAAGCGAGCGACGAAATCGGCGCGCTGCTGCAAGCGAACCGCGCGGCCTCGCGTGAAGACTTCATAAACTCCTGGTCCGAATATGGCGTGTCCGGCCAAAATATTCTTTTTGCGGACCGGTGGGGCGACATCGGGCATGTGCTGGCGGTCAAACTTCCGCGCCGCGAGTATGATCAGCCTCCGGGGCTGTTTCTCGATCCTCGGGATCGCCACGCCGCATGGAATGGTTACGTCACTGCACAGGATCTGCCCTCCATCGTCAATCCGCCCGAGGGATTCCTGGCGTCCTCCAACAATCTTCCGGTGAAAACGGAACCGGAGATCGGCTTTTTCTTCATGGACAATGACAGGATCAGACGGATTAAGTCGTTGATAGGCGCCCAAGAAACCGTCGATCAGCAATTCGTTCGTTCGCTTCAGCATGATGTGGTTTCTCCCAGCGCAGTGGAATTGCGGGATTTCATACTGAAAATATCGGATGGACAAAGGGAGAGATCCGGTTTAATTGAAATTTTGGCGCAGTGGGATGGCCGGCTCGCGCATGACTCACGCGGCGCTTTGGTCTTTGGCCTGCTTTGTTATCGTATGGCGGAGGTGTATTATGGAAACCTGCTAAACCCGGCGGCCGCCAAAACGATGATCAGGTCCGCCAGTTTGACGGAGATGTTGCTCGAGGACTGGAAAGGTGAGGATTGGCAAACGCTCCAAAACACGCTGACAGAAGCGGCGGCGGCCGCTCGAAAAGACATGGAGCGATGGGATGTATGGGGCGATATGCACCGCCTGCAATTGAGCCATATACTAAGCCGTATTCCGCTGTTGGGGCGGCGCTATATTTTCGAGGATTACCCGGCGAGCGGTGGGTCCACCACCGTTATGAAGACGGCGCATACACCCACCAGCGAACGTCACGCGGCCTTTTACGGCTCCAACGCCCGGCACATATCTGAGATGTCCGGCCTTGATAATAACTGGTTTCTGCTTCTGGGAGGGCAGGACGGCTGGCTGGGGAGCGATCATCTGACCGACCAGGCGGCGCTCTGGCGCGAGAACAAATACATACGAGTTCCTCTCCGGCTCTCTTCCATAAAGACGAACTTCCGTCGACGGATAATACTGGAGCCGAAACCCGGGGAGGGCCCTGTTGCTTCCAACTGAGTCGCGCCGAATAAAAACAACCTGAAACATCTTACATGGGTGGCGTCATGGGTATACGCGTAAAGATTTTGCTCGGTTTTCTGATACTGACCGCCATGCTTTTTATCGCAGGTTTTTGGTCTGTGTACGAATTGACTAATGTTGGAGAGTCTGTCCAAAACATTCTGGACGATAATTACCGGAGCATCAACTCCGCCAGGGTGATGGTGGAAGCGCTGGAACGGGAAGACAGCGCCATATTGCTTCTGCTTTCCGGAAAATGGAAACAGGGGCGGGATATCATGAACGCGGCCGACCGATCTTTCCGGGAAAGCTTGAAGACGGCGTCGGCCAATGTCACGATCTCCGGTGAAGAAGATCGCATCGATAAAATTGATAAATCATACAGCGCTTACAAGGAAGTCTGGATCAGACCTATTGTGGGGACGAACAAGGAAAACAGTCTGGACTGGTACTTCAGTGAAATCCATCCGGCCTTTGTCAAGGTGAAGGAAGCGGTGTTCGGTCTGATGTCCCTCAATGAGCAGGTTATGTATAAAACCTCGGTCAATCTCAAGGAAAAGGCTCATCGCGCGGTCATGCCCGGAGTGATTGCCATCATCGCGGCGCTTGTCTTTACGCTTATCTTCAACTATATGATCAACCACTTCGTGGTCAGCCCTTTGCTGGATATCACCTCGGGTATCAGTAATTTTCTTGAAAACGGAACTCCCTTTACCTACAGCGTGGAAACCAACGATGAACTCTATAATCTGAGCCTGCTGGTTCGTGAACTGATGGTCAAGTACGAACAAAAAGCGTCGGTAAAATGAGGCCTTATGTTGTTTTAAGATATAACGGGTTCATTCTGCTTCTGAACGCGTGCTTTTTGCTGATATCATCCGCGATTTCGGCGTTCCATGAGGATTCGGCGCTTTTTCCGCTGCTCTACAGCGCGATAGTGGTAGCCCTTTTCGGCGTATTCCCGCTTATTTACACGCCGCCCGCGCAAGAAATCAGCAACGAGGAAGGTCTGCTTATCGTGGTGACGAGTTGGCTGCTGTCATGCCTGTCGGGTGTTATACCATACGTGCTGTGGGGGGGTGAATTCACCTTTACCAACGCCTGGTTTGAAAGCGTCTCCGGTTTCACCACCACGGGCTCGACGGTCCTCACCGATATCGAAGCGCTGCCGCTGGGACTGCTTTTCTGGCGTTCGGCCACTCATTGGATAGGCGGCATTGGCATAATAATCTTCGCGCTGTCTTTGCTTCCATCCATGGGTAAGGCTGGAATGCTTTTGTATCGGTCGGAAATGTCTCCGCTGGCCGCCGATAATTTTCGCTTCAGGACCAAAAAAACTCTGAAGGTTCTGGTCGTGGTCTACGTGGGGCTCACCATCCTTGAGACGATCGCCCTGCTTATCTGCGGTATGGGCTTGTTCGACGCGGTCACACATGCCTTCGCGACCATAGCCACCGGAGGTTTCTCTCCCAAAACTCTGAATGTCGCCTACTTTAATAGTGTTTCCATCGAAGTGGTGATTATGATCTTCATGGTTCTCTCTGGTATGCATTTCGGATTGTTGTTTGGCGCTGTCTGTGGCGACTGGAAGAGTCTCTGGAAATCGTCTGTTGCGCGATCCTATATGCTGATGATGGCAATCGGTGTTCTCATAACTACAATCTCTCTGCGCGGCGGCGTTTACAAAAACTGGCCGGACGCCTTGCGATACGCCTCCTTTCAACTCATCTCACTCGGCACTTCAACCGGTTTCGCCAACGCCGACTCGGCGTTGTGGCCTTCTTTGTCTGTACTGGTGATAATTTTTTTCACCTTGCAATGCGCGTGCGCGGGCTCCACCTCGGGCGGAATAAAGGTCGACCGTTTTGTCCTGTTCTGGGAGGCCCTGAAGATACGAATCGCCAGAATCAAACACCCTCACATGGTCGTTACGGCCAAACAAAATGGGGCTCCGGTTGAAGCGGGAGTCTTGGAGGAAAGCGTTCTTTACATCGTTCTGTATGTGGCGATTATCTTTTTTACGAGCCTGCTTCTCACGGCGTTGGGAGTGGACGGATTGACGGCCTTTACCGGTTCGGCGGCGACCATGGGGAACGCCGGGCCCGGTTTTGGGACGGTAAGCTCCCTGGGCAATTTCAGTTCCATACCCGCTCCGGGCAAATGGGCCCTTTCCGCGAATATGCTCATCGGCCGACTGGAAATTTTCAGTATTCTAGTGCTGATAAAAATACGATCATGGAAATGAAAAAAACGGGTAAGTAATCCGGACCGATCCGGGGCCGGGAGACAAACGGATTTCGACGTCCGGCAAAGTGATTCCCCGATATGGGTTTCAGGAAATCGGGCGCAGCGTATGTGGTGATTAAAAAGGCCCGGGGTTGAACACCGCTTCCATGCGTCCGCCCTCCTGGTCCGGCATGATAGGAACCAGGAAGATGTCCATGGACCCCATCCCATCGTTTTCCACCGTATAGATGCGCTGAGGCAAAACCGCCTGTCGCGGCACTCTGAACACCAGGGAAAAGGCGCGGGATGCCATCTGAGCTTCCTTGTCTCGGAAGTGATCGCCCAGTTTAGCTACTTCAATGAGTTCCGCGTCGATGGCGCCCGAATCTTCGTGACAGATGAAAAATTTTTCATGCAAATGAGACGAGAATTCCTGTGCGGTCAATTTCATGATGTTTTCATTCCTTCCATGAGACCCGGATGAACGTGAGTAAGACTCAGTGGCATGATCCTAGATCGCCTGCTCTTTATTTTCTTCATTGCTTTGGGGCGTCCATTCCAGAAGGTAATAGACCCCGTCATCTCCGACGATGGAAAAGCCCAGCCGCTTGTACAATCGCAGGGCGGGATTGTTCGTCTCAACGTGAATTCGTACCGGAACGTCCCGTTCCGCGGCCTCGGCCAATATGTCGTTGAGCAAACGTGATCCTATTCCCTTGCCTCGATACTTGGTCAGCAATGCGATGTCCACGATACGTATCTCATCGTCTCTCCGATCGAGATACAACCGCCCCACGGGCCGTTTTTTTATCTGGATTACCAGGTAATCGGCATTGGGGAAGGCCTGCTCGTAAAACCGCCTTTGGGTATCGAATTGCATGGCCAGGAAGCCATTTTTTTGACTCTGGGGCCAATCAAGTGGCGCCAGTTCGTCTTCCCTCGAACTGGCGTACACCCGCTGTAAAAACTGGCTGTCACCACTTTCAACGGGCCGGAGGTCTATGAAAGGCTTCATAAGCAGTCTCTGTTCCTGAAAATTTGAAATTTGCGGTTAGCGCTCGGAACCTCGAGTAGGCCGGCGCTGCGGATATCTATAATTTGTTGCAGGACTTTTTAAGCAGAATTCATACCAACTAGAGATGCTCGACAAAAATATCGTGATCAAGACCGGCCCCGCCTGGAACGGGACCAGGTCTTGCCTGTTTCGAACAATGTTTGCTGCCGGAGAGTCTGATCTGTGCCGCTTAGCTTCTGGACGGATATATCCCGTAAAGGGCGATGCAAAAATTCACCGTCAGAAACGGCTGCATGTTGTTGTCGGGCTCCAACTTTGGCTGCTGCATGGGCATTTGACTGCCTTGCAGCGCAGCCGTGCTGCTGATGGTTTCGTCTCCTCCCGATTGGGCTATCGTCCGGTTGGTGAGTCCCGGCCCTTGTCCACGATGAATCGCGACGCGGCCGCGCAGATCGGGAAGCGCGAAGGTGGTCGTGCAGTCGCCCCCGTAGTTGCAGCCGAGAAGTGAGAATAGGGCCGGGTTCTGAGAAATTGACATAATCTGACCGTCACAAAAGGCCCAGTTCTGCGGGGCATAGTTGAATCCGAACATTCTGATTTCGCCGTAAAATGGTTCTGACATTTCTTGTTTCCTTCGTAAGTATTAAGCTTGAACAGCCGCGGGATCGAAGCCGGGCTGAGCGTAAATGTATAACGTTTCGCCGGGCGCCCAATCGACGCAGAGCGGAATCGCTATTCGCCCGTCATCCAGAGTCGGTTTATATCGTTCCACAGGCTGATGAGAGCCGTCGAACACCTGCACGTATCCGCTCACCGCGTCCGAAACATAGCTGAAGCCGTTTGAGTCGATGATGATCGCGCTCGGGTCGAGGAACTGCCCGTCATCATGGCCATGGGAGCCATAGGAGCCGAGGTATGCGCCTTCCTTGGTGTACATCTGCACGCGCGCGTTTCCGGCGTCCACCACATGGACTTCGCCGTTGGGGGAAATATCCACGCTTTCGGGATGATTAAGCGCGCCGCCTTCGGTTCCCAATTCTCCGAACCTGCGAGCCGGATTTCCCTCGGGATCGAAAACCTGAATGCGGTGGTTGTGGGCGTCACTTACATACAGAAAGCCGTCTACATCCACGGCGATGTCGTTCGGATAGTTGAGATCATCATCGCCGCTTCCCGGATCGCCGATCTGAAACTGCGCGTTTCCGTTTTCATCCACCACTTCGATTTGGCTGCTGCCATGATCCACGATATACAGCAAACCATTGGGGCCCGGTCTCATCTCCATGGGATAGTTTGTCTGGCCGGGCTCGTCTCCCAATCCGCCGCTCTCCCAGAGTATCGAGCCGTCGATATTGTATCGAACCAGTTTGTGCTCCAGACTGATGAGTTCATACAGATTGTTGTTATAATCATAGATGAGCCGTCGCTCCCCCACGGTGGAAGGACGCGGCGATTGTACACCCGAACTCGAGTCCGAGCCGCACCCATAGGGGAGCAGGCCGGCCGCGATGACCGCCTGGCCGGTGTATTTCAGAAAATCCCTTCTGTTCACGGGTGATCTCCTTACTGCAGATAGTGTGAGTTGATGTGAAACCTGGCAGTGAGGTGATGAAAGAAGTATTAAAAATGCGAAAATTCACCTTTAATGCTTTCCAACCTCTGGGGTCACTCATCGACGCTTGTGAACGATTACTTGAGGTGTAAATAACCGGTGTTTAGAAAAAGATTGACCTTTGAAAACAAACCATGATATTAAGCAATACAAAGTAAGTTAGCATTTGCTAACAAAAAGACCGACCCTATGACACAGAGCAGAAAAAACGATATTCCTGATAAGCCTTTGACTTCCGTGATGGAGGATTATCTTGAAGCCATCGCCATCCTCGATGAGGAAAGAAAGGTAGTCAGGGTCAAGGATATCGCCAAAAAGCTGGGGGTTAAAATGCCCTCGGTTACCAGTATGCTTAAAACTCTCAGTCTTAGGGGATTAATCAATTACCAAAAATACGAATACGTTGAATTGACAAAAAAAGGCGCCGACATCGGCAAAAACATGCGGCGCAAACATCGGGTGATCCGCGCGTTTCTGACCGATTTTCTGAGGGTCGATTTTGAAACGGCCGACGACGAAGCCTGTCAGATGGAACACGCTCTCAGCTCGTCGACTTTGGATAGCCTGACCGATTTCATGGAATTCATTCAAACCTGCCCCCGGGCGGGACAAACCTGGCTTGACTACTTTGCTGAATATCAGCGCACTGGACGGAGGCAGGAACACTGTACGGAATGCGTGGAATTGTTCTCCTGCGGGCTTAATCGGCGCCTCGATTCATAGACTCTGGTCGCGCGCTGTGTGGGTATGTGTAGCCGGCGCAAGAAACCGCGCCAAAAAGAAAATAAAGGCGAATATGAGCGTTTTTCAAATTCAAGCGACGTGGCCTGATTCATTTTAAAATATTTAATATTTTTTTTGACTATAGAGTTAGTCAATTCAAACAACGGTATGGGGATCTAATATTGAATCGCGATGTTCGGGAATTGGATGTTCAGGAGCTGATGAACGCCGTTAGCAAAAGCGTTAACGAATTACATCAGGAAATTGAAACACATCACCTTCTTGTCGCTTCCGTTTTGGAACAAAAGGTTGACGAGCGCCGTCTGGAAAAGCTGCAAAAAAATCTCGCGCTCTGTCCTCGGGAAGCAAAACTCAAGGCGGTCATTCATGAGGCTATCGAAACCCTGGATGAGAGCAGGAAAGCGTTTAAAAGCAAGAAACTGGAGGCCCTGCGAAAAAAGCTGACCCGTGTGTTGATAGACGCTGAATAGCGCGCCGGTAAACGATCTTACGGTTTTCGCGCTCTTTTTTAGGCGCGGGAAAAGTGAAGGCGTGACCCGAATGAACCATATCGGGAAGCGCTTTTTTCTATCATGAATTAACGCGAACCATATGAGGAACGACGGTCATGAGCGCCAATTTTGAGATCGACTTTAAAGACAGTAACGGCAATCTGCATATTGACTTGAAGGGTGATTTCGACGGCAGTTCAGCGTGGGAGTTAATCAACCTTATTCATGAAAAATATAATGGGCTCGGAAGAGTCTACATAGACACCGAAAAGCTGGGCTGCGTGCATCCATTCGGCGTTAGTGTATTCCGGCGCCGCCTCAATCCGATTTGGCTTCCGCTCAACCGCCTCTTTGTCAAAGGAAAGAAGGGATTCGATATTGCGCCGAAAGGCAGCAAGGTCGTGGTGATACCGGCAAAGCGCGGACCTCGGCGCAAGAGCGATTTCGACCCTTGCCAGCGCGCCGTGTCACAAAAGGAAATGACATCATAGCGATTATTCGGTTGACAAAAGGATTTCTTTTCGATAGATAGGCACATCATAAATAGAACAGCCTAACAAAAGTAGGCTTACCTTGCGGTCTTCGGCCGGAATAATGGCGCGGAGAAAGTGAAGGCGCGCTTTGGGACACGAATGAGAGCCCCATGTGCGCCTTTTTTTATGCGGCACAAACAAAACGGGGGTTGAAACATGTTCTTATCCATTCGTGACCTGGAGATGAACTCTAAAGGCAAAGTTGTAGGTTATTCACGCAGTTCCAAATCCTATATGGATCGACTGCTGGCCATGGGCCTCACCAAAGGCGCCGAGTTTACGGTAACACGGGTCGCTCCCCTCGGAGATCCCGTGGAAATTCGTTTGAGAGGTTTCAGTCTTACACTCAGAAAAGCGGAAGCGGACGCGATTCTGGTTGAAAGGGGTTGAAAGCATGAAACCGATGGTCATTGCCCTCACGGGAAATCCGAACTGCGGTAAAACCACTCTTTTCAATACTTTGACTGGAACAAAACAGAGAGTCGGAAACTGGCCCGGTGTTACCGTGGAAAGAAAGATGGGGCGTTATGAGTATAAGGAAAGGGAAATAGAAGTTGTTGACCTCCCGGGTATCTACGCCATGTCCGCCACCTCATTGGATGAGCGGATAGCCCGGGATTATGTGGTTTCCGGAGATCCGGACCTAATCGTCAATATTCTCGACGCCTCAAACCTCGAACGAAATCTCTATCTCACTGCGCAGCTTCTGGAAATGAAGGTTCCACTGGTGCTCGCTTTGAACATGATGGATATCGCCAAGCAGCGCAAAATAGCGATCGATGTGAAAAAACTGGCGGCGTATCTGGATTGTCCCGTGGTTCCGATCGTCGCCAATAGAAACCAGGGGACGGATCAGCTCAAGGACGTCATCAATAATGCGCTGCGAGAAAAACATATCTCCTCCGCCGTGGTCCACTATCCTCCGGAAATGGAACGCGCCATCGGGGAATTGATCCCACGCATCGAGGGTACGGCCAGGGAAATCGAGGTCGACGCTCGATGGCTTGCGGTCAAGCTCCTTGAGGAAGACGAGACGATTTCCGAAGCGGTAGGGCCGTCGGTAGACTCGTTCCTGAATGAAACCAGGAAGAAAATCGAATCCGCGCTCAATGACGATCCGGACATTATCGTGGCTGACGGCCGCTACGGGTTTATCAACGGGATCTACAGGGACGCGGTGGAAAAAAGATACGAGATCAGAAAGAGCGTTTCGGACGCCATAGACAATATCGCGCTCAACCGTGTGCTTGGAATTCCTCTCTTCCTGTTGGCCATGTACCTGACCTTTATGCTCACCATCAATATCGGCGGCTGCTTTATAGACTTTTTCGACATCCTGTTCGGAACAGTTTTCGTGGACGGTTTTGGGCGAGCGCTCAGCGCGCTGAACACGCCGGAATGGCTTGTGACGCTTCTCGCGGGCGGTATCGGCGGGGGCATCCAGACCATGGCCACCTTTATACCTCCTATCGCTCTTATGTTCCTGTGCCTGGCCGTACTTGAGGATTCCGGCTATATGGCCAGGGCCGCGTTCGTCATGGACCGGTTTATGAGGTACGTCGGTCTGCCGGGCAAGTCCTTTGTCCCCATGCTGGTTGGTTTCGGGTGCAACGTTCCGGCTATCATGGCGACCCGGACCCTGGACAATGAAAGAGACAGAACCCTGACGATCATGATGAACCCCTTTATGTCCTGCGGCGCCCGGTTGCCGGTCTACGCTCTGTTCGCGGCCGCTTTTTTTCCGACCGGCGGCGGAGCGCTGGTCTTCGGGCTCTATCTCACGGGCATAGCGTTGGCCGTAATGACGGGGCTTATTCTCAAAAGCACGGTGCTGCAGGGTCAAACCTCTCACTTTATCATGGAGCTTCCTCCCTACCATATGCCCACGATTCGGGGGGTGCTGATTCACGCGTACAGCAGGCTGAAAGCGTTCATGTTTCGCGCGGGAAAAATACTCATGCCCATGTTCGTTATCCTGGCTTTTCTGAACGCCATCGGAACCGACGGCTCCTTTGGCAATGAAGACAGCAAAAACTCGGTGCTGAGCGCGGCGGGCCGCTCTATTACCCCCATTTTCGAACCCATGGGGCTCACAAAAGAAAACTGGCCGGCCACGGTGGGATTGTTCACCGGCATATTCGCCAAGGAAGCCGTTGTGGGAACGCTCGACTCGCTTTACACGACCATCGCCCAGGCGGAAGAAGGCGAAGGCGAGGAGGAAAGCTTCAACTTCTGGGGCGGTGTCGGGGAAGCGTTCGCTTCCATACCAGCGGCGTTCTCCGAAATTGGAGGAGCGCTGTTTGATCCTCTGGGGATCGGCAGTGTGGGCAATGTGTCCGATATTGAAGCGGCGGCTGAAGAGCAGGGGATCGCCAGCTCCACGTTCGGGATCATGGTAAAGAGTTTTGACGGCAGAGTCGGGGCCATAGCCTATCTTCTGTTCGTATTGATATATTATCCCTGCCTGGCGGCTGTGGCGGCCATCTATCGGGAAACGAACCTGCGTTGGACAATCTTTGCCGCGACCTATCTTACCTTGCTCGCCTGGGCGACGGCCACACTCTTCTATCAGATAGGGACCTTTGCGCGGCATCCGGGATCATCCCTTGTCTGGGTCGCGATACTGGGGATTGCGTTTGGCCTGTTCCTCTATGGCATGAGACGGGCCGCAGGCAAGATACCGGTAAAGGGCCATGCGCCGCACGCCGTTCAACCAGTGTAACTTTCAGGATAAAGCGAGATACCGGCATGATACTTTCGGAAATCAGGACATATTTTTCAAATCATCGTTTGGCTTCCCTCAACGATCTAAGCGCTTATTTCGGCGTGGACCCGGACGCAATGCGGGGAATGCTTGGCCAATGGGAGCGTAAGGGAAAAGTTCGCAAGGCGGCGGGCGGCGCTTGCTGCTCGGACTGCTGCAAGTCATGCGGTTCAGATCATCTTGAATTCTATGAATGGATCGGATGAACGACCCTGACGTCAGCGCAGGGGTTGTTTTTAACTAATTCAACTGAATGCGCCGGTCATTGAAATCGGCGGCGGTCTTACGGATCTCGACATAGGACGGGGTAAGTGAAGGCGCTATCGGACTCGAACAGTTTTGGCGAGTCCGCGGCGCCTTCTTTTTGTGTGGAGCGGTTCATCGGAGAGTCAGCGGCGTGTCCAGGCGGAACGGCGCCCAGCGAATCACATCTACAAAAGGAGATTATGACATGGGAAAACTGAAAGACGACTTACAGCATCTGATGACGGACATTCAACATATTCACGATGATGTTGAACATTTATCCAAGGATTTGGAAACCTTGACCGAAAAAGCCGGCCTGGATGACCCCAAACTGCCGGGGCTTACCGATTTGAAAGATCATTTGAAGGATCTTGACGCTCACGCGCACGACGTTACGAGCCATGTATCCCACATCCAGGAAGAAACGGTTCAATAGGCGTTCATTGTCTGTTGAGTGACCTTTGTCTGAATCAACAAATCGCTGAAAGGGAACATGATTTTCCTGCGATAAAAGTGTTTTTGAAAAAGGAGTGAAGAGAATGAAATGGGGTTCTAAAACAAAACTAACCATACTTGTCTTGCTGACATATAGTATTGTGCTGCTCGCAGCCGGTAACATTTTCGCTCAGGAGCCGAACTCCGAGCAAATTGAACTTATAAAGGAACAGATTAAACAGGAACTGCTGATGGAACTGCGCGGCGAGGAACCGCCGGCGTCGGAGCCTCTTTCCCCCGAGTGGAGCCAGGTAAAAGAGCAAATCAAAAAAGAACTCAAGCAGGAAATACTGGTCGAAGGCGATGTGCCCAAGCCGCAGCCCACTGAAGGCAAGGATTTCCGTACGCAGGTGCGTGACGCGGTTCTGGAGAGTCTGGGCGGCGAAGACAGCGCCATGGGAAAATTTATGAGCAGATTTGAATTCGGCATGCTGCTGGAGTTCGGAGCGGTGTTTGAAAAGACCGAATTCAATGACGGCTCCAAAGAGGACCGCAGCGCCTTCGCCATGACTACGGTGGAGCTGGCCATAGCGGTTGAACTGGCTGATTGGGCGAACGGCGAAGTGGTGCTGCTCTATGAAGATCCCACGTTTGACGATGAAACGAGTCTGGATGTGGACGTGGCCGCCCTCACCATCGGCAATACCGAAAAGTTCCCGGCTTACCTGACCGCGGGCGCTTTTTATGTCCCGTTCGGCGCGCTGTACACTCACTTCCCCGACGATCCGCTGATTGACGCGCCCTTGACGTTGCTGCTGGGCGAAAGCAGGGAAAAAGCGGTTCTCGCGGGCGTGGAACATGCGGGATTTTCGCTGTCCGGTTATGTGTTCAACGGCGATGTGGATAAGGCCGGAGATGACGACGATCACATCGAGAACTTCGGATTTGACGCCAACTATACCTGGGAATCGGAAGAAGAGGGCGGCCTGGCCATTACCGTGGGCGCTTCCTACATAAACAATATCACAGAATCCGATAACATAACCGACAGCCTGAACCGGCCTGAACTGGAAGACCGTCCGGGAGGCTTTGACGCCTATCTGCACGCCGAATTCGCCGGTTTCTTTGCGCTGGCCGAGTATATGGCGTCCCTGGAAAGCTGGGAGCCGGTGGACGAGGAAGATCAGCTCCTGCAGGGGAAAAAACCCGCGGTCTGGAACTTTGAGGCGGGCTACAACTGGAATTGGTGGAGAAACCTGGAAATTGCTCTGAAGTACGCCGGATCCAACGACGCGGGCGGGCTGGGATTTCCCGAATACCGGTTTGGAATCGATTTCAACCAGGAGCTGTACGACGGTTTGGTGGTTTCCCTTGGCTATCTGTACGACAAGTATCATGACGATGACGTGGACGATCGCGAACACCGAAACATGGTCTTCAGTCAGCTTTCCTTCGAGTTCTAGGGAGGACAGCGTTCATTGAGAAATCGGCCATGGAACATCCCATGGCCTTTGAGAAAAAAAGCAAAATCTGAAAGGTGTGGTCGCTCTGTCGCGTCTTATTGAACATTGGACCAGTAACCTGGACCGTGGCTCTCTCTCCGCCATCCCAACATCTTCCCCTGGTCCTTCTCTTCTCGGGATCAGGGGGAGATACGGGAAACATTCTGAATCGGGCAGACATCGATTTACGCGGATGAACATTTTTTAAGACGCTTTTGAGGTCCCGTCCCCCCGGTCAAGTCCTTCCAGCAACGGACAATTCTCCTCAATTGAATCTTCATGCGCCTTGTCATACACAGCCGCAAGAGCGTCTCGGGGCAGGCTGTAAAAATGGCCTTCCCCGATTTTTTTCATCAGGCCGGTGCGTTTCATAACCTCCTTTACATTCCAGCGCACGCCGCAAAAGGAAACACCAAGCCCTGCGCTGCGAAGCCTGTCCACTGACATGGAAAGCGAACGCTCCCCGGACGCGTCCAGGTCATTGACGCCGTCGGCGACAAACAGCACATGCTTCAACTCGGGCATGCTTCTGCGGCTCCTCGATATCTGATCTTCCAGAAAACTGGCGTTGGCAAAGAAAAGTTTGCCCTCGAAACGAATGATCGCAATATGCCTGCACTGTCTGAGGTGGAAATGATTGGCGTCGTGCAGGGCGTGATCCGGGTGGAGGGCCAAAGGTGTGAATTTGGGCCGCATGCTTTTATAGAAGCAGACCAGAAGCGAAAGCCCCACGCCGATCATGATGCCGGTGTCCAGATGCGGAGCGAAAGCCAGGGTGGCCACAAAGGTGATGACGCTTATGGCGCCGTCATACCAGTGCGATTTCCAGTCATGAACAAATCCTTTGGGGTTGAGCAGGCCGAGCACGGCCACCATTATAACCGCAGCCAGAACAGTCTGCGGCATGTGATAGAGCAGGGGGGTCAGAAAGAGCAAAACCCCCAGCACGGTCAAACTGGTAAAAGCGCTCCATAATCCGGTCCGCGCGCCCGCCTGCAGGTTGACAGCCGAGCATGAAAATGATCCCGACACCGGGTAGCACTGACTCAGGGCGCCCATGAGGTTTCCCAGCCCCTGGCCGATCAGTTCCTGATTGGGGTCCAGCCGTTGCCCTGTTTTGGTGGCAATGGCCTTGGCCACCGAGATGGCTTCCACAAACCCCAGCAGCGCGATAATAATCGCGTAGGGAAGCAGGCGACGCGCCAGATTCCAATCGAGATCCGGCGCTCCGATCGAAGGCAGACCCGACGGTATGTGGCCCACGACCAGTCCGCCGCCGGTAAGCGAGACCCTGGCGTTATCAAACGGCGCGGGGCCTACCTGCAGACGCCATACGCCGCCGGCGGACAGGGCGTTCTCAGGCGATTCGCCCCGCGGATAAAAGGAGGTTCGCCCGCCGGGTTCTTCAACGCGTTCGAAGAGGTACTTCCGCAACAAGGCCCTGGCCCGCCGCGCCATGATGCTTTGTTCCTGAATCTGCATGGTATAGGCGTGCGCGAGACGCTGAATCTGAAATACCTCAATCGAATCCTTTCCATAGTCCTGCGCCGCGGTCCGCTCCTTTGCCCCAAGAACGGTCTGCGCTTCTTTCAGGTCGGTCAGGTCTCGGACGGAAAAATTATAACCCTGTATCAGCCCCTGGACCTCATTGCTTTTTATGGAACCCAGGGACGCTTCATAGTTTCTTTCAAAGCCGATGGCCCAGGATATACAGGTAAACAGGGCCACTACCATGAGCACCGACGGAGCGCGCGGCATGGTTCTCTTGATCGCGATCATAAGGATGAACGCCGAAAGTCCCATGACAAGACTCGGCCAGTGCGTATAGTGAGCGGCCGATTCAAAAACCCTGGCCATGGTCTGATAATAGGGACCGGTTCTCTCGACCGTAACGCCGAATAATCTGGGGAGTTGGGAGGTGCCTATAATGAGCGCGGCGGCGTTGGCAAACCCGTTGACAACGGGGTGAGCCAGAAGATTCACGACCAGGCCCAAACGCAGAAACCCCAGGGAAAATTGGAAAAGACCCACCAGCAGAGCCAGTGTGATACAATAAATTAAATAGCTCTGGCTTCCCGCGACAGCCAGCGGTTCGAGAGCTGCGGCCGTCATAAGTGAAACCACCGCCACCGGGCCGGTGGCGAGCTGCCGGTTGGAACCGAATAAGGCCGCGACCAGCGGCGGGAGGAACGCCCCATACAGGCCGTGATAGGCGGGCAGGCCGACGAGCTGCGCGTAGGCCATTGACTGGGGAATCAACGCCAGCGCCACCGTGACGCCGGCCACCGCGTCCGCGCGAGCCTTTCTTGCCGAATATCCCCGCAGCCAGGCAAAGAATGGAAAGACCGTGGTCAGCACGGTTCCAAGTATTTTTCGAACGGGGGGTTCTCCATCCCAGTGGCGCCTCCCGCCGTCCAGGCTTTTGTCTGCGATGCTCTTCATGAGGGACGCCGTTGCGACACGTTGCGCTGGATCGCCTTGCAAGGGATTCAGCTGGATTTTGTAGTTATCCTGAAGTGAATTGAGTATCGGGAAGTTTTAGATTGAGCTTTTGAAAATTATAGAGACTACGGCCCTAAAAAAGTTACAAACACCGCGATTGCCTGCGCGTTATTCATGTTGCTTTCGAAGTTTCCATGTTCCGGGCTTGTCTCGTGAGCCGATTGTTTTTAAAGTAAGATTGTGAGTCCGCGAATCCTGAAAGCGGAGGCCGAATAATGCATGACACCATCATCGGACAAACAGTGCGGACGCATGATCGTCGCATGTTTCTGAAATCCCTGGGGCTTTGTTCCCTCGGGATGCTCTCGGCGGGATGTCGAACCGGAACGGTCGATCAAACCAGACAGCCGCCTCCGAAGAGTGATCGATCTGAACTGGTCAGCGTGGCGGCTGTGGACAAAGGGGAACCCGAAGATCGGATTCATGAGGCCGTTCGCCGGGCCGCGGAATCGGCGACCGATTTTTCCTGGTTGTCAAAAGGGGACACGGTTTTCATCAAACTTGCCTCCAATTCGGCCAACGTGTATCCTGCCACCACTTCTCCCGATTCGGTCCTGGCCATGGTCAAAGTCCTCTTTGGAAAAGGAGCGGGCCATGTGCTGGTGGGCGATATGCCCGGAGTGCAGTCAGTCAGGCAGACCAGGGACAGCCGGCGCGGTTCAAGCAGGGATATTCTGAAGAAAAATGGTCTGCACATCGCCGCGCTCGATGCGGGAGCGGAAGTTCATTACTTTGATGAAAGCGGTTACGACGCCTATTTCGGGGATGAAACCGAGCATGAAGGTCATTGGAAGGGCGCGCTGTATCTCCCGCGAATACTTCAGCAGGCCGATCATGTGGTGTTGCTCCCGCGCGTGAGCCGGCACGCGTTGGCCGGAACCACCCTGGGGCTTAAGGCGGCCGTGGGCTGGCTGCGGGACGACAGCCGACTGGAGTTGCACCGTGACGCGGAGAGTTTCTATGAGAAGGCCGCGGAAATAAATGACGTCGCGGTCTTGAGACGGAAACTCCGTCTGACCTTGAGTCTGGCCACCAAGGTTCAGACCACCTACGGTCCTGACAAGGGCTATGTGACCGAGCCCGACCCCGGGCTGGTTATCGCTTCGGAATCCTTGCTGGCGCATGATATGGTTTCGCTGCGCTGGTTACTGTGGAATCGCGAACATATGACGCCACAAGGCCGGAAATCGTGGTTTCGCGACCCCTATCTGTCGTATCCGGGAGTGTGGAACCGTATCTTCGTGCTTTCGATATGGGGCCCGGGCGCGTTTCTGGAATCGGAAACCTACACAGCCGAGCCCATAACCTCGGTCGGAAGCGATCCGGTTTTATCTCGCGCGGCGGTTATCTGGGGAGGGTTTCCCAGGCTCGAGCTTGAAGTCGCGCAAGGAAATATACCTCCAAAAATATTAAACTATCTTTCTCAAACAGCTGCTTTATAATGATAAATATATAGTTGTTTCAACTCTGCCATAAGCGGCCAAGCGGAAATCGAACTTCCTGGGCGCTGAATTTTCCAAATGGGTATTCTTACAAACGTTCAAAGGAGAGAGAGCATGTCCATTCAAAAGCTGGGTGAGGCGGTTGAAGCGTACGTAAGACCATTGACCTTTCCTCTTGGAGTTAAATTTTTATCCGACAAGGAAATACCGCAATCCTGTCGGAGGCCGTCGAAACTGTTCGGATATCGGATCAACATCTGTCAGGGGGTCAACATGGCCCGCCGTTACGGCTGGAATCTCGGTTTTCTGGAAGATGATATGGCTTGCCCCTTATCCATACCCATTTTCGGGTTTCGGGATGATCCCGAGTTTGTGACCCAGGGGACGCATATCTATCCCGATTTCACCGACAGTCTGGAAGCGGCGGCTCGCACGCAGGCCGCGCAGCCCAAGGCGCCCACCGGTTCCATATCCGGCGTGTTGATGGGACCCGCGAACAGGGTAGACTTCGATCCCGATCTGGCGCTGGTCTACGGGAGCCCTGCGCAAATAGTCCGGATGGTTCAGGCCGCCCTTTATAGCCACGGTGGCGCCATTCAATCCTCCTTTTCCGGTCGATGCGCCTGCGCGCAGGAGTTTGTCTATCCTTATCTGAACAAAAAGTGCAACGTGATTATTCCGGCGCAGGGAGAACGGCTGTTCGCCATGACTGCGGATGACGAACTGGTCTTCGCGGTTCCCAGGGGCGAGTTCGAAAATGTGGCGCAGGGGCTGGAAATAACCCACAAGCGGGGAGTTTCACGAATCCCCACACCGTTCTTCGGCATGAGGATGCAGCCGCAATTTCCGGAACGATACGCCGAACTGGAAGAATATTGCGGTACTCGATCCGATGACGCTCCGGCCAAGGAATAAAGAAGGCGCCGAGTCAGGCCCGTGGCGGAAAGCCCTAATCCCATTTCCCAAACCCAGCCTGCTTTAATCCAACCTTTCGTTCCTCTGAAGAGCCGATTTTATACAGCGCAATCGGCTCTTCGACCTTAATTATTATCCGTTTAAACAACCGATCTAATGGTGTCATTTTTGCATTTCGAGGTGGCTTCATCTTTATCATGGAGTGTCGCCGATCAGGGCCCGAGTGAGCGCGGTTCTTGAAATTTGCCGCGTCCGGAATATGAAGACAAGGTAGGAAATGAAACATTTATCTTTGAAACTGCCTATTGACAGCCAATTTTTGTCAGTCGCTACCTCGTTTGTGGAAAACTGCGCAACGAGTTTCGGTTTTAAAGGGGCCGAAGCCATGGCGCTGACCCTGGCCACCGAAGAACTCTTTACGTATCTCAGCCATATCGGCCACTCAAACGCTGAAATGAAAATCATCTGTTCCAAGGGCTCCTGTTTCGCTCGAACGGATATTCACTTCCCGGCCGGCCTAATGGACCATCAGGCTTTTAATATAACCGCAAAGGCTTCCCACGAGACCCAGGATGAACTTGATAAACTGGGCCTGATTCTGGCGGCCCGTTCGGTGGACAATTTCCAAGTAGCGTGGCCGGATCCCCGCAACGTGCGTCTGACGCTTATCAAGGAAAAAAAATACCCACGGGCGGAGGCGAGTGAACCCATAGCTGTCAAACCGTTGACGGAATTATTCATCAGGAAACCTGAACCGGCTGAAACAAAGCTTTTCGCGCAACTCGCCACACAGTTGTATCCAGGGCGCTCTGTTCCTTCTTTTATGAGGTACCCCGGGAAAGTAGTGGATATGATCGCGGGCGGAGATCTTTCAGCCGCCATAGCGGTTGACGCTTCGGGAAGAATCGGCGGCGGAATCGGGTGGCGCTGGGATACGCCCAACACCGTCGCGTTCTTCGGCCCCTATCTGTTCGGTCAACCCGAAGGCTTGGTTATGGGGAAAACCCTGGTGGACGAACTCATTAACGTTCTGGCGCGCGGCGTTTGCGTGAACCTCATAAGCAGATTTGCGACGCCGGAGACGCCCGGCCATTATTTTCAAGAGTTGGGCACGATAGTTTTTCCGAGGGGTGAAGGCTGGAGCGAGCATGCGGCTCTGTTTATGCAACTGAAGGAAGATCCCGGATTGAAGGTTTGGGGCCATCCCATCTTGCAGGAGTTCCTGATATCCGAGTTCGATCGGCTTTCGCTGCCCCGTGAAATCGAGTATGTGAGCGACGGGGGGGAAGAGCGCCATAAAAATACGGTTCTAGCCACTGAGTTGGATCGTGACATGAAAAGCGCTCACCTGCGGCCGAGCATATTCGGCCTCGACGTCGAATCGGTCATCCGGGATCATCTGGATCTGTTTTGCCGAGAGAATATCAGTTCAACCCTTTTTGAGCTGGATCTGGGAGTGTCGGAATACACTTCTTTTGCGCCGTATCTTATGGAAGCCGGTTTTGTTCCCCGCCTGCTCATGCCAAATGGCGGAAAAGGGGATGTCCTTTTGTTGCAGCGCCTGGAAGGCGGCCGAGCATGCTAGCAGCCCGCCTGGAAAATTTGGTCCCTGCCCATATCAAGAAATTCGAAGCTTACACCCCCAGCAAGCCGGATGATGTGCTGATGAAATTGTACAGGTGCGACCGCCTTTTCCGCCTGAACAATAATGAAAATCCTCTGGGACCTCCTCCTTCGGCGCGGGAGATAATCCAAGGCTTTCCCCCTCCGCATGCGTCGGTCTATCCCAGCGGCGACGCCTATCACCTGCGCTACAGGCTGGCTGAAAATTTTGGACTCAATCCGGACCAGATCCTGGTGGGCAATGGCGCCAATGAGGTTATCGGTTTTGTCATCAAGGCATTCTGCAGCGAGGGTGACAACATAATCACGGCGGACAAAACATTCGCCGTATATGAATGGGTAGCCGAATTTTCAGGCTTTGAAGCGCGGCTTACGCCTCTGATTGATTTTGCCTTTGACGACCAGGCCATGCTTTCCAGGATAGACAATCGCACCAAGATCATCTTCCTGTGCAACCCCAACAATCCCACCGGAACCTACTGGAACGATGCGAAACTGCGCCGTTTTCTGGACACCGTGGACGGTGGGCAGATCGTTGTGGTGGATGAAGCCTACTGCGAGTTTGTGGAGAAAGAGGACTATCCTGACGGGGTGGCTCTGCTCGCCGAGTATCCCAATCTGGTGGTGTTTCGCACGTTTTCCAAGATGTACGCTCTGGCGGGGCTTCGTATCGGATATTTGGCGGCGGCCACGGACGTGGTGGAAATAATTCGGCGAACCTGTGTCGTTTATTCGGTGAACGGTGTGGCGCAGGCCGCGGCTCTGGCCGCTCTGGGAGATGACGACCACATCCGGCGCAGCAGAGAGATGGTCCGCGAGGGTAAGGCGTTCCTGACAAGGGAACTGTCAAACCTGGGCCTGAAGACCGTGTCGGGCGAGGGCAATTTCATGATGGTTCAGACGCCGGTAAGCGACACGCTCATGTACCGGAAGCTCATGGGACGCGGCGTGATGATTCGCAGCATGACCGGATTTCGGTATCCAGGCTGGATACGGGTGACCATTTCCCATATGAACGCCTTGGAGGCCTTTGTCGAAAGTCTGCATGTAACGCTCAGGGAATTTCAATAAACAGACGCGGGGAAGGCTGATCGGCCCTTAAGGTTGACCGAACCTGACATGCGAGGAAGATCTCAGAAAACATGAATATAAAACAAGTTCGCAGGGAGCAACCCCGCATAGGGATATCATGGCCAAGGGAAGACGCTTTCAGCAAAGTTACCGGCCAAGAGAAATTCACCGCGGATTACTATGGCGAGCATTTTTTATGGGCCGGAGTGAAACGTTCCCTTACTCCTCATGCGCGCCTGATCAATGTCAATGTGGAACCGGCTTTGAAAATCGCTGGGATCAAAGCCGCGCTGACCAGCCGGGACACTCCGGGAACAAACCGGCAGGGGATCGTGAAAAAGCATCAGCCGGTCCTGGCCGACAACAAAATCAGGCGTGTCGGCGAGCCGCTGGCTTTGGTCCTGGCGGATAATAAGGACGCGTTGCGTCAGGCTTTGGAAGCCATCGAAATAGATTGTGAACCGCTGCCGGGCGTTTTCGATCCCCTGGAAGCGCTTAATCCAGGAGCCCCCCTGATCCATGAGGACTCGGAGCGTGGCAATCTCATGGACGAAATAACGGTGACCGCCGGAGACTGCGAGGAGGGATTTAAGCAGTCTGAAGTCATTATAGACTGGGAATTCGAGACGTCGCGGCAGGAGCACGCCTATCTGGAGACAGAGGCCGGATGGGCCTGTCTTGAGCCGAATAATGAATTGGTGGTGGTCGCCTCCACGCAGTCGCCGTTTCGGGACCGTATGGAGATCGCCTCGGCTCTGGGGCTGGAAATTGATCGGGTCAGAGTAGTCGCTCCCTATCTGGGAGGAGGATTCGGCGGAAAGGACGGATGTAATGTCCAGTGTCTGCTGGCTTTGTCCGCGCTCAAATCCGACGGAATTCCGGTCAAAATGTGGTGGAGCAGGGAAGAAAGCTTTCTCGCCAGCTATAAGCGGGTTCCCGCGCGTGTAACCTGCCGCCTCGGGGCCATGAAAGACGGAAGGCTGAACGCACTCGATTGCTCCATTCTTATGGATTCGGGCCCTTATGAGCATTTGGGAGCCGAGGTTTTATCGTTGTCCGTCGAACATGCGGGCGGCGCTTATCGCATACCTCATGTGAACATCCGAGGGCGCTGTGTTTATACCAACAACCCCATGGGCGGACCCTTTCGCGGTTTTGGAGCGCCGCAGACCAACGCGGTGATCGAGCAGCTTATGGACATGCTGGCCGACCGGCTGTCCATGGACCCGTTGGAAATCCGTTTGAAAAACGCGGCGCGCCGTGGAGACAGGAACGCGCTCGGCGTTCGTTTGATTCATTCCACCGGCGCGGTTGATTGCGCCAAGCGGCTGCAAAGCCATCCGCTTTGGAAAGAGCGAAGCGTCTGGAAGTCGCAAGCCGGGTCCCTCAAGAAACGAGGCGTGGGCTTGGCGCTTGTCTCGCAGGGAGCGGGGTACGGTCCCGTAATACCCGATGTGGCCAACGCCAAGGTGGAACTGACTGTGGAAGGCGAGTTTCGAGTCGATTGTTCCGTGTCCGATATGGGGCAGGGGAACGCCGCCACATTTTTGCAGATAGCGGGCGATCTTCTCAATCAGGAATCATCCCGGCTTATCCCGGTCCTGCCGGACACCGGAAAAACATTGCCTTCGGGATCGTCCGCGGCCAGCAGAACCACCTACACCTACGCTCAAGCGCTGATACAAGCGGTCAATCTTTTAAAACAAAAGCTGTTCGAACGGGCTTCGGACCTGCTGTTCGCGCCCACGACAGACGATATGGCCTTGGCGCCCGGCATGATTGTACATCTGCCGTCGGGTCGCGAGATACCCTTGTCCCAGCTGGCGAAGTTCATGGCGCCCAAAGAGCGGGTGGCGATGGCGTATTGGCGGGCGCCCATGGCCAAGGACAAGATCGACATAACCACAACCACGGCCTTTTTGGGCATACCGCACATCCTGTTCGCCTACGCCGCCCACCTGGCTTATGTGGAGGTGGACGAAATTACGGGAAAAGTTTGTGTGGAGCGGTATGTAACGGTCAACGATTGCGGACAGCTGATCAATCCTTGCGCGTTCGAACAGCAAATACAGGGCGGGGTGGCGCAAGGTCTCGGGTTTGCGCTCCATGAAGAATTCAAGTCGGCGATGGGAACGCCTCAAAGCGCGGATCTTGCCACCTACATCGTACCGACCGCGCTGGATAGTCCGGACATGGAAACGATCTCCGTGAATCTCTTTGAACATACCGGGCCGTACGGGCTGAAAGGCGCGGGCGAAATATCCATTAACGGTCCATTACCGGCGGTAGCCAACGCGGTGGCGGACGCGTGCGGGGTGAGGCTGCAAAAAGCGCCATTGACGTCCGAACGCGTGCTGAAAGCGCTAGCTGAGAATACGAAAGGATAGACCATGAAGCTGTCGTTTGCGCTGAATGGCGAACGGATTGATATGGAGGCGCCGGATGACCGGCGGGTCGTCGATGTCTTACGTGAAGACCTTGGATTGACCGGGACAAAAGAAGGCTGTGGATCGGGCGAATGCGGCGCGTGCGCCATACTGGTCGATGGAGAGAGTAAAGTGTCCTGTCTCATGGTCGCGGCCCAGTTGCAGGACCGGAAGATTACCACCATCGAAGGGATCGCGCCCAAGGATGGGTATCATCCCATCCAGGAGGCGTTTATCGAAAAAGGCGCTGTCCAGTGCGGCTTCTGCTCTCCGGGTATGATAATCGGCTCCGTGGATATGCTCAGCCGTAATCCTCGTCCCACAAGGGAAGAGATTCGTGACGGCCTGTCCGGAAATATCTGCCGGTGCACGGGGTATCAAAAGATCGTGGACGCGGTGGAGACGGCGGTCGGGAGAGCTGAGGAACGCTCATGAGCAGGCCGGTTTATATGCTGTCCGGCATGGACGAATTATGGGAGGCGCTGGAACGCTGTCCCCACGCTCTCATCTTCGCCGGTGGGACGGACGCGCTGCCCCGGCTACGCAGGAACCTCATCGATCCGCCCGCGCTGATCTGTCTGGAGCGGATAGCGGAACTCCGCCCGCTGGAAGAGCGCGACGGGGGACTGTTCATCGGGGCCGGCGTTACGCATGAAACGCTTTTGCGGGACCGCCGCATAGCGCAGCGTTGGCCGGCGCTCCATCAGGCCCTGCGTGTATTGGGATCGCCACATATACGGCACATGGGAACGATCGGCGGCAACATCGTGACCGCGTCTCCGGCCGGGGATACGCTGCCTCCACTCTATATTTACGATACCGAGGTGGAAATTCGCTCTCCTCAGGGCTCCAGAAGGGCGCCCATCCGGGAATGGATCATTGGACCGGGAAAAACCGCTCTGAAGGCCGGTGAAGTCCTGACGGGCGTGTGGGCGTCGCCGCTGGATGATGAATTTAATCTGCAGTACTACGAAAAGGTGGGTCAACGAAACGCTCTGGCCATTTCCGTAGTCAGCCTTGCCGCGGCGCTGAAGATCGGGGAAAGCGGCGTTATTGAAGACGCCAGGCTGGCCTGGGGAAGCGTGGGGCCGACCGTCGTACGATCAAAAGATATCGAAGACTCGCTGCTGGGCAGGCCGCTCCGTCATGACACGATGGTTCGGGCCGCGGAAATGGCTTGCGATACGGTCAAACCGATAAGCGACGTCCGGGCAAGCGCCGATTATCGCCGGCGAGTGGCGGGCGCCCTGCTGTATCGCCTACCCGAGGTGTGGGGATCGACGCGCCCGGATTACGGCGTCGGTTCAACAGCCGGAGCGCGGTGTTGAGAACATGAGCGACAGCGCTTCGGTCACCCTGTGGAACAGGCAGTTCATTCTGCTCAACGCCGCCATATGTCTTGCTTTCGCTAACCTGGCGGTCTTCTTTCAGTTTTATGGATACCTCCGGACCTTGACCATCGATCCCCGGTGGTTCGGACTCATAATAGGCGCGTTTTCAGCGACAACCCTCATTCTGCGGCCTTTGATCAGCCCTTTACTGAGGCCTGACAATTCGCGAAGATGGGTCCTCATCGCCGCGACCTTCGTCATCCTGTCGCTGCTTTCCTACAATTTCACCGACACGTTCAAGGGGCTGATGGCGGTTCGTGTTTTTCACGGGGCCGCTCATGTGGTGATGGCCACGGCCTTGCTTGCCCTGGTGGTTGGGTTCATTCCCCGGCGCAAAAGCGGGCAGGCTTTTGGCGCGATTTCCATATCCACACTGCTGCCTTACGCTCTTGTGCCGCCGCTTCTACTCGGACTTACCCGGATGATGGGAAGCTATCCGCGGGTCCTGGCTTTTTTCGGTCTCATAATGCTGTTCATGGTTCCGCTGATCCTGTCCTCCGGTTCCCGGAAACGAGCGGATGAAGCCGTTCCACGGCGAGAAAAAATATCCGGAGGCGACGTATGGGCCAACTTGAAAGACACGCGCGTGTGTTTCCTTTTGCTGGCCATGCTGCTATTTTTCAGCGGCTATGCGCTGGTGTTTTTTTATCTGGCCGGGTATGGCGCCAAGCTTGGAATTATCGACGCGGGGCTCTTTTTTACGTTGTCCACAGTGGGTGAAATCGGGGTCCGCCTGTTGGCGGGTTCCTTGTTCGACAAAACCAACAAAGCCTATCTTCTCGCGGGGGCGCTGCTGTTCGTGGCCCTGGGATACCTTGCGCTGGCCCACGTCCCGGGCAGGTTCGCATTCTTTGCGCTCGGCGCCCTGTTGGGACTGGGGTGGGGCGTGGCCATGCCCGCGCTCAACGCGTTGCTGTTCGATATATCTGAGGAACGGTTCAGAGCGCTCAACACCAACCTGGGAATGGAGATGTTTCAGGGCGGTTTTTTTATCGGGCCGTTCATTGGCGGGCTGATACTGGCAAGCCATGAGTTTTCGTCGTTGTTCTATCTGTGCGCGATTTTGAGCGCGGCTGCGGCGGGAGCCGCCCTCTATGCGGCGACGCGAAGCTAAATGGCACGCCGTCTTATTTTTTAACACATTGCAGTCAAGACGCCCCTGTTTCGGTGGCGTAACGAAGATTCATGAATCGGAAAATAGGGAGAATCGGGAATGAGCGAAGCAAAGACCTCCACCTATGATATTGAACCGGGACAGGAGTATAGTATCGATCTGTTTCGTCCCCGGGACGCCGAAGGCGTGGCCAAGCTGTTTTTATCGGTTTACGGTAGAGGCTATCCGGTGCGTACTTTCATCGATCCCGATAAGCTCATACAGGAGAACGCCGCCGGACGGACTATCTCCAGCGTGGCGCGCACTCGTAAGGGGGATATCGTCGGCCACAACGCCTTGTTCAACAGCGCGGCGTTTGAAGGTACTTATGAATCCGGCGCAGGCGCCGTGCACGCCCTCTATCGGGGAGGAGCGGGTATCTTCACCAGTATGGTTGCCCATGGGGTGGAGATAGCGGCGAAGAGGCCTGAAATTGTAACTATAATAACCGAGCCGGTATGCAATCATGTGTTCTCGCAAAAACTGGTTAAAAGGGCGGGATACATCACGCGCGCCATGGAAGTGGACCTCATGCCCGCGGCGGCGTACACGAAAGAAAAAAGCGCCTCCGGCCGCGTT
Organism: Deltaproteobacteria bacterium; assembly: GCA_020444045.1. Lineage (GTDB taxonomy): Bacteria > Desulfobacterota > Desulfobacteria > Desulfobacterales > UBA5852 > JABZFP01. The sequence continues at coordinate 157,046 of JAHLLS010000013.1, forward strand.
TCCGCGCTGTTGGCTTTTAGGACATTTCAAAGCCGTCCGCAGACCTTGTACATCCCCTCCGCGTATTCCGGGGAAATTCCCTTCTTATATGAAGCTATGGACGACGCCCGCGAGTTCGCGCCGTCCCGGGGCCGACTGCCATCCGAAGAAAAAACCGTTCTCAAGACACAGGTTTTCGATTTTGCCAGGGTGGCCCGCGTCGCTGTTCACGAAGCCGGAACTGATTTTACATCGGTCATGGAGGCGGAGGAACAACGGGTCCTGGATATGAATGTTAAGGTGATCCAGGTTTGGATCAAGCTGACCTGGCCCTGGATCGGCGAGGTTGTCGATGAACTGCGGCGCCGCGGCTTCTTTCTGGGAGGCGCGCTGCCTCGCTGGTTTAACGATGACGGTCTGCTCATGCAAAAGATTATGGAGCCGACAAACTGGGAAGACATACAGCTCCTCGATGAACGCGCGGAACAAATTATGGGCATAGTGAAAAAGGACCGGGAATCCGTGTCCTGAGGCATGGCTTGGGCCGCATAAAGCAGTCAAGACTTTTGCGGAGATGCAAGAACAAGCTCCATATAAAAAGCGTCTTCAATGGGATTGAAACAATAGGGCGGAATGTCCACGAAGCCGAGGCTTTGGTACAGGCGGCGGGCGGCGGCCATGGCCGGGGTGGTGTCCAGCCTCATGCGCGCGTAACCGATGTTGTAGGCGCTATCGATAATGGCTTCAGCCAGAATGCGGCCCAAGCCGAACCGTCTGAAAGCGGGCCGAACAAACAACCGCTTCATCTCACAGATTTCCGGAATCAACGGCCGCAAGGCGATACAACCGGCCGGCCGGCTGCCCATGAACGCGAGCAACAGTTTTCCCCGTGGCTCCGCATAAGCGCCCGGCAAGTTTGAAAGCTCCCGGTCGAAATCCTGAAAATCAAGATCGAACTCCAGCGATTCGGCGTACTCGCGGAAAAGAGATCGCGCGTATTCAAGCTCCCGGCCGCCCTGCGCCGGAACAATGGAAAACCGTTCCCGGTCCGGCCGGTTCATGAGTGAAGCGTATCCTCCGAGCGCTGAAAGGGTTGGGACAGGACCCCGCATCAAAACGCCCTTATCTTTTCCTGCTATACTTGCCAATCAGCTCGCCCTGCGCCAGGATCTTATCTTTTATGGCTTTTTCCAAAGCCTTTTTGTCCGAGCTTGGGGAGATGTCCAACGTTTCGCCGAGCGCATAGACTTTAAAAAAATAACGATGCTCTCCCGACGGCGGGCAGGGGCCGCCGTATTCGTTTTTTCCCCAGCCGTTCCGCCCCTGTACCGCTCCCTCAGGGACGCTGTTCTCCTTGATGGTTTCAGTGGGCTTGATGTTCCACATGACCCAGTGATCCCACACCCCCACCGGAGCGTCCGGGTCGTCCATTACCAGCGCCAAGGTTTTGGTATCCGCCGGTATGCCGGAAATACGCAATTCGGGATTCACATCCTGGTCATCGCACGTGAACTTGCTGGGAATCTTGCCGTTATGATCAAACTCCACGCTCGATATCTGCAGTTTCATGCAATGCCTCCTTTTCCAGACTCACCGCCGGATTGGGACCCGTCTCCGTTAATTGCTTCTCCACCCGACGGCGCCATAGGCAATTCCGCTTACTATTATGCGACAGTAGACAGTAAAATGAAATGAATTTTATGGCGAGGCCCAATGCATTCGATATGAGCGGACAATTCAAAAAGTTTTGGAAGGGGTGTGGGGAAAACCTTTTTCAAAAGGTTTCCCCACTTTCACGCCTCACAAGGCAACTCTCATTTCCTGGAAAGCTTGACCGCGCACAACTCCCCGCACATGGAGCAGAATTCCTTGCTGCTGGTGAGTCTCAGTTTTTCACGCGCCCATTGGGGATCGATCGCGTGAGACATCATGCCGTCCCAGTCAAGATTTTTTCGGCAGACGGACATGGCGCGGTCCTGTTCGACAGCGCCCGGTACCCCCTTGCAGATGTCGGCCGAGTGAGCCGCGATCCGGGAAGCGATGACTCCGGCCCGGACATCGGCTTTGTCCGGCAGGCACAGGTGCTCGGCCGGGGTCACGTAACAAAGGAAATCAGCCCCGGACATCGCCGCCAGCGCGCCGCCGATGGCCCCGGTGATGTGATCGTAGCCGGGCGCGATATCGGTGGTCAACGGTCCCAGCAGGTAGAAGGGCGCGCCGTCGCACAGTCTTTTCTCCAGGGTTACGTTGGCCACGACCTGGTTGAGCGGCACATGACCGGGCCCTTCGATCATCACCTGCACGTTCCTTGCGCGCGCGCGGCGCGCAAGCTCACCCAGAATAATCAGCTCTTCCAGCTGCGGCCCGTCCGTGGCGTCAACAATAGTACCGGGCCGAAAACCGTCTCCCAGGCTGAGCGTCACGTCATGGGCATAGGCTATGTCCAGGAGCGCGTCAAAGTGAACATAGAGCGGATTTTCCTGATCGTTTTCACGCATCCACTTCATCAGAATGGAAGCGCCGCGGCTCACCGAAGGCATCAGCCGTTCGTAGGTTTCAATCCGTTTGATCGAATCCCTGGTGACCCCGCAATGGACCGTAATGTAGTCTATTCCCTGAGCGCATTGCTCGTCGATGCTGCGCAGTAGATGATCGGGATCTATGTTTTTTATGGTGGATTTGCTCTGCGTGGCGTTCGCCGCGACCGAATAGATGGGCACGGCCCCCACCATGACGGGCGAAAGTTCCAGTACGGCCTTCCGTATAGCTTCAAGATCGCCGCCGGTGGAGAGATCCATGATGGAATCCGCGCCGGCCTCCACGGCCGCGTTCAGCTTCTCCAACTCATCCTGCAGGGAAGCGCACTCACCGCTGGTTCCGATGTTCGCGTTAACCTTGGTGCGAAGTCCCTCGCCGATCGCTAAAATTGTGTCGAATTCATGATGTTTGTTTTTGGGCAAAACAACTTTGCCCGAGGCGATAAGCTCACGCAACCGCTCCGGCTCCATATGCTCCGCTTCAGCGGCTATCCGCGCTTCCTCAGTAATGGTCCCGTTCTTTGCCTGTTCCAACTGCGTCATGTCGATTACCTCCACCCACTGACATCATAAAAAAAAGCCGCCTGCTGACTCACAGGCGGCTTTCTCTTCAATTAAAGCCATTCCCTTCGCCAGTATTATCTGGATCAGGTTCAAGGGGTAACATCTCAGCCTTCAAGACGAAGGCGCCCCCTGGCGGTGATCTATAAAACGCATTAAAGCACTATTTTCCCGTGGGGTAAAGCCTTTTTCCGTCAGTCCGGAACCAGGCGCTAGGCCGAGGACGGACAGTTCGCGCCGGGAAGGAACCGGATTTAAAATCTTTATCCGGCGGGAGTGGCGTGAAGGGCCCGAGTTACAGGCGACAGAGCTTGGTTTCTTTGATTTAGCATTTATTATTTTGTGGTCTAGTATGGGTACTATCGGAATAAAATTGTCTGGAAGCTTAAAAACCTTATTAATTTCATTTAAAAATAATATTTACACAATTATATTGAAATAGTATTATAATTAGTACTAATCTGATGGCCTGATATACCCTTCTGTGCTCCGAGGCGGCGGCTTTAACCTCGCCGTCTGACGGAAAATGACCTCGCAAGGATACCTGTTCCGACTCACCCCTTGTTTGATCTGTCTGCAATGCCGGCTTGAAAAGATAGAAAGAGCGGCTGTGGATAAAGTGTGGCCCTTTGGTTTGCTTTACCAATGGCAAGGCAGAGCTGTTCCATGGAATTTGAACGGCAGCGTCAAACGGCCGGACGCGAGTTCAAAATAAAAACCTGCGTTCGGGGAGAATGAAAGGGGGATTTGGTCATGAAAGGACTAGTGCGTAGGGAGTTTTGGTCTTTTGGTTTCATTGCCCTGTTTTCTTTCTTATTCATTGTAGCGTCGTTTCCTGGAAACGTGGACGCGCAACTGACACTCAGCGCCAGCCCGCCTTCCAGCGCGCCTGTCGGTACCAGTGTTCTTTGGACCGCAACCAGCCTGGGCGAAGGTTATGTGTACCGGTTTACCGTCAAGTATCAGAGCGGGCGCGAACTGATTATCAGGGATTATGACATCTATTATGAGGGCATTGCATGGACGCCGATCAATCAAGGCCAGTATCAGGTCAAGGTGTATGCGAAGGCCGGGTACGACGCAGTGAGCGGGATCCAGGAAAGTGAGGTATCATACAACATCACTCCGGCTGTCACCGGCAAAAGCGCCGTCGTAAATCCTACACAACACCCTTTGGTAGCGTTGTACAGTATTCCTGCCGCTTGTTTCGCTAATAAAGCGCGAGTCCAGTTTCGTGCGGCCGGAGAATCGGAGTGGCAATCGACGCCTTACAAACAGTGTTCGCCCTATAAAACTCTCAATTTCCTGGTTGCGGGAATGTATCCGGAAACGACCTACGAGATGCGGCATGAAGCTGTATATTTTTTGGGAAGAAGATATTCGGATACACAAACATTTGCCACCGGGGCGCTGGAAGACGGTGTCACGATTCCGGCTCTTCAGGTGCTCAATGAACCCGGGTTCGACAGCAGCATGACCGACGGCATACTACTTCACGCCTTTCTTTTCGCGTTGATTATAGTCGATCAGGTCCCCCAGCAGATCCTGACCGGTCCCGTCGCGACCGACCTGGAAGGCAATGTCCTGTGGTATTACGGCGATGCTTTCCTACCCCAATATGGCGGATCCTTTATGATGTCGTTCCCGACCTTTGTTGGTGGTACCTTTTTCATGCCCATGGCGCGGCCTAGCGCCCCTTTTCCACTTCGCGGGCAGCTTTTGCGGGAGATCGACTTGGCCGGCAATACGGTGCGTGAAACAAATGTGGAAATAATAAACGCGCAACTGGCCGACTTGGGATTTAATCCTATTTACTATTTCCATCATGACGTCAGGAGGCTGCCCAACGGCCATACGCTGGTGATGGCGGGAGAGGAGAGAGTTTACCCAAGTGTGCCATGGGCGCCTGAGGAGCCCGTGGACGTAGTGGGCGACATGATTATCGACCTGGACGAAAATTTTCAGGTCGTATGGGCGTGGAGCACCTTCGATCACGACGCCGAACTGCGCATCGGCACCATCGGTCCGCTTCGTGACGGGCCATGTATAGAGGCGCAACCGGGGTTCAATCCCTGCGGTCCGCTCAGGCTGCTGGGTACGGGCGATGGACAGGCGTCTGCGGCTTATGATTGGACCCATGGCAATACCGTCACCTACACCCCGGCGGATGGGAATTTTATCCTCTCGTTCCGCCATCAGGATTGGGTGATCAAGGTTGACTACAACAACGGGAGGGGCTCCGGACAGATCTTATGGAAACTCGGTTATGAAGGTGATTTTGAGTCGGCGGAAGGTCCTCAGGGGCCGGACTTCTGGTTCTCCGGGCAGCATCAACCCATGGTCTACGCTCAGAAAGAGTTGGTGATATACGATAACTCGAATATCAGGAACGAACCTCCTGTTGACCCGGTGGCGCATAGCCGCGGTCAGGTGTACCTGCTTGACGAAGAAAATATGATCGCCGACCTGATTGTGGACGCCGATCTTGGCGTGTACGCTTCCTTTCTGGGGAGCGCGCAGAAACTGGCCAATGGCAATTATCACTTTCTATCAGGAGGAATCGGGGGCGGCGTTGTGATTGGCGGCTTTCCGGCCGGTTCCAGTCAGTCAACGGAAGTCGGACCTGATGGGAGCATAAACTACACACTGCAATCTATCGCGGCGACCTATCGTTCCTTCCGCATGAAGAGCATGTACCAGCCCGCTGGGATTCCCGGAGATATCGACGGTGACAGTGATGTCGACGGTTTGGACATTTTGGAGATTTACAAAAAGCTTTTCCGGCGCGCCGACATTCCTTATGATCTGAACGGAGACGGATGGGTCACCTTGGAGGATGTGAGCGAGGCCAGATCGCAATGCACGCTTCCCTACTGTAGGAACTTGTATTGGGAGACGCCCGTTATAGGGTATTAAAATAACGTATCATGACCGAAATACTACAGCAAATATGAGTTTTGATTCGGTCATGATGCGAAAAAAATTTTTAATTAAGAAAAAAAAGGATTGTCCGATATTACTAGTTAGCAAATCGAATTCGGTTCTATAAAGGGGAATAGGATTACCCGCCGCCGGTCGATTCATTTTAACAATTTTAATGGGAGGCAATCGTTTATGAAAAGAGTTTTAATTCTAGGTATGGTCGTTCTATG
>JAHLLS010000014.1 GCA_020444045.1 Deltaproteobacteria bacterium
TTAATCTAATTATTTTAGGTAGATAGAATAAAAATACTTTTTACGAGTCCATCTTTTCTTTAACGATAAAGAAAAGTAACGCGTAAAATTAAGTCACCCCTGAACGGTAGAACTTCTTCGGATCCTCCACCAGAGATGGAGGGTTTCGATAAAAAGGAAAATGTCTGTATTATATCAGGGCATCGGCTTGGATACAGGTTTCACAACCCAGCGCTCCGCCAGCAGGGCGATGAAAAACGCCGCGCCCGCCACCATGATGATGGACGCACCGGACGTCAAATCGAATGCGTAGGACAGCCACAAGCCCGCCACCGTGAATACCGCCCCCAGGATACTGGACCCCACCATCATCTGGAACAGCGACTGGGCATACCGTTCGACGATAAACGGCGGAATGGTGAGCAGGGCGATGACCAGAATCAGCCCCACCACCTGGATCACCATGACGATCGTCACGGCCAGCAGGCCGATCAACGCGAAATAAAGCGCATTGACCGGCACGCCCCGAATACGGGCGAATTCTTCATCATAAGACAGGGTCAGCAACTCCTTGTAGAAGACCGCCACAAAGCCGGTCACGCCCAAACCCGTTCCCAGCATGATCCAGAGATCCGCGGCCGGCACCGTCAGGATGCTGCCGAAAAGATAGCTCATGAGGTCCACGTTGTAGCCGGGCGTCAGGTCCAGCAGAATGATCCCGGTGGCCATCCCCACGGCCCAGATAACACCGATAATGGTGTCCGCCCGGTGCCGGGCATGCAGCGTGACCGCCGCCATCACCAGGGCGGCCGCCAGGGAAAACCCGATTGTGCCCACCAGGTAAGGCCAGCCCATGAAAAACGCCAGGCCGATGCCGCCGTATGCGGCATGTGCGATACCGCCGGAAAGGAAAACGATGCGGTTGGCCACCACCAGCGTGCCCATGATCCCGCAAATAATGCTGGCCAGCAGGCCGGCCGCCAGGGCATGGCGCATGAATTCAAAGTGCAGGGCATCCAGCATGGCATCAGTCCTCGTGTTGTTTGAGCACCCGGTGCGGCAGGCCGTGGGCCACAAGTTCGACCGGGCAGACGTCTTCCACCGTGCAGGGGTACATGGATTCCATCATCTCGCCGGTGATTTCGGCCTGATGGTGATAATGCAGGCGTTTGTTCACACAGGCCACCGATTTGACATAGGTCGAAATCACGAGCAGGTCGTGGCTCACCACCATGATCGTGACGTCCCGGTTCAAGCCCTTGAGCATATGGAAAAATTCCGCCTGGCCTTTGGTGTCGATACTGGCTGTGGGTTCATCCAGCAGCAGCAGCCGGGGCTGGGTCACCAGGGCCCGTGCGATGAAAACCCGCTGGCGCTGTCCGCCGGAGAGCTCGCCGATGCGGCGTTTGGCGTAGGACGCCATTTCCATTCGTTCCAGTGCCTCCAACGCATCCCGCCGGTCCCGGGCGGTATGACGGGCCCAGCGCCGCCGGGGATTGAGCTTGCCCATCAGCACCACGTCCAGGGCCGTGATCGGAAAGCTCTGGTTGATGTGCACGTCCTGGCGCACATAGCCGATGTGGTGGGAAGCTTCGCCGGGGCTGTTGCCCAGAACACGGATACGCCCCGTGTCCGGCTTGAGCAATCCCAGCAGCAATTTCAACAGCGTGGTCTTGCCACCGCCGTTGGGTCCGATGATAGCGACAAAATCTTCTGGCGCAATCGTGAGGTCCACATCCTGGAGAACGGTCTGTCCATTGTAGGCAAAGGAAACGTTCTCCATTTCAACGATCGTCGAATTCATGCAAGATCCTGTTCTATTGCAGGGCGGCTTTAAACTTGCCCGCCACCGCACGCAGATTCGTCAGCCAGTCCAACGCCAGGGGGTCCGCAAAGGCGACCTGCCCGCCGATTTCTCGGGCCACGAGTTCAGCGCGTTTGACCGAAAATTGGGGCTGAACAAAGACAACCCGAATCCCCTGGATCCGGGCGTTTTCAATCATCACCTGGAGTTGCGCCGGTTTGGGATCTTTGCCTTCAATCTCGATCGGCACCTGCTTTAGGCCATAGGCCTGCGCAAAGTATCCCCAGGCCGGATGAAAGACCATGAACGGCAGGCCTTCTTTGCCGGCAAAAAGGGTCTTGAGGTCACGGTCCAGCGCATCGATCTCATTCACAAAACGGCGGTAATTGGTTTCATAGTCCTTGCTGCGGCCGGGATCCGCCACCGTGAGGGCCTTTAAAATCGTGCCCGCCTGCTGCCTGACCAGGGGCGGCGACAGCCAGATGTGAGGATCGAGAATACCGTCATGGGAAAATTCGCCATGGTTTTCCTCGCCTTCATGATGGGTTTCTTCCCCGTGGTGGTGGGTTGCCATGGCAATCTTTTGGATACCGGCATCCGTGCGCACCAGTGTCATCGTGGGATTGGCCGCCATGATTTTATCGAGCCAGACGGTTTCAAACGCCACCCCGATGGAAAAGTAGAGCCGGGCGCCGGCGAGCGCCGTCATCTGCCGGGGCCGTGGCTCGTAGGTGGCCGGACTGGCGCCGGGCTGCACCATGACCTGGACGTCCACATGCGCGCCGCCAATTTGTTGCACGAAGTATTGCTGGGGCAGGACGCTGACAAAAACCGGCAGCCGGTCCTCGGCCGCAATACACGGAATCGCGATTCCCATCAGAAACCATAGGGATATAAGGATTTTCCATCGATTCATTAGAACGCCTTTCTAAGATGGAATCGTAAATGTCCTTAAGCCGCCACTCCCGCAAAGGCGAAATATAATAAATTATTGATATAATTGAATATTCTATTTCAATAGGATGACGAAAGGATTCCCTCAGCGACGTATTAAGAACTCATTTTTTAAATGGTTTGCAAGAAACCCCGGCGGGGTCGATTGGTTTATGCAACTTTATTGCACGATGGGTCGAATTTCAAGAGGTGTGCTTTGGAAAAATGCACCAGGGTTCTTCTCGCTATCGCCAGTCCTGGGTCTCCAGATAGAGGCGCAGATCGCTCGCTGTCCTAAATTTCTTCACGATCAGAGAGCGTTTGAGACCGCAGCAGATCGCCTTGACCGGCCGGGGATGTTTGGCATAACGCTGGCGTCCGCCCAGGGCGTCGTAGAAAAGACGGATGCTGCTGCAGATATCGTCCTGGCGGTTTTCACGGGTCGCCCGCCCGCGATTGAACAGATCCAGCAGTCTCAGTTCGAAGGTGAGGCCGAGCCGCTGCACCATGACATTTTCCGCATGCAGGTCGCCATGGTATTCGCCTAGCGCGTGAATACTCTCGATCCCGGCGGCCAGCCCGTGCAGCAGGTGGATGCCCTTGAAGACCGTCAGGCGTCGCCCCGGCAGCCGGGCCAGATAATCGGCCAGAAGCTCCCCCTCGACGTATTCCGAGATGAAGGCGGTCAGCGGTGTGCCGTTGTAGGGAATCTTCTCGAAGGTGTGGTATTGAACAAGAAGCGGGCATGACCGGAGTTTGTGCAATTTTTTGGCATAAACCACCGCACTTCGGTTGTTGGGATTGCGATGGGGAAAAAAAATCTTGGCAGCCCGCTCGATGCGGGTGTTCAATTCGCGAATCTTATAAACTTCGCTCTCCCAGCCACGGCCGAGACAGGCCAGAACTTCATATTTTCCGGCCAGAATGCAGCCGGGTTGAAAATCGAAGGTTGCAATCATCATTCACCCGATGGTTTGTTTTAGATGTTCAGGGTCTACGGTCTTGCGACGTTAGCGATCAGGACCACCCTTATCGTATCTCTTTTTTCTGCGATCCGGCTGGATGATCAGCAAGTCGCCGTCATAGGTCAGGATGCCCAGCATGATGGCGCACACCAGGCGGTCGATGGCGACGGCGTAGTGTTGGTTTTCTGACATGGGATTAGGCAGGAAGGGATCGGCCACCAGGGCGCGGCGGGTTTCCCGGTTGTATCCGGCCAGCACGACGAAGTGGCCGCAGGACGTGCCGCGGACATCATCATAAATCACCTGACCGTCAACTTGGTATTCCCGGGCCGAACCATATAGATAGGTGGCGCTGAGGCCGGTCAGGATGGGAATGCCGCGTTTGAGGTAGCTGCGGACAAGGTTGGCCGTCAACACGTCGAAGCGCAGGCGCCCCCCGAGCTCGAGGTATTCCAGATAGGCATCCGTGACGCGCTTGAAGCCCGGCGGCCCCATTTTGACGTCGCGCTGCCGCCGGAGCCTGACCAAGATCTCCGCCGGCGGCAGGTCGGCCCAGGTGGGGTCGAAAATCTGCAGGTTGTACGGGATAATGGTGGCCCGGTAGCCGCGCCGCAGGGCGTGGCTGGCGAGGTAAACCGAAAGCGTGCCGCCGCCCTCTATGGTGGGCACCTCGGCAATGATCCGGGACAGATCAACCGGGTCCTCGTAATACCGATAAACCGCATGCAGGCAGGTGGGGCCGCAGGTGGTGTTGTCCGGCTGGGGACGGATGTCGAAATGGAAACTCGTTGTCATGGGTCGTCCTAAGGATAATTCTTAGCACCCGGTTATCACAAAAAAACCGGACGGGTGTTAAACCGCCGGTATCGGATCACGCCGGGTAGGCCGCGCCGCGTGGCGACAAAAACCGCCTCAGCGGCCTAAATCGTGTGCACTTGAGGCAGGGGTTTGATGAATGTCTGCCGCAGGCTGTAGGTGTAAGCTCCCTGGGTGGGGATCATCAGAATATCACCCGGCTGAATGTCCGTACCAAAGTAAGTATACCCCCAAACGTCGTGCGGCGTACAGAGGGAACCGAGGATGTGGCAGGATTTTTCCACCAGCGATGGGCGGGTCAGGTTGAGCACCGGAAAATAGTCGCTTTCGAAACGCTCCCAGCCGATAGTGTTGGTGCCGGCATCGGTAATCACGAGATCCGGTGCTTTCTTGTCCACGACGGTCAACAGCAGTTGGACGGCATCGTTGCATATCCAACGGCCGGGCTCCAGGCAGATACGGCAGTCAACCGTCGACAACAGGTGCGTATGGATGGCGGTGCTCAGGGCGTCGGCAAAAGCTTCGATGGGGGCCGCCGGGAGGTGAAAATGGGCGTGCGGGTCTCCCGCAGACCAACCGAAAGCCTCGCGCTGCTTTCCCTCCGGCGTGCCGGCCGCCTGGAGCCACTCACCCTGTTCCGGCCAGTACCCGCCGCCGATATCGATAAAGGTCAGGGTGGCCCGGTCCGCCGCCGGCAAATCCGCCAGGACCTTTCCCAGGGAAGCGATAAACGCCACCTGGGGTTCCGGCGAAAGGTTCCAACTGGTATGAAACTGCAGCCCCGTCATGGTCACGTAAGGATGCCGGCGGGCGGTGTCCAAAAAGACCGGCAGATCCTGCAGGGGAATGCCGAATTTGCGCCACAGACCGGTGGGGTTCACGGTCAAGCGCACGCCGCAGCGAACCGTGGTGGCCATTTCGGCCGTCAGTGCCGCCAGGCGCTCCAGTTCGCCCAAGCTGTCCATCAGGATCACCACCCGGTCGGCATGGGAAACCGCCAGGCGCAGCTCGTCAACGGTCTTTCCCGGGCCGCTGAAGACGATGTCGGGGGCCCCCAGGTTCAGGGCCATCTCCAGTTCCAGACCGCTCGACACATCCAGCCCGAACCCTTCGTCAATCAGGATGGCGGCCACGTGGGGGTGGTTGTTGCTTTTGACCGCGAAATAAAACGCCACCTCGGGCAACTGCGGCTGGAAAGCGTTTTTCATGCGGGTCGCCCGGGCTCTCAAGATGGCCGATTCCTGAAGGTACAACGGGGCGGGATGTTCCGCCAGGACCTGCAAATACGTCTCCCGGCGCTCAAAAAATGAGCTGACAAACGCTTTCAGGCGATCCGGCGCCAGCCGTGGCGATGGGTCGGTCGTTGGTGGGGTCCCTTCGGGGGGCAACTTCGACGCATTCATCGACATCCGGCCTCGGGCCTGACCGTGATCGTCAGCTTGTCGCAAAGTTCCCGGCACTGGGCAGCCACGTCTTTTCCGTCATCGGGTACAAAAATGACATGGCCCAGCAGCCAGGCGTCATAGTCTTCCGGCGGCCGTCGGATGCAGTGCCCCGGGCGGCGCAGCAGATTGACTTCCTGTACGCGGGGATCGCCGCGCAAGGCACGGTCTTCGATACCGACAAGCGTGCCGGCCTGCCCTGCATGCAGCCGCAGCCCCACCATGGGGGGATGGGATGCCGGCCGCTCCCATGGGAAGGGCTCCTGCCGGGCAAAATCAAGCATCAGCGCCAATGTATCCAGTGCGTAGCACCGACGCACCAGTGCCGGCAGACAGTCGCCCCCGGGACGGGGCGCCAGCTCCAGCAGCACCATTCGTCTCTCATGCACGATGAAGTCGAGCATGCAGACGGCCCGCTGAATTCCCAAAGCGGTGGCGCTGCGGTAAAGGGTCTCCTCGAATGCATCGGCATCGATGGCCTCGGGCCAGACGCCCGGCAGGATATAGGCTTTGGCCGTCCCGAACGGGTCTTGATCGAAAAGAACCTTGCGGGCAATACGCATCAGCCGGACACGGCCGTCTTCCAGCACGAAATCACAGCTGTATTCTTCACCGTCGACGAACGCTTCGGCAATAATATCGGGGGTATCCCCGGCGAAGGGCTGATAAAGCCGGTGGTCTTTCCGGCAGTCTAACCAGTGGACGATGCTGCGGTAATAGCGTTCGCAGTCCCGCTCGCTGTCGCAGCGGAAGATGAACTCGCTGCCGCTGCCGCTGAGGGGCTTCAACACACAGGGGCCGCCCGTTTCCCGGAAAAACCGAACAGCATCGGCGGCCGATCCGATCTTGCGCGCGGCGGGTGTTGCGAGGCCCGCTTTTTGCCAAAGAGTTTTACTGCGGAATTTGTCACGGCAGTTGGTGACCGCCTGAACACCGGGGTAGGATAAACCATAGGCGCCGGCCAACCGGGCCGCCAGCGCCATCGACTCGCAGTCATAACACACCACGCCGTCCAGCGTGAGTTGCCAGGTCTCCAGATGGCGTACCAGCGCCTCGAGCACCTGCCGCTCGTCGGTCAGATCACAGAGGAGTTCCTCATCCGGGAGAGGCGGCGATTCTTTCGCCTCCCGTCGCACCGCGGCATCGGTTAGAAACAGGGCCTGGCCCGGGCGGCACCCCCGGATCCATTCAATGTAGTCGGCGGTCGTTCCGACGACGAGAACCCGCGCATCAACCGGCGGCACAGACGTGATCCGATGTGTAAATCGGTGCGCCGGCACCTTCGATCGTGATAAATTTGGCCATTTTATAAAGCGGTCGGGACATCAGGTGAAACCGGTTCTTCCAGTTGAATTCACCGCACAGGAAATCGACCTCACGCAGACGCTCACGGCAGGCCCATTCCAGGTGGTGAAAATTGATCAGCTTGGCCACCCCCGTAAATTCACGGGCGGCGCCCCCCGCCACTACGGTATAAGTGCCGTTCCAGACGGCGCCGATATCCACGGCCGCCAGTTCACCCCCCACGAGCACCGACGTCACCCGCAGCAAGTCATGCTTGCGCAGCCAGATGACGAGATCTTCAAAAGCGCTCAGAAAACGGGGATCGCTGAAATAGGAGTCGGTCCGGAAGGCCTCCAGGTTCAGACGAAATAGCCAGTCCACGTCCGCCAGGCGGTCGTACCGGTAAGATACCCCCCGGGCATGCAGACGATCAGTTTCGCAACGAATCTTTTTGCGGGTTTTCCCGGAAAATTCTCCCAGATAAGCGTTAAAATCGTAACCATACTGGGGCGGTCGAAAAAGATAGCCGACCTCGTCCACGGTGACCGAGGCCCCCTTCGGCATATAGCTGTCCGGGTGCAGGTACCGCACCTGGGCCACATCGGGCACCGCTTCCCATAAAGCTTCGAAGGCCTCTTCGTCCTCGGCCAGCACGCGGTTCTGCTCCAGCCAGGTCTTGCCGTGCCACAACTCCCCCGGGAAGTGTCCGAAATAGTGTTCTTCATCGATCCAGCTGAGCGCCAGCATGCCGCAAACGTCTCCCTGCCGTTCGGCCACAAGAAAATGCGGGTCATGCTGAAACTGCCGCTGAAAAGCGGCTCTCACCGGCCAAAAATCAAAAAGACATTGCTGCGGCCAGTATTGCCGCCACAGGTGCTGGATTTCTCCCAGGTCGTTGCAGACGCGGACGTCAGTCATTGGACGATCTCCCAATCGTTAAGCAGTGGGTTCGGGTTGTCCGCCTCATTCGCCCCGGTCGGGCCAATAGTCGTCTTTGATGGTCTTCTGACGATGGGAACGTTTGCCCGAGCGTTTCGCCCGGTGGCTTGCCCCATTGTCGTCATCGTCGAGATACCTGAACTTCGTTCGTTGAAAACTCTTTGCACGGATGACACTTTCGTTTTCGTGGTGTTCGTCGTTTTCCTGCCAGTTCATTGGAACCGCATCTCCTTGGTTGATGGTCGTTGGAATGGTCGTGATGCAAACCATGGACACTAAGCATATTGCGTGCCACTGGAAAAAATTTCTATATATAATTGAATTTAATAGTTTATTTATATTTTATACCCACCATCGGTCACTTTTTTCGCTCATTTTAAGTATAAAATTGCTTATTTTTAATTTTTTCTGTATTCATATACTGTTTTTCGGCCCTTAGCCGATAGGCGCTGTCACGTGACCGTTTCACCTGTGGCATATATGACTATTTTACCATTATTATCAATTATTTATAAATTTTTTATTTTTTTACTAAACCAAGTCGAAAAATATTTTTCGGTATTATCTTACTTATTTTAATACTTTAGACCGCCACCACTTGTGGTCAATACCGGAAAATATTTACCATAAAGGGAAAAGTATCGATGCTGATTCGTGTGGGGTTGGCGATTAAAGACAAGGGCCTGCAGCGGCATCTTGAAAAGAAACTGGCGGACGCCGATGTCCGCGTGGAGGTTTGCGGTCCCCCCCGCCGGGTATGGCAAAATACACTGCGCAGCGGTTTCGACGTTATCGTTATCAGTGAAAATTTCGTTCTTCGCCCGATCGACAACGGCATCGCCATCCTCAACGAACTGCCGGAAAGCCCCACCACGATTATTATTTACGACAGCGATTCGCTGGAAGAACATGCCCATCTATCCGCCGCCGGGGCCGATGTCGTGCTTTACGCCGGTCTTTCCAAAAACAGTCTTTACGAGGCGATCGATACGGCCCTGGAGTCGCGGCGCCAGTTCATTCAGCACAAACGCTACGACCGCCGGGGCGTGGTCGAACCCAAGATATCCGATTTTGTCATGGAAAGCCCGGCCATGCAGGTTTTCATGGAGGAAGTACACCAGGTCATCCCCAGCGACTCCCCCATTCTCCTGACCGGTGAAACCGGCGTGGGCAAAGAACACCTGGCCAAGGCCATCCATGCCCAGAGCCCCCGCTCGGTGGGTCCCTTCATTTCCATCAATATGGCGGCCATGCCCGAAAATCTGCTCGAAAGCGAACTGTTCGGCCACGAGCAGGGCGCGTTTACCGGCGCGGTCCGCTATCGCCGTGGTGTTTTCGAGCTGGCCCACGGCGGAACGATTTTCCTGGATGAAATCGGTGAAATGCCGCTGCATCTTCAAACCAAGCTGCTGCGGGTGCTGCAGGACTATGAAATCAAGCCCATCGGGGGTGAGAAGACCATTGAACTGGATGTGCGGGTGATTGCCGCCACCAACCGGGACCTGGAAGAAACCGTGGCCTTGGGGACATTCCGCCAGGATCTCTTCTATCGGCTGAGTGTGCTGATGCTGACCATCCCGCCCCTGCGTCATCGACGGGAAGACATCCCGGCCATGGTGCGCCGTTTCGCGACCCTGTTCCGCTACAAGATCGGCCGCGAGATCAGCGGGTTTTCGGACCGGGCTCTTAACGCCCTGTGCCGCTATGACTGGCCGGGCAACGTGCGCGAACTGATGAATGTCATCGAGCGGGCCATGCTCTTATGCCGCAACACGGAAATCGGTATGACGGAATTGCCCAATGTCTTCCATGGCGATGCCGTGGCCGAGGGTACGCTTTTACCGGGCGTGTCGCTGGAAACAGATGATATGCTGAGCAAGACCTTGCCGGAAATCCAACAGAATGTCATGGACCAGGTGGACCGGCTCTACCTTGCAAAGGTCCTTGCCAAGACAGGGGGACGCGTCAATCAGGCGGCCCGGATCGCCGGCATCCACCCCCGCGGTCTCTACAACAAAATGAAACGTCTCGGTTTGCGAAAAGAAGATTTCAAACCCTAACATCCTGCTCTGGAGGTCTGTCGTGAAGCGTCTTGCTGTCGCTCTGGTGATCGTCGTGATACTGGCCGTTGGTGGCTGCGCCCCCGAATACGCCGAAGATGCCGATGGTGCCGGTTTCAGCGCCCCGACGGAGATGACGCGCAGGATGAATGACCGCGTCCGCGAAACGCTCCCGCTCGACGATCAGGGCGATTTCGAGCAAGCCCGGCGGGGACTGATCGCGTCGGCACCACGCCTGCAGATCAACGATGCCGACGGCACTTCGCTATGGGACATGGCGTCGTTCGATTTTATCGAAGGCCCGGCACCGGCCAGTGTCAATCCCAGTTTGTGGCGGCAGGCCAAACTGAACAACATTCACGGGCTTTTCGAAGTAACGCCGGGCATCTACCAGCTGCGCGGATTCGACCTGGCCAACATGACCCTCATCGAGGGCAACAGCGGCTGGATTGTCGTCGACCCGCTCACCACCCAGGAGACCGCATCCGCGGCACTGGCGTTTGCCGGACAACACCTGAAACGCCGGCCGGTGGCCGCCGTTATCTTCACCCACAGCCATATCGATCATTTCGGCGGTGCGTTGGGGGTCTTGTCGGCCGATGAAGCCGACCGGCGAAATGTCCCCATTATCGCCCCCCAGGGCTTCATGGACGAAGCCACCAGTGAAAACATCATTGCCGGTGTTGCCATGGGCCGTCGGGCGGCTTACCAGTTTGGCCGCAACCTGCCGGTTTCGGCGCGGGGGTATGTGGACACGGGACTCGGCAAAAGGGTTCCTTTCGGCAACTTCGGCATCCTGGCGCCGAACACCATCGTGGATCGAACGCCCCAGGCCATGACGGTCGACGGCGTCCGCTTCGTCTTCCAATATACGCCCGAATCGGAAGCGCCGGCCGAATTGACCTTTTATCTTCCCGATTTCAACGCTTTTTGCGGAGCGGAGATCGTTTCCCGCAACATGCACAACATTTATACGCTGCGCGGGGCCAAGGTGCGCGATGCCCTCAAATGGAGTCATTATATCGACGACGCCATCGACCTGTTTGGCAATGCCGATATCTATTTTGCCAGCCACCACTGGCCCATCTGGGGCAATAAAGCGGTTATCGACTTTCTGGAAAAACAGCGGGACCTCTATCAATACATTCACGACCAGACCATGCGGTTGGCCAACGCCGGATACACACCCCGGGAGATCGCCGAGCAAGTGAAACTGCCGGACTCGCTGGACACGTTCTTCGCCAACCGGGGCTATTATGGCACCCTCAGCCACAACACCAAGGCGGTCTACCAGGCTTATCTGGGGTGGTACGACGGCAACCCCGCACACCTGAACCCGCTGCCGCCGGAAGAATCCGCCAAACGCTATGTGACCTACATGGGCGGCGCGGAAGCCATCCTGACCAAGGCCCGCAACTCTTTCGATGAGGGCGACTACCGCTGGGTGGCTGAAGTGCTCAACCATGTGGTCTTTGCCGAACCGAACCAGCAGGAAGCCAAATTACTGCTGGCCCGCGCCTACGATCAACTGGGCTACCAGGCGGAGTCCGGCGTCTGGCGGAGTGCCTACCTTACGGCCGCCCATGAGTTGCGGCACGGCGCACCGGACAATGGCCTGGACATGGACAAGGCCTATGAACTCATCAAACGGACACCGCCGTCGAAGTTTTTCGACAGCATGGCCGTAAGGCTCGACGGTCCGGCCGCCGCGGGAAAAGCCATGGTGCTGAACATCCTCTTTACCGATATCGGGGAAAATTATGTCCTGACCCTGAAAAACGCCGTCCTGCGCCACAAGGCGTCGCCTCCTGACCCCGTGGCGGATGTGACCCTGAACATCACCCACGACCTGTTCGTGCGCATGCTGACCGGCCGGGCCGGCCTGAAGGAAACGCTCTTTTCAGACCAGCTGGACGTCTCCGGCAGCCGCACGGACCTGTTGGCGTTTCTGATGCTGCTGGACAGGCCCGAGGGCAATTTCAACATCGTCACGCCCTGACGGGGGCACACGGCGGGCGGTTTCATGGCAGGCGTTGGTCAGGGAGAAGAGGCCAGTTCGGGAAACCCGTGTCGGAGGGCCAGCTTCTCAAACATGGCGGTGAGCCCCGCCCCCAGCGAAAAGAGAGACCCTGTATCCAGGTTGCGGTCGGCGGTATCGTCGAAGAAGACGTTCAGGGTGGAGGCCAGCCCGTCATCCGGCCGCCAGTAGCAGATCATGATCGGCAGCTTGGGCAGAGGGTCCAGCACCACCGATATATCGGACGCGAACTGTTCGGCCACCTGGCGGCCGCTGAAGATGTGCACCAGGTCGTCGAAAAGCGCCGGATAGGTGTCCGCCACCCGTTTCATGGCTTCTTCACAGCGCTTCCGGAACAAGGGGTAGCGTTCCGCCCCTTCCTTGAGTTCCCGGAAGGATACCCAGTTGCCCGACGGGGCAACCCCCTCGCCGTGAAGGATGTAGCTCAGAAAAGGCATCGCCACCCAGGGGTTGACATGGATATCGGCATACAGGTTGCCCTGGCGGTCCACACTGAAGTCCTTGCCCATGATTTTGAGCGTCAGCCGCTCCCCGTTGAACTGCCCGCCGGTGCGTTCGGCCGCCTCGGCCAGATCGATTCCGGCGATTTCCTGTTTCAGGCCCTCCAGGTATTCGTCCCGGTTTTCTTCCGTCGTCTTATGCGGGGTGGCGGCATCCGCATCTGAAAACCGTGCAATGATTTCCGGAGTGAGCTTCGGACATTCCGTGATGTCCTTGCGCCCCTGGAAAACAGCCGCCGCAAATGCCAGGCAGGTTTTTTCGTTGCACTTGCGGCAATTGGATTTGTCGAGCAGTTGAAACAGTTCCATGAGATTGTTCATACGCGCCATTTTTTCCTCACTCATCAGATAGGGTTCATCTCCGGCAGAGCAACCATTGGCCGGTCGTTTTCAGAATGGTTTGAATAAAGCCGCGTCATCTCCGTTGTCAAGGGGCTGACCATCAGCGCTTTGGACCGGCTAAGATAACACAACAGCGCTAATTTTCCAAAAAAGGGTTTTCACGGCCGGTTCGGCCGAACTCCATAGCGGTTTTATTCTATTGACAATCCGATCCGAATTGACTGTTATTCTTGGTTTACACTGGCGCGGCCCTCCGCCCGCCGTGACGCGAAAGGACGGCTCTCCCAGGATGCCCAACGCAGGAAAAGAAGGCCGCATAGCGCACCGAAAGCATGTCCTGTCCATCGATCTGGGCAGCGGCGGCCTCAAAACCGCAATTGTCGCCGATACCGGCAGCGTCGTGACCAGCGCGGAAGTGCCCCTGACGACCCACCTCCTGCCCGGAGGCGGTGCCGAGCAGGACCCCGCCGAATGGTGGCAGGGTGTCCGCCAAACAGCCCGCCAGGCCATCACGGAATCCGGCCTGGCCTCCGACGACATCGTGGCCGTGGCCTGCGACTCCCAGTGGTCGGTGGCCGTACCGGTCGATGCGCATGGCGATCCCCTGATGCGGGCCGTGCATTGGATGGACACCCGCGGCGGACCTTACAACCGCGCCATCGCAAGCGGCTTTCCCCGCATCCAGGGCTACGGGCTGGCTAAACTCCTCAAATGGCTTCGCCTGACCGGCCTGGCGCCGACCCTGTCCGGTGTGGATTCCTTAGGCCATGTGTTGTTCATCAAGCACGCCTGCCCTGAGATCTACGCCCGGACCCATACGTTTCTGGAACCCATGGATTTTCTGACCAGCCGGCTGACCGGACGGATCACGGCCACCCAGAAAACCATGGTGCCCTTCGTGGTGACGGACAATCGCCGGTGGGGCACCACCGCCTACAGCGACAGCCTGCTGGAAATGGCCGGACTGGAAAAAACAAAATTCCCGTCCCTCATCGCCAACGACGGCGTCGTGGGGCCTCTGGCGCCGTCCGTAGCCGCCGACCTTGGGCTGTCCCCGTCCACACCCGTCGTGGCCGGGGTGGGTGACTCCAACGCCTCCCTCATCGGCTCGGGCGCGGTCCACGATTTTGACAGCATCATCTACATCGGCACATCCCTCTATATGACCTGCCACCTGCCCTTCAAAAAAACCGATTTGACGCACTTCATGACGGCGCTCCCCAGCCCGTTTAAAAACCGGTATTATCTCCTCGGCGAACAGGGGGCCGGTGGAAAATGCGTCGAATTCTACCTGAAACAATTGATTTATCCAGACGATGGCTTCGCCACCGGTCCCAAACCGGAAGATGCCTATATCCGCTTCAACACGATGGCGTCCCAAGCCCCGGCCGGCAGCGGCGGGGTCATCTTCCTGCCCTGGCTGAACGGGGCCCTGGTTCCCAGCGAAGCGCCGCATGCCCGTGGGGGGTTCATGAACCTGGCCCTCAGCACCACCCGCCACCAGATGGCGCGAGCGGTCATGGAAGGCCTGGCCTACAACAATCGGTGGACCCGCCGACCGGCGGAAAAATTCATCGGACGCCGCATCGATCATTTTCGTTTTTCCGGGGGAGGTGCGCTGTCGGATCTCTGGTCCCAGATCCATGCCGATGTGCTGGGCGTGCCCATCCACCAGGTGGACGACCCGGTCAACGCCACCGTCCGGGGGGCAGCTTTTCTGGCGCTGTTGTCGTTGAATCACATCGCCCTGGAAGACATTCCGGAACGCGTCGACATCAAACGCGTGTTCCAGCCGGACCCGAACAACCGTGTCGTTTATGACAAGATGTATCGCCAGTACCGAATGCTGTTCAAGAAAAACAAAAAGATCTTCAAGGCCTTGAATGAATCGTAATCTTCTTTAATTATTTAGCTGATGATTTTTCAGGATTTGTTCTTTGATCTTCTTGTAAACAGGTCGTTGGTTTTCCCTTTTGCCGCGAAGCCGAGCATTGCAGACGCGGCCGAAAAAGATGCGGCGACTGTCTGAGCCCTGCCGACAAGCAGGGCGAGTTTCGGCGTGTCCGGCCGTGACTGCAACGCACAGGCGGCCCCGGAGGGGTTGCGGCAAGGGCGCGTTCTTTTGGTTCGGTTTTCTTGCGCGTGCAAGAAAATGAACATCTTAATATGCAGCATTTACAATGATAGAAAGTGTTTCTATCGTACCCATCGCGGCCTGTTGTCAAACGAAACTGTCGGAAAAGCGAGAACAGACATGACTGGAAAGAAGACATCCCCCCCCGCCGACCCGCTGAAGCCTTACAAGGGACGTTTTAAAAGCTACGATCGCATTCCCGTCGAAGGACGCCCTCAAGACGACATCTTCCGGGAATTGTCCGTCATGGCCGAGGAAGAAAATGCCCGCTGGCAGACCGGCCGCGTCTCCGGCACGTTCTACCACGCTGGTGAAGACCACCGTGCCTATTTGAATAAAGTCTTTGCCCTGTTTTCCCACGAAAACACGATTCAGTTCGATCTCTGTCCCAGCATGTTCAAGCTGGAAAGCGAGATCATCGCCATGACGGCCCGGATGCTCAACGGCGACAGGGTTCCCGAACACCACCCCGAGGATCAGGTATGCGGCACGGTCACCTCCGGCGGGACCGAAAGTATCCTCATGGCCATGAAAGCTTACCGGGACTGGGGCAGCCAGGAAAAAGGCATCACCGCACCGGAAATCATCATGCCCCACACGGCCCATCCGGCCTTTGACAAGGCGGGGCAGTACTTCGGGATCCGCATGGCGCATGTCCCGGTCAGCGCACCCGACTTTCGGGTGGACACCAAAGCGGTGGAAGAACGGATCACGGCCAACACCGTGGCCATCGTCGGCAGTGCCGGCAATTATCCCTACGGTCTGATCGATCCCCTGGGAAAACTTTCCGACATAGCCCTGAAACACGACATCGGCCTGCACGTGGACGGCTGCCTGGGCGGGTTTATCCTGCCGTGGATCGAAAAGCTGGGCTACGCCATCCCGCCCTTCGATTTTCGGCTGCCGGGCGTCACCTCCATGTCAGCCGACACCCACAAATACGGCTTTGCTCTCAAGGGCACGTCCGTGGTCCTCTATCGGAAAAATATCTTCCGCCGCCGCCAATACTTCAATGTTCCGGACTGGCCGGGGGGCATGTACGCCTCCCCCACCGCCTCGGGCAGCCGCTCCGGCGGTCTCACGGCCGCCACCTGGGCCGCCATGGTCTACCTGGGCGAAGAAGGCTATCTGAAGGCGGCCGGCGCCATCATGGCCGTGGCCGACGAGATCAAACATGGCATCGCGGCCATACCGGAACTGACCCTCATCGGCGAGCCTACCTTTGTGATCAGCTTCCGCTCCGATGCGGTGGATGTCTACCACATCAACGACTTCATGAAACTGAAAGGGTGGCGCTTCAATGTCCTGCAGCTGCCCCCGGCCCTGCACTTTTGCGTCACCATGCCGCAGACCTTCCAACCCGGCATCGCCGAACAGTTCCTGGAAGATCTGCGGGAGGGGGTGGCCTACGCGCACGCCAAGACCGGCACTGCTGCGGAAACCACGGCGCTCTATGGCATGGCCGGCACGGTCGATGGCAACCGCCAGATGACCGAACTCATGTATGGCTTTTTCGACTACCTGTATTCACTCTAAAGACAGACCTGGGTGGCAACAACTGTTTGGCAAATAGACAGCCGGTAATCATTTTGACTGTCATGAATATGGGCCTTTCAGAACGGCTGCCCGGCAAATATACATCGCAGCAGTATGCTGCTGCCGCATATTTCGACTTGTCATCCTTCGTAATTATGTTTATTCTCCATCAAAAAGTTTAATTTTCCCCCCAAATGTAACGCTGCCCAAAACCATGTTCCGCTCTTTTTGTTCATCGGACATCATACCTGATGGTATCGCGTCTGGTGTTCAGTGCTTTTGCATGAGAATTATTCTCGAATCCATCTTTTGAGCACTTAACGACATAAAAGGAACTGATCCAAGGCTGAGATTTCCGGATAGGGGTCACAACGTATCGCCCCATCCCTGCACAAGGAAGGTACGCACCAAAAACCACTGCAGATGACACGTTTTCATGAACGAAACATCTCATTCACCGGTATCGATGAAGTAGCGTCTGTCGACCTGCGATTAGCCCAACGGAAAGGCGCCAAACAACATGAAACCCCAAAAATCATCAACGGCCACACTTGTTTTGGCGGAGTGGTATGGCGGTTTGAAGCACAGCTCCAGCAATGCCTGGGAAGACGTCAAGACCGGTTTCCTGGAGAGCTACCACCAACTGCAGGGCACCTTTGACAAAGCGGCCCAGGAGTTTTAACGGGCGTCGCGCAGCATCATGCGGGTCGGCCCCCCAACTGTTGCTTCGGGATCGCCGACCATTGGCGCAAACGTTCCCGCCCATCCCCGCAACGGCCGGGGCCATGACAACAGGGAGGACAACAAGATGGCAGACCAGGCACATACCGGCACGTGCGACATCGGCGTGATCGGCTTAGGCGTGATGGGACGCAATTTTGTGCTCAACATGGCCGATCACGACTATGCGGTGGCCGGCTACGACCGCGAGGCGCAGCAAACCTGTTCCCTCGAGAAAGAAAAAAGCGGGCGGCAGGCCGTCCATGCCGTCAACGACATCGGACGCTTTTGCGACCTGCTGCGTCTTCCGCGGGCCGTGCTGCTGCTGGTGCCGGCGGGCGCTCCGGTGGACGACGTGATTCAATCCCTCGAGCCGCACCTGGACCCCGGCGACCTGATCATCGACAGCGGCAACTCCCATTTCCCGGACACCGATCGCCGCGAGGCCGCGCTCAAGGAAAAAGGGCTGCTCTTCATGGGCATGGGGATTTCCGGCGGCGAAAGCGGCGCCCGCCAAGGCCCCAGCCTCATGCCGGGCGGCCCCCGCCAAGGTTACGACCGTGTCGGCGCTATTCTGGAAGCCGCGGCCGCTCAAGTGGACCAGGCCCCCTGTGTGGCCTACCTGGGGCCCGGTTCGGCGGGCCACTATGTCAAGATGGTCCACAACGGGATCGAGTACGGGTTGATGCAGCTGATTTCCGAGACCTACGACCTGATGAAGCGCGGCCTGGGGATGGCCCCCGATGAACTGCATGCCGTATACGATCGCTGGAACCGGGAAGAACTCAACAGCTATTTGCTTGAAATAACCGCCGCGATATTTCTTCATAAAGACGACGGTAGCGAAAAACCCCTTCTCGATGTGATTCGGGATGAAGCCCAACAGAAAGGCACCGGGGAATGGACGGGCCTGGAGGCCTTGGGCCTGCAGGTGCCGACCTTCACCATCGACGCGGCGGTCATGATGCGGAATATGTCGGCCTTTAAACAACAAAGACTAAAAGCCGCGCATCTGCTCAAAGGGCCAACGCCGCGCTTTGACGGCGCAAAAGAGCCGCTCATCCGGCAGATCAAAAATGCCCTCTATGCGGCCATGATCATCACCTATGCCCAGGGCCTGGCCCTGCTGGCCAAAGCTTCCCAGACCTATGCCTACAACTTGAATCTGGAAACCGTGGCCCGCATCTGGCGCGGCGGTTGCATTATCCGAGCGGCCTTGCTGGAAGAGATCCGTTCGGCCTGCACATCCGATCCCGATCTGGAAAATATTCTTTTGGACGGAAATCTGGCCCGGGCCGTGGTGGAACGGGAAGCGGACCTGCGCGCGGTGGTGCGCACAGGTGCGGCATGGGGCCTGCCGGTGCCGGGTCTGATGATGTCCCTGTCCTACTTTGACGCCTTGCGCAGCGACTGGCTGCCGGCCAACCTGATCATGGCCCAGCGGGACTATTTCGGCGCCCATACCTATGAGCGGGTGGATCGCGCCGGCACCTTTCACACCCAGTGGGAAAAAACGTAACTGCTTTTCATAGGTGGACGCCACCCCATGATTCACCGTTTCGACGATCCGGAAGCCCTGAGCCGCGCCGCAGCAGACCTTTTTGCACAGGCGGCGTGCGCGGCCGTCGCTGAGCGCGGGCGCTTCGACGTTGCATTTTCAGGCGGCCACACCCCCCAACGCACCTATGAACTCCTGGCCCGACCGCCCTGGCGCGACCGGACGCCGTGGCCCGACGTTCACGTGTTCTGGGGGGATGAACGCTGTGTGCCGCCTGAAGATGCGCGCAGCAACGGCCGCATGGCCCACTTGGCATTGCTGCAGCATGTGCCCCTTAATTCAGCCCATGTGCATCCCATCCGCTGCGACGGCGATCCCGACGCCGGCGCCGCGCGCTACGACAAACTGCTGCGCACCCAGTTGCCCGCTGCGGCGCCGGTGCTGGATCTCGTCTTCCTGGGGTTGGGCCAGGACGGGCATACCGCCTCGCTTTTCCCTTACAGCCCGGTGCTGGCCGAAAAAGCGCGTTGGGCGGCAGCGGTGTATGTCGCCGAACAGCAGATGCACCGCGTCAGCCTGACCCCGGTGATCATCAATGCCGCGCGGCGAGTGGTTTTTCTGGTCGTCGGCCGGGAGAAAGCGCAGGTTCTCAAAACCGTCCTGGAGGGCCCGACGGATGCCCGGCGGCTGCCGGCCCAGCTCATAACGCCCCGCCCGGGCCGTTTGCTATGGATGGTGGATCAGACGGCGGCCTCCCACCTGACCCCAAGCACGGATAAGGTACACGCCGAAAGATAGGATAACGAAAGCCGCAAAAGACAAGGGGAGACGGGTGTCGGTGTAGGACAACCACTGACATCCGTTTTGAATGCCGTCCTACATAGAAATCAGAGCTGGACTTATAGCCATACGCCCGGCTGCTGCATTAGAGTATTCGTGAATTTAAGAAGATGAACGAAACCGCAGGTGGATCGAAAGGGAATAAGATATGAATGACAATCCTTTGAAACAATTGGGTACCTTGGGGCAATCCATCTGGCTGGATTATATCCGGCGGGATCTGATCGCCGGCGGCGGGCTGCGGCGTCTGATCGAGGAAGACGGGCTGCGGGGAATGACCTCGAATCCGGCCATCTTCGAGAAGGCGATTGCCCACAGCCACGATTACGACGCGGACATTCGCGCCATGGCGCTTGCGGGAAAAGATACCGCTGTCATCTATGAAACCCTCAGCCAGCGAGACGTGCAGAGCGCCGCCGATGCCTTCCGGCCGGTCTACGACCAAACCGACGGCCGGGATGGCTATGTCAGCCTGGAGGTCAACCCCCACCTGGCGCACGATACCGAAGGGACGCTGGCTGAAGCGCGCCGGTTGTGGTCTGCGCTGGACCGCCCCAATGTCTTCATCAAGGTCCCGGCCACGGCCGAAGGGCTGCCTGTCATCCGGCAGCTGATCAGCGAAGGCATCAACGTCAACGTCACCCTGCTTTTCGGGCTGCCGCGCTACCGGGAGGTGGCCGAAGCCTACCTTAGCGGTATCGAAGCACGGGCCGCCCAGGGAAAATCCGTCAAGCCGGTGGCCTCGGTGGCCAGCTTTTTTGTCAGTCGCATCGATGCGCTGGTGGATCCCCTGCTGGAAAAACGGATGACCGATGGCAGCCCGGCAGCCGACGTTGCGAAAAAGGCGGGCGGGCAAGTGGCCATTGCCAGCGCGAAGATGGCCTACCAGATCTACAAGGAGATCTTCGGCAGCGACCGGTTTAAGCGCTTGGCAACGAAAGGCGCCCGCGTCCAGCGATTGCTGTGGGCCAGCACCAGCACCAAAAACCCGGACTACCGCGACGTGAAATACGTCGAAGCCCTCATCGGACCGGACACGGTCAACACCGCTCCGCCGGAAACCCTGGCGGCCTACCGCGACCATGGCACGCCGCAAGCCCGCCTCGAACAGGATCTCGCGGAAGCCCGTCAGGTGCTGGCGCGGCTGCCGGAGTTAGGTATCGACATCGACCATCTGACCCAGCAACTCGAAGACGAGGGCGTCGCCAAATTCAACGCCCCCTTCGACAAACTGTTGGCGACCTTGGCGCAACGGTCGGCAGCACAGCCGGCGCCGGACAAAAAACAAACCGACGTGCACAGCGCCAGTCCGAAAGACAGTTCCGCCGCTCAAACACACCCCCTGACAGAGCGCCCCGCGTGGCAGGCCCTCCAGACGCATTACGAAACGATTCGCCACCTGCATCTGCGGCAGCTCTTCGCCGACGATCCCGACCGCGGCGAGCGCCTGACCGCCGAGGCCGAGGGAATTTACCTCGATTATTCTAAAAACCGGGTCACCGATGAAACCATACAACTGCTGATCGAACTGGCCGAGGCGTGCGGTCTGCGGGAGCGCATCGATGCCATGTTCCGCGGTGAAGCGATCAATGTCACCGAAAAACGCGCCGTACTGCACACCGCCCTGAGGGTACCCAAGACCGAGCACATCGTCGTCGATGGCGTCGACGTCGTGCCCGAGGTGCACGGGGTGCTCGATCGCATGGCCGCTTTCGCGCGCCAAGTCCGCAGCGGCGAGTGGCGAGGATACACCGGCCAGCCGATTCGCAACATCATCAATATCGGCATCGGCGGCTCCGACCTCGGCCCGGTGATGGCTTACGAGGCGCTGCGCCATTACAGCCAGCGCGACCTGACCTTGCGCTTCGTCTCCAACGTGGACGGTACTGACTTTGCCGAAGCCACGCAGGATCTCGACCCGGCGCAAACCCTTTTCATCATCTGTTCCAAAACATTCACGACCCTCGAGACACTGACCAACGCCCACAGTGCCCGCGCCTGGTGCCTGCGCCAACTGGGTGACGAGCGCGCCGTAGCCCGGCACTTCGTGGCGGTATCGACCAACGCCGAAGGTGTGGCTAAGTTCGGCATCGACACCACCAACATGTTCGGCTTCTGGGACTGGGTCGGCGGGCGCTACTCCATGGATTCGGCCATCGGCCTGTCGACCATGATCGCCATCGGACCCGAACATTTCCGTGCCATGCTGGCCGGTTTTCACAAGATGGATCAGCACTTCCGCAGCGCACCCTTCGCGCGGAATCTCCCCGTCCTCATGGGGTTGCTCGCGGTGTGGCACAGCAACTACTTCGATGCCCAGACGGTGGCGGTGCTGCCTTACGACCAGTACCTGAAACGGTTCCCGGCGTACCTCCAGCAACTGACCATGGAGAGCAACGGCAAGCACGTCACGCTGGACGGCACACGCGTCGCCTATCAAACCTCACCCATTTACTGGGGCGAACCCGGCACCAACGGTCAGCACTCCTTCTACCAGCTCATCCACCAGGGCACCCGGCTGATCCCCTGCGACTTCATCGGTTTCTGCCAGAGCCTGAATCCCATCGGTGATCACCACGATCTGCTGATGTCGAACCTGTTTGCCCAGACCGAGGCCCTGGCGTTTGGCAAGACACGGGATGAAGTCCAGGCCGAGGGCACACCGGCATGGCTCGCGCCACACCGGGTCTTCGAAGGCAATCGCCCGACCAATACTATCCTGGCCGAGCGACTAACCCCGGAGACGCTGGGGCTGCTGGTGGCACTCTACGAGCACAGTGTCTTCACCCAAGGGGCCGTCTGGCATATCGATTCCTTCGATCAGTGGGGCGTCGAACTGGGCAAGGCCCTGGCCCAGCGGACGGTCCCCGAACTTGAAAGTGCGACCGAGCCGAGACTCATGCATGACAGCTCGACCAACACGCTCATTCGACACTACCGCCGGCTCAAGACGAAACGTTCATAACCTTGTTGCGGCCCAAGCCCGGCTGCCGGCTCTATGAGGTGCCAGTGGGCTTCAAGTGGTTCGCCGACGGCCTGTTCGACGGTTCACTCGGTTTCGGCGGCGAGAAGAGCGCGGGGGCGTCTTTCGTCCGCCGGGACGGCAGCGTCTGGACCACGGACAAAGACGGCATCGTTGCGGCGTTGCTGGCAGTGGAGATCACCGGCCGGACAAGGTGAAAGTCCGGACCCCGCCGGTGACCGGCAAACAGGACGGCGGGTCCTATCGGAAAGGACGGCCGGTGTGGCCGAAAGAAGAACAACATTACCAAAGATGAACCAGACCCACCATTGCATCTGAGGGAGAAACCATGCGCCAACCAACACGTGTCAGCCACCCCCTGTACCGTCTGCTGCCCACCGAAGTCGAGGGATTCGATGCACTGGCGGAGCTGGCCCTGGATATGCGCTCGTCGTGGAATCATTACACCGACAGCCTATGGCGCCAACTTGAACCCGAACTCTGGGAAATCACCCATAATCCCTGGGTTGTCCTGCAGACGGCCTCGCGCGAGCGGATCGAAGGCATGATGGCCGACCCGACTTTTCGAAAACAGGTTGAGGGCATGGTCAAGACCCGGCGGCAAGCCATGGCCACACCCGCCTGGTTTCAGCAGCATCATTCCCAGGGCCCCCTGACCGGTGTGGCCTATTTCAGCATGGAATTTATGTTGAGCGAGGCGCTGCCCATCTACTCGGGCGGCCTTGGCAATGTGGCCGGCGATCAGCTCAAGTCCGCCAGCGATCTGGGGGTGCCGGTGGTCGGCGTGGGCCTGCTGTATCAGCAAGGCTATTTTCGCCAGATGATCGATCAGGAGGGCAACCAACAGGCCCTTTATCCGTACAACGACCCCGGACAATTGCCGATCACGCCCTTGCGTCAGGACGACGGCGAGTGGCTGCGGCTGAAAATCGCCTTGCCGGGTTACGCGGTCTGGCTGCGCGCCTGGCAGGTCCAGGTGGGCCGGGTAACCCTTTACCTGCTCGACAGCAATGATGCGGCAAACTTTCCCGCCCATCGTGGGATTACCAGCGAGCTCTATGGCGGCGGGCCGGAGCTGCGCCTCAAGCAGGAACTGCTCCTGGGCATCGGGGGGTGGCGGCTGCTGGGAGCGCTGGGCATCCAACCGGAAGTCTGCCACCTGAATGAAGGGCATGCGGCCTTTGCCGTTTTGGAGCGTGCCCGTGATTTCATGCAGGCGAGCGGGCAGCCCTTCGAGACGGCCCTGGCCGTCACGCGCGCCGGCAACCTGTTTACCACCCACACGGCCGTAGCCGCCGGCTTCGACCGCTTTCTGCCGGACCTTATCGGGCAATATCTCGGCGGCTATGCCGAACAGAAACTCGGCATCAGCCTAAATGAATTGCTGGCCCTGGGCCGCCGGAACCCCGACGACGCATCGGAAAGTTTCAATATGGCCTATCTGGCCATTCGCGGCAGCGGGGCGGTCAATGGCGTGAGCCGCCTGCATGGCAAAGTCAGCCGACAGCTCTTTGGGCCGCTCTTCCCTCACTGGCCGATGGAGGAAGTGCCCGTCGGACACGTAACCAACGGCGTCCACGTGCCGACCTGGGACTCGGCGCCGGCCGATGAACTCTGGACGGGCGCCTGCGGCAAAGAACGCTGGCTGGGGCCTACGGAGCCCTTGGAGCAGCGCATCCGCCGCGTCTCGGACGCCGACCTCTGGCAATTTCGCATCGCCGCTACGGAGTCGCTGGTAGCATACGCCCGTGAGCGATTGTCCCGGCAACTGGCCGGCTGCGGCGCATTGCCCGAGGTGGTGGACGAAGCCAAACAGCTATTTGATCCCCACGCGTTGACCCTGGGCTTTGCGCGCCGTTTTGCGACCTATAAGCGCCCCAACCTGCTGCTGCACGACCCGCAACGGCTGCTGCGGCTGCTCAACAATGCCGAGCGCCCGGTGCAACTCATCATCGCCGGCAAAGCCCATCCGGAAGACCGCACGGGGCAAGCCCTTATTCACGAATGGATCAATTTCATCCGCCAGCCGGAAGTCCGCCCCCACATCATCTTCCTGAGCGACTACGACATGATGCTGACGGAACACCTGGTGCAGGGGGTGGACGTCTGGATCAACACGCCACGGCGGCCCTGGGAGGCATGCGGCACCAGCGGCATGAAGGTGCTCGTCAATGGCGGCATCAATCTATCGGAACTGGATGGCTGGTGGGCCGAGGCGTACACCCCTGATGTGGGATGGGCCTTGGGGGACGGCCGGGAGCATGGCGATGATCCGGCCTGGGACGCGGCCGAAGCCGAAGCCCTCTACGACCTGCTCGAACGGGAGGTGGTCCCGGAATTTTTTACGCGCGACAAACAGGGCATTCCCAAAGCCTGGGTAACGCGCATGCGCGAAAGCATGGCCCGCTTGACACCGCACTTTTCCGCCAACCGTGCGGTACGCGAATACACCGAACAGCACTACCTGCCAGCGGCCGCCGCCTACCGTGCGCGTTCAGCCGATAAAGGCGCAGCGGGCGGCCAGATAGTGAAATGGCACCAAACACTGATGCAAAAATGGGCCATGTTGCGCTTCGGTGAAGTGAAGATAACGACCCAGGACCAGCAGCACCTGTTTGAGGTGCGGCTCTTTCTCAATGACCTCGACCCCCAGACGGTGAGGGTGGAGCTTTACGCCGACGGCGTGAGCGACGGTGAGCCGCTGCGCCGGGAAATGACGCGCGTTGGCCGACCGAGCAGCGCGTCGGACGGCTATGTTTACAGTGCAGCGGTGCCCGCCGAGCGCCCTTCATCAGATTATACGGCACGCGTAATACCGCGTTGCGAGGGCGTTGCCGTTCCACTGGAGGAACCATGTATCCTGTGGCAGCGGTGATCCGGTCGAGGGAAGCCATAATGATCGCGCAAACGGCCGGAGCAAGGCAATTTCCATGAGCACCTGCTCGGGTGACCTGGGCCCCGGACTGCTCTGGTATCTGTTCCGTACCGAGGGCCTGGATGACAAACAATTCAACGAGATGGTGAATTTTCAGTCCGGTCGGCTGGGTATATCAGGTTGGGAATTTCGTTGCCGGAAGGGACATAACCCATGAAAAAGCTCATCGTTTTCGATTTGGATGGCACTCTGGCCGAGCGCAAAGCATCTCTTGATGCCGAGATGGCCGCACTGCTCAGCGATCTGTTAGGAGATGCGAAGGTGTCCGTGATTTCCGGAGGCGATTGGGCGCAGTTTGAGAAACAAGTGCTACCCAATCTTCCCCATAACGAGACCAAACGGGTGATTGAAGCCATCGTCGCTTGTCTGGATGGCCTGCAGACCACAAAACCTTGTGGGCAGGAGAAGCGATGAGCGGCTTTCAATTGCGGCGAATGGGGCAAATGATGGCGCCGGAGCCTGGCAACCCGCATGAGATTGGAGGGGTTCTGAATCCGGTAGCCGTTCGTGGCCCTGACGGCAAGCTTTATCTGTTTCCACGCCTCGACATGCCGAAGCGATTACCGTCGGAAGGCGTCGCCGACCCGCCGGAAGCAAAGGTGTAACGCGCCGGATATCTGGAATTCGAAACCACGGGAAGCCAAAGCCGAAAGGATAACGATGAAAATACATTCAGCGCAGGTGGATCAACTGTCGGTCAATACAATCCGCTTCCTGTCGGTTGACGCCGTGCAAAAAGCCAACAGTGGTCACCCGGGCCTGCCGCTGGGGGCCGCGCCAATGGCCTATGTGCTGTGGACCCGATTTCTCCAGCACAATCCGGCCAATCCGCAATGGGTCAATCGGGATCGGTTTGTTCTGTCGGCTGGCCACGGTTCGGTGCTGTTGTATAGCTTGCTGCATCTCAGCGGCTATGATCTGCCGCTCGACCAAATCAAACAATTCCGCCAATGGGGCAGCATCACGCCCGGTCATCCCGAGCGTGGTTTGACGCCGGGTGTGGAAACAACCACCGGCCCGCTCGGTCAAGGATTCGGCAACGGCGTTGGCATGGCGATTGCTGAAGCACATCTTGCCGCGCAGTACAATCGGCCGGGGTTTGAGATCATCCATCATTTCACCTATGGGTTGGTCAGCGACGGCGACCTGATGGAGGGCGTGGCTTCCGAAGCGGCCTCACTCGCCGGGCAATTGGAACTCGGTAGGCTGATTTACCTCTTCGATAACAACCACGTGACGCTCTCCGCCGGTACGAACATCGCCTCCAACGAAGACTGCGCACAGCGCTTCGAGGCCTATGGCTGGCACACGCAATCGCTGGAGAATGGGAACGATTTGGACGCCATCGGCCATGCCCTGCGCGCGGCGCGGAACGAAACGAGGCGTCCCTCGCTAATTCTCGTACGCTCTCACCTCGGCTACGGTTCCCCGAACAAACAGGACACGTTCGAAGCGCACGGTTCACCTCTGGGTGCCGAAGAGGTCAAGCTGACGAAGCAGAACCTGGGTTGGCCCGTTGAGCCGCTCTTCCATATCCCACCCCAGGCGCTCGCCCATTTTCGCAAGGCCCTGGCGCGCGGTCAGCATGCGGAGGCCGAATGGCAGGGTCGGTTTTCCGACTACGCCCGGAAACATCCCGACCTGGCCCGGGAATTTCAACAAAGGATGCGCGGTGAGCTGCCGGCCGGATGGGATGCGGACATTCCTGTTTTTCCGGCGGACCCGAAGGGGATAAAAACACGCGTGGCTTCAGGAAAAGTGATGAGCGCGATCGCGCCAAAGCTCCCGTCCCTCATGGGCGGTTCGGCGGATTTGGATCCCTCGACGGATGGGCGCGATTCTGAACGGATTGGCCGTGCACGGGGGCGTCATTCCCTACGCTGCGACGTTCTTCATCTTCTCCGATTACATGCGGCCCCCCATACGCCTGGCGGCGATGATGGCGCAGCGCGTGATCTATATCTTCACCCACGACAGCATTGGCGTAGGGGAAGACGGGGCCACTCATCAACCGGTCGAACAGCTCGCCAATTTGCGTGCCATTCCGCGCCTGATGGTGATCCGGCCCTGTGATGCGAATGAAACCGCGTTCGCATGGCGCGTGGCGATTGAAACACAAGACCAGCCGGTGGCGTTGGTCCTGACCCGACAGGATGTGCCGACCCTGGACCGCAATTACTACGCCTCGGCCGAGGGATTAAGACGCGGGGCCTACATCCTGGCCGAGGCGGCCAACGGCCGGCCCGAAGTCATTCTGATCGCAACGGGATCCGAAGTGAATTTGATCGTCGAAGCGCAACAGCAGCTTCAGAAGCAGAATATTCAAACACGCCTCGTATCTATGCCCAGTTGGGAATTGTTCGATACCCAAACGGAGGAATACCGCCGCTTGGTATTTCCTACATCCGTCCGCACACGGCTCGTCGTGGAAGCGGGTGCGACCCAGGGGTGGCATCGCTATATCGGCGAACGGGGTGATGTGATTGGCCTCGACCATTTCGGTGCCTCCGCACCCGGACCGGCGTTAATGCGTGAATTCGGATTTACGGCGGAGAACGTCTGCAAACGGGCACTTGCCTTGCTGGAGAAAAACAATGCCTGATCCTCGAACAGTACTGTCAAGAACGTCGAAACGCATCGGGGTCGCCGACGCCGAGTCGAAAATATTTCAGCACAAATCATTCGGCGACTTTCTGCAGGAGACGAATCCAGCAATCCCTTTGGCTGGGCTATTCGCTCAGCCATTCGTTCGGGGCGGTGTTCGACAATCCCGAGCTCA
Organism: Deltaproteobacteria bacterium; assembly: GCA_020444045.1. Lineage (GTDB taxonomy): Bacteria > Desulfobacterota > Desulfobacteria > Desulfobacterales > UBA5852 > JABZFP01. The sequence goes on from JAHLLS010000014.1 coordinate 28,528, forward strand.
TCGTGGCCTGCGCGGTCGACGACGGCGAGGCCGAAACCGGGTCGCTGGCCACCGCATGACGGATCCATTCATCAAGACTTTACGGCCATACGTGGACAAAGAAGGGAAGAAGTCCAAATGAAAAAAACCAAGGACGGTATTGCACCCTCCGACGCGCTCGTGCTGTTCGGCGTCTCGGGCGATCTCGCGCACAAGAAAATTTTTCCGGCCCTGTATGCGATGACCAAACAGGGCGTTCTTAAGACGCCGGTGGTCGGCGTCGCGTCCTCAAAGTGGAGCCTGGCGCAATTACGCGAGCACGCCGAGGACGGTATCCGGAAAGCTGGCCCCATCGATGACCGACCGGCCCTGGACCGTCTGCTTTCCCTGCTTCGCTATGTCGCCGGCGACTACAAGGACCCCGCTACGTTCAACGCGCTCAAGAAGGCGCTGGACGAGGCCCGACGCCCGGCGCATTACCTCGCCATCCCACCGGCCTTGTTCGCGACGGTGATCCAAGGACTCGGCGCTGCGGGCCTGGTGGATCAAGCGCGGGTCATCGTCGAAAAGCCGTTTGGTCGCGACCTGGCCTCGGCGCGGGAGCTGAACCGCATTGCGCGGTCGGTGTTTCCGGAAGATTCGGTCTTCCGCATCGACCACTACCTCGGGAAAGAGGCCATCATGAACATCCTCTATTTCCGTTTCGCCAATTCTTTCCTCGAGCCGATCTGGAACCGCAACTATGTGGCCCGTGTGCAAATCACGCTAAGCGAGGATTTCGGTGTCAACCGCCGCGGCGCCTTCTACGAAAGCGCCGGATGTCTGCGCGACGTCATCCAGAACCACCTGTTTCAGATCGTCGCCCTGCTGGCCATGGAGCCGCCGGCCTATCAGGGCTTTGGCGCCGTCCACTGCGAGAAGGCCAAGGTGTTCCAGGCCATGCGTCCCCTGCAGGCGGACGATGTCGTGCGCGGCCAGTATGCCGGCTATCGAAAAGAACCGGGTGTGGCCAAGGACTCGGACGTGGAGACGTTCTGCGCCCTGCGGCTGTTCATCGACTCGTGGCGCTGGGAGGGGGTGCCCTGGTACCTGCGTTCCGGCAAATATCTGGCGGAAACGGCGGCCGAGGTTTTGGTGGAATTAAAGCCGCCCCCGCAAATGCTGTTCGACGATTCGGCACCCATCTCCGGTCGGGCCAATTATCTGCGTTTCCGGCTTTCTCCCAACTCCGCCGTGGCGCTCGCCGCGCGCGTCAAGCGCGCCGGCAAGGAATTCGTCGGCGACCAGGCTGAACTCTACCTCCTGGATGAACAGCCGGGAGAGGAAGCACCCTACGCGCGGCTCCTGAGAAATGCCATGGCCGGCGACGGGTCTCTTTTCACCCGAGAAGACGCGATTGAAGCCGCCTGGGCGGTTGTTGATCCTGTTCTTAAGACCCACCATCGTTCACATCCCTACAAGCCCGGTAGTTGGGGGCCAAAACAGGCGGACGCACTCATCGCTCCCAATGGCAGCTGGCACAACCCGATTCTGGCAAAAACGACCAAATGAAGGCGGCGAAGCGCTCCGGCAAAGGGGGAATGATGCGTATCGGCATAGCGGCAGACCACGGCGGGTTTGCCTTGAAAGCGCAACTGGCGGAAGCGCTCGAGGCCTCCGGTTATGAGGTGGCGGACTTCGGCGATCATGAGCTGAATCCAGAGGATGACTTCCCTGATTTTGTGGTGCCCCTGGCCCGGGCGTTGGCAAGGGGTGAGGTCAGCCGAGGCCTGGCGATCTGCGGCAGCGGCGTCGGGGCGTGCGTTGCGGCCAACAAAGTGCCTGGCGTGCGCGCGGCGCTGATTACGGATTCCTTCTCCGCCCATCAGGGCGTTGAGGACGACGACATGAACGTGATGTGCCTGGGCGGCCAGGTCACTGGGCCGGCGCTTTCCCTGGAGTTGGTCCGGATATTCCTGAAGGCCCGGTTCAAGGGCCGTGAACGCTTCAAGCGCCGGCTTGCCAAAGTGGCGGCATTGGAAAGGGAAAACCCCTGAGGAGGTCAATCACGCGTTTCATGACACCTACGTTCGCTGGCTGGCCGATCCGGGCTGGAACGCGCCCACCAGCGGGGAACGCAGTATCGACATCGCCCGGCGCAGTTTGCTGGTGATCGAGGAGATAGAACAAACCGGCATGTCCGGAAACGTCCTCGTCGTATCGCATAAAGCCACGATCCGGATTATGCTCTGTTCCCTGATCGGCATCGATGTGGGGCGCTTTCACGATCGCATCAGTATGCCCGTGGCGACGGTCAGCACCGTCGAAATGGGAGGTCACGGTTCTTTGCCGCACATCCTGGGCAACCGAAGCCACCTGCGGGAGCACCGGCGCCAACGGGCAGGGACGTAAACCCGAATGCTTCATAGCAATAAGGAAAACCATCATGGACAGTCCAGAAAAAATTGGATCCTTGGAAAAACTGGCCCGGCTGATGGGCTATTATATTCTGACCGCCATCACCCACGCGGGGTCGGGTCATCCGACCTCACCGCTGTCGGCCACCAAACTGGTGGGACGCTCATTCTGATTCTCATACGGAGACTATGTGAATATGCCAATGATTTCATTGTACGAAACTTTTCTGGTTGTTTCGACTGCCGTCGTTTTTGTCGCCTACCACACGCATCTGATCGTGAAAGTTCGCCGTCATCCCTTGACGACGGCCGTCGGCATTACCAATCACGCGCGGGAGATGTGGGTCAAGGGGATCATGAAAGACAAGCGCGATATCCTGGCCGTACAAACCTTGCGCAACCAAGTGATGGCGGCCACATTTTTGGCCTCTACCGCCATTCTGATCTGCCTTGGGTCGTTCAGTGCCGCTTTCCGAACGGATGTGTTCAGCGAGGCTACGCATGCCCTCAATCTGCTTGGAACTAGAACGGAAACCTTGTGGATGTTCAAACTGATGGTGCTGGGTATCGTCTTCTTTGTCGCCTTTTTTAATTTTACGCTATGCATCCGTTATTTCAATCACGTGGGGTTCATGATCAACACGTTTCAGGAAAACGATTCCACCGTCTCCGCGGAAGCCGTCACCACGGTTCTCAATCACGGCGCACTGCATTACACCATCGGTATGCGCGGGTTCTACCTGTCGGTGCCGCTGGCCCTCTGGCTGTTCGGCCCGATCTGGATGTTGGCAGGGGGTCTGCTTTTGCTTGCCGTTCTTTATCGCCTGGATCGGGAAGCCTGAAAAAGTTTGATAACATGTTACCATAGGATGTTGCGGTACTACTTGGCAGGTAAGGACGGATTTAATGGATTTGCAAAGCATAATTGAAAATTATGGGTATGCCGCGATTTTGATCGGTACATTTTTAGAAGGCGAAACCATCCTGGTACTGGCGGGACTTGCAGCCCATCAAGATTATCTCACACTCAGCGGGGTGATTAGCGCTGCTTTCCTGGGAAGTCTCTGCGGCGATCAGCTTTTTTTCTATTTGGGTCGCAAACACAGTCAGGCGGTTTTGTCGAAGCGCCCTTACTGGAAGGAAAAGACGGAAAAGGTTCACAAGCTGATGAACCGCTATCAAACATTGATGATACTTACCTTTCGGTTTCTTTACGGCTTGCGCACGGTGACCCCTTTCGTTATCGGTACGAGCGATGTATCTTTTAAAAGATTTGCTTTTCTCAATGCCGTTGGGGCGCTGGTCTGGGCGGTGGCCGTTGGCTCCGGCGGCTACCTCTTCGGCAACGCCCTTGAGATATTTATCGGAAAGGTCAAACACTATGAAATACAAGTATTCGCCATAATAGCACTTATGGGTTTTCTTGTTTGGTGCGTGCATTTTTATAATCGAAGAAAACATTAATGCCATGAAGCTTTTAGATATCTTATCCGACATCAATCCAATTTTGAGAATCTTTCTCGTTATCGTTTTGGCCCTGGTTTCAATTTTTGCCGTCAAGCTCATCCGTCGGTTCAGCCAATATATGCTGACGATGAAGGTGGACAGCGATGCAAGAGCAGAGGATATCCTGCCCCGGCGATATCCCAAACTTGCCACCATCATGACCATTCTTGTCAGTGCGGTGACGTTTGCGATCTATTTTGTGGCCATCGGTATGATTCTGCGCGAATTTAAAATTTCGCTGACCACTTATTTTGCAAGCGCGACAGTCATCGGACTAGCTGTCGGGTTTGGTTTACAGGGATTTGTGCAGGATCTGGTGATCGGTCTCACCCTGATTTTTTCGGATGCCATCGCTATCGGAGAAATGGTTAAACTGGGCGATGAAATCGGCGAGGTTGATAGCATCGGCCTTCGATTTACCGTTCTGATTAACCTGCACGGTCAGCGAATAATGATCCCCAACAGAAATATTGCAACCATCAGCCAGTTTCACGGTGGTTGCATCCGTGCCTACGTCGACATTCAATTGCCGCAGCAAATTGATGAAAAGGCGATGTTGCACACCATTCAGGCCATCGCCAAGGGCTTTTACGATCAACACCAATCCATCGTTCTGGCTGCGCCGGAAATCCTCGGCATCAGGGATGTAAAAGGAAATCAGTGGCGGTATTTGCGGATCAAGGTCAAGCTTTGGCCGGGACAGACAAAAATCATCGAAGAGACATTCAAGGAAAGGGTGTTGCAGGCACTCAAAAAATCAGATGCTGATTATGCCGCCTGGATGATCACGGTAACCTATAAAATTGAATAAGCCAAAAAGGAGATTGCCGAGGGAGCGGAATTCAATACAAACACGGTTACCTGATAGGATTTCAATATAATGGATTTCAGTTGGCTGATCGTCCATATTTTACCATCAATTGGATTTATTCTGGCGCTGGCTTTACTGGGCCACATCCTAAAAGAGCGAAGGCCGCCAACCAGCACACTGGCCTGGCTGATGGCCATCGTTTTTATACCCTACATCGGCGTACCGTTTTACCTCATTTTGGGCGGCCGCAAGATGCTCAGCAAGGCCGAGTCAAAACCGGATTTAGAACCAAACAGGCCAGCGTCGCTGAAAGATTCTTCCATCGGCAACGCGTATCTGCTTGAGCCGGACAGCGGTATTTCCCCGCCATCCGCGAATAACAGCATCTCCTTCCTGCCGAATGGCGAAGTAGCGTTTCAAACGATGTCAGACCTGATCCAGAATGCCCGCCATTCCATTTATATCGCTACCTTCATATTGGGCAACGATGAAACCGGAAATTTTATTGTGCAGGCCCTTGCTAAAAAAGCGTCGCAAGGTCTGAAAGTTTGTCTCCTTCTGGATGCCTTGGGGTCGATCCGGATATCCAGGAAATTTCTATCCCCGCTCGTCGCGGCCGGCGGTCAGGTGGCCTTTTTTATGCCGATGATGCATCTGCCTTTCCGGGGACGTGCCAATTTGCGCAACCATCGCAAGATGTTCATCTGCGACCATCAGACGGCCATCATTGGCGGGATGAACCTGGCGTCCGAATACATGGGGCTCCCTGACGTGCCGGGCCGCTGGCAGGATCTTTCACTGTTGGTCCGAGGTCCGGTAATCGATCATATCGCCGACATTTTCAGGTCGGATTGGGAATTTGCCAGCAAGACCCCGCTCGATGCCCCTTCCACCGCCCGTCAGGCCATTCAAATGGGTACCACCGGCGTCAGCCAGCTGGTCGCCAGCGGACCGGATGTTCGCAACGATTCCCTGCGCAACGCGATTCTTACCGAGATCTTCAGGGCCAGACGACGCATCTGGGTCGTAACGCCGTATTTTGTGCCCGACGAACTGCTGTTGGAGGCCTTATGCATCGCCGCCTGTCGGAAGGTCGATATATCGATTTTCGTTCCCCAAAGGTCCAACCACCGTTTGGCGGACCTGGTCCGGGAAGGCTATTTGACACGGGTTCAGGAATCCGGCGCCAGCATATGGCTTTACGAGCCGCGCATGCTTCACGCGAAGGCCATCCTGGTCGATGATACCCTCGCGATGGTCGGGTCGGCCAACATGGACATGCGCAGTTTGTTGCTGAACTACGAGATCGCGCTGTGCATTTACGATACGGATACGATCGGGCAGCTTGAATCATGGATGCGCGATTTAAAAAAGGACTGTTTCATGCGGAAGCTACAACCCAAACGATCGTCTGGACTCATTGAAAGCGTGGGCAGGCTTTTTGCGCCATTGTTATGATCGTCCGGTGAACTGCGAGGCATAAAGCGTGTAGATCGGGCTTGTGCCAATATCGCCGAAAACAAGCCCCAGTGATTTGACAGCGCCGTGGAGGGTGGAATTTTTATCCATCATAATGACGTTTTATCCCGAGGAGCGGATGCCTCTTTGTTTTTTAAGAATATCAGCCCACAAATTATTCGATCACGGGAAAGAGGGGCATTGAGCGTCATTGCGAGCGGCGGGCCCCGGGCATGGCTTTGGTCTGAAAAACAGCGCCTGCAATAACCAGAGCAATAAATAAGATGATTTCAACCGGAAAGGTGAATGCCACCATTTGCACCAACAGGGTTGCACCGGTCAGTGTCGACAGAAAAATTAGCGCCCAACCAAAAACAAAAAACAGGAAGACCGCCCCGATAATGCCGCCGATACCATAGGGCAGCCAGACCATCTGTGCTGGCAATCCGCCCAACTGACCGAAAAGGATCATCGCGATATATCCGCCGGTGGCAAAACCGGCCATCACGATGGCGACCTTCTGAAAGAAGATCGCGATGACGGCGCCCACAGCGCCGGCGGCGATGGATATCACCAGGATCAGGAACGGAGAATGAATGCCGCCTATGTGCTGCGCGAAATGGTAACTGCTGGCAAAGCCGACCATGGCCACAAAAAGCCAGAAAAGGCGGCGTCCGGCAAATAGCAGAACCAGGCCGATCAGAATGCTGATCCAGTTCATCGATTGATCCTCCTCGTCATCAGATGCGTGTAACCACGACACCTATAGCCGTCGTAAGATTGTATTTGGCCCCACTTGTTTCTCCGATTAACCATCCACGTCTTTATCATGCTGGGGCGCAAGTTCAGAAAGCAGATCGATTTGGATCTGCTGGATTTCAACCAGGCGTTCCCACTGGTGCGACAGCAGGTGGTCGATTTTTTCGTGCAATTGACGGATTTCCAGCTCGGCTTTTAAATTGACGCGATAATCGTGCTGCGACCGCATGCGGTCCTTGGATTCCTGGCGGTTCTGGCTCATCATGATAACCGGGGCTTGAACAGCCGCCAGGCAGGATAAAATCAGGTTGAGCAGGATAAACGGATAAGGATCGAAGGGCTTCTTGAGGAGCATGATCGAATTCAAGACGATCCAGACCAGAAGCAGGGCCCCAAAGATGATGAGAAATCTCCAGCTGCCACCGAATGTCGCCAGTCCGTCGGCCATTTTATCGCCAAAGGTCAGGTCTTTGTCAAACTCAGAATCGACATTGCTTGAAAGGGTCTCGTGTCGCTGAAGGCTCTCCAGGACTTCATTGTCCAAAGACGTGAGTTCGCCCTTTTCCGATTCCAATAAATTTTGAATATATTTCATTCGAAATCGATTCAGATCGCGGAGACAAGTGTAGCCCTCCTGCTTCCAGTCCGGGTAGGCGGCGATGATCTGCTCGGCTACGGCGCTTCTGACAAGCGCCGACGGCATCATCCTATCTCTGGTTTTGGATTTGTTGCAGATACTGCAGACCATTTTTTGCGGTTGGGATGATGTCATGACGATTATCGACTCCCTTCATTTGGTACGTTTTCCTTTTCCGTATTTTAAATCAAAGGGATACACTGGGAATAAGCGGCCTGTCGCTGTTCGCTATTATCACAGATTATATGCGATGGCGACTCGGATGATCGCCTCATTATTAGCGTTTGTTGATACACGGGACAACACTGGATACCCATAACCGATTATGGTACTTTGGCGCCATCACCAAATTGAGGCATTCTCTAAGGTCCCTGTGACAGCTTTTAAGCTTCTGGTTTCCCTATCTCCCTTTGTCCCGCGCCAAGCATCGGTGGGATGGATAAGAATAAGTGCGCGGAATGTCCGAGCCCGCCACAAGGCAGGTGTGAGTCACTGTGCAGGCGGGGATCCAGTTATTTCAATGGGGTCTGGACTCATGCCTTCGCGGCAGTGACAGCTTCAAAACTTTTTGCGATTCCATCTTTTCTTGTCACGTGAAAATAAATAAAAAATGGAAATCCGGGAATGAAAAAAGATCATGCGCAAATAGTCGCAGAGAAGATGAACGAAATCTTTGAGCCATTAATCCAAACCAATGACAAAAAAAATTTCATCCGTCTGGACGGGCACCCGGCCCCTCTGAAATTCTCACGGAAATTATTCGCGCAATTATGTCCTCTATCCGTCATCGATGCCGAAACGCTCAAACTGATTCAGGTGTTGCGGCTACACACGACCATCGATCATACCATGAGCATGACCGGTTCCGCGGTGCTTTTAAGGTCGCTGATCCAACCCAGCACCGATTTGGGTTACATACGATCGAAACAGGAAGCACTAAAGGAAATTGCATCCAACGAAAAGCTGCGTATGACGCTGCAGGATTTTGTTCACGAATTCAGTAAGGGAGAAAACGCACTTTACAAATTTTTCAATAAAGATCTTTACGCCTTGTTCCCCTATCGCGACTTGAAAAAAGCCAGGCAATCGGCTGCCAATATGATCAAGGCGATGCAAACGATTCCCACGGCGAAAACGTCGTATTTGCAGGGATTGATGGCCAACCTCCACTTCTATGATGGCTCGTCGATTGACCGGATGATGACGGGTTCGATCTACCGGACCTTCAAAGGACTGAAATCCGATAAAGAGGTGGGGCTGTTTACGCCGAAACAAAAATTTATCCCCCATCGTTTCTCAAAGTGGATGGCGGCCGGCCCGGCGGTGGCCCTGTCCCCCTATATCCATACGACGATGGGAATCGGGCCATCCCTGTCCCCCCTGATTTCCATTTTAGGATTGGCATGGACGGGGCTTTATGTGTTCTACAGCATTGTCGTCAAACCGGTAAAAGACACGGGGAATTTTATTGAACCCTTTCGGGAGAAGTGCATTCAAGACCAGGCCTTCAGCCGGGCCGTTGATACAGTCGGCATGATCGATGAACTTCTGTCATGCCATAGCTTTGCCGATCAACTGCCGCACGCCGCCACATTGCCGACCGTCACGGACGAGGCCCATCATGCTTTCGAAGCAACGGGTCTTAGAAATCCTATCCTGGCAAAAGAAAAGCCGGTATGCGTGCCGAACGATGTGCAAATGAGCGGGACCCGGTTGAGTTTCATCAGTGGCCCTAACAGCGGCGGCAAGACGACCATCTGTAAAAGTATTGTCCAAAACCAATTGCTGGCGCAGATGGGGTCCTATGTCCTGGCCGAGAAGGCCATGATTAACATCGCCGATATGATCCGCTATCAGGCGCCCAAATTTGACGGATTGCAGGATGATGAAGGGCGTTTCGGCACCGAACTTGGCAGGACCCGTGACATCTTTTATTCTACAAGCCCCCGGAGTCTCGTCATTCTTGATGAACTGGCCGAGGGAACTACATATGAAGAACGGCTGCACGAATCTTTCGGGATTTTGTCCGATTTCCACACCATCGGCAATAACACGGTACTTGTCACGCACAACCACTCATTGGTGGATCGTTTCATGGCCGAAAAAAAAGGGCAATGCCTCATGGCCGAGTTTAATGGTGATGATCCCACATACCGAATTGTTCCGGGCATATCGCGCGTATCCCATGCGGGCCGAATAACCAGGAAAATTAATTTTTCTCAGGAAGACCGACATCGCTACATGAAAGACAAGGGATACCTGTGAGGCGCTAAGGCTCTTGATATACCCGATTGCCTCTTTCCAAGTGACTGGCACTCGGGGCGGTTCCTTTCCAACAAACCAGGTCCTATTTGTAAGGGAATCGTATGTTGTGATCCCATCCGTATAAAATCTGTCATTTGCGGATTGGTTTTTAATTTTACCTGCAACCGGCCACACCATATACGATCCATGTTTCATCCCCCGATAGACGCGTCCCCCTCCGAGATGAATATACCAGGCCTGGTCGGGAAGCCTTGAGCACTCCGTTTGCGTCCAATAGTAGCCGTTAAAGACATTCTCGAAGGGATGCGAGGCGGGTAAGGATGGATTTATATACTGGTGGCTTACCAGCGAAAACAATTCACTTCTTGTGGGCAATCTCCACTTAATTCTCCCGGATGATTCTGAATGATTGGTCTCTTTAATAAATTCAAAAGCTTCTTTCCAATTTAAGGGAAACTCGGCCAAGTTCGCGTTTGGGTGCCACAGTAGCCCTGTCCATCGATCTTCAACCCGATCGTTGCATACGTAAAAACGCTCAGCCGAATAAGGCCGGCGGCACTGGTAGGCAGCGTCTTGCAAGGTGTCGCGGCAGTCTATCCGATTACCGGCTTCGTCAAAACAAAACTTCTGATCCGTTTCCAATATGATCGTCATGTCTCCAACGTTGAGAGCGGTTTCATATGCAAGTGTATTATGGACATCTCTTCCGTTATAGAACCTCGCAGATGTGGCCTGATATCGTAAGCTTTGTTTGCGAGAAGCCGGCATGCGTCCCGGGGCGTGTTGTGAGGCAACCACGACATTAATCAGGCAGTTCAGGGAAAAGGACGGTCCAGCAATCTTCAGACCCAATCAGCAGACTTAGACTGTCTTGGGAGGGGGGGGTGCATGGCTCGGCCGCAACCGCCCCTGCCAGTTCGACTGCAGCGGGAGAAAAGTAGGCCCAGACCTCGCAATGCAGACGCCCCTCTGATTCGTGCCGGTAGAATACCGCTAAATTTTCGGGCGGGTTGGTCTTCCCATAGACCGACACATAACGGGCTTCAAGGTGGTCCAAATGCTCCCCGGCAAACATGGCGTCACCGAGATTTTTTTTAAACCAATTCCCCATGACGTTAAATTCACCACAATCCGCATTGATAGGCAACCGAATAAATCCGTGTCGGCAAATCGGGGATTAACAAACCTTTCCGGTGCAAATCTCCCCCCAGATGTCACCGTTCTGGTTTCGGGCGAGACCGGCGTCGGAAAAGAATTGGTTGTTCGAGCCATTCATGCCGGATCGAATCGCAAAGACGGTCCCATTGCCATCCAACCCAAGCGGCTTCGAGCGATACAGGAGGGGAAAACCCAACGCGTCGGGTCGGAAAAACGCATATAGGTAAGTGGGCGTTTATTGACCGCTGATTTTTACCGAGGGTCTCTGAAAGATTAATGTATTCTTGATGCGCTCTGTTACCAGATAAAGCACCGGCACGTAGGCCAGCGTAAGGAAGGTGGAAACCATCAGTCCGGCAATGGCCACGACCGCCAGCGGTGACAATCTTTCCAGCCCGACAGCCGTTTCCGCAGCTATCGGCAGCATCCCGGCCATGGTGCTCAGGGCCGTCATCAGAATCGGCCTGGTCCGCCGGCGGATCGCTTCTTCAATAGCCGTATGAATATCTGCCCCGTTTGTGCGCGCCGTTTCAATAAAATCGACCAGCAGGATTGAGTTGTTGACCACAATGCCGGAAAGCAGGATCATGCCCATGGCGGCGGGCATGCACAGATGCCGTTCCAGGAGCAGCATCCCCCAGGGCACGCCGATAAAGGCCAGCGGAATGGCACTCATAATAATCACGGGATGCAGGTATGACTTAAACGTGATAACCAGTGAAAAATACAGAAAAATGAGCGCCAGCGCCATGGCGCCGCCGAGATAGCCGAAGCTTTCGGTCATTTGCCTGATTTCTCCTTCCTGGCTTACCGTATAGCCGCCGGGAAGTTTCAAGTCTGACAGTACGTCAGATACCTGATCCTGAAGATGGGTGATGGCGGTTCGGGCACGATACCCCAACAAATTAACAACCGGTAAAAGATTCTGTCGGGTGATCTTCGACTGGCGCCACACGGGCCGGATATCGGCAATCTCTCTCAGCGGCACGGGGCCTGCTTGTCCCGGAATCTGCAGCACAGCCAGGTCGGCTACGGTCGTCATCGCATTCTGATCAAAACGGAACCGGACGCCGTAGCCGTCTTCTCCGGCAATACGGAATTGTGAAGCGATTTTACCGGTTGTTGCCGTCATCACCGTTTCCGAAACATCCCCGGGAGAAATGCCGTAATGGGCGAGTTTTGTTTCGTCAAGATCGACGGCAATTTCTTTTTTGGACCAGTCCCAAGAACGGGATATGGATGTCAGCCCCCTGACCTGATGAAGCCGGGTGCGCACCTCCTCGGCAAGCTGATCCTGAATTTTAGGGTCCGGGCCGGAAATCATGACATCGATCGGCGCCGCAATGGAGGACAGGGGGGTTGCACCATAATCATAAACAGTAAAACGCTTCAGGCCGAGCATATTCCGGAATGCGTCACGCAGACCCGCTTCAATTTCCCAGATGGATTCGGCACGCTCAAACCGATTTTGAAAATGTACCGTGATCAGACCTTCCTGGGAGGTCCGATCGGCGCCGAAACTGATAACGTTGGGTTCAGCACCCACGATCGTGGCCATGCGGACGAAGCCCGGTGCATGTTTTATAAAACGCTCCATGTTTTCAACCACCATTCCGGTCTGTTCAATGGTGCTGTTCGGCCATGTTTCAAACTCGATCTTGACAATACCGGTGTCCATGGTCGGCATCAAATCCCGCCCCGCCAGCGGCATCTGCCGCATACTTATAAAGAGCAAGCCGATCAGAATCGGTAACATCATCAGCCCCCATTTCGAGGATGCCAGCCGAAAACTCCCGACAAACAATTGTTGCAGCGGTGTGATCCAGAATTCACACAGGCGCTGGAGAACCGTTTCCATCCGATTTGCCTGACGGCCGGGTTTCATAAATTTTGGTGCCAGCAGCGGAATCACCGTTACCGATACCATGAATGAAGCCAACAGTGCTAAAGACAGCACCACCGTCAGCGGCCGAAGAATTTTCTGGGAATATCCGCCCACAAACATGATCGGTACAAGAACCGACAGCGTTGTGATGGTACCGGCCAAATCGGCAAGAAAGATTTCTTTTGTTCCGTCCACGGATGCCTGGAAAAGGGATTTGTCTCCCGGGGCGGCATGCCGATCAATATTTTCAATCACGACAATGGCATCATCAACCAGCAGCCCGACGGCAAGGATTATGGCTGTCATGGTGACGATGTTGAGTTCGTAATGGATGAGCTTCATGCCGGCAAATGTCAGTAAAAATGTAAACGGAATGGATATGGCGGCCAAAAGTGTTGTCCGCAGACGGGCAATGATCAGGAAAATAAGGGCAACGGTTAAAATGACGGAATCCCGAAGTGATGAAAGCAGATTGGATACAGATGTATGAATCAGTTCGCCCTGGGTATCGGCGACTTCGAAGATCAGTTCCGGAAAGGCAATTCTTACGTCCTGCAGGGCATCGTTCAACGCGCGGAGCGTTGCAGTGACATTGCCGCCTTCGGTTCGAAGAATGTTAATCCCGATGGCCGGTTTGCCATTGCCATGGAAAAAGGACCGCCGCTGCTCATGGGAAGTGACGATGGCGGCAATATCCCTCAGGTAAACGGCGCTGCCATCTGCGCTTCTTCCGATAACGATATCCCCCAGTTCATGCCGCCGGGAACGTTCTCCCTGGATTTTGATCAGCAATTCATCGGCATCCCGGATCAGCAAGCCGCTGGGAATGTTCCTGTTCTGGGCGTAAATGGCGGCAATGACGTTATCGACCGAAAATCCGAATCTGGCCAGCCGGTCCCGGTCAACAGATAAACGGATCTCCGGTCTGTATCCACCGAACACCTCTACATCACCGATTCCCTGAACCCGGAGAAACGCTTCCTGGATCTCATTGTCGCATAATTGCCGAACCTTTGACAACGTCAAGGGAGATCCCGGTCCTGGCGAAACCGCCAGGGTCTGCACCGGGGCCGTGGCATCACTGACCCGGAAAATTCTTGGCGAAAGCATTTCCTCCGGCAACGTGGGCATAATGCGGTTCAGGGCAGCACTCACATCCGTGACCGCCGCGTCGAGACTTTTGGTATACTCAAATTCCACCTTCACAGCAGCGGTCTCGTCACGCACGGTGGATTTGATGGTTCGGGATTTATCCAGGGTGGCCATTTCTTTTTCCACCTGTCGGGAAATCTTGTCCGCCATATCTTCAGCGGACGCACCTGGCCATATCAACAGGATCGATATCTGGGGGTAATTGGCGTCGGGGAAAAGATTTAAGGGCAGGGTTTTAAAACCGACCACGCCGAATGCCACTCCCAACAGGATCAAAGCGGTTACCGCATGCGGTCGTTTAAGATAGGAGGCTATCCCGTTCATTTGGCACCTTCACCCATCCGAACAATGCGGCCATTCCGGCTTAATTGCAGGAGCATGGATTCCGGACCGGAAGCCAGAGGTGCGCCTATGGTCAGGGACCCTTCGACAACCGCCTGCCCCCCACTGCGCCCGCGTATATTAACAGGAACCGGGCGCACGGTTTGATCGTCCTGGATCACAAAAACCAGAGCACCGGATTCCTGTTCAAGGATGCAGTCCGAGGATACAATCAGACCGTCCGGCATCCCGACGATCAGATCAACCCCGACCGTACCGCGACTCGGCAGTCCGAAGGGACGCTCCGGAACCCTGATTTCCACCGTCGCCAATTTTCCGGTGATGATGGCCGGGTGAATACGGTAAACACGCGCCTCAATGACATTGACGCCTTGAACCAACCGAAGGGAGGTATTTGCCGACAATCGCAGGACTGTTTCCTGGGGTACCTGAACGAGAACGCTATATCCCTGGTTTGTGTCTTCAATCTTTAAAACGGGGGTCCCGGGCATGACCATGTCGCCGGGATCTTTCATGCGCTCTGTAATGACGCCTTCAAAAAGAGACGTGATGCTGGAAAATGACAGGGAAACCTTCGAGGCTTCTATTTCCTGCTTCAATCGTTGAAGCCTCGAGGATGCCAACTCATAGGCAAGCTCGGCTTCATCTAAAGACTCTTTGGTATCAACTTTATTTTTATAGAGTTCTTTACGCCGCGCCAGTATCGTTTTTTTGACGTCATAATCTTCTCGAGCCCCGGCCAGTTCCGCTTCCAACGCTCTTTTTTGACGGGCCGGCAATCGATCATCAATTGCGGCAACAGATTCCCCGGCAGCTAGCCGATCTCCCACATCTTTATGGATGGCGGTAATATACCCGGTTGTCTGGGCCGAAAGGACCGCCTCGGCCACGGGTTCGATGGTTCCCAGATAATGCTCGATTATCGGGAGCTTGCCACTGAATGTCGTTTTGGCATAAACGGGGATCGGGCGAATCGCAGGCGGCGCCAGGTTTGCCAGTTCGGATTTCCGATGGCGAACCAGCATCATGGCTGCGATGATGATGGCAATTGTGATTAAAATAGTCGTTATGCGTTTGACGTTTTTTTTCATTTCAGTCCACTGTCCCTGAAGCCACTACTTTTTCAAAACCCATCCTTGTCGACATAACAGACCGGGCACTGCCCGTCATCGGCAGGTCTGCAAACCGGGTTTCAGGAGGAATTTCATTTTCTGGGTCACCCACTTAAGAGTAGAAAATATTATCACGAGGAATGCAGACATGTTTATTCAATTTTGCCATCCGTCATTTTTCACATCACGTGCGATGGGTTAACCGCAGCGTCCATAATTTCTTAAAATCTCAACCTATCCGTTTTTTTAACGAGCATCAATGTCCGCTGCGGTTAACATCATCGTCGGTTGGACTATTTCCCGACCATCATTGACGCGATATCCCCTGCAACCGTTCCGATGGGTTTGATATCAAACTTTTCCACCAACACCTTGGCCACATTGGGAGAGAGAAAAGCCGGCAGTGTCGGCCCCAGTCGAATGCCCTTGACGCCCAGAAACAGCAGGGCCAGGAGAACGGCAACGGCCTTCTGCTCGTACCAGGCGATATCGTAAGAAATCGGCAGGTCGTTGATATCCTCCAAGCCGAACACTTCTTTCAGTTTCAGGGCAATGACCGCCAGGGAATAAGAGTCGTTGCACTGACCGGCATCCAGTACGCGGGGAATGCCGCCGATGTCGCCCAGATTCAACTTGTTGTAGCGGTATTTGGCACAGCCGGCAGTGAGGATCACAGTGTCCTTAGGCAGATTTTCGGCCACCTCCGTGTAGTAACTGCGGCCTTTCTGGCGGCCGTCGCAGCCGGCCATGACCACGAAGCGCTTGATGGCGCCGGATTTGACGGCATCCACCACCTTGTCGGCCAGGGCAAGCACCTGGTTGTGGGCGAAACCTCCGACGATGGTGCCAGTCTCGATCTCGGTGGGCGGCGGGCAGGTTTTGGCTTTTTCGACCAGGGCGGAAAAATCCTTGGCGCCGCCTTCGGGCCGGTCGGCGATGTGCACGGCGTTTTCATAACCCACCACGCCGGTGGTAAAGAGCCGGTCCAGATAGGTGTTGTTCTTTTTCAACGGCACCAGGCAGTTGGTGGTCAGCAGGATGGGGCCGTTGAAGGATTCGAACTCCGTGTTCTGGCGCCACCATGAGCCGCCGTAGTTGCCCACAAAATGATCGTATTTTTTGAAGGCCGGGTAGTAGTTGGCCGGCAGCATTTCGCCGTGGGTATAGACGTCCACGCCGGTGCCTTCGGTCTGTTTGAGCAGTTCCTCCATGTCCTTCATGTCGTGGCCGGTGATCAGGATCCCAGGATTCTTGCCCACGCCGATATTCACTTCGGTGATTTCCGGGTTGCCGTAGGCCGTGGTGTTGGCTTGGTCCAGCAATGCCATGGTGTTGACGGCGGTTTCGCCGGCCTTCATGACCAGAGCAATCATCGCGTCCACCGGCAGGTCCTTGGTGGTGGAGGCCAACGCTTCCATGATGAAGTCGTTGATGTCGTCTTTTTGAAAACCCAGGATGGCGGCGTGGTCCGCATAGGCCGCTACTCCCTTCAGCCCGATGATCAGCAGCTCGCGCAAGGAACGCACATCCTCGTTTTCGGTGGCCAAAACGCCCACGGTCTTGGCCTTGTCGGCATACGTGGACGGGCTCCCTGTCCAGGTGGCGGCCTCGGGCAGTGCTCCATCAAAATCAGTACCGTTTTTTTTCTTGTAGGCGGCCAAAAACGAAGCACCAATTCTGTCCCGTCGTTGAAGGCCGTCGGTGATCATGGCGGTAAAACGGGCATCGTCCCAGTTGGCATTGGTGATGGTGGCGAACAGGCCCTGGGCGACGAAATCGTCGTTGGACCGGTCCGCATCCCCCAGCTCCTTGAGCTTTTCACCGTAGACCGCGATGCCCCTGAGTACGAAGATCAACAGGTCCTGAAGGTTGGCGGTCTCTTCCGGCTTGCCGCAGACGCCTTTGACGGTGCAGCCGATGTTCTTGGCGGTTTCCTGACATTGAAAACAAAACATTTCTTTCTCCTTTGTTTGGGTTGTATACGGGGTTTCAAGTATTCTTTTCACATTTCGGTTTGTTTTTACCCTTTAACCCGTCCTTTCCCTTTGATAGAAATTAAAAAATGAAAAATATTAAGCCTCAATCACTTCTATTACCGTATTCTTATTTTCAAATATGGTCTTCACCATTTCTTGAAACCGTTTTGAGAATGTTTTTTTATCTTCTGGTGTAGCATCCTGACCAATTGCGCTCATCAATATTTGGCTAGGATTTACTACTTTTTCTGGATGATAATTTATACCGATTGCTTTTTTGGTATCAAGACGTGTAAAGCGAACATCTGTATCAATGGGCGCATTGTAAAATAAAAGGTTTCTTCTATTAAATTTACCACCCGGAATTCCCCCAAAGCCATAATCGGTAGTTGCTCCTGTAATATTGGAAAGCACACATCCCACAACACCTGAATTGTCATCGGTGGGCGCTTTTTTCATTTCGACCTTTATTTCTCCTCTTTTGGGTATCTCATCTACGTACAATGCTTCAAGGCCTTTCAATGCTATCAAATAGCCCCCAGCTACTGTTGCACAACTGTGCCCGGCCATTTTTACGATATCGGTGTATGTAAGTTCAATAATGCCATCCTCGTTAACGCCAAGGAATTTGGCTAATTCGTCTTTTAATAAAATACTTTCAATTTCATCGAAAAACTTTAGATATTTCATGTTGTACTGCCCCACTTGTCAAATTTGCAAAATAGAATAGCATTAATGGAAGACATCTTAAAAATAGCGTAACAGGATCACGGTTCATCATCGTTGTACCCTGCTGAAAAAATTCTCCCTAAAACGGGTTTCCCAATGGTTCACCCGTTATTATGTGAAACCGTTTTCTATGTGTTTCCGGGCAATTGCAGTTGCCAAAGCATCCAAAGCCTTGAACGTCTCTTCCGATGGCAGGCCTTTGCAAAGGACGGGATCGAGGACCTCGACCTTGAGGTTGGGAATCATTCCCGCAAGGGTCTCCACGGTTTTGCCGCCCCACCCATAGGAACCGATAATGGAAAGAAATTTGGTTTGAGGCTTCAGGGCATTCGCCAGAAACGCGGCATAGGCCGCGCATGGATGGGGGCCTGCCAGAACGGTCGGCGTGCCGACGACGATGGTCGCCGCATCAACCAGGGCCATGGCCAGTTTGCCGATGTCGGTGACGGCCAGGTTAAACGGCTCGACCCGGACGCCTTTATCCACCAGGGCACCGATCAAATGGTCGACCATCCGTTGGGTGCTCGCGTGCATGGATACGTGCGGCAGCACCACTGTGTTTCGAGGGGCTCCCAGAGTCCAATCGCGATAGGCATCGATGATCAACGCCGGGCATGGATAGAGTTGGCCATGGCCGGGAGCGATCATTTCGATATCGTAAGACGCGAGCTTCTCCAGATTCTTTTTGATCACACTCCGGAAAGGCATCATGATCTCGGCATAGTAGCGTTTGGCCGCCTCATAGACCCGTCCTTCATCCGAGACGAAAAGATCGGTTGTGGCGATATGGGAACCGAAGAAATCGCAGCTGAACAGGATCTTGTCTTCTTCCAGGTAGGTCACCATGGTCTCGGGCCAGTGGACCCAGGGCGTATGGATGAACTGCAAGGTTTTATCACCGAGAGATAGCGTTTCACCATCTTCGACGGTTATGAACGCGTCCTCTGGAATTTGCAAAAGATCGATCAGCATCCCCTTGGCTTTGGGGGTCGATATGAGCTTGGCATCAGGGTATTTTTCAAGAACCTGCAGGATGGTTCCGGCATGGTCTTGCTCCGCATGCTGTGAGACCACGTAATCGATCTTAGGGATGCCCGCGAGCTGTGCCATCAATTCCATGGCCATGGGGGGATCCACCGTATCCAGCAAAACAGTCTTCTCACTTCCCTGGATGAGATAGGCGTTATAGCTGGTTCCGTCCGGAAGAGGGATAAGCGCGTCGAACAAACGGCTATCCCAATCAACTGACCCCATCCAGTAAATATGCTCTTTTAATTTTCGTGCGAACATGGTGTGCCTCCTTTTGTGGTAATTTAGGATGTCATGTTGTTTTGTTGCCACGCGGCCCATCGCTTTGGGGGTGGACAGACCCTATGATTCTTCTTCATCTCCGATGACCTCATAAACACGCCGAATCAATTGGTTCTGGTCAATGTTGTATTCCCGGGCGACATCCGCCAAGGTGTGAAAGGCCTCCGCGGGGCACCCCACGCACAACAAACCAAGATCCATGAACGGTTGAATGAGCCGCGGATAACCGTCCAAAAGTTCCTTGACAGTGATACCTGGAGACAGACGTGGTTTCATGGCTGGAAATGGTTTCCTATCCGATGTTGTTACTGTTGCCGGAAGCGTGTCAGCCGATAAGCGCCAGCAACATGACCGCGATAATCCCGAAAATGAAACAGAAAATATGTTGCCCCCCGCTGCTATTCCTGGCAGCCGGCATCAATTCGCCCGCGGCGATGTAGATCATCAGCCCTGCCGTGGCGCCCACCAGAACGGACATGATTTGTGGGGATATCTCGACGAACAGGTAGCGCGCGGCGATGTATCCCGCCACGATGGGCAAGGCACTCAGTGAAGACATGCCGAATGATTTCAGCCGATTCCCATAGGTGAAATAGTGGGGCGCCGAGGTACAGATCCCCTCGGGAATATTGTGGATGGCAACGGCCAGCGCGATGACCATTGAATCGCCGACATCCGTGGCCGCACCAATGGCGATGGCCATGCCCTCCGGAAAGTTGTGCAAAAAAATGGCCAGGATCAGAAAGTTGGCCGTGTGCCCCAGGTGACACACGTCCTCTCCGCATGCGGCACATTCGTGAACATGGGGCAACAGGCGGTCAAGCGCATACATCGCCGCGGCACCGAGCGACAGCCCGGTCACACAGGTAAAACTTCCCCCCAGGCGAGCGCTTTCGGGGATTAAATCCAGAAACGAAATGGCCAACATGATGCCGGCGGCAAAATAGAGCATGTTGTGGATATAGACGGTGGACGGCTTTTTCAAGACCCCGATTCCCGACCCGATGACCGGGCCCACGACCGATAAGGCAACAATCATGGTTTCCTGGGTCATGCCCCCTCACTTTCCTGTCACGCCTATGGCCAATTTGACCGTCATCCTGTAAATTCGTTCTTTCGCTCTTGATCCGGTGTGCCGTTTTTATCCGCAACAACCCGATCGACAGGTCAATGTTAAGATGGAGAATATATGTGATTTTCCCATCTGTCTTTGCGCTACCGCAAACAGGATCGATTTTTTTTATAAAAGGAGGGATGGGGAAATGATGGGTGGCGGGATTCGATATCCGTGTGCTGTTCAACCCGTTTCAGAAAATTGCACCAAGGCGTGGGGATCCGTGACGATGATCTGTTCACGTCCGGACTGAATCCAGCCTTTTTTTTCCCAGGCGCTGAGCGTCCGGCTGACCGTGTATAAGGTGGTCCCGGAATAGTCGGCGATATTTTGTCGGCTTAAAGGGATGTCGATGTGAATCCCCTCCGGGGTCTTCGAACCGGCCCGCCGCATGAGCCGGAGAAGGGAGCGGGCGATGCGTTGATCCACATGCTCGGTGCAAACCTCCAGGTAGCGGTTCTGGACGTCGTCAATCCGCTCTAAAATGATGCCCAGGAGGTTGATGGCGATATCGGGATATCGGCGCATCAATTGCATCATGGCCGGTTTATCCCAGACGATGACGTCCGTTTCCTCGATGGCTTCGGCCGTGACCGGATAAGCCCAGTTCTTGAGGACGGCAGTGGCGGCGGTCAATTCTCCGGGAACGATATAGCGGAGAATGACCTCCTTGCCCTGTTCGTTGAGTTTGGTCAGCTTCAGACGGCCCCGGTTCACCAAAAAACAATTTTTAGCCGGGTCGCCTTGATGGAATAGAATGTTTTTGGGTTCGAGTTTAATTCTCCGACCCTCTTTTACAAGGTTTGCCACCTGCTCACCTGTCAAGCCTTTGAAAACCTCTGACCGATGCGGGCTGTAGGATATTTGCGGATTGGTAGCCATATGCAATGCGTACAATGATGCACAAGAGAGGGTCGGAATTCAGTGGCGCCGGCCAGTTTGTCCACCCCAAAATCGATGGATTGCCCCGAGCATACTTGCAGAGGTCCCGCTTTACAAGGACAACTTCTGCAGGAGCGATATCGACGACTTGGGGCGGGTGTTTTACATTGATTGTCTTTGCTTTTGATGTGAGATGGTTGTCTATCAATCGTGCAGGGCATGTTACGCCAGGGAAACGGAATCGATCAGCGCCGTTATCGATATTGGGCCTTCAACACCGCCGCCATCCGGTTGACAGCGGCAAAAGCGCGCTCCACGGTGCGCTCCTTGTCCGGGTTTACCAGACAGCACGTGGCCGGTGAGAGCATGCTTCGTGCGATCATCTGCTCCCGATCGATTCCCTTGGACCAAAGCACTTTCCAAACGTTCTCGAGACGCTGGATCAAGGCGGGCGTCTCCGCCTGGGCAAAGGACTCGAATCCCGTCGGCACGATACCCCAGACGATCACACCACCCCGATCGAGAAACCGTCCAATGGCAGAGGCGTAGGAGGCAAAAATTTCCGCATTGGTGAAGACATCCAGGGAAAGCACATCCAGATCCAGGTTGAGCAGAAAATCCCAATCCGGATTGCCGCACAGGTGAATCCCGCGGGGGCGGTCCACCTGGCTGAAAAATTGATCCAGATCGCCCTTGGCCTTCAGGTCGCTGTAGCCCGCCATGGCCGAAAACAGAAACTGCAATCCCGGTTCATCCACGAACATAAAGGCGTTGGCATTGCGCTGCTTGAGCCGCCCCAATTGAACGTTCAACCGCCGGGCCATGAAATCGAGCATGAAGGGTCGTACGGTGTCGTCAAAGATAATCGGCCGGTCATCCTGATCGATGATATTGAACCCGAAACTGATCGGTCCCTCCAACTGCCCCCGGATGGCGGGCCGGTCCTTCAGGTCCAGTGCCAGAAATTGGTGGTACACCGCCGAATACGTCTCGCTGACATCAAAATAGGTGGGATCGTCGAAGTGCAGCAGCGCCTCTTCCAGTTCCTCGGCAAACTTATCGATGGAAAACCGCAGCGTCCGTTTTTCCATATCCAGGACAATGCCCGGGAAATGTTCGGCGGCCTGCACGTACATGTCTTCGGTGTAGCTGGTGTTGGGCAGTTGGGGCCAGA
Organism: Deltaproteobacteria bacterium; assembly: GCA_020444045.1. Classification (GTDB taxonomy): domain Bacteria; phylum Desulfobacterota; class Desulfobacteria; order Desulfobacterales; family UBA5852; genus JABZFP01. Next base: position 51,174 of record JAHLLS010000014.1, read on the forward strand.
AAGGCACGTCCACCGACAGAGCGATTTCAAGGGCCCGCGTGACGTCCCTGTGCGGCATCACGGCCATGGCGGTGGTCAGCAGGTTGCCGGGAATAATTGTATCCATCGGGCAACTCCTGTCTCGTCTTGTTAAGTGTTTTCGGCGTTTGTATTCTGATCAGGACGGCGTTGTTGATAGTAGGATATGGCTTCAGGTTATATATTTGCCACCCCCGAAGTAGCACATGAACTGCACCCGTTCGTAAACAGCGGGGTTGCTCGCCTTTTCCTGGCTCATTTTACCGCGAAAATCCGATAGGGACGTAAAACCGTGCTCCTGCATCCATGTCTTCAAGTCGTCTATCATGGTGCCAATATGTTCCGGCCCTTTTTGATAGAGGCCTGAAACCGTCTGAACCGCCCTTGAGTCCCCAATAGGTCGTGGTGATGTCCATGGTGTTCTCCTCTCAGGCGCATTTACCGAAGGGACAGTGCGGGAAATGGCATTCTGGGCAATTCAAGCACAGCCCGCCGTGCCCCATCCCGGCAATATCCCGGCGGTCCAGCCGTTCGCCAGCCAGGATACGCGGGAGAACCAGATCCAGCAGGGTTGTTTCATGGTACAACCCGCATGCCGGAACACCGATCACAGGGATGTTATCGATGTCGGCGGTCATGAACATGGCTCCCGGCAGCACGGGAGCACCATAGAAGTGGCAATCCCCGCCGGCCTGCTGGATTCCCTGGCGCGTGACATCGTCCGGGTCCACGGACATGCCTCCCGTTGTCAGGATGAGATCGGCACCTGCTTCGATCAAACGGCGTATCTCCGAAGCAATCGTTTCGGGTTTATCCGGTGCAAAGGCGACCCCTATCACTTCGGATCCGATATGATCTACTTTTTTTCTCAAAATGCTTTCGAAGCGATCTTCAATCAGACGGGTAAACACTTCGTTCCCGGTTATCACGAGACCGACCCGGGCGCGCCTCAACGGCTTGACTTCCAGCACGCCCCCGCAAGTCTTCGCTTTGGCAACGGCAGCCTCGACATCGGCAGCTTTTATGACCAGGGGGATAGCGCGGGTTCCGGCCACCACCGCACCTTTTTTAACGAGGGTATTGGTATGGCGTGTGGCGCACATGACATCGCCGAGCATATTGATTTCCGTCAATCCACCCACATGGACTTTCAGCAATCCATCCACCAGAGCCACTAAATTCAACTTCCCTTCCCGCGGTTCGTCTTCCCAACCCACGTTGGGGCCGCAAAACGCCCGGGCCAAGGCAATGGCAGCATCATTCTCGTGGAGGTAGCCCTCCTCCAGCGTCAAGACGAAAAGATGCTCCTTGCCCAAACGCTGCAGATGGCAAAGATCTTTATGTCGGACGCGGTGGCCTTTCTTGAAGGCCCGGCCTTTGAATTCCCCTTGGCGGATTTCGGTCACGTCATGGGCCAGCACAAGCCCGACGGCATCCTTAAGCTTAACGGTTTTGAACATCTGGTCTTGCCCCCGCGATAATTTCTATTTTCCAACCGCCTTGGCGCGATGGCCTTCGTAGTAGCCATTTCCTTGACAGGCCCGGCAGATCGAGCCCTGGGTCGCCGTAAAGGCTTCGTTGCAGACCGGACATACATTGATATCCGTCTTCTTTACACGGTCGTAATACTGGGTCATGGTAATGGCCTGGGATGACAGGACATGTCGCCCCGCCTCTAAAATAATTCCCAGCAGGACATCGAGCGGCAACTCTTTTTTAGGTATCAGGCGCATATACCATTTGTACAATTTAGGGTATGACTGCATCTTTTCCAGGTCAACCCATACCCGATGGCCTTTTTTCGTCCGGCGATCATAGAGGCTCAGGGCAAACTTGTCCCAGTCCAGAATTTTCATCCAGCCATTGCCGATCGTGCACGGTGTGAAAAGCTGAATGGCATCCGGCAGGCAATGGCGGGTTTCGACGATGGCATCCGCCTCCGTTTGCGTGCCGATCAGTTCCTGCGCCAGGTCGACCATGAAAAGGCCCAGAACGAGCCCTGGGGCCTTCCATCCGTGAAAATTTTCAATGATGCGCAAACACTCGCCAATTGGTCTTCCGCAGGTGATGATGTCCTTTGGTTCGTGGACCATGATCCTCTCCTCACGGATATTTTCAAGATCGTGGATGATCCAGTTATACGTCTCAATGATTTTGGGTCAGCTTCAAGTTCATGTTATTCCTGGTTTTACCTCGGAAGGCGCATAGCGGTTTAAAATGACGAACAACACCAGGGCAGCGCTCGCCAGGGCCAGGAATACAAGAAAGCCTTGCGCGTAGCCGGCTTGGCCACTGAATTTGATAAACAGCCCCATCAGCGGCGGCACCACAAAGCCGCCAAAGGCCCCTAATCCCCCGACGATTCCGGCAGCCCCGCCCACCGCAGCCGGGCTGTACTTCGGGACCAGCTTGAACACGGCGGCATTGGCAAAACCCATACCCAGCGCCAGCAGTATTTCTCCAGCCAATGCCAGGCCAATCGATCGGGTGGCTAAAACCATTAAAGAGGACCCTGCGACGACCATCACAAAAGAATACAAGGTGACTTTTTCACCGCCCATACGATCAGAAGCATAACCGCCAAGCACACGCAGCAGACTTGATGATAGCGAGAAAAGCGCCGTCAAGCCCCCGGCCTTGACCAAACTGAACTGATGGAATTCCGCCCAGTAGGTCGGGAACCAGACCGTCAGGGCAATGAACCCACCGAAGGTAACAAAATAGAAATAGGTCAAAATCCAGGTGCGCCAATCCGCCCCGGCGGTTTTGATCGATTGCATGGCCGTGCCGGAGGGGACCAGTTCCTCGCCGCAGGCAAGCATCAGGGCGTCGGGATCGATATCGATCCCCATTTCGCGATACTGGAAATAGGGGGCGTCTTTCATAAAGACACCAATGAGGACCAGCAGGACGGCCAGCATCGCCAGCCATAGAATGTAGGAATTCGTGAAACCGATGGCAACCACCAGAAACGGCAGCAGTATGGCAAACAACCCGGGGGCCAGGTTTCCCAATCCGGCGTAGATGGCCAGCGCCGAGCCCTGTTTTTTTTGCGGATACCAGTAGGATACCGTGGGTATTCCCACTGAAAAGACGGCAATACCGGAACCGCAGAGGATGCCGAATAAGAGAAACAGGGGATATTGATCGGACTGTGGCTCGGGATAGAGGTAAAACATGACCATGATGCCGGCGATCCCGGCCGCCGCCAGGCCCAAGAGAATGAGAATCGGCTTCTTGCCGCCCGTTCGGTCGACCATGGCTCCGAAGGGGATTCGCAGGAGGGAACCGCTCAGGGCGGGACAAGCCGCCAGCAGCCCCATGAGCAGCGGGCTCAATGCCATGGCATCCTTGAGCTTGGAGACGATCGGACCAAACGCGGACACTCCGGCAAAACCACCAAAAAAGGCCAATGTCGTCCAGAAAAGGGCGACCTCTTTACGGGATTGCGCATAACAAACATTTTCATCGCCCATCTCCGCCCTCCTTCTGGCCGATACTTCAGGAACGTGTATCGACCATCTTGCGTGTCAATTCCGGTTTACGCCGGAACAGGATCTGGCGTCTGAAAAAATAGAAAACAGGTGCGCTCCAGATGTGGACCAGGCGGCTGAACGGCGAAAACGCCAGCAGCGCCAGGGCACTGAGAATATGGAGCTTGTAACTGAGCGGTACCGTGCGCATCAGGTCAGAGTCAGGACTGAAGGTCACGATCCCCCGGATCCAGGGGGCCACCGTATCGAGGACGTTGAAATGACCGAAGACAACATTGTACAATCCCATAGCGACAACGATCACCAGCCCGCTGATCGTGACCAGATCGTTGACGGTGCCGGCCGCTTTAACGCGGTCGTTGTTGAGGCGGCGCCACAGCAACAGCAACGAACCGACAAAGGCGGCGATGCCCACCACCAACCCCGACCAGTAGGCGATGGAAAGGTGGGCGTCACTGTTGATACCCACCAGATCGAACAGGTGTTGTGGAACCAGAAGACCGGCGGCGTGACCCGCGAGGGTAAAGAGAATCCCCCCGTGGAAAAGGACGGATCCATAGAACAGCTGGTCTTTTTCCAGGAATTCACTGGAGCGGGTGTTCCACCCGTAGCGGTCGGTGACGTAGCGGTAACTGTGGCCCACCACAAAGGTGGTGAGGCAAAGATAGGGAAAGACAGTGAACACGAGCGTATAAAATAGGTCCATGGGTCTCCTCCTGCGGGCTACGCATTCGCTTCGGGCGGATGGCCGCCGTTATCAACCGATGCGCTGCATTCGACCGCCATGCGGACAATCGGTTGCAACAAAGCCGCATAAACCGGCGCCTTTTCTTCCAGACGCGCCACCAGCGGCGGCATGCCTTGCAGGCACTGCCAGACCGGCTGGGCATGCCTCGGGTCCGCACAGACTGAGAGGAATTCCAGCATCAGGGGCAGATAATCCGGCAACTCACCGGTGACACGCGCCCATCCGGCCTGTTCGTAGTTGTGCTGCAGATATGCCAGCGCCGCGGCCCGTTTCTCATTGTCGCCAAACGCGTGGTAGGTGACGTTCAGGGTCGTCGCCGGATCCATGTCGAACACGGCCGTATAGCGTTCCTGAACGCCGATGAGGGGCTGGGTTTTAAGATCGCTGATAAAGGCCTTGATGGCCGATTCCGTTTCTGAGAAGGGCAAATTGGCGGCAAGCGATTCGATCTCTTCCAGGCCGTTTAACAGGTCCTCGTCGGGATAGTGCAACAGCACGGACAGCACTTGCAGCGTATCGGTGTGGTGATCGGTCATTTTGTGATCTTCCTTTGCATTACCGGTCAAAGGGCTTCGCCAAAGCCGCAGCATCCCTGCCGGGCGTAACTGTCTTCATCCTGAACGACGGGTTTGGTCGGCAAAACGAAACGATCCTCCAAACGCGCCAGCGCCAGCAGACGGTACATTTTTGCGACCGTTTCTTCGTCGAGTCCCACCGCATCGAGCACCCCTGTGTCGGACCGCTTTTCCACTCGTTGGGTCCGCATGTAGTGGCGGACGGCCGAGAGGCGTTTGAGGGCCATCCGGACGGGGGCCTCGTCACCGGCGGTGAGCAGGTTGGCCAGGTAGGTGATGGGAATCCGCATACGGTCGATGATATCCGATTCCTGGGATGGTTCTACCTGACGGCTGACCGGACTCAAGGGCGGCACATACCAGACCATGGGCAGGGTGCGAAATTCGGGGTGCAGCGGCAGGGCCAGGCGCCAGTCCTTGATCAGAGCATACACCGGTGATCTTTTAGCGGCCGCCAGCATGTTCGGCGCGATACCCTGGGACGCGGCAGCACGTTCGATATCGGGATCATTGGGATCGAGCAGAATGTCCAGGTGCGCCGGATAGACCGCCTGGTCGGAGGGCGAGGCGGCCGCGTCGGCAATGCGATCCAGATCGTAGAGCAACACCCCCACATAGCGGATGCGGCCCACGCAGCTGTGGGCGCACAGCGTGGTCAGGCCGGCTTCGACGCGGGGATAGCAGAAGATGCACTTTTCGGCCCGCCCGGTCTTCCAGTTGAAATAGACTTTCTTGTACGGGCAGCCGGACACGCAGTAGCGCCAGCCACGGCAGCGCTCCTGGTCCACCAGCACGATGCCGTCTTCCTCGCGTTTGTACAAAGCGCCGGACGGGCAGGAGGCCACGCAGGCCGGGTTCAGGCAGTGTTCACACAAGCGCGGCAGCCAGAACATGAACACATTGCGAAACTGCAGATAGGTCGCAATTTCGAGATTTTTAAAATTGGCGTCTCCCCCACCGGTTTCGCCCAGGCCGGCCAGATCGTCCTCCCAGTTGGGACCCCACTTGAGGGTGATCGGTTTACCGGTCAGGCGGGAATGGGGACGCACGGAAGGCTGGTGCTTGCGCTTGGGGCTCTTGATCAGGCGCGCATAGTCGTAATTCCAGGGCTCGTAGTAGTCGTCGATGACCGGCAGGTCCGGATTGTGAAAGATGTTGAGGCCTTTGTGGACGCGGCCCCCGGCTTTGAGTTGCAGTGTGTCGCCATTGAGGTGCCAACCGCCCTTGTGGATCTCCTGATTTTCCCATTTTTTGGGATAGCCGATACCGGGTTTGCATTCGACGTTGTTGAACCACATGTACTCGGCGCCTTCGCGGTTGGTCCACACGTTCTTGCAGGGAATGCTGCAGGTGTGGCAGCCGATGCACTTGTCCAGGTTCAACACCATGGCGTATTGGGCTTTAATCTTCATACCAGTCCACCTCCCCGGCTTTGCGCACGATAATCGTCTCGTCGCGCTGGGACCCGATGGGGCCGTAATAGTTGAATCCATAGCTGAGCTGCGCATACCCGCCGATCATGTGCGTGGGCTTGACGATGATGCGGGTGACACTGTTGTGAGTGCCGCCGCGCCGGCCGGACAAGTTCGATCCCGGCGTGTTGATCAGGCGTTCCTGGGCGTGGTACATGAACGCCTTGCCCGGCGGGATGCGCGGGCTGACCACGGCCTTGGCCATGACCACCCCGTTGGCATTGAAGCATTCCAGCCAGTCGTTGTCCTTGATAGCGATTTTCAGGGCATCCTCGTCATTGATCCAGATGGCTTCACCGCCGCGAAACAGGGTCAGCATGGTGAGGGTATCCGAATAGGTGCTGTGAATCGACCACTTGGAATGGGGCGTCAGGTAGCCCAATTCGATCTCCCGGTCCGGCTCGCGGCGGACCTGGATGGATGCGGGATTCAGCATATCCAGCGGCGGCCGGTAAAGCGGCAGGTGTTCGCCAAAATCCAGCATCCAGGGGTGGTCCTGGTAAAACTGAGCTCGGCCCGTGAGCGTCCGAAACGGGATCTTTTCTTCGATGTTGATCACAAAAGGCGAATAGCGCCGCTCCTCGGATTCGATGCCGCTCCAGATCGGCGAGGTGATGATTTTACGCGGCTGGACGGTCAGGTCATCGAATTTGAAACGCTCGCCCTGACGGCGCAGGCTCAGGTGCTGTAACGCAAGACCGGTGCGCTTTTCCAGCCCTACCCAGGCTTTGACCGCCGTTTCGCCATTGGTCTCCGGCGCCAACATCAGGATGGTTTCAGCCGCCTGTTTGGCGGTTTGCATGACCGGCTGACCGTGGCTGGCACCTTCCTCGATAACGGTGCCCAATGATGCTTTCAGGGCCTCGACTTCATCCTGGGCTTTCCACAAGACGCCCTTGGAACCCACGCCCACCGATGCGGCCAAGGGGCCCAAGGCGGTCATCATGCGATAGACCGCCGGGTAATCGCGGGTCACCACCGCCAGGTTAGGCATCGTTTTGCCCGGCTGCGGCTCGCATTCGCCCTTGCGCCAGTCCCTGACGTCCGGCTGGGCGATTTCGCCGGGGCTGTCGTGCATCAGAGGCGTGGCCACCAGATCTTTGACCGGCCCCAGATGGTCGACCGCCATCTGCGAGAATTTTTCGGCAATGGTCTTGAACTGCTCCCAGTTGGTGCGGGTTTCCCAGGGCGGATCGATGGCCGGGTTGAACGGGTGGATGAAGGGGTGCATGTCGGTGGTGTTCAGGTCATGCATCTCGTACCAGCCGGCGGCAGGCAGAGCAATGTCGGCGTACATGGCACTGGTTGACATGCGCAGTTCCAGGGTGACCAGCAGGTCCAGTTTGCCTTCCGGGGCCGGTTCGCGCCATTTTATTTCTTTTGGGCGCAGGTCACTGTCCGTACTCAGCACGGCGCTGTCAACGCCCAGCAGGTGTTTGAGAAAATATTCATGGCCTTTGCCGCTGGCTCCCAGCAGGTTGGCCCGCCACAGGAAAAGCATCCGCGGGAAGTTGGCCGGGTTGTCCGGATCTTCCACTGCGAAGTGCAACTCACCCTTTTTCAGTTTATCGACAACGAATGCGACGATCTGCTCGTCCGAGGAGGCACCGTTGGCCACGGCCTCGCGCACCAGGTCGATGGGGTTTTGATCGAACTGCGGATAGGAAGGTAGCCATCCGAGGCGGGCGGCGATTGCGTTGTAATCAGCCATGTGTTGCAGCGGCTTATGTTTGGCCAGCGGCGAAAGCACGGTTTCGGGCCGCAGCCTGTCGTAGCGCCACTGGTCGCTCGCGAAATAGTAAAACGAGGTGCCGTTTTGCAGCCGCGGAGGCCTTAACCAGTCTAGGCCGAAGGCCACCTGGGACCAAGCCGCCTGGGGACGCACTTTTTCCTGGCCGACATAGTGCGCCCAGCCACCACCGTTGACCCCCTGACAGCCGCACAGGGTGGTCAGGTTGATGATGGTGCGGTAGATCATGTCACTGTGATACCAGTGGTTGGTGCCGGCCCCCAAAAAGATCATGGATTTGCCGCGGGTATTTTCGGCATTTTCGGCGAACTCGCGCGCCACCCGGATGGCATCGGCCGCCGGCACGCCAGTGATGGCCTCCTGCCAGGCGGGCGTGTAGGCTTTGGGATCGGCGTAATCGGTTGGATAGTCTAATGGATCGTCTGGGGCATCGTCCGCAAGGGTCGACGGTGCCTGCTTGGGCAACACCCCCAGTTGGGCGGTCATCAGGTCGAAAACCGTTGTCACGCGCCGCTCGCCTGCGGCGGTGGCAATGGTCTTGTAAGGCACCCGGCCCTTTTTGATGCCGCTGTCGACGACTTCGAATACGGGGAAAGAGACCTCCTGCCAGCCATCGCGCTGGTCTACAAAGCTGAGCAGCGGATCGATGGGCCGGCCGTCTTCCTCCATCTTCAGATTCCAGCGCCCATCTTCGTTCCAGCGAAACCCGATGCTGCCGTTGGGAACCTGGAAATCGCCACTTACCGCATCCACCACCACGGTTTTCCACTGGGCATTGTTGGTTTCGGCACTCAGATCCGCAGCACGCAGGAACCGGCCCGGTGTATGGGTGTCGCCACGCTCGTCGAGCACCACCACAAAAGGCAGATCGGTATACTGCTTGGCGTAGTCCCTAAAATAGGGCACCTGACGGTCAACGTAAAACTCTTTGACGATGACGTGGGTCATGGCCATGGCCAGGGCGGCATCGGTGCCGGCCTTGGCCGGCAGCCAGGTATCGGCGAACTTGACATACTCGGCGTAATCGGGAGCCACCGCCGCCACCCGGGCGCCCCGGTAGCGGGCCTCGGTGTAAAAGTGCGCATCGGGGGTGCGCGTCATGGGCAGATTGGTTCCCCATACGATGAAATAGCTCGACTCGTACCAGTCAGCGCTTTCGGGCACATCGGTCTGCTCACCCCAGATCTGGGGCGAGGCCGGCGGCAGGTCACAATACCAGTCGTAGAAGCTGATCATGGAGGCGCCGATCAGCGACAGGAAGCGGGATCCCGAGGCGTAGCACACCATGGACATGGCCGGAATCGGCGAGAAACCGAAAATGCGGTCCGGGCCATATTTTTTAATGGTGTGGATCAACCCGGCCGCGATCAGTGTGGCGGCCTGATCCCAGGTGCCCCTGACAAAACCGCCCTTGCCGCGCTCCTTGTGAAACCGACGGCGCTTTTCGTCATCGTTGACGATACTTTCCCAGGCGGCGACGGGATCGCTATGCTGCTCCAGCGCCGCACGCCACATTTCCATCAAACTGGACCGGATCAGGGGGTATTTCAATCGCACAGGACTATAGGTGTACCATGAGTAGGTCGCCCCGCGCGGACACCCGCGGGGTTCATGGTTGGGGAACCCTTCACCACAGGCCGGGTAATCCGTGGCCTGGGTCTCCCACACCAGGATGCCGTCCTTGACGTAGACATCCCAGGAACAGGAGCCGGTGCAGTTGACCCCGTGGGTGGATCGCACCTTCTTGTCGTACTGCCAGCGGCGACGGTACAGATCCTCCCACTCTCGCTGGCCGCAGCGCATTTCCGTCCACTGGTCCGGAGATTTTTCTTCGGTGCATCCATGCATTCGACCGGTTTGGCGAAGGAACCGCAGCTGTGAAAACACCGAGGATTTTGCCATCGGAGACCTCCCGTGCTGTGAAAAGGTTCAGGTGCCGTGATGCAGGTTGGTGGGCTTGGTGAAAAACACAACAATCACAGGAATCACAGGAATCACATACAATAAAGAAAGAAAATCAATGGTGGTTCCAAGGGGAAATCGGTAGCAGCGATCTAAGGTGAAAGGAGGCCACCACCATATAGGTGACCCATATCTTGAATTTCAAGTTTTGACATTGACCTAAGTCAATTTCATACCAATGCCGCATTTAGTTGAGGGAATCGTCAGGTAGCCACTATGGTTCCAATTTTCTCCGGTCGCCAAGCCGGTTCCGGAAATGAACATAAGCAACGAATGACGCACGCCCGTGTCTACAGTATCAAGGTCGGTTGGCCCTCCAGAATGGTTCCGGACAGATCCGATCCTGGCCAGTTGCCAGAAGGCCTGTCCGATTCCTGACCAACTTGTCCGCTAAATGATCTTTTCCTTCCTCCCCCCCTTTCTCCATCTTAAAGCGCTCCGCAATCCTTCTTGTGCAACTCTTTTTCCTTGAAGCTCACAGAAAACGCTATAATTTAAGATGTTAATGACATCGATGTTCCTCTCCCTAGCATCCGTAAAAGGCCCCATATGAAGAATTTCCTTAAAAATGGTTTCAAATTCATGGAACCGATCCTGGTTAAGTAATTTCTGAAGTGTTTTGTGAGGTTTTTCCTCGCAATTGAAGTCTCCGATACGCTTTTCGATATAGTGCAGCGTTCTGGGCGAGACCGCAAACCTTACTATTTTTTCGAGGTTCTTCTGAATCTCAGAGCAGGATATTTTTTGGCTTACCATCTTATTCCCGATATCTGATGAAGAAATCGCATTGTCCAAAAGCGTCTCAGCGGTTCCATTTTTGTCATCCTTTTTTGGGAAACAGGAAGCTTCAGCTTGGCGGCATAAATACTCAGCCTGAAGAGCAGCTGCTTGGAGGTGGGCGCTCAGGTTATAGAAGCCCGTATGGATATGCTCGGGAAGATTTACGCCGATTCTGCTGCTAACATATCGGTATTTATGGTCAATTTCGCTCCAGGCTTCTTCAAGTATCGTTCGCAATTGCAACTCAAAGAGAAGATGTTTCAATTCTGAAGGCGCCTCTGAATCGTCACCTAATTCGACATGGTAATGAATCGATGAATATCCGCTATAGCGCAGACCGATATCATCGGGTATCGTTTCTCCGGGGTTAACCGGCAGGCTGAAGGACCTTTTTCGATCGGGTCCTCTGACGATATGGAAGATGTTCTCTTCAGCCAACAGTTCGATGTAGGTCTCGATTCTGTCGACATCTGAAAGCCGCAGACATATTATTCTGACGCCCAGCAGATCGCCGACTCGGGCCTGATAATTTGATTCGGCAATCAGCGCAACGCCCTTCACGGGTGCTTTATTCAGCCTGCTAATTTTCTCGATAAGTCTTAATTCATCTTTGATGCGATAAATAATGGTATGCAGACTTTCTTTTGGTGACGAAGGATCGTCTTTGACCAGATGGACAATGTATTCGGCAAGTTTTTTATATCTTTCCTTTTGATTCAAAAACGAGATCAGGATCGCTTCCTTTTGATATTCGATCATGGACGAAGATCTCCAGTCATAAAATCACGACGCTAACGGGCGCATGCCGTCAAGCAACTCGCTGACAGCGATGGTTGCGATGCCTGAATTGATATCGGACATGGCGTAGGGAATGACCAACTCGTTGTTATGAATGAGCGCACCGCAGGAATAGACGACGTTGGGAACATATCCCTCGCGCTCTTTCTCATGGGGGGCAAGCAATGGCTCATCCAGGCGGGCGATCATTTTGGTCGGATCCTCGAGATCAAGCAATATGGCACCGATGCAATACTTGCGCATGGGTCCGACGCCATGGGTGAGCACGATCCAACCTTCATTGGTTTCAAGAGGGGAACCACAGTTCCCGATCTGGATGAACTCCCAGGGATATTCAGGCTCCTGAATAATGTGCGACTTCTGCCAGAAATGGATATTGTCTGAGAACATGATGTGATTGTTTTCGCCGTCCTGGCGCGAGAGCATGGCATAGCGCCCACCAATCTTTCGCGGGAAAAGCGCCATGCCTTTGTTTTGTACGGCTTTACCGTTGAGCGTCACAATGTTGAATTTGATGAAATCCTTTGTTTCGATGAGTTGCGGCAAGATGGTCTTGCCGTTATAGGCGGTATAGGTCGCATAATAGGTGACATCTTTCTGGTTATCGAAAAATTGAACGAAACGAGCGTCCTCAATGCCGCGGCTTTCGTTTTTCGAGACGGGAAAGATCACCCGCTCGGATATGCGGTGATCGGGGTGGAAAGCCACCTCATAATTGGAATTGGCAAGCCACCACATCACCTCGAAGGTTCTGTTTTGGAGCATTTTAGAAAATTGTGGTTTCGCGCGGAGTATTCCAATTTTTTCCAATAACTGGCTATACGTAAAATCTTCCGGCAGCTGGTTAAGAATATGGGCGCTAATCTCATTGGCGGCCCCCATCTCGTTCAATTTGAACTGGAAAGGATTGCGTTTGTATACCGCGTCCAGTTGGAGATCCGGTGTTTCCACAAAATCGCTGATCGGGTCGAAAAAAAACCTGTTATTTTGATTGAGGATGCCGCTGCGAAAAACGATGGACGAAATATGGCCTTCCCCGGTGGCCCGCAGACTCATGACAAAACGCAGGTTACCTTTTTTCAGATGGCGCTGATCAGGATGAGGCACGATGGAGGGGTTGAAAAGGGCGGCCGATTCAATCGAGTACTCCATCGTAAAGTAAGCTCCGATGAGTGCTTTTTGGACATCGCTGATCACGGTCTGCGGTGGCAGATATTCCTGCACCAGATTCAGGTGCCGCTCAAAAATATGACAGATGTCCTCGTGCCGGTCGGAAAAGTCATTCATTATGTGGGCCAACAAATTTTCGGCCTCCATGTTCGGCATGCTGAGCACCCGTTGAATTATTTTTTTAATGCGATACCGCTCAGCAGGAACATGAAACCGGGTGATCACCCGGGACGTATCCCCTATGATCTTAACGGCTTTTCTTTTAATTTTTAGCTGTTTTGGCTTTTTGGCGTGCATATCATAGTGTCCTTAATGTCGATGGAGATGTTGTGAGCGATATCGAAAGTCTGGTTTCCAGAACAGCGTCTCAGCAGCTGTCCACGAAAGACGATGCCAGCCGGTTCACCAGGCGAAGGGTTGATGACGCTGTCCCCCCTCAGCCGGAAAGAACCGCCTACATCGGCGGCCGGGAATCCGAAAGGCAGAGTGCCACCAATTCATCAATGACGGCGGTGCCGGCGCACATGACCGTATCCGCGCCGCCCCAGTATATTTTTACCGTGCCGTCGCTTTCAGGAACCACGCCGCAGGTGAAGACCACATTGGGCACATAGCCAACGACCTCCCAGGGATCCTCAGGCTGCAATATCCATTGATCGGAAACGCCGATGATCTTGGCCGGATCCTTGAGATCGTGCAGGGCTACGCCGAGCCGATACACCGTTCCGGACATGGTTTTGAAGACGCCATGGTAAATATGGAGCCAGCCCTTGTCGGTTTTAAAGGGCGTCGCGCCGGGTCCGATTTTCATTTCATCCCAGTGATAGGCCACCGGCTTCATGACCACTTTGGAATCCCCCCAGTGAATCAGATCGGGAGAATACGAAATCCAGATCGACCAGGGTGAAATTTCGGAATGCGGCCGGTCCAAACGGGCATACCGGCCACCGAACTTTTCAGGAAAAATGACCACGTTGCGCAGATCAGCCTGGGTGATCAGCGCAATCCGCTCCACGCTCTCAAAATCACGGGTGCGCGCCAGGGCAATCCGCACGCCGTGACGGGAATAGGCGCTGTAGGTCAGCAAATACGCACCCTCTATGGGGCAAATTCGGAGATCCTCGACGCCGAAGGCTTCATATTCGGCAAAAACCGTGTCCGTTGAAGGTATCAGAAAAGGTTTGGGATGAACCGTAAACGAAAACCCATCCTCGCTGTCGGCCCGGCCGATGATGGAGCGCCCGTTCAGCAGATGCGACCGGAAAAGCATGATGTAACGACCATTGTGTTTGACGATGCCGGCATTGTGAACGGTTGCCACTGGATAGGGTACATCCGCCCTTGTCAGGATAGGATTTTTCTTAAACCGTTTAACGATGGGATGGTGCGTTTTCATAGGGATCTTTCCGATTCCGCCGCCAGAATCCTTTCATAGACGTGTATGTATTCCTGGACCATGCGCTTGACGGTGAAATGGTGCTCGACATGGCGGCGACAGGTCGCACGGTCGATCTCCTTGATACGTGCAACCCTCTCGATGGCTTCGTCCATGTTGTCCACCAAAAAACCGTTTTTCCCGGTTTCGATCAGTTCGGGCATGCTGCCCCTATTAAAGGCGATCACGGGCGTACCGCAGGCCATGGATTCGATAACGGACAGACCGAAAGGTTCATCAAACTGGATGGGGTGCAAGAGCGCGCAGGCGTTGCCGAGCAGCCGATTGCGCGCCGCCGGTGCGACGCTGCCGACATAGGTGACCGTGTCGTCGTCGATGTGAGGCGCGACATAGTGGTCAAAATAAGCCTGATCCTGGATGATCCCGGCCAATATAAGCTTTTTGCTGCTAGCCTTGGCGATTTCAATAGCTTGTCGGGCACCCTTGTCATTGTGAATGCGCCCGAAAAAAAGCAGGGTGTCGTCCGGCGCAGACTGAAAATCGAACAGCTGGATATCGATGCCGTGATGGATGGTCGCGATATAATCAAGATCCGGCGATCGATCGGCATCGCTGATGGAAACATAGAATGCTGTGTCGTTGTATTTCTTGTAAACCGGCAGAATCCCGGGCGATGAAAAGCCGTGAATGGTCGTCACGAGCGGGGTGCTGGTCAGGCCGCTATAGGTAAGGGGCAGATAGTCAAAGTGGTTATGGATGATGTCATACCCATCGCCATGCTCGAAGAGTTCCGAGATGTGCAGGCACTCCCATACTTTCGGTATGAGGGAGCGGTCTTCTTCATACCCCCGCGGGCAAACGGCATGCAGTTTCCCGCTGGTCAGCGAATCGCCGGTTGCAAACAGGGTCACGTCATGACCACGCGCGACCAACCCCTCGGTCAAGAGGGATGCCACGCTCTCCCAGGGACCGTAGTGGCGTGGCGGCGTTCGCCAGGCAATGGGTGCAAGCATGGCAATATGCATCAGGGCCCCTTTATTTAAGGATCGCGAACTCAATAAATCGAACAACATTAGGCGTCTTCTGGCCTGTCTTCTGCATTGCGCTAAAGTCCACATACGAAAAGGTTGTGACCTTCAACACGCCTTGAGCACAAACCAAAATCCTTCGCAATCTTTGTTTAATTTATTTCGTCCCCGATCCTAGTTGGTTTTGGGTGAGGACGGCTGGATTAAAATTTCATCGGCATAGAGCTTTTGCAACGTCATCAGCGACAGCAGCCAGGCCAGGGAGGACTCGGCGCCTTGGTTCTGGTTGATACCGTCCGCCATCAACCCATCCCGGCAGCCACCGGTCTTGGCATCGTAGAGCGGCATATTCAGATCATTTTGTCCGAGAAACCAGTTAAAGCACATGGCCGCATTCTCAAACCATGTGTGGTCCCGGGTAATATTATACGCTTCGACACAGGCTTCCACCATGGCATTGGCTTCGACGGGCTGCTGGTCGAAGCGGGCTCTGGGGCCGCCTTGCGCATACCATCCGTTGCTGCCGATGGGCACAAAATGTTTGTCTTCAGTGGTGACGGCAAGCAGCCAATTGAGGGCCTTGAGCCCCATATCGATCATGTCGCTGCGTTGCATCCCCTGGCCCGAAAGCAGCAGGGCATGAGGCAGTTTGCCGTTGGCATAGTTCAGGGCCTTCTCGAGCCAGGGCCAATCGTCTGTTGCCTGGTTTTTAAATTGATCGAACAGCCGGTTGGCGAGAACCCTCCGGATGCGGCGCACCTCACTGTCACCGGAGAATTTATCCAGGTAGGCATGCATACCCACGAGACAAAAGGCGATGGCGCGGGGGGAAAGGAAGCGCTCGGCCGCAGGCAAGGCCTGGTTGAAAAGGGTCGTGCTCATGGCCAGATGCCCGGGATTGTGAAGAAAAGCAACGGCTTTACCCAAACACCAAAGTGCCCTGCCATGCGCATCCTCGGAGCCGATCTCCTCCATCCACTGCCGGGAATAGGTCATGAAATTGCGAAAGCGGCCATTTTTTTCATTATAGGCATACAGAAGAAATCCGAGATAATGACCACTGAGAGCATCAAGGCCCCAGCCGTTGGTCGGCAGGTAGCGCTGCCCCATGGCGGCCGCCAGCAGCGCGCGGGCATTGTCATCGGTGCAGTAGCCATGGACGCGATCGGGGATGGTGTAGTTGGCATGCTGCAAGATGCCGGTATCGTCCGTAAAAGCTTTCAGGTGATCCAGCTTGATCTCCGGGAGCTCGAACTTCGTAATGGCCTTGATGTTTTCGACATAGGAATGCCTGGGCCGCGGGTTTCGTGTGCGGGCTTGCCGCACTTCACTGAAAAGGCGCAGATATTTTCGCGCTACTTCATTCCAGACGGCGTCACGACTGAACAGATAGGCTTTTTTGCGCATGGCATGGCGTTCGACATCGTTTCCCAGAAGATCGATAATTTGCGCAGCCATGGCGTCCGGATTGTGGAAAGGCACAATGCGGCCCCGGTCTTCGGCCAGCATCTCGGTGGCATACCAGTAGGGTGTCGAAATGACGGCTTTGCCGGTGCCCATGGCATAAGCCAGGGTTCCGGAGGTAATCTGGGCCTCATCCGGGTAAGGGGTTAAGTAGATATCGGCGATGCCGAGGAACTCACATAACTCGTTGATTTCCACGAAACGATTCTGGAAAATGACATGCTCGCCGATATCCAGTTTTCGCACGAGCTGCTGCAGCATGATGCGATAGGCATCCCCATCTGCCTTTAAAACATGCGGATGGGTTGCGCCCAGGATGATATAGACCACATCGGGGTGTTTTTGGATGACCGCCGGCAGCGCTTGCAGCACATTTTCGATGCCCTTGTTGGCGGAAAGCAAGCCGAAGGTGAGCAGCACTTTTTTGCCTTCCACATCGAACTTGTCTTTGTCAAAGCTGGGATCGATAAACGGCGTATCGGGAATGCCATGGTGGATAAAGGCAATTTTATCCTCCGGCACGGCATAGATATTTTTCAGGAATTCAGATGCCTTGCGGCTCATAACCACCATTTTGTCGGACAACTCGGATAGCTTGCACATGACGTGGCGGTATTCCGGCGCGGGGTCCTTCAAGACCGTGTGGAGTGTCGTCACCACCGGCATTCGCAGATCAGCTAGCAATTTTAACAAATGGCTGCCGGCCGGACCGCCGAAAAGACCGTATTCGTGTTGCACGCAGACAATATCCGTCTGGCTGATATTGATAAATTGAGACGCCGTGCTGTAGTCGCTCAATTTATTCTGGTTGATCTCAAAACGCACTTTTTCGGGATAATGATACCCCTCGGGCCTGTCGTTCATGGCAACCGTCCAGCAGTTGATATCAGGGGCTTCGGCAGACAGCCCTTCCACCAAGTCCGTGGTGAAGGTCGCGATACCGCACTGCCTGGGGAGATAGTTGCCGATCACGGCCACCGATTTTATGTTGTCGTAATTGTTGTTTATCGAAGTCATGAGCACTACCTTTTGTATGCATAACGCAAGTTATATCCTCCAAGCCGACATAGATTCGCATCGGTTATAACCTGTCAGCCAGGCCAGAGCACTACCGATCGCGCAGTGAGCCAACGTGGTATCGTAACTATTTTTGATCTTGCCAGATCGACTTGGTTTTATCTTTTTTTTGTTTTCTTTTTTCCTTCAGGGTATGCATGCCTGCTTTATGCTCTTCGCGTTTGCCTTTATCCTTTTTCCCCTTGTCGCCCATTTCGGCCCCTTTGTGCTATATAAGGTCATGTGTCAGTTCGCGCATGGCTTTCACAATATCCTGTATTGCCGCGTGCATCCCCTCGGCGCTGTCACTGATATCGGATTCTTTTTTCTCCTTGGCCTTGACCTGGGCCGAAGCTTTAATCCTTTCCAGTTTTTCGACGTGTTTTTCAAACACGATCCGATGATCGTCCTCCATGAATTCCAGGGCATCGGAATTGATCTGTCGTATGAGTTCCTCGGCCTCAGCCAATAATTCAGCGGTGTTCTTATCTTCCAAGTTCGTTTGCATAGCATTTCCTTTCCTGGTTCCTTCGACGGGTCATTTAGGCAACGACTGCATGGCCTCCGTGCCCAATATTTTAGGCCTTAATAAGAGAGCGGCAGATCTGATTCTTCTTTGGGTTCGTTTAAAATATATAGCTCACAAATTTTCCGGTAATGGTAACCGTAGATCGAGAGCGTTATGGCAACGGGCATCATGCTGCGCTTGCGTATCAAGGTCCAGATCATCAGTTGCCAGTATTGCAACCGCTCCTTTCCTATAAACCCAATCCGGAAAGCGGCGCGAAAAAATGAAAGGAACCGCTGCATACTGAGCGGTTGGGTGACTTTCGGGGCCTTTAATTCCTTCAATAAGGTTCTGATCCGTCGGTAGTAGTTTTTTGGGGAATAAAGATTTTTCATAATCGATTGATACCCAGCGGTAAGCCGGTCGATGCCCATGCGGGGAATGATATTGGTCGTCCCATCAACATTGTCTCCGCTAAAGGTTTTCGCAACGCGGCGTTCCTGGGTGAGCCGCTCAAAAAGGCGTGTCCCCGGCGGGGCCTGAAGCATGCCCACCATGGCCGTCACGATGCCGCTTTTTTGAATGAAATCGATCTGCCGTTGAAAGATCGAAGGCGTGTCGTTGTCGAAACCCACGATGAAGCCGCCCATCACCTGCAGCCCGGACCGGTGTATGCGTTTCACATCCAGCAGCAAATCCCGGTGGGTATTGTGCGTCTTGCGGCACTCCGCGAGACTGACTTCATCGGGGGACTCGATGCCGATAAAAACGGAATCGAAACCGGCTTTGACCATCATGTCCATGAGGTCGGTGTCGTCGGCAATATTGATGGAGGCTTCCGTTAGAAATACGCAGCCCGTTTTATTTTGGCGCCATTCGATCAGGGCGGGAAGTAAATGGGTTTTAAGGTAACCCTTATTGCCAATAAAATTATCGTCGACGAAAAAGATGCTGCTGCGCCAACCAGTGGCATAAATATGATCCAGTTCAGCGATGATCTGTTCCGGTGTTTTCATGCGGGGCCGGTGGCCGAATAATTCCGTTACATTACAGAATTCGCAGTTGAAAGGGCACCCTCTGGAGAATTGAATGTTCATGGAGGCATATCGTCTTGTATTGACCAGGTCCCACGAGGGTGCCGGGGTGTCGCCGATATCGCAGAAATTCGAAGCCCTGTAGATCTTTTGGGGATGACCGTCTTGCAGGTCCGACAAAAACGCGGGAAGGGTCACTTCCGCTTCATCGAGAACGAGATGGCCGACGTCACCGAATTGATCCGGTTCAGCGGTAAAAAGGGGGCCTCCGGCAACGACTTTTAAATTTAGCGCAGCGCAGCGGGCGATGATCTCACGGGCCGAATTGCGCTGAACCGCCATGCCGCTGATAAAAGCCATATCCGCCCATGAAAGGTCTTTATTTGTGAGGGAATCCACGTTCAGGTCCACGAGACGCTTGGACCAACCGGCCGGCAGGAGGGAGGCGACGGTGATCAGGCCCAGCGGCGGGAAGGCCGCTTTCTTGCCGATAAAACTTAAGGCGTACGTAAAAGACCAAAACGTATCGGGAAACTTGGGATATAGGAGGAGAATATTCATGGATGCAACTCCTTGATGAGGGCTATTCAGAGTTCGAAATCATTTTGGCTGCCGAAAGTGAATGACGTGTTGTTATCTTGCATTCATTTCACTATCGTGCCGTTAAAGGAATAGACTCTTACCGTGTCGGTAAACCAACCTTTCTTACGCCACTTGTAATTTACGACAATGGAATCGTCATAAACGATGCCACGCCAGTCGATCGTTCCTTGATTTGGACTCACGGTCACAGCCTCGAAATGGATGCCATCCTTTTGATAGTAAAAACCTTATCTTGATCACGCTATAAAATTTCTGTGCCTGCCAAAAAGCCGCTCAGAAGTATTTGATTCGCAAACCGCAGCAGTCCTTTGAGGGCGCGATGCCATAATGCAATCAATGAACCAACAACGCCTGCAAGAAACGTTTCGCTTCTAGTTAATACTGTTCCTGCGAACAGACTCGATGGCCTCAATCCCTTCCGACTTGGAAACCGTGTGAATTTGGATTTGCATCGGATGGTCCAAGAGGGCTTTTGTCCCAAGCAGAGCGCCGAAGCGATGAGACATAAAATGTTGATCGAGATCTCCACGGGTTTCCCACTCTCCCAGCATGCTAAAGCGATTTTTGTCTTCGATGTCGCAAAATATGGAATAGCTGAGGCAACCCGTTTCTTTGCCCGATGGCTCGATCATGGAAAGAAGAGTTTGCGCAACCTCAAGCTGCTTCTCTGGAAGCACGTCTAAAGTGATACGAATGACGACCATTTGGGAACCTCTCTTCAATGTGACGGTGCTTTGATTATTCCACGACCTCGAGCACCGCGCGTTTTTTTGCTTTGGCTGAAACAGCGTTCAATAGCGTCCGCAGAGCACCGACCGTCCGGCCCTGCTTGCCTAAGACTTTGCCAATGTCGGCCTTGGCGACGGTCAGCTCCAGGATCGACGAATGCATCCCCCCCACTTCCCGAACGGATACCATTTCCGGTTGATCCACCAGCGCCTGTGCAATAAGTTCGATCATCTCTTTCATGTCATTTCCTCCGCTGTGATGTCATGGACAATGGTGCGCTAACGCAGTTCAAACCACATCGTTCAAAAGGGGACGACATCAGCAACATGCTGCCCAAACCGACTCCTGGCATGGTCACAGATACAGTGCTGCACAGCCCTCCCCCGTCGTCGCCGACCAATGACCATAGCGTAGCGTGCGGCTTAGACACCCCGGGAGATGACCACCACGGTTTCTTTGCATCACGCCGGTGCATGATCACCGCCGGCCGCCGGATTCATGAGGGACGATTTAAAAGTGGTTTTAGGTGTGCTGTGGCTTTTCATCTCATCGAGCTGATTTTTAAGGACTCCGATTTTATCGATATAACCGTCTCCGGTGGCTTTACAGCGCTTTAGCGCCTTGCGGGTCTTCAAGCGGCCCATCATGCTGCCGGCCGCCGAAAGCAATATTCCGCCGAAGAAAAAAATCAGGAGAATGACGCCGTTGGAGATCGGCGGCAACGTAATGTCGATCAGGAGCATGTTGAGGTTGAGGCTTTGTTTGGTCAAATAGAGGGATTGATTTTGTATGAATAGGAGTCCAATCATCAAAACGACAGCTACCCAAATGATATAGAGTATTTTTTTCATTTCTTTGCCTCTTTCAGAAAAAATATTGCTAATCCGCCGCTTCTGGCCGCAAACTATACAGAAGTATGCGATGCCGTGAAAAATCGGCTGATAATCATCACGTCAACAGACTGACTTGGACTTCTTCTTGACATACCTTGCTAAATCAAGATTCATGCCGGAGTAAGCATGCTTTGCGTTATAGAGCATAACTTACTGGTTTGTTACTATAATTTATAAAAACTACACTTAGCGGCAGGTTGCTGGCCGGCGTATTAACGAGGTCATATATGACCGATGGCCATATATGACCCCAATTGTGGGGGGTTTTATGCAATGGTAGACATCATCTTTGATTCCCCTGAAAAGATACCATGGCCGAAAACTTTGGGTTCTCGTTTTGATAATCGCTTTTCCGGCGATATAAATGAAATGATAATGTCGCCCAAAATAGGTCAGCCACATTAGAACGGCGCTTAGTTGGCAGACATTTTTTATCCGCTGGCATTTTAAGGCTATTCGGATGCTTTGGCCGGCGGATGGAATTGTCAGGCCGCATACCAAAGCACGAGAAAATAATGACATGTGGTACCGGTGATAACAAATAGGTGCCAGATGAAATGGCCGTAGGGTATTCGTGAATCGGTTGCAAAAAAGGCCACACCGATGGTGTATGACAAGCCTCCCGCAATCAATAGGAACAGGCCCGCAGCGGGCATGTTGGCGAATAAAGGCTTTACCGCAATCACGAGCAGCCACCCCATCAGAAGATATAGGCAGGTGGAAATAATGGGATGAGCAGTTTTATAGAAAGCTTTCAGCACGACCCCGGCTGTTGCAAACCCCCAAACAATAGCGAAGAGCGTCCAGCCGAATGCGCCGCGAAATATGCCAAGGGTCAACGGGGTATACGTGCCCGCGATAAGAATAAAGATCGCGGAATGCTCGACGATTCGAAAACAGCGCTTGCCCCTGCCAGCTGGCCACGCATGGTAGAGCGTGGAGGCGAGATAAAGAAGGATCACGGAGGCGGCGAAGACACTCGTGCCGACAATGAATCCGGTGTCCCCATGGTGCACCGCATGAATGACGAGAAATGGCGTTCCGATGAGCGCGCCGACCAGCCCAATGCCGTGGCTGACACTGTTGGCGATCTCTTCGCCTTGGGACTGCATCTCCTTTAGGTTTGAAAGGATCAATTGCACGTCGCTTCCCTCTCTTCCTTCATCGCACACGGCACCGACTCGACTTCGCGGGGAGGGCCTTGTTATCCATCGAACAACGCCTTTAATCAGCCGTTTTTATGGCATTTTCCGGTGTTGGTTGCAAATCGGGCCCCCCCTCCGAAATGAATGACAAGCCGATTGTCCCCGGCGTCGAGGTCTCTTTTGGCCTCAAACCCCAGCTTTTTGCCCAGCGCGAGCATGTTTCGATTCTCTTGTAATACGATTCCGTGAACCGTTTTGAATCCCTGCTTCTCGGCAATTGAAAGGCATTTTTTCAACAAATTGCCCCCGATGCCCTTGCCTTGCCAGGCATCACCCACCAGAACGGCGAATTCCCCCGTCCTGCCATCCGCATCGCCGATGGTTCCCGCTTTTTCGCTGGCGCCCACCACCGCGACTTGGCGCGGGTTAAAGATGCGTTTCAAATTGTATTGGGCCATTTTGTATCCTTTGATTAGGACCCAGTTTATGGCTCCCCTCCGTTATCAGAAATCGTGGTTCAGGAAACCGCTGATATCGTCGCTATGACGGTGTTCTTCATTTCGTTCCTTCATCCTTTAAGGGTCTCTTACCTGTTCCTGGCAGCGTTCACCTACTTCACAATCAGATCGTTCTTGACGGATTTGACCCCCTTGACGCTATACGCGATCTGGTTGGCCTTATCGACGGCCTGCCGGGAATTGACAAAGCCGCTCAGCTGAACCGTGCCCTTGTAGGTCTCGACACTGATCTGGAAGGACTTGAGAAAATCATCCTCGGCCAGCAGCGATTTGACCTTGGTCGTGATGACCGAATCGTCCACGTATTCCCCCGTGCTCTCCTTTTTGGAGGTCGATGCGCAGGCCGCCAAGGCGACGATAAACATGATGAGAACCAAATATGCCAAAATTCTACGTCTCGTCTTCATAATCCTTACTCCTTTTTAGTGGATACCTCGCCTTGTCCGGCGAAAAATCAACAGGTCACACCCGCCTTCGTCCTTGGAACACCTGGATCAGCGCCTCGGTAATCGTTTAGCCTGTCAACGACCCCAAACCCCACAGAACTATAAAAATTACAAATATTGTCCAAAGCATGTTGAGTACCTTTCCAAGGCCGCCCTTCTTTATCCACGGGCGTCTGTCGTTACTTCCCGACCGTTTTTTTGATCCTTCCGATCAGTCCTTGCAATTTTCCGGTTTTGCCTTCCACCCTGCCTTTTGCTTCCAGAGTCGGATTCCTGGCCACTTTCCCGGCGATCTCCTTGACCTTGCCCTTCACTTGGTGCCATGTGCCTTGGGCATTGTCCTGGGTGCTTGATTTCACGGTCTGCCTCCTTCGTGAAAGCGCGGTTTTGCGGAAGACTCTTTTCTTCAACACTGTTCGATCTGAATTCCTTTTCGATCAGATTCCTGACATAGGTCGGAACACCATCTTTCAGGATATTCGCCATCTTAGCCTCCTGTCGTGTTTCCTTTGGTAGAGCGCCTTGCTGACGATTTTATTTCCATGATCAGGCGGCAAGGGGCGGAGTGGCTAACGACAACATCTCTCTGAGCTCGTCTCCCTGGACACTTTCCTGCTGGGAAAGGAGATGCGCCAACGCGTCGAGGACGGTGCGCCGTTCCGATAGGATCTTGCGTACACGCTGGTGGGCTTCATGGACGAACCGCGCGACCTCGTCATCGATCTGCGCGGCCTTGGCTTCGCTGTAGACTTTCCCGGTCGAAAAACTTTCGGCCAAAAACATCGGCTGGCGTGACCGTTCGTAGCTCACCAGGCCCATGGCATCGCTCATTCCATATTCCGTGACCATGGCCCGGGCAATGTCCGAGGCGCGCTGCAGATCGTTCTGGGCGCCGGTGGAAATTTCATTGAACACCACCTCCTCTGCCACACGCCCTCCCAAGAGAACAGCCAGCCGGTCGAGCAGTTCCGAACGGGTCAACAAATAGCGGTCTTCCGTAGGCTGCTGCTGGGTATAGCCGAGCGCGGCGATCCCTCTCGGAATGATGGAGATTTTGTGCACCGGGTCGGCGTGTTCCACAGACTCGGCCACAATGGCATGTCCCGACTCGTGGAAGGCGACGATTTCTTTTTCTTTGGGATTCATCACCCGATTCTTTTTTTGGAGACCGGCAACCACCCGATCGATGGCCTCATCGAAATCCTCCACTTCCACCATCTCCTTATTGTTGCGGGCCGCCAGCAAGGCCGCTTCATTGATGATATTGGCCAGGTCCGCGCCGACAAACCCCGGCGTGCGGCCGGCGATCCCGCGCAAGTCGACTTCCGGCCCTAAGAGAACATTTTGTGAATGGATTTTCAGGATGGCTTCCCGCCCGTTGATATCCGGTCGATCCACCAGAACCTGTCGGTCCAACCGTCCCGGCCTTAACAGGGCCGGGTCCAGAATTTCTGGCCGGTTGGTGGCAGCCATGATGATGACCCCTTTATTCGTTTCAAAGCCGTCCATCTCCACCAGGAGTTGGTTGAGGGTCTGCTCCCGTTCGTCATGCCCGCCCATGACGTTCATTCCCCGGGCTTTGCCGAGGGCGTCCAGTTCGTCGATAAAGATGATGCATGGCGCCTGAAGGGCGGCTTGCGAGAACAGATCGCGAACGCGGGCCGCTCCCACGCCGACAAACATTTCCACAAACTCGGATCCGCTGATACTGAAGAACGGCACCTGGGCTTCTCCGGCCACGGCTTTTGCCAGAAGTGTCTTTCCGGTTCCCGGCGGACCGACCAGAAGGACCCCTTTGGGGATTCGGCCCCCCAATTTCTGAAATTTTTCCGGTGTCTTTAAAAATTCGACCACTTCCTGGAGTTCTTCCTTGGCCTCATCGATACCCGCCACATCATCGAAGGAAACCTTGGTATCGGTCTGAGCGAAAATTTTGGCTTTGCTCTTGCTGAAAGACATGACCCCCATTCCCGGCCCCATCTTTTTCATGGCAAAGCGCCACAGCAGAAAAAAGATGCCCAGGGGCAGGATCCAGGATAGAAGGCCGCTCAGAAATTTATTTTCGTATTGCCCCGAATAGCTTATATTACGTTCATCGAGGGCTTTGACCAGGTCAAGATCGTCCACACGAACTGCTGTAAACTCACGCACCGGCGTACCTTTCAGGGTTCCCCTGATACTGTCGGGGCCGATGATCACGCTATCGATCGTGCCTTCATCGACGTACTGTTTAAATTGGCTGTAGGGAATGGTTTCCACTTTGCCGGAGAAAAAATATTGTTGCATGTAAATGACAAAAACCATGGTGATGACAAAATACCAGATGCTGAAGCGTGCTTTGGGCGGCAGCGCCCCCTGATTGTTTTGAGGGTCACCGGTAACCAGGAGGGAACGCAGTTTTTCCGTAATATTTTCCAGTGGTCCTTTTTTTTCATTTTCTGCCATTTTCGTTTACCCGTTCTTTCAAAGCGGTATTTTTCCATCATGATGAACGATGCCTGCACCGCATCATGTTTCATCAGGGTCTCGTCACCTAACTGACAAGAAATATAAAAGATACTTTTTCGTTTGCGCGTCATCCCCTTCCATGCCAGCCGTGTCTTATCGTATCGCGTCCCTATTCAGCCCGTGGAAATCCTGGTCTTTGAACCGCAATACGCCGCTATCTTTAAGTACAATCTTTGTGCCAGGCTTCTAAATATCGTTTTGGCATTATCCATCATTCTGAATTAATTAGTTATTTAGATTTTATAGGGGCTCGTGCGCCGACATAGGCGGGCATGTAAAAAAGGTCATATATGACCGATGGCCATATATGACCCCGTTTCCAGCCTATTCGTCATGGGATTGAAATTGAGGAGTGAATTATTATGGTTTGAGGATGTCAAGCTTGCGCATGCGGGCGCGCAGGGTACTGCGCTCAAGTCCGAGGATCTCGGCCGCACTGTTCTTACCGCTCACTTTCCAGTCGGTTTGTTCTAGCACCCGAACAATGTGCGCCCGTTCGACATCGGCCAGGCTTCGATTGGCCTTGGTTGAATCTTTGCGTGGTTTCTTCAGTTCATCCACCAAGTGCAGTTTGGGCCCCGAGGAATTGATCACCGCCCGCTCGAGAACGTTTTCAAGCTCGCGGATATTGCCGGGCCAATGATAATCCTGCAGCAGTTCCATGACATTGGCGGGGATGCTTTCAATGGACTTGCCCATTCTTTTGGTAATTTTATGCACAAAAGAATCCACAAGCAGGGGAATGTCTTCCTTGCGATCCCGCAACGGCGGAACGGTAATCGGAAAAATATTCAACCGATACCACAGGTCTTCCCGGAAGCGGCCTCGGCGGACTTCCTCTTCCATATGGCGGTTGGTGGCCGCAATCACCCGCACATCGACTTTGATCGTGCGGGAACTCCCCAGCCGTTCAAACTCGCCATCCTGGAGCACTCTGAGCAGCTTGGGCTGCAGTTCCAGGGGCAGTTCACCAATCTCATCCAAAAAAAGGGTGGCGCCGTTGGCAATTTCGAATCGCCCCAACTGTCTTGTATGAGCGCCGGTGAAGGCCCCTTTTTCATGGCCGAAGAGCTCGCTTTCGATGAGGGTGGGCGGCAATGCAGCACAATTGATTTTAACCAGGGCGCGATCCTTACGAAGACTCAGGTTGTGAACGGCCCGGGCGACCAGTTCCTTGCCGGTTCCGGTTTCGCCAAGCACCAGAACAGTCGTATCACTGTCGGCAATTTGTTCGATCTTATAGAATACGTAATTGATTTGGTCAGTTTGTCCGATGATGTTTTCATAGTTGTACGTCGACTTGATTTCCTCCTGCAGATAGGCCCTCTCAGCCTCAAGCTTATCCCTTAATTGCTTTATCTCGGACAGGGCGGCCTTGAGATCCAGTTCGGATTGCTTGCGCTCGGTGGTATTCTGAATCCATCCGGACATGCGAACCGCCTTACCGGCATCGTCCCAGACGGCCTGGCCACGGGATAAAAACCAGAGGTAGACGCCTGGTTTTGTGAGCAGACGGCATTCGACAAAAAACGGGACACGGTTTTTCAGGTGGTTTTCGATGGCCGCACGCATATATTCGGCGTCCTCGGGATGAAGTCGGCTGCGCAAGGAGTCCATGTCCCCGGGAAACTCCTGGGATGAAACGCCAAGGGTTTTTATAAAGCCATCCGAATACCTGACGCTGTCCGACTGGAGGTCCCAGTCCCATAAGCCGTCGGTGGAGCCTTCGAGCGCCTGCAGATAGCGCTCCTCACTCATTCGCGATTCCCGCTGCTTCCGGCTGTAGCGCACCCGCTGGAGGATCAGCCCCACGACAAACAGGGCGACCGCGCCGCAGAAAAAGGCCACAATAATGGCAGCATTTGGTGAGTTCAATAAAACGCCTCTTTAGCACGCCGTTGGTATACCGTTTCACAAAAAATAGAAGGGGAAATGAGGGGTTGTTCAAGCGAACAGCGATTGCCGGTTTCTCGGGAGTATCCTGGTCGGGAGCGATTGCTGGAACCCGCCATCACCTTATGCCGGTTTGCCGGCATCGTTATGACTTCCAAGCACTTTTCAAGTGCTATAGTCTTCACTTAACATTAGCATCATTTAGGAATATGGCAAGAAGGTCTGTATTATAGCATGTGGGGCCAGGGAGGATGCGGCAGTAATCGTGAGGCCCTAAACCGGTCGATGACGATGAAAGATGAAAACACCATCACGACCGGCCCATGCGCATGGGGCGCAATTAAACTATCCGGTTATGCTTGGAAGACCGCGGCGAATCTTTCCCGGATGATGGTCTCCACCTCAAGCATGATGCGATCCAGCAGCTCCCGGCAACTGGGGATGTCACGAATCAACCCCATGCACTGCCCCGCAGCCAGGGTGCCCTTCTCCAGATCGCCTTTCTCCAGCATTTCCTTGCCCACCATCCCTGATACATAAGGAATGATTTCTTCGATCCGGGTGTTGCCGCGTCCCTCTATTTCGAGGACTTTATCGACAGTGGTATTATGCATGACCCGTTCGGTGTTGCGCAGGGAACGCATGATCAGGCGGGTGTCGCGCTCATTGTGCGCCACCAGGGCCTGTTTGATGTGCTCGTGCACCGGTGCTTCGCGGGTGGCCACGAACCGGGTGCCCATGTTCATACCGTCGGCCCCCAGGCCTAAGGCCGCCACGAGCCCCCGCCCGTCGGCAAACCCGCCCGAGGCGATAATGGGCAGCGAAATGGCATCCCGCGTCAGGGGCACCAGGATCAGGGAGGTCACGTCATCCTCACCCGGGTGGCCGGCCGCCTCGAAGCCGTCGATGCTGACCGCATCGCAGCCGATCTTTTCCGCTTTGACGGCGTGGCGCACCGAGGTGCATTTGTGGATCACGCGGATGCCGGCCGCCTTGATGGCCTCCATGTAAGGCTCCGGGTTGCGCCCAGCCGTTTCGATAAAACGAACCCCCTCGTCGATACAGACCTGGATATAGGCCGGGTAATCGGGCGGCCGCAGGGTGGGCAAAAAGGTCAGGTTGACGCCGAAAGGCTTGTCGGTCAGTTGCCGGCACTTGCGGATCTCCGCCCGCAACCCTTCCGGTTCCGGATAAGTCAGAGCCGTCATGAACCCGATGCCGCCGGCATTGGCCACCGCGGCCGCCAGCTCCGCCCGCGCAACCCACATGAGCCCGCCCTGGACGATGGGCCGCTCGATTCCGAAAAACTCGGTGATCCGTGTCTTCAGCATCCTGCCCTCCCCCTGATAATTCCCCCGGTCTGTTCGTCATCAAGAACAAATCGCCTCGCCTATTGTTACAAGGACAATCTACGAATTAACAAGCTCGCATATTTACAAACTCACTATCCACATCGATTTGTCCGATCCAGAAATAAGGATATTTGGTCTTGGTCAAGGCCGCACAAGGGTTTGGGGTGAGGCGTACTTTTGTACGCCACAGCCACAAACCCGCTACGACCGGCCAAGGCCAAATAGACTATTTCTGGGCGGATAAAAGTCCGCGTTTCTGCGCCATCAGCATCATCTGCTCGGCCATGCTGGTAGGCGGCATGCGGCAGTCTTCCTCGGGCTTCGGGACAAGCTGGATGGCCGCCTCCGGACAGGTGACGACACACAGCCCGCACCCGATGCAGCGGTCCGGATTGACTTCCGCCGTTCCGGCATCATTCATGGACAGGGCACCCAACTGGCAACGCTCCAGGCAGGCCTCACAGCCCGTGCAATCGTCGTCTGCAATCACGGCCAGGTGATTGGCAATGACCAGTTCCGCCGGTTTGGGATGTTTGTTCAGCGCTGCCAGTACGCCGCAGCAATCGCCACAGCAGTTGCACATGCCGGAAGGGTTCTGGGCTGTGGCCGGCTGGGTCACCAGGCCGGCCTCCCGGCACTGCGCCATGATCGCCACGGCCTCGTCCAGAGAGACTTCGCGCCCCATGCCGCGGTCGAGGTAGTACTGCCCCATGGACCCGAACATGAAACAGGCCTCCATGGGCTTGCCGCAGCCCTTTTCGACGACTTGCATGCGTTTGCGGCAGATACAGTCGGTCACCACGATGCGCGGTTTGCTCTTTAGAATTTCGACGGCATCGTCATAGCTGGCCACGTGATGCCGCGCATCGATGGACTGATGCACGGGTATGGGGCGCAAAAAGCATTCCGCACCGGCCTGCATGGCGGTTTCAAACCCTTCCTCGAAATACTGCTCCACCATCTCCGCCAATTCACGATCGAGGGTCTTGACCTGGAACTCGAATAGGCCATGCACGAACGGGATCGCGCCGTATTTGGCGCCGGTTTCTTTTTTAACTCGGAACAGCAGGCCTCTTTCCGCCATGTCATCCAGCCGGGCCGCAACATCGTCTGCCGGTTGCTCCAGGCGGGCGGCCACCGATGCCGGCGTCTCCAGGCTGTGGCTCAGGGCCAGAAACATGACCGCGTCGTCCTCGGAAAAAAGATAGCGCAGAATCTTCAGTTCGATGCCGGAGTCCGTGGCCGGAAACCCCATGGAATAGAGGTCCAGCCGTTCCTGCAACTTGCGAAAAAGTGTGTCGGTCATGATGCATTCCTTTCAGGGCGATATCGCAGACGCCATAGCGCATGCCTGCGTGGTGATCGATGAAGCACAATTTATATTGCATACAAACTTATTGGGAAATTCCTTTCACCCATGAACATCTCGTAGCAAGCGTTTCAATAACAATTTTTCCTCCAGACGCAAATGTTTCAGAATGTCATCGTTGGCCTGGTCACGCGCCAGGCACAACGCATCCGATAGGGACCTGGCCCGGTCTGATAAATCGATCAGCAAACGACGACGATCGTCCCGATCCGTTTGCTTGACGATCCAGCCATTGTCCGCCATCCGGTTCAATGCACCGGAAAGTGTAGCCCCGTCCAGGGTAAGTTTTTTCCCGATCTCGCCGGCAGTCAACAGGCCATCCGCTTCCCAGAGCACCGCCAGGATCAAGGACTGGACGGGTGTAATCCCGTATGCGGCCAGTCGTTTTTTCAAATTGCCATACGCTTTCTGGTAGGCTTTGGCCATCAGGAAGACAATGCAATCATCATAATGGGTGATATCAGAATTCATTCGCATACGAACTAATCGAATCCCGCACCCGCGTCAAGCTAAAAAGTTTTACGATAATGGTCTGCGTATAACTAAAAGAAGTCGGAATGCGTTTCCTGGAGAGGCGATCGATACGGTTGAAGACGCTTTTGGAGGGCAATTTAATAAGCGTAATACAATTGCTGCAGCGCGTCCAGGCTGCGATCCTTCATGAGCGCCAGCATCAGCAGGATGCGTGCTTTGGCGGGGTTGAGCTCATCGGAAACAACGAACTGGTAACGATCGTCATCGATCTCCACATTGCGGCTGACCGTGCCCGTGGGCACCCGGGAGCTGCGAACGATGACCGTACCCTGCCCGGCCGCCCGGGAGGCACTGGCGATGGTCGCGGCATTCATGTTGCCGTTGCCGTCACCGGCGATCACAATGCCCCGGGCGCCCCGGGATACCGAACAGTCCACCAGATCAGCCGGCATATCG
The DNA here is from genome assembly GCA_020444045.1 of Deltaproteobacteria bacterium. GTDB lineage: Bacteria > Desulfobacterota > Desulfobacteria > Desulfobacterales > UBA5852 > JABZFP01. The sequence continues at coordinate 82,813 of JAHLLS010000014.1, forward strand.
GCACAGGCGTATAGGATATCCACCCGCGGCAAGGCGGTGCCATCCGCCACCGTGAACTCGCTGGTATCGGTGTGCCGCCGAAAGGGCCGGCGAAAATACTGGGTCTTGCCATAATTGGCCGTCCCGATGAGGCCGTTGATGGGCGAGAGAAAGGTTTCCACCGAGGTCGTATTGGTTTTGGTCAGGGAGTGGGCCCCATGGATCCAGTCGTTCATCACCACCAGAACCCCACGGTCAGCCGCCGCAGGATCGGCCGCCACGGCAACGGCATTGTAGAGGTTCAGCGGGCCGTCGGCACTCACGGCGGTGGCGGGGCGCATGGCGCCCGTTAAAACGACGGGCTTTCGGCTTTTGACGGTCAGGTTCAGGAAATAGGCGGTTTCTTCCATGGTATCCGTACCGTGGGTCACCACGACACCGCTGATGGCGCCGTCCGCCAGGAGGGCATTGATGCGGCAGGCCAGTTCGATCATGATCGCAAAGGTCATATCCTGGGAACCGACATTGGCGACTTGCGCGCCCCGGACATCCGCCAGATCCCGAATCCCGGGCACGGCGTCGATCATGGCATCGACGCTGACCTGACCGGAGGCATAGCCGACCTGGGTACCGGACGCGGCCGTGCCGGCAATCGTGCCCCCGGTGGCCAAAATGACGACGCGGGGCCGGTCGGTAGTCGATTTTTTCTGCGGCTGTCCGTCGATCGGCATTCGTCACCTCCTTGCTGGGGTCAGTACCAGTGCGCAGACAGCATACCAGCGCATGCGACGGTCGGCAACTCCCAGGCGATCCGATGGATCCAATTGTGACGCCGCACCCGGATCGAATCCGGCAAGGCAAGTGATACGGCGATCACCCTGCGCGTCAGGTGCGCAGTTCTTCTTTAATGGCACGTCCGAGGGTGGCGATGACATAAGGTTTCTTGATATAGGCGCCGGCTCCCAGGCGCTGTGCTTCTTTCACCCGCGCCGTTTCGGCAAACCCGCTGGCGATAATGGCTTTCTGGCCCGAGTGCCGCTTGAGAATTTCCCGGTAGGTCTCCAGGCCATCCATGCCGATTCCCATAAGCATGTCGAGGATCACCAGGTCCACGGTGTTCTGCGCTAAAAACTGCACAGCGGCTTCGCCGCTTTCCACCGTGTGCACCCGGTAGTTGAGATGACCAAGGAGATGGGCGGCAATCTTGCGCTGGCTTTCCATATCATCGACCACCAGAAGGGTCTCCTGGTTGCCTTTGATACTCGCCAGATCGATGCCGTGATCCTTTTCCGTAACCTTCTCACGCGACAGCGGAAAATAGAGGTCGAAAGTCGTGCCATCCCCCTTCGTGCTGGTCACATCGATGTAGCCATGGTGATCCTGCACCGTCCCCCACACCACCGCCAATCCAAGACCCGTGCCGCTGCGCCCCATTTTCTTCTTGGTGTAGAAGGGCTCGAAGATGTGGTCGAGGTCCTCGGCACCAATGCCCTCGCCGCTGTCCTTGACCCGCAGCAGGATATATTCCCCTTCGTTGACCGTATTGTATCCTCGAATCGGGTAGTCCAGAAATCGGCTTTCCGTGGAGATTTCGATGAGGCCCCCCGCCGGCTGGGCTTCCGCCCCGTTGGCAATCAGGTTCATGAGGGTTTTCTTCAAATGGACGGACGAGCCCTTGATATTGAACAGATGCGGATCGAGCCGGAAATCGATCCGAGTGCCCGGGTGGTGGGCCATGATCTTCTCATGTTCCGGAGAGGCCCGGTAGGTGTCGATAATGGCATTCAGGTTGAGCGTCTCCTGGGCCACGACACCCCGCCGGGCCAGAGTCAGCAAATCCTGCACGATCGTGGCCGCCTTTTGCCCCGACTCTTTTATGGTTTCGATGGGCGCCTTGAGGGGGCTGTTCGGCGCCAGATCCATCAGCAGCATGTCCGGATAACTGACAATCCCGGAGAGCACATTGTTCAGATCATGGGCGACCCCCCCGGCCAGCAGGCCCAGCGACTCCATTTTCTTGGCTCGCTCCAACTGCGTCTGGAGTTCCTGCTTTTCTTTTTCTGTTTTCTTGCGCTCGGTAACATCCCGGGTGACACCCATGATTCCGACAGGATAGCCATCATCGCCAAGGACGAAAGATACCGTCACTTCCGCAGGAAATGTGGTGCCGTCCTTACGAAAAAGGTCAATTTCTATCATCACGGTCGCATTGAAGTCGCCTGTTTTTTCACCCTTGGCGAGGTGATCCATCAACAGGTTGGTCACCATTCCCATCGATGAAGCGTCGATCAACTGATCCAGGGTGAGGGACTCGATTTCCTCGGCGTCCCAGCCGTGCATCCTGGTGACCACCGGGCTGATGTAAGTATAATTCATCTCCAGATCCATGGTCCAGATCACGTCGTTGATATTGGCTGTCAGCAAGCGGTGTTTTTCTTCGCTGGCACGCAGCGCCTCTTCGGCGGAAATACGCTCTTCGATTTCCCGCTTCAGCGCCCGGTTGGCGTTCACCAACTCGGCCGTGCGCTCTTCGACACGATCCTCCAGAACATGCTTGGCCCTTAAAACGCGCATGTAGAGAAAAATAACGCTGTAAAACAAGAGTCCTGCGAAAAACACATAGGTATAAACATAGATGGAAGGGGGCAGCCAGATCGCCTCGACCCAACCGATAACGTTGCCTCTGTATTCCACGCGCGCCATAAGCGGCACCCGCGGGATCAATCCCAGTCGAATCAGAAGTTTTTCAAAAGAGTTGGCGTTCTCGGGCCGGATCTCCTGAAAGATGTCCCCGTTATGGTGCGTCGCCGTCAAGGATTCATACCGGTCGGTATCGGCCGCCAGCGCCAAGTATTCCGACGCCCCGAGGCGATTGTAGTTCCACATGGCGTCTTTGATGATGCGGGCATGGGTTTCGATGCGCGCCTGGGCCTGGATCAGGGCATGCTTTTCGTAACCCATGACAAAAAGGCCGAAAGATAAGGCAAACATAATCGCCGTCAGAATACTGACATTTCGATAGCTCATTGGACGGCCGCCATTCCCGCCGGAGTCGGTGCCATACTGCCGAGCAAATAATCCTTGATGGCCCTGTTCAGCCGCAACAGCGTCATTTCTTCGATTTTTTGGCTACAGATAAGATAGCGTTTGTTGCCGAGGGGCACGTCGCTAAAACGGATCACTTGAAAATCTTTTGCCGGCAGTACGGAACACAAGATCAGATCTTCGGCCTCTTCCTTGGAAATGAAGAAATAGCCCGCCCGATGGGTATGAATCATCTTGACCATGCTGAGATTCTCGCCCGTCGTGACCATCTCCCGCGGCGTAAATTGTTGGATCGCGTCATCGATAAATTTACCGTATGAGTAGCCATCTTTGCGCAGGAGCCGCAAACGGCGATTGGAAAGCGTTCGGGCCAGCGTTTGCCCGGTGCGAATCTGGTCATTATCCGTCCTCGCAATGGCCATGGTCGGGCTGTCCAAGAAAATGGGCAGGGTGAAATTGCCAAAAGCCTCCCGCGAGGGCGTTTTATACCACCCCACGGCACAGGCGCGTTGTTCGTTGTTCCGAATAATTTCAAGTTGGCGCTTGGCTGGTGCCTTACGCCAGACAAAGGGGATTCCGGCGTCTTTGAAGACCCAGTTGACGCGGTCGGCAATCAGGCCGTGCACCTGATTGGGCGTGGTGACATAATACGGACGCCGTTCGTGGTAATAAACAACGACGGCCCCATCCGTCTGCGGGTCGACCTGATTTTCCACCGTATCGGATGGGGTGGAACGCGCTTCCGTCGGGAAAAGGACTGGTCTTCCCCAGAGGGTTGCCACCAGAGCGGCACCCATAAACAACCCCGTTAAAATAATGAAAGATCTGTTAGCCATCGATTGAATGACCGCGGTTATTTTCCGTTATAAGCTTGGTGTCGATGATAGTGAAACGCTGACGACCCTGTGCCAAAGGTTCAAAATGCTCCTTAAATAGCTTTTTCCAACACCTTTGAACCGTTATAACACCGTCGTTGGCTGTCAAGCGCCTTTTCCTGGAATTGCCGGCTGGCCCAAACGCGCAGCGACTCTATTGATATATCGGCAAGTCACCACAATTCTTGAGTTTTTCAGGTGGTTTTCCTGGTACGGAGCCTGATTCAGGTCTTGCCGCCAGGGTTTTCGCATAGCGGCGCGATAAGTCCTTGTTCAGCAATCGATAGGGCCGATGAAGGCATAACGTATAAAACCGGGGCTGGGCGGTTTGCCCTGACCCCGGTTTCGGTCATCAGAAGCCGGTGGGGGAAATTTGCAGCGTCAAGGTCAATCTGTAAGAAATGGCCCCCGACCGGCCTATTTCCGATATCTTTACCCTATTCGCCCCCGCCACTGACGGCAAAACCGCTGTTCCCCAAACCGGTGGAGGATGGTGTTCCGGCAATTTTGGCCAGGAAGGTATCGCCCAGCTTCTTGATATGGGCGTCCACATTGTCGAAATAATTGTAATGGATCTGCTCTTCGTCGATGATGTCTTCGAAAATCTTCATGCTGATGCTGTCACCGTTTTCGCGACACACCAGGGCAAACTGGTTGTAATCGTCGATCGTATCGTCCTCCAGTTTGGCATCGAACGGGAACATTCCCTCGACCTTCTGGCCTTTGGCAATCTTACCGTCGTGTCCGGTGACCGGCTCGCCGCCAAGCTCTTTGACACGCTCGGCGAACATCTCCGCATGCCGCATTTCGTCGATGGCGATCAGCTTCATTTTAGCGGCCAACTCGCCGTAATCCATGTCGTCCAGGTTATAATGCTGGTTCATGTACTGGTAGATGGCCTGCAGCTCCATGGCGCGGGCCTTGTTGAGTACTTCGATGACCTTTTTGCGGCGTGTTTCTTTGGATACTTTTGCCATGGGTGTCCTCCTTGGATTGGTTGATGAGGGTTCATTGTTCCTGCAAAGGGATATTCATACCGAAAACCACATGCGAGCGGGAAATGCAACCGGTGTGTTCGCTCCGTCTTCCGTGCACATTATCGCCTGGAAGATACGGGACCGATTCCGAATTGTCATTTGGTGGCAAAAAAATCAGTGCCGTGGATCAACGGGACTGGCAATCCGGACAAATGCCAAAAAAGTCCATCCGGTGGGTCACGATTTTGAAACCACTAGCCGCCATGACTTCCCGGGTCAAGTCCTTCAGGCTGGCCAGTTCCGGATCGATGATTTTTTTGCACTGCACGCAAATCAGATGCGGATGAGGATACGGCTTGTTGCCGTCATAGCGATTGCCGCCCTCGGGAAAACCGAGCTCGAGCACCTCTCCCAGGGATTTGATCAGCATGACGTTGCGATAAACGGTCGCCAGGCTCATGGTGGGAAAGTCGTCCTGCAATTTATCGTATATGGCATCGACACCGGGATGCCCCTCGCTCGTGGCCAAAACCCTGGCGACCGCCAAACGCTGGGGGGTGAGTTTATGATGGCTCTCACGAATTTTTTGAACGATCGCCGCGAATCTTTTTTCCGGGTCGTGGTGTGCCACTGCAATCACTTTCGCTAAAAAGTAAACATCCTGGCCTAAATGATAACAATTATTAATTGCCAAACAAGCCCTCTTTTGTCAATGACAAACGCACATCCGATCTCCAGGAAACCAGTGCTCCCTGCTAAAATTTGATTGATTCGCTTTTATGTGCCACAGTGCACCCATCGCCTGGATCAAGCCAATGCGACCGGTTGGCACCACGCGCGTCAATCTGCAGCATTTTGACGAGGATGCCCATGTCGAAAGAACAAGATACCATATCGTTCGAGGGGCCCGTCGATTTATACGACGGCATTGTCACCGCGCCGCCGGCCCTGGTGGTCGTCTATGGCGGCAACCTCGGGAAGGCCTACTATCTGCAGCAGGCCGAAGCGATTATCGGACGCGACCTGTCAGCCGATATACACCTCGACGAAGACAGTGTATCCCGCAGGCATGTCAGAATAACAGTGACACACAAGGAGACGACGGTCTACGATCTCGACTCGACCAACGGGGTGTTTGTCAATGGCCACCGTGTACAGCGCGCCTCCCTGAAGGACGGCGATCGGCTGCACCTGGGGGAAACCGTTCTTAAATATCTTTCCAGCAGCAACACGGAGAGCAAATTTCATGAAGACATCTATCGTCTGATGACAGTGGACGACCTGACCCAGGCCTTTAACCGGCCCTATTTCCAGGAGTCCTTAAAACGCGAGATGAGCCGCGCCCTGCGCTATCGGCGGCCCCTGTCACTGGCCCTGCTGGACATCGACCAGTTTAAAACGATCAACGACACTCTCGGCCACCCGGCCGGCGATGCCGTCCTGAAAGCATTCGTGGCCCTGATCAGCCGCAACATCCGGCAATCCGACCTGCTGGCCCGCTATGGCGGCGACGAGTTCGCCATCATTCTCCCGGAAGCCGGCCGCGAATCTGCGCTGCGATTTTGTGAAAAATTGCGGGATATCATTGCGTCCAACACCTTCCGCTTTCAACAACAGACGCTGGCGGTCACCACCAGTATCGGTCTCCAGAGCTACACGCACAAGGACGGTGAAAAAACCGTCAACCAGTTTGTGGCCGCGGCCGATGCGAAGCTCTACGAGGCCAAAACCGCCGGACGCAACCGGATCTGCAGTGGTGTTTTCGGATAACGCCCTGGCATCGCGCTTAAAACCGAATCATCCTGTGGCACGGCAGGGACGAAAGCCCCAATGGCCGTGATCAGGAGGCCACCGATCGTCTCGGAAGGAAACAGCCTGACACCGCGCGCTCCAACCCACGAATACCCTGTTGAGAAAATCTTACAAAACCGGTATGCGTAACAAACTGTTTCATTTGCAGCAATTTCCCCTCCCACTTTTTCCAAAAAGGAGCCGCCCATGCGTAAAACCGCCGTCTGCCTAATGGTTGTCAGCCTGATAGCCCTTTTTCCCGTCATGAATGCCGCTGCCGGACCGGCGCTGGACCGCATCATGGCGAAAGGGCAGTTGATCGTCGGGACCAGCGGGGAGCAGCCCCCCATGACGGTCACGGCTAAAAACGGTGATCTCATCGGGTTGGATATCGATATCGCCAGGGCCATGGCGCAAGGCCTGGGGGTTGACATCCAATTCGCCAAGATGCCCTTTGCCGAACTCCTGCCGGCGCTGGAAGCCGGCAAGGTGGATATGGTCATCTCGGGCATGACCATCACGCCGGCCCGCAACCGCAAGGTCGCTTTTGTGGGGCCGTATTACGTTTCCGGTAAAGGCATCCTGGCGCTGGAAAAGCGCTACGCCGAACTGCAGGATGCCAACGGCCTGAACGCACCGGAGGTGACCGTCGCCACTCTGGAAAACTCCACCAGCGCGACGTTTGCGGAAACCCTGATGCCCAAGGCGAAACTCACAACCACCGCCTCCTATGATGAAGCAATAAGCCTCCTCTTGAACGGCAAAGCGGATGTCATGGTGGCCGACCTGCCGTTCTGCGCCTTTGCCGCCTACCGCAACCAGGACAAGGGTTTGTCCGCCGGGGAATCCCCCCTGACGTTCGAACCGCTGGGCATCGCCATGGCGGAAGATGCCTTGCTGATCAACTGGGCCCAGAATTTCATGAATACCCTCAAGGGAACAGGTCAATTGTCCAAACTGCAGGAAAAATGGCTGAAAGGCGGGAGTTGGATCGAGCAGTTGCCATAGCGGCTATCCGTTTTGAATGCAGGACGGCTTGAATTTGAAGGGGCAAACCGAACGGTTCGCCCCTTCAATGGTTTGGAGCATGCACACCGGCCGTCACAGCAGCCGGGTTAAAAATCGTCGAAAGACCCCGATACCCCTTCAGGGACAGCGTCCCCCGTCACCTTGCGGCGCGGCGCCGGTTTCAGTTGGCGGGACGACGACCCCGCAGGCGCTGCGCCATCTGATCCGCCTTCCACGAACCCCACCATTTCATGGACCATGCTTTTCATCTGTTCGGCCTGGGCGTTCATCTCCTCGGAGGCCGAAGCGGACTCCTCGGCCGTGGCGGCGTTCTGCTGCACCACTCGGTCCATTTCGCTCACAGCGGTGTTGACCTGCGTGATCCCCTGGGCCTGTTCAGTGGAGGCGGCCGCAATTTCGCCGATCAGGTGGGTCACCTTGTCGGCCTGCAGCGCAACCTCGTCGAAAGCCTTGTTGGTAACATCCACCAGCTCGGCGCCTTCTTTGATCTGTTTGACCGATTCCTCGATTTGCCGCGAGGTGTCTTTGGCGGCATCGGCAGCCCGCATGGCCAGGTTCCGGACTTCGTCGGCCACCACCGCAAACCCGGCCCCGGCTTCACCCGCCCGGGCCGCTTCGACAGCCGCATTCAGGGCCAGCAGATTGGTCTGGAACGCAATCTCGTCGATGGTTTTGACGATTTTCTGGGTCTCCTCACCCGACTGGGTGATGCTGTTCATCGAGACGGTCATGCGATCCATGGTACTGTTGGCCGTGGCGATGGTCTGGTTGGCATCTTTCATCAGCGCATCGGCCTGGTTGGCGTTATTGGCGTTTTGCTTGGTCATGGCTGCCATTTGCTCCAGCGACGCGGATGTTTCTTCAAGGCTGGCCGCCTGTTGGGAAGACCCTTCCGCCAGCGACTGGCTGGCCGAGGACACTTCGCCGGCGGCCGAGGACACTTCATCCGAAGCCCCCTGCATGTGGGTCGTAAAGGCCGACAGCTTCTTGCCGATCCGGCCGGCCATGACGGTCCAGAGGGTCAGAGACAGCGCCAGGGCCACGGCGATCAGCACAAATAGGATCCGCATGCTGGCACGACTGTCGGCCTTGATGGTGTCTCGGGCGGCAAAGAACTCGTCCTCAAAGGTGCCCGCTCCGATAACCCAGTCCCAGGGTTTGAAATAGACCACCTTGCTGAGCTTCGTGCGCGCAGTGTCATCCCCCTCGTTTTTCCACTGGTAGACGCTGTCGAAAATTTCACCCTCCGGCGAACTCAGCGCCTTTTCAATAATGTCTTTGATAAACAACCGGCCGTCGGCATCCTTGGCTCCCATGATATTTTGGCCATCGCGCTTCCCGCCCTGGGACACCACGTAATTGCCCTTGGAATCGAGCACCCATACATAACCGGTTTCACCGATTTTTATTTTCAGCAACGCTTCCCGCATGGCCGGGGTACTCTCCTGTTTCACACCGAAGTAGAGTGCCCCGATAAGTTCACCGTCGTTGTTGAACACGGGTTCGTATGCGGTGAGGTACCAGTCATTGACCACATAGACCCTCCCCCGAAACGTCTTGCGCGCCAGCAACGTCTGGACCACCGGGTTGGGTTGGCCGTCCGGGTTGACGGCCGGAATGTAGGTGCCGATCGCCCGGTTCTTGTCCAGTTTCTCGACATTGGTGGCCACCCGCAGCATGTCCCCGGCCTCGTTCATGCGCTGAAAGACCGTGCAGGTGCCGCCTACCAGCAGTTTCACCTCGTCCACCAGGGGGGTGGGAGTCCCCGGATCCGCGTTCTGGCCCAGCCATTCGCCGCCCAACGTCATGTGCGGCAGGTCGATGGATGTCGATGCCTTGGTAAATTGATTGACCGCCTGCCAGGTGGCTGTTTCCGAGAAATCGAGGCTCAGGCTGCCCCCGTCCCGCATTACACGTCGGGCCACGTTAAGATCGCTGATGACGGCTTCCTGGAGCACCTCGTTCTGGGTGGCCACCATGGTCCGGATGCCGCTGACCGTGTTGGTCAAATTGGCATGGGCCAACTGTGACAGACCGTCCGCAGCCGCATCGGCCATGTGGCGGTTCTGGTAGAATGTGCTGACGGCAACCACCCCCAAAGGGGCTATGGTTAGAACAACACCCAGTGCAATCAATTTGAACTTCAGGGACCGCTTAGAAAACATGGATACCTCTCCTTAAAGGACCGTGATCGAACATGGTCGTAGTAGGTTGATCGAAACACCTTCACATCCCGGCCTGACGCACCGGCCGAAGGATGCTGACCGGATGATGGTTTCCCGCAGAGCAACCGTCGGTAATTGATACCCGCTGTTCTCTATATTGGCCGTTTTCAGTGTGACTTTAGGAAAAATTCATGCTCCGTCGTACCTGCCCAACGACAGGCGTGATGACACCAAAGCACTGGGCCTTTATCGGAGGTTATACGCAAGAGTGGATCGAGGAACCATTCTCCTGGTAGATGATGGAGACATGGTCATTAGGGTTGGCAAGACCATGCTGGAAAAATTTGGCTGCCAGGTGTGGGTATCGAGAAACCGTCCGGAGGCGGTCGATGCCGTGAAAGAAAAGGGGGATGCCATCGATATCGTCATTCTGGGTCTGATCACGCCGGGAATGGATGGCGACGGCTAATGCGCGTCTGCCACGATCGCCTTCAGCGCTTCTGCCAGGTGCCTTATCGTGAAGGGCTTTTTCAGATACTTGCCGATGCCCAGGGCTTCTGCTTCACGAACCCGTTTGGTTTCGGAGAACCCGCTGGTGATGATGCCTTTTTGGCCGGGGTTTATCTGAACGATCCGGCGGTAGGTCTCCAACCCATCGATCCCCGGATTCATAATCATATCCAGCACCAGCAAATCGGGCGGTGCCTTCCTGACATGCGCGACAGCTTCTTCGCCGCTCGCCACGGTGACCGCGCGGTACCCCAGTCGCGTGAGCATGTCGGCCACAATCTGCCGTTGGGCCGCCATGTCATCGACGACCAGAACGGTTTCCCCGCTGCCTTTCAGGTTGTCAAGGGATTGAAGCGGGACGGTTTCCCCGGTCCGTTCGCGTGTGATCGGGAAATAGAGCGTAAAGGTCGTTCCACGGCCCACTTCACTATAGACGTCAATGAATCCCTGATGGTCCTTGACCGTTCCGTAAACGACCGCCATTCCAAGTCCGGTGCCGCTTTCGCCCATTTTCTTCCGCGAAAAGAAAGGCTCGAAAATATGATCGAGATCGGCCCTGGCAATGCCCGTGCCTTGATCGGCGACCCGGAGGACGGCATAATCGCCTTCCGGAACGGCATCGTAATTGCCGATGGGGTAGTCCACATAGCGATTTTCGGTCGTTACCGTGATGGTGCCGCCCACCGGCATGGCTTCCGCCGCATTGGAGACAAGGTTCATCAAGGTCTTGGACAAATGCACCACCGAACCGCTGATATTGAAAAGATCGTTGGTCAGTTGGACATCGAGATGAATATCAGGATGGTTCTTTTCAAGGCGTTTATACTCCGACCCATTCTGGTATTCGTCCACGATGGCGTTAAGATTGATCACCTCGCTGACCGATATACCGCGACGGGCCATCGTCAGCAAATCCTGGACGATCACAGCGGCTTTTTGACCGGAATGTTTGATGGCTTCAAGCGGCTCTCTCAGCGGGCTGTCCTCCGGCAGATCCATCAGCAGCATTTCCGGATAGCCCACCGTGGCGGCAAGAATATTATTCAGGTCGTGCGCCACCCCACCCGCCAGGGTGCCGATGGCTTCCATTTTCTGGGCGCGCTGCAGCTGCGCCTCGAGCTTCAACTCACGGGAAGCATCCTCGGCAATGACGAGCATGAGCGACTCTCCCGCCAAGGTGAAGGAACTGGCCGTCAGGCGGGCTGTCCAGTGCTGTCCGTCGTGACGGACAAGGTCGCATTCGCGTTTTGGTGACAAGGGCGTTTTATTAAATCCACCGCAAAATCTCTCGGCATCTTCGCTGCGGCGGAAGAATTCACAAAAATTGAGAACAGATGTGGTTTGATCTTCCTCGAAACCCAACAGTTGGTACATGGCATCGTTCGCTTCCAGAATACGTCCATTGGTCTCAATCAAGCCGAATCCGATGGGCGCACTTTCAAACAACGTTCGAAAGCGTTTTTCGGTCTGGCGAACTTCCCGAAGCATATTTTTCAGTTCGTCATCCTTGGTGGATAAACTGGCAATCATTTGGTTGAAGTCGTAAATCAACTGCCCGATCTCATCATTGCCTCTTTCAGGAAGGGCCTGGTAGTGGCCCTCGGCCACCGCGTGCGTACCGGCCACCAGATTTTTGAGCGGCAGGGCCACGAATTTCCGGAAAACCACCGTCAGCGTGATGGTGAGGAGCAACAGCACCCCGAAAGTGCCGAAGTAAATACTGCGCTCCACCAGTTGAACCGGCCCGAGATAGTCTTTCTGTTCGATGTAGGTGATGATCTGCCAATTCCAGAACGGAAAAAACCGATAGTGCATCCGCACCGGCCGATCCAATAGACGATAGGAGACCACCGTCTCGGTCCTCAGGGGGAGAGTGAATTCGGTGACGGGCTGCGGCGGCAGCGGTTGCGAACTTTCGACAATGGTGTGATTGTCTTCGATCACCAACGCGTGAATATTGCGAAAGGCGCTGGTGGTGGCCTTGATTTCCTCCAAGGCCTCCCTTTTCAGGGCGGCATTCATGGCCAGGTCGTCTTCCAGGCGCAATTCGAGCAGGTAGTTGAAACGATCTTCGCACGCCTCAAGCCCCAGTTCGGAAGCCAGCTTGAGATTGCTGTCGATTTGATCGGTGATCTGTCTGGTCAGGGTCGGGGTCGTGTACCGGATGAACAACATGGCAAAAAGGATCCCGACGCCGACAACCGGTACAATGATCCAGTAGACGATTCGGTTGGGGATCCGTATCGGGGCATGGTCAGGTGAAGTGGCCATCGTTAGAATCTTGGAGCGGCGGTTTGCAGTTTGCGTGGATAAACAATTTTTTTCTCGCCGTCTTGCCACTGAATCAGAAAAGGATTGTGGCCGATTTGCATCCCCCGGTGATCCACTTTGAACCGCCCGATCACCGTTACCGAGTCCATGGAGGCGATAAAATTGCGAAGGGTTTCCTGGTCAAGCGTGCCGGTGCTGGTAACCGCCTTCTCAAGAATTTGGCAGGCCGTGTATCCGGCAGCGGCATGATAGGAAGGCTTTAGACCCGTTTCAGCCTCGAAGTCATGAATAAACTGCTGCGTTCCCGGAAACGGGACCCGTTCGTCCGGTTCCCATTGGGAGGGCCCGAACACCCCTTCCGCCGCCGGGCCGGCCTTGGCGTAATAGTCCGGATGAATCGGCGCAATGGTTTGTGCGATGACCGGCGGACGCCAGCCGCGTTCCGCCAAAATCTGGATCAGGCGATAGCAATTGGGGGAATAGGCTGAAAAAATCAAACCGTCCGTCGATGGAAACCCCTGGTGCAATTCGGTGACGACATCGGGCAAATCCTGGGGATTTTCCGAAAAACTGCGTCGCATGACCACCTGCAGACCGAATTTGCGCGCCCATGACTCCGTGCCTTCGGCCACATCGCGGTTAAAGGGGTTGTCTTCATGCAGGATCGCCACGGTTTGCAACCCATGGCGGGCCATTAGATCCACCAGGCCGATAAAATAGCGATTGGCCGGGGCGTAGACACCGAAAAGCCCCCGGTAGCCGCGATTGAAAAGGATATTGCCCGAAGCTGCGCTGGCGAGCATGACATACCCGTTGCGTTCACTGATTTCAGACGCCGCCAGCGTCAGGGGAGTGCCGTAGGGGGAGAGGACAAGATCGACCGGGTCGTCTTCAATGAAATGGCGGTAATGCCGCCGAACGTCTTCTTCGCTGCTTTGATCGTCCAGCAGGGTAAGCTCGACGGGGCGATTCAGAAGGCCGCCGCGCAAATTGATTTGACGCGCCCAGAGACGATAACCGGCCTGGACCATCTGCGACGGTTCGGCATATTTTCCGCTCGATGATACCGTGGCCCCAATACGAATGGGTTTAGGCGCAGCGCTGAGGCCACCTATGCCGGCCATCCAAAACAGGGCTGCCAAAGCAAAGCAGCATAGCGCTCGCGTCAGGAAAGACCGTCTGCCTCCATACACGTGCCTTGCTTGCCCCGGGTCTGTCGAGATGGACCGACAACTTGCAAATGGTGTAAACATCAGCGCTCCCCCAGCGGAGATCACCGCTCGAATGGTTATCCGGTCGCAATCGATATAGGATCCCTGGATGCCGCTCTCGCTATAACGACGCGCCAGCATGCCAAAAGGATATGAAAGCCTATCACAGCAAATCGGCGACAGCAATGCTCGCCAAAAGTGAGACGCCTCCAGCAGAGGTGGACGCTGCTAAAAGGAAGTTTCGGTTGACCGTTTGAAAACATTAGCAAAATAATAATAGCGGCACGCTGGATTTCCTGAACGACAGCGTTAGAACCATGGGCACCGCCGCACCTGCACAGCCACGGAACACAATCCCGTCCTCCCGGAGCCGCCCATCAGACAGACGATACCCCATCACCGTGGGGAGCACCGTGCGCAAACTCCCACCGTTTGTCCAGAAAATAGAGGATCGGCACCGTCATCCGCGAAAAGAGCAGCGAGGCCACCTCGCCGGCCATCAGGGAAATGGCCAGGCCTTGGAAGATCGGGTCGAAGAGGATGACCGAAGCCCCCACCACCACGGCGGCGGCCGTCAGCATCATGGGCCGGAAGCGCACCGCCCCGGCGTCGATGACGGCCTGGTCCAGCGGCGCCCCCTCGGCCAGGCGCAACTCGATAAAATCCACCAGGATGATGGAGTTGCGCACCACGATCCCTGCCCCGGCGATAAACCCAATCATGGACGTGGCCGTAAAAAAGGCCCCCATGGCCCAGTGGGCCGGCAGGATGCCGATCAACGAAAAGGGGATGGCCGCCATGATGACCACCGGGGTGGAAAAGGACTGGAACCAACCCACCACCAGCACGAAGATCAGCACCAGCACCACGGCAAAGGCTATCCCCAGATCCCGGAAGACCTCGTAGGTGATGTGCCATTCACCATCCCACTTCATGGCGAAGCGCCGGTCGCTTTCGGGCAGGGCGGCCGTGTGCTGTTCGATGCGGTAGCCTTCCGGCAACGCAATGGCGTCAATTTTTTTGCGCATTTCGAGGATGGCGTAAACCGGGCTTTCCTTGGCGCCGGCCACATCACCGACCACATAGACCACCGGCATGAGGTTCTTGTGGTAGATGCTGCGGTCCAAGGGCGTCTGCCGGATGGTGACCAATTCGGACAGCGCCACCTGTCGGCCGTCCGCCGCGCTGAGGGTGATCGCCTTGAGCCGCTCCAGCCCGGCCCGCAACGCCAGGGGCGGTTGCAGGACGATGTCCACGTCTTCCTTTTCCAGGGGCTGATGCAGCAAACCGGCCTTGTCCCCCGAAAGGGCCGTTTGCAGCGTCCGGGTGACGTGGGCCACGCTGACGCCGTGCAGAGCGGCTTTCTCCTGGTCCACCTCGATCTGGTAGCGCGTCTGGTCTTCTTCCATGAACCAGTCCACATCCACCACGCCGTCCGTCTGTTCGAAAATCGTCCTGATTTTCAGGGCCAGTTCCCGCTGGCGCGCGTAGTCAGGGCCATACACTTCCGCCACCAGGGTGGAAAGGACCGGCGGGCCGGGGGGCACTTCGGCCACCTTGACCCGGGCCCCGTAGCGCTCGGCAATGGCTTGCAAGGCCGGCCGCACCCGTTTGGCGATGGCGTGGCTCTGCTGCTTGCGGCGGCCCTTGCCGGCCAGGTTGACCTGGATGTCCGCCAGGTTCGGTGAGCGGCGCAGGTAGTAGTGGCGCACCAGACCGTTGAAGTTGAAAGGCCCGGCGGTGCCCACGTGAACCTGGTAGTCCACCACCTCGTTGACCGTGGCCAGATAGCCCCCCATCTCAAAAGCCGCGGCCGCCGTATCCTCCAGGGTGGCACGCTCGGGCAGATCCAGGATCACCTGGAACTCGCTCTTGTTGTCGAAGGGCAGCATTTTGACCCTGACCAGCCCCACGCCCACCATGGCGCAGGCTCCCAGCAGCAGGACGGCGACACCGATCAGGAAGGTCCACCGCCACCGGGGATTGTGCAGCAAATGGTCCATCACGTTGCGGTAGAGCCGGATGGTCCAGTCTTCCGCATCGTGTGAATCGTCATGCGCGGTGCCCGTGCGCTTGCGCAACAGGCGATAGGCCGCCCAGGGCGTGACAATGAAGGCCACGATGAGCGAAAAAACCATGGCCGCGGAAGCGCCCACCGGGATGGGCCGCATGTAGGGTCCCATGAGCCCTCCCACGAAGGCCATGGGCAGAATAGCGGCAATGACCGTCATGGTCGCCAGTATCGTAGGGTTGCCGACTTCATCCACGGCTTCCACCGCCACCTGGATGCGCGGTCGGTCCGCGTTGTTCGGCAACCGGTTGTGGCGGACGATATTCTCCACCACCACAATGGCGTCGTCCACCAGGATCCCGATGGAGAAGATCAGAGCGAACAGCGTAATACGGTTCAGGGTGTAGCCATAGAGGTAGAAAACAGTCATGGTCAGCGCCAGGGTGACCGGGATGGCAACCGCCACCACGCCGGACTCCCGGTGGCCTAAGGTAAACCAGATGAGGATGGTGACCGACAGGATAGCGATCAGCATGTGCAGCAGCAGTTCGTCGCTCTTCTCCTTGGCCGTTTCCCCGTAGTTGCGGGTGACCGTGACGTTGATATTGTCCGGAATGACCTCTCCCTTGAGGGCTTCGACGCGTTCGAGCACCTTGTCGGCCACACTGATGGCGTTGGTGCCTTTGCGTTTGGCCAGGGTCAGGGTGACCGCCGGATAGGGAGGGCGCCGGACCATTTCCGGCGCCATGCGATTTTCGCCGGCCGCCGGGCCGGTACCGAAGAAAACATAGGTGTCGGCCTGGGGCGGACCATCCGTGATGGTGGCCACATCGCCTAAATACACCGGGCGTCCCTGATGGGTCGCGACCACCACGTGCGCGACGTCTTCAAGGGTTTTCAGGAAACCGCCGGCATGAACCACAATCTGGCCCGCGGGCGAAGGGTAGGTGCCGGCATCCGCCGCCTGGTTGGCGGCGGCGACCTGCCGCGAGACCGCCAGCGTATCCAGGCCGTATCCGGCCATACGCACCGGGTCCAGTTGCACCTCCACCTGGCGGGACGCCCCCCCGATGAGCGTGGTAAGGGAAACATTGGGTTCCCGCTTCACGGCATCTTCCACTTCGGCCGCCACCCGCCGCAGCATATAAGGATCGACATCGTCACTCCAGAAGGTCAAGGCCAGAATGGGCACGTCGTCGATGTAGCGCGGTTTGATCAAGGGCGGTGTGATGCAGCAGGGAATCCGGTCCATGTTGGCCATGAGTTTGGACTGCAGCCGGACAATGGACGTCTCCTCGTTCTGCCCCACGTAAAAACGGACCACCGCCATGGCCATGCCCGGCATGCTGGTGGAGTAAATGTACTCCACGCCGGGAATCTCCCACAGCAGCTTCTCCATGGGACGGCTCACACGCTGCTCCACCTCGGCAGCGCTGGAACCGGGCATCTGGACGAAAATGTCGATCATGGGCACGATGATCTGGGGCTCTTCCTCCCGGGGAAGTGCTGCCACGGCCGCCATGCCCAGCAGGATCGAGGCGATGACAATCAACGGGGTCAGCTTGGAGTCGATGAAATAGGCAGCGATTTTTCCGGCCGGACCAAATGATTGGCTCATTTTTCAGGCTCCACGGCAGATCCGTTGGTCAATTGGACCGGGGGGGCCGCCACCAGGCGGGTGCCGTCCTTGACCCCTGAAATAACCTCCACCTGATCCCCGTAAGGCCGGCCCGTGCGGATCAGACGGAACCGGGCCGTGTTTTGCGCATCGACGATAAAAACGCCGGTTAACTGCCCCTGTCGAATCACGGCCGATTCAGGGATGCGCATCGCCTGCTGTTCGCCGATGGCGAGGGGTACCCGGGCGAACATGCCGGAATGCAGGGATTCGGCGTCCGCAACCCGCACCTGCACCAGAAAAGTCCGGCTGCCCTGGTCGGCCGAGGGGACGATCACATCGATCGTCCCGGCGATGGGCGGCTCATCGCTGGCCGGAATGCGGACTTCCACCGCCTGGCCCGCACGAATGGATTGGATATAGGCTTCCGGAACCACCAGGTCGATACGGTATCCTCCCTCCCGCTCCAGGGTCAGCAGCGGCGTTCCCGGCGCGGCCAGCGCGCCCGCATCGGCCAGCTTGGCCGTCACCCTGCCATCGAACGGCGCCACTAACCGCGCATCCTTGCGGACGACCGTGGCCGCCTTGACCGCCGCCTGGGCCTGACGGATCCGGGATTGCGCCGCCGCCACCATTGCCTGCGCCCGGGACAGGGAAGCCTGGGCCTGCTTGTGCTGCGATTCCACGGTTTCAAAGGTTTCCCGGGTGATGGCCTCACCCTCCAGCAGGGTCCGGTTACGGCGATAGGACAGCAGCGCCCGCTGGGCATCGGCCTCCGCCGCATCCCGGGCGGATACAGCGCCGGATTCGGCCTGGCGCGCCTCTGCCAGGGCGGCCTGGGCCTGCTTGAGTTGGGCGGCCACCTGGCGCTCGTCCAACTGGACCAGAAGATCACCGGTTTTCACCAGGTCCCCCTCCTTGACATGAAAGGCCTGGATGACACCCATCAGTTTGCTGGAGACCGTGGCCGACAATTGGGCTTTCACCGTGCCGACCGCTTCGTACAGGAGCGGTTCGACGGTGCTGCGGGCCTCGAGGACGCGTGCGGCAACGGCAGCTCCCCCGCTCGTTGGCGTCGTTCCCGGTTCGATCTTCTCCGAGCAGCTGAGGCAGACGAATAGAAGAAAAACAGATATCCATACCGGCCAAACACTTTTTCGCATGATGCATTTCCTCGGCTTGTCAACAAACGTTAAACGTCGACCGTTACACTGTTTTCATAGCGTTTCACTGCAGGTTGCCGCGATGATGGGGGCATCGGTGTTATCCTGACCGGATCGGCCGTGGTGACACGTTGAGAATGCCCAGAGTAAGCGGGGACCGTGGTGGAAATGGTGGTTACCCGCCACGAAAACAGGAAAGCTGGTCAATAGGGCTTCGAAGAGATTCATAAATGGCTCAAATGGAAAACCACGGCTGCCCGCCGGCAATCGTGCATCGCCGATACCGTTGTCTTCAAAGCATGCTTCGTTTGTTAGCATGATGCGGCCCGCCCTTCAATAGGCGGTGGGGTGATGAAAAGATGGCACCACGCTATGGTGACGTCCTGCGCGTTCATCAAAGAATAGCCCTGGACCTGCCGTCTGCTTTTCGATAATAAGGCGCGACACTAAAATCAATCTGGACATGGGCGGCGGTTACCGCCGATTCTTTCCCAAAAATGAGATACCTTTAGGCATGAGCTCAAAAAAAATACAACGACGCCGCAAATCAGCCGAACTGGACACCATCATCGTCAAGGGCGCCCGGGAGCATAACCTTCAGAACATCGACCTGGAACTGCCCAAGAAAAAGCTGATCGTGATGACCGGCGTGTCCGGCTCCGGCAAATCCAGCCTGGCTTTCGACACGATTTATGCCGAAGGCCAGCGACGCTACGTGGAATCCCTCTCGGCCTACGCCCGCCAGTTCATCGGCCAGATGGAAAAACCCCGCTACGACATGATCCGGGGGTTGTCGCCGACCATTTCCATCGAACAGAAGACCGCCAGCCGCAATCCACGCTCCACGGTCGGCACCATCACCGAAATCTATGACTACCTGCGGGTCCTTTTTGCCCGCATCGGCGAACAATACTGCCTCCAGTGCGGGCAGCGCGTAGGGCGCGGCAATGCCCAGGCCATGGTGACACAGATCCTGGAACGACCCGCCGGGACGCGCATCGTGCTCCTGGCGCCCATCGTGGAAAATCGCAAAGGGACCCACCAGGAGCGGCTGGACAGATTACGGCAGGAAGGCTTCGGCCGGGTGCGCTTGAACGGCTTCATCCAGGATTTGGAGGATGTCCCGCAACTGCCCAAGCAGAAGAAGCACACCATCGACGTGGTGGTGGACCGCCTGGTCATCAAGCCCGGCGACGCTTTTCGTAGTCGCCTGACCGATTCGGTGGAGCTCGCCTTAAAAACCGGCCAGGGCCGGTTGACCCTGCATAGCCCGGGTGTTGAGGATCTCAAAATGAGCGAGGCCCGCTCCTGCTGCGGCATCGCCTACCCGGAACTGGAGCCCGCCCTGTTTTCTTTCAACTCGCCCCAGGGCATGTGCGCGGGCTGCAACGGTATCGGCAGCCGGCTCACCATGGATCCCGACAAACTGGTCCCCGACAAACGGTTGACGATTCACGAAGGCGCGGTGGTGCCCTGGCGCAATTATTTCACCAACGAGGGAAAGGCCAAAAACGCCTGGGGCGGACGCCAGCTCGAAGGCCTGCACCACAAATGGGGACTTCCCTACGACAAGCCCTGGAACAAGCTGTCCAAAAAACACCGGGATCTGGTGCTCTACGGCTCCAACGGCCGGGAGATGGTGGTCTCCTGGGATTCGGAGAAAATCCAGGGTCGGTTCAAAACCACCTGGGAGGGGTTGGTGCCCGCCATGATGCGGCGCTACCGGCAGACCCAGTCCGAACACCAAAAACGCTACTACGCCGGGTTCATGTCGGAAAAACCCTGCGCCGCCTGCCACGGTCACCGCTTGAAACCGGAGGTGTTGAACGTCCTCCTGGAGGGCTTGTCGATTATGGATCTCACGGCCATGACGGTGGGCGAGGCTTACGATTTCATGCAAAAAATGCCGCTAACCGGCAACCGCAAGCTCATTGCCGAAGAACTGGTCAAGGAAATCAGTTCCCGGTTGGGATTCCTGATCAATGTGGGACTCGATTATCTGACCCTCTCACGCAAGGGGCCGACCCTTTCCGGAGGGGAATCCCAGCGCATTCGCCTGGCCTCCCAAGTGGGGTCCGAACTGACCGGCGTCCTTTACATCCTGGACGAACCCTCCATCGGCCTGCACCAGCGGGATAATCTGCGCCTGCTGGAAACCCTGGCCCACCTGCGCGATATCGGCAACACCCTGATCGTTATCGAGCATGATCGGGAAACCATGGAAGCCGCGGACTGGATCGTGGACATGGGGCCCGGGGCCGGGTTGCTGGGGGGCCATATCGTGGCCCAGGGTACCCCGGCCCAGATCCGACGCAACCGCCAGTCCGTCACCGGTAAATTCATGGCCGGCCGGGAAACCATCGCGATTCCGGAACGCCGTCGTCGTCCGGCGGAGGTCGGCAACCACTGGATCACCATTCGCAAGGCCGCCGCCAACAATCTGGACGGTATCGATGTCCGCATCCCTTTGGGGCTTTTCGTGGCGATCACCGGCGTATCCGGGGCCGGCAAATCCACCCTCATCAACCAGATTCTCTACCCGGCCCTGGCCCACCGGCTGCACGGCGCCACCATGGATGTCGGACAGCATGACGGGCTCAGCGGCTTGTCCCACATCGACAAGGTGATCAGCATCGACCAGAAGGCCATCGGGCGCACACCACGCAGCAATCCGGCCACTTACACCAAAGTTTTCGACCTGATCCGGGATTTCTTCGCGCGGCTGCCGGTGGCGCGGGAACGCGGCTACAAGAAAGGACGCTTTTCCTTCAACGTCAAGGGTGGGCGCTGTGAGGCCTGCCACGGAGACGGCTTCATCCGCGTGGAAATGCATTTTCTGGCCGATGTCTTCGTGCCCTGCGAAACCTGCCGCGGGCGCCGGTTCAACGACGCCACCCTGGAGGTCGCCACCAAAGGGCATTCCATCGCCGATGTCCTCGATCTGTCGGTCCGCCAGGCGCGGGAGGTCTTTGCCCATCATCCGAAGATCATGGCCATCCTGGACACCCTCATGGACGTGGGACTGGGCTATATCAAGCTCGGCCAGTCCGCCGTGACCCTTTCCGGCGGCGAAGCCCAGCGCATCAAACTGGCCCGGGAACTGGCCAAGCGCGACACCGGCCGGACCCTCTACATCCTGGACGAGCCCACCACCGGCCTGCACTTTCTGGACATCCGCATGCTGCTGACCGTCCTGCAACGCCTGGTGGCATCCGGCAACACGGTCATTATCATCGAGCACAACCTGGATGTCATCAAAACCGCCGACTGGATCATCGATCTCGGCCCCGAGGGCGGCAGCGCCGGGGGGCGCATCGTGGCGGAAGGCACACCGGAATCCGTCACCAAGGTCCGAAAGAGCTACACCGGGCGCTATCTGAAAGAAATCTTCACAACCGCAAGTTGAAGCGCGCCAGATAGTTAAATGGGCCGATATCGACGACACGATCGCGCACGAACCCGAAAGGTTCAAGCAGTGCTTCGGTTTCCGCCGGCGACAGGCGAATCTGCAGCGGCGGCCCCGGTGGCCCGTTGATCTTCTTGAATTCCACCACGGCCAGTGTCCCCAGAGGCTTCACCACCCGCCGCAGTTCATTCAGGGCTCCCGCGTGGGTTCCGCTGTGCTTAAGATCATGCAGTACGGTAGCCATCAGGCAGACATCCACGCCGTCATCCTCGAGGGGGATCTGGCGGCTGATGTCAGCCACTGCCGGGTGAATCCACGTCAGGTTTCGCGCAGCTGCCTCAGACCGCAGGGCCGCGATCCCCTCTTCCCATAAATCCAGCGCGTGAATCGTTCCGCCCGGGCCGGTGTGCGCCGCGAGCGCCAGGGTATAATTGCCGACCCCACAGGCCAGGTCCAATAGCACGTCGTCTTTCCGCAGATCCATGGCATCGAAAAACAGGCTGGCGTCCACCAGATCAAAACTGCTTTTTCCAGCCGCAATGGGTGTATCGGTCATTGTATCCTCCGGTTGATTCTCGTTCGTCTTTGAGGCTTGCCCCATCACTTCCTGCAGCAGAAGTGAAGATTGAAGGCGTCCTGGGGGATGTCACGCACCTCCACCGCATCGAACCCGGCAGCCTGCAGCAACGACAGGGCTTTTTCGCGGCCCCACATCATCCCGAGCCCCGTACCGCCGTCCACCAGGCCCACCGGCATACAGTGCATCAGGCTGACCGTGTAAAGGAAGGCTCCCATGGGGTGCTCCCGGTTATCCGCCAGACGACTGCCGGCGGCGATATCCACCATGGAAAAAATCCCGCCCGGCTTTAAGAGGGCATGCACCCCCCGGAGCGCCGCCAGCGGTTGGGTCTGATCGTGAATCGCGTCAAAGGCTGTAATGTAGTCAAACGTGCCGGCAAGATCGGACGTTTCATCCAACACGGCGGCATCCTGGTTGATGAACGTGATATTGGTCAGTGCTTTATCGGCGGCGGCGACCCGTGCCTGATACAAGGCCTCCTCGGCGATATCGATTCCCACGAAGGTGCTGCGGGGAAACGCCTCGGCCATGAGCATCAGGGCCACCCCCTCGGCACAGCCCAGGTCACAGACCCGTATACCGGTCTCCATTTGACGAACGATAGCGCCGTTGTCCACGGACGGCAGGAAGGTCTCCACCAGGACTTCCCGGTGCTTGGCATCCGCCAGTTGCCCCATGAACTGCTGGAACCGCGGGTAATTGTCATAGCCCACCCCCTGGCCGGTCCGGAAGCCTTCCAGGACTTCATCCATGGCGCAGCGGGTCAGCAGCGGTATCTCCTGGGTATAGACCCCCAGATTGGCAATGCCGGCCCGTCGCGTAATCAGGTCGGCATGTTCCGGGGGCAGCCGGAAGCGATCCTCCCCGTCGTCCCCCGGGTAAAGGATCACGACACCGCCGCATACCATCACACCCAGCCATTCCTTGACATAGCGGGCGTCGAGGGCTGCGTGTTCGGCGATCTCTTCGGCGGATGCCGGTTTTTCCATGGTATCCATGACGTCGAAAAGACGGGTCCGGTAGCCAAGTCCCATGGCCAGGTTCAGGGCACCGTAATTCAGAACATCCGTCAGTTTCCGGGCAAACGCCTCTTTCTGCTGAGCTGTATTGGCAGCGGACATCGATGGGCTCCTCATCCTCCAGATTCGATTCATGATCGTTCGGATTATTTTCAAAAACGATTGATCTATAGCGCTACCCGCAGGCCAATTGAAGGAAAATCTGAAAGGCGGCATCAGCGCCTGGATATCAGAAGGCCTGCCGGTCAAGGCTTTCTGATCTATAATCACCGTCATCATCGCTGTGGCGACGCCCCTAAACCGGCGGCGCCACGGCTTTTTTCCTACATCGTCCGCCCCTGTCGCCATCGATGGTTTCGATTGACCCGCCCCGCCCGGTTTGTTAGGTATGGCCATCCATCATCAGCACTTTTCATGGCACATTGACCTTTCCACAGGCTATAAATACCCGGTGGTGTCTGCGATGCCTAATGTTACAACTTCTACAGGGTGATGAACTGGATTGCCGCGGCTCCCACAAAGCAGATGCTTCCGGTGGCCCCCTCAAGAGGGCTTGTAAACCGTATTATGATTTAGGTTTTCTACATCAATACCAAGACTTCCCTTTGCGAACCGGCCTTACCGATCAGGAAATATATCCCGCATGCCTATCCGAGCGGCAACCATCAAAGACACGCCACAGATCACGGCACTCTTGCATCAATTAGGCTACCCCGACACCGAGCAAGCGGTTCATCGCCGTCTGGAAATGCTGGCCGGGCGGGCGGATACCATCATTCTGGTGGCGGAAGACCACGGCCGGCAGCTCACCGGCTGCATCCAGGTCGTCATTGCCAACCGTTTGGCGGAAGGGCCGTATGGTGAAATTGCCAGTCTGGTGGTTGCCGAAGACCAACGCGGTCGCGGTGTCGGCCGTCAGTTGGTCGAGAGCGCGGCGGACTGGCTGAACAGACACGACATGTCGCGCATGCGCGTTCGGTGCAATACCATCCGCAAACAAACCCACCGTTTTTATGCCCATCTGGGGTTTCGCGAAACCAAGTCGCAGAAGATCTTTGATCGCGATCTCCCCGGGCCAGGAATATCATAATGGTCGAAAAACACGCGCAACACCTGCTGCGGCGGGCAACTGAACTCGGCGTCAGCGATGCGCGCCTGATCGATGCCGCCCGCATCCGGGTCGAAGACGATCTGGCAGCCATATGCAAAGATCCCGGCTGCCCCGGTTATGGCCAGGGCGCCAACTGCCCGCCGCATGTCATGAAACCGGAAGCCTTTCGGGAATTGCTGCGCGCTTACCCCCGGGCTCTGGTCTTCAAGTTCGATGTTCCCACTGAAGTATTGCTGGGCGACGGTCGCTTCGAGGTCTCCCGCATCGTTCACGAAACCGCTGCGAATCTCGAACGCCATGCCCTGGCATGCGGTTATACCGCTGCGCGAGGGTTTGCGGCCGGCTCCTGCAAACGTATCTTCTGTTCGGAAGAAATAGATTGCCGGGTGTTGTCCGGCAACGGGGACTGCCGACACCCGGAAGCGGCCCGTCCCTCCATTTCAGGGTTGGGCGTCAATTTTTTCGAACTTTCCCGCACCGTCGATTGGCCGATTCACAAGATTACCAGTGACAGCAACCCGGATGAGGTCCCCATGGGCCTGATGGCCGGCATCGTACTGCTCGCCCCTGCTGCGCCGGAGACGCCATGATAGGGCATGCCATCCACAACAAACGTCTTCCGTTGATCCTTACCAATCAAAACGATAGCGTAACAGAAAGGTATACAATGGTTTTTGACACACCGGGAAAGATAACCGACCGGATATGGCTGGTCGGCCGAAGGGAATCCTGCGCCTACCTTGTGGGCGGAGGGAATGAATACGCGCTGCTGGGAGGGGCCATGGCCTATGTGGCACCGGACGTTCTGGAACAAGTGAACGCCTTCGGCATTGACGAACAAAATATCCAACGGATTGTGATTCTCCACAGCCATTTCGATCACTGCGGCATGGTGCCGTTTCTGAAACGTCGCTGGCCGTGGACAACCGTGACCGCTTCCCAGAAAAGCCAGGACTTGCTGAGGAAGCAAAAGGTGATCGACAGCATTGAAATGCTGAACCAGGCCATGATCGCCCAAAACGGTATAGCCGGTCCCGAGGGGACTTACGATCTGCACTTTTCCGGCATCAAGGTGGAAGCGGTGGTAGGCGACGGCGACGTGCTGGCCTGCAGCGATCTGTCCCTTGAAATCCTCGAAGTTCCCGGGCATTCGTCCTGTTCCATCGCCGTCTATATCCCCGAAGAAAAGGCTCTTTTCGCTTCTGATGCCGGCGGCATCCCCTTCGGTGACAGGATTTTCACGGCCGCCAATGCCAATTTCGATCTCTACCAGCAAAGCCTGGAGAAAATGGCGGCAAAGGACGTCGACATCCACCTGGCCGAGCACTACGGCGCCCTTTCCGGTGAAAAAGGCCAGCAATTTTTAAAAAAGGCCATTGCCGCGGCGGCCGAAACCCGCCGGTCCCTGGAAGAAACCTATGCCGAGACCGGCGATGTGGCCAAAACCACCCAGGTGCTAACGGACAAAATTATGGGCGACGCCCCGGTGGGCTTTCTGCCCCGGGAAGTCGTTGCCATCGTCGCCGGCCAGATGGTAAATTTTATCGCGAAAAGCAAATCCCCTTCTGCCTGAATTAGGCCTCAGGTATCCATCTGATAAACGGACATGGGGATGTTTGAAGGTTTTGAGTTGTAACCCCTTTGTCCCGCGCCGAGCCTCGACGGGACGGACAGGAAAAAGCGCACGGACTGTCTGAGCGAAGCGAGTTTCCGTGTGCTCCGGCTGTGGCGGCGACGCGCAGGGAAGCCCCGAAGGGGCCCCAGGACACGGGCGTCTTCTTTTGGTTCTGTTTTCTTCCACGCGGAAGAAAATGAACAATCGGAAAAATAATCGTTCGCCGAAACGGTAGAATATTTACGGTTCCTCCACCAGAAATGGAGGATTCTGATCAAATAGAAAGCGCTGAATTACAACTGAAAACGAGAGGAAAACCATCATGCGCCAGAACATCTCTTCCGGCTCCCCTTTTGAAAAACCCATCGGCTTTTCCCGGGCCGTGCGCATTGGCAGCCGCATTGCGGTGTCCGGCACCGCCCCCATCGCAGCCGATGGTTCGGTAGCCCATCCCGGTGACATGTACCGGCAGACACTGCGCTGCCTGGACATTATCCGGGAAGCGATCGAAGCCGCCGCCGGCTGCCTGGCCGATGTCATCCGCACCCGCGTCTACCTGACGGACGCCGATCGCTGGCAGGATGCGGCCAGCGCGCATGGCAAGATCTTCGGCGACATCCGGCCGGCGTGTACCTTTGTCGAGGTGTCGCGACTGATCGATCCGGCCTGGCTGGTGGAAATCGAGGCGGAATGCGTCGTCATAAATGACGACGCATTATAGCATTCAGTGAACAGCTGGTTTTCAGCGGATAGAGAACCCACCCAGCTTCGTCTCTAAATATTCGGCGATCCCCTCTCGGCCCCCTTCGCGTCCCAGGCCGCTTTCTTTCATGCCGCCAAATGGAGCAGCCGCGGCCGTAGGGTTGATGTCGTTGATCCCCACGATGCCGAAACGCAGGCCTTCGAACACCCGCATGGCACGGGCGATATCCCGGGTGTAGATATAGGACGCCAGACCGTAGTGGGTATCGTTGGCCATCTCCAGCACTTCTTCTTCCGTGTCAAAAGGAATCACGGGCGCCACCGGTCCGAAGGTCTCCTCGCGGTAGATCTGCATGGCCGGAGTAACGTTGCTCAGCAAGGTTGGCGAGTAGAAGTAGCCTTTATCCAGCCCGTCTTCGTTCAAGCGCCGACCGCCGCAAACCAGAGTGGCCCCCAGCTCCATGGCGTTTTTTACCTGCCGCTGAACTTTTTCCAGGGCTGCGGGTCCCACCAGCGGACCGATGCTGACGCCGTCCTCCATGCCGTTGCCGGCCCGCATGCGGCCAATTCGGGCTTCGGCCTCACGGAGAAAAGCTTCCATGTGCCCCCGGTGGACAAAAATCCGGTTAGGGCTGATACAGGCCTGACCCGTGTTCAGGAATTTAACCAGCATGGCACCGGTGGCGGCGTGGGCCGGATTGGCGTCCTCGAACACGATAAAAGGCGCATGCCCGCCCAGTTCCAGTGATACCCGCTTCATCTGTTCGGCGGCCCCCCGTGCCAGGAGCTTGCCCACCGCCGTGGATCCGGTGAAGGTCAGTTTGCGCACCCCCGGGTTGGTTACGAATTCGTCCCCGATGGGGGCCGGATCGAGAGCGGTCACCAGGTTGACAACCCCCGCCGGAATCCCGGCATCGTGTAAAATTTTGTAAATCTCCATGGCGCACAGGGGCGTGGCCTCGGCCGGCTTCAACACGATCGTGCAGCCGGCGGCGATGGCGGGAGCCACTTTGCGGGTGATCATCGATATTGGATAATTCCAGGGCGTCACCGCGCCTACGACACCGACTGGCTCATGACGCACGATAAAACGCTGGTCGGGCCGAGGGGCAGGTATCGTCTCCCCGTAAACCCGCTTGGCCTCCTCGGCGAACCACAACAGGAAATCAGCCCCGTATTGAACTTCATTGCGGGCGGCTTTTAAGGGCTTACCCTGCTCCCGGGTCATCAGCCGTGCCAGCTCTTCCTTGCGCGCCATCATGATGCGGTAGGCCTCGTAGAGATAGCCGGACCGCTGGTAGGCCGTGGTGACGGACCAGGTTTTGAAAGCTTCTTCGGCAGCCTGAATGGCCAGAGAAGCATCCTCACGGCCGCCGTCGGGTACCTGTCCGATCGTTTCCCCGTTCGCCGGGTTGAAAACATCAAACATCGTTCCGCTCTTTGCGGATAGCCATTCACCGTTGATGTACATTCACGATCCTTTCATTCGTCCGAGATTGTTTTGCTCTTAACCCTGTCCAGCATGGCACGCATTTTCGCCGTATGCGCCGGCCGCGTGCCGCAGCAGCCTCCCACCACCGTGGCCCCGGCGGCCAGCCAGTCGGCGACGTGGGCGGTATAGCTTGCGGGATCCAGGTCCGATCGAAGCGTCAGCAAACCGTCGGTTTCTTTTTCCCCTCCCAGGGTCCAGTCCTGGGGAATGGGGGTAAACGTATTAGCGTAGCCACCTATCCACTCGCCTCCCGAACTCATCAGCCGGGGCATGGCGTCCGTAACACGTTCCGGCGCACAGCAATTGGCCAGGAAACCGCTGACCGGAAGCCCGTCCAACGCCGCCACGGCATCGTCGATGGAATCACCGCTGCGCAACTCCCCCGGACGTATTTCGTGCAGGGTCCAGGCCACCCAGACGGGCTTACCGGTACGGCAGGCGGCTCGGGCTGCCGCGCGCCCCTCGGCCGCACTGGACATGGTTTCGCAAAGCAGCAGATCGACATGCAGCGCCAGCAGGTCGGCCTGCTCTTGGTAGAGCGCTTCGATTTCATCGCCCGGCCCCACCAGATCGGGGCGAAAACTCCCCCGCAAGGGCGGCAGCGATCCGGCAATCAGAACATCGCGCTGGGATCTGGCCCGCGCTTCAAGTGCCAGATGACAGGCCAGCGTGTTAAGTTCGGCAAAACGGTCTTCGATCCCCACCTTGGCCAGGTCGTCTTTGATCACGCCATAGGTGTTGGCGGTGACGATATCGGCCCCGGCCGTGATATAATCGGAATGAATCTGACGCACCACGTCCGGGTCGGTCATCAAAGCACCCGCCGACCAGATGGTTTCCGGCACGTCTACCCCCCGAAACCGCAACTCGCGACCCATGCCACCATCGAGTAAAAGCGGTTGATGTCGAAAGAAAATCGATATCAAAAGGCACCTCCCCGATTTAATGTCTGGCACCGTTTTTCAGATCTATACGCCGTAAGCAACGTCTAACCAGATCGTCAATTCCCTGATCGAATCGTACCGCCTTGTTGCTGTCAGCATACCCTGTCTTATCTTATTGTGTTGACCGGAATGCAAGTCAGCAGCTTTGGCCATTGCTGTCTCTCGTGGATGAAAAAAGTTCAAGTCGGCTGTTTCGAATGCAACCCGATGGAATAAAGGAAAAGCACCCGATGGAAACCGTCCATCGTCACCCCGCAAAAAATCGCCTCCATTCCTGGCTGCTCGAGCGTGCGGAAGCGTATATGCATCGGAAATACGGCCCCCGCAAAAAGGCGATTTTCAGCCGTCTGCCAGCGTCGGTGGTGGAAATCGGATCGGGTCCCGGCGCCAATCTGCGCTACTATCCACCCGGTACGCGGCTCATTGCCATCGAACCCAACCTGGCCATGCATGCTCCGCTGCGTGCCAACGCGGCCCGTTGGGGCATCGATCTGACCATCCGCGGGTTAAAAGGCGAAGCTCTGGACTTGGCCAGCGAAAACGTGGATGCCGTGGTGGGGACTCTCGTTCTGTGTTCGGTGGACAGCCCCCGGCAGGTGGTGGCGGAGATCAGGCGGATTCTCAAACCGGGCGGACGATTCCTTTTTCTGGAGCACGTGGCCGCCATGAACGGCACCCCACTCAACCGGTTTCAGGAGTGGCTGGCCAAGCCGTGGCGCTGGGCGTTCGACGGCTGTCATTTGAATCGCGACACCCACCTTGTTCTCGGCCAGGCCGGGTTTTCCACCGTCGATATGGACTGTTTTATGCTGGCATCCCCGGCCGTCATGGTCATGCCGCACATTTTTGGTGTGGCGGTCAAGTAGCGGCAGAAACACGCAATGATGCCTACACCCTTTGCAGGAAAGCCGAACAATGCCAACCTGCTTGACAAACATCCGGCGATGCGCCACCGATTCCAAGAATGCGCTTATCGGGGATAAGCCACTAATTTAAATACAGTTCAATGCTTATTCGGAAACATTTGCACCAAAACGACAGACTGGCACGCAATCTGCGTTAAGAACCAGTATCAGCTTACGCTTCAACAAAAAAATGCAGGATGGCAGGACATGAAAACACAACGACCTTATACCGACGGTAATGATCGCCGTCAGGCGATCCGGATGCCCTACCAGACCTTGCTGATGTATGCCAACCATACTGCGACAGGTTTGGGCAGGGTGCGGGACATCAGTTTTGAGGGGCTGTTTTTGGAAACACCCCGAACGTTTGCGGTCGGTGATCAGCTGGATATGGATTTCCAGTTCCGTCACGGGCAGATGAACATGGCCATCATGGGACAAATTACACGCATCACCCCGACCGGGGTGGGTGTCAAACTTCTGTGGTAATCTGAAGCGTGTGAACCCCGCTCCACGTTCCAACCAACGGATCCGCCTCGGTGAGAATCCGGGCAATGATGATTCCGTCCTTTGACCCCCCTAAAGTAGTCGCGTTGCCAGATCCGACAATTCCGAACGCTCGCCCTTTTCGAGATTGATGTGGGCGTACAAACGCTCCCCCTTCATCTTCTCGATCAGGAAACTCAGCCCGTTGGAGTTGCTGTCCAGATAAGGGTGATCGATCTGGAAAATATCGCCAGTGAAAACGACCTTGGTGCCCTCGCCCGCCCGGGTAATGATAGTTTTGACTTCGTGGGGCGTCAGGTTCTGGGCTTCATCCACGATGAAATAGGCCTTCACGATACTCCGCCCCCGGATGTAGGACAGGGGCGTGATCACGATTTTCTCCTCTTCGATCAGTTCCTTGATGCGCTTGCTGCGGGCGTTGTCCGACGACAACTGGTTCTGGATGACCGAGAGGTTGTCGTAGAGCGGCTGCATGTAGGGATCAAGCTTGGAGTTCACGTCCCCGGGCAGATAGCCCAGGTCCTTGTTGCTGAGCGGCACCACCGGCCGGGCCACGAAAATCTGCCGGAAATAGCGTTTGGTTTCCAGGGCCGCCGCCAGAGCCAGCAGGGTCTTGCCGGTACCGGCCTTGCCGCTCATGGTCACCAGCGGCACGTTTCGGTCGAGCAGCGCGCTGAGCGCAAAGGACTGCTCGGCATTGCGCGGCCGAATCCCGAAACAGCTGTGGTTTTCAATCCGCTGGACGGCTTCATTGGCGGCGTCGTAAACCCCCAGAGCCGACTTGTACCCGTTGCGCAGGATCAGGAAGGCGTTGGCCAGGGGCGTTGCCGGCAACTCAAGCGCCTCGACCGGGATGGTGAAAGGCGTCTGGTACAGGAGATCAATTAAAGCACCGTCCACATTTTCGACCACGTACCGGCCCTTGTACAATTCCGCCGGATTCTGCACGTGATCGGAGCGGTAGTTTTCCGCCGTGAGGCCGATGGACTTGGCCTTCATGCGCAGATTCACATCCTTGGTCACCAGCACGGCCTGGTCGAAGCCCTTGTTCACGGCAATATGATAGGCCACATTGAGAATGCGGTGGTCGGCCTGGGTGTTGTTGAAATTGGCCTTCAGCTTTTCGTGAAACGAAGCTTCGAGGTGCACGGAAATTTTGCCCTTGCCCTCGCCGATGGGCACCCCGCCGTTGAAGATATGCTGGCCGGTGAGATCGTCCAGGGAACGTAAAAACTCCCGGGCATTGCAATTGAGGATATCCTTCCCTTTTTTAAAGCGGTCCAACTCCTCGATAACGGTGATGGGAATGACGATGTCGTGCTCGTCAAAATGATAAATACAGGTGCTGTCGTGCAGAATGACGTTGGTATCCAGAACGAAAGTCTTCTTCACTTGGGGCATACACAACTCCTTGTAAAAGCCACAATATATGGTGCTTTTTACTCATAAAACATACCATATCATGAAATCAACCCAAATCAAACGCATCCCGCGATTTATTACCCCCCGCAGCATCGCAACCGAATATTCAGAACGTGTGAGGGGCGCCATGTTGCTCCCTATGGGCTTGCTTTCCGCATCGCATCTGTTTAAATGAATTTAACGATTTCCGTTAGCACTTAACACAACCAACGGCCTTTGCTGCAAATCATCTCGGCAGCTTACCCGGCACCCTTGAAAGTCGAGGTCCCCGTTGCAACACGAAACCCAATTGCATTCCTATTTGACCCCTTCGGCCACCATCGACAGTGATCATGAAACCATCCGCCGGTTTGTCGCGGAAAGGACGCAAGGCGCTGTTTCCGCTGAAGAAAAAGCCGTTCGGCTCTTCGATGCGGTTCGAGACGGCATCCGCTACGATCCCTATGGGATTGATTTATCCGTCCCGGGTCTGCAGGCCAGCGGCACCCTGGAAAAAGGTCGCGGCTGGTGCGTGTCTAAAGCGGTTCTTCTGGCAGCGGCCTGTCGGGCGGCGGGCCTCCCCGCCCGCCTGGGTTTCGCCGATGTCCGCAATCACCTGTCCACGGCCCGCATGCGGGCGCAAATGCAGACCGATGTATTTTATTGGCACGGCTACACCTCCATCTATTTAGGCGGCCGCTGGATCAAGGCCACACCGGCCTTCAACATCGAACTGTGCGAACGGTTTGACCTGAAACCGCTCGCGTTTGACGGACGCAACGACGCCATCTACCACCCTTTCGACCTCCAGGGCCACCGCCACATGGAATACCTGGTTTACCGCGGTGAATTCCGCGATGTGCCCATCGACCAAATTCGGGAAACGTTCCGCCGGGAATACACGCTGACCACCCCCGGGGCCAACCCGGACTTTGACGATGATGTTTTCCGGGAAACCGTGCCGCGGGAAACATAACCTTATTTTAAACGGTGGTTGATGCCGGGCAAGCCATGCCGTGCCCGTTTGTCGGCAACGTTTGCGATCCCCCCGAAAAGGAGACCCCCATGACTGTCGCCGCCCGTATGCCCGAAAAGGACTTTTTCATATCCGTCGAAGTGGTTCCGCCGGCCGGACCTGATGCTGGCCCGCTGCTGGACGCCCTGGCAGCCCTGGACAACCTGCCCGTCGACGCCTTCAGCGTGGCCACCAACCCCGTGGCCAAACCGCGCATGAGCGCGATGGCCCTGTGCACCCTGATCCAACAGCGAATCGGGCGCGCCGCCATTCTGCACTGCACCACCCGGGACCACAATCGCCTCAGCCTGCAGGGGCTCTTGTGGGGCGCCCGGGCCCTGGGCCTTGAAACCGTCTTGATCACCACCGGCGACTTCGTCGCCCTGGGCGACCGCACCACCACCTCCGATGTGCGCGATCTGGATCTCTTCGCCCTGCTGGGTATGGCGACCACCGCCGGTCTGCGGGCCGGCGTGGTCCTCGACCCCCATCCGGAAACCAACGGCCTGCAACATGCCGCCGAACGGTTGGCGCGCAAGGTGGACGCGGGCGCGCAATTTGTCGTCACCCAGCCGGTCTATGACGCCGCCGACGCCGACGCCCTGGCCGAGGCCACACGGTCTATCGGTATTCCGCTTATCATGGGCATTTTACCCCTGCGCACGCCCCGTCATGCCGATTTCCTGCATAACAAGGTATCCGGCATCGCCGTTCCGGAACCACTGCGCCAGCGCATGCATCAGGCCGCGGACCCCATTGCGGAAGGCATCCTGAATGCCCGCGAGACGCTGACGCTGGCCCGGGAGCGGTTTGCCGGGGCCTGCATCATGCCGCCCTTCGACCATTATGAAATCCTACCGGCCATCCTTTGACGGCTTCGCAAAATGGCCAATCAGCCATAGGCTGGCAAGTATCGGCGGTGTGCTTCATGCCTCGTCGCTGCCTTCGGTACGACGGCAGCTGTGTTCCTCGAAACTTGCAGGCCGGACCTTGAACGATTCACGAAACCGTCTATGAGATCGTTGGGGAGAAAACCATGCCGCACATCATCGTCAAATGGTACCCGGGCCGAACCAAGGCCCAGAAGGAGGCTCTGGCCGAGGCCATCACGCGCGAAGTTGTAACCGTCGCCGGCTGTGCCGAAAGTTCCGTCTCGGTAGCGATCGAGGAAGTCGCCCCGGAAGACTGGGCGGAGGCTGTCTACCGCCCCGATATCCTTGGAAAGGAAAATAACCTGGTCCGCAAACCGGGCTATAATCCGTTTGTCGATAAATCCTGATTTGTCTGGCATTTATGTTACCCATCAATGACCGCATAACAGGCAAATTGAGGCAGTGCAGCGGAGAGCCGACTTGGAGTTATTCTATGTTTTTTTGTTTCCCTTTTGTCACAAGGCTGAGCATCGGGACGGCGGATGGAAAAGACGCGGCGACTGTTTGAGCCCCGCGACCAGCGGGGCGAGTTTCGGCGCGGCCGGCCGCAGGCCCGACGCGCAGGCGAACCCGAAGGGCTCGTGACACGGGCGTCTTCTTTTGGGTACTTTTCTTGATGGAATCGTAAAATGTCTTGAAGCCGTCACTCCCGCGAAGGCGGGAGTCCATAACCCATTGAATTTACTGGATCCCCGCCTGCGCGGGGATGACGAAAAGAATACTTCAGCAACTTATTACGAACTCATCTTTTCTTCGGCGAAGAAGAAAAGTAACGGTTCGGGAAAAAATTATCAAAATAGTAAAATTACCTTGCTCTCTAAAGACTCGCAATCAACAATTCAGGAGAAGAATATTGCAACTCCCCCCCTTCGAACTGGAACGCTATTTTGCCCGCTACGAATTCTCCGCCCGCTATCTCCTGTCCAGTTCGGACTGTGAACCGCTGACACTCAAAACACTTCTTGGTATGGCCGACGATCAACACCGCCGGATGTGGGATGAACTGACATTGGGGTATACCGAAAGTCCGGGACATCCCCTTCTGCGGGAAGCCATTGCGGGCTTGTACGAAAGCCTGGATGTTAAGGATACCCTGGTGGTGACGCCCGAAGAAGGGATATTCCTTGCGATGCAGGCCCTGCTGAAACCGGGCGACCATGTCGTCTGCACCTTTCCGGGCTACCAGTCCCTTTACGAAATTCCCCGGGCCATCGGTTGCCGGGTCTCCCTATGGGAACCCAGCGCATCGGAAGGCTGGCGGTTCCACCTGGATCGCCTGGAGACGCTGTTGCAACCCGACACGCGCCTGGTGGTGGTGAACTTTCCCCACAACCCCACCGGCGCCCTGCCAACCGTGGAAACCTTCGACGCCCTGGTCGGCCTGCTCCGGCAGCGGGGCATCTTCCTTTTCTGTGATGAAATGTATCGCGGACTCGAAATCGAACCCGGCGCCACCCTGCCGGCGGCCTGCGAAAGCTACGAACGGGCCATCACCCTTGGCGGGCTTTCCAAGACCTACGGTCTGCCCGGGCTGCGCATCGGGTGGTTGGCAACCCGGGACCGGGATCTTATCACCCGCACCGCCCAACTGAAAGACTACACCACCATCTGTGCCAGTGCGCTCAGTGAGATCCTGGCCATCATGGCCCTGGACAACCAGGAGGCGATCGTCGCCGGCCAGCGCGACCGTCTTCTCGCCAACCTCAAGGCGCTGGAAACGTTCATGACAGCCCATGAAGACTGCTTCCACTGGCAGCGCCCCAAAGGGGGATCCATCTGTTTCCCCGGCCTCCGTCGCGCCGAAGGCGCCCAGGCCTTCTGCCGGACACTCGTCGAAAAAGCGGGCATCATGCTGCTGCCGTCTCCCCCTTTTCAGTTCGGTGATCAGCATGTGCGCATCGGGTTCGGGCGGCAGAATCTACCGGAAGTGCTCCAACGGTTCGAAGCCTACTTGTCGACCATCGACCGGTAAACGATGCCGCACGCTCATGATAGAAGACGACAATGCGACCAACCCCTCCCCCGAAACCACGCCTTAAGAAAATGCGATCGTCGGCAAGCCCTGCCTGTCCGCACGGTCGATGATGCCCCGCCGCATAGCCCCCGCCCCGCCATAAACGAAACGGCCATGTTTCCCACGTCGATTTCGTACCCCACATATTTACATGGATGCCGATTCCATATAAAGAGTAGACCAATCAATCGGCTTTCAAGTAATCGCTAAAATTGATGCGGAGGAGAGGGGCTTGTGGCATCCTGTTTAAAAAAATACTGTTTTTTGTCGGTATCGCCGTGGTGGTAAAAATCGCCTTCACGTTCCCGGCTGTAAAGGTATTCGTCAAGCCGCACAACATCCTGACCATTGTCATCCTCCTGGGATTTCTCACGACCGGGCTGACCCTTGAAACGGCCAGTATCGGGGAGCAATTCAAAAATATCCGGGTGTTGTCGGCCGCCCTGATATCGTCCCTGCTGCTATTCCCGGCCATCGCCTATTTTTTGGCGCGCCTGGTCTTCGATGCACCGCCGGACTCGGCCATCGGCGCCTTGATCATCGGCGCGGCGCAGCGCTTCCAGGAACGAATGGCGAGCGATCACACATCGGCCTCGGCCAATACGATCAGATGCTGAATGCATCGGGAAAGCGGCTATCGCTCACCCCTATCGAAAAACGGAGAATCGCCTATCATGCAACAATCATCGACCGGACTGCCGGAACATATCGCCGGAATGCTATGCTACCTTTTGGGATGGATCAGCGGATTGGTCTTCTACCTGATTGAAAAACAGAGTGACTTCGTCAAATACCACGCCACCCAATCCATCATCGTCTTCGGAGCACTGACCCTGGCCAGCATCATCCTGGGAACCCTTCCCTTTATCGGCGCCCTGCTGGCCCCGCTGCTTTCCCTGCTGGCGTTCGCCCTTTGGATCATTCTCATGATCAAAGCGTTTCAACATACGACATATAAATTGCCCTGGGCCGGCGACCTGGCCGAGAAATACGCCCGCAAAGACTTGATCTGAATCTCTCCAAGGGTCACCCGGAGGCGGCGGCCGCTGGCGGCCGCATCGATCCCGGGGGCGCGATCTTCCAGCGACTCAAGGAGGCCCTATGATCTATCGTTTTAACGATCGGCAACCCGTTGTCGGCCAGGGAACCTATGTCAGCGAACTGGCAACCGTCATCGGGGACGTCGTCATCGGCGATAATTGCTACATCGGCCACGGGGCCATTATCCGCGGCGACTATGGCCGAATTGAAATCGGCAACGGCACGGCCGTTGAAGAAGGAGTGATCATTCACTGCCCACCGGGCGATGTGCAACGCATCGGCGAACGGGTTACCCTTGGCCACGGGGCCATCCTGCATGGCCGCGCCATTGGGGATTTGGTGGTGATCGGCATGGGGGCGATTCTCAGCATCTGGACCGACGTCGGTGAGCGGGCCATCGTGGCCGAAGGCAGCGTGGTCAAAGCCAACCAGGCGGTCCCCGCCGGCATGGTGGTGGCCGGCAATCCCGCCCGCACGGTTCGGGAAGTCACCGAAAAAGACACCGAACTGTGGGCCTATGGCAAGCAGGTCTATATCGACCTGGCGGCGCAATACCTCGCCCAGGGAATGGAACCGGTGGTCTGAAGCCCTTAAATCGGACCTTCGCCGGCACCGGCGGATGGATTGTGTTGCCCCAGTTTTTGTAGTATTATCTTGCGTATACTGTAAAATGACGCCAACGCAAAGCACGGGTGAAGACCATGACGACACGCACTGATAATCTGTTCATTCTGACAGTTCTGTTGGGCGCCCTCCTGATCGTGCCAACAACGGCCGCGGCGACCCAAAACTGGTTCGAACAGGGGTTGGCGGCGCTAAAGGCCAAAGACTACCAGGCCGCCGTCGACAAATTTACCATGGCCATCGAAGCGGTGCCCGATGATTTCGAAGCCCTCAACAACCGGGGCTTCGCCCGGATCTATACCGGCGACTACCGGGGCGCTATCGAAGATTGCAGCCGCTCTATCGCCATCAATCCCGGTTCGGCCAAAGCTTACAACAACAGGGGACTGGCCCGCCTGTTCACCGGTGAATTCGATGACGCGATTGCCGATTTCAATCAGGCCATCGCCATCAACCCCCGCTATGTGGATGCCTACAGCAACCGCGGCCTGGCCTGGTCGCAAAAAGAAGACTACCCCCGAGCCATCGCCGACTGCACCGAGGCCCTGCATCTCAATCCCCGCGCCGCCAAAGCCCTTTACAGCCGAGGTTTTGCCCGGGACCGCCAGGGTGATCCCGGCGGTGCCATGCGGGACTACATCCAGGTCTTGAAGGTCAATCCAGGCTATATCGAAGCCTTTAACAGCATGGCCTGGATCATGGCCACCTCGCCCGACGACCGCTTGCGCGACGGGCGGCGCGCCGTGGCCTACGCCGAAAAGGCGGTCGACAATTCACCCCCCGACATCAATTTCCTGGACACATTGGCTGCCGCCTATGCCGAAGCCGGACGCTTCGACGAAGCCATCGCCATCGAGAACCGAATCATATCCCTGCTGGCCAAGGCCCGGCAGCCCGACGCGATTCCAATGCACGTCAACCGAATGAACCATTACGAAGAGGGCTGCCCCTACCGTGACCCCATCACCATTCAGTCGGTAAGTGCCGTCACCGACCTGCAAGGCGAACTGCAAGCCATCGACGACCTGGTCTTCGCGCCCGAATTGACACGCGTGGTTTACGCGACGCCCGAAGCCGTCCAAAGTATGACGGCCGAATCCTCCGTGAAAAACGATGCACCCCAACCCATGCTTGTGGCTCAAACCGCACCGACGTCCCCTGTAACCGTGCCCGAAGCCTTCAGCCAATCCATCCAGACGCCCCCCGATACGCCGGTCGAAATCACGCTCAACGCTGAACCCGATGATAATGCCGCGCTGGCCTTTGACATCGAAACCGTACCCTACCAGGGCGCCCTGCAGGGCACCCTGCCGCACCTGATGTATACGCCCCGCCCCGGATTTGAAGGAGTTGACCGGTTCACCTTCCGGGCCCGCAACGCGGCCGGCCTCTCGAACCTGGCAACCATCACCATCATGGTGGCTGAGCCGGCGCCCGCACAAACCGGCGCGGAGGCACAACCCGACACCGATATAGCAACCGCCGCGCCCGAAGCGCCCGCCGATGCCCCCGCACCGATAGAAGAAACCCCACCAGCGGCCATGGCCGCACCGACAGCACCGGCCGTTGAACCGGCCTTAGAGCCGCGCATAGAGTCCACCACGGAGATAGACATGCCGGCCGCGGCACCCGCCGAGGCGACCGAATTACCGTCTGAACCGCCGGCCGCCGATCTTCCCGCCGGGGAACCCGCATCTGAAATAGCCGCTCCGACACCACCGGCCGCACCGGCGGCGGCCCCGTCTCCGGAACCGCCGCCATCCGTCGATCTGCCGACAGATGCCGCCTTCACCATCCAGGTCCGCTCCGTCAAGGAAGCCGCCGGTGCGGCCAAGATCGTGGCCCAACTGCGTGAAAAAGGCCATGCCGCCTTCAGTCAAGCCGTCGAGGTTCCGGACAAGGGCCAATGGCACCGGATCTACATCAACGGATATCCTTCGCTTGAAACTGCCCGCGAAGCCCTCGCCAAACTCGACCCCGATCGCTTCAAGGGGGCGTTTGTCCGGCGTATGCCGGCTGGCATGGTTCCCCCCGCGCCTCCTGCGGAAACGCCGCAACCGGCGCCAGCGGCAGCCCCGGAACCGATCTCCGAACCCCCAGCATTACCGGCAGCGGAACCTGAGTCCGAAGCCGACGGAGAGCGTCAGGCCATCGCTGTTTCCGGCACCTATCCCTATGCCTACCAGGTCAAATCCTATAAACAGAAGGAAGAGGCCTTTCAGCTGGGTATGGAGTTGACCACCCAGGGTCAGCGGGCCTTTATCGGCAGGGGTTCCATGGGATCGACCGGAGTGTGGTATCGGGTTTACATCGGATGCTACCAGACGCCCGAAGAGGCTGAAAAATACCGCGCCGATATCGCCCGCATCGGGTTTCCGGAGGCCTTCCTGACCCCCATTGCTTTAGCCATCGCTGTGACACCGGATGAAACGGATCCGGCAGGGGAAACCTTGGAAAACCGCCTCATGGCCTCCGGCTTCCTGCCCTACCGACTGCCCGGCGAACGCGACAGCAACCCTTCCATCGTCATGGTGGGGGGCTTTCGCCACCCCGACGACGCCGCCCAGGTGCTGGCCGCGCTGGAACAGTCCGGGTTCAAGGGGAAGCTGAAACCCCGCTGATAACGCTGTCCTGATAAACTTGGAAATCGAAAGAGACGGGAATAAGCAAGCGGACTGTCTGAGCCCGCCACGAAACGGACAAATTTCCGCGCGTTCCGGCCGCAGCGAAGACGCTCAGGATAAGATCATCATGCAAATAACCTTACAACCCATTGGAACAGCGCACACGGATGAGGAGAGCATTCCCCGGCACTGGACGGTGTCGGATGTGGAAGGCACGCTGGTGATCGACTCCGCGTATAGTGAAGGGCTTTCGGACATTGCCGCCGGGCAGCGCATTGTCGTGCTCTTCCATTTCCACAAGAGCCCCCCGTTCTCACGCGATCTTTTGAAGCAAACCCCACCCCACCGGGGGCAGCTCCTGGGTGTGTTCAGCATCTGTTCGCCCAGGCGACCCAATCCGATCGGGTTGTCGGTGCTGGAGGTATTGGCAAGGGGCGAGAACGTGTTGCGTGTGCGTGGCATGGACATGCTCGACGGCACGCCCATCCTCGATATAAAACCCTTCGTCGTTAACGAGGATACCCTGCCGAGCCGGAAGGGAAAGTAATCGCGCCCCCTCGGCCCCATACCCCGAAATTAGCATTCCCCTCGCATGAAGCATCTATTTCCTCGGGCGGGATAGATCGTCTGTCAGGCAGCGTGGACCGTCTCGCTCGGGTGATGGGATACCGTCGGC
The DNA here is from genome assembly GCA_020444045.1 of Deltaproteobacteria bacterium. GTDB lineage: Bacteria > Desulfobacterota > Desulfobacteria > Desulfobacterales > UBA5852 > JABZFP01. The sequence goes on from JAHLLS010000014.1 coordinate 124,066, forward strand.
CTTCCGGAACCGGCGGCCCCTTCGACACGGCTGTTAGTCAACCAGTGGGCATTGTTTTCTTCCGGGTAGTCGCTTCGGATAAAACATCCACGGCTTTCCAAGCGCGCCTGGCTGGCGACCGAAATTGCCCTGAGCACCGTCGCCATGCTCAACAAATCCGTGCGGGCTCGTCTCTGTTCCGGCGGATCGACAGACAGCTCCAGGATACGGGGAACCAGACCATCAAGGCCATCAAGGCCCGCTTGCAGTCCGGCCGCACTGCGAACCACCCCGGCATGCTGCCATGCAATGGTCTGAAGGTTGCCGCGTAGCTCCCGTAGTGCGAGGCGATCCGGTGCCGCTGAAGAAGTCGCCGAAGCCTTTTCGTCGCAAGGTCCTTCATATCGGGGATTTCCACCAAACACGCCTGCAGCATGCGTACCGGCCAATTGACCGAACACCAGGCATTCGGCCAGGGCGTTGCCGCCCTTACGGCAGGCGCCATGTAGTCCCCAGGCGACTTCGCCGCAAGCAAACAGTCTTGAAAGATCCGTGGTGCCGGTGGGGTCGATGCGCACACCGCCCATCATGTAGTGAGCGGCCGGTGAAATGGCCACAGGCTGCGATCGAAAATCAAACCGTCGTTTTTTCAACAGCACCAAGGGATGGCGATTCCAGTGGGGGTCGGCAACACCTTGATAATCCATGTAAACCGGCCCTTTTTGCCACTCTTCGAACAAAACGGCAGACAACCAGTCCCGCCGGTTTCGGATGGCATGGTTAATGTCATCGATCCCGTATGCTTCAGCCAGATCCCTGCCATCTGTCGTCATAATGCGGCTCCCTTCAGGATGAGGGGAATTGAGCATCATGGAAGGCAAATGTGCCTGGGCCATCACAACGGGATAGTATTGCACAAACTCCATATCCCAGAGAGCCAGGCCGACATCTGCCGCCAGAGCATAGCCCTGACCCAGAGTCGATTTCTGGTTGTCGTTTCTCAGATAGAGCGCACCGGCGCCCCCCGTGGCGAGAATAACCGCTCCGGCACGCACCTCAACCGCCCGGCCTTCGCGGTTGAAGCCATTGATACCCGCCGCCCGCTTATCGGCTGTGAGAATTCGATCCACCCAGGTACCGCCCATACACACAATGCCATCATCATTGCGTACGCACCCTGCCAGAACCCGTGCCAGCCTGACGCCTGGAAATTCATCTCCCCCGCCTGCCGACAGGGAATAATGGTCTTTTTTTTCCGTTATCTGCAGTCCAAGTTTTCTCAGTCGATCGATGGCGTCAGGAAGTTCGGCCGCCACCTGCCTGGCCATCCATGGGCGGCCGAGGGATCGCCCGATTCTTAATGTGTCATCGACATATCTCGCTGAATCGTATCCCGCGGTCGGCCCTGAAAAGATACCGTTTGATAGTGCCGTATTGGTAGCCAGTCCCAGTTCGGTCCGATCCACGATCAGCACCCGGGCTCCCTGTGACCGGGCTGCCTGTGCTGCCGTCATGCCAGCCAGCCCACCACCGACGATCACGACATCTGTTTCATGTTTCCGAGTCATCCGTTTCTCCAGGGCATCGTTCTCGCATGGCCCCTTTGGCTATCCCCCTGTGTCAGGATAGTTGTTCACCCCTGATGAATCGGTTGCTCTCTGGGTCAGCCCCTGGGCTTCCCCAGCGGTGGAACCGATACCGGCTGCTTGCGGTATTGCGTTGCCTGTTCAAACGAATAGGCGATTTCGATCAGGGTGATTTCCCGGAACGGCCTACCGAGAATTTCCATGCCAATCGGCACACCAATGGGGGCGGTTTCCGAGGGGGCCGAAAAACCGGCCGGGACACAGAAGGATGGGAAACCCGTTACAGAACCCAAAACACCGTTCCTTTCAAGCTGGCTTCCCCCAATCCTACAGACCAATTGCTGCTGATGGGGATAAACCAGCGCATCCAACCGGTGGTCGGCCATCAGTTTCATGATCTGCGTTTGCAACTTGCTTCTTTTGGCGAGCCGCTGGTTGTATTCAGGCGTACCCGTGCTCAGAGCCACTGCTTTCTGGAGATTATCCTTGATTCCAGGATGATATTTTCCGGAAGCCAGAATTTCTTCGACGGAATGAACCAACGCACGCTTCGGAAGCGCCGTCAGATAGGTATTCAGATGATCTTTCAGATCATGCAGGTGCAGGCTGACCTCATTGACCAGATAGCCCGAATCGATCTTTTCGTACAAGGATATGATCTCACCGCCTGTGTCTTTCATGGCGTCGATGCTGTTTCTCACTACCGTGTTCGTTTCATCATGAATAGCTGCAGCGCCGAAGAAGCTCTCCAGAACACCGATGCGCTTCCCTGTCAATCCATCTTTTTTTAAAAACGTTGTGTAGGACGGCGGCACGCGGCCCACTGACCATGCGGTTTCGGCGTCAGCAGGATCATATCCGGCGATGACGTCTAGAACCCGCACAGCATCTTCCACCGTTCTGCAAATTGGGCCGGCGGTGTCCTGGGTGAATGAGTACGGAATGATGCCGTCGCGACTGACCAGTCCGGTGGTGGGGCGAATGCCAACAAGGCTGTTCGCAGAGGCCGGTGACCGGATTGAATTAATCGTATCCGTTCCGATGCCAACCAAGCCGAAATTGGATGCAAGAGACGCCCCGGTGCCACCGCTGGAACCTCCCGGCGTGCGGGTCAAATCGTAGGGATTCAGCGTTTGTCCCAAAATCGAACTGATGGTTTCGCCCCAGATAGCAAATTCGTGAAGATTGGTTTTGGCCAGGATTAGCGCGCCAGCTTCACGAAGCCTGCGGGTGATAAAGGCGTCGTCTTCCGGCGTGAAACCTTCCAGGCTCGTCGACCCGCCCGTCGTTGGCATATCCATCGTATCGCAGTTGTCTTTGAGCATCACCGGGACACCGTGCAAGGGCCCCGAAAGACCGCCGGCGACGAATTTTCGATCCAAGGCATCAGCTTCTTCCAAAGCTTTTGGATTAATGGTTATCACGGCGTTCAGCTTGGGTCCTTTTTGGTCATAGGCTTCGATACGCGATAGATAGTCTTCGACCAGGTGACGACATGTCACTGCGCCATCTTTCATGGCCCGATGATATTGTGTGATGGTGGATTCTTCGAGCATAAAGGGTTCCATTTAATTGCCCTCACAGTAATCGTCTTTTATAGATTGGTTGTAGAAAGAACTATAGCTTATCATGAGTATCAAATATTTCTCTCCAGGGTTGCTTGACCAGCGGTCAAGATCGGGAGAGATTTTCTTGACGCGTTTGGATTCGCAAGCGCGATGTTGCGTTAGACTGATCTCGCGAGAGGAAGTCGTCCATAACCGAGTGTCACGTGATCGTCCCGCCGCCATCAACCCGCAGAACATGTCCTGTAATCATGTTGGCGTACTCAAAGGCGAGAAAGAGCACTGGATAAGCCACCTCTTCGGGGTGGCCATGCACCGCAGTGGAACGCTGTCCAAACGGTGCCCATACATTCCGGCCTCTCTTGCACCCAGCAATCTTTTAATGACAGTGATTGGCCGACAAGGCTGTAATATCTCGGGCGGCATAGTTGAAACGGTTCTGAAGAATTGGTAATCACCCGGCAGCCGATTTTTTTGCACGGCTGCCGGGTTTCCTACGATAGGTGTCCAGGTTAAATCAGTAAGGGAAGAAATAAAGGCCAAGTGCGATAAAAGGCGCCGCCACAATCATGAGCACCATGCAGTATCCCATGATATCCCGAGCACGCAGGCCGGTGATCCCCAGCAGAGCGATAGCCCAGAAAGGCTGGAACATATTGGTCCACATATCGCCGCAACCGAAGGCGACGATGGTTTTGCCCACCGGGACGCCGAGATCCATGGAAATCTGGCCGACAATGCCACCAATGACGCCCCATTCGCCGCCGCCCGACGGGATAAAAATATTGACGATGCCGCCGGTAAGCCAGGCGATGATTGGAAACGTCTCTGCCGTTGCAAAACTCAGAAAGCCCGCCGTGATGATGGTGGCCAGGCCTGAGTAGGAAATCATGCCCATGATGCCTGCATAAAACGGAAACTGCAGGATGATGCCGCTGGCTCCCGGGGTCGCCGTCGTAACGGCACGAACGTAGCGGATAGGCGTCTTGTGCAGGATGATGCCGGCGATCAAAAAGATAAAATTGAAAATATTGAGATTGAGATCAAGCCCTTTGGTTGCAAAATAGTAACCGATGTAAACTATCCCCGCCAGACCAACCAGGTAGGATATGACAGAACTGTTTTCAAGCCAATCCGCGAGTCCCCTCTTGGTGATGGGAGATGGCTTTTCGTCCTTGGACAGATCCTTGTCCTTAGCGAGCTCGGGGTCGAATTGATCGATGCCGAGGCAGCTGTCAATGCCCATACACTCATCCTGATTCTTGGGGGTCATGAGCCACATGGTGATGGGAACGACGAACAGACATAGCATGATGGCCATTAAAAACGCGTAAGGCGTAAAAACGGACTCGGTCATGGGCACGACGCCGAAAATTTTCTCAAAGACATGTCCTTGGGTGGCCGATAGCAGTCCAGCGGACGTGGACGGGCCGACATGCCAGACCATCTGGCCCGTATAGGCCGCGGCGGCAATCAGCGGGTAGTGAATAGCAATGTTCTTCACGTACCCTTCTTTGGCCACTTCACGGGCAAAAATGGCTGCCACGACCAAACCCAGGCCCCAATGAAAATAGGTGACCGTAGTGGCGACATACGCCGTCATCAAAACGGCCTGACCACCGGTTTTGGGTATTCTGGCAAGTCGTTGCAGGAAAGGATGAATGCCCGGGGCAATGGCCAGAGCGTGGCCGGTGACCAGAATCAGCACCATTTGCATGGCGAAAGTGAGGTACTTCCAAAACCCAGTGTACCAATGCACGATCATGTCCATTGGGCCATTCTCGGTCAATATCCACCCCATGATGTAGCTGATGAATGTCAAAATCACTGCAAACAGATAAGGATTGGGCATGTTTCTTTCGGACCAATCGGACATCTTCTTCCCACTTTGTGCAATGATATTCACGAGGCCTCCTCCATTTCTGATGTGAGTTAAATTTCAGCGGATCTTGCCACAACTATTCATCTGATCGGTTATCTTGACTTGTCTCCCTTCTTTTGAGTTTGTGTTTTTGAGCCTCCAACGAAGAGGGGCTGCCAGACAAGGCGAAATGGGTCCCAATGAATGGACAGCATGATGGTAGTGAAAAAGTATAGGTCGAAAGAAACTTGGTAGGGACAGAGACATCAAGCAGACGCGGCCAAAAGACAAGGAAGGCCGAAATGCACCTCACCCGGGTTAGATCGTCAAGGGAGAAATGACCGTGTTCCTTGCTTGTCGTAACAGATCCATTCCCCAAGGACCTGTCGCAGGACGCGGCGCGACCCCAATCAAAACGGGAGGCTTCTGGAGAAGCTCCCATAGGGGTTGCCCCTGAATTCCACCAAAATTGACAACACATTGAATTCATGGTGTTGTCCTTCCGCGAAATGGCTGATCATACCGGGAATCGACCCGGTTGGAATTTAATATCAATTTGGCATATTGTATATATTATGCAGAATATCGATCAAATACTCCAAATTATTCATTCATGTCAATCAAAATCGACGTATTATCTTCACTCCCTTGCGGGGCCTTAGTATGTGAATGATATTTAGCAAGGGCTGTTTTCGCTATCGGCGAACACGCGTCACAGCTGCCATTGGTGAAGGCCACTTCCTTTTCAATCGCTTTTAACACCATCGCGACACTGACACAGGGTGGACGCTTACCCGCACGCTGTCGCGATGTGATGGATTTGTGCCCGGAATTCAGGTGCTGTCATCATGAAATCCTGACCGGGTCAACGGCTTCGCAAGGCACTCCCGTTTGACACAGGCCACAGCCCTTGCCTTCAGAAACGGATGCCGAGTGAGATACTGATCCTTTGGGTATGGGTTTGGTTGGTCACCTTCTTTTCCCGGCTGGACATCCCCGTCAGCCTGCTACTATTAAAAGGCGCCTATGATTACAAAGAAAAAAGGGGTTGGCGCTGACCGCTATTGGATTTTCGCGCTACAATCTCTTCGACTCCGCGCGGATGTCCATGAAAACGAATCGTTCCTCCGTTATTTTCGGATTCTTTGCCGGGATCTTAGGAAGCGCACACCATACCCCTTGTCCCCCGATCGTGATTTATGGCACATTGAGGAAATGGTCGTCTGAAAGCTTTCGTGCCACCATGAAAAGCTATTTTCTCGTAACCGGGGTCCTGATTATCGCCGCCCACGGCACGGCTGGCCTGATCATCGAAGAGGCGTTCCGCTATTTTCTGTTGTCGCTGCCTGCAACGGTCTTGGCGGTCGTATGCGGCACCCCCTCAACCGGTCAATCCCGCGGGGGAATTTCCACTGCGGACTCCATTGTGGCCTTAATCTGCGGTGAAATCAGGCTGCTGGTGCGCACCCTCGCCCGCTGAAGGGCCGTGCGCCGTTGAAACGTCGGCCTCCCGGGGTGGCTTTTCCAAAGGCTGTCGACCGGCGCAGGACACGAAAAAAGAAAGCGCCGGCAACGAAAACCGTGGCCGGCGCAAAAAGGCCTCATGCCGGCTGGTCGACCAGCCGCTTCCGGCTCATTCAAACATCGGGTAAGCCCTTCGGCTGTGGGTCATTTTCAGATCCACCAGCATCTCAGCCGTTTTCAGCGCCACCGGCACGCCGTCGATCACCGGTACGCCCAGGCTGTTCTCCAGTTCGTTACGGGCGCCGTCTGACAGAATGCCCAAAATCGCGGAATAGCCGGCCACGATGAGTTGGGCGCCTTCCTCCTCGATCTGGCGGCGGGCGATATCGATGAATTTTTTTTCGACCTCTTCGCGCTTTTCCAGCAGGTCGGTTTCTTTCACATTGAGCGGGCGCATGGAAGTGATCCGCTCAAAGCATCCCATCAATTTGATGCGTCGGGAAAATTCGGGAATGGTGGCATCGCTTTTGGTCACCACACCGAAACGGTCGGCCAGTTGGCTGGCGAGATGAAAAACCGCCGAACCCAGCCCCACCACCGGCATATCCACCGCCCCCCGGGCCGCTTCGATGCCGAAATCGCAGATACCGTGGATCACCAGGGCGTCAAAGCCCTTTTTTTCTACGTCGATGGCGATTTGCCGCGTTTCTCCGGCCAGCAAAGAGACATCGCCGCCGACCTTGATGTCTTGGACCGGGCCCGAAAACACCAGGGGCTTGATCTCGGTGTCCGCTGAAACGAATTTTTTCAGGTGATCGACCCTTGCCGCAAGAGATTCGGGCGTCAGGATACCGGGGATGAGCACAGCGATTCGCTTCATTTGAACACCTCTTCACAAAGATCCCCAAGTGCGCCCAGGTTTTCGCAGACATGAATCCCGCCGGCTTTCATGGCATCGATTTTTCCCTGGGCCGTTCCACTGTTGCCGCTGATAATCGCCCCGGCATGCCCCATGCGGCGGCCGGGAGGCGCGGTAAGGCCGGCGATGAAGCCAACCACCGGTTTGCTCATATGAGCGGAGATGAATTGGGCGGCTTTTTCTTCGGCGTCACCGCCGATCTCCCCCACCATGACGATGCCCTCGGTCTTGCCATCTGCCTCGAACGCCTGGAGGCAGTCGATAAAGTTCGTCCCGTTGACGGGGTCTCCGCCGATGCCGATGCAGGTCGTCTGTCCGATATTTTTTTGGGTCAGCTGGTGGACCACCTCGTAGGTCAGGGTCCCGGAGCGGGAAACCACCCCGATGGGGCCGCCGGGCTTGTGAATCGGGCCAGGCATGATGCCGACCTTGCACTGCCCGGGAGTGATAATCCCGGGGCAATTGGGGCCGATCAGGCGGCACGGTTTGCTTTTCAGATAATTTTTCACCTTCAGCATGTCCATGACCGGAATGCCTTCGGTGATGGCGATGATCAGATCGACTCCGGCGTCGGCCGCTTCCATGATGGCATCGGCGGCAAACGGCGGCGGCACGAAGATCAGGCTGCAGTTGGCCCCGGCCTTTTCAACTGCATCGGATACGGTATTGAAAACCGGGACATCGTCCATCTTCTGGCCGCCTTTGCCGGGCGTTACGCCGGCGACGACCTGGGTGCCGTAGTCGATACAGTGACGCGTGTGAAACTGACCTTCTTTTCCGGTGATTCCCTGGACAACCAAGCGCGTATTTTTATCAACGAATATACTCATTTCATCCTCTACCGTGTTTAGTGGATTTTTTGTTTCGACAAACCACGAACCGTCGGCTTTTCAACCGGCTCTCAGGCCTTGCCCGCGATTTCCGCTATTTTCGCCGCAGCGTCTTTCAGATCGACAGCGGTAATCAGGTTCAGGCCCGATTCGGAAAGGATTCTTCGGCCTTCTTCCACATTGGTCCCCTCCATGCGCACCACCACCGGCACCTTGAGGCCGGTTTTTTTAGCGGCCTGCACCACGCCTTCGGCAAGCACATCGCAGCGAAGAATCCCGCCGAAGATGTTGATCAGAATGCCTTTGACATTTTCATCGCCGAGAATGATGCGGAAGCCGTTCTCGACCATTTCCGCATTGGCTCCGCCCCCTACATCCAAAAAGTTGGCCGGCTCCGCGCCGGCGAGCTTGATGATGTCCATGGTGGCCATGGCCAATCCGGCGCCGTTGACCATGTTGCCGATGTTACCCGCGCCCTGCAGATTGATGTAGTTCAGATTACTTTTGGACGCCTCATACTCCAGCGGGTCTTCTTCGTCGATATCCCGGTATTCCTGAATGTCCTTGTGCCGATAGAGGGCATTGCTGTCTACGTCCAGCTTGGCATCCAGCGCCAGAACATTATCGTCGGCCGTCAGCACGAGCGGGTTGATCTCGACCAGGGAGCAGTCGTACTGGGCAAACAGTTTGTAGAGCCCGGTCAGCAGCTTAGAAAAAGGTTTGAGGGCCGCAGGCGGAAGATTGAGACCGAAGCCCACCTGGCGGCATTGATAGGCCTGCAGGCCGAGGAGCGGATCCACAAAAACTTTGGTGATCTTTTCCGGGGTCTCGGCCGCGACAGTCTCGATATCCATGCCGCCGGCCTCGCTGGCCATGATGACGTGGGTCGCCGTAGCGCGGTCCGGCAAAATGCTCAGGTAAAGTTCTTTGGCAATATCAAGCCCCTGCTCCACAAGGACTTTTCGGACCTTCTGCCCGGAAGGGCCGGTCTGGTGGGTAACCAGGTTCATCCCAATGATTTCACCAGCCAGAGAAGAGACTTCTTCCATGGAACGGGCCAGTTTGACGCCGCCGCCCTTGCCGCGCCCGCCGGCATGGATCTGGGCCTTGACGACAACGGGAAACCCGCCGAGCCTATCGGCTGCTGCCGTTGCTTCCTCCGGGTTGAAAGCCACTTCCCCTTCCGGAACAGGAACGCCGAATTTGCGAAACAGTTCCTTGGCCTGATATTCGTGAATCTTCATTAACGATTTCCTCCTTCGTTCATTTCCGTATGGACTTATCCAAAAATTGAAAGCATGACGCCGGCAGCAATCGCCGAGCCGATCACGCCGGCCACATTCGGTCCCATGGCATGCATCAGCAGAAAATTGTCGGACCGCTCCTGCTGCCCGACCACCTGGGAAACCCGGGCAGCCATCGGAACCGCCGAAACACCTGCCGAACCAATCAGGGGATTTATTTTTCCGCCGCTCATCTTGTTCATGATCTTGGCAAGAATCACGCCCGAGGCGGTGCCGATCGCAAACGCGATCACCCCCAGTACCATGATGCCGAAGGTCTTCACATTGAGGGCCGATTCAGCCGTGGCCGAGGCACCTACCGTAACTCCGAGAAAAATGGTGACAATATTGATCAGGGCGTTCTGGGCGGTTTCGTTCAGGCGATCCGTAACGCCGCACTCCTTGAACAGGTTACCGAGCATGAGCATCCCGATCAGGGGTGATGCCGCAGGCAAAAGCATCAGGACCAAAATCGTTACGACAATGGAAAAGAGAATCTTCTCCTTTTTAGAGACTGGCCGGAGCTGTTCCATAACGATCCGACGCTCGGCCTTGGTGGTCAGCAGCTTCATAATCGGCGGCTGAATGATCGGAACCAGGGCCATGTAGGAATAGGCGGCCACCGCCGTCGCGGCCAGCATATGCGGCGCGAGCATGGAGGCCAGGTAGATGGTGGTGGGGCCGTCCGCCCCTCCAATGATGCCGATGCTGGCTGCCTCCGGATAGGTGAAGCCGAGAAAGATGGCCCCGAAAAAGGTGGCAAAGATGCCGAACTGGGCGGCGGCACCAAGGAGAATGCTTCTGGGGTTGGCGATCAGAGGCCCAAAATCGGTCATGGCCCCGACCCCCATGAAGATGAGCGGGGGGAAAATGCCGAGCTCATCTCCCTGAAACAGGTAGTACAAAAGGCCGCCGACCTGCTTGACATGAATCGTGTGTTCCCCGATCTCCATGATAGGAGGGTTCATCAATCCGTTCAGGGGAATGTTGGACAGCAGCATGCCAAAGCCGATGGGAACGAGAAGCAGTGGCTCAAACTTTTTCTTGATGCCCAGGTACAGCAGCACCAGGGCGATTGACATCATGACACCGTGCCCGATCGTCATGTTCATAACACCGGTGGTATTGATAAACATCAATATTTTCTCAAACATGTTATGTCTCTTTCCTTTTTACTACATGTCTTTTGCCGGTGCCTTTACCCGATCTTCAAGAGCACATCGCCTGCATCCACCGTGGCCCCCTCGCTAGTCAGGATGTCAATCACCGTTCCTTCCTGCTGGGCCCGGATTTCGTTTTCCAGCTTCATTGCTTCTAAGGTCAACAGCACGTCTTCCACGGCGACGGTGTCGCCTTTTTTCACCTGAATGGTGACGACCTTTCCTCCCATGGGGGCGGTGACGTCACCGACCCCAGCGGCTGACGGTTTCGGTGCCGGCGGGCGGGAGGCTGCTTTCTGGGCCGGGGCGGACGGTGCGGGGGTCGACATGGGCTGCACCGGCCGGGCCGGTTCGCTCTTAGCGGCCTCCCCTTGAATTTTTTCCACTTCTACTTCGTATAGTTTTCCTTCGACTTTGATCCGGTAACAACTCATGATTCAATACTCCTGCCAGATAGGTTCTCGATAGTCAGGCATGACAAAATTAGTGAAGGGCATGCTTTGGCCGGGACCTGATCAGGGTCTTGCCCCTCAAGTGTGATCTTCTCGCATTTTCCTTCCAGGCCGAGCCCTTTCCTTCCAAGGCCCGAACGGACAGCGTTCGAAAGGGCGCTGTTGTCTCACCGGTCGCAAGGATGGCCGCGGTGAGCACGGCGATCAAACGACCCTGATCCGGGTCCGGGTCGAGGGCCGTGGTTGCCCCTTCGGTCGTTGCGGGCGCTTTCTTGGACGGCTCGGCCCGGGAAAAAAACATGTGCATCAAGTTAAGCGCCAGGTTGATCAGGATCAAAATCAGAAAAACAACGCTCATCCCGATGATGGTCACCTGCAATCCGATGATTATTCGTTCCAAGGCATTCTCCTACAAGGGTATGTTTCCATGCTTTTTGGCCGGCCTAGGATCCTGCTTGGTTTCCAGCATTTCAAAGGCGGATATCAATATCGGCCTTGAATGGGAGGGTCGAATGACGTCCTCCACATAGCCTAAGGTCGCGGCATTGTAAGGGTTGGCGAACTCTTTGCGGTATTCTTCCACCATTTCCCGTCTTTTTTCTTCCGGGTTGTCGGCCGCCTTGATCTCTTTTCGGTAAATGATATTGGCGGCCCCTTCCGGCCCCATGACCGCGATCTCGGCCGACGGCCAGGCGTACACCTGGTCGGCACCCAGTCCCTTGTTGCACATGGCGATATAGCCGCCGCCGTAACCTTTGCGGATGACCAGAGTGACCTTGGGCACGGTGGCCTCGGAGTAGGCGTATAGCACTTTGGCGCCGTGGCGGATGATGCCGTTGTACTCCTGGATTGTGCCGGGCAGGTATCCGGGGACATCGACCAGGGTCAACAGCGGGATGTTGAAGGCGTCGCAAAAGCGAATAAAGCGGGCCGCCTTGTCGGACGCGTTGATATCGAGGCAGCCGGCCAGATGCATCGGTTGATTGGCGATGATCCCGATGGATTTTCCGTTGAGGCGGGAAAACACCGTCAAGATGTTCTGAGCGTATTCTCTATGCACCTCGAAAAAATAGCCGCTGTCAACGATCCCCGAGATGACGTCCCGCATATCGTAGGAGCGATTCGGGTTGTCCGGGATCACGTCGTCCAGGTCGGGGTTGAACCGCTCCGGATCGTCCCCGGCGTCCACTTTCGGAGGATCCTCCACGTTGTTGGAGGGCAGAAAAGACAGCAGTTCCTTGACTGTTTCGAGGCATTCGGCGTCGTTGGCACTTCTGAAATGGGCCACGCCGCTGGTCCGGTTGTGGGTGACCGCCCCCCCGAGCGCCTCGGCGTCCACCTCTTCACCGGTGACGGTTTTGATGACCTGGGGGCCGGTGATAAACATCTTGCTGCTGCCGTCCACCATAAAGACAAAGTCCGTCAACGCCGGAGAGTAGACGGCACCTCCCGCACTGGGACCCATGATGATCGAAATCTGGGGAATGACCCCCGAGGCGATCGTATTACGATAGAACATGTTACCCAGACCGATCAGGGAAGAAACCCCCTCCTGGATTCTGGCACCCCCCGAGTCGTTGATGCCAATGATCGGCGCGCCCATCTTCAGGGCCATATCCTGAACCTTGGTGATCTTGGCTTCGTGCATCTCTCCCAGGGAGCCGCCCATGACGGTAAAATCCTGGGCGTAGACAAACACCAGACGGCCGTTGACCGTACCGTATCCTGTGACCACTCCGTCTCCGGGGGTTTCAACCCCCTGCATTCCCCGGTAATTGCTCCGGTGGGTGACAAAGACGTCGACCTCCTTGAAGGTCCCTGAATCAAAGAGCAGGTCGATCCGCTCCCGGGCCGTCAGCTTCCCTTTCTCATGCTGGATGGAGATAGCCTTGTCCCCGCCCCCCTTTTCGATTTTTTCATGCTTTTTTTGAAGCTCTGCAATCTTTTCTTTCGCGCACAAAATAGACATAGGGCATACGTCTTTCTTTTTAGTTGTCTGATCTGACCAACACCGGACAGGGGGCTTCCAGGATGACGTACTGGACCGTCGATCCGAAAACGAATTTCCCCAAACGGGATTTGCTCCGCATTCCGATCACGATCATGTCCGCGCCGCCGTTCCGGGCCTCCTCCACGATCACCTCGCCCGGCGTCAACCCATTTTTCAGGACCGCGTTGCAGGAAATGCCCTCGGCCTTGAAATCGTCAGCGACTTTTTGAAGATCTTTTTCGGCTTCTTCGCGTTTGGCCATCTCGCCTCGGGTTTTCGACTCCAGGTCGCTGGTGTGGATGATCTCCACCGAGGCGTTGTGGGCCTTGGCCTCCTGTTTTGCCAGCTGCAGCACCTTGTTGCCGACACCGCCGCCGGCATATCCGACGATAATTTTCATGACCCTGCTCCTTTCAGATGATGGTTTTATCTTTCAACGCCTTTATTTCCGATTCGCTCATCTTCAACACATCTGCCAGAATCTCTTCATTGTGCTCACCCAGCAGCGACGGCGGCGTTCTGATTTCATCCGGCGTCTTGGAATAGTTGATGGGAGACTTGATCACCTTTATCTTGCCGATCTTGGAATGAACGACCTCCTGGACGGTTTGCAGGGCCTTGACCTGCTCGGAGCTGAACAGCCCTTCGAAGGTGTTGACCGGACCGACCGGAATGCCGGCTTTGCCGATCTTTTCCAGCAGTTCGTTCGTTCCGTACTTGACCGTCTCTTTTTCCAGCAGTGGCAGAAGCTCCGGCCGGTTCTCTACCCGCTTGGGATTGGTATCGAAGCGGGGATCCTTTTCCAATTCAGCAATGTCCAACACGGCGCAGAGCTTGCCCCACAACCCGTCGTTGCCTGCGGCGATATTGATGTAGCCGTCCTTGACCGGAAAGGTTTCATACGGGGCGATAAAAGGATGGATGTTGCCCGCAGGTTCCGGCGATTTCCCGGTGATGAAATACCCGCCGGCCTGAAATGTCAAAAGTGCCATCTGCCCCTCCAGCAAAGAGGTCTCCAGATGCTGGCCGACGCCGGTGTGCTCCCTTTCAAAAAGGGCGCGCATGACCCCAAAGGCGCCAAACATGCCGGCAATGATGTCGCCGATGGCCACCCCGACCTTGCTCGGCATTCCACCTTTCTGGCCAGTGATGCCCATGACGCCGCCCATGCCCTGGGCGATCAGGTCAAAGCCCGGCCGTTTTTTGTCGGGGCCGACCGTGCCGAATCCGGTGATGGAGCAGTAGACGATCTTGGGGTTGATCTTGGACAACGTGTCGTAGTCGATTCCCAGCTTCTGGGTGACGCCCGGCCGGTAGTTTTCCACGACCACGTCGGCCCATTCGGCCAGCCGATGGATGATGGCGCGGCCCTCGTCGGAATCCATCCGCACCGTCATGCACCTTTTGTTGCGGTTGATGCTGGCAAAATAAGAATTCATGCCCGGGGCGAACTCCGCCCCCCAGGACCGGCTCATGTCCCCGGAGCCGGGGCGTTCGACCTTGATAATATCCGCGCCGGCGTCTCCGAGCATCAAGGTGCAGTAGGGCCCTGCCAGGGCCTGGGAAAAATCCAGAACTTTGATGTTTCGCATGCTGTTTTCCATGGGCTTCTCCAAAAGCTGAAAAATTTCTATTTAGTATTATGTATACAACACATCTCTTAAAAAAAATCCACTCCGGTGGATCAGGATCTCACTTTTGTCCGCACTCCGCCCCGCAGCGCATGCGGGGCGGGGCGTCCATCAAATTAGACACCTAACATTTTATTCGGCAGCCAGGTGGCCAGTTCCGGCCAGATGCAGACGCAAACGATCACGATGACCTCGATGACCAGAAAAGGAAACACGCCCATCAGGACTTTGTACATCGGAACATCCGGGGCGATGCTCTTGACCACGTAGAGGTTCAGACCCACCGGTGGGGTCACCAGGCCGATTTCCAGGTTCACCGTCATGATCACCGCAAACCAGACCGGGTCGAACCCCAGCCCGGTGATCACCGGCAGCAGAAGCGGCGCCACCATGACGATGACCGCGGCCGGCGGAATGAAGAATCCGAGCACCAGCAGCAGGATGTTGATCGTGAAGATGATGCCCCATTTCCCGAAGGGCAGGGCCAGGATCCATTCGGCCAGGGATTGCGTCACGTACAAGTCCGAGGAAATGTATCCGAAGATCAGGGCCGCAGCCATGATCATCAGGATCATGGCGCTCTCGTTCAAGGCCTTGATGATGATGTCCCACAGCTTTCGGGGATTGGTGACCTTGTAGATGATCAGGACCAGGACAAAGGCCATCACCGCGCCGACGCCGCCGGCCTCGCTGGGGGTGGCCCAACCACCGTAAAGGGCCAGCATGATGCCGATGATGATCGCCACGAAGGGGCCCACCTTGCCAAGGGAGCGGAACCGGTCCCCCCAGGAGAAGGATTCGACCTCTCCCCGGTCCTCGATATAGTAGATGGCGCCGGCCTTGGCCGGGACCCGCTTGCGGTAGAAAAAGACGCCGGCCACCCAGACGCAGCTTAAAGCGATCTCCAGCAGGCCGGGAAGGATGCCGGCGATGAAGCATTTGCCGATGGAGCTTTCGGTGGCGATGCCGTAAAGGATCATGGTGACGCTGGGCGGTATGAGGATGCCGAAGGTGCCGGCATGGGCGATCAGACCGGTGGCCAGGGCCGCAGAGTACCCTTTTCTTCTCATCTCCGGGATGCCCACGCCGCCGATGGCCGCGGCCGTGGCCGGGCTCGATCCGGAAAGGGCGGCAAAGATGCCACAGGCAAGCATGTTGGCGATGCCCAACCCCCCGGGGATCTTGTACATCCATTTGTGCAAGGTCTCGTATAGGTCCCGGCTCGCCCGGCTGGCGGCGATGGGCGCGCTCAACATGATAAACAGCGGAATTGCCAGCAGGGCGAAGTTGTCGAGGCTACTGTAGAGCACATACGGTATCGACGGAAGAATGTGCGGGGAAAAGATCAGGACCGCGATGACCGATATTCCCGCCAGGCCGGCCCATATCGGCATTCCGGAAATCAGGAGCAGCAGTGCGCCGCCGAACAGAAAAATGTTGATAAAAAGTTGTTCCATATTCAAGCTCCATCCTGAATCATTTAAAGGTGTCCGAAACAAATCCCAATTCGAAGTTGCAGACGATGGCGCGGCACACCGAATCGGATCGCAAGCAGGCTATTCCGATTTGGCGGCCTCCAGGTCGATGTCCTTGAGCTCCGCCCGGACGATCTCTTCATCAAACTCGCCCGCCTTGAACTTGGCGAGTTTGTCGACGATCTGCACGAGGTACTGGAGCACCAGCAGGGTCATGCCAAAGGGGATGAACGCATAGGGAATCCACAGCGGCGGCCCCCACAGGGACTCGGAATGCCAGTTCTGGGCCACCGTTTCCCACCACATGGGATAGGCGTACCAGCCAATGATCCCCGAAAGCAGCATGGTGAACACCGAACCGAACAGCAGAAACGATTCACGGACCTTCGGGGGCAGGTAGACCAGCAGAAAATCGACGTTGAGATGGTGGTCGTTTTTCTGGACGTAGGCTGACCCCACGAACGTGGCAAAGATCAGCAGGAACACCGACATCTCCGTTTGCCAGATGGTGGATATGTCCAGGACCTTGCGAACGAACACCGCCTCGGTGATGATCAGGGACGCCGCAGCGATGGCGGCAGCCGACAAATAGCCCGTAACGACGCTGAGTCCTTGGATCAGGGACTTGAGTGCCTTCCAAAACATTTTCATCGCCACCTTTCAGAATTTGGTATGGGATCCGCTTCGTCCTCGTCAGGGATGAAGCGACAACACGGTGCCACAAAAAAATTGCGAAGCCCCGGATCGGGTAATCGGGGCTCCGCAGCCGTGCTGTCGAACGGTTAATCCATCGCGTCCACGGCCAGGTTCAGGATTTCCTGTCCGCCTTGGACATTGTCAGCAAAATCCTTCCAGGCGGTCTTTTTGGCGAATGCCTGCCACGCCATGAATTCTTCCTTGGTCATTTCGTGGACATCTACGCCGGCCTTCGTGTACTCGTCGTACATTTCCTTGGCCAGGGCGTCGAAGTTCTGAAGGATCCATTCCTTATGCATCCACTCGGCGACTTCCAAAAAGACTTTCTGCTGGTCGGGCGACAGGCGCTCCCAGGTTTTTTCTGAGATGCACAAATTTTCCGCCATGTACCAGATGGAATACTTGGTCGGCACGTTGGCGTATTTGAGCTGCTCGTAGAGGCGGTAGCTCACGAAGGAGGCCGCCGAGGTCAGCATCGTGTCGATGACGCCGGTGGCCAGAGCCTGATAGGCCTCAGAAGAGGGCATGCTGGTGATGGATGCACCGGCTTCTGCCATCATGAACTCGAACTTCTTTCCGGCGGCGCGCAGTTTTACGCCCTTGACATCTTCGGGAAGCTTGATCTGGCGGACATTGGACCCGATGCCGCCGGAAAACCAGGCCCAGGCCAGGTTCCGCACCCCGTTTTCCAGCATCATGGCCTCAAGCTTCTTCCCGATGGGTTTGTCGCTCCAGGTGAGCCCCTGGGCCACGTTCTGCACCACACAGGGCATCAGGCTGACCGAGAATTGGGGGACTTTCCCCGATGCGTAGTCGAGGGGAAACAGCGATATGTCGAGGGTTCCCATACGCATGGCGTCCCACTGCTCCTTGGCCTTGAAAAGAGCGGACGCGGGATAATACCGGAATTTGACATCACCGTTGGTCATCTCCGTGACCTTTGCCCCGAAGACCCGGGTCATTTCGTCCCGCACGTCGCCCTTGGCAAACTGATGGGATACTTTCAAGGTGATCGACTTGGCGTCCACTGTCGTGCACAGAAATGCGACGGTCACCAGGCCCAGAATCGCGCTTAATACGGCTCTTCTTTTCATCAATGCCTCCTCCTGATACTTGCGTTGGGTTAATAAGCCTCCTGCTTTCGGGCTATGCAAAACGGCTGTTATTGACAGTCGGTGCATCCGGAGCAGGCGGTTTTGCCGGCGAGGTCAACGCGTCGCATGGGGTGTGACTCCCTGCGACGACGGCTTTGAAGCCCCCCGGGTCTCTCATGCTTGCTTTGACGCCATCGTGGCAACGGTGGAACCAGCCACCTCCTTGGAAGAATCGGTGCCCTGATTCGAAACCAGAGCTTCCTCCTGGTTCTTAAGATGGTTTTTCATGGCCCTTTCCGCTGCCCCGGCGTCTTTTTTCCGAAACGCTTTCATCAATTTGTCATGTTCTTTTATCGACTGATCGAACCGCCCCAGTTTGTTGAGCTGTTGGGTTCGGTACAGAAAAATTTTATCCTGAAGGGATTGGATAAGTTCGTAGAGTATTTGGTTCTTGGCAAGCTTTCGAATATACTGATGGTACCGGTTGTTGGCGGCCAGATACTTTTCGCTGTTCTTTTCCGCGTGACGGTGCTTGAGCTCTTGGTGGATAGCTTCCAGCTTTTCCAGCTCCTGGTCGGTGATCCGTTGGGCGGCCAGGCGCGAGGCCTCCCCCTCCAGAAGCGTCATGACTTCGAAGATTTCCTTGATATTTTCGATGGAAGGCTCGGAGACGAAGGCGCCCTTGTTTGGGATGATATCAATCAGTCCCTCGGATTTAAGGGTGCGAAGCGCCTCCCGGACTGGTGTGCGGCTGATCCCCAGCTGCTCGCAGAGTTCTCGTTCTTTCACCTTCTGGCCCTTGGTCAATACCCGCTGCCGGATCATTTCCCTGATTCTGTAAGAAACCTGCGATTCAAGAGATTCCACCTTTATCGAGCCCATGTGCACTTTCCTTATAGTCGTGCATCCGAATCAAGACTGATGGCTTCTGGAAAAGCTTCCCCAGTGGTTACTCCGGAAGTCCACCAAAATCGGCAACACATCGAATTCATGGTGTTGTCCTTCCGCGAGATGGCTGATCATACCGGAAAATGACCCGGCTGGAATCAAATATCAATTCTGCATAATGTATATATTATGCAGAATGTTTCATCTCATACTCCAGCTTATTCATTCATGTCAATTAAAAATAACGTACTTTTTTTAATTCTTTACTGAGCCTTAGTATGTGAATGATATTTAGCAGGGGCTGTTTTCGCATTCGACGAACACGCGTCACAGCTACCATTGGTGAAGGCCACTTCCTTTTCAATCGCTTTTAACACCATCGCGACACTGACACAGGGTGGACGCTTACCCGCACGCTGTCGCGATGTGAGGGATTTGTGCCCGGAATTCAGGTGCTGTCATCATGAAATCCTGACCGGGTTAACGGCTTCGCAGGGCACTCCGGTTTGACACAGGCCACAGCCCTTGCCTTCAAACCCGTATTGATCCTTGATGTAGGAACGGACGAGTTCTCCCCGCATGTAGGCCCTGCATTTTTCCTTGTCGTGGCCTTTTTCGGAGATGGCCCCCACCGGGCATCGTTTGATGCATTTGCCGCACGTTCCCTTGGCGTAAAAAAGGCAATAGGCGTGATGATCCGTATACGGCCGAGGACTCGGCTGGATCCGGCACCGGGCCACCACAGAGCCGGTGCGCATGGCCTTGCCCCTTTGCGTGATCAGCCCATCGCAGAGACCGAAGGTGCCCAGACCGGCGGCGTAGGCCGCATGGCGCTCGGACCATTTCGAGGCGTATCCGTACCGGGGCGACACCAACCTGGACCAGAGCGGCGAAAGCATCGGGGCCACCGCCTGAATCCCCTTTTCTCCGAGCCGGCGGACCACATGGGCCCTCAGCTTTTCATTGACCTTTTCACCGAAGGCCCTTGCACGGGCCCATCGTTCGGCCGGGAACCGGTCCTGTTTGCGGTTGTCGGACCGGGTCCGGGAGGTCTGGGGCAGGATCCAGCTGATCACGGTCAGGTCTCCGGCCTCGATGCGGCTTTCCGGAAAGGAGATCTGAAAGATTTCAGGCGGGGTCCAGTGAAACGGCCCCACATGGGTCTTATAGTCGTCAAAAAGCGGATCGTCACCGCCGGCAAAGCCCACAAGCGGATTCTCGAAAGCCTTTTCCCTGGTCTGGTTCTGAAGATTGTTTTCCGGGCTGTTGGCGATGAAGTCTTCGATCACGGACGTGATCCAGGCGGATTGTTGCAAGTCAGCCATTGCCGCTCATCTCCCCGGCGTTTTTTTACGCCGTCGTCTGTTGTGGAGGATACGTGGGGGCGGCCTTGAGACCCTCGATTTACCAATGAGCGCTTTACCCCCAAACACCAGCAAGGAGGAGTCCAATCGAGTCGGGTGGTAAGGTGGCTCCGCAGCTTGTCAGATGAAAACGCACTTTCCGTCTTCGGCATAATCGATTTCAAGCTGTTCGAGCCGGCCGAGCATGTCGTCGCTCATGTGGGTCATCATCAACCGCCGACAGGTCAACTCCTTTTTCCGTTCCAGCAGCGTCTTGTAGCTCAGGTGATTTTTCACCTGTTTATCATAGAAATAGGCTTCGCTGACAAACAAATCTGCGCCTTTGGCAGCCTGAATCAAACTATCGGTCCATTCCGTATCCCCGGAGTAGGAGACAATCTTGCCGCCGCACTCCACACGAAGGGCAAACGGTGTTGAACCGCTTGCGTGGACAACGGGATAGGCGGTAATCGTCAGCGAATCAATGACCATGGCCTGGTTTTCGACAAGCTCGACAAAAGTGACCTCAAAATTTCGACGGATCTGCGAGGACCCGGGAAACAGCAGCTCCATCGCCGCTTTCACGCGGGACTCCACCCCCGGTGGCCCGGCTATCAGCAGAGGCCGGATCCGTTTGGTGACGAGTTGGGCATCGAGAATGAAAAAGGGGATGCCGGCAAAGTGATCGCCGTGCAGGTGGGTGATCAATATGGCATCGATCGTGGCAGGGTCGATTCGCCAGCGTTTGATGGAGACCATGGCCGAGCCCCCGCAGTCGATCAGGAGCCGGGATGCTCCCAGATCCGCGTAAATGCATGTCTGAAGCCTTCCCCCACTGCCGAAGGCGTCGCCGCTGCCTAAAAATCGTACAAACGATTTTCCCATATGTCGCTCTTAAGTCACTGACAAGGGAGCCGTCAAGCATCCGGCTGAAGCAGGCGGCACCAGGTTTGGGTGTCCTGGCACCCTTGGCCAAAATCCGTCAGGTCCGCTGATCATAGGATTAGGATCAGATCACGCCATGCTTTTTTTGGCGCATATCCCCATCTTGAAGATTGGGGCAACGAAAATATGACAGCTGCCTGAAAACTTGATATCCATCCGATAAATGATACCTCGGTTTAAAATTCAGGAGCAACCGCACTTTTTTTTACGTCGACCCGCCTCGCAAAACCGCCCGGCGCCCAGCGACATAGGCTGCCAGACCGATCAGCACCATCGCGCCGCACAATACCTGCCCCATGGTAAAAGGCCCCAAAACGTACATCAGGTGCGGGTCCGGCTCGCGGAAGAATTCGATGCCGAAGCGCACCGTGCCGTACTCCATCAGATACAGCCCCAGAAGACCGCCTTTGCAGCGGGGATGATTGCGCACCGCCCAGAGCAGCACGAAAAGAAAAAGCCCCTCGAAGAACGCTTCGTACAACTGGGAGGGGTGCCGCAGCTGATGGGTGGGATCCAGCGGGAAAAACATCCCCCAGGGCATCGTGGTGACACGCCCGTATAGTTCCCCGTTGATGAAATTGCCCAGGCGCCCGAACGTATACCCCAGGGGTGCGGCCGGTGCGACGAAGTCGACCATCGTAACAAACGGAAGCTTGTTCCGCCGGCTGAAAAGATAGCCGGCCGCGACAACGCCGATGACCCCGCCATGGTAGGACATGCCGGAGATCCCGGTAAACCGGAATCCGTCGGACAAATCGAAGGGTAGAAAAATTTTAAGCGGATGCGCCGCAAAAAAGCTCAAATCGTAGAAGAGAACATATCCCAATCGGCCGCCCAGAATCGTCCCGGCAATCAGCCAGACCATCAGGTCCTGGATGCGTTCCGGGGTGAACCAGGTGAAGCCATCTTTTTTTGATCGATAGACCAGAAGCCCGTAGGTCAGCGCAAAGGCCACGATATACATCAGACCGTAGTAACGCAGTTGGAACGATCCGATCTCAAAGAGATTCGGATCGATCATGCGGGGCAAATGCTGCCACCAATCCCAGAATGCGTGTGTCATCTCGTCGTCCTGTCCCAAATCCGAAAATATCGCCGGTAGCGTGCCGGCAACACGGAAGCCGCCATCAGTCGTCAATGACCTCAATGTGGTCGATATCAATCCAGATCAGCGTTGGAAATGGCAGCGATCGGTTGTCGCCCCGCCGCGGATACACCCGCCGCCGGATCGGGAACACCAACCCGTCGAATGCCCGATGATCGCCGCTGTAATGAGCGGCCCGTGCATAGGGACCGATCACGCGTGCCGTGTAATCATGACGGCGAATGTGGCCCCGGTCATCGATGTAGAACGTCTGTTCGGGGCAATGCGTGGGCCAATCCGCAGGGAAACGGACCATTAAGGTCTGCCAGGTTTCCCCCGCCTCCTGCCAGGAATCGCCCACCGCCGGTTGAATGCCTTCCGCAAGCCATAAAAACGGCGTGCAGAGGTAGTTCCACATGGCATATCCGCCGAAATAAAGGACATCCAGGGCATCCCAGCAAATGTGCCGTCTCCAACTCGGAAAGAAGTGCCGGGGGTTGACCCGCTCCTGGACCACCGCCCCCTGATCCGTTTCGATCCACACCCGTTCCGGTGTAAACACACCGTGGTACCCCTTGAAAGGCGTAAACCTCACCCGGGGCCTGCGGGTATCCACCACCGCCCGGTAACAGCGGTAGGCGTTTCGCTGAAAACGGGCCGTCAGCGCAGCGCCGCCGCAACGCACGTCGATCTTCAGGGCACGAACACGTCGCCAGCGTTCATACCCGCCATGGGCCGCCATCACGCGCTGAAGCAATCGTTCAGCGGACATAGTCTAATTTTCCGAAGGGAAATTCCACAACCACGGCCGCTCGTCTTAAAAAGCAAACCCCGGCATCAGGGCGGTTTCGATATGAACGGGCTTTACGATCTGCTTCTGGTCGTACATGATCTTTTCCGTCTGGATCCAAGCATCCCTGTCGATGATCCCGATGGCCATGCCGGATTCAGGCTTAACCAGGCGCCGGGTAATCTCCAGCTGTTCCGCCAGTATCGTCCACGACGTATCCTTGTCGAATTCCTGCAGCATCTGAACCACGATATCACTCTTGACCGGATCGAGCGCTTCCTCCCAGCCCTTTAGCAGGGCGGAAAGGAATTTCCGCACCGTTTCCGGGCGCTCCTCGGCCATCTGGCGCAAGGTGACCACGGAATTGGCCACAAACTGGATCCCGAAATCGGACGGAATAAAAAACTGCACCGGCTCGCCGCCCTCCATCATTTTCTGGCCGATAAAGATGCCCTGGGTGTTACGATACACCGGCCAGATATCCACTGTTTTCTGATAAAACGGGGTGTAATCGTAGCGCACGCTGAACAGACGCACATCCTGCTCCGTCAACTTGGCCTTGGCCAGGAGGGTGCGCATAATGGTCTCATCATTGCCGCCATAGGTAATGCCGATGGTGCGTCCCCGCAGATCCTCGAGGCGGGTTATCGGCGGGTCGGTCTTGCGATAGATCCACTGCAGCGGATTGATCTGGAACAACTGGGCGATGACCACCACCGGCGACCCCTTGGCCATGGCGCGAATGACCTGGTCGGCGGAAGCGACCCCGAACTGGGCCTGTCCCAGCTCCAACTCCTTGATGGCATCCCGTTCGGGACCACCCGGTTTTACGGTAACATCCAGCCCTGCCTCGGCAAATTTTCGGCCCACGTCGGCGTACAAGTCGCCGACCACACTGGTGTTGAAGATCCATTTCAGTCGATAGTTGAGTTTTTCAGCCCCGGTCGCAACCGCGGGGGGAAAGGCCGCAACCATGATCAGGCATACCGCAACCGCATAACCGATTCCCATCAGGCGATGGTTTCGCATATCACCCTCCTCTCTGATCCAACCGGATCACCGTGCCGAACGCTATTGACTCTCCCAGGCATTCCGGACCAGGGCCCCCATCCATTCGAGCAGTCCCTGGTAGATCGAAAGCGATATGCCGATCAAAAACAGGGCCACCAGAATTTTACCCAGGTCGCTCTGGTACAGGGCAATCCGGATGCTGTAGCCGATGCCGGCATTCGCCGCGATAAACTCGGCCACAATCGTTCCCGCCATGGCCAGGGTGGCACTGCCGGCCACCACCGTCGTCAGCTTGCCGATGTTTTCAAAAGCACGAATCTTCACTTCCAGCTGCCAGCGCAGACGCCCGGTATTGCGGTAGAAATGTTCGATGTCCCGCACCGGCTCGGACATGATGCCGAGGACTGACAGCAGCAAGGGAAAGTAACAGATCATGGCGGCGATCAGCAAGCGGGAGATGAATCCGTCGCCCAGCAGGATAAAGATAATGGGCGCCAGCGCCACGATCGGATAGGCCTGAACGTTATAGGCCGCCACCTTGACGAAAGATCCCAGCCAGGTGGTCTGGCGGCCGACAATGCCGATAAAGCCCGCCATGCAGATGGACAGCACCTGCCCGATGATCGCCACCGTCATGGTGTCCATGACATCGGCGAAGTAGCGCCGGGCCACCTCCCGGCAGGTCGTCCAGATCTCCATCGGACCCGGGATGACATAATTGGAAAGATCCAGGAGATACTTGATGCCCAAAAGCAGTGCCAGCCCCAGGCTGTAGACAATCAGAAACTGATAGACCCGTCTATGCAGCATTCATAATCTCCAGCATGGTGGTTTCGAGATGCTGCCTTTCAAGCGACTGGCCGGCCTGCTGGTCCTGCCCCTTCACCACAACGGCCGGCCGTTTTTTGCCGGACCCCGCCAGCACCAGAATATCCCGGCAGAACTTGGACACCTCGATGATGTTGTGGGAAATGTAGATAAAAAATTTATCCGGAAAAAGGGCCTTGATATTGAGGATGATTTTCTCACGGGTAAGTTCATCCACGTTGGCCAGGCTCTCGTCCATGATCAGCATCTGGAAGTCCTGCAGAAGATAACGGATCAGGTTGATGCGGTTTTTCTGCCCCAGCGACAGCTGGGAAAATCGCGATCCGAGAAAAGGCGTCATCCCGAAAAGATCGACCAAATGCTCCCTTTTGGCCTGTTGTTCCGGGGTCGTGATCCGCTCGAGATGTTTTCCCACGGCAGACCAGCCCGGCAGCCGTTCCAGATTGTACGAATAGAGGATGCGGTCGATATCCCGGGTCTGCAACTGGCCGGAAAAGTCGCTCAGGTCACCGGTCAGCATGCGGGCCAGGGAGGTTTTACCGACCCCGGAGGGGCCGAAGAGGGCATTGAATCCGGGCCCCGCCATCTGGAAGGAGAGATCTTCAAAAACGGTCGTGTCGGTTCCCGGATAGCGGAACGTAATCTGATTGAACGATAGCTGCATCGACGCCTTCCGTCTCTTGCCGCCCGGCGTGGCAGAATGACGGGCCTGTCACCCGGTGGTCCACGCATACCTATCGCCATTTGTCGGGCTTTGCAATAGGCGGCACCGACCACCGGAACTCAGGCATCGTCCGGTGCGGCGGCGAGGATACGCGTCATGGTCAGGTGGTCGATGTTGCCGCCGCTCAACATGACACCGACGCGGCCCTCCGGCTTCACCACGCCGCTGAGCAGCGCGGCTGCCCCCAGTACACCGGAAGGTTCCACCACGATTTTCATCCGGTAGAAAAAAAAGCGCACAGCCGCCATGATGGCCTCCTCGGAAACGGTCTGCATATCGCTGACATGCTCACGAATCAGGGGAAAGGTGTGCTCCCCCAGTGAAGGGGTCCGCGTGCCGTCGGCAATGGTCGGGGGGTTGTCCACCCGGTGCAGCACTCCGGTGCGGAACGAACGGGTGGCATCGTCGGCCAGCTCCGGCTCGATCCCGATCACCCGGCAGTTCGGCATGACGCCGTGAGCGGCCACCGCCGAGCCGCTGAGCAGACCACCGCCGCCACAGGGCACCAGCAGCATATCCAGCGGACCGACCTGGCGATGCAGTTCCAACGTGGCGGTCCCCTGTCCGGCAATGACGTCCGGGTGGTCGTAGGGCGGTATCAGCGCACCGCCCCGTTCTTCCTGGAGGGCCCGGGCCAGGGCATCCCGCGATTCCCGGCGGGGGTCGTAGAGAACCACTTCGGCTCCATATCCCTGCGTCGCCCGCCGTTTGGTGACCGGCGCGTCCTCCGGCATGACGACCGTGACGGGCACATCCATGAGGCGCCCCACCAACGCCACCGCTTGGGCGTGATTGCCGGAAGAAAACGTAATCAGGCCTTTTTTCCGCACGTCATCCGGCAAACAGGCGACGGCATTAAATGCCCCCCGAAACTTGAAAGCCCCGATACGCTGGAAATTTTCGCATTTAAAAACGACGGCACCGCCGACTCGGTCATTAAATGTGGCCGAAGTCATCACCGGTGTGACATGGGCCTGCCCTTCCAGACGCCGACGGGCGGCCATGACGTGTTCGAACATGGTGTCTCCTTTTTATGGCGACCGTTGTTGTAAGCGGTCCTGTCTTGTTTTTCCGTTTCCAAAAGACCATTATCCGGCCCGGGCAATCAGGTACACCCCGATGAATATCATGACGGCGGACAGCATCCGCTGCCGCCCGTGGCGTTCCTTCAGAATGACAACGCCCAACAGGACCGAAAAGACAATACTGATTTGCCGCAGCCCGACAACATAACTGATGCGTTCGAGCGAAAACGCCATCAGGATCAAAAAGTAACCGAAGATTCCCAACACGCCGCAGACCAGAATCGCGCGGCGATTGGCCTGCCACTCCCGCCGCAGGACCCCCGCGCGCTTGGCGGTCCGGATGTAGCCCGACAACAGCGCCATGCTGACCCAGGGATAGACAAACGCAAAGGCCACCGGATGAAACCGCATCACGGCCTGTTTATCCACAAGGGAATAGGCCGCCACCGCCAAAAGGGTCAAAAAGGCGTAGCGCGTGGCTTTATCGTTCCGGAAATTGCGCAGCGGCTGGAGCAGCGCGGCCGGCGTCAACCGGCTCAGACTGATGGTATAGACCCCCAGCGCCGCCAGGAGAATACCGACCGCCCCCGATACGCTGACGTCTTCCCCCATGAACACGACCGCTATCACGAAGACCAGGGCCGGAGCCGATCGCGAAATGGGGTAGACGCGGGATAAATCGCCCTCATCGAGCGACCGTGACAGCCACAACCAGTAAAGAAAGTGAAGCAGACCGGAAAGAACGGCGATTGGCCAGATCCCTTCCAGAACAAAAGCGCCCCGCCAAAGGCCGTAGACAAAGACCGGCGCGAAGAACAGCAGCCCCAGCAATTCGTACCACCATACGAAGACTTGCTTATCGAACGCGGTCTTGGTCAGGAAATTGCGGACGGCATGCATCACGGCCGATATCAATACCAACAAAACGGCCGTCGTATTCACAAGATGTCACCTCGCCGCATCCGGGAATGCATCGGCACCTGAGTCAATCCGACGAGAGATGAGCATCGGTCGACAAGTAGTTACAGACATAATCGTCAATGGCCTCTTCGAGCGGCCGGCAGGGCTGCGACCATCCAACGGCCTGCAGTTTCGTCAGGTCCGCGCAGGTATGATACTGGTATTTTCCCTGCAGGTGGTCCGGCATGGGGATGTACTCGATGGTCAATGGCTGTCCGGCCGCCTTGAACAGGGCCGCCGCCACATCGTTCCAGGACTGGGTCCGGCCGGTGCCGATGTTGTATATGCCCCCGATGTCGGGGTTATCCAGGAAGAACAGGGTCATGTTGACCGCGTCTTTGACATAGATGAAGTCCCGAAGCTGTTCGCCGTCCTTGTAGTCCGGCCGGTGGGATTTGAACAGGCGCATGCGGCCCTCGTCGCGCACCTGCGGGTAGGCCTTGTTGATCACACTGCGCATGTCGCCCTTGTGGTATTCGTTGGGGCCGAAGACGTTGAAATACTTCAGGCCTACGATGTGCTTCAACCATCCCCGCCGCAGCGCCTGCAAATCGAACAAATGTTTCGAATAGCCGTACATGTTCAAGG
This sequence comes from Deltaproteobacteria bacterium, assembly GCA_020444045.1. Lineage (GTDB taxonomy): Bacteria > Desulfobacterota > Desulfobacteria > Desulfobacterales > UBA5852 > JABZFP01. Next base: position 152,237 of record JAHLLS010000014.1, read on the forward strand.
GGCGCAGATGGGGCAAACCGGCTTCGTCGTCACCGTATCCACGGGCACCGTCACCATAGGTCGCCGCACTGGAGGCATAAATCAGACGGCAACGGGGCTGGGTTTCACGCCAGGCGGCGATGCGGGTCGTGTAGCGGTAGTTGTTCTCCATCAGGTAATCGGCATCTTTTTCCGTCGTGGCGGAACAGGCCCCCATGTGGAGGATCGCCCGGATCCGGTCACCGAAATCCCCCCGGATGAGCTGGTCGATAAAAACGGTCTTGTCCAGATAATCGCTGAAACGCAACCCCACCAGGTTTTTCCACTTTTCCGTTTCGTGCAGCTGGTCGACAATCAGGATGTCGTCCTCGCCGCGGCGATTGAGCGCCCACACCAGGGCACTGCCGATAAAACCGGCGCCACCGGTCACAACAATCATGGTAACAACTCCCTTGGCATTTTTTCGGTAAGCGTTGTCGATCCATCCCGCCGCCGGGGACCCGGTCGGTCATCATGCCGCCCCTTGTTATCCAATCCGGCAGGTGTGTCAAGTGACGGGGGGTGTTCGGGAGAACCGCCCGGCGTCTGCACAGCGTTCGTATTGCCAGGCGTCCTGGCGCACCCACAAGCGGTGCCGCGGCCCCGCTTGATCGATGCGGAGGGTGGCATAGGCCTGGTCACCGCCGTATAGAAAACAGGAATCCGGGCCCTGCTTGACCACACGGGGCGCATAGTGAAAGGGCGTTTGCGCACCAGCGGCCGCAAGCGCCGCCTTGCATCGGGAAAAACGGGCCAAATGATGCAAAGTGACCCAGGTGGGCGGAAAAAGCGCGATCCGGCCGGCATGATGGTCTTCCAGCGCGGCCTGGGGGGATAGCCAGCGATGGTCATGGATTTCACTTCGATCGACCTGCACCCGATCCGTGGGGGCCGCGGCCAGGAAAAACCAGGTATCGAACCGGCGAGGCATGATGACAGGGGCTGTCCAGCGCGACAATGGCAACAGGGCCTCGGGCTGAATAGTCAAACCGGTCTCCTCCCGCAACTCCCTTACCGCCGTATGGCGCGCTACCGCCGGAATCGATTCCCAGCCTTCGGTCGGGCCATCGGCGGGATCCGTCGCACCGCCGGGAAACACCCAGGCACCGGCAAAGGCTTTTAGCTGGCGCCCCCGGCGCAACAGCAGCACTTCCATTTCCGCCGCCCCATCCCGCACCAGAACCAGTGTGGCAGACGGGCGGGCAGGCGCCGCCGGCGCGTCGGCGGCAGCGGTCAGGGGGCCGCGCTTCAGGTTGTGTGTCATGATCTCCGTTTCCCGGCCGGACGTAAATCCCCCATTACTTTTGGGGTTTGTTTTTTTTCTTGGGACGCTTTTTTCCGTTCGACCCGCGCCAAATCTTGCCGCGCTTGCTGCGTCTATCACCTTTTCCCATGAAATTCACCTCCTTTTATGGTTGTCGTCATGGATTCAAAACGAGTACCCGTATCCAATATAACGATCGTCGCCCGGGAGCAACCCCGGGGGCAAACGCCGTTTTCGGTCAAGTCCCCTGCTCGCACCAGGATCGTATCAGGCGGGCATAAATCGCGGTCGCCTCATCGATGCGGGGAAGCATTACAAATTCATCAGTCTGATGGGCCTGGGAGGGTTCCCCCGGCCCCAGGATCACTGTCGGCGGGGGGTGCCCGGCCGACCGCAAGGCGGCCGCATCGGTAAAATAGGCGGCCCCCTGCGGAAGGGCGTGCTGGCCGGTATGCGCCGCCACCACGTCGAACACATGCTGAATCCATTCCTGGGCGGGATCCGTGGCCACGCTGGCCATGTCCGCCAAGGGCGTGATGCGAATCGCGTCATCGCTGCAACGGGCCACCGCCTCGATGATCGCGGCATGCGGCATACCGGGAACAGTGCGGATATCGACACCGATCACGGCACGATCCGGTACGGAGTTGATGTTCAGCCCTCCCCGGATGGTTCCCACGTTGAGCGTCGGCCCCCCCAGCACCGGGTGGGGCGCGGCCTCGAATTGAAACGCCTCCAGCTTCCGGATCAGACGGGCCGCCTTGTTGATGGCGTTGTCGCCCAACTCCGGAGTACTGCCGTGGGCCGTGCGACCGGCAACCTCGATTTCCAGCCACAGGACGCCTTTGTGCCCCACCAGGGGAACGTTGGCGGTGGGCTCCCCCACCACGAGAGCCCCCATGGGAAGCGGCAGCACCCCTTGTTCCGCCAGAAAGCGGGCCCCTTCGCAGCCGTTTTCCTCGCCGGCGGTCAAGACCAGACATACGTCGGGATGAGGCCCAAACCCACACGCGGCCGACACCATGGCGGCCAGACCGCTTTTCATGTCGCTGGCCCCACGCCCGTAAAGCCGGTCCCCCTCGATGGTGCCGGCCAGCGGATCCCTTTCCCAGACCGCCTCCCCCAGCGGGACAGTGTCCAGATGCGCCGACAGGCAGATGGGCGGCCTGCCCGACGCCCCTGACCCCCGGGCAATCAAACTCGTTCGCCCTTCGGCGAAATGGTGCGGCGCCACTTCAAAGCCCGCATCCCTTAAAATCCCTTCCAGAAACCGGGCGCAGGCGGCTTCATGACCCGGCGGGTTTCGTGTGTCAAACTGCACCAGCTGCTGTGTCAGCGCAATCGCGTCCATCGCACCCTCCTAATAGGTCATCCCCAGGCACGGCGAAACGACCTCTCGCTTGCCTCTTGAAACAGTTGCAGAACCGAATTCCGAATTCATAGCACGGCATTGCCGAAAGATGGAAGCCCGGCGGCGCCCAAACCTCTGGACCGTGCCCCACCATGCCGGTCGGCCAAATAGCCCGTGTTGGCACGTGCATGATCATGTATTATCATTCTGCCAAATCGTCTGGCGGCGACACCATGCAACCAAGGAGATAAGCCCCCATGGCCATCTGGCTGGTAACGGCAATATTGATCGTGACCCTGGTGCTGTTGATCACCGACAAAGCCCCTGTGGATCTGGTGGCGGTCGGCATCATGGTCAGCTTGGCCGTAACGGGTATTTTGCAGCCGAACGAGGCCGTGGCCGGGTTCGCCAGCCCGGCGGTCATCACGGTGGGCGCCATGTTTCTGATGAGCCGCGGCATGATCCGCACCGGCGCCGTGGGCTTCATCGGCCAGCAGGTCATCGCCATGGCCCGGGGCAACCACCGACTGGCGCTGCTCATGAGCCTGCTCATCGTGGCCGCCGCCTCGGCGTTCATCAATAATACGCCGGTCGTGGTGCTTTTCATCCCGATCATGCTGGCAATCAGCTGTGAATACGGGATCAGTCCCTCCAAGTTTTTGATACCCGTTTCGTATGCCTCCATTCTGGCGGGAACCTGCACCCTGGTGGGAACCTCCACCAACATTATCGTCAGCGACCTCAGTGTCCAGGCCGGATATGCGCCCATCGGAATGTTCGAGCTGGCCTGGGTGGGGCTGCCCGTGGCGGTGATCGGCATTGGTTTTTTGACCCTGACGGCCTCGCGTTTCATGCCCAGCCATGCCGCCGCCACCTGCCATGTCGACAATGGTGAAGACCGAACCTACCTGGCGGAACTGGAACTGCCCGAAAGCAGCGCCCTCATGGGTCAGCCCCCTGCCGCCCTTGCCGAACGTTATCCGGCCCTGGGCATCGTCGAGGTGGTGCGAAACGCCGATATCCATTACCCGGATGAGGCCGGTCTGCGATTCGCCCCGGCAGACCTGCTGCTGGTGAAAAGCTCGGCCACCGATATCGTAGCCATTCTGGCGGAAGGCCTGGCCGAATTGCCGCACGAACAGGCCGATCTGACGGCCAGCGGCGCTGATCCGGAACATCTGATCGTCGAACTCGTTTTACCGCCGCAATCGCGCCTGATCGGTGCCAAGGTTCCCGACACCAAGCTGTTCGGCGATGAACACATCCAGATTCTGGCCATCAAACGTCGCAGTCACCACTATGCCGACCTGAAACTGCACAAACGGCGGCTGCGGGTGGGCGATATCCTCCTGGTGCGTTCACCCCTGGCCCAACTGGAGGGGCTGCGCAGCGGGGGAGACTTCATCGTGATCGAAGATGTGCATCACGAGATCGTCCACAAACGCTTGGCCGGACGGGCTTTGATGATCTTTGGCGGTGTTGTGACGGCGGCGGCCACGGGCCTGTTGTCCATCATGGTGGCGGCCATGGCCGGCGTACTGTTGATGATTTTGACGGGATGTCTGCAGCTGCGGTCGGCTTATCGGGAACTGCGGGCGGATGTGCTGCTGCTGATCGTCGGCACCATCGCTCTGGGGCAGGCCATGCAGAAAACCGGGGCCACGGATCTCTATGCCAGTGCTTTCCTGCAGCTGTTTGCCGGCGCCGGGCCGTCGGTCGTGCTGGGCGGCTTTCTGCTTCTGACCAGCATCGGAACCCAAATCCTGAGCAACAACGCCACGGCGGTCCTGCTGCTGCCCGTGGCGGTATCCACGGCGCTTTCGCTGGGAGTCGATCCACGCCCCTTCATCATTGCGGTGTGCTTTGGCGCCAGCGCCTGCTTTGCCTCGCCCATCGGTTACCAGACCAATCTTATGGTCTACGGACCGGGCAACTATCGTTTTGCGGACTATCTCAAGCTGGGCTTGCCGCTCAACCTGATGGTCATCGCGGCGGGGGCATTTCTGATTCCCCGATTCTGGCCGTTCTGATACCGACGGCGCGCCGACTGCGCTTCAGCCGTCGTCACGTGTTGCCAGGGGAGCGTTCATGCTTCCCTGACGGTATCCTTCCAGATCGAGGGCAACGTATGTGAATCCGGCTGTTTTCACCCCCTGCACTATTTGATTCCGGCATTCGGCGGAAAGCACCCGGACCATGTCCTCCCCGGCCGTCAGTTCGATACGGGCCACATCCCCATGGCAGCGAACACGCCCGCCCCGCAAGCCGAGATCTTCGAGAACCCTTTCCGCCGCCTCGACCCGTGCCAGAAGCGAATGGCTGAGCGCCGTATCATAAGGGATGCGCGACGCCAGGCAGGCCATGGCCGGACGATTCCAGTTGGGCAGGCCCCGCACCTTTGCCAACCGCCGGATGTCGGCCTTCGATAAACCCGCATCCACCAGCGGGGCCATGACCCGCATTTCCGCCGCCGCACGCAGGCCCGGTCGATAGTCGTTGAAATCGTCCCGGTTGACGCCGTGCGCCAGGTGCTCGATTCCCAAATCAGCCGCCGCCGCCATGAGGCGTTTGAAGATGATTTTTTTGCAGACATAACACCGGTCCGCTGTGTTGGCCCGAAATGCCGACTGGTCCATTTCGTCCGTCCGCACCAGTATGTGACGTACATTCAGGAAACTGCCGATGGCGATAGCCGCCCGTATTTCCCGGGCCGGATGCACGGGGGAATCGGCGGTCAGGGCGACGACACGACCTCCCAGCGCATCGACGGCCGCTGCCAGCAGCAGGGAACTGTCCACGCCTCCCGAAAAGGCCACCGCCAGGGACGGCAGGGGGTCCAGGATATTTTTCAAATGATCGAACTGATCCGATAATTCGGGATGAATCGTCATGGTCGATTCTCCCCCTTGTTCAAAGTGGTCTCTTCCAATAACCGGCTGCAGCATAACGGATTTTGGCATTTCCGACAAATTAATCATTGCAAAATAAGACGCAAATCTTGTAAGGAACATTGTTTGATGACCTTTCCTTATTTCAGGCCACCAACATTGATGGGCCCGTAAAAAGCGTCAGATTCAAAGGGGCGCATACCGCCAATCGTGATCAAAACGGTCACGATGATCGCGGCATGCGACGTGATACGCAGTCGGCATGCATTCCGATGCGCGTAACCCGGACGTGAATACGGCGGAACCTGGGCTTTCTGCGGCGGCATCAACATCCATTTAAAGGGGTTCCCATGGGAAAAGACAGCTTACTCGAATCCACTTCAAAGAAAAAGGCGGCTGCAAAAACGGATAAAAAGAAGGCCACCAAAAAAACCGCTGCCACAAAAAAAACCACCGGCAAGCAAACCGCTTCAAAAAGTAAGATGACCACTAAAGCCAAGAAAACCACGACGACCAAAGCTAAAAAGACAACCGGGGCAAAAAAGGCGACAACAGTGAAAAAAACGGCCACCAACAAAGCCGCCGAAGAAAAACGCGCCGCGGAACTGGCCGCCAAAGCCAAGGACGACGCCAAGCGCAAAGCTGAGGAAGAGGCCAAACGCAAGGCTGAGGAAGAAGCCAAGCGCAAGGCCGAGGAAGAAGCCAAGCGCAAGGCTGAGGAAGAAGCCAAGCGCAAGGCCGAGGAAGAAGCTAAACGCAAGGCCGAGGAAGAGGCCAAGCGCAAGGCTGAGGAAGAAGCCAAGCGCAAGGCCGAGGAAGAAGCCAAGCGCAAGG